>JAZTZW010000017.1:0-228115 GCA_045637685.1 Eubacteriales bacterium | reverse complement strand
TTTATTTTCTAAACTAATCATAGATAATATAGACACAAACAGTGCCACAAACAAAGCTGCTGATAATATACTCAATACAATAGATAAATTACCATTTGTTTTTGAACGCAAAAGAAATACTATAATAAAAGAAAATAACGTAACTATCGCGATTGGCAACCTATGTTTAAAAAATTTATCAAAGACTGATTTGTACTCTGCAAAAACACACCCCATAACAAACGCAATTAACGATGGGCTCCAATGCGGCAAATATGTTCCGCTAACAATAACAAGCATTAATAAGTAAAAGATAATTTTAGCTGTTATTGAAGACTTAATAAATTTAAAACAAACCCAAAATATCAAATACAAATAAATAATAACAATAACGAACCATGAATTTCTAACAATCACATCTTCGGAAATAAATTGAAGAAATATTTCTTTAATGCCAATTATTTTATTATACTTAAAAAGATAGTAAAAACTATAGACTAATACTGCCAATGAATATTGCAACAATATACTTGACATTCTTTTTTTGAAAAACGATTTGAGATAGCCAGACTTTGTATTTTTAGAAATTGTTATTCCAAATCCGGAAAGAAAGAAAAATACTGCTACAATAAGAAAACCGATCATTCTAAAAGGAAATAATAGCACACCACATTCTATTTCGTTTGTTATGTGATGAAGAACAACTAACCAAGCACAAATAGCTTTAGACAAATTTGTATTATTTAGGCTTAAATATCCTTCGTTAAAATCTTTACAATATATTTTAGAACCGATAAATACTAATAAAATTAAAGCTGAATATATTCCTATAGACAAAAGCAACATTTCAATCCTCGATAATAAAATTCTATTAACTTATTATATAATATTATTAACAACAAAACAACCTATTCGTAATATATTTCACTCAAAATTTTTAGGGAGAAAGCAAAACTTAAGTCTTTTAAAACCATTTTAATGTTATACATATAATTTCTATTATCTAGTTTGAGATGTTATTTGTTGGTATCTCGACATCAATTAACGTTTTAAATAGAATGATTATCATACAATACCTTCTTTATAATTTACAAAAGAGAGCGTAACGCTCTCTTTTGTTTTTAGGGTTTATTGAACTGTAATAGTAACTTCACAGGGATCGGACCAGCCGAGATATTCGCTGTAAATATAAGTGAAGGTTACTTCACCGGTGAAGCCCTTTTCGGGGTAATAGGTGAATGAGCCGTCAGCGTTAAGCGTAACGGTACCGTGTTCGGGCATTTCATCTATCGAAAGCATACGAAGGTTATCGTTGGTAAACTCTATCTTGCCGTTGCAGGGAGTATCCTTGGTAGCGGTAATAGAAATTTTATCAATAGCATCGGGCTTATACTGCAAATCTTCTTTAATGAAGTGGTAGGTTGCATCGTAAACCATTCTACCCATTTTCGATTTCGAATTGCAAGCATCGCGGAAATCGGTTACACCCTGATAGTACATTACGATACAGTCGGTCATATATCCGTATTCGACGCCACCTGCAACATACTGCATATACTTTTTGAAGTAATTCAGGTTATTGATAGCATCGGAGCAAACTTCCATTTCGATACCCATACCGT
This sequence comes from Eubacteriales bacterium, assembly GCA_045637685.1. GTDB lineage: Bacteria > Bacillota > Clostridia > Oscillospirales > CAG-382 > Coliplasma. The sequence goes on along the minus strand of JAZTZW010000017.1, from coordinate 226,514 downwards.
ATAGCTTTGTAAGGTTAGCACAGTTGGTAACGTTCGAATAGGGTGTTTCGAGCTCAAACACATAGTTGGGCTGCATAACAGCAACGTCAAAGCCGTATTCTGCCCAAGCGTCATAACCATTTGCAGTGAAGTAAGGAATCCAGAAGAAATCGCACTTCTGCTTATGAACAAGATCTGCAACCTCATTAAGAAGCTCGACACTATCATAATCCTCGCTCTCTATTGCTTCGTGGAACCAATAGTAGCCAACGAGTTCGATATTCTGGAAGTTTTGTGCATCAAAGGTATCGCGAATGAGCTTAATATACCATTCCATTACCTTGAAGCGATCATCGAGATTATTGAGGTTTTCTGTAACACCGTCGCCATCAACATCGCCGAAATTCGTAATACCTAACGAAGGATAGTAAAGTGTAAGAGATACCTTATATTTAAAGTCTTCCGCAAGTCCGAGATTTTCTTTTACCTGACCTGCAGCTTCTTCCATAGCTTTAAGATTCTGACCGTCCTTGAAAGCATCTTCAAGCGCCCATTCCCAACCGGCTTTAGTACCATTTCGGTGAGCCTGACCGCCGCCTACGGGGAAATCGCCGATGAAGAGGAAGAGGAAGCTATCGAACATTGTATCCTTCTGCTCTCCGTTTTCGTCAACATAAGCGAGGTAAGGAATAAGGTCTTCAACGCTGTAAGCTCTATCAGCATTCTGATAAAGCAAGCAGAGGTCCTTTGTGCCGCCGAGAAGGTCTACGGAAGGCTCTTTGCGCTTGTTTTCGAGGAGAGAAATATTTTCGTACTTGGTGGGCTCAGACGCACCCGAAACGCTCTTTGTGCCAAATACTTCGATTTCATCACATCCAGCCCAAGCACCAACAGCGAAGTTGAACAGTACATAGCGAGCCTTTACTTTACCCGAAAGCTTAAGCGAATAGGGGTAAAGGGCGTTTTCGGCAGTTCCTTCTTTTTCCATTACGCCAACTTCATACCAGTTGCTTCCGTCGATAGAAACGCAAACCTGAATAGTAGAAGGTGCTTTCACAGCCCAACCGATGTTTTGGGTGAAGCTTGCGGTAAATTTATCGACCGCGGAGATATGCTCGAGATCGTATATAAGCACGCGTCCGCCACCGTTGGAGAATTTAAAGAACTTACCGTTGTGAATGTCGGTATTAGTGCTCTTTTGACCGTCGGTCATAAGTGTAGAGGTAACGCTTGTGTTATCATCGTAATATTCCTTACCGGGGTCGCCAGCAGAAATAATCTGTTGTGTTTTATTTGCGATGAGGTTAGTGTATTCTTTACTTGCTTCACTTCCCCATTCTGTTGCGTTGTCTTCGAGAACAACGTCGGGATATAACTCGGAAGAAGGTGCCTTGCGGTAGGCATATACACCGAATTCCTCTACAAGATACATATTGCTTTCAGTAGCAACCATCGTAAATTCGATATATCTGGCCTTAATCGTTTTGGAAAGAGGAAGTGCGAAAACGAAATTGCCGTTTGTAATGGTTGTATTTGCATAGAGCACGGCAAGCTCTGTTCTTGTGCCATCATTGGTGACAGCAGCAATCTTTAATGCTACGGGAAGGTAAAGCTTGACAGCGGTATTGGTATAGAACGAAGCTTCGATAACGGCTATATCGTCGACATCTTCACCGAGATCTACCGTAACCTTTGCATCGCTTCCGCCATTGAAGCCAACCCAAGTTTTTCCTTCGTAAAAACCGCTAAGATTGCCGTCGGTAAGCATTTTACCGCTATCCTTAAAGTTGTCGTTCTGTGCACCTTCAACCTTATAGGATTTATCTTTGGATATTAAAACCTTGGAAAGAGAACGATCGATTTCGTTAATACCTGCGGGCTTAGCGACAGCGCCAAGCTGTTGATATGCAGAATTAACCGATTCGAGATATTCAACATTTGCAGAGGAGCCGTCGACATCTGCGATAGCTTCGACTTCATCAATGAACATCCATGCTGCTGCAGCACTTATGTAGAAACGAATATAGCGCGCTCTTACATATTCATCAAGACGAAGCTCTGCTTCCTGCATTGTATCTTCAACGAAGTCCGGCTTTTTGAGCAAACCGAGGTTATCCCACTTTTTACCGTCGATAGACACGTGAACAGCTAACGAAGCGGGTGCGTCAATACCTGCGTTAGTAGTAGAAAGATAGCCCACCTTGAACGAATAGAGCTTATCGCACACGTAGCCAAGGTCGACTATTATCCTTGCTCTACCAGAGCTTGCGGCGTAGCCGGAAAGCGCTTCGTCGCTGTAATTGCTTGAAGCAGCGGAGGTACGGATACCGTCGGTCAACTCGGTGCCGTAAGTATCGGGATAAGATTCACCGGTCGCAATCGAAGTGGTATAGGATGCACCGGTGGATACAGTTGTTTGATAGGGATTTTCGCTTACTGCTATACCGGTTCTTACAACGTTTTCATCTACGGTTGCAGAAGATTCTGCCGAAGAATCAGCGGAAAGATCCGATGTTTCGCCACCTTCGTTTTTACAAGCTGTTGCAAAAACCGAAAAAGCAAGCAGAAGTGCTAAAAGAAATGCTATTTTCTTCATAATACCTTCTCTTTTCATTTTTTTGTTATTATAACATAGGAAAACTGTTTTGTCACTACTTTTTATGAATTTTTCATATAAGAGGCAAGAGTACGGTAAACTCACTACCCTTTCCGACCTCACTTTTAACAGAAATATTTCCGCCGTGCTTGGATATTATATTTTTTACCAAAGCCATACCAAGCCCGCTACCCGGACGGTTATAAACTTCTTTACCGCGATAAAACTTATCGTACATTCTATCCTTCGTTTCTGCGTTCATGCCGATGCCGTTATCACGCACGATAACCTTCACGTTATCGAAATCACATTCGAGGATAACGGTTATAGTGCCACCTGTTTCGCTGAATTTTATAGCGTTTTCGAGCAAATTGTTCCATACCTCAGACAAAAGATCTTTACAACCGAGGTATTTTACGGACTGAAGCTCAAGAACGGTATTCATTTCCTTTTCAGAAAGCATATCCTCCATTGTAAGAACGCACTTTCTTAACTGTTCATCAACAGAAAATAGTTCTTTTGGAATAGCCATACTTGTATGCTCTAATCTTGAAAGCACTAAAATATCATTTATTAGCTCGGAAAGAGCGATTGATTTTTCCTTTATTATTTTTATATATTCGTTTCTTTCTTCATCGGTAAGGTCGTTGCTTTCGAGAAGCTGTGCGTAACCGTGAATCGAGGAAATGGGAGTTTTGAATTGGTGTGATACGTTTGAAACAAAATCTCGTGCAAGAAGCTCGTTATTGCCTAATTTATCTACCATTTCGTTAAAGCTTTCGCAAATTTCCGCAACCTCTTTTTCACGGGGTGCTTCAAGCCTTTGAGTAAAGTCTCCGTTTGCGACAGCCTTTGAAGCGTCTATAATTTGACGCAAGCTCCGAAAAAGAATTCTGTTACCTAAACCGCGTACAAGACTTGTGGATATCGCTATACTGCAGAAAAAAAGTATTACGACAGACCACATTATATGTAGCTCTGAAATCAGGTTGATTTTTACAAAAAACAAATACAGGCATATAAGCAACGCTGCCGTAACGAAGCTGATTACAAATATAAAAAGTGTAAGATACGCAACCATCGAGGTTTTTTCGCGTACTTTTTTTATTTTTCTTTTAAAATGAAATCTGGTTTTGCTTTTCATTTAAGCACCGCCTTATAGCCTATGCCTCTCACGGTTTCGATCGAAAAGTCCTTATTGTCCTCGTATCGGCTTCTAAGCTTGCTTATATGAACGTTAATGGTTTTTTCATCACTTTCCGATTCATAGCCCCAAATTTCGTCCATTATCTCGAAACGCGTAAAAACACGATCGGGATACGACAACAGCTTAAACAGAAGCAGGAATTCTTTTTGCGGAAGCGTAACGGTTTCATCGTTAACCGTTACCGTATATGCTTCGCTGTCGAGAACGGTATCGCCTATTATAAGACGTCGCTCGTTTGCTATTTTACTGCGTCGCAGTAGCGCATTTACTCTCAAAGTAAGCTCGTTAATATCAATAGGCTTTACCATATAGTCGTCTGCACCAAGATTAAAGCCCTTTGATTTATCATTAAAGCTACCGCGAGCGGTTACAAGCAAAACGGGAATGCTTTTATTAACGCTTCTAATAGTTTCCAATAATTCAAAGCCATCGAGCTTTGGAAGCATTACGTCGGTTACGATAAGGTCAATATGCGTTGTATCGATTACAACAAGTGCTTCTTCGCCGTCGTGTGCGGAATAGATTGTGTGACCGTTTTTCTCCAAAACCTTACACATAAGTTTATTTAAAGACAAATCGTCTTCACATACGAGAATGTTAGGCATAAAAGCTCCTTAATTAAAAATAAAGCGCCCTGCCTCGGCAAAGCGCTTTGAAAATTTATGCATTCGCTTCGAGATAAGCAACTACGTCTCCAACCGTAAGCAAGGTAGGAAGCGCGCTTTCATCAAAAATAATATTGAACTTTTCTTCGCAGAGAACAACCAAATCGGCAAGCTCAAGAGAGTTGAAGCCAAGGTCGTTCATAAGCTCTGCTTCGGGAGTGATAAGTTCAGGATTGATGTCCATTTCTTCTACAAGTAAATTTTTAAGTTGGTTAAGCATAAAATACCTCTTTAAGAAAGTTTATATCTTATTATTTTTTTGGTTGTAGTTTTTTCGAACTCTGTCTTTTTGATTTCAATGTTGCGTATCTGCTTGAAGGTAGGAAGCATTTTATTAATCTTTGCTACCTCGGAACGCATTTTTTCGATAATTTCGGCTTCATCGCAGCCCTTGAACATATCATAATCGGGATAAATCAATGCAGTTATTACAACTTCGCCGCCTGCGTTTTCCCTACCGATTACAACGCATTCTTTAATAACCTCGACGCGCTCAAGATACTCTTCAATTTCTTCCGGATATACATTTTTGCCGTTATCGAGAATTATAATATTTTTCTTTCTGCCTGTGATATAAAGATAACCGTCGTCATCCATATAACCGTAGTCGCCGGTGCGGAAATAACCTTCTTCGGTGAAAGCCGCGGCTGTTGCCTCTTCGTTATTATAATAGCCAAGCATTACGTGGCCGCCTTTAACGCAGATTTCGCCGATTTCACCATTGGGAAGGTCGATTTCTGCGCCCGATTCATCAGAAATGATTTTAACTCTGCTTCCCGGAATGGGAAGGCCAACAGAATCGTAATGAACGTTAACCATGGGATTTACAGCAACGAGAGGCGAGCATTCGGTAATGCCGTAGCCCTGAAATACGTTAATTCCGATATCCTCGAACCACTTAATATCATCGGGGTTTGTCGCAGCGCCGCCGCAAATGATGGTTTTAAGTCTTCCGCCGAGAGCGGTTAGCACTTCGGAGAATACGATACCGCGAGTATCGAGACCGATCTTGCGTAGTGCCTTGGTTGCCTTAACGCCGGCACTTACAACCTTCTCTTTGTTACGGTTGCGAATCTCATCGGAAATTTTTTTGCGTATAGTTGTAACGTAAAGCGGAACAACGACCATTGTAGTGGGCTTAAACAGCTTCATATTACGCATTACGTATTTAAGGCTATTGTTAATACAAACGGTTACACCAAGGCGTAATGCAGTTAGCTGACCTGCCGTTGTTTCGTAGGTATGGTGCATCGGCAGAACACTTAATAATACGTTATCGCTCTTAATATCGATCATATTCGAAGCGGCGTTAAGTGCCGTAAGAATATTATCCTCGGAAAGCATAACGCCTTTGCTTGTACCGGTTGTACCCGATGTAAATATAAGCGCGCTCATCTTAGAGCTGTCGTAGCGGCTTTGTTTGAATTTAGCATAGCCGTCAGCAGAAAGGCGCGCACCGTCGGAAACAAGCTTACTATAAGGGATATAACGCTTGTCGGGAGCACCTATGCTATCGAAGTCGATTATGAATTTGAGATTAGGCAAATTCATATTTTTTACTTTTTCGGCAAACTTACCGGAACAGAAAACCGCTTCGCTTTCGGAGGTATATAAAAATCCTTCGATTTGCGGGTCCATCAATTCTTTATCGAGCGGAATTACAACAGAGCCGCTACCAATAATAGCAGAGTATGCGATTATCCATTCGGGACGATTTTCTGAAAGTATTGCTATTTTTGCTTTTTGAAGTCCCAACGAGCATATAGACGCACCTACAAAATTATAGGTAGAATACAGCTGTTTGTATGTCATTTCGAGAACTTCGTTTTTGCTGTTGAAATACTTATAAACAACCTTATCGCCATATTTTTCGGCACTTTCACGTAATACCGAGCGTATGCTTTCGGGGAGCTTGTATTTGTTTTTAACTACAGGAATTTTCAAAATTAACACTCCATTCTAAATTAACATTATATCAAAATATTCAAATATGTCAAGAGAGATAGTATATTTTTGACATTAACACAAAAAATATATTAAAAAGAAAAGGAAAGAATTATGACAAACAAACAATATAACGATTACGTGCAAAAACGCGCCGAGCGCTCTCCCTGTTTGCTTAATTGCTTCAAAGCCTTCCTTGTAGGCGGAACAATATGTCTTATCGGTGAAATATTATCAGAGATATTTTTATATTTTACGGGCGACAAGGAAAATGCGTTAATTTATGCCTCTATTTCGATTATATTCATATCGGGGCTTCTTACAGGAATCGGAGTGTTCGATAAAATTGCACGTTTTGGCGGAGGCGGCGCGCTTGTGCCGATAAGCGGATTTGCAAACTCTGTGGCATCGCCTGCGATCGAAGCAAAAAGCGAGGGTTATGTAACCGGCGTAGCTACGAAAATGTTTACTATTGCAGGGCCGGTTATAGTATATGGTGCTACGGCTTCGATTATATACGGAATATTATATTATATATTTGTTATGTGAGGGTTAACTTTGAAAAACGGGCATATTTATTTCAAAAACGTCTTTTTGAGTAACGCCGCTTCGACCGTTGGAAAAAAAGAATACGAAGGACCGTTATACGGCCGTTTCGACGCATACGAAAAGGACGAATATTTTGGTTGCAAAAGCTTTGAAGATGCCGAAAGTGAAATGATAAGGCGAAACATTAACATTTTACTTGCCAAATCACAGCTCGCGACCGATGATATTGATCTTATCGTGGGTGGCGATCTTATTAACCAATGTACTGTTACGAGCTATGCAATAGCGCAGTCAAACATTCCCTATTTGGGCATTTACGGCGCATGTACAACGGCGATTGAATCCATTATCTGTGCTTCTGCGTTTATAGACGGCGGATATATTAAAAATGCCATAGGTGTTGCTTCTTCGCACTTTTGTTCCGCAGAAAGGCAATACCGCTTCCCTCTTGAATACGGAAGCACGCGAACACCCACGGCGCAAAACACGGTAACGGGAACAGGTGCGTTTTTAATATCAGACAAGAATTCAAAGATAAAAATCAAGAGCGCGGTTATCGGCAGAATTATCGATAAAGGTGTAACCGATGCAAACAATATGGGTGCGGCGATGGCTTGCGCAGCTGTAGACACTATTGAACGATTTTTTAAAGATAAAAAAATATCTCCCGAGGATTTTGACATTATTTCCACGGGCGATCTTGGCCACGAAGGTCATTCTATTGCCTGCGAAATGCTTGCGCTTGATAATATTAATTTAGGCAAACGCTTTACCGATTGTGGAATTTTGATTTACGACAAGAATAAGCAAGATACACATGCGGGCGGATCGGGTTGCGGTTGTGTTGCGAGCGTGCTTGGCGGCCATTTTTACAGATTATTCGAGGAAGAAAAAATCAAAAATCTTCTCGTTATCGCCACGGGTGCATTATTGAATCCGAACAGCGTTTTTCAAAAAAAGACAATTCCCGCTATTGCACACGCCATTCATTTTTCTACGGAGGACTAAATGAACTATCTTATTGCATTTTTAATAGGCGGTGCGCTATGTATTCCTGCACAAATATTACTTGACAAAACAAAGCTTACAAACGCAAGAATATTAACCGGCTACGTTGTTACGGGTGTCATACTTGCAGGAATCGGTGTATATAAGCCGTTTGCCGAATTCGCCTCTGCAGGTGCAACGATACCGCTAACGGGATTCGGTTTTTCGTTGGCAAAGGGAGTTGTAAAGGCGATAGAAAAGGACGGTATTTACGGCATTCTTTACGGCGGTTTAGCAGGTACAGCAGGCGGAATCAGCGCAGCCTTGCTATTTTCGCTAATATGGTCTTTTGTATTTAAAAGCAAACAAAAATAAGAAAACTGTCGCGACAAATTTGCCGCGACAGTTTTAATATTTGCTATGATATTAACCGGTAATACCGCTGCGTTCAACGCCTTCGATAAGAGTTCTCTGAGCAAACATATAGATAATAACGAGCGGAAGAAGAATAAGTATGCCGCAGGTATTTCTAATTGCAGTCTCGTAAGTGAGCTGTGCAACGTAGTTTGTATCAAGAGAGGTAGGAATCTTAACGATGTTGGGAAGAAGAATTGCGGATTTAGTGCTGGTGAAGAACAAGCCGGTGTAGAAGGTATCCGACCACTGCCACGAGAAGGAGAACATAAATATTGTTACCATCATCGGAACAGCCATGGGAAGAATTATTCTTACAAAGGTCTTGATAACACCTGCGCCGTCAACGTATGCTGCTTCTTCAAGTTCATCGGGTACGCCGTTGAAGTACTGACGCATAATGTAGATGAACAAGCCGTTCTTGAACGCCAAACCGGTGAGCGAGAGAATAGCAAACGGCCAATAGCTATTAAGCATATTACCCATCGCGTGTACGTCACCCGCCGAGTTGGAGAATAACACATCGAAGAAGTTGGGGTCGACACCTGTATCAATAAAGCCCTGTTCAAGTGCCGCATAACCTGCCGCCATACCGTCGGGATGAGAGAATATATCGCCGAGGTTTGTGAACAGATTGCTTATTCCGCCGTAAATGCCCCAGATATCAAAATATCTGAACTTCATAAACATCGAAAGCTGAATGGTTTCGTGAGGTACGATCATGGTGAAGATAACGCACACGAAAATAATCTTCTTGAACTTGAACTTGAACTTTGCAAAGCCGTAACCTACGATCGAGCAGATCAAGGTTTGCGAGATACCGCAAAGTACCGAAAGCACGGTAGTGTTAAACAATGCTTCGAAATAGCGGTTATCTGTAATGATAGCCTTATAGGTATCGAGCGTGGGACTCATAGGAATGAGCTTAACCATTGTGTTGGTGAAGTCGTCACGGCTCATAAACGAACCTGCGATCTTCGAAATGTAGGGGAAAAGAATGATATAGGAAATACCGACAAGAAGTACAAATCTAAACAACGACCAAAGAAGCTTCTTTGCGAAGTAAAGAGTTAAATACTTGTAGCGGAGACGCAAAAGGAAGGGTGTTTTTTCCTGCGATTTTATTCTCTTTATCGCTTCTTCGCGCTTGAGCTGTTTTTGATATTCCTTCAGCTCTTTTTTTGTCATTGCGGAAGTATCCATTATTTGCTTCTCCTTTCCTTAAACGTCTTTTCTTTGATAGAATACGTAAGCACTGAGAACACCTGCAACAAGCGCGAGTGCCAATATTACTATCAAGAAGTATATCCAAGACATTGCGGTTGCAAGTACAGTACCGTCCTGACCGGAATATATATCGGAAATATACTTCATAATCGTGTTCGACTGAGATGTAAACGAGTCGATAACCGTGTAGATCGCATTTACAAGAATCATCGGTGAGATCATCGGGAAGGTAATCTTCCAGAAAGTTTCCCAAGAGGATGCACCGTCGATATGGCAGGATTCGTAAATAGCGGGAGAAATAGACTGAAGACCTGCAAGGAAGATAAGCATCTGAACACCGGACTTATTAACGATGTTATAAACGTCGTTAACGAGCGATACAACATAGGAAACGATACCGCCACCTATCTGCATACCACCGAAGAGTCGGTTAATATCCATTACGCTTAATATTTCAGCACCCGTATTTGAGCCTTCCATATCGCCTTCCCCACCTGTGATTTGCTCCATGTTCTGTGCAAGAGTGTTCTGAAGGTCGATAGATTCAATGATACCGGTAGATACGATAACCGGAATAAAGAATATTGCTCTGAATATCGCTCTGCCGCGCATCTTCTGGTTAAGAAGAACTGCCATAAAGAGCGAGAAAATTACGATTGCAGGTACGTCGAAGAGAAGGTCGAGCAAGCTGCCGCCGAGGGTGGTAACGAAGCTCGGGTCTTTCAACAACGCGTAGCTGTAGTTTTCCCAGCCGACGTTTACGAGCTTATAGCCGCCGCCGGGCTGGATGTCGATTTCACTGAAGGAAAATCTGATCGATTCTACGATCATAGGAAGATAGATGAGCAGGAAACCGATGAGGAAGGGGGCTATGAATAGCCACCCCATTCTCGATTTCTGAACATCAAGCGAGCGGGACTTTCTTTTTTCCTTTTTGCTCACTTTGCTGTTAGGAGCAGTGTTATTAACATTGATTGCGTTTTCTTTTTTCATTGTTCACTCCTCCAAGTATTTACGATTTCGCCGTTTGCGTTGAGTTTTACGTATCCGCCTACGGGAACAACGATTTCGGTGCCTTCAACTTCGAAATCCTTTTCGCCGTAGTTCACATAGAACGTAATACCGTTTTCATACTTAGCCATAACGACCTTACCGTCATCGGAAAGAATATCGTGCTTAATAAGTACGGAATTCTGAACGTCAGCAAGTGCGGTGTTAATAGTGTTGTATGCGGAAACGATGTCTTCAAACCAAATTCTGTAACCAACCGAATAATACTGTGCAAGCTCGCTGTACTGATACTGCTTAAGCTCGGAAGTATTGTTAGCAACAATTACAAAGTAGGGAGAAGCGCCGCTTTCGATAGTTTTAAGAAGCTGATAGTTGTAGTCACCTGCAAGGTTAAGCGCCTTACCGGAATATTCTTTATATCCGTGAAGAACCATACTCATAAAGGGAACGGTCGCATAGGAATAAAGAAGTCTGGAGTCATCGAGAGGAAGCTCGAGAATATCGGTTGCATAACGAAGAGTGTATTCGTTACCGGCGTTTACAAGAACCTTTTCGTTATTTTCAGCAATCTTCTGAAGTAGCTGAATAACAAGTTCCTTGGAATCTTCTCTGGTGAGAGGATTGTCGGTGTTAAAGTCGGAAGAAAGGAATTCACCCAACGAGCCGACAGAAATACCGCCAACGTTAAAATCCTTGAGATCTTCATAAGCCGAAGCGTAAAGCTCGTTCATAAAGTAAGGAGAAATTACCCAACCGCCGTTGGTAAGGAAGCCCTGCCATACGGGGTCGTAGGTCTGGTACTGAGATTTACGGTCGTCGATAGTCTTTGCGATATCTTCATCGGAATCGAAGCCATCGAACGCCTTATCGCGGTATGCGATAGAAAGTTCAACATCGGGGAACAAGGTAACGTTATTAGCTTTTGCGTAATCAACGAGTGCCTTGAAGCCTTCTTCGCCGCCGAGAACGTCTTCGATTTCGATCGAAGTAGCGATTTCGCCATAAACGCCGCCGTTCATCCAAGCATTAAGCTTAACCTTAACGTTATCGATATTTTGTCCTTCGAGCTCTTCGAGGATATTAATGGTATCTTCAAAGGTAGTCAACGGCACCATTGTGTCAACGGGAATACCGAAAACTTCTTTGGTGGATTCGATAGTGCCAAGGGTTTCGAGATAGAGAGGAATATTGCTTTCAAGATCAGCAACGGGAGCGAGAACGCCGGTACGTACGAGGTAATTTCTGTACGCCGCTGCCATATCCGAGTAGGATTTATCTGCGTCGAATACGGAAGTGGGCTTATCGCCGTCTTCGGTACCGTCGAGAATGAAGAGTCTGAGCTTGAAGTCGCCGGTGTATTTACGCTTGGATTCAACGGTCCACATAGCGTCGGTACCGGCAGAGATACCGCCATCGAGAACGTAGGAGTCCTTGGGACGGGGGTTAAACGAGGTGTAGATAGAAGCGTAGTTATGAACGGGACCACCGTAGTTGATGTTGATCTTTGCGAGAGAGTCGCCTTCTTCGATAACCGCGAGGTATGCGATTTCGAGAGGAACGTCAACTTCAATAGTTTCGGTAACAACGTTGCCGTCTTCGTCATAAATAGGCTCGCCGGTTTCGGGGTCAAGCTTTTCTACTACTTCTTCCCTCTTGCTGTCCTTTTCGACACGCTGATATACACCGAATACGGGAAGTCTTGCAACTTCTCTGTTCTGACCGGTAATGGTGTGGTAAGCGTAGTCCTGACCGTAGAGGCTGTTCGAGTTGGTGAACTGCGAGCTGAGATCGGAGAAATCGATCAACGAGCCCGCGCCGTCGGGAGAGAACATATAACCGGAGTTATTAACGTCACCCGCGCCGCCGTACGGAAGGATAAGAACGTCGGAAAGCTTATATACAGAGGAGTCAAAACGGATGTTACCCGAATTGATACGAATGGTGATCTCTTCACCGTCTACACGGTATTCGAGAGCAAGCTTGAAAAGAGGAGGTACATCGTCGCTCGATACGTATTCGGTTTCAGCGTGGTCCGCTTCAAGAGTATCGTAATCGTAGTTGGTGTAGCTCTTTACGAGCTTTTCAAGTCTTAAAAGTTCCTGAGTAGAGATTGTGGGCTCGCACACGTAAACCGCAAACTGTTTGGTAATGGGATACGTGGATTCCATTTCCTTCTTACTCTTATCGGAAAGGGTGTTGTCGTTAATATCCTTAAGAGTGTAGAACGCCATAAGGGTCTTCGCATCTCTTGCGGACAAAGAGTTTTCGTCAACCTGATCACGGAGAGCTTCAAGCTTTTCCTTTTTGATCAAACGAGGTACAAGGTAGATAACTTCTTCACGACCGATAGTGTATTCTACACGTACGCCGCCGCGGATATTCTTTACGATTATCTGCTGGTTGGAAGCGCCGTCAGTAAAGGAGCTCATCTGAGAGTCTTTATCGTTTTCGGAATACTTAATGATGATCTGAGAGAGAAGCTTTTCTTTTTCGGAAGCATCGGCTGTTTTGCTCTGACCGATTGCTTGTGCAGCACCTGCGTTATAGGGGTTGGTGCAATAGAACGCGCTGTATTCGGGAATCGTACCGCTTTCAAGGATAGCTTCCTTGGTAAGAGTGGAATCCTTTAAAACAAGGAAGATGAATTCGCCGGTAAGAGCGTCGCCGTAGAATGCATAGCCGTCGATAACGCTGTAAAGCTGCATAGGTTCGATTTCGCCGCTGCCGAGAATTCTTTCTTTAACAGAGGTAAAACCGGTGCTTGTGTAAGCAGGTTGTTTGATTTCCTTCCAGATATCTTCCCATTCCATTTCGGATTCTTCGGTAGAGGAATCTTCTGCGAGAACGGAAAGGCAACTGAAAGAGCCAAGCAACATAAAGGCACACAAAGAGAGTGCAAGCAACTTGATAAATTTATTTTTCATAATTAATTACACTCCTTTCTATGACCATCTGTATGACAACTCGATGTAGATATTATAGAAGAAGGTGAATACCTTTGCAACGAGAGTCGAGAACAAGCCTGCGATAAATACGATGAATGCAACACCGATAATCGAAACGATTGCGGTGATAAAGTTTTTGCCGAGAGTATAGTCGTGCGTTACCATCATACCGAAGAATACGAGCATACCGAACCAGATGAACGCGAAGCTGATCATCATATCGTAGATCGCCATTTCGGAAACGGTCATTATATTGGTAAGCATAACTGCGGGGATGATAAGCATAGGCAGAGGAACGAGAGAATAGCAGGTTGCTATATAAACGTCCTTGAAGCTACCTTCGCCTTCGAACAGAGTGGTGATACACCAGTTAGCTACAACCCAGAGCATTACGGGAGATACGATCGAAATGATAGACATAAAGTAGCCCATTCCGCCGCCTTGGGGATTCTTAAGGTAGCTAAGGCCCGCAGACTGATATACGAAGGTGATAGCAGCGATTGCAAGCCAGAAGGTTGCACCGCGAACAGAGCCGCGTTTTTCGTGCTTAAGATCCCAGAAACCGTCGAACGGGTGGAAGATTATATGGAAGCCGTAAAGAATTTCTTCGCCGAAGGTACGCTTTTCTTTAATCTTTTGTCCCTTCTTATTTACCTTGTTGGCAAATTTGAAGAATTTCATCAAGCCGAAGATAACCACAAAGAGAACGAGAGGAATTACCCAGAGGTACTGTTCCATCCATTCCTTACGGTAAGCCTGATAAGCTTCGGAATAGTCTTCGGTGTTGTACGCGAGTCTGAAATACTTCATTGCCTGAACGTATTCGCCGTCGCGATACAAGCTCTGTGCAATACCGATATATGCGGTATCATAGTTGTTATTGCGCTGAAGAATGTTAATGTAGAAGTCAACAGCCTTTTCGTACTGTTTGTCTTCGGTGTTCTGAATAGCGTCGGCAAGGAGGTCACCATAGCCGGTACGCTTGTAAACGGTAATAGAGTTATTTGCTCTATCGAGAAGGAGCATATTAGTGCCCTGATAATCGATAGCTACGAGGTTCTGAATGTTACCGAGCTGGTTGCCCTTATCGCCGAACGCATAAAGGAGGTTACCGTTGGAGTCGTAGGTGAATACTCTACTTCTCTTCTGGTCGATAATACTCCAAGTGTTGTTCGGACCGAGAGCAACGTCGAGAACTGCGGAAGGACCTGCAACCGAGAATTCGGTGGTAGCCGCGCCGCGGAAGTCGATTTCGCCGCTGGGAGGCCAGAAGCCGTTTCTTACCATAACGTCAGAGCCGTTGGGGTTAAGCTTTTTAACGGGAGCATAGTCGCCGCTCTTGCTTCTGCCGGTAATAGCAGAGATCATCGAGGCTTCATCGATAGAGTTGGTGGTTACGTAAATGAAGCCATCTTTATCGATACAGAGGTTATTAAACTCGGTAGAAACGACGGATTCACTTGCCGCGATCTGTTCCGCGGTCTTGAAGAGTCTCAAGAAATATTCAAGAGCGTTATATGTAACCTTCTGAGGACCGATAAAGCCGTTGAACGAGCCGTCACGGTTAAGAGAGATTACACCGTAGTTGGTGGTCGAAGATACAACGTAAATTCTTCCCGCTTGGTCAACTGCGACTGCAACAGGCTGATATACGCTGTTTTCGGGAAGCACTTCACTTGCAGGCTCGGGAACGATATCGACGAAATTACCGAGCTTATCGAAAACTACGATACGGGAGTTGCCGGTATCTGCTACGAAAATTTCATCTTCGTTTACGAAAATGCCGCTGGGAGTGTTAAGTGCATCAGGAACGCCGAATTTGTTGGTAAAGGTATCGATGACAAGGCGAACGTTGAATTCTTCGTCGGTTACGATTACCTGATTCGCGTCGGTGTTTGCGATATAGATGTGGTTAAGTTCATCTACGAAAATGTCCTTCGGACCTTTAAGTGCAAGCGTTGCTGCGATGCTGCCGTACTGGAGCTTTGCATTGTTGCTTGCGCCGCCTTCTGCGGAAAGAGAGTTAACGAGTGTTCTGGTATCGATAACCTTAACGGGAGTGTACGCGTCGGGGCTCATTTGCATCATGCCATCGTAGTCGTACGTATAGGTCGTGTAAGGTGTGATAGCGCTTACGGAGATAGTGCCAATAAGCATTATCAATGCAATACCGATAAGCAGCATTCTTGTGATTTTGCTTTTCATACACTTTCCCCCTTTTAGTCTTTCATACCCGAAGCAGACATTGTGGTAATAACGTTGCTCTGGGTGATGACGAATACGGTGATCGGAACGATCATCATAACAACTGTTGCTGCAGCCGATACACCGGAACGTGCGATACCCGAGGTAACGAGCTGGCTGATTGCGTAGTTAAAGGTCTTGAGCTGTTCGCTGTAAATATAAAGGCTGGCACCCATATTCCAAAGATCTTTAAATACGAAGATGATAAGAGTGATCCACGCAGGCTTAACCATCGGCATCGCAATCTTCCAGAAGATGAGGTTTTCACCCGCACCGTCAAGACGTGCACTTTCGAGTACCGAATCGTTAACCGAGGTTTCCATAAACTGCTTCATAAGGTAAAGACCGAAGGTGTAGCAGAAGGAAGGAACGATAACTGCGAGGTAGCTGTCTACCCAACCGAGAGCAGACATGGTGATGAAGTTTGTAATACCCGTAACTGTGGAGTTAAACATGAGCGAGTAAACAACCATCGAGAAGAGGAACTTTCTGCCGGGGAACTTGATCTTTGCAAGTGCATAAGCCGCGTAGGAAGCAAAGATAACGTTACCAAACGTACCGCAGAACGAGATAAATACAGTGTTGAATATGTATCTCGAGAAGGGTACCCAGGATTCGTTCATAAGGTTGAACAAGTCCTGATAGTTCTTAGTAGTGGGATTTACCACGATGAATCGCGGCGGGAATACGAACAGTTCGTCGAGAGGCTTCAAGGACTGGCAGATAGCATATACCATGGGAAGTACCATAATAAACGCTACTATACCGAGCATTACGAAAATACCGATATCGCCGCCCTTGGAACGGTTGACCGAACGCTGGAACTGGGGTTTGTTCGCCAACCTCTTGTTACGGTAGCTGACGTATTTTGCTTTAACATCTTGGAAAGACATATTACGTACCTACCTTTCTAAGCATCTTGGTTACGAGCATATTCGCACCGATCATAAGGAAGAAGAGTATGGTCGCAATAGCAGACGCATAACCCATTTCGAAACGTGAGTTACCATAGTCTTCCAAGTGGTGCATGATAGTGTGCGCGCAGTAGTTCGGGCTGGGGAAGCCAACGAGTGCGGTAATAACTGCACCGAAGCCGAACGAGCCGGTGATCGCAAGGATCGCACCGAGCATCATCTGAGGACGCATAGTCGGCAAGGTGATATACCAAAGCTCCTGCCAACGGTTTTTAACACCGTCAACCGCGCCTGCTTCGTAAAGGCTCTTATCAACAACCTGGAAACCTGCGATAAAGGTAAGGAACGAAGTACCGAGAGAGGTCCAGAGTGCAACTGCAACGATAAGCGGGAAAATGTATTCTTCATTTTGGAACCAAAGAACCGGTTCGGTGAGAAGACCGAGCTTCATACCCCACGCGTTAACGTAGCCGTATTGGTCGGACGAGAAGAATATCGTCCAGATAAGGTAAACCTGACCCGAGATCGAAGGAGCGTAGAAGAACAAGGTCATAATAGCTCTGATCTTGGGACGGAGCTCATTGATAAACCATGCAAAAAGCATAGAGAGGAGATAGGAGCCGGGACCTGTGATCATCGAGAATTTGAAGGTGTTGATGATAGAGGTCATAAAGATATCGTCATCAAGGAGAAGTCTAATATAGTTATCCATGAAAACGAAATCGGGAAATTCAAGAAGGTTAAACGTAGTAAAGCTGAGGAGGAAAGAAAGTATAACGGGTGCAACGGTGAACACGAAGAAGAGGATAAAGAACGGAAGTGCCATAAAATAGCCTGCTTTATTCTTCTTCATTTCGTTAAGCGTCCACTTAAACCGCGACATATCGGTTCTTATGACGGCCTTTTCTTTAGCCATTATTTAGTTCCTCCTTTCGTCCCATTCGGGATATTTGTCTTTAACTGTATCGAGCATTTCCTTAATAGAATCGGAAGTCGGCAAGCCGAACTCTTCCCTCTTTCTGGTAAGCTCAACGTTGATGTCGGTAATGTAGGATTGCATTTCTTCAATAGGCTCTGCATCGTTGTTAACAACGTCAAGATATGCGAAGTTGGTGTAACGACCGATAATGTAGCTACCGGGGAATTCGGGAGTACAAGCAACTGCACTGAACTGCGAGAAGAGGTTATTGTATTCTTCGCTCGACCAAGCCATGTTGGAGAGTGCATTTATATTAGAGGTAGGCTGTTTTGCGGAAGGACCGAGCAACGCAACCATTTCGTTACCGTATGAGCTCTGTACTTCAGCGCTGAGGTACCACTGCATAAACGCCCAAGCACCGAATGCGGTGTTTTCTTCTTCGCTTACCGAGTTCATCATAATAACGGTGGAGATACCGCCGATGGTTACGTTATTGATTTCCTGAGTAAGAGGATCAAGCGTACCGGGAAGCGGAGTGAATTCCCAAAGACCGTTAATTTCGGGTGCAAATACGATAAGAGTGTTGTAAGAAGAGTAGTCTACGATTGCGAGAGGCATTTCACCAGAACGGAATCTGTTTGCGAAGTCATATACCTTCGGGAAGCTATACATCGTAAAGAGCTCGCAGCAGTCCTTGAAGGTTGCAAGAGAGATATCCGAATCGAGGTTAATGGTCATACCGTCGGTCTTCGGAACAAGCTTGCCTTCATCATTAATATATGTAAGGCCTGCTTCGGAAATTGTCTTATCCAATTCAGCGAGCTGTGCATCGTCGATGCTGTCATAATCGCCTTCATAATAATATCTGCGGAAGAGCTCAAGATAATAATCGTGATCGCCCTGATCGTAAAGGGGCTCATCCTGCTGATACATCATAATCATCGATCCGCCGGTACCAGTCGGGAAACCGATATCGAGAGAGTTGGACTGCAAGGAGTAGATTATATCGTAGAAATCATCCCAAGTGTTGGGTACTTCAATGCCGAGTTCAACGAAGATATCCTTACGGTAGAACATCATCGAGAAGGACATCGTCATAGGCAAGCCGTAGGTTTCGCCGTAAAGCGTTACAGGAATGAGTGCCTGATCTGCAAACCAGCTTGTAACTTCGCCAAAGTTCTTAACGGTACCTGCTTCAATAAGACGGTTGAACGCAGGATACTTGTATTCGCCGTTACCGTCCTTCTGATTCCAAATGGAATTTTCGAGATCGGTAAAGTCATAACCGATAGTTGTGTTGCCACCCTTATGGTTAAGCGAAAGAACCGCAGAACGGATAGCGTAGTTTACAGGGTCACCCTGTGCAGCGCCGAGATATACATCGGGGCCGGTGCCTGCAAGAGTTGCAGGAAGAAGCGTACCGCCTGCAACGAGCTTAATGTCAACAGCGATACCTTCGTAGTTAGGAGTAAAGTCATCGTCGACGAGCGATCTCAAAATCTGTGCCTGGTCACGGGAGGTAGCGGTCCATACTTCAACCTTTACGTCGGAAGCATCGTTGCTTTCGCCCGAAGAACCAAGAGAGTTATAATCGCTGAAGAAGGACATATAGAACTTCTGGATTTCATACCAAAGACCACCGAAGAAGCCGGGCTCTGCCTTAGGCGATTCGGATTCAACAGCCTGAACGGAGATATAGTCGATATCGAGAGGCTGGTTCTGGGTATTGGAAAGCCAAGTACCGAGAGTTGCGGTGTAGTCTTTAAGAGTGGTCATCTGCGAAGCAACGGTGGAAGGATAGGTACCCATACGTTCGCAGGTGAGAGCAACACGGTCGAGAGTGGAGGAATGTTCACCCTTTTCGCCGGTGAGCTCGGTAAGAAGGTTCGATACGCGGTAAAGGTTCTCAGCTTCGGTTTTAAGACCCTTAAGAACGTCGGGAATGAGCTTATCGAAGCCGTAGTCACGGTATTCGTCAGCTTCGGGACCGGTGATCATAAGTATCTTACGATAATATCCGTTGATAGCACCGAGAGAATTTTCAACAGTACTAAGAATTTCGGAAATATCGCCAAGAACAACTTCAAATCTTATAGTATTCGTACCTTCTTTAAGATAAAACTTAAAGTTGGTGTTACCGTCGTTAAGAGGCTTGGTCTGCCAATCGGAGGAATACGGGAATCTCAAGTTGCCCGCTTCTGCGAAAGGAAGCTCACCATTAATATATATTTTTCTGGAAACATAGATACCGGAATAGAAGTTCTGCTGGCTTCTGGGTATAATAGAATAGAAGCCTTCTTCGGGTACAACGATTTCCCATTCGATCCATTGACCAACGTACTGCCACTTATCGCCGCCGATTTCGTTAAGACGGATAAGTGCAGAATCCTGAGGTTCGGAATAGCTCGAGGATCTATCGTTAAGCGAATAGATGGTGTTACCCGAGGTGGTAATGGGATACTCAGCCTGTATCTTAAAGCTTTCGCTTCCGGTGTAATCCTTCTTATCGGAATGATTCGAAAGATACTGTTCGTAAGAAATGGTTTCTTCGACAGCGACAAGCTTAATGCTCTTGATAGCAAGAGGCTCTCTTACTGCCTGGAAGCTTATGGTATGTTCGATACCGCCTTGGAAGTAGAAGGTAAGCGGCTCAGCATAGTAACCGGTAGAGTCGTGAAGATCCTTACTTACCCAAGTTTCGATAAGCTGTTTATCAGGCTTAAGTTCGTTGCCGTTGAAATCCTTAAGAAAAGGTCTTTCGCTTTCGGACAACATATTTTCCTGATTGTGAACGAAGTTAATAAACTGCTCATCAACAGAAAGATAGGTTTTCTTTGTGCCATCAGCGTTATAAACAATCTTGCCGTTTTCATCAAGCACGTTGTAAACGTCTGCCCAAACCTTTTCAAATTCGATAGAACGAGCTTCCTTGTAGGGAACTGCGCCATCGATAAGAATATAACGTTCAGCAGCTGCAGACTTTGCAACGAGATGATCACCTTCGTCAAAATCGCCGGTATAATATTCAACACAGATGTTGTATCGAACATCACTTTCGGGCTTGAACGTCCAGGTGACAACGCTGTCGTCGCCGCAAATCACGACAGGACCATTGTAGTCGCCGAGAGAATCGAGAACTTTGATAGAGCCCGAAGAATAAAGGGTTTTATCATCCTTGTCGATAGTTTCGGGCGCAACGAGATAGTTCTGAATATCGATTTCGATAACCTCAGAACCCATAGGTACATTGCCGTAAACATAACGGTATTCATCGTACGTTGTTGCCGTAAGGTAGCTTTCGACATCATCGAGCGATGTACGGTAGAGCGATTCAGAACCGCCGAAGTAGTCGCCAATAGCAGATGCATTGATGCCGAAAATGCTTGTAAATAGCATAGCTGCAAGCAAAACGCAAACGCACAAGCTCTTGGTCTTTCTCCTGTTTCCAAACATATGATTTCCTCCTACGAAGAGTGCTTAATGGTAGAAGTGCATAGTTACACTTCTATATTTTTATGTATAAAATAATATCACAGAGCAACCTTTTTGTCAAGAGTGCATATAAAAACAGTCACCGAATAATGCATTTTTAACACAATGTTTGTTAGTAAGAACATTTTCACACATTCTAATTTGTATAATTTATTTAAACAAATATTTCCAACAATTAAATTGGGTTCTCCCACTTCCCTTTTATACTATATATAAGCAAAACAGTAAACAACACAAAACCTCGATTTTTCAACGCTTTTCGTCCAGATATAGAACAACATTTTGGTTTATTGTAAATTTTGTTAAATGTAAAAATTAAACATAATTTATAACCCCGCCATATAAAATCAATCCATCGCCATTTGACAAACAGTTAATTGACAAAATGCGATCGATTTCGATGTGCATATTGCACATATTTTAACCTCAATATTTTGTTATGCACAAAACATACGTTCTTGTGTTATTCATTTTAAAGCAAAAAGCGAACGCTAAAAAGCGTTCGCTTTATTGATATTTTACAAAAATCAAGCGTTCATTTTTACTGTAACAACAAAACCTTTGTCACCGTCGCCTGAAACGGTATATGAATATTGCTCGCCAACAGGCACGTCGACATACGTGGTTCCGGTTGAATCATCAACAGGTACGTAATATATAACGTAAACGGTATCCTTTTCGAGCTCGCTTTCATATTCGATAACCTGATAGGTGCGAATTCTGTCGATATACTCTTCAAGAGACAGCATATAATGATTCATATACATACTGTGAGGAAGACCCACGTAACGGTAAACAGTATTATCGGATTTATGTCCGGTATAGCTATCCTTTTCATTCGGATATCTTTGAATCACGCCAAAACGATAAGCCTGCTCGCGAAGATACGAAAATTCGCTGTCAGAAAACTTATACGAGGAATTATATATCGAAAACTGCACAGAGTATCCGGTTGCAAGATCCACAGTAGGCTCCGAAAGCGTTACTGCATCGGAAGAGGTATAGCCCTTGCTGATTATAAGTCCGTTTTTCGGCACCTGTTCATAGAAGCTGACAATGAAATTATCGATATTCAATATCGCCTCTTCGTACATAACAAGTGACATATTCGAAAGGCCGTAAACACTTTCTGTCTTTACCAATCCGATATTAACTATCTGAGATTGGTCGATAGTCGGAAAGGTTTTTGTGCTTTCATTGATAATAGCCAAAGTGCCATCAGCTACCGACGCGTTCGAAAAGGGCTTTCTTTCAAATTGAAGCTTGCTGTAATAGTCATATTCGTCGTTCGATATAGAAATTTCGGAAATTTCTTCGCTTACCGCCTCGGACGATTCTTCAGAAACCTCCGAAGATTCTATTACTTCATCGGTCGTATCCGTAAACTTGGTCAAAGCCACAACGAACGAGCCGAGCATAATAACCGCGGCAAGAATACCACAAATAAGAATTACAGTTTTATTGCTGACGTTTTCGGGTTTCTTATTCTGCATAATCAAACTCCTATTTCTAAAACGTGTGGGCGAATACTCGCCCACACAGATTCAGATTACGTTTGAATTAAAGTTCAGCCTTCTTCTTAAGAGCGGCGTACTTATCCTTAGCCTGCTGTTCGGCATTAACAAAGAGTTCGCTTGCTCTTTCAGGGAATGCCTTTTCAAGAGAGCTGTATCTTGTTTCGCTCTTAATGAAGTCCATATAAGAAGCGGTGGGTTCCTTGCTATCGAGCACGAAGGGATTCTTGCCTTCTGCAACGAGATCGGGATTGTAACGGAAGTTGAACCAGTAACCGGATGCAACAGCCGCCTTGGTTTCGAGCATCGAGGTGCCGAGACCCTTCTTGATACCGTGGTTGATACAAGGAGCGTAACCGATGATAAGCGACGGACCCTTATACTTTTCTGCTTCGGTGATAGCCTTGATGCACTGATTGTAGTCAGCACGCATAGCGATCTGAGCAACATATACATAGCCGTAGGACATTGCGATAGCCGCAAGGTCCTTCTTCTTCATAGTCTTACCTGCAGCAGCAAACTTAGCAACAGAGCCGGTAGGAGTAGACTTGGAAGCCTGACCGCCGGTGTTGGAGTAAACTTCGGTATCGAATACGAAGATGTTGATATCTTCACCGGAAGCAAGTGCATGGTCGAGACCGCCGAAGCCGATATCGTAAGCCCAGCCGTCGCCACCGAAGATCCACATAGACTTCTTGGTAAGAAGATCTGCATCTGCAATTACAGCCTTGCTGAGCTCGCAGCCACAACCGGATGCCTTGCAAGCTTCAAGAAGCTTAGCGCCGGCAGCCTTGGAGATTTCAGCATCATCCATGCCGTCGAGCCATTCCTTAGCAGTAGCCTTCATTTCATCGGTAGCGCAATCTGCTTCGATGATCTTAGCAACGGTTTCTGCGAGTCTTGCTCTGCGCGCGTTCATAGCGGTAGCCATACCGATACCGAATTCCGCGTTATCTTCGAAGAGCGAGTTAGCCCAAGCGGGACCGTGGCCGTTTTTATTTACAGTGTAAGGCATAGAGGGAGCAGAGCCACCCCAGATGGACGAACAGCCGGTTGCGTTAGCAATAAACATTCTGTCGCCATAAAGCTGAGTGATGAGCTTTGCGTAAGGAGTTTCGCCACAGCCTGCGCATGCGCCCGAGAACTCGAGGAGGGGCTGCTTGAACTGAGAGCCCTTAACGGTTTCGGGTTTAAACTTAGCGAGAACTTCGGGGTTATCACAGTATTTGTAGCTTGCATCGAATTCTGCCTGATACTTCATCTGACCTTCGATGGGAGCCATAGTAAGAGCCTTTTCGCCCTTCTTGCCGGGACAGATCTGAACACAGCTCTGGCAACCAAGGCAGTCGAGTGCAGAAACGGTCATACCGAACTTATAGCCAGGCATACCGGTCATAGCGGTAAGCTTGAATTCGGGATGCTCAGCAGCTTCAGCATCGGTAAGTGCGATAGGTCTGATAGCAGCGTGAGGACATACGTATGCACAGAAGTTACACTGGATACAGTTATCAGGATTCCAGTTAGGAACATCAACTGCAACGCCGCGCTTTTCATAAGCGGCAGTACCCTGCGGGAAGGTGCCATCGGCATCCTTGTGGAATACGGAAACAGGAAGATCGTCACCCTTCTGAGCGTTTACGGGCTCAAGAATGTTCTTAACGAAGTTAACAACCTCTTCTCTGCCCTCGAGCTTCTTTTCACAGACACAAGCGTCAACAGCTTCTGCCCAGCTTGCGGGAACTTCGATCTTGGTGTACGCATTTGCACCTGCATCGATAGCAGCATAGTTCATATTAACAATATCTTCGCCCTTCTTTGCGAAGCTCTTATACGCTGCCTTCTTCATGTAATCGATAGCTTCTGCAGAAGGAATGATATTAGCGAGCGAGAAGAACGCACTCTGAAGAACGGTGTTGGTTCTGTTACCAAGACCGATGTTACGAGCAATGGTGATTGCATCGATGGTGTAGAATTTTACGTTCTTCTTTGCAATATCTCTCTTAACCTTTGCGGGCAACTTTTCTTCGAGCTCTTCGGGAGTCCACTGGCAGTTAAGAAGGAAAGTGCCACCTTCAGCGATATCGCCGGTAATGTCATATCTTTCTATATAGGAAGGATTGTGACAAGCAACGAAGTTTGCGTGAGATACATAGTAAGTAGATCTGATAGGAGTATCACCGAAACGAAGGTGCGAAATGGTTATACCGCCGGATTTCTTACTATCGTATGCAAAGTATGCCTGAATGTATTTATCGGTATGGTCACCGATGATTTTGATAGAGTTCTTATTTGCACCAACGGTACCGTCAGAGCCGAGACCCCAGAACTTGCAGGAAACAATACCTTCGCCTGCGGTGTTGGGAGCAGCTTCGAGAGGAAGTGAGAGGTTAGTAACGTCGTCGTTGATACCAACGGTGAAGCCGTCGATAGGCTTATCTGCATCGAGATTCTTATAAACCGCGAAAACGCAAGCAGGAGTGGTATCCTTAGAGCCGAGACCATATCTACCACCAACGATGAGAGCGGATTCGAACTTGGTGCCGCGAACTGCATTAACAACATCAAGGAACAAGGGTTCTGCGCCCGCGCCGGGTTCCTTGGTTCTATCCATAACAGCGATCTTCTTGCAGGTTTCGGGAATAGCTTCAAGAAGCTTTTCCTTAACGAAGGGACGGTAAAGTCTTACCTTAATAAGACCAACCTTGCCGCCGTTAGCGTTTATGTAGTCAACGGTTTCTTCGATGGTATCGCAAACAGAGCCCATCGCGATGATAACCTTTTCGGCATCGGGTGCACCGTAGTAGTTAAAGAGCTTGTAATCGGTGCCTGCTTTTTCGTTAACCTTTTCGAGATATTTTTCTACGATAGCAGGAACAGCATCATAATAGGTGTTGCAAGCTTCTCTTGCCTGGAAGAAGATGTCGGGGTTCTGTGCGGTACCGCGAAGAACAGGATGTTCGGGGTTGAGAGCTCTTTCTCTGAACGCCTTTACAGCATCCCAGTTGCACATTTCGGAAAGATCGTTGTAATCCCAAACTTCAACCTTTTGAATTTCGTGAGAGGTACGGAAACCGTCGAAGTAGTGAAGGAAAGGAACTCTGCCTTCGATAGCTGCAAGGTGAGCAACCGCACCAAGGTCCATAACTTCCTGAACGTTGCCTGCGCAAAGCATAGCAAAGCCGGTCTGACGGCAAGCCATAACGTCGGAATGGTCGCCGAAAATGTTAAGAGCGTGAGATGCAACACAACGTGCAGACACGTGGATAACACCGGGGAGAAGTTCGCCCGCGATCTTATACATATTGGGGATCATAAGAAGAAGACCCTGAGATGCAGTATAGGTGGTAGTGAGTGCACCTGCTGCGAGCGAGCCGTGAACGGTACCGGAAGCACCGCCTTCGGACTGCATTTCTACGACCTTAACGGTCTGGCCAAAAATATTCTTTCTACCCTCGGCAGACCATTGATCGGTAACTTCCGCCATAGGAGAAGAAGGAGTGATAGGATAAATGCCGGCAACTTCGGTAAACGCATAAGATACGTGCGCGGCCGCGGTGTTACCGTCCATTGACAATTTCTTTCTTGTCGACATAGGTTATTTCCTCCTAAAATTTTTTCATACAAAGTGATTATAACACTTTTTTTCAAAAAGTAAATAGAATTCTGTAATTTTTCGACGTTTCTGCCTTTCCTTTTTTTGTTTTTTTATCTGTTTTTTATTAAATAATCGATTTTTTTGAGATTTTTTGTTAATTTAGGTAAATCTTATTGAAAACATTTTTAATATGTGGTAATATATATAAATAAAGTAGTAATTCTTGAGAGGTGCAGTAAAATGTCGATAAGCACAATATATTCAGCCGCGATACGCGGTATCGACGGCTTGATAGTTACGGTTGAATCGACCAACGTTTCAAGCAACAAGCCGCGACTCGACATAATCGGACTGCCCGATACGGCAATACGCGAATCGGAAGGGCGAGTTCGTTCAGCCGCGCGCGCCTGCGATTTGCCGCTCAAAAAGGGGCTACTTACCGTCAACCTCGCTCCTGCGGATATTAAAAAAGAGGGCACTGTGTACGACCTGCCTATACTTTTGTCGCTTCTCGATATGCCCGGGCTTAGCAGGGTTGATTTTTCGGAATGCTGCTTTCTTGGCGAGCTTTCGCTTTCGGGCGAATTACGCCCGATAAGAGGTGTGTTGCCTATGGCAGTTGCCGCGCGCGATGCAGGCTTTAAACACCTTTTTGTTCCCTCCGACAATGCTTGCGAGGCATCTGCCGCATATGGAATTACGGTATATCCCGTCAAAAATGCCGTTCAGCTTGTGGAACACTTCCTTTCGAGAAAAAGAATTATTCCCATTACCTTTGATAAAGACGATTTCTTTTCGGTTACCGGCGGCACCTTGCTTGATTTTTCCGACGTTAAGGGACAAGAGGGTGCAAAGAAAGCCCTTGAGGTTGCGGCAGCAGGCGAACACAACATTCTTTTGATTGGACCTCCCGGTACCGGCAAAAGCATGCTTGCTTCCCGTGTTCCTTATATATTACCGCCTATTACACTTGAGGAATCTATCGAAACCTCAAAAATATATTCTATTGCGGGTTTAAGTGGAGAGCTCACTCCCCTGCTTTCGCACAGACCCTTCCGTTCTCCACACCATTCGTTATCTGCGGCGGCACTTATAGGTGGTGGTTCAAACCCGCGTCCCGGCGAAATATCGCTTGCGAACAACGGCGTGCTTTTCCTTGACGAATTTCCCGAGTTCGATAAGCACAGCTGTGAGGTTTTAAGACAACCTATCGAAGAACGCAACGTTACAATTACACGCGTTAATGCTTCTGTAAATTACCCTTGCTCATTTATGCTTATATGTGCGATGAATCCATGCAAATGCGGTTATTACGGTCACCCGACCAAGCCCTGCACCTGCACACCGCAATCGAGAAGAAATTATCTTTCTATGATTTCGGGACCGATTCTCGACAGAATCGACATTCAGGTCGAGGTAAATGCTCTTGAATTCGCAGAGCTTGACACAACAGTTGCTTCGGAATCGAGCGATAAAATTCGCAGACGTGTTTCGCGCGCAAGAAACTTTGCTATGAGCAGATTTGACGGCGAAAAGCTCCCGAACGGACAGCCGCTCACCTGTAACGCTCGCATGCAGCCTAAGCACGTAAGAAAGTATTGCGTCTTCGACGAGGGCGGCAGACAGATACTTCAAAAGGCTTACGATAAGCTTGGTCTTTCGGCAAGAGGATACGACAGAATACTTAAGGTTGCACGTACCGTTGCCGACTTTGACGAGAGCAATATTATACGCAAAGAGCACGTTGCTTGCGCCGTTCATTTGCGCAGTCTTGACAGAAAATATTTCAACAACTAAACGCCTGCGGTTTACATAACCAATGTGCATAACTCACCGATTTTGTGGAAAACTCTGTGGATATCCACGCTGTTACCCTTAAAATGCTTGATTTTTCGGCAAAGGTTTTCCACATTTTCCGCAAAAAGCGGTGGAAAACACCTTTGTTAAATAACGTAATATAATTTCAGAAAAGAGCATAGTATGGATTATCAAGGCAACTATTTTCCCGAAGAACAAGACGAAAACGAATCGAAAATTTACCGTACTGTTAAGGGTATTTTCAAATGGACGATGTACGGTATATCGTTTGTTGTATATGGCATCATTCTTTTTCTTATCTTCATAAACCGTGACAGCAAGATACTCGAAACAAACTACATGGCAGAGCTTGACGAGGTTAACGCTGTCGATACCGATGATATTGAGTTATACCGAATAAACACCAAGATATTTATGAACGATGACGGCTCGTTACAGTTGCACAACGTTGACTATTCGGATGAATACGGCATATTGGAGCTTGGTATTAAGTTTAACGCAAAAAAGTTAACAGACGGTGTTTACGAGGATTCATTGATTTACGTTCTCGAAGACAGTAACGGCAACAAATATGAAGAAGTCAACAGTGTTTCAGACCGCGGCGGCAGATACGGGTTTGAACGTGTATGCTTCCGTGGCGTGAAGATTTCGCTCGATTCTAACGATCTTCGCTTTAACAACACTTTATACGGTGCAGTCAAGCCCGCTTTAACGGTGAGCAACGCGGAAATTATCAGAGATAAAACAAAATTCACGTTATCTGTTTACCATGCGTCGGACAACGAATTGATATTTAAGTTTGATCTTTACGACAATTCCGTTACATTCCATCATACGGAATACGAGGATTGATCGGGAGGTATTATATGAACGATAAAAACATTATTATTAAAG
Source organism: Eubacteriales bacterium (assembly GCA_045637685.1). Lineage (GTDB taxonomy): Bacteria > Bacillota > Clostridia > Oscillospirales > CAG-382 > Coliplasma. The sequence goes on along the minus strand of JAZTZW010000017.1, from coordinate 197,600 downwards.
AAAAAAACAGCAATATGCTGTTACAGGGCGTAATCTTTCTCGTTTTAACCGTTATATCATTAATCATTGCGCTTATGCCCTTTCTTTCGGCAGAAGCAAAGAAGGTTGCTACCGTATTCTATGTTGTGGGCGGTGCGTTATTTGCGTTATTCATTTCCTTGTTTGTATTTTTGTTGTTTAAGGAATCCAAGCCCGCAAACGCATTGATACTTTCATCGCGCGGGTTTATCGACACAAAAAACGTCGGACCCGATATTGTTATCGAATGGACAAACGTTTCTTCGGTAAAGCTTCTTGGAAAAAAGGATATGCCGTTTTTGGGAATAACACTCGAAAACAGCGATATCGTTATGGCGCGTATGAAGAAAAAAGAAATTGAAGAAATGCGCGAAAACATAGAGGAAAATTTACCGAATATTCTAATTTCACAAAAGGACGTTCGCGCCTCCGTTAAGGAGTTAAAGGATATATTTGTTAAATTCGTAAGAGAAGCACGCATTTTAAACAACGAGTCTACGAAAATCACAAAAAACAACCCCTTCACTACCGATGATGTTCTGCGCGCCTTCGGTAAGCTTCCGATGGAGCCGAAGGAAGAAGAAAAGCCGACAGTTAACGATGATTGTGTGATTCCAGCACCAACAAGCGAAACCAATGCTACGCCCGTAAATGATACCATTGTTCCCGAGGAAGAGGACGCAACAAATAAGGTTCTTCCGAATGATGAAGCCGATCCATTTTACGCATTACTGCAAAAAGAGATTAACACGACTGTTAACGAGCAGGAACCCACAGACGTTCCCGAGCAAAGCAACGAAAAGGCTGACAATAATTCCGAAGCTTCGGATAAAGAATCTATTGAAGATACTGCCGAAGAAGCAGTTGACGAAGCTGTTGAAAATCAAAAAATGTCCGACGAGATGAAGGAATTAATGTCACGCGCGAGGTCCAGCAAGATTTCCGAGCTTGAAAAGATATTAAACGAAAAGGATATCCCCACCACGCACATAATGCCCATTAAGGATGCTCGGGAAGAGCCCGAACAGGAGGAAGATCTCGGAATAGATCTTTCTGCAGTACTTTTCGAGGATACAAAGCAGCAGGACGACCAACAGATTGAATTTGATCTTTCCGACAATGAATCTGCTCAACCCGAGGACTCGCACGATGACAATAACACCAAAAAGCACGACGATATGGCAGACACCAAAGAATACTTCCCCGATTTGATTTTAGTAAACGATTCCTTCGAAGAAAAGAATTCGGACGATGATTCAGATTTCATTATTCCCGACCCTATCGAATACGAAGAAGAATAAAACAAAACATAAAGAAAGCAGAGCCTGTTACGGCTCTGCTTTTTAATTACTTAATTACAGCTTTTACAAACTTGTTTTTACCCTTGCTTACGACAAATTCGCCCTGAACATCAAAGGTTTTATTGGGATCGGTTACCTGTGCGCCGTCGACCTTTACGCCGCCGCCCTGAATAAGACGTCTTGCTTCGCTGTTGGAGGGCGCAAGACCCGACTTACTCAAAACCTCGATAAGTCTTACGCCGACTTCGAATTCCTTCGCTTCAATATCCTCGGGAACGCCGCCGCCTGCAACGCTTGCGTATCTTGCCGCAGCAGGAGCCACAGCTTCGGCACCGTGGTAAAGGGTAACGATTGCTTCTGCATAAAGAACGTGAGCTTTGCGTATATCGGTTTCGCAGAGAGATTTATATTTTTCTTCTTCGAGATCGGTGGTGAGGTTGAAATAGGTAAGAAGAAGACTGTCGGGAACCTTCATACACTTTTCGTACATTATTTCGGCAGGCTCATCAATACCGATATAGTTATCGAGCGATTTAGACATCTTTTCAACACCGTCAAGACCGGGGAGCAACGGGAAGGTTATAACCTCCTGCGAGGTTTGCCCGTAGTCCTTTTGAAGCTCTCTGCCCACGAGAAGGTTGAAGGTCTGGTCGTTACCGCCAACTTCAACGTCTGCTTCAAGTGCAACGCTGTCGTAGCCCTGCATAAGCGGATAGAAGAGCTCGTGCATACCGATAGGACGTTTTTCTGCATAACGTTTCGCAAAATCATCTCTTTCGAGAATACGTGCGAGGGTGTATTTACCTGCGAGCGAGAGAACGTCCTCGAAGGTCATCTTTCCGAGCCAGTCGGAATTATAAACGATACGAGTCTTTTCTTTATCGAGAATCTTAATTACCTGTTCATAGTAGCTGACTGCGTTAGCGCGGGTCTGTTCAAAGGTAAGAGGAACTCTCGTTTTGCTCTTACCCGAGGGGTCACCAATCATCGCGGTGAAATCACCGATAACGAAAATGATTTCATGACCGAGATCCTGAAGCATTCTTAGCTTACGGAGAACGACCGAGTGACCAAGATGAAGGTCGGGGCGGCTGGGGTCTGCGCCCATTTTTATCTTTAATTTTTTGCCGCTTTCAAGCTTTTCCTTAAGACCTTCTGCGGAATATACGCTCAAAGCGTCGCGCATAATGTTATCGTAAACCTGTTGTACTGTCATTTTTTACCTCTTAACCAAACGTGTATAGCTCACTATCGAGCATAGGGACCGTTAAAATATCGAATTTGTCTATAATTTCTTTGTTTACAGTTACCTTATCGTAGAAGGACTGAACGTATTCACCGAACGCGGTGAACGCAAGATCTTCTTCTATTTTGTTATAAATATCCGCTGTAATATCCTTTTCGGTAAGGGGGAGCTTTCTTATTACATAAGTAGCATCGCCGGGGAAATTCTTTTCTGCAAAGGTGCCTTCCTCGATTTTCGAAACCATTTCTATAAAGGTCGCATAAGTGGTTTCGTTTTTATTAATAAGTTGGGGCTCCATAGGAAGATAGTATTCTTTATCTTCGCTTTCTGCAGGATATTCCTTTAATTCGCCGTTTTGAAGCTTTGCAAGAAGTTCGAGTGCTTCTGCGCGAATCTTTGCCGCGCTCATAGCAGACACGGTTGCCGCCTTGTTACCGCCTTCGGTTTTGCCGTCTTCCTTAACTGTGCCGCTGAAATCCTCTTCGGTCTTTTCGAGCTTTTCCATAAGGTGATAGCCATATTCGGTTTCGACAAGTCTTACCTCGCCAACAGCCATTTCGTACGCCGCTTTCTCGAACGCTTCAACCATTTTACCCTTTGTGAAGACGTATTCGTAACCGCTGTCTTCGTTTTCGGATTTAAGGTCATCGAGAGTTTTTTCGCCGGAATTCACAGAAGCAAGTGCTGCATCTGCCTTTTGCTTCTTTTCCTTTATCTTGTCATCACTAAGCTTGTTACCGCTTTTGTCGACAGTCATATAAAGGATATGGCGGATCTTAACAAACTCGGTATCGAAGTACGCCTTGATTTCATCATCGGTGAATTCAAAGGTATATTCTTCACCGGTTTTATAATCGCCATAAGCATACAGAGCGCCGTCGTAACGAATATAATTTTCAAGGAAATTTTTATTAACGCTTTCTTCGGGAATTGCCGCAATACCGCCGTCGCCGTATCTGTATTCATAGATAAGCTCGTAATTGATATTCGCTCTCATAAAGCGCTCGATGGAAGATTTGTTGAAGCCGAGCTTTGCAAGAGTGATTTGGAAAAGATCGGTACCGCCGTATGCAAATTCCATATCGCTGATATATTCGGAAATAGAGTTAAGATCCTCTTCGTCGGTTATCGAAATACCCGAATCTGCACAAAGCTGTTCGAAAATAAGCATTTGCTGAGAAAATTCGATAGCAACCTCTTCGATATATTGTGCGAGTGTGGTATCCTCGCTCATTTTAAGTTCGAGAATATCCTTTTCGTCATAGGATACGCCATATTGTGCGAAATAACTTTGATAGTTATCGATCATCTGGCTCTTAAACATACTGAGGATATACATATAATCCTTTTCGGACAAAGTATAGTCACCGTAGCTCATAACGATGCTGCCGTCGCCAGACGAAGAGCCGCTACTGCACGCGGTTAGCGCAAAAAGCATCAAAACTGCGAGCACAAGCGATAATACACGAGTGAATTTTTTCATATTCTTCAACCTTTCACAAATTCATACGGAGTAGCATACCATAAAAATTTAAATTTGTCTACTGATTTTTTGTTAATTTTAAATATCTTTCGATAATCTTTTCGCACATATCGAGTATTTTTTCTCCCTCTCGAAGCTTATAGGATATATGAGGACGCCCTCCGAGCGAGATCATAACCGCGCCTTTAAAAGGAACTTCGGACGCAATAATAGCGCATTTTTCCATATTAATGGCAGGGTTATAGAAGCTTAACATACGCTCTTTTTGCTCGATAGAGGTAAAATCAAGACTCATCGCCACATTACGGAGCTTTGAAATGCGAATAAGATTCATTATTTCTACGGGTATATCGCCGAAGCGATCGTTAAGCTCATCGATAAGATCGTCGCTGTCGTCCTCGTTACAGACCGCGGCGATTTTCTTATACACGTCGATACGAAGCGCAACCGAGGTAATATAATCTTCGGGAATAAAGGCATCGACGGCGAGATCGACCGTGCAATTCTTTTCTGCCTTCGGCGCTATTCCCTTTTCGGCATTGATTGCATCTTCGAGTATTTTAATATAAAGGTCGTAACCGATAGCCTCGAGATGTCCGCTTTGTTCTGCTCCGAGAAGGTTGCCTGCGCCTCTTATTTCAAGGTCACGCATCGCAATTTTAAAGCCTGAGCCGAATTCGGTGAATTCTCTTATTGCTTCGAGACGTTTTTCGGCGGTTTCATTCATTACCCCGCCCGCGCGATAGGTAAGGTAGGCGTAAGCCTTTCTCGTAGAACGCCCTACCCTGCCACGAATCTGGTGAAGCTGTGCAAGTCCCATACGGTCGGCGTCTTCGATAATAAGAGTATTTGCATTCGGAACGTTAACGCCCGATTCGATAATCGTTGTGCTGACAAGGATATCGATATTACCGTCAACCATATCCGACCAAACGTCGGAAAGCTCTTCTTTATCCATTTTTCCGTGACCCACAGCAACTGTACAGTCGGGAAATGCCTCGCGCAGCTTTGCGGCTTTGGAATATATTGAATCAATGTAATTATGAAGATAGAACACCTGACCACCGCGACGTAGCTCGCGGCGAATAGCTTCATAGATAACCTCGTCATCATGCTCGAGAACGAAGGTCTGAACGGGCACACGGTCGACGGGCGCTTCCTCGAGCACCGACATATCGCGTATGCCGCTCAATGCCATATTAAGCGTTCTCGGTATAGGTGTTGCGGTAAGAGTAAGGACGTCTACACCCTTGGAAAGCTCTTTGATTTTTTCTTTATGAGTTACTCCGAAGCGCTGTTCCTCGTCAACTACAAGAAGACCGATATCTTTGAATTCGATATCCTTTTGCAAGAGCCTATGAGTACCGATAATTATATCGATTGTTCCTTTTTTCAAGCCCGCAACAATTTCGGCGGTTTCTTTAGCCGTTACGAAGCGTGAAAGCATTGCGATTTTCACGGGATAACCGCGAAAACGCGCCATAACGGTGCGATAATGCTGGAAGCAGAGTATTGTGGTTGGCACGAGAATTGCCGCTTGTTTTCCCGAAAAGACGCATTTGAAAACAGCGCGCAAAGAAACCTCTGTCTTGCCGAATCCTACGTCGCCGCAAAGCAATCGATCCATTGGAAACGGCTTTTCCATATCTTTCTTTATTTCGTTCGCGGCAATAAACTGTCCCTCGGTTTCGGTAAATTCAAAGCCCGCTTCGAATTCGTCTTGCAGCTCATCGTCGGGAGGAAAGGCATATCCAGAAGCCATTTTACGTTCGGCATAAAGCTTGATAAGCTCCTTAGCGATATTTGAAGCCGAAGCCTTTGCCCTTGCCTTCGCGCGCTTCCATTCCGCGCCGCCCATTTTAGAAAGCTTCGTGCCCTCTGCGCCGATATATTTACTTACCATATCGAGCTGATCGCAGGGGACGTAAAGTATGCCATTATCGGCATAGACGATTTTGATATAGTCTCTTGAAACGCCTTGCGACGTAAGGTTTTTTATACCTTCGTATTTACCGATACCATGGTTGACGTGAACGACAAGATCACCCGGCTTTAAATCGGCATAGGAAGCGATTTTTTCGCCCTTTGTTGTCTTCGAAGAGCGTCTGCGACGCTTTAATTCCGCACGCGGGCGGAGCGACATATAGTCGGTAAGAAGAACAAAACCACCACGCAAAAGCTCAAAGCCGTATTTTATCGGAACAGAGTCGCATACGGCTACGGCAACACGACATTCGTAAAGCTCGCCGTTATATGGGTAAGCCGCGATGTTTTCGTCGGTTAGCATTTCAATCATCGCAGAAGCGGAATGCTCGTTCTCACAGAGAAGCATAATTCTTCTGGATGCAGACACATAGTCTTCAATATCCTCTATAAAGACGTCGGTTTTTTCGGTCATTTGCAGAGTAGATTTTGAAGAAATATTATAGGAAGCTGATGCACCTATATTGTGGCCCGAATTTTGAAAAACGTCAAGCGAAACGGTATTTTTTCCAAACGAGGCAAACAGCTCATCCGAACCGCGGTAAGGTCGACAGTTTTTCATTCTGCACAGCCCCGACACTGAAAGCGATTCCACAATACCGTCGTTGGCAGAGGCGAAGCCTTTTGCACGCTCGTAAATACGTTTGGAATCGAAAAGTATTTTTACTGTATCGGTTGCAAGCTCTAAAAGCGTTTGATTTTCGGGATATACCAAGGAATAGTATTTATCGACAAAAATATTTTTATCGCCGTGCTCGAGCGATTCAAGCTCGGAAATTAAAATCTGCCTTTTCTTTTCGGGGCCTTTAAACGCAGAAATAAGGCTTTTAATTTCGCGCTTAATGGCAAGCTCGGAATTCTCCGAAGGAATTATTTCATTACAAGGGATAACCGAAACCTTTTCTAAATTTTCGGTACGGCGCTGTGAAACTATATCGAACATACCGATAAGGTCTATTTCGTCGCCCCAAAAATCGATACGGATGGGATAGCTGTAATTCGGTGAAAATATATCGAAAATGCCGCCGCGAACAGAATATTGGCCTACACCTTCGACTATATCTGCTCTTGAATAACCCATAGACTCGAGCTTTTCGCAAAGCTCTTTTTGCGAAGCGACGCCACCGCGTTCAAAAACAAGCGTATTTTCTTCAAATACCTTGCGCGGCATTGTATATTGCATTAAAGCATCCGGCACGGTTACGATTACGTCGTAATCATCATTAATTACCGAATATTCAACCGAAAGGCGTTCGTGCTCCCATTCGCGCGAATATGCCGAAACCTTTTCGAAAACAAAATCACGCGAGGGATAAAAAAGAACTTTACCAAAAAACAGCCTTAACGTTTCTGCAACAGACTGTGCTTCCTTTTCCTCGGAAACTATAATAATTGATTTTCTTTTAATATGCTCGGACAGCGCTGCCGCTAAAAAAGGGCGCAAGGAATCGCACATACCGCTGACAACACAGGGTATGTGTCCTTCATTGAAGCCGTTTACAAGCGAACGGTATTCGCTGTCACAAAGAAACTGTTCTAAAATTTTTTTCATAATTATTGCTGATTTTTCTGTTCTGCCGCTTCGGGTTTTCCAAAGGCGCGCAAGGTAGCGGTTATTCCGTATTTCATAATTAACAAAATTGCCTTTTTGACCTCATCAAAGCTTGCTTTGACTTTTTCATATTCATCCTTCGGGATATCGCTAAAAAGATAGTTAGACTTATCTTCGCCGCTTTCGGGTATTCCTACCCCTATACCGATACTGATAAAATCCGCAGTATGCATATAACGCTTAACAGAGCGCAATCCGTCGTGAAAGCTCACGTCTTGAGCGTAATTTAAGCGAATTTTGCCGCACGGTACGGTAATATCGTCATAAATTATTATAAGCTGTTCGGGACGCATTCTGTAATAGCTCATAATATCGGAAACCGACATACCGACATTATTTATAAAAACGGTCGGCTTTGCAAGAAAAACAATTACGCCCTCGAGCATACATTTATCGCAGAGCGCAGAATGAAGCTGACGCTTACAACCGGAGCTTCTCAACGAAATCGAATCGATATAGTCGATCACCTTGTAGGCAACACTCGCACGCGAGTCGGCAAGCTTTTTATCGGGTCTGCCGATACCCACTATTACATATTCGGGGTGTTCACCGGGATTGACGTTGGTAAATCTCAAAAGCTTTGTCCTTCGCAATCTATCTTAGTATTTCAAATATAAATTTTATACCGAAAAACAATTTTTGTCAAGTAACTTTAAAGTGCAAGCGCAACTAAATAAATGACTGTTATAATTTCGAGAATTCTATTGACAAATTTCGGAAATATTATATAATATGATAGATACAATAATTATAGGAGGATTTATAATGTCCAGAAAGTATGTATATCTCTTTTCCGAAGGCAATGGCAAGATGAGAGAGCTTCTCGGCGGCAAGGGTGCTAACTTGGCCGAGATGACCAACCTTGGTCTTCCTGTTCCCCAGGGTTTCACTATTTCCACCGAAGCTTGTACTCAGTATTACGACGACGGAAGAGTCATCAACGACGAAATCGTCGCTCAAATCACAGAAAACATAGAAAAAATGGAAGCGATCACCGGCAAGAAGTTCGGTGACAAGGAAAATCCGCTTCTCGTGTCCGTCCGCTCGGGTGCAAGAGCATCTATGCCCGGTATGATGGACACCATTCTTAATCTCGGTCTTAACGAAGAGGTTGTAGAGGTTCTCGCTGCAAAATCCGGCAACCCCCGTTGGGCTTGGGACTGCTACAGAAGATTTATTCAGATGTTCTCCGACGTTGTTATGGAAGTCGGCAAGAAATATTTCGAAGAGCTTATCGACAAAATGAAGGAAGAAAAGGGCGTTACGCAGGACGTTGATCTTACCGCGGACGACCTTAAGGAGCTTGCTAATCAGTTCAAAGCCGAATACAAGGCAAAGATCGGCAACGACTTCCCCGCCGATCCCCGCGTTCAGCTTATGGAAGCAATTAAAGCGGTATTCCGTTCTTGGGACAACCCCAGAGCAAACATCTATCGTCGCGACAACGACATTCCCTATTCTTGGGGTACTGCCGTTAACGTACAGATGATGGTGTTCGGCAATATGGGTAACACCTCGGGTACCGGCGTTGCATTTACTCGCGACCCTGCTACCGGCGAAAAGAAGCTTATGGGCGAATTCCTTATGAACGCTCAGGGCGAAGACGTTGTTGCAGGCGTTCGTACTCCCCAGAAGATCGAACAGCTTAAAGAGGTTATGCCCGACGTTTACGAAAAGTTTGTTGAAATCTGCAATATTCTCGAAGACCATTACAGAGATATGCAGGATATGGAATTCACCATTGAAGACAAGAAGCTCTTTATGCTTCAGACCAGAAACGGCAAGAGAACCGCAAAGGCTGCTTTGAAGATTGCTTGCGACCTTGTTGACGAAGGTATGATCACCGAGGAGCAGGCTGTCGCTATGATCGATCCCCGTAACCTCGATACCCTTCTCCACCCGCAATTCGACGCAAAGGCGCTTAAGGAATCTGCTCCTATCGGCAGAGCACTCGGTGCTTCTCCCGGAGCGGCTTGCGGTAAGGTAGTATTTACCGCAAACGATGCAAAGGAATGGGCAGAAAAGGGCGAAAAGGTTATTCTCGTTCGTCTTGAAACCTCTCCCGAGGATATCGAAGGTATGAAGGCTGCTCAGGGTATTCTTACCGCACGCGGCGGTATGACCTCGCATGCAGCGGTTGTTGCAAGAGGTATGGGCACCTGCTGTGTATCCGGCTGCGGCGACATTAAGATGGATGAAGCCAATAAAAAGTTCAGCCTCGGCGGAAAGACCTACAACGAAGGTGATTGCATTTCTCTCGACGGCTCTACCGGCTGTATCTACGACGGTATTATTGCTACCGTTGACGCTACTATCGCAGGTGAATTCGGCAGAATCATGGCATGGGCAGACAAATACCGCACTATGAAGGTACGCACCAATGCAGATACGCCCGCAGACGCTAAAAAGGCTCGCGAGCTTGGTGCTGAAGGTATTGGCCTTTGTCGTACCGAGCACATGTTCTTCGAAGCTGACAGAATCGCTTCCTTCCGTGAAATGATCTGTGCAGACACTCTCGAAGAAAGAGAAGCCGCACTCGAAAAGATCCTTCCCATCCAGCAGGGCGACTTTGAAGCACTTTACGAAGCACTTGAAGGCAACCCCGTTACCATCCGCTTCCTCGATCCTCCTCTTCACGAATTCGTTCCCACCGAAGAAGAAGATATTAAGAAGCTCGCTGATGCTCAGGGTAAAACCGTTCAGCAGATCAAGGATATTATCGAATCGCTTCACGAATTCAACCCGATGATGGGTCACAGAGGTTGCCGTCTTGCGGTTACCTATCCCGAAATCGCCAAGATGCAGACAAAGGCTGTTATCCGTGCGGCTATCAACGTTCAGAAGGCTCATCCCGATTGGAACGTTAAGCCTGAAATTATGATTCCTCTCGCTTGTGATGTTAAGGAATTCAAGTTTGTTAAGAAGATCGTTGTAGAAACCGCAGATGCTGAAATCGCAAATGCAGGCTCTGAACTCAAGTACGAAGTAGGTACGATGATTGAAATTCCGAGAGCGGCTCTTACCGCAGACGAAATTGCGGCTGACGCAGATTTCTTCTGCTTCGGTACAAACGACCTTACCCAGATGACCTACGGCTTCTCGCGCGATGATGCAGGCAAATTCCTTGATTGCTACTACGATGCAAAGATTTTTGAAAACGATCCCTTTGCAAAGCTTGACAAAATCGGCGTAGGTAAGCTTATGGAAACCGCTATTAAGCTTGGCAGACCTGTTAACGGTAATCTCCATGTTGGTATCTGCGGCGAACACGGCGGCGACCCCACGTCTGTTGAATTCTGCAACGAGCTCGGACTCGATTACGTTTCCTGCTCGCCCTTCAGAGTTCCTATTGCAAGACTCGCAGCGGCACAGGCAGCACTTAAGCAAAAATAATTTAACATTCTAAACGGCGGAACGCCGATAAGGCGTTCCGCTTCTTTTAAATTCAGAGGTGTCGGTTGTTTACAATAAAAATCGCCGAGTTAAATATCGCAATCGAAAACAAATACGAATTTGTTCGTAACGTTTGCAAAGGATATATCACCGAAAACGTTGATATCGATTTTTCTGTATGTGTAACCGAAGAGGAAATTAAAGCAGAAACGGAATCAAACGATTCTGCCTGTTCCGACGGATTCGCCGAAAGCATTTGCATTTACCGACAAATTGCGGAACGGCTTTACGATTACAATGCGTTCGTGCTTCATGGCGCGGCGATAGATTACGGCGGACGCGGATATTGCTTTACCGCAAAAAGCGGAGTTGGCAAAACGACACACGTATTGAATTGGAAAAAGTCTTTTCGAGATAAGGTTAACTTTATTAACGGTGATAAGCCAATTATTCGATTATTTGACGGCATTCCCTGCGTATGCGGAACGCCTTGGTCGGGCAAAGAGGACCTTAATTCTAAAGTTATACTGCCTCTGCAAGCGATTTGCTTTATCGAGCGTGCAAATGATAACAGTATAACAAAACTTGAAACGAAAGACGCGCTTAATCTTATACTTAAACAAATATACATACCTGCCGAACACACAGGTATGCTAAAAACACTTGATTTAGTCGGCAACGTTTTAACACACATCGATTTATGGAAGCTTTACTGCACACAGAACGAATCTTCAGCAGTAATCGCAAAAGCAACAATGGTAAAAGAGGATTGATATGGACTTCACAACAGTTCTTAAAAACGAACAGATTAACAAAGCAAGGATTGAAAAAAAAGCAAGAAAAGCCGCATTTATCGCATTAATCGGCTCTTCTTTGATGTTTGTTTTTCAGCTTATTTACTCATTTACCGTTGTAGGACCACTTTTAACCTTTTATCCCTCGTTGTTCGAAAACACATTAAGCTTTGTTTTGGATATTTTAGGTTATATTTTTTATATCGCGATTCCCTTTGGAATTGCCGCGCTTTTATTCAAAAAGCTAAACAATAACATTGAAAATAACGGCATTAAAAGAGCCTCGCCCAAAGCACCCGCGCTGTATATATTTGGCACGATCGGCGTCGGCTATATTATAAACCTTACTATAAACCTTCTTTTTGGAAGCATTATCGAAAAATATTCAACAGATATGGGAATAGCCGCAGATGGCGTTTTACAGATAATTCTCTGTTACGTTTTATATGCGATTCTTCCCGCAATTTTAGAGGAATGGGCATTCCGTGGCGTGCTGTGTAAAAATCTGCTTCCCTACGGCAAGGGCGGCGCCATTATAATCTCTTCTGTTTTGTTCGGTATAGCGCACGTAGACCCGCCCAGAATCGTTTTTGCGACGGCGTTTGGTCTTATGCTTGCCGTTTGCTACGAACATACACGTTCGCTTAAAATCCCTATGCTTATACATTTTATTAATAACGCAATTTCGGTTACCATGTCGCTCGTTAGCGAAGATTCGGTTGTTGTAATTATTCTTTCTCAGCTTGTGCTCGGTTTAATCGGTTGCGGTATTGCTGCCATCATTTTTTACGCAAACAAAGGTATTGCTCGCAGAAAAATTTCGATTATCAAGCCCAAAACTGTCGGTTATAAGCTTAGCATCGGCAATTTTCTTTCTAAAGCGGCGCTCAATTTCGGTATGATACCGCTTGTAATTCTTTACGCAATATTCTTTGCACTTTATTATATTATATAATGGAAAAGAACGACATTTATTTTATGAAGCGTGCGCTTGCACGCGCAAAAGCCGCCGCCAAGGACGGCGAGGTGCCGATAGGTGCCATAATTGTAAAAGACGGAGAAATTATCGCGAGCGGAAGAAATATGCGTGAAAACCGCAAAAACGCTCTTCTGCATGCCGAAATAATCGCGATTGACAGAGCCTGCAAAAAGCTTGATCGATGGCGTTTACACGGATGCACCCTATACGTAACGATGGAGCCCTGCCCGATGTGTGCGGGCGCGATAGTCAATTCACGCGTTGATCGAGTGGTTTTCGGCTGTTACGACGAAAAAGCGGGTGCGCTCGGCACGGTATTTGATATGTCCCTGTTCCCTTTAAATCACAAATTCGAAGTTACGGGCGGTATTCTAAAAGACGAATGTGCTCAAATCCTATCGAATTTTTTTACAGAATTAAGAAAACGCCCGAAAGGAAGAAAAAATGAAAACTAAAGCTGTTATTTCGGTTACCGGCAAGGATAACGTTGGCATTATCGCAAAGGTAAGCAACGTTTGCGCAGATTACGGTGCAAATATTATCGATATTTCTCAAACCGTATTAAAGGATTATTTCGCGATGATTATGCTTGTCGAAATAGATTCGCTTACCGTACCCTTTACCGAATTCGTCGACTGCGTTGCAATTATCGGAAAAGAAAACGGTCTTGAAATACACGCAATGCACGAAGACATCTTCGATTCAATGCACAAAATCTAACGGTGACTTAAATGATCGATACAAAAGATATTTTAGAAACAATAAATATGATACGCGAGGAAAACCTCGATATCAGAACGGTTACTGTCGGAATTTCTTTATTTGACTGTGTAAGTGACGACAAAAACCGTTTACTTAATAAAATTTACGATAAAATTACCCGCACAGCGGAAAGACTCGTTCCCGTTTGCAACGAGCTTGAAAAAATGTACGGTATTCCGATTATTAACAAACGCGTATCGGTTACCCCGCTTTCTCTCGTCGGCGGCTGTCTTGACAGCGATGGCTACGTAGAAGCGGCGAAAATGCTCGATAAGGCGGCTGAAAATCTCGGCATTAACTTTATCGGCGGTTTCGGTGCGCTTGTTCATAAAGGAAGCACAAAATCCGAAAATGCTCTTATCGATGCCATACCCGAAGCTTTAGCAAGCACAAAAATGGTATGCTCTTCGGTTAACGTTGCCACCACAAAAGCAGGCATTAATATGGATGCCATCGCCAAAATGGGCAGTATAATAAAGAAAACCGCTTATTTAACGCGCGATAATAATTCTATCGGCTGTGCAAAGTTGGTTGTATTTGCAAATGTACCCGAGGACAACCCTTTTATGGCGGGCGCATTTCACGGCGTGGGCGAGCCCGATGCTATTATTAACGTCGGCGTATCCGGTCCCGGTGTTGTAAGCTCAGCTATACGCCGCGCAGGCGATTGCAGCTTAAGCGAGCTTGCCGAGGTAATTAAGAAGCAGTCGTTCAAAATAACGCGCGTCGGTCAGCTTGTAGCGCGCGAGGCATCTAACCGTTTGGAAATTCCCTTCGGTATTGTAGACCTTTCGCTCGCACCTACCCCCGCAATAGGCGATTCGGTTGCCGATATACTTGAAAGCATGGGACTTGAAACCTGCGGAACGCACGGAACCACCGCGGCACTTGCTATGCTTAACGACGCGGTTAAAAAGGGCGGTGTTATGGCATCGTCGCACGTTGGCGGACTTTCGGGCGCATTTATTCCTGTTTCGGAAGACGCGGGTATGATTGCTGCTGTTGAAAAGGGCGTGCTTTCTATTGAAAAATTAGAAGCTATGACGGCAGTTTGCTCTGTCGGTCTTGATATGATAGCTGTTCCGGGCGACACAAGCGAAGCTGTGATTTGCGGTATTATCGCAGACGAAATCTCGATAGGCGTCGCAAACACCAAAACAACTGCGGTACGTATTATTCCCGCTTATGGAAAAACAGTTGGCGATTCGGTTGATTTCGGCGGTCTTTTAGGTACTGCGCCCATTATGCAGCTGCGCAAGGAATCTCCCGAAATATTCATCAAACGCGGCGGCAGAATCCCCGCACCTATACACAGCTTAAAGAACTAGCTTCTCTAAAAGGAGAAAATGATAATGAAACAGAAATTTTATATAACAACTGCGATAGCATATACCTCAAAAAAGCCGCATATCGGTAATACCTACGAGGCTGTTCTTACCGATGCTATCGCAAGATACAAGCGTTTGCGCGGTTACGACGTATATTTTCTTACCGGCACCGACGAGCATGGCCAGAAGATACAGCAGGAAGCCGAAGCGGCAGGCATTACCCCGCAAGCATACGTTGACAAGGTTGCAGGCGAAATTAAAGATATTTGGAATCTTTTTAACGTAAGCTACGATAAATTTATTCGAACCACCGACGAGGAACACGTTAAGTGTGTTCAGAAGATTTTCAACAAGCTTTACGAGCAGGGCGACATTTACAAGGGCTCCTACGAGGGCAATTACTGCACCCCATGCGAATCCTTCTGGACAGATACACAGCTTGTCGACGGCAAATGCCCCGATTGCGGCAGAGAGTGCAAAAAAGCAAGTGAGGAAGCGTATTTTCTTAAAATGTCCAAATACGCCGACAGACTTGTTGATTATTACAACGAGCACGAAGATTTTATTACCCCTGTTTCGCGCAAGAACGAAATGATAAACAACTTTATCAAGCCCGGTTTGCAGGACCTTTGTGTTTCGCGAACGAGCTTTACTTGGGGTATTCCCGTTACCTTCGACCCTAAGCACGTTACCTACGTTTGGTTGGATGCACTTTCCAACTACATTACCGCTATCGGCTTCGATATAGATAATCCCTCTGAGCTTTACAACAAGCTTTGGCCTGCCGACGTTCAGGTTATCGGTAAGGACATCGTGCGCTTCCACACTATTTACTGGCCGATTATCCTTATGGCACTTGGACTTCCCCTCCCTAAACAGATTCTTGCGCACCCGTGGTTGCTTTCGGGCGACGACAAAATGAGCAAATCCAAGGGCAACGTAATGTATGGCGACGACCTTGTTGCACAATTCGGTCTTGACCCCGTAAGACATTATCTGCTTGCAGAAATGGGTTATTTCAACGACGGCAGCATCACTTACGAAAATCTTATCAAGCGTACCAACAGCGACCTTGCAAACACGCTCGGCAACCTTGTTTCGCGTACGGGCGCCATGATAAAGCAGTATTTCGGCGGAATTATTCCCAAGAACAACGGCAACGACGATGAATTTGCCACGACATTGAAAAAAGCAATTATCGAAGGCTTTGCCGACACAGTTGCTAAGTTCGATAAATATTATATCGCCGATGCCGATAACGCGTTGTTTAACACTATCAAGGCTTGCAATAAATATATTGACGAAACTATGCCTTGGGCGCTTGCGAAGGACCCCGAAAAGAAGCAGGAGCTTGCGAACGTGCTTTCTAACTTGGTTGAAAGCATTCGCATTTGCAACGTTCTTATCGAGCCGCTTATGCCCGACACCGCAAAGAAGATAAACGAAATATTTAAGGTGCCTGCGGTAGATTTTGATTCTGCTTGCGAATACAAGTATCTTTGCGAAGGCGTTGAGCTTGGCGAGATTCCCATCCTTTTCGCACGTATAGACGAAAAGAAATATATGGCAGAGCTTGAAAAGAAGGCAAAAGAGGAAAAGAAAGCCGCAAAAGAACAAAAGAAGGCAGAGAAAAAGGAAGAAGCCGCTCCCGAAATTATCGGTATAGAGGATTTTGCTAAAATCGATTTGCGCGTAGGACAAATTAAAGAATG
The DNA here is from genome assembly GCA_045637685.1 of Eubacteriales bacterium. Lineage (GTDB taxonomy): Bacteria > Bacillota > Clostridia > Oscillospirales > CAG-382 > Coliplasma. The sequence goes on along the minus strand of JAZTZW010000017.1, from coordinate 180,989 downwards.
CGTTAAAGCCGAAAACAGCGATAAGCTTCTTGTACTTCAGGTCGATATGGGCAACGAAGTACGACAGGTTGTTTCGGGTATTGCAAAATATTACGCGCCCGACGAGCTTATTGGCAAGAAGGTAGTTGTTGTTGCAAACCTTAAGCCGGTTAAGCTGCGCGGTATCGACAGCAACGGTATGATACTTGCGGCGGACACCGAAAACGGAGTTAAGGTGCTCTTTGCCGATGAAAACGCTAATCCCGGCAGTAAGGTGCGATAAATGATCGATATTCACGCACATTACGACGATTCGGCGTTTGATGCCGACCGCGACGAGGTTATATCTTCCCTATTCACCGAAAAGGGCGTATCTGCAGTTATAAACGCAGGCTGTAATCTCGAAAGCTCGCTTTACTCGGTAATGCTTGCCGAAAAATATAATAACGTTTATGCTACGGTAGGCTATCATCCGCAAGAGGTTGACGCCTTTAACGACGAGGATTTCGAACGTATAAAAGCGTTATTAAAGCACCCGAAGGTAGTTGCTGTCGGTGAAATAGGGCTTGATTATCATTGGGTAAGCGACAACAAGGACAGGCAAAAGGCTTTATTCAGAAAACAGCTTGAATTAGCGGTCGAAACCGATATGCCCGTTGTAATACACGAACGTGATTGTGTAGCAGATTGTCTTGAAATCGTGCTTGATTACGACGTGCGCGGTGTGTTTCACGCCTTTTCGGGAAGCAAAGAAACGGCGAAGATATTGCTTGACAGAGGTTGGTATATATCCTTCCCCGGTACGGTTACATTTAAAAACGCCAAGCATCCCGTAGAAAATGCCGTTTACGTACCTGCCGACAGAATTCTTACCGAAACCGATTCGCCGTATCTTACGGCGCACCCCTTCCGCGGAAAGCGTAACGATTCGGGTTATATGAAATATACGCTCGAAAAGATAGCTGAATTACGCGGAATTACATTTGAAGAATTAGAAAGTATAACCGAAGAAAATGCAAAAAGACTTTTTGGGATCTAAACAACGCAGCGAAACCTTCGCGTATATCGTGGGAGACGGCATATATCTCAACCTTACCAACCGTTGCACCAACGACTGTATTTTTTGCCTTCGTAACAATGGAGACACCGCTTACGGTAGCGAAAGTCTTTGGTTAAAGCGCGAGCCCGAGCCTTATGAGGTTTTTTCTGCGGTAGAGGAAATATTTTTTGACGGATGCAAAGGCTTTGTGTTCTGCGGCTATGGCGAACCAACCTGCAGGCTCAATGCTTTGGCAGAAACCGCAGCCCTTTTAAAGCAAAAATACCCAAATATCCCTATAAGACTTAACACGAACGGTCAAAGCGAGCTGATAAACGGAAAAGATTCGACAGAGTTACTTTTCGGTTTAGTCGACAGCGTTTCGATAAGCTTAAACAGTGCAACGCGTGAGGAATACGACCGTCTTTGCCGCCCCGTTTTCGGTGCGAAGGCTTACGATGCGATGCTCGAATTCGGAAGAAGCTGTGTAGGCAAAATCGATAACGTTATCTTCTCGGTTGTAGAGGAAACTTTGAGTTCCGAGGATATCGAAATTTGCCGCAACAGAGTCGATGAAATAGGTGCAAAACTGCGTGTTCGTAAGTTCATTAGCGAAAACGACAAAAATCCCGAAGGAAATTAGTACCATTTTTCTAAAAATAACTATTGTATTTTTTTGCCAAAAGGTATAAACTACTGAATGGTGAATTAAATAAAAATTTATGGAGGACTTTAAAAATGTCTGTAAAAGTTGCTATTAACGGCTTTGGCCGTATCGGCCGTCTTGCTTTCCGCCAGATGGTTGACGCTGAAGGTTATGAAGTTGTTGCGATCAACGACCTCACCAGCCCCAAGATGCTTGCTCACCTTCTTAAGTATGATACCGCACAGGGCGGTTTCTGCGGCAAGCTCGGTACCACCCCTGCTCACACCGTTTCCTGCACCGAAGATTCTATCATCGTTGACGGTAAGGAAATCAAGATCTACGCTGAAAAGGATGCAGCTAACTGCCCTTGGAAGGCACTCGACGTAGACGTAGTTCTCGAATGCACCGGTTTCTACACCTCTAAGGAAAAGGCTTCTGCTCACATCGTAGCAGGTGCAAAGAAGGTTGTTATCTCTGCTCCCGCAGGCAACGATCTTCCCACCATCGTTTACAACGTAAACAATGAAACCCTTACTGCTGAAGATACCGTTATCTCTGCAGCTTCCTGCACCACCAACTGCCTCGCTCCTATGGCAAAGGCTCTTAACGACTATGCAGCTATCCAGAGCGGTATTATGACCACCGTTCATGCATACACCGGCGACCAGATGATCCTCGACGGTCCTCAGAGAAAGGGCGACCTCAGAAGATCCAGAGCTGGCGCTATGAACATCGTTCCCAACAGCACCGGCGCTGCAAAGGCTATCGGTCTTGTTATCCCCGAACTCAACGGTAAGCTTATCGGTTCCGCTCAGCGTATTCCTACCTGCACCGGTTCCACCACCATCCTTATCGCTGTTGTTAAGGGCGCTGATATCACCAAGGACGGCATCAACGCTGCTATGAAGGCTGCTGCTACCGAATCCTTCGGTTACTCTGAAGAAGAGCTCGTTTCCTCCGATATCATCGGTATGACCTACGGCTCCCTCTTCGATGCTACCCAGACCATGGTATCCAAGGTTGACGACGATACCTATCAGGTACAGGTAGTTTCGTGGTACGACAACGAAAACTCCTACGTTTCTCAGATGGTTCGTACCATTAAGTACTTCGCAGAACTCAACTAATTTGTGTTCAAAAAACGGACGCTACGGCGTCCGTTTTTGTTTTTGTTAACACATCGTTCATATTTTATCCAAAAGCACCTAAACAGAAATGCCACATTTGTTAAAATTACCATTGAAGTCGCGAAGAAAATGTGCTATTATAGTAATATGTTCAAGTACATATTATTTTATAGGAGGTAATTATGAGAATTACTGCAATCATCCTCACCATTTTTCTTTTGTTTGCGCTCGTTGCTTGCGGCGAAAGCGAAACAACTTCGAGTCAGGTCGAAGCCACCTCGTCCAGTGCTGACGTAAGCACCAATTCCGCTGACGAATCCACCACCGATGAATCTCAGGCAACATCCGAAGATAACGAAATTTCCGACGAAGCGTCTGCAGAGGTTTCCGATGAAACATCTGAAGAAGTTTCCGGTGAAGTTTCCGGTGAAGTTTCCGACGAGGTTTCCGATGAAGTTTCCGGCGAAACATCTGAAGAAGACGAAGAAGAAGAACCTGTTGTTTATCCCCCGCTCAAAATCAAAAAGACCGGCACTGCACCCGTAGTTGACGGCGAAGTTGGCTCCAACGAGTACACAACCAGCTTTGAATTTGATGCATCTAAAACTTATTGGAACGCTGGTTCCATAGGTAATGCAGAAGATTACGACGTTGTTCTTTATATGAGCTGGGACGACACCTATCTTTACACTGCAATCTCCTTGAAGGTCGGTATGCAGAGAACATACGACAACACCGACTTCCTCTCTAACCGTCCTTACATTTTCGACCGCAGACACGTTATGTCGGCAATCGTAACCGGCAACCCCACCGATCCGAAGTATCTCCCTCCCGAAGGAAACGAATGGGATTGGAGCGCTGCAAATAACTCCGGTTTCGGTACCGAATGGACAGTTACCGCACAGCCCGACGGCACGAACATTAAAGCTGACCACTTTGGTAAATTGACCCAAAACGCTGATTTCCAATACGTTGTTGCTGTTTCCAAATACGATACCGAGGTTTACGAACAAAGAATTCCTTGGGCAGCACTTACCGGTATTAACTCCTTTACCGTAGAAGACGGCGCGATCTTTGGTTACTCCTTCAGCGCTTGCTGCGAAGAAGTTAGCCTTGAAGAAAACGAAGATGAAGATTCCGGCGAAGTATATGCATGCTTCGGCGACGGCATCATTAACGGCAAGAACTTCTCGAGATACGTTGGCATTACCCTTTCGGACGACTAATTATGATTAAATCAAAAACGGACGTTTCGGCGTCCGTTTTTATTTGAAGTCTATTTTTATTTAAATATAAAACAAAAACCCGAACGCGTTTGCGTTCGGGTTTTGGTCTGAGTGACAAGACTTGAACTTGCGGCCTCTACCACCCCAAGGTAGCGCGCTACCAAACTGCGCCACACCCAGATATGTTGTACCTGACAACAAGCGAAATTATAGCACAAAGATTATGACTTGTCAAGTGTTTTGCGAACAAAAATATATCATTTTTTATATTTTTTTCTCATTGTTGACACAGAACAAAAAAAGATATATAATACACAAAAATGTATCGGAGCAAACTATGGACAACAACGAAAAGCTTGACCTGAAAATCAAGATAAACCGCGGCAGATACAACCTAATTTTTCTTGTTATAACGTCGGTTATAAATATTTTCACCATATCTTCCGGCAGCAATCTTGTTCTTCCCTATTCTTCCGCAATTTCAAATTATGCGGTTGCATTCGGAACGGGCGGCAACACAACCTTAAGGTTACTTGGTCTTGTACTTGCATGTGCGGTTTTATTGCTTATAATGATCTGCTATCTGCTTTCGAAAACCAAGCCGATGTATCTTGTTATTGCATTTTCGATAGTTATCGCAGATACACTTGCGCTATTGGTTATTTCGTTTTCGACGCAGAATATCGGAAATCTTTTTAACGTCCTTGATTTGCTCATACACGTGCTTATTGTGATTTATTTACTGAACGCAATTAAGGCTTACAACCGTTTACAGAGTCTCGGCGAGGAGCTTATGACAGTTTCTGAAACGCCATACCACGAAGAAGCGATAAACGAAGAAATCTCAGATTCTGTTCAAGAAGAAGAAGAAGAAGAAACAGACGCTAACGAAGAAAACGGCAAGCCTATTCGTGAATATGAGGACGACGGAACAGCGCCGCTTGTTTCGGGCAAATTCAGCGGTTTGGAAATTTTCGCGATTATCCGAAACGGCAAAGCGGAGCTTGTTATTAACGGATACGTCTGTGATGAGCTTGAAATCGTCTATATGAACGAATTTCAGCTACGCGCTATTGTGAACGATATTGATATTATTTTCGATTACAAGCGCACCTACAACGGCGACGCGATGTATTTATACGCAGATGACGAGCTGCTTGACAGCTTGGGAAGAAGTTAAAATAAAAATACAGCCTTCGGTGTTTACCGAAGGCTGTTGCTGTTTATACCATTTTTTCCTGTTTTACTTTTTTATCTATTACGTGACGCGACGCGAGTTCTTTCATAACATCGTCGACGGTAATATCCATATCCGCCATAAGAACGAGGGCATGATACATAAGGTCTGCAAGCTCGTAAACAGTTTCGGCTTTATCGTCGGCTTTACCTGCGATAATAACCTCGGTAGCTTCTTCTCCTACCTTCTTAAGGATTTTATCTCTTCCCTTTTCGAACAGATAGGTGGTGTAAGAGCCTTCTTTTTTATCGGTTTTTCTGCCGATAATAAGTTCCATAAGTCCTTCGATCGTAAAGGGCGCGGAATTTTCGACTATCGTATTGAAAAAGCAGGTTTCGTTCCCCGTATGGCAGGCAGGACCTGCGGGAACAACCGAAACAAGAAGTGTATCCTTATCACAATCGGTGGCAATAGAAACAACCTGCTGAACGTTACCGGAGGTTGCGCCCTTTCTCCAAAGCTCATTACGCGAGCGAGAGAAGAAGCAGGTGCGTTCCTCTTCAAGCGTTATTTTAAGGCTTTCCTCATTCATATACGCGAGCATAAGCACCTTGCCTGTGCGTGCATCGGTAACTATTGCGGGAATAAGTCCTTTTTCATTATATTTAAGCTCTTTGATATCCATTTTATTTACCTATCCTTACGTTTATTCCGTTTGCTTTAAGTTCTTTTTTCAGGTCGTTAATTTTAATATCTCCGAAGTGGAACACAGAAGCCGCCAAGCCCGCATCAATGTCGGGTACTTGCTTAAAAAGGTCTATGAAATGCTGTACCGTACCCGCGCCGCCCGAGGCGATAACCGGAACGTTTACCACATCGCATACCATTTGAAGCAGTTCTATATCGAATCCGTTGCGCACACCGTCGGTATCAATAGAATTTACTACAAGCTCTCCTGCGCCCGATTCTACACCATTCTTAAGCCATTCGATAGCTTCGATGCCCGTGTCTTCCCTGCCACCTTTGGCAAAAACACGGAAGCCTCCGTCCACGCGTTTTATATCGGCGGAAAGGACCACGCACTGACTGCCGAATTTTTTAGCAGCTTCATAAATTATTTTCGGATTTCTTATCGCACCCGAATTTACGCTTACCTTATCCGCACCACTATCGAGCACACGCGAAAAGTCGTCTACGGTATTTATGCCGCCGCCTACCGTTAAGGGTATAAATACGTTAGACGCCGCTTCTTTTAGTATATCGGTAAACAGCTTTCTTTCCTCGAACGAAGCGGTTATATCATAGAAAACCAATTCGTCCGCACCGCTTGCGCTGTATTCGGCGGCAAGCTTTACGGGTGAATCGACATCGTTCAGTCCGAGAAAGTTTTTACCCTTTACGACTCTACCGTTTTTAACGTCAAGGCAAGGTATGATACGCTTTGTTATCATTTAACACCCTCCCCGACGGTTATTGCTTCGACAAGGTCGATATTACCGTTGTAAATTGCTTTTCCGAGTATTGCACCGTAACAGCCTATATCGCTTAAATCCTTAACGTCGTCTATCGTTGTGACGCCGCCTGATGCAATAAGCTTTAATTCGTATTGATTAAGTATTTCCTTATACAGCTCGGTATTTGTGCCCGAAAGTGCGCCATCCTTTGAAATATCGGTGCAAATTACGGTATCTATGCCCATAGAAAGCATTTCGCCAATAAAATCAAGCGCAGGTATTCCGCTTTGCTCGGTCCAGCCGCTGATCGAAACTATACCGTCACGCGCATCTACACCGACTGCGATTTTTTTGCCAAATTCTTTAATTGCCTCTTTAAGAAAAGCTTTATCAGAAACCGCAGATGTACCTAAAATTATTCTGTCAGCGCCGACGTTAACATATTTATCAACGGTTTTGATATTTCGAATACCGCCGCCGATTTCGCAGGGGATTCCAACGTTTTTAATAACATCCGACACCGTTTCAAAATTCGAGGATTCGCCCGCACGTGCGCCTTCAAGGTCTACAAGGTGGATATAGCTTGCACCCTTTTCGTAAAAGCTCTGTGCTATTTCTATCGGAGTGCCGTAAACCGTCATTTGAGCGTAATCGCCCTTAAATAGCCTAACAGCCTTTTTTTCAAATATATCTATTGCAGGTAAAATTTGCATAATTACTCCTAAAATTCACAGAAAGACTTTAATATAAGCAGACCTATATCCCCGCTCTTTTCGGGGTGATACTGCGCGCCCATTACGTTACCCTTTTGCACAGATGCGGTGAGTGTTCCGCCGTATTCGGTGGTAGCGGTAATATATTCCTTAGGGCATTCAGCATGATAGGAATGAACAAAGTAAACGAAATCGCCTTGTTCGGTATATTTATAAATATCGCCTTTATTTTCGGAAAGCGACAAGCCGTTCCAGCCGATATGGGGGATTTTATTACCATTTACGATAGGCTCGATAGGAACAACCTTACCGGGGATAAGTCCCAAACCGTTATGCTCGCCGAATTCATACCCCTTTTCGAACAAAAGCTGCATGCCCAAGCATATCCCGAGCAGAGGCTTACCCTCGTTAGCAACCGCTACAACAACCTTGTCAAGCCCATTTTGGCTTAAAGCCTTTGCGGCATCGCCGAAAGCGCCGACACCGGGAAGAATTATACGTTCGCATTTACGTATTTCCTCTTCTGTGGAAACAAGCTTTGCTTCGATTCCCAAATAACGAAGAGAGGAAACCAAGGAAAAAAGGTTGCCTACGCCGTAATCGATTATACCGACCATTAAAGCACCCCTTTTGTAGACGGAAGGATATCCTTCATACGCGGATCGAGCATCGTTGCTTCGTCAAGCGTTCTTGCGAAGGATTTAAAGCAGCCTTCGATAATGTGGTGAGTGTTCGTACCCGCAAGCTTTTTAATATGCAGGGTCATTTTTGCATTTCTTACAAACGCAAGGAAAAATTCACTTACAAGCTCTGTGTCGAAATTGCCGACCTTTGAAGAGGGCACTTCGAGATCGAAGGAAAGATGAGGACGGCCCGAAATGTCGACAGCGGTAAGTATTAACGATTCATCCATCGGGATAATCTTATCCGCATAGCGCTTAATGCCCTTCATATCACCCAACGCTTCGGCAAACGCCATACCAAGGCATATTCCGATATCCTCGACGGTGTGGTGCGCGTCGACCTGAAGGTCGCCGTTGCAGCTTACCTCAAGATCGAACATACCGTGAGCGGCAAACAAGGTAAGCATATGGTCGAAAAATCCGACGCCTGTATTGATATTGCTTTTGCCCGTACCGTCAAGGCAAAGGCTTAATTTAATATCGGTTTCTTTTGTTGTTCTTACAATTTCAGAAGATCTCATATTTAACCTCCTACTATTTCTGACAGCGCTTCCGAAACCCGTTTCATTTGTTCGGGAGTACCTATTGTTATTCTAACGTAATCCTTAATGCGTTCGTTTGTGAAACGTCTTACAAGTATTCCGCGTTCGCGCAGAGCTTCGGTAACAGCTTCGCCGGACACGCATTTATGCTTTGCGAAAACGAAATTGGTTTTCGAAGGGATAACTTCAAAGCCAAGGTTCATAAGAGTTTCGGTAAATTCTTCTCGAGTTTTGCAAATCTCTTTAACGCAGGATACATAATATTCGTTTTGTTCGAGCACCTTTGCGCCGACAGCCTGCGTGAGGCTGTTAACGTTGTAGGGATTAATCGAAAATTTTACCTTTTCGATATCCGAGGCTATTTCTTCGGAGGTGATTATATAACCCAATCGAGCGCCCGCCATACCGCGAGATTTCGAAAAAGTGCCGACAATAACAAGATTATCGTATTTTTCGAGCAGAGGAGCACAGCTTTCGCCCGAAAAATCCGCGTAAGCTTCGTCGATTACAACGATATTATTCGGGTTGTTTTGAAGCACCGTTTCTATTTGTGCCGAAGACAGCTTTAGCCCCGTAGGTGCATTGGGGTTTGCTATAAAAACGGTCTTATTTACGCCGAAATATTCCTCGGGAACGATTTCAAAATTATTGCCGAGCGGAATTATCTGCTTTTCTATGCAGCAAAGGTCGGCATAGACGGAATAAAAACCGTAGGTAATATCTGCAAAAGCCGCACCGCAATCTATGCCGCAAAATGTGAGAAAACAAAGATAAAGCGATTCATCCGAGCCGTTTGTGAAAATTACGTTGTTTCCGCCGTATCCGAAAACCTTTTTAAAGTTTTCCTTTAATTTCCTGCAGGTAAGATCGGAATAAAGATTCATCGTATCCACAGCCATTTGTGCCGCTTTTGCCACATCGGGCGCGGGCGGATACGGAAATTCGTTCGTATTCAGCTTTATAAATTTACCCGGCTCTGGCTGTTCGCCCGGAACATACGCCTTTAAATGAGAAAGACGTTTATCGATAAATCGACTCATTTGTTAAGCTCCTTACGGATAGTTGCGCTACGCGCGTGTGCGTCAAGCCCTTCACGCGTTGCAAACAATGCAATTTTATCTGCGTCGGCTTCGAGCGCTTCGCGGGGGTAATGTGTGTATTCGATAGTTTTAATAAAATCATCTACCGAAAGCGCGCTTGCAAACCTCGCCGTACCACTTGTCGGAAGCACGTGATTTGTGCCGGAAAAATAGTCACCGACCGCTTCGGGACAGTTATTTCCGAGAAATACCGAGCCTGCGTTTCTTACAAGAGAAAGAAGCTCAAGTGCGTTTTCCGTACAAATTTCGAGATGCTCGGGCGCAAGCTCATTAGAAAGAGAAATTGCGGTGCTTATATCGTTTGCGATAATAATTTTACCGTTATTGTCGATAGATGCGCGAGCAATTTCCATTCTCGGCAAAAGCTCAAGCTGGCGTTCGAGCTCGTTTGCGGTTTCGAACGCAAGACTTTCACAATCGGTTATAAGAACTGCGGTTGCGTTTTTATCGTGCTCTGCCTGCGAAAGCATATCTGCCGCCGCGGCAACGGGGTTACAGCTCTTATCGGCGATAATAAGTATTTCGCTGGGCCCTGCTATCATATCTATATCAACAATACCATATACCTGACGCTTTGCTTCTGCAACGAAGGCATTACCGGGACCGACGATTTTATCGACCTTCGGAACACTTTCGGTGCCATAAGCCAACGCGGCAACCGCCTGCGCTCCACCGATACAGAAAAGTCGGTCTACGCCTGCGACGTATGCCGCCGCAAGAATATCGTCACGCACGGTGCCTTCGGAGGAAGGCGGTGTAGTCATAATGATTTCATCTACACCGGCAATCTTTGCGGGAATGCAGTTCATTAAAACAGATGAAGGATATGCCGCAGTGCCACCGGGAACGTAAAGCGCTACACGCTGAAGCGGCAAAACCTTTCTGCCGATGGTTACACCGTTCGCACGCTTGATTTCATAGCCTTCGCTAACCTGCTTGGAATGATATTCACGTATATTTTCTGCCGCCTGAATAAGGACCGATTTAAATTCATCATCGGTACGGTCGTATGCTTCCTTCATACGGGCTGCATCTACCTCAAATGAATCGAGCTCGACCTTATCGAATTTAGCGGTATATTTTCTTAATGCATTATCTCCGTTAAGGCGTACGTCGTTAATAATTCCGCGCACAGCAGACGAAACGTCAACGGTTTCGGCGGAACGTTCGAATATTTCTTTTTTATCGTAGCTTCTTAAAATTTTAATCATTTTGCGTTCTCCGAAATAAACTGCGCCGTTGAAGCAAGTAGTTTATTGATATTTTCCGATTTGAATTTATATGCCGCTTTATTTGCAACAAGGCGTGCACTTATATCGCATATATTTTCATAAACAACAAGTCCGTTTTCGCGAAGAGTTGCGCCCGTTTCAACAATATCGACGATAACGTCGCTGAGGTCGAGAAGCGGAGCGATTTCGATAGAGCCGTTAAGCTTTATAATGTCGATATCGCGCGATTGCTTGGAGTAGTAATTCCACGCGATATTCGAAAACTTGGTTGCAACCCTGATAGTTCTGTCGGTAGGAATACGCATACCGCTTTTTCCCGCAACGCACATTTTGCATTTGCCGAATCCAAGGTCGCAAAGCTCGTAAACATCGGGTGCATATTCGAGAAGAATATCCTTACCGACAACTCCGATATCCGCCGCACCGCGCTCGACGTATATTGCAACGTCGGAGGGCTTTGCCCAGAAATATCTTACCTTGTTTTCGGGATTTTCAAATATAAGCTTTCTGCCGCCATCGAGCAGGTCGGGACAGCCGTAGCCGATAGATTCAAACAAAGCGTAAACCTTTTCGCCGAGTCTTCCCTTCGGGAGCGCAATATTAATATAATCGTTCATTATTTTTCACTCCCGTCAGCGTTTATAACAACTTTTTTTCTGTATTTTATATCTGCGGGCTCTTCAGAGAGAGCTATGCATTTTTCGCCGTTTTCGATAATCTTCTTTTCCGCGGAAATAACATCGAACGGATTCGAATTTGCGGAATAAAGCAAAAGAACATCACAATCGTACTCGTCGGCTTTATAGTTAAAATCGTTAAGCAGGTCGGTGGAAACGGCAAAGCCAGCCGCGGAGGTATCTAACCCAAATCGCTTTACGAGATTATCGTATCTGCCGCCAGAAAGCACACTTTTGGGCACGCCGTTAATAAAGCCCTGAAATACAAGACCGTTATAGTAGCTCATATCGTTCATAACCGAAAAATCGAGAATGAATTTTTTAGAAAGTCCAAACGATTCGATAATTTCGGAAAGGACGTTAAGCTCGTTAAAGCTTGCCTTCGAGCCTTCGCCGCAAACAAGCTTTTCTGCTTCGGGGATAACCTTGCGAAGCTCACCGCAAACGTTAATAAGACCGCAAAGGCGTTTACAAACGTCTTCATTTACGCCGCGTGAATTGCAAAGCTCGCGCAGACCGTGAAGATTCTTTTCGGATATGAGCTTGGTAGCACGACTCCTATCGGTTTCGGCAAAATTTGCACTATCGAGAATTTCGGCAACAAAGCCCATGTGGGAAAGTGCGATACGGTATTTTTCGTGGGTATGGGAAAGACTTTCAGCCGCAAGAAGCAATATTTCAGCCATAGCACGGATATCGATTTTACCGATATATTCAAGACCTACCTGCGTAGATTCTTTGATTTCGCCCGCGTTGCTGTCTGCTATGTAAACGTTTTCGTTATAGTAGAGCTTTTGGGGAAGCTCAGAAGATTTGATGTTTTTTACGATTGAAAGCGTAATATCGGGCTTAAGGGCAAGAAGTCTTCCCTTCGGGTCGGTTACGGTAATAATTCCACCGTTGCGGAGAAAGGATTTGTTTTCGAGATAAAGATCGTACTTTTCGAACTTTCTCATCTTGAATTTTTTATAACCGTATGATTCATAAAGGCTTCGCAAGCCGAGAACGTATTCCTCGTCGCGTCGAAGTACAGTTTCATTTGCGTACATATAAATTACCTGCATTTTAAGTAGTGCTTCCATTATATCACATCGTTTTGCTTTAGTCAAGTAAAACGATAAAGTTTTTTGACTAACTTAACACTTTTTTATCGATATTTATTATACAAATCGCATAAAAAAGGAAGAAAGACGCTTTAAAACGTCTTTCTCTTTAGGTTATTTTGTTTTTGTTTAACCGATTTCTTCTTCCGAAGACTCTTTTTCGATACTATCGTTAACTATTGCAGGCACGAACAGAGTGCGAAGATAACTGTTTTCGCTGCTCGGGTTTATCTGCACCACAAAAGCGTAATAAGGGCAGACGAGCGATTCGCTGTTCGAGGTAAGATAACGAACATCGTAGCCGACGATTCGGAAGGTGTCTTCGCTTCCGAACGCAAATCCGTGTTCGCTGTAAAATTCGTTTGCAAACATTTGATTCAATGCATCATCGTAAAGCGCGGTTTTATATTCTCCGAGCGAATCACCCGCACAGTTATAAACGATTGAAGCGAGCGAATATCTTGTTTCGGTATTTTTCTTGAACGCAAACGTATAGGCAATCATTTTTTTAGTTATTGCATCGCTCCTGCCGTTGTTGAAGACGTTTACGTAAACACGGTCGCCTTTTAACTCGACTGTATAGTTAAATTCCCCCTGCTCAAAGAGCTGTGAATTCTTTTCCACAAAGCCTTTAACGGCAGATTCGAAGGGAGCGAGCTCGGCGTTTGTTTTTACCGAAAGGAAATTTACGGTATATGCAATAAAGTACCAATCTCCGTATTCGCTTGCGTTTATGCTGTAATGCTTATCCTCGGACAAGCCGCGGCAATCGCCGGTGATATTATACATAGATTCATCAAAAAGGAACTGCATACCGAGCGCTTCGGAAAATTTGTTTAATGTCGCCTTTCTTTCATCAAGGACAAGTGATTGCCGCGCATAGACCGATAGCTTTAAACGGCTACCGAGATATTCGTGGGGATTTGCTTTTAAATATTCCTCGGCGGTTTGATTATAGCCAACGCCCTGCCCTACATAAAATGCATTATCCTTCGGGTAAGCAACAACAGGATTTTTTTCGGCTTCTTGTGAGGTCTCGCTTATATTTTCAGAAGAGTCACCCGCTGTGCTCATCTGCCCTTCGGAAAGCTCGGGAAAATCGTATGATTCGTTTGTAAAGCCACTTGATTCGGAAGGCGGATACTGAGAAACACCCGAAACGAACTGTGAATATGATGTATCGGGTATGCTTGCCTCGATATCGCCTTCGCGATTAGTAAGCATAAATACTGTTAAAACCGATACAGTGACGACAAGCACGCAGGCGGCGGCCAAAATTGCGCCGTAACGCCTTCTGCGAAGCGGCATTATCTGCTTTTCGTTAAAATTCACCTTTTTATCAAATGCGGGCGAGGTTTTTTCGGTTTTGGAAAGCATTTTTTCTATATCGGCTTCTGTAAATTTTCTCATTTTCAAACGCTCCTTTCTACATTCATCTCTCTCGCCAACGCTTTTATCGCGCGGGAAAGGCGGGTTGTTACAGCCGTAACGCTTATGCCCAGAACTTCTGCTATTTCGGCGCAGGAAAGATCCGAAAAATATTTAAGCGACACAACCGTTTTCAGCTTTTCGGGGATTTTATCCAACGCCGCATAAAGTGCGCCGTAATCGCTTTCCTCGTATTCGTCTTCGGCGGGAAGCGAAGCCATAAACGCATCCTTATGCTCGTTTGTATCGAATCTTAATTCCTGTGGAGCGCGAAGCTTCCTTCGGTATGTATCTTTGAACAGATTAACGCATATTGCGTATAGCCATTTTTCGAAATCTCTTACTGGGTGCGAATCGTAGGAAGAATAAGCTTTAAGCCAGGTTTCCTGATAAAGGTCGGCGGCGTCTTGCTCGTTTCTGCACAACGAAAAACAAAGGCGCGACAAAACAGCGCCGTATTTCACGACGTATTCTTCAAACAATGAATTTTTGATACGCGCCACGCCCCTTTTTCACCGTTTCATCTATTTAGACGAATTAAAAACGGTTTTTGTCACATATTTTCGAAAATTTTTTGATTTTTTTACATTATAGTGTTTTTAAGCTTTAATGTCAATTATTGCGCCGAAAGATAGCTAAAGTAATAAAAATTTTAACTTTTTAATGTTGACATAAATTTGTGTTTTGGTTATCATTAAGAAAAAAAGATACGGAGAATTAATATGAACGATCGTGAAATAGCCGAAATACGCCGCAGAATGCGCCCCGATAAAAACAGCATCGGCAGAATACGCGGCTGTTACGTTAATGATAACCATACTATAATCTCGGAATTCGACCAAATGCTCGGGCTTATCTCCTCGAACGAATCGGAAGAGATACTTTCGCATTTACGAAAGGTGCTTTCGGGTTCTATCGGCAGAAACCTTATTGATATTTCATTTTCAAATCAGCAGGTGCTCGAAGGAGATGAGCACAAGCTCTTATCGACCCTCCGCAGCAGCGGCCTTTCCGACGGTGACGCTGTAAGTGAATTTTTCAGGAAAGCCGTTGAATCGATAGACATAGAGGGAAGCTATTTTATATTACTCGCCAACGACAGATACGACATTTTTACCTATGACGCAAACGGCGATAAAAACGAATCACCCGAGGTATTTTCGTATATACTTTGCGCGATATGTCCGATTAAGAACGCAAAGCCCACTTTGGGTTACAGCATTTCAGAATCGAAGTTCAAAAATATAGTTCGGGATTCTATAATCTGTGCACCCGAAATCGGCTTTATGTTCCCTGCTTTTGATTCGAGAACGGCAAACATATACAACGCACTTTTTTATACCCGCGACATTTCCAATTCGCACGAGCAGTTTACGCAGAGTGTGTTTAATTCGAATCTTCCCCTCCCCGCGACCGAGCAGACGGCAAGTATAGCCGAAATATTGAGCGATACCGTTAAGGATGATTGCAGTATAGAGCTTATTCAGGCAGTACAGTCCCAGTTGATAGAGCTTTCTGCCGACCACAAGGCAAACAAAGAGGATGAGCCGCTTATGCTTTCGGCGAAGGACGTCGGATCTCTTTTACGCTCGGGTGGAGTTGACGAGGAATCCATCGGCGCATTTACCGAAAAGTTCGAGGACGATTTAGGCACTTCTGCCGCTTTGCCTCCCGCAAACATAATAGATATTAAAAAATTCGAGGTTAAGACCCCCGAGGTCACCGTTAAGGTAAAGCCCGAATGCAGTGAGCTTATACAGACGAGAATTATCGACGGAACCAAATATCTGCTCATACGTGCAGACGGCGATGTCGAGGTAAACGGTATTCGCATTAGCATAAACGAACAGGAGTAAATTATGCTTTCTGCTTTTTTTGCTCCACAAGGTCGTTTTGAGCCCTGCGGTATGTTCACGCTTGCGCATATCGCAGCCGCTTTGATATGCGTTTTATGCGTTATAACAGCCTTGTATTTTACGCGTTCGCGCTTTATTGATAATAAATTTTTAAAGCTGACGGCGATAGCTGTAACAGTGCTTGAATTAATAAAGATTTCGCACAGCGTTATTTACGGAGATCATAATCTCGACGCTTGGTTCCCCCTTTCATATTGCGGTCTTTTCATATTCACGCTTTGGATGGCAGGATTTTGTAAAGGTAGGGCAAAACGCATCGGCGAGGTATTTATCGCTTACGGATGTCCGATTGCGGGAGTAATTTTTTTGATATTCCCCACCACATCGCTGATGATATTTCCGATTTGGCATTATTTTTCTATTTATTCCTTGCTTTTTCATTCGTTAATGATATTTGTGGGCATTTTTCTATTGAAAAAAGAAAAATTTTTCGGGAAGCGCGAATTTTTGTATTACGGAGCCTTCGTTCTAACGTTTTCGATACCTGCGTTTGTATTAAATTGCATTTTCGGAAGCAATCTTATGAATCTTCGTGAGCCCTTTAACATCCCCATTGAGTTTTTTCAAAATCTTTACACAACCCATCCGTTGGCTTACAGCGGAGTCGTTATTGTTACGTTTATGCTTATACCTGTCGTTACCGCAATGGTTGCAGGAAGATTCAAAAAAAGACAATTTTAAAGAAGCGCGGTTATAAAAGCCGCGCTTTTTACGTAGCAAAACCGCAAAATATTGTTATTTAGTAACATTCCTATTGCTTTTTCTTGTGTTTTGTGTTATAAATACTTAATAAGTATTATTATGGAGTAATTATGGAACTCGGTATTAAAGATAAACGCGTACTCGTCGTCGGAGCCAGCAAAGGAATAGGCCGCGCCATAGCCATGGGTTTCGCCAAAGAAGGAGCAAATATTGTTGCAGTTGCGCGTTCCGAAAAGCTTCTCGTTTCCCTGCGCGATGAATGTGCAGAAAACGGAGCAGCTTCCTTTGCCTACGAGGTTAAGGACATTATGGAGTGCAACACAAAAGAATTTGCAGATGCGCTTTTATCGAAATACGGAGTATTTGACATAGTCGTCCATAACGTTGGTGGATCATTAATCAGTCGCGACCATTTGGCGAGCGCCGACGATTGGAATTACGCTTTGAAATTCAACGCGGTTGCTTCGATAGATATGAACAGCAGTCTTATACCGCCAATGATCGAAAAAGGCTACGGAAGAGTTATTCATATTTCCTCTATCTCTGCCATAATGCTCCGCGGCAATCCTCTTTATGCTTCCGCAAAGGCTTTTTTGAACGCATACGTTACTACGGTCGGGCGTCAGCTTGCACCCACGGGTGTAGTTATGTGCTCGGTAATGCCGGGTGCGGTTGCGTTCGAGGACAGCTATTGGGACAAAGCGGTAAAGGCAGGAGAGCCGAAGGTGAATGATTTTTTAAGGCATCATCAAGCGGTCAACCGCTTCGGCACGCCCGAAGAAATTGCCAACACGGTTCTTTTTATGGCAAGCGACAAGGCAACCTTTATGCAAGCAACCAATATTCCCGTCGACGGAGCGAATATGTAGTTTATGAAAAGATTGTTTGATTTTTCTGTAAGTCTTATCGGTTTGATATTGCTTTCGCCTATTTTTCTTATTCTTGCTTTAATAATCGTTATTGATTCACGCGGGGGAGTGTTTTTCCGCGGTGTGCGTGTTGGTCAGCACGGCAAGGATTTTCGCATATTTAAGTTCCGCAGTATGCGCCCCGATTGCGAGGGTAAAGGAAAATGGAACGTAGGAAACGACGACGACCGCATTACACGCGTGGGTCATTTTCTGCGCAACACCAAGCTCGACGAGCTTCCCCAGCTCATCAACGTGCTTAAAGGCGATATGAGTCTTGTCGGTCCCCGCCCCGAGCTTCGCGTTTATATCGATATGTACACAGAACGCGAAATGCCGATACTTGATTTAAAACCGGGTATTACCGATTGGGCTTCGATGACAAACTTCGAACAGTTCAAGGGCTTTACCGAAGCAAGCGATCCCGACGAATATTATCTTCATACGGTGCGCCCCTTAAAGCTTGAGCTTCAGCTTTATTACCGAAACAACAACAGCTTTATCGGCGATTTAAAATGCTTGTTCTGGACCGCCTACAAGGTTATTACCAGAACTCAAAAGCTTCCGAAGGAAATTCAGGAAATAGTTGACCGAAAAAAATCCGAAATTTTAAACGAACAGGTAAATGTTAATGCTTAAATCTCTTTTTGGCGATTTCGCTCCCAAGGGAGCCTTAAAGGACGAAGATAAACGCTTTAAATACATAGATGTTCTTTACGTTTTGGGTATCATTCTCGTCGTTTGGGGACATTCTCACCCTATCGATAGCAGTTGGTTTGATACTTGGTACAGCGACCTCAACGCGCTTATTTACACCTTCCATATGCCGATGTTTTTCTTTATCGGCGGTTATCTTATGGTGTTTTCCAAAAGTGTGGAAGCTCTCGGATATAAAAAATGGGTATGCGGAAAGCTTTTAAAGTTTCTTATTCCGTATATTGTTCTTACCGTGGTTGCATTTTATCCGAAATCGTTGCTCGGCGACACAAGTGATGTTGTCATCTTTAGTCTTCCCTATCTATTGAAAACAACCTTTTTGATTCCGCGTATCGGTGTTTGGGGACATTTTTGGTTTATTCCGACATTTTTAATTCTCGATATTCTTTGGGGTGCGTGGAGAGCCAAGGCAAGAAACAGTAAAAATGTATATAGATTCGGTTTGATTTTCGGTCTTATCGCATCTTTGGCATTAGCTGTATTCCCGATAAGAACCGACTACTTTGTCCTTTTCGATTTAAGTCAGGTTGCAGTATTTTACGCATGCGGCATACTTACCGCGCTTGTAAAGCCCTTCCTTTGGGACAAATGCTGGAAAAACATTGTTGCTATCCCGATTTGCGCGATTATCGCCTATTTTCTTTATCCTTACGGAAATTACAGAAATTTTTCGATGCCGATAATCAATTTTATCGTTGGTTTGGCACTTGTTTGGTCATTTTGGAGCATCGCGAAGCTACTTTCGAGATTTAATTTCGCATCCTTTGCGTGCAACCTTACAAAATACAATTTTACGATTTTCGTATATT
This sequence comes from Eubacteriales bacterium, assembly GCA_045637685.1. Lineage (GTDB taxonomy): Bacteria > Bacillota > Clostridia > Oscillospirales > CAG-382 > Coliplasma. Next base: position 161,811 of record JAZTZW010000017.1, on the reverse strand, counting down.
CCTGGCCCGCGCAATCACTGACCGACGTTATTTTACGCAGACTCGGCGTAAATTGGCTCATTATAATTGCAGTATTGTTTGTCATTGGTTTTGTTGTGCCTTTACTTATAATTTATTTCTACAAGAAGATGACATTTTTACATTGTAAATTTTTTGATTACCTTTTAGGAATACAGCACTAAAGGAGACGAATGCGGTATGACAAGTGAACAGCTCGCATGGCTTATACGCCGTCATGGTATCGAAATGACACACATATCGGGCGGCAGTCACATAGGCGCAATACTTTCTGTTGCAGACGTACTTGGCGTGCTGTATTCGGATATTCTTAAATACAAACCCAACGAGCCCAAATGGGATGGCCGCGATCGCTTTATTTTAAGCAAGGGTCACGCAGGCGGCGCGGTATATGCGACGCTTGCCGAATGCGGTTTTTTTGAAGTAAGCGAGCTTCTTACACATTATCAGAACGGAAGCCGCCTTTCGGGACACGTTTCCCACCACCTGCCCGGTGTTGATTTTTCCACCGGCTCTTTGGGCCACGGTCTTTCTGCAGGTGTAGGTATGGCCATTGCGGCAAAGCAGGACAAAAAGGAGCACCGTGTTTTTGTTGTACTCGGCGACGGCGAATGCAACGAAGGCTCTGTTTGGGAAGCGGCACAAACTGCGGCTCATTTCAAATTAGATAATTTGGTTGCCGTTGTGGACAACAACAGAATGCAAAGTCTTGATTTTTGCGTCAATACGCTCAATTCGGGCGATTTAGCCTCGAAATGGAAGGCGTTTGGTTGGAATACACTTGTTGTTGACGGTCACGACCACATTCAGCTCCGCGATGCGTTTTGCGAAGTGTCGAGCAACAAGCCCACCGTTATTATTGCACAGACGATTAAAGGCAAAGGAATTTCCTTTATGGAATCTGACATTCTTTGGCACTACCGTTACCCGCACAGCGGTTGGGAATATGATACTGCCGTTAACGAGCTGCACGCTTCCAAGCCCAAGGGTGTTTTCGACATTTATACTCCCGATGGAATTAAACAGCCCCATATTTCAGACATTTGCGAAAACGATACGAAACATATCATGAGTGAAACCTACCACCCGACGTGGTTTGATCCGGAGGCTTAACGATGAGAGATACTTTTTTGAATACTCTGCTGAGCCTCGCAGAAAAAGATAGCAATATCGAGCTCATTACCGGAGATTTAGGCTTTGGTGTGTTAAAGCCTTTTTGGGAAAAGCTACCCGATCAGTTTATCAACGCAGGCATCGCTGAGCAAAATATGACCTCGCTGGCTGCGGGGATGGCGCTTGAGGGTAAGACGGTATTTACATATTCCATCGGTAACTTCCCCACTCTTCGCGCACTTGAGCAGATACGAAACGACTGTGCTTATCACAACGCGAACGTTAAGATAGTATGCGTTGGCGGCGGTTTTGCTTATGGCTCACTCGGTATGAGCCACCAAGCCACAGAAGATCTTGCTATAATTCGCGCTTTGCCGAACGTTGCCGTTTTTGCGCCTGCTGATGCTGCTGAAGCTGAAGCGGTTACGAAAGCAATCTCGATTTACAAGGGCACCTGTTATCTTCGTTTGGGGCGCGGCGGCAACCAACGAATACACGAATCCGCTATCGATGATTTTGTTATCGGAAAAGCCATAAAGATCAAAGAGGGCAGTAAAATTGCCATATTTTCAACCGGCAGTATTCTCAGAGAGGTTTGCAAAGCTTGTGAAATCCTCGAGAACAGCGGTTTTTCGCCCGCATTGTATTCTTTCCCAACCGTAAAGCCAATCGATTCCGAAACGATTATTGCCTGCAACAAAGAATTCGAATATATAGTAACCTGCGAGGAACACAATTTATCCGGTGGTTTCGGAAGTGCTGTTGCTGAGGTTATTGCCGAAGATACCGACAAGGCGAAGCTTATACGAGTTGGAATTCCCGACACATATTGCTCTTATGTCGGCACGGAAGGTTATTTGCGCGAACGATTCGGACTTGACGGCAAGGGTATTGCCAAGACCATTATTGATAAGATAAAATGAAAATTCTCATTCTTGCCAATCACTATAACACACTTCGCATTTTCAGGCGCGAGCTTATAAAAAAACTCGCAGAGGAACACGAAATTGTTCTTTCCATTCCTGAATGCGATGAAGAAAACAAAAGCATTCTGGAATCGTACGGAACACGCGTCATTTTCACAAAAATGGACAGACGAGGAACAAATCCGATAAAGGACATTGCTCTTCTTCGTGAATACAAAAGACTAATCAAATCCGAACGCCCCGATAAGGTGATTTCTTATACCATAAAATGTAACGTTTACGGTGCACTTGCCTGCAAAAAGCATAATATCGATCATTATGCAAACGTTACAGGATTGGGCTCTACCTTTCAGTCGCACGGTCCGATGCGTTTATTCGTTTCTTTTCTATACAAGCATTCCTTAAAGCACTCAAAGCGAGTGTTCTTTGAAAATGTAGGAAACCGTGATACGCTTGTTAACGACGGTATCGTTCTTTCAGAAAAGACCTTTGTTTTGAACGGTGCCGGAGTTAATCTCGATGAATTTCATCCGTCGCCCTACCCTGCTTCGGACGAAAAACTAAACTTCTTGTTTATTGGACGTATCATGCGAGAAAAGGGCGTTGATGAGTATTTTAATGTCATCAAGCGTATTAAAAGCGAGCATCCTTTTACGGAATTTTCTTTTATTGGTTGGTACGAGGATAACTATGAAGCAACAGTAAGAGAACTTGAATCGAGCGGTTTTCTTACCTTTTACGGCTTTCAGGCAGACGTCAAGCCTTTTATCGAAACGACACATTGTATCGTTCATCCGTCATGGCATGAGGGAATGTCAAATACGCTGTTAGAGTCTGCGGCTATGTGCAGACCTTTGATAGCCAGCAACATTCACGGGTGCAAAGAGGCTGTTGATGACGGTATTAACGGATTTTTGACCGAAGTCCGTGACAGCGAAAGCATATATAGCGCAATATGCCGTTTTATAAAGCTTTCGGATTCCGAGCGTGCTGATATGGGCTTGCGCGGAAGAGAGCTTATGCAAAAACGCTTTGATAAGAACAAGATAGTAGAAACAACGTTACGGGAGATTTTCGCGGACAGCTAAGGAGACGTATTTTATGTTAAAGATGCTGATTCTTCTCGGAGTAACTATGTGCCTTGCATATTGTTCGCAACACGGCATTTTGGTTGTTCCGCTGACAAAAAAGCATAAACTAGACATACCGCTCATCGCGATAATCGTGGCTTTAAGTCTTGTTACCGGATTAAGGACGGAGTTTAACGACACTGGCACGTATATTGCCAGCTTTAAGGAAACGGTGACATTAGAAAAATATATAGACAGTTCTCCTGGATTACTCGATTATCCCTTATTTTACGGTTATCAATCTTTTTTTAGGCACTATATTTCCGATAACCCGCATTTGTTTTTGCTTTCTATCGCAATTTTCACTAATGCAAGCTTTATTCTTTTTATACGAAAGCACAGCGATAATTTTGCATTCAGTATTTTAATATTTTTCGCATTGGGTCTCTATGTATCAACAATGGCTGCAATGAAACAGTGTCTTGCGATGGCTGTACTTTGCTTCGCCATAAACAAGCTTATCGATAAAAAGTATTTTACCTTTTACCTCCTTGTCTTTATCGCTATGCTGTTTCATGCATACGCTATTATGTTTGCGGTGCTTCCGATTTTCACGCAAAAGCCGTGGACAATTATCACTTATGTTGCCATAATAGCGATTGTATTCGTTATTTTTACCTTCGAATCTACGATAACCAGCTTTCTTGAATTTGCGGGAGATGCAGGCAAGGAAATTGATGAACAGTACGTTATCGGCACAGAAAGCATTAATCTTTTTAGATTGGCTGTATTCTCTGTCCCGCCTATACTTTCCTTTATATTTCAGGAACTTCTCAACGAATCCTACGACAGAAAAAAGCACGTTATGATGAACATGAGCATCATCAGCTTTCTTATAATGTGTTTGGGCTTAATGAGTGCAGCAAATCTTTTCGGCAGAAGTGCTATATATTTCGAGCTAGGAACAATTATTATTCTCCCTTGGCTTGTAAAGGAAATGTTTTCCGAGGAATCGCAAAAGACGGGACATATTCTCGTAGGCTCGTGCTATGCAGCATTCTTTGCATATAGTGTAATCGGGTTTTCGGGCGGATATCGTGCGCTCAGCGTTATCGAATTTATAAAAACGCTTGTTTGAGGTATTTTATGATACGTGTTCTTCACGTCGTTACCTTTATGGGGCGCGGCGGTTTGGAAACAATGCTGATGAATTATTACAGAAGCATCGATAGGACAAAAGTCCAGTTTGATTTTTTGGTGCATCGAGACTTCCGTGCGGATTATGATGACGAAATTGAATCGTTAGGTGGCAAAATACACCGTATTCCCCGTCTTGTTCCTTGGAGCTTCAAATACCGCAATGCGCTTAATAATTTCTTCAAAACACATCCCGAGTATAAAATAGTTCACGTTCATCAAGATTGCCTATCTTCCATAATTTGCAAATCTGCAAAAAAGAACGGTGTTCCGGTAAGAATCGCGCACAGTCACAATAATAATCAAGATAAAAACTTAAAATATTTAATCAAATTATTCTACCGACACTTTATCCCCAAATACGCAACCAAACTTATGTCCTGCAGCAATGAGGCAGGTCGATGGATGTTTGGCGATCATGATTTTATTATTCTACCCAATGCTATCGATACTCATAAGTTCGCCTTTTCTGATGAGACGGCAAAAAAAATCCGTTCCGAACACAGCATCGATAATAAAACGTTAGTGTTGGGACACGTTGGAAGATTTGAACCTCAAAAAAACCACGACTTCTTGATCGATATTTTTTATGAAGTTCAAAAATCAGTACCGGCAAAGCTTATGTTGGTCGGCGACGGGTATTTACGCAAAAGCATTGAAGAAAAGGTGAATTCGCTTGGCATTTGCGACAAGTTGATTTTTACAGGAGTCCAAAACAACGTTCACGAGCTTCTTCAAGCCATGGATGTTTTCATCTTCCCTTCTTTGTATGAGGGCTTTGGTATTTCCGTCATCGAAGCTCAATCTGTCGGACTACCGTGCATTATATCTGACACCATCTCACGGGAATGCTCTGTTACCGATCTTGTTGAAAGACTTTCTTTAAATGATTCGCCAGAAACATGGCGCAATGCTATTTTAAAGCAAGCAAATAAAATGCGTATTGACAGATCCACAGATATAAAAAACTGTGGCTTCGATATCGCCCAATCTGCCGAATGGTTGTGCGATTATTATATGAAAAACAGCGAGGGCTGATATGCCTACCATTACAGTCTTTACCCCTGCCTTTAACCGAAAACATACTCTTCCCCGCACGTACGAATCACTTCTTGCACAGAATTGCAAGGATTTCATCTGGCTTATTATAGATGACGGCTCTACGGATGGCACAAAAGCATTGGTCGAAGAATGGAAAAAAAACAATAATGGTTTCTCGATTCGATACATATATAAAGAAAATGGCGGTATGCATACGGCACATAACGTGGCATATGAAAATATCGATACCGAATTGAATTTGTGCATTGATTCAGACGACAAGCTTGCAAAAAATGCCATACAGCTCATTTTGGATAAATGGTCGAAGGTAAAAGACAAGGGCTATGCCGGCATTATAGGTTTGGATGCAGATTTCAACGGAAATATTGTTGGTGACGATCTTTCGGGGTTTGACGAAACCACATTGTCTGACTACTATGCTACGGGCAGAATCGGTGACAAAAAGCTCGTGTACAGAACAGATATAATAAATTCTTTTCCTCCTTACCCTGTTTTTGAAGGAGAAAAATACGTTGCGCTTGCTTATAAATATAAGTTGATCGATCAAAAATATCAGCTCGCCGTTCTTAACGAGGTTTTATGTGACGTAGAATATCAAGCCGATGGCTCAAGCAACACTATGTGGCGGCAATATTACCTTAATCCGAAGGGATTTGCTTTTTGGAGAGCAACTTGCATTAAATATCCTACATCAAAAAAGCGCTTAATTCTTGATTGTATTCATTATACTTCTAGTTGTTTTTTATCTAAAAGTAGACTTTTTCGCGACAACATCAAACATAAATGCTTGATTTTATCAATGTCGCCAATTGGGTATATTTTATCTCTTTATATAAAACTCAAGAACAAATAAGGTGAACGATGGATTCGAAAATATATGTTATAATGCCTGTCTATAATTGCGAAAAGTATATTGTTCAGGCCGCATTATCCGTCTTGAATCAGCCGTACAAATCCATTAATGTTGTTATAATTAACGACGGTTCTACCGACAACAGCCTCTCGATTATACGCAAGCAATTCTCCTCAAATGAACGTGTAACAATTCTTCAGCAGGAGAATAGGGGTGTTTCTGCCGCAAGGAACACAGGGATCGAATATGTTTTACAAACTAGCACAAATGACAACGATTATATTGCATTCTGCGACGCTGATGATGTTTGGGCAAAAAATTGCATAAGCGCGCAGCTTGTTGATGCTTTCGAACACGATTTGATTTGCTTTAATATTTGTCGCGCAACACACGATTTGAAAAGAATTTCTAATTTAGCGTCAAATTCAACCAGTAAAATTTCTCATGGCGGCGAGCATTCTCTCTTTTCTTATTCAGAAGGCTTTTCGTCTTTTATGTATCGACTGAAATTGTTCTATGATACAAAAATTAGGTTTGAATCTTCTATCAAATACAATGAAGACAAAATGTTTTTAAAACAACTGATTTTTTGCGCAAGCAGTGTTTTACAAATATCGAATATGCTGTATCTTTATCGTTCGAACCCTCATTCGGCAATGAACACTCGCCCGCGTGGAGTTAAGTATTATTTACCGTTGATCGAAGGTTGGCTTATCACCGAAAATTCAGCAAAAAAGTTCCAAAATGATTCGCGCGGAACATTTAGAATTGGATCTGTACTTGCCTCTATTTATATACTTGATATGGCAAAAGAGCATTATTGGTATGGCGGCAAGCGCAAGGAGTTAGAAAACACTATAAAAAATCATCCACATTATAAAGAGTTTCTTGCCCTTAAATCGTACGATGTTTCTAAAAAACAGTATAAAGAGTTTTTACTGTTAAACAATCACCCTTCTATGTTCGCCGCAAAACATAGAATCATCGGCTTATTTGTTCGTGCTTACCATATAATATCCAAAACTGCGTTCGTTGGCAAAATTCTGAACAATATTCAGTTCAAGTATGAAAATATTTATATTTAAAACTATATGAAAAAAATAATTTTTCTAATTCACGACCTGTGTCAAGGTGGGGCGGAAAAGGTACTTGTTAATTTGGTCAACAATATGGACCAAACCAAGTTTGACGTTACCGTTTTTTCCCTATTTGATGTTGGTGTAAACAAACAGTTTTTAAAAGAGCATATTAAATATAAATACTGTTTCAAAAAGCTTTTTCGTGGAAATTCGCACGTTTTAAAATTGCTTTCACCAAAGCAGCTTTACAAGCTTTTAATCAAAGAGGAGTACGATGTTGTTATTTCATATCTCGAAGGTCCTACTGCGCGAATTGTAGGAGGAGCACCTGAAGGGGTAAAGGTTGTATCGTGGGTACATATCACAATTCCCGATAGAAAAACATTTTCACATTCGTTCCGTTCTTTTAAAGAAGCGAGTAATTGCTATAAACGAGCAGATTTGATGGTGTTTGTTTCTCAAAGTGTTCAATCATCTTTTCTTGAACTATGCGATACGAAATTCAACAAAGTATTGTATAACACAAACGAAACAAACGATATTGTAAACTGCGCAAAAGAAAGAGTTATCGAGTACGATTTTAATTCGCCAACTTTCGATTGGTGCGCAGTTGGAAAATTAACACCGACTAAAGGCTTTGACAGAATGTTGCGCATACACCGCAAACTATTACAAAATGGTTATAACGTACACTTTCACTCACTTGGCATCGGTGACGAACTTGATAAATTAACAGATTTTTGCAAAACAAACGATATATCCGACACTGTTACTTTTTGGGGATATCAAACCAATCCATACAAATACGTCGCAAAATGTGATTTATTTGTGTGCGCAAGTCACGCCGAAGGATTTTCCACTGCCGCAACCGAAGCGCTTATTGTCGGAACACCCGTCTGCACGGTTGAGGTTGCCGGTATGAAGGAAATGCTTGGCGAGAACAATGAATGGGGTATTGTCACCCCTAATGATGAGGAAGAATTATACAACGCAATAAAACATCTCCTGGATAATCCCGATAAGCTAAAGCATTATTCCGAAATGGCTGCTTTTCGCGGAAAAACGTTCAGTACCGAAAATACAGTTAAAGCCGTTGAAGAGATGCTGATGAATTTATAAAGAGGTATAGACTGTGTCAGAATTGATTTCTATTATCGTTCCCGTTTATAATGTAAAACCATATATATCACGATGTTTAGATAGCATTCTTGCACAAACGTATCTAAATATAGAAATTATCGCAGTTGACGACGGATCGAACGACGGTTCCGGCGAGATTTTGGATAAATATTCCGAAAAGCATCATCAAATTCGTGTTATTCATCAAAACAATTCAGGGGTTACTTCTGCCAGACTTCACGGAGTTACTGTAGCAAATGGTAAATGGATCGGGTTTATTGATGCCGATGATTATATCGAACCTGAAATGTATGAAACGTTATACAAAAACGCAGTTGCATACAACGCAGATATATCACATTGTGGCTATCAATTGATACACTTAGATGGCAATAGGCATTATTTTTACAATACAGAAAGGCTTGTAGAGCAAGATAATGTAACGGGGCTCAAAGATCTTATTGAAGGTGCATTTGTTGAACCGGGAATTTGGAATAAATTATATAAAAGCGATCTGTTCGGAGATATTTTGACGAAGAATCTTATTGATAAAACCATAAAAATCAATGAAGACCTATTGATGAATTACTATCTCTTTTCAAAGTCGAAAAAATCTGTATTTTATGATTTTTGTCCATATCACTATATTGCAAGAAAAACATCTGCCACAAGAGATCCGATTACTCATAACAGGGTTTTTGACCCAATAAAAGTCAAAAAAATTATCGCTGAAGACTCGATAACACCTCTAAAAGCTTTAACAAAAACCAAATATATTTGTACCTGTATTGGCGCTTATAACTATGTTATTTCGGACAAATGTGCCAAACACTCTGATGTGCTAAAAACATTACAGAATATGATCAGTGAAGAAAAGCAACATTTTTCCCTTTTGAATCGTAAGAATCGAATAATGGCATTCTTGATTCTTAGGTGTCGCTTTATCTACCCAACTATTTATAACGTTGCCAAGCTATTTTCAAAGAAAGATATATATTATTAAAGGTATAATATGCAGCCTCTAATTTCTGTTGTTGTCCCTATATACAATGTTGAATCATACCTCCAAGAATCCATAAACAGCATTATTTGGCAAACATATACAAATCTTGAAATAATTTTGGTTGACGACGGCTCGACAGACAATTGTCCGCAGATTTGTGATGAATTTGCAAAGGTCGATTCAAGAATCAAAGTCATTCACAAAGACAACGGCGGACTATCCGATGCAAGAAACGCAGGACTTGCTGTTGCAAACGGTGAATTCATAGGATTCGTGGACAGTGACGATTATATACACGTGGACATGTTTCGATTGCTGTGCGAAAATATGATTGAAAATAACAGCGATATTTCGGTATGCGGAGTTGAAAAGTTTTGGGATAACACTTCTCGCAGAGAAATGCTTACAACTGATTACAGCGGTGTTTTAAGCAACGAGCAGGCAATGAGTTCGATCATCAACGAGGACAACCTTAAGCAGCCGGTATGGCACAAGCTTTATAAAGCCGTTCTCATTAAAGACATTCCCTTCCCTGTCGGCAAACAACACGAGGATGTATTTTGGAGTTACCGCGCTATCGGAAGAACCAAAAAGGTTTCTGTATTTAGCACACCTTTGTATTTTTACAGACAACGCGAAAACAGTATAATGGGAAACTCATTTTCCCTGAAACACCTTGACTCCCTTGAAGCTAAAATTCAGCGCAATGAATATGTTGATAAACATTTTCCCGATTTGTCGCAACAATCCTGCATAAACCTTTGGTTTTCGTGTATTTATCTGATGCAGATGAGTTTGAGATATTTATCTTTAGAAAAGCTTACGAAAGCAAAAAAAATCATTTTAGACTCATCCAAAAGCTGTAAGCCCATTAATGTAAAGCATATCAATGGCTTCAAAACACAAATCTGGTGGATTTTGTCAAAGCTTTCGTTTATGGGTACCTGTAAACTTCGTAATTTATTGAGGATTGGTTTATAGATGATAACATCAAAAAGCGATTTACGCGAATATATAAAAGCTGACAACAGCTGGTTTTCGCCCGTTGGTTTCAAAAACAAATTTATTCCCCGCTTCGCACAATATCCCGCATACAATCTTAAACGCTATCTTTATTATCTTCGCAAGCAAGAGTATTATATTAATACTGCGTCAGGAAATAAGCTCAAAGGCTTTATGGGGCTTTTATACGAAAGAAAGAAAAACAAACTCGGGGCGCTGCTCGGTATAGAAATAGGACCAAATTGCTTTAAAAAGGGTTTGCAGATTTATCACGGAAACATTGTTGTAAACCATTCTGTACGTGCAGGCGAAAACTGTAAATTGCACGGAGGCAACTGCATTGGAAACAATGGCAAAACTGACGTATCGCCTACCTTGGGCAATGGAATCGATATCGGGTACGGCGCGATTTTAATAGGCGATATTTACATTGCTGATAATATCGTTATCGGAGCAAATGCTTTTGTCAATCGCACATTTGATAATAACGGAAGCACTCTTATAGGCATACCTGCAAGAACACTTAAGCAATAACGCAATACTTTATTTTTTCGAAAGTGTTACTATGAAATTTTCTATAATTGTACCTTGCTATAATTCTGAACTCACAGTTGCAACTTCATTGCATAGCATCAAATGCCAAACATATAACGATTTTGAAGTCATAATAATTGACGACGGCTCAACGGACGACACCGGCAATATATGCAAGAAATTTGCAAGTAAAGACCATAGATTCAAATACTTTTATCAAGAAAACAAAGGAGTTTCCGCTGCGCGAAACAAAGGAATCAATTCTTCACAAGGCGATTTCATTTTGTTCCTTGATAGCGATGACAGCTACGCGCCTGAATATTTATCTACGTTCAATGACATCATTAATTCATACAATGATTTTAATAACTTTTGGGTGGGATATCATGAAGTCGAAAACAATAATACGAAAACTGCGTGTTGTGCTTCTGAAAACAAACTACATATTTCGAAATCTGACAGAAACAATTCATTAATATTGCCCGCTCTTTGGAATAAAGCATTCAGAAAAAGTATTGTTGACAAATATAATATTCGAATGTACGAGAATTTATCTTTAGGAGAGGATTTCGTATTCAATTATGAGTATTTAGACGTTGCAGGACTGGAAATTGCACATACCGATGCGCAAGTGTATTACTACACAAAATCAAGCAACGACTCACTCGACAGTAAGTATCGCAGTGATTTGCTCGAGATTTTCAAAACACTCGAAAGTGTAATGTACAAGTATTTTATAAAATGGGACTTCAACGAGATACAGTTACAGCGATACTATGAATATGTCTTTTATAACAGAATCAAGGTACTATACAATACATACAGACCCGAATGTTCGCTTGGCAGAAAGGATAAATTAAAATTCAACAGGAAGGTCCTCCGCAGTAATGAATTTATAGAAGCGCTTTACAAGATAGATTGCTATATAAACCCTTTTTATAAATTGGCTTACAAGATCGGATCTTGGCGTTTAATTCAACTGCTTGACAAATTGGTGAAATTTAAAAAATCTAAATAAGGCATAAATAAACACTATGAATCCTATTTCATCTATCGAGTCGCGCGTTATATATCCTTGGATGCAAAAGCATTTCGAACAAACGCGGAACGGAAAGAAAATTAAAGAATATAAAAACAAATACATTGGCAAACGATGCTTCATAGTTGCAAACGGACCGAGCTTATCGGCAGAGGATCTAAACCGTCTTCACGAAAGCGGCGAAATAACCTTTGGAATGAACCGTATTTACAAAATGTTTGGTCAAACGAAGTGGCGTCCCGACTTTTACGTTTGCGAGGACGAGCTTATCGCCAAGGAGCAGCAATCCGAAATTAACGACATTGAGGCTCGCGAAAAGTTCATCCCCATTGAACTAAAGTGGTGGCACGGCATCAACATAGACAACGCAACATATTTTCATTTGAATTATGAGAGCGAAAAAGCTTTTCCCTACTCGTTTTCAACCGACATTGCGCGCCAGATAGATTGCCGCGGTACTGTCACATTCACATGTATGCAAATTGCAGCGTATATGGGATTTAGCGAAATATATTTATTAGGCGTAGACCATAATTATCAAAGAACTATTGATATAAACGGCAACCTAATCGTTGACCCGAACGCAAAGGACTATTTTTGTGAAGGCTACGATGAAGATATTAAGGATCTTGTAGTTCACGATATGGGCAATAACACGCGCGCATATCTGGACGCAAAAACATATTGCGACACTACGCAAAAGACGGTTATATATAACTCAACGCGCGGCGGAAAGCTTGAAATATTCAAGCGCGTCGACTTTGACAGTTTGTTTTAAGAGGTCAAAATGGCAGACAATAACTCTATTCACACACATATAACTTCTAAACACCGCTTATTTTCGCTGAATTTAAAAGAGGTTTGGCGATATAAGGACTTAATCGTACTATTCACTAAAAGATCATTCACGATTACATATAAGCAAACAGTGCTTGGTCCGGCGTGGATATTCCTTAATCCATTGATAAGCAGTTTGATTTACGCATTTGTTTTTGGCGGTATCGCGGGCATTGGTACCGACGGAGTACCTACAATTCTTTTTTACTTCACAAGTAATGCAATTTGGACCTACTTCGCGGCCTGTGTTAACAAAAATGCGAGCACTTTTACATCCAATGCCAGCGTTTTTGGCAAAGTCTACTTCCCCCGTTTAACAACCCCTATTTCGAATGTTTTGTCCTCTATTATTCAGTTTGGCATACAGTTATTGCTAGTTATGGCTTTCTTGGTTTATTATCTCGCTGTCGGTCAGGTTGAGCCTAATTGGGTTGCGTGGTTAGCAATTCCTATCGAAATTATTCATTTGGGTTTATTAGGTCTTGGTGTTGGAATTATAATTTCGAGTCTGACAACCAAATATCGCGATTTATCCGTACTTGTAACGTTTGGTGTTCAGCTTTGGATGTATATTACTCCTATCGTTTATCCCATGTCACAGCTTGGCGGCGGTTGGATGCAGACTATACTTATGATAAACCCCGTAACTGCCCCTGTTGAGGTGATACGCTACGCAATCCTCGGACAAGGAACAATAATGCCGATATATCTTATCATCTCTTGGGTTTTAACATTACTTGTTACTGTTTTTGGCATTATGATTTTCAACAAGGTCGAAAAGACCTTTATGGATACGGTTTAAGGTGATAAAATGAGCGAAAACAACACAAACCGCGAAATTGCTATTAAACTAAGCGGCGTAAAAAAACAATATAAGCTCGGCCAGATAGGCGGTGGTACGCTTACCGCGGATATACAAAGCTGGTGGGCGCGCAAACGTGGAAAAGAAGACCCCAACACAAAAATTGGTGCTGATCAACGTCTTATCGGCAAGACCTTTATGGCGCTTAACGGGATTGATCTGACGGTGTATAAGGGCGAGGCCTTGGGTATTATCGGCGGCAACGGCGCAGGCAAAAGCACAATGCTTAAGCTTTTGAGCCGTGTTACGGCGCCGACAGAGGGCGAAATCGATATTTACGGACGTATTACCTCTATGCTTGAGGTCGGCACCGGCTTCAACGGCGAGCTTACCGGCCGTGAAAACGTTTATATGAACGGCGCGATACTCGGTATGACCAAAGCGGAAATCGACGCGAAAATGGAAGATATTATTGAATTTTCCGAAGTTCGAGAATTTATTGACACACCGGTAAAGCGCTATTCCTCGGGTATGTATGTTAAATTGGCGTTCTCTGTTGCGGCTCACCTCGATTCCGAGATAATGATAATGGACGAAGTTTTAGCGGTCGGCGATATGGCATTCCAAAAGAAATGCCTCGATAAAATGCGCGACGCCGCCAAAAAAGAAGGCAGAACTGTACTCTACGTTTCGCATAATATGAATACGATTCGCCAGCTTTGTGACCGTTGCGTTGTTCTCGACCAAGGCAAGGTCGTTTTTGAGGGTGAAGTAGAGGATGGGATTGGTAGGTATTTGGGAACTTCTGGTTTCAATTCAACTCTTTTACAGTGCAAATCTTCAGAACGACCAAAATGGATCAGCGCACAAAAAATTCAAGTTGATACCATTGAATTTCTCCAAAAACGCGAGGCGATATTTCACGATGATGAAAAGATTATTTTGCGCATTCATTGGGAAAATCTTTTTGATGTTGACAACATGGGCCTCTTAATCGAAATATGCAATTCTGACGATATCGCTCAAGCTAGTTATGTGTTGTACAATTTTTATTCAGGAAAACAAAATGAATTTACAGAAGCGATATTGTCACTAAATACCCACGGACTTATGAGCGGAACCTATTTTATGCGCTTTACCTTTTTTATTAAAAATTCTTACGGTAATGGCATGACAGTTGACTGGGTTTCCGGACTACAGTTTACAAAAAACTTGACACCTAACGATTTAGAATTAACTTGGCACACAAAACAATGGGGCTCTATTAAAATGCCCACACCTACATTAATATCTATAAATTAACTATGATGAATAAAACACGATATGGATTCGTAATCCAAGACAAGCTAACAATTTTAGTAAACACTTGTGATGCATATTGCGATTTATGGGAACCCTTCTTCTTCCTTTTGAAGAAATATTGGAATCCCCAAAAATATCACATTATTTTAAACACTGAAACCAAAGACTTCCAATATGAAGGATTAAACATTGAATGTGTACATAGTAATCCAATTTGGCCATACGGAAAACGTATTAAAAAAGCACTATTACATGTAAAAACCGAATATGTTCTTGTTCTTTTAGACGACTTTTTCATACGCACTCACGTAAATGAGGATAGATTGTGTGAAATAATAAATTGGATGGAAAACGACACTAAAATTGTCTATTTTAACTGCGATGTAAATAGATTATATGCTAATTGGGACCAAGACACCTATCCGGGATTCAGGCGCATTCCACCCGCAAATGATTATACTCTAAATTTGCAAGCAGCTATTTGGAGAACAAAAAAATTTAAATCATATTGGCTTCCGAACGTTACACCATGGGAATGGGAAACCAAGTGCAATGTTTTAACCTATACACGAAAAAACGATAAATTTTATACTTGCATAGAGCCGAAATTTATGTTTTTGAAGTATGGACATGAACAGTATGGCGATATTTGGGGCGTATATCGTGGCAAATGGGTTCTCGAAGATATTCTTCCGTTTTTTCAGAACGAAGGAATTTTGATTGATTCGAGTAAAAGATCTTCATATTCGATGACCAATCAAGATAAAGTAAATGATGTTTCTTCGAATATACAAAAAATCCCTAATTTCAAAGATATCATTAAATATATGGGTGTGACTGCTCTTCCCGGCTTCGCTTTATTTAAACTATTTTGCATTGCCCTAAGATGTATTAACAAAAGAACAAACGAAAATTATTTTGAATTTATGAAATACGAAATTCAATATCGTTTTAAAAAAAAACACAAATGATATGTTCTATATGAAAGTTATTGATATAATTGTACCAGTTTATAATGTTGAACGATTTTTAGATATTTGCGTTAAAAGAATATTAAATCAGAGTTATCAAAATTTCGAGTTAATACTGATAAACGACGGAAGCACAGATTCTTGTGCTAAAATTTGTGATGAGTTTGCCCGAATAGACCCTCGTGTCAAAGTTATACATAAACATAACGAGGGGGTTTCTGTGGCGCGCAACATTGGTTTGTCCTATGCAACTGCTCAATATGTGACTTTTTGTGATGCAGATGATTTTTGGGAAAGAGACCATTTGGAAAAACTTTTAAAATCAATTAATGACTCCGACGCAGATGTAGCGGTCTCTAATTTTAATATCGTAAATACCAACTCCCAAGTCATTGACAAAGCAAAACATTTAATAGGCGAAGTTGTCTTTTTAACAAACTGCGATATTTTGAAGGCTCTATTTGATATGTTGACAAAATACGCACTTGGTTGGGAAGTTTGGACAAGAATATTCAAAACTGATATCATAAAGAATAACAAAATTCACTTTCCGACGACCTGTAAAAATTACGCAGAAGACCTTGCATTTGTTTTCACTTATTCATTTTATACAAAAAAAATAATAAGTGTCGATTCTGCCACTTATAACTACCGTATCAGAGATAACTCTATGATGCGAACAAGCGAAAATGTTGCTAAGCTTGATGAGATGAATGAAGTCTCTTTCTGGCTTTATCCAAGATTTCGCGAGTTTTTTAAAAAAAATAAAGAAATCAAATATTTTCCTATATTTCATTTCTTAATACTGTATATCGAGCTACGTAAGTTTATTTTTTCCGATAAATACAGATTTTTGCCAGATTATATTAATAACCTTGAGCATTCAGAACATTTTATTAGTATGGCAAAAAAACTAAAGCGCAGGAAAAGATTGCTAACAAAATTATTTGGCAAAACCAATTCTCAAAAAATCGTTTTGTTTTCACACTTCTGCGTTCACAGAAATTGGAAGAGATTTGGATACGAAAGTGCCTTCGCTTATCGTTTCTTTATCAAAGGTGAATAGAATGCCCAAAATCAGTGTCGTAGTTCCCGTATATAACGTCGAGCCATATCTACGCAGATGTGTAGATAGTATTCTTGCGCAAACTTTTAAGGACTTTGAGCTAATTTTAGTTGACGATGGCAGTCCCGACGAGTGCCCCGCTATATGCGATGAGTATGCTAGCAAAGATGAACGAGTAGTTGTTATTCATCAAAAAAATGCCGGGCTTTCTGCAGCGCGAAATGCTGGTATCGATTGGGCTTTTGCTAACAGCAATAGCGAATGGATAACCTTTATCGACAGCGACGACTGGGTGCATATACAATATTTAGAATTGTTATTTAATTCAGCAAAAAAAGCATGCGTCGAAATAAGCATGTGCATTTTGACGGTTGTAGATAGTTTTTTCAATTCACATACATATGAGTCACTAAAACACAAAAAAGTTGTTAATAGACATGCTTACAATATATACGAAAATAAGTTTTATGCATATTCTTGCGGTAAATTAATCAAACGTAATATATTGAACTCTATACGTTTTCCTAACGGAAAACTTTTTGAAGATTGGCACACAACTTATAAAATAATTTTCTCTACACCATATATTTCTATTATTTCAAATGATGTCTATTTTTACTTTCAAAGGAAAGACAGCATAACCAATTCAAATTGGAACATTTCAAAAATCGATATTTTACAAGCCCTAGTAGCTCACATCGAATACTTTGACCATATTCAACAAAATGACCTCAGTAAAATTGCCAAAAAGCATTTACTGTCGTTGACATACTATCACTTCTATGAATGTAAGAGATATACTGCAATTAATGTAAAAAAACATATAAGGTTTTTAAGAAAAACAATGAGAACATCGCTGTTTCGCTATCGAAAAATTCTGAGCATTACACTCACCTCTAACCCCGAATACTATGAGTGCGCTTTTCCTCTATTTATGTGGTTTTATTGGCGATATGTAGCGATCAAAAAAAGTTTAATTCTTTAATTCTTTTATAAAATCACATGAAAACAATATTACTCTTACCTGCTCTGCAACTCCCTATACCTGCAATTAAAGGCGGAGCCGTTGAACAGTTAATTACATATCTACTTGAAGAAAACGAACGATTAGGAAAAGTGCGTTTTGTTGTTATATCAAAATACGACAAAGATGCTGTTCGATACAGATATACCAAATCAAAGGTGTATTATGTCGAACCTATCACCGTTGACTGCAAAGATGCAAAAGGATTTTCTTTTGCCTGGATATTTTATAATCTCTGGTGCAAAATTTTCAAAAATTCATTCTGCAGAAGAATATTCAAAAGAACTTCGAATCCTTTAGGAAAATATCAATATCTATGCAGATACATAGCAAAGCACGAAGAAGTCGATGCAATCTCAATTGAGGGACAATGGGAATTACCTTTGGCCCACTTAAATGAAATCGTAGGCAAAGAAAATCTATATACACACCTTCATACGTCTCGTCCTGAAGATATTAAAATACGAAAACTCATTAAGAATTCAATTGCAATCAGTGAATTTGTTAAAATTTCATGGACAAAAGATTGTTCAATTAATGGAAATAACCACGTTCTTTATAATGCCGCTGATATTGATAAATTTAATGTTAAACTTGATACGATTCAACGTAATGATATAAGAAGCAGTCTTCACATTAACTCGGACGATTTTGTTCTTCTATTTTGCGCACGCATTATACCCGAAAAAGGTATCGAACAGCTTTTAAAAGCAATGCAACTGCTTTCACATTTTCCTATAAAACTTTTATTCATAGGAAGTGTCGCTTTTTCATTAAACGAAACAAGCGAATTTGAAAACAAGATACTCCAAATGGCTCAAAATCTTGCAAATGTAATTCACTTGGGCTATATTCACAATGATAAGCTACCGCTTTATTATGCTGTTTCAGACATTCAAATTGTACCATCAATTTGGCAAGAAGGTGCCGGTATTGTTTCCATTGAAGGAATGGCGGCCGGTTTGCCTTTAATAGTCACCCAATCAGGTGGTATGGTAGAATACGTAACAGACGAAACGGCGATAAAAGTTCCTATCGATGATAATTTGCCGCAAAACATCGCTAATGCAGTTATAGCATTGTATAACGATCCTGATAGGCGCAACTCGATGGGCAAGGCGGGCGGAGAGCGCGCAAAGCTTTTTAGTAAAGAAAACTATTACAATAACTTCGTGAAAATTTTCACTGAATAGGAAAAAATATGTCTTTAATCAGTGTTATAGTTCCTGTTTACAAAGTCGAAGCGTATTTACGCGAATGTGTGGACAGTATTATTAACCAAACTTATAAAAATTTAGAAATTATACTTGTTGATGACGGCAGTCCTGACAACTGCCCTGCAATATGCGATGAATACGCTTTAAAAGACGAACGTATTATTGTTATTCATCAAAAAAACGGCGGTTTATCAGCGGCACGTAACGCAGGACTTGAAGTTGCAACGGGCGAATACATTTGTTTTGTAGATAGCGACGATTTGATTCATCCCCGGTATTGTGAGATATTGCTGGCAGGAATTATAGAAAATAACACACTGATGTGCGCGTGTAAAGTCAAAAGTTTTACAGACAATGATATTTATGATATGGAGTCCGATTCGGAAACTAGTATCGTTTCTTATTGTTCACAGAGCGATTTTTTACTCAAACAGATGACACGCGACTTAGAAATGGGCGTTTGGAATAGGATTTATAAACGTTCTGTTTTTGATAATATTCGTTTTTTAAAAGGAAAACTGCACGAGGATATTATATTTGCAGGAGATCTATTTGATTTGACTTTTGATCATGTTACGTTAGTCGACAAAACACTTTATTATTATCGTCAGCGAATCGACGGTATTATAGGTTCACAAACAACTAAATGTAAATGCAATCCCGATAGAGTTTTTGCTGGAGAATATATATTCACAAAAGCGCGCGCGCACAATTTTATATACTTGGATAATTGCTTGACTTATGCATTGCTTTATCCTTGGTTTTTTGTTGACAAAATTTTCCTTACAAGGTCTTTTAAAGAAAACAAACAGTTTTTGGACGAGTTGCGCAAATTTATAAAATCAGTCAAGACAGAATCAGTGTTCAACAATTCCTTTTCAAAAATCATAAGACACAGAATGATAATACTTTCTCACAGCAAAATACTTTATGCATTCAACGTATATGCACGTCTGTTGCGAGTTTACATGTTTCGATTATTCAAACTAGACGCTTATAAAAACGGTCATGGAATTTAATGCAACGAGGTTAATATGAAAATCATCGCTATAATGCCAATCAAGTTAAACAACGAGCGATTGCCGGGCAAAAACGTAATGCAGCTCGGCGGAATTCCACTATTACAGCATCAGCTTATTGCAGTGCGTGACGCGAATGTAGCAGAAGAAATATACGTATATTGCAGTAACGATGCGATATGCGAGTATCTACCCGAGGGTGTTGAATTTTTGAAGCGCTCTGAAGAGCTTGACCTCCCCACCTCGAATTTCTCGCAAATTTTCGGCGCGTTTTCAGACGAAAAGCCCGCAGACATATACATATACGTACACGCAACAGCGCCCTTTATTACAGTTGAAACAATAAAAGAGTGCGTTCGGGCTGTTATAAGCGGCGAATACGATTCGGCATTTTGCGCTGTTAAGATACAGGACTTTTTATGGAAAGATGGCGAGCCGTTGAATTTTGACGCACAAAACATTCCGAGAAGTCAGGATATTGAGCCGATATACAGAGAGACATCGGGCGTATATGTATTCACTAAGGATGTATTCGCGAAATACCACAGACGAATCGGCAAGAAACCGTATATTAAAGAAGTTTCCTTTAAAGAAGCGGTTGACATTAACAATCCCGAGGATTTTAAATTGGCGGAAGCAATGGTCGGTATCGACCTTTAAGGAGTTATGATGAAATCTATTAAGGTATTGGATGTAACACTTCGCGATGGCGGTTGTGTTATCGATTTTAATTTCGGACAAGCGTATATGAATCAAATTTTGGATTCTTTGGAAAGGTCCGAGGTAGATATTATCGAGCTTGGATACATAGATTCCAAAAAGGGTACTGCCGAAGGACGCACCCAATTCTCCGACGAAAACGTTATTAAAGGATTTTTAAAAACCAAGAAGCCGAATACTGCGTACGTTGCTATGTTTGACTATGGAAAGTTCGATCCCGCTGAGCTTTCTCCCTACGACGGTAGCGGTATTGACGGTTTAAGAATCGCTTTTCATAAAAAAGACCGTTTGAATATGGTCGAAACCGCGAAAAAAGTATTGGATAAGGGCTACAAGCTTTTTATTCAGCCGATGACGATTATGCGTTATTCCGATGAAGAGCTTTTGGAGCTTATCGATATCGTTAATCGCGAGCTTTGCGGAGCAACGGCATTTTATGTAGTTGACAGCTTTGGTGAAATGAGAATGAACGACCTTAACCGTGTAGTTCATCTTGTGGACCATAATCTTAACCCCGAAATACAAATGGGCTTCCATTCCCACAATAATCTGCAGCTTTCTTATTCAAACGCTGTTACCCTTTTACAGTTCTTTACATCAAGAAGTATTATTATTGATGCTTCGATACTTGGTATGGGCAAGGGCGCGGGCAATCTTAATACCGAGCTGTTTTTAGAGCATTTAAACCTTTATTATGGCAAGAATTACAAAATCCAGCCGCTTCTTGAAGTGATTGACAAGGTTGTAAATACCATACGCGCAGAGTTTTATTGGGGATATTCTATTGAATACTATCTTTCTTCGGTAAATCATTGCACACCGAGCTATGCGGGACATTTTTACAAGAAACATATGCTTCCTGTTGATCAAGTAGCAGAGCTTTTGGGAATGATCGCAGAAGAAAAGAAAATATCCTTCGACAAGGAATATGCTGAACAGCTTTATTTATCTTACAACGCGAGAAGGCGCGCCAACGACGACCCGATAATTCAAAAGCTGACAGCAGTTATTTGCGGCAAGCGCGTTCTTTTGCTTGCACCAGGCAAGCGTTTGTGTGACGCAGATTCTACTATTAAAGAATTGCTTGCAAGCGACGATACTATAAGCATTTCGCTTAATGCGTTTGACAAGTACGAAACCGATTTTGTGTTGACCACACGCGTTGATGCATATCGTGCCGCGTATGATGCCAACAAGAACATTATCGCTACAAGCGGTATTGATGTGGCTTCTTCGGACAAGGTTTACGTTATAGATTACGAAAAATGGATAACGGTCGACGAGGGTGTAAAGGATTCTTCGGGTATCGTTGCGCTTAAGCTCATGGCAGCTTGCGGTGCAAAAGAAATAATTTTGGCAGGCTTTGACGGTTTTTCTGTTGATATAAACAGCAACTACTATGACAAAACCATGCGCCGCCCCGTTACTGAAGAACAGGCACGCCAAAGAAACGAATATTTCCGTGAATATGTACGCAGATTGCGCAAAACACTTCCGATAAAATTCATAACTGCGTCGCTTTATGAGGAATAGTTATGGCAAAAATCAAGCTACTTATTATGGACGTAGACGGGACATTGACCGACGGAAAAATATACACTTCCGCAAACGGTGAAATCATGAAAGCGTTTAACGTTAAAGACGGTTACGGAATCGCACAGATATTGCCAAGAATTAACGTTACTCCTGTAATCATTACCGGCCGCAAATCTGAAATTGTCGAAAAGCGAGCGTTTGAATTGGGTATAAAGCACGTTTATCAGGGAATTTCCGATAAGCTGGCTATGCTTAAAACGGTTGCCGCGGAAATGAGCGCTTGTGCAGATGAAATTGCTTATATCGGCGATGACCTTAACGATCTTGAATGTATTGAGTTTTGCGGGTTTACCGCTTGCCCTGCTGATGCTGTTACCGATGTTGTTCGCGAAGTGGACTACGTTTGCAGTATAAACGGTGGATGCGGTGCAGTACGTGAATTTATAGATTATATTGCGGAAATGAAATAATATGTTTCAGTTTATTTACAGGTTACCGCTTTTATTTTCTGCGTTAACGGCTTTTACCGTTTGGTTTCTTTGGGCTTTTTACGATTACAAATACCGAAACAGCAAAAGCAACAAGAAAGCGATTTGGGTAGGTTTAAATTTTATCGCAGCGGCGGTTATGACTTTTTTAATTATTTACACCACCGTTATATCGAGAAGCGGAAACCATTTTAAGGTAGTACTCACACCGTTTTATTCATTTACCGTCGCTAAAGTACAGCCCGAAATGTGGCGACAGCTCTTTATGAACGTGATTATGTTCCTGCCGCTCGGTATGTCCTTGTCGTGTTTGATAGCCGAACGAACACGTATTTTGACCACGATAGTGACAGTCACTTTATCGGGTGCACTTTTAAGCCTTGTAATTGAGCTTCTGCAGTATTTTTATCATTTAGGCGAGGCTTGGACCGATGATGTGATATGCAACCTATTAGGGGCGTTTTTGGGCTCGCTGGTGGTTGTTGTTCCAAAAATCTTCAAAAAGCAAATACAGTAAACAAAAAAGTCCCGCATCGGGACTTTTTTTGCTTTAGGGTTGCGAGTATGCCTCAACGTGATTTATACCACGAAGGTATAGGAGTCTGCATATTGTTGTACCAATTTAGTATATATTTTGCTTGATTTTGCATTATTTCGATTTCTGCCTTACCGAACCGGACAGCCCAAGGGAGTGAGCCGAGAGTATTGCTTGAAATATACAAAGCAAGAAGCTCCCAAAACTGCAAGGGAACAATATTTTCAAAATAGCCGTCAACCATACCGCTTGCAAAGCTATGCGACGCCTGCACGCACCACACTATGCG
Organism: Eubacteriales bacterium; assembly: GCA_045637685.1. Lineage (GTDB taxonomy): Bacteria > Bacillota > Clostridia > Oscillospirales > CAG-382 > Coliplasma. Next base: position 137,990 of record JAZTZW010000017.1, on the reverse strand, counting down.
ATTGAATTCTTCCCACGGGTCACCAAAATCGAAGCGGTTAAAATCGATAACGTAGAGCTTTTTATTTTTTCCTATCATCATATTCCCTATATGATAATCACCGTGTTGAAAAGAAGAGGGTCTGCCTTGCAGCAGGTGGCGATGCGCGTTTATGTAATCAATAAAGAGAGTGCCGTTTTCGTATTTAATATCGCATTCGCTATACATAGCAATCTTGCGGTCGGCTTTTTTATTAAAACGCGACGACCATTCGGGTGTTTCGGCAGGTGCGGGTATGGAATGCATTACGCGGAGTATCTTCCCCGCCTCTACGCCGTAATTATACTGTTCGGTTTCGGAATAAACGGATATGTTTTTTTCGGCATCGTCACCTTCGATCCAGCTTTGGACAGAATACGCACCTTCTTCGCATACGCCGAAGGATATGGGCACGCATATAGGTAGCTTCTTCTCTGCGCAGTATTTCATATATTCATACTCGATTTTTTTGCGTTCAAGCTGTGATATATCCGAAATCCGCAACAAATATACACCGCCTTTTTTATCGGTAACACGGTATTTTTTATCGCCTGACCAGCCTTTATTTATCTCTTCTCTTTTTACAAATTCGTTTATAAGCATTTTTGCACCTGAACATAATTGCAAAATCGACTCCGCAAACGCAGAGTCGATTCTTTGTTAATATTAGCCCCAAAGCTCTTCGGGGTATTCACCGGCTTCGATTTTTGCACCTAAGAATTTTTCGAATTCGGGTTTATCGGAACGGTAGGTAACGCCCATCCACTTCGCTTCGGTATGTACTACCTTGCATTCAAATTCGCCTTCAGTTATACCTTCATCGATAACATTGGGAATATAATATTCATCGGCAAGAAGGTCGGTTTCGGGATTTTTAAGGAATTGCAGGAAACCGTTTTCGACGTGTTTAAATATGTCGGGAGTAAATGCCCAGAAGTTCATTGAAACGGGTGAATTTTCATCGATTTCGAGCCATTCGCCGTTTTCTTCATATTTCGTTACACCGTCTACACGCATTATCTTTTTTATTTCGCGGATATGCTTAATAGAACCGTTTTCGGTGACACATACGCCACGTGCAACGTGACCGTTGCTCGAAAGGGTGTTTGCAAGAACATAGCCTGGCATAGCGAACTTTTTGGAATTAACCTCGCTAAGATAATTATACATTACCTCGAAGGATTCTCTTCCGTAAAAATCGTCGGCATTGAAAATCACGAATTTATCGTCGACGATGTTTCGGCAGGCGCGTAATGCGTGTGCTGTGCCCCAAGGCTTTACCCTATCTGCGGGACAGGAGAAGCCATCGGGAAGATCGTTCATATTTTGAAACGCGTATTCGATTTTAACGTTCTTTATACGCGAGCCTATCGTTTCTTCAAAGGCTTCGAGATTTTCTTCTTTAATGATAAAAACGATTTTATCGAAGCCTGCGCGGATACAGTCGTACACAGAATAGTCGATTATGAATTCGCCGCGGGGTCCCACAGGATCGATCTGTTTTAAGCCGCCGTAACGGCTGCCCAGACCTGCTGCGAGGATAACTGCTGTCATAATAACTCTCCTTTTTAACTTATCATTTCTTTTGTAATAGTAAGCGTTTTTACGGTTGCATCGGACGGGATTTCGTACATATATTTCGTCATTATTCCCTCGGTGACGGCACGCAAGCCTCTTGCACCGCTTTGTAGCTTATATGCCTTTTCGGCGATTGCTTCTATCGCTTCATCGGTAAATATAAGCTCAACGCCATCGTAAGCGAAAAGCTTTTGATACTGCTTGATAAGCGCATTCTTCGGTTCCTTTAATATACGAACGAGTGCTTCCTTATCGAGCGGCTCAAGCGTTGCAATAACAGGTATTCTGCCGACAAGCTCGGGAATAAGACCGTATTTTACAATATCTTGCTGTGTGACCTTTTTGAGGTCTGCGCCCTTTTTTCGTTCTTCGGGTGTTATTGTGGGTGCATTATAACCGACGGTTTGTCTGCCGAGTCGTGTGCCGACAATATCGCGCAGACCGTCGAACGCGCCGCCGCAAATAAACAGAATGTTGGTGGTATCTATCTGAATGAATTCCTGATTAGGGTGCTTTCTGCCACCCTGCGGAGGAACATTAGAAACGGTACCTTCAACGATTTTCAAAAGTGCCTGCTGAACACCTTCGCCCGAAACGTCGCGAGTAATAGAGCGATTTTCGCTTTTGCGCGAAATTTTATCAATTTCGTCGATATAAATTATGCCGCGTTCTGCTTTTTTAACATCGAAGTCCGACGCTTGCAAAAGACGGACGAGAATGTTTTCTACGTCTTCACCGACGTAGCCGGCTTCTGTCAACGTCGTAGCGTCGGCAATAGCAAAGGGAACATCGAGCATACGCGCAAGAGTTTGTGCAAGTAAAGTCTTGCCGACACCGGTAGGGCCTAGAAGAAGCACGTTGCACTTGCTTAATTCAACGTCGCAAAATTCGCTTTCGTCGTTTTGCTTGTTATTTTTATTCGCTTGCTTTTCTGCGAGTGCGTTTATACGCTTATAGTGATTATATATCGCGACCGAAAGGGTGATTTTTGCTTCGTCCTGACCGATAACGTATTTATCAAGCTCTGCCTTTATTTCTGTCGGCTTGGGAAGCTTTAGCGTGGTTTCGGCAGGAGTATCAACCAATTCGGCTTCTTCGGGAACATCAAAAAGTTCGTTATATTCTTCCGAGATTTCACAGCACAACGTAAGACATTCATCGCAAAAATCGATATGGTTACCATGAATAGACAATGTGGTAACGTGCGAGGTGGGTCTGCCGCAAAAGCCGCAAATATTTCTTTTATCTGCCATACTTTAATTATTCTCTTTTCTCGAGCACTTTATCGACAATGCCGTATTCCTTGGCTGTGAGTGCGTCCATATAATTGTTACGGTCGGTATCGTTTTCGATAACCGAAACATCCTTGCCGGTTGCTCCGGCAAGGAGTTCGTTTAACATTTTACGAATGCGTTCCATTTCCGCCGCCTCGATTTCGAGGTTGGTGGTTTGGTCCTGAAAATGACCGTTTATAAGAGGCTGGTGGATCATTATCTTTGAATGAGGAAGTGCGATACGTCTTCCCTTTTCGCCGCAAGCGAGAAGGACAGCCGCCATACTTGCACACATACCGATACAGATCGTGCTTACAGGACATTTGATAAAATTCATCGTATCGTATATCGCCATACCCGCGCTGATAGAGCCGCCGGGAGAATTGATATAGAGTGATATTTCCTTTTCGCGGTCCTGACTTTCGAGATAAAGAAGCTGTGCTACTACGAGCGAAGCAACCGTATCTGTAATAGGCTCGCCTATGAAAACGATTCTGTCGTTAAGCAGGCGGGAGAAAATATCGTAGGAGCGTTCACCGCGCGAGGTCTGCTCGACAACCATCGGTACCAAAGACATATTAGATCAACCTTTCGATTATTTTGTGGTAATTACAGCGTTTTCCTTAACAAGATCTACTGCCTTGCGGAGTACGATGTCTTCGGAAATGCTGGATTCGGGAATGCTGGATTTAACGGTTTCGATATCTACATTATAGCCTTCAGCAATCTTCTTGTATTCAGCTTCGATATCCTTTTTAAGTGCCTTAATCTTTTCAAGCTTAACGATCTTGCCGAGAGCGAGTCTGGTCTTGACCTGCTTTTCTGCTTCTGCCTTGAAGCTTTCACGGAATTTTTCCATAGTCATTCCGGTGTACTGGAAGTACATTTCAAGCGAAGCGCCCTGAGATTTAAGACGATATTCGTAATCGCGGATGTAGCCGTCGATTTCCTGTTCGATCATACAAGCGGGAATATCAACGGTGGTGTTTGCAAGAAGTGCGTCGAGAATAGCGTTTTCGAGCTTGTTTTCTGCTTCCTTTTCGCGACGTTCGGTGATTTTAGCCTTAATGTCAGCCTTGTATTCTTCAACGGTGTTGAATTCGGAAACGTCCTTAACGGATTCGTCGTCGAGTTCGGGAAGCTCCTTAACCTTGAGCTCATGAAGCTTGATCTTGAATACAACTGCCTTGCCTGCAAGGTTTTCTGCGCCGTAATCTTCGGGGAAGGTTACATCGATATCAAATTCATCGCCAACGTTCTTGCCGACAATCTGTTCTTCGAAGCCGGGAATGAAGCTACCGCTACCGAGTTCGAGGGGGAACTTTTCGCCCTTGCCGCCTTCAAATGCAACGCCATCAAGGAAGCCTTCAAAATCGATAACAGCCTGATCGCCGTTTTGTGCGGGTCTGCCTTCAACGGTGAGCATACGCGAATTACGTTCGCGGGTAGCGTCGATATCCTTCATAATATCTTCTTCGGTAACGACGACTGCTTCTTTTTCTACTTCAAGGCCCTTATATGCGGAAATTTCAACATTAGGCTTTGTCCAAACCTGTGCTTTAAGAGCAACACCCTTTTCATCGATAGAAACGATATCGATTTCGGGACGGCTTACTGCTTCGAGCTTGGTGGAAGCAAGTGCGTTTTCGTATGCTTCGGGAAGAAGGTTATCGAGTGCTTCATCGTAAAATACGGTAGTGCCATAAAGCTTTTCGATAACGTGCTTGGGAGCCTTGCCCTTACGGAAGCCGGGAACGTTCATTTTGGAAACGTTCTTGCGGTACACTTTATTAACCTCTGCGTCAAACGCTTCCTTTTCAATAAGAAATTCAAATTCGTACTTGTTCTTTTCGATCTCTTTTGCTTTGATAGAAGCCATTGCGGATCCTCCAGATAATCATATTATTACATCTATCCATTTTACCAAAATTCCCCTAAATGTCAAGTCTTTTTGGGAATTTGTGTTCGTTTTTGAATGTTTTGTAACGAATTTTGAAATATAACCTATTAACGGTTGATTTTTAGTGCAACTTTGTATATAATATTGGCGGAAGGTAGGCAAAACTATGACAGAAAACAAAAACGGCAACCGATTTGAAGACTCGGTTAACGCCTTTTCTCACACTAACATAAAGGGTAGCGCCGATGACGACAGACGCGCGTTATTGCCCTCTTTAATAATTCGCAGTATTATGATCGCGTTATGTATAGGTTTATTCGGTTACGCGATATTTATGATAGCTTCGAGCGCACTTGAAACCGAGGAAGCTAACGATTTTTACGGCAGTCTGCGCCCCGAAGCGAACGCTTCTGCGGTAAAGCACTCGGCTTCTCTGCTCGAGCCCGCATCGATGCTTACACTTAAGGACGCGCTCGATGCAAACGGACAGAACGACGTATATGGCGATATGCTCGGCGATTCTGCGGGCGATACACAAAGACGTTCCTCTTATTACAGAAATTATATGAGCCGTCTTTCGAAATATCCCGATATGTACGCTTGGATATACGTTAGCTTTACCGATGTCGATTACCCCGTTATGAAGGGACCTTACACGAATTATTATCTTAATCACACTATCGACGGTGCAGAATCTTCTTACGGCAGTATCACGGCGGATTCTAATCTTTCCGACAGCTATTCCGCGAATATGAACAGCGTTATATACGGGCACTGTATGAAAAACGGTACGATGTTCAGGTCGCTTAAAACCTTTATGGAAAGCGCAAACCGCAACACAAAGGCGCGCGCGATGAACATTGAAATATACACCGAAGAGGGCTTGTATATCTATAAAGTTTTAAGCGGTTACCGCAACGACGACAACCATTACGCAAAGACCGTATTTAATTCTACCGCAGAATACAAATCGTTTCTCGACAAGCTTGTTTCGCGCAACGAATTAAGCGTTACGAACAGCTACGACGAAAATTCGCGTATCGTAACCCTTATTACCTGCGCAAACGTTACCTCGAACGACGACGAGCGTTACGTTCTTCACGGGGTGCTGACATCGTTTATCCCGAAGGAACAGCTTTAATAAAACAAAATGCAAAACCGACCGATCATTACGACCGGTCGGTTATTTTTATATACTTTAATCAAACGGGAATGAGTCCGGAGAAATTATGATTTGATTTTTGAGATTCAAAATATTCTTCCAAACCGCCTACGCGAAATGCTGGAACATACGTACGTGCGTATCTCCCCTCTTCAATTTCTTTATAAAATGCATAAAAAGGATAGTACTCATTGGTCCAATCTTCAAGGGTTACACGTTGAACGTATTCTATACCAACATGGTCGTAATCGGAAAAATCTATCATATTCTGCGCCTGCATACAAATCGGACAAGTATGACCGCCAAAAACATAACCGTTCGCAAGCATCTCTTCAGCTTCTTCGAGGGATATCGTATTAAAACGATCACCTTCAGAAAAAGAATTATTTTCAGCTTTATATACAATAGACCTGAGCGTTATAATATCCGAATCCACATTCGAACCTATGTCGAGTTTCAAATACGAATTTGTTCTTTTAATGGCTCTACCGTCTTGATAATACGGATAGCTTGCTGAAGAATCGTAAAAGTATATTTGATAAAAACCATATTTTCCGCCGCTTCCACTAACATCAATGTCACAGTAATCGAAACCGAAATATTTCTGACAGAGGGGTAACCATTCAAGCGCAATCGAATAAACTTCGTCATAAGAGGCCTCGTTCGACAGAATTATGGTCTTTCCTTCAAGATAAAGCGCCCAATCTTCCATTCCGCCAACAGTCAACTTTTGATACTCGTGCTTCCAATCACTTTCGATAAGCATAGGAAGATCTCCCTGAGGAAGTGCTCCGGTTTTTATTTCTGTTACGTCATCAAATGCTATAACCTCATACTGATTTGTTTTATCGCCTTCTCTTACTGCAAAAATATCGGCAATCTGCTGTGCAGTAAAATCTGCTCCGTCTTCATTGTAATCCGGGGGTCGAGAGGTCGAGGTATCATCAACGCTAAAAGTGTCGTCCGGTACAGAGCTTTCGGACTGAACAAAGCTTTCGTGGGTAACAACGCTGTTTTCGTTTGAAGTATTCGATTCTTCAGGCGAAGCAGAGCTAGTTACGGACGAATCGGTGCTTATTTCGGGAGAAACGGATGCAAAACCAAAGAAGGATTCGTCGGAAGAGCTATCGACAACCGACAAGTCTGCTATATCCGGCGGTGTATTTTCCGAACTGATAATCACAAACAACGACACACATAATGCGACAACCGCAAGCATTGCTGCGATGAGAAAGGCTCTATAAGAACGCCTTTTGATTAAAGTTTCAGCTCCGACTTCCTTAAGCTCGTCTATATATTCGTACGAGATGTGAGAGAGTGCGTTTATGGATTTTTTCATTTTAAAACTCCTTTCTTTAAAAGCAGCTTTTCCAGCCGCTTGCGCATTCGCGAAAGGCGCATTTTAACGCTCGCCTCGGGCATACCGAGCAGATTTGCGGTTGCAGATATTGAATTTGCCTCGTAATACCGCAGAAGAAATATTTGTCTGTTAAGCTTATCTTCTTTACGCAAGAATTCATTGAATATATCTGCAAGAGTATCGTCTTGCTCCTCGGATTCGGCAGAAATGCAGTTTTCGAGTTCTTCAAATGCAAGTGCCGCCTCACCGCGTTTTTCTGCGGTCAGGTATTTGTATCTGTCGAGCGCGGTATTTCTTGTCAGAGTAGAAAGATACGCAAAAAGCGAGCGCGGGTTATTGGGCGGAACGGTATTCCAAAGCTTTAGAAGTGCATCGTTAAAGCATTCCTCAGCATCGAATTCGTTACCAAGGATATTACGTGCGATACGCATACATTGTTTTTTATATTTCTTTTCAATTTCTGCTATAACCGTTTCGGAGCGCTCCAACAGTAAAGCGATTAATTTGTTATCGTCCACGAATATCCCTCCTTTGCCTTTCACTTATTAAGACGAGTTTTTATAATAAAAAGTAACGCTTGAATAAAAATTAATCAGAAAAGACCTCGGTTGAGGTCTTTTTTTGTTATTGTGCCTTAATTATTTGCTCTGCGCGTTCGGTTAACAGCTCGCTTGCGTGGGAAATGCAATATTGCAGGCTGTGTTCGCCGTTCATAAGCGAATAGAATTCGGTCGCGCCGTGTTCGCGCAGTTCCTCATATCCTTCCGAAAGCCCGCCCGAAAGGACGACAGCTTTAACTTTATTTGCCTTTGCCGAAGCAAGAACGACGCTTACGAGCTTACCGTAAACCGTTTGGCGGTCGGTATTTCCCTCGCCCGTAATAAGCAGGTCTGCGTTTTTAACCGCACTAACAAAAGCGGGGGCATTTACAAGCAGAGATGCGCCGCTTACATATTCTGCGTTAAGCACCGAAAGCATAGCCGCACCTACACCGCCTGCCGCGCCCGAGCCCTGAACATCGGGGTCGATACCGAGCACCGACGCAAAGTGACGTGCGGCGTTATCGAGATAGATTACCTCTTCCTCCGTCGTGCCCTTTTGGCGGGAAAACACCTCTGCCGCGCCGTTTTTGCCGCAAAGCGGATTTTTTACGTCGCAAGCCGCAGTAAACTTAATGCCGCTTAAATTAGGCATTTTTTCTTTTAGCACGTACGAAACGCGAGAGAGTGATTTTGCATTCGGCTTTAATTCAAACCCCGCAGAATCGAGAAAACGCATACCCAATGCATAAAGTATCCCCATTCCGCAATCGTTTGTAGCCGAGCCGCCGAGACCGACGGTTATATTTTTTGCCCCAAGCTTTATTGCTTCTTTAATCAATTCACCCGTGCCGAGGGTGGACGAGTTTAAAATGTTGCGCTGTTCGGGCAAGACCAAGGGCAAGCCCGATGCACTTGCCAACTCGATAAACGCGGTTTTGCTTGTTTCGTTATAAACAAAGCTCGCACTGCCGCGGTTACCGAGAGGATATGTAACTTCCCTTTCGATAACCTCTCCGCCGAAAATATTCCTCATACAATCGCAAAACCCCTCACCGCCGTCGGAAGAGGGGAATTGCATTACATTAATATCTTTGCTTGCTTTCTTGATGCCCTTTTCGATTGCCGTGCAAACCTCTGTTGAGGTAAGACAGCCCTTGAACGAATCGGGCGCTAAAAGAACATTCATTTACGCCCAGAACATTCCTTTGGGTGCAGGGTCCTTCATAATGCATTGTTTGAGGAAAGCAACAGCCTTTTCAAGGCCTTCTTCGCTTGTCATAAGCGAATCTTCGTGTTCGATAGAAAGGATATCGTCGTAACCGACAAGGCGGAGATTGCTGATCATATCGCGCCAATACTGCATATCGTTGCCGTAACCGACCGCGCGGAAGATCCACGAGCGGTTGATTTCATCGCCGTAGTGCTTGGTATCAAGCACGCCGTTAACAGCGGTATTAAGTGAATCGATCTTCGTATCCTTTGCGTGGAAGTGATAAATGGCGTTGCCGAGCTTGCGGATAGCGGCAACGGGGTCGATACCCTGCCAGACAAGGTGCGAGGGATCGAAGTTTGCGCCGATAATATCACCTACCGCCGCACGGAGCTTAAGAAGCGTTTCGGGGTTATATACACAGAAGCCGGGGTGCATTTCGAAGCATATTTTTTCGATACCGTGTTCGGCACAGAATTTTGCCTCTTCCTTCCAATACGGAATAAGAACATCGTTCCACTGATATTCCAAAACTGCAAGATAATCTTCGGGCCAAGGGCAGGTTACCCAGTTGGGATATTTCGAGTTTTCGCAATCACCGGGACAGCCCGAGAAGCCGATTATCTTTTTTATACCGAGCTTTTCGGCAAGAAGAACGGCGTTGCGCCAATCGCTTCTGAATTTTTCGGCAATAGCCTTATCGGGATGTACGGGGTTGCCGTGACAGCCGAAGGCGTTTATTTTTAAGCCGTACTTTTCGAAGGTTGCCTTGAATTCGTTCAGCTTTGCTTCATCGGCAAGGAGAACGGCGGGGTCACAATGGGCTTTACCGGGATAACCGCCTGCGCCGACTTCCAATTCCTCGATACCGAGAGATTTGAGGTATGCAAGAGCTTCATCGAGCGGTCTGTCGCCAAAAAGAACGGTTATTACACCTAATTTCATTTGGTTTTACCTCTTTATTTGTTAAAGTAATAGGGCTCGCCTGTTTTTGCGGAGGTGTAGATACCCTCGAGAATGCTGCTTACCGCATAAGCCTGTTCGGGAGTTACGAAGGGTTCGGTATCGTTACGAACCGCATCGAGCCAGAGTCTTGCTTCGCGGTTGGAGGGGTTTTCATCGCCTGCACCGTCATAGAATGCAACGCCGCCCGAAGCGAGGTCGGGCTTGAGAACGTACTGTCTGCCGTTGCGAATGCCGTTGATACGGAGACCGTCAAGCATATCTGCGCCGCCTTCGGTACCGCAGAGAGTTGTAATAGCCTCACGCGGGTCGAGCATATTAAGTGCCCAGCTGGATTCGAGCATAATAGTTGCGCCGTTTTCCATTACAATAAAGCCGAAAGCAGAATCTTCAACTGTGAGTTCGCCCGGCTTCCAATCGCCCCAAGCGTTACCCGTGGGAAATTTATCGCCAAGCTTGTGATAAACCGAGCCTACGCAATATTTGGGCTTATAGTTATCCATACACCACATAGTAAGGTCGAGCGCGTGAGTACCGATATCGATAAGCGGACCGCCGCCCTGCTCGTATTCATTCATAAACACGCCCCAGGTGGGAACTGCTCTTCTTCTGATAGCGGTAGCCTTTGCATAATATATATCGCCGAAGGTGCCCTGCTCTGCTTCCATTTTCATATAGAGAGAGTCGGGGCGATGGCGGTTTTGATAACCGATGGTAAGCTTTTTGCCCGTACGCTTAGCCGCATCGACCATTTTCTTTGCTTCAGCCGAGTTGATTGCCATCGGCTTTTCGCACATTACGTGCTTGCCTGCTTCGAGAGCATCGACGGTAATAGTGCTATGCGAACGGTTGGGAGTGAGAACATGAACGATATCAACGGTCTTATCCTCTAGGATTTCGCGGTAATCGGTGCAAACCTTTGCATCGGGTGTGCCGTAGGTTTTTGCCGCAGCTTCTGCTCTTTCGCGAATAATATCACAGAACCAGACCATTTCGGCGTCGGGTTGTGCTTTAAGTGCGGGAAGATGCTTACCGTTTGCGATACCACCGCAGCCGATGATACCGATTCTCAATTTTTCAGCCATTTTTGTTTACGCGCCTTGTAACGAGGAGCGCAACCTCCTTATTTAATCTCTGTAATATGTGTAATACGCCATTACTGTGCGTTCTTTGCCTTGTATTTTATCATAGCCCGTGAGCGTCGCACCGTCGAGCGACATAAATTCCCACGCGAGAAGCTCGTCGGCTTTACAGCAGAACAACGTTACTCCGCCGCTTATTACCGAAAAATCGCCTTCGAAAAGGCTTAACACTCCGCCCTTACCGATAACTCGGTCGCCCTTAACGGGATCGCGCTCGAGAACGTATTTAAGCGACATACCGTCTAGCTTTTGGCACATATAAAGGCGGAATTCGGGGCTATTTGTATCCTTTGGCGGTTTATTTTTCTTTTTGAATCCGAACATAATTATTCTTCGTTATCCTTTTCGGTTTCGGCAATAATATAATCGGGTCTGCGCTTGGTTTCCATATAGGTCTTCGAAAGGTACTGACCGAGCACGCCGATACACAAAAGCTGTAAGCCGCCGACGAAAAGAATCACGCATATTGTCGAAGCCCAGCCGCCGACAGCGGAAGAGGAATCGATAATTTTACGAATAACTATGGCAAGTGCTCCGATTATCGAAACTATAAACATCATAATTCCGCAAAACGAGCTTATGGCAAGCGGAGCTGTCGAGAAAGCAACGATACATTCGAGCGAATACTTAAAAAGACCCCAGAACGACCATTTTGTTTTCCCTGCGACGCGTTCGATATTTTGGTAAGATATCCATTCGGTTTTAAATCCAACCCATTCGAAGATACCCTTTGAGAAGCGATTATATTCGCAAAGCGAGAGAACGGCATCGACCATACGGCGCGACATCAAACGGTAATCACGCGCACCGGGTACAAGCTTTACCTTTGAAATTTTATTAACAATTCCATAGAAGCATTTTGCGAAAAAGCTTCTTACCGGCGGCTCGCCCTTGCGGTTGCCTCTTCGTGTTGCGACGGAATCGACCTTTTTTTCTTTTAAAAGCGACATCATCTGCGGAAGGAGCGAGGGGGGATCTTGCAGGTCAGCATCCATTATAACCGCGTAATCGCCCTTTGCCGAACGCAAGCCCGCGAGCATACCCGCTTCTTTACCGAAATTACGCGAGAAGGAAACATATCTTGTACGCTTATCGTTTTCAGCGCGGGTGCGAAGTATATCAAGCGTTGCGTCCTTCGAGCCGTCATCGACATAAATTGCCTCGAAATCGTATTCGGGCATAGAAAAAATAACGCGATCGAGCTCCTCAAAGAAAAAATTCAAGGCCTCTGCTTCGTTATAACACGGAACAATTACACTTATAAGTTCTTTCTTCATAGCAAATTCGATCGCTTTCTGTTATTATATCTATAAAACAATATAACATAACCCGATATGATTGTCAATAATGCACACCCATTTTTTCACATAATGTTGACAACAAATGCGCTTTATGATAAAATTTACGCAAAATAAACCGTTCGGAGGAAACGTATATGACCGAATATTCCAAGCTTACCACAGAAGGGTTTAACCCGAATACAGCAAACATAGACAAAATGTCTGCAATAGAAATCGCACGCGCAATAAACGAAGAGGACAAAAAGGTTGCTTTTGCTGTTGAAAAGGCTCTTCCGCAGATAGCGGAAGGTATTGAAACTATGGCGAATGCACTTAAAGCGGGCGGCCATATTTATTACTGCGGCGCAGGCACTTCGGGCCGTTTGGGCGTGCTTGACGCGAGCGAATGCGTTCCCACCTACGGCGTGAGCGAGGATACGGTTGTCGGTCTTATGGCAGGCGGTGTTGAGGCTTTATATGCATCGCGCGAGTTTGCCGAGGACGATTTTGAAAGTGTTGTTACCGAAATGAAAAAACGCCGTTTCGACGCGCGCGACATTCTTATTGCTATAAGTGCAAGCGGCAGCGCGAACTGCGTTAAGGGTGCGATACGCTACGCGAAGGAGTGCGGCGCATATACCATTTGCGTTTCCTGCAACCCCAACAGCGACCTTGTTCCTATGGTCGATATTCCCATTATTGCAGAGGTTGGACCCGAGGTTATTAACGGCAGCACCCGTATGAAGGCGGGCACGGCGCAGAAGATGATACTTAATATGCTTTCTACCGGTGCGATGGTGCGTTTCGGCAGAGTAAGAGGAAACTATATGGCTTATATGGTACCCTCGAACATAAAGCTTGTCGACCGTGCGATAAGAATGATATGCCAGAAAACGGGGTGCGACAAAGAGCGCGCCGCGCTTGAACTCGAAAAGGCAAACAACTGTATCGCCGACGCGATGGACGCGATAGAGGGAAAGAAATAAGTAAAAATCCGAGAGGACTTCCTTCTCGGATTTCTTTTTTATTCGTTTTCGCTTTCTTGGGTTTCTTCGTTGATGTCTTCGGTTTCGTCATCATTGTTTGATTTTTCGGGATCGGATTCCGCTATACGCTTTTTGCGGGAATTCAGCCAGAAATACAAGGGCAAACCGAGAATACCCATCGACATTATTATTACGAATATTACCTGAACAACCTTTTCGAAGGCGTTGGGAGCGGGTGTTGTATTATCATCCTGCGAGGTTTCCTCGTTTGTTTCGGACGATTCATCGCTTTCCTGCGGGTGTGCCTGCTTATACGCGGCCTTTTCAGCATCACGCGAGTTCAATATGGTTTTTTCAATAATACGCAAAACCGAAAGAAGGTAATCGGAAATATTTTTATTGCTTTCGGAATATTTACCTGCGAGTGCCTTTCCGTCCGTTACCGCTTTTTCGATTTGGGTCTTTTGCGATTCTATATCGCTTTCCTTGAGATTAGCAGCGAGTGCGCCGAGAGTATCCGCGTATGCCTTAACGTCCTGCGGTACTTCACCGAGCGCTTTGGGCATAAGCTCATTTACCGTCTTGCCGTAATGCTCGAGCTGTGCAATAATCGCTTCCTTTGCGTTATAAGACGGGCAGAGTGCAGGTTTGGCGAATACGGTGTTTTTGATATAGTCGGCATACTTGCCCGTTATGTATTGACTGTACGAGAAGAACGCTGTACCGTCGGCGTTGCACCCGCGCGAGGCGATTATTTGTTCGCGGTAAATTTCGGGGCCGTTATCGCGCAAGCCGATTACGGTTTGTATTTTATCTTCTGCGAGATCTACTGTTATACCGGTCCACTTTTTCACAGCGTCGGTCGTGCCGTACGCCATAGGATATACAACGTCTACCAATCCCTCTTTGAGCCATTTTTGAGTATCCTGACACATTTTACTCTTGCTCGTTGCGTAATCGGGGGCAACGTCGCAGGAAAGAAGCACATCGGGGCGTATTTCTTTTATAAGATTACCTACCGAGGTAACAAGCTCGGTAACAAAATCCGCACGGAACTGACACCATTCCGCCCAGCCCTTTTGAGATGAAGAGGTGGGTACTTTATCGAAGCTGTATTTCTTTAAGAATTCTGTTTTGGTGTATTCGTCATAGCCGTAATTAACCGTTGAATTTTCGGGATAACGGACGTAGTCGAGCTGGAAACCGTCTATTGCGTAGTTTTCGAGGATGTACTTATAGCTTTCGAGCAGAAATTCGCGCACCTCGGGAAGCGCGGGGTTAAGAAAATAGGCGTTACCGTATTCGTTATTAACGGTTGTACCGCCGTTTTGGTCGGTATTAAGCCATTCGGGCTTTTTCTTTGCAACCGAATATTTAACGTTTGTCGAGCCGTCGTGACCAACACGGAAGCAGGACATCCAAGCATGTACCTCTATACCGTATTTATGAAATTCATCGGTATAGAGCTTAAGCATATCTTCGCCCTTGAAAACCGGATTGTGCTCGAAAAGCGAATCCTCGGGCATTGGCATTATCGTCGTAGAATCGAAAAGGATTTCAATACAAACCGAGTTAAAGCCCATTTCGTGAATTTCTTTAACTACCTTTTCGACAGTTGCTTTATCGTTTTTGGTGGGGATACGCAACCAAAGAGCTCTTGTTTCCACAGGTATATAGGGAACAAGCGCGTTTCCGCAAGCTACTGCTTCGTTTTCGAAGGAATTTGCAAGGAAGACATAGTTTGCGATATTATCTTTTTCGAGAGCGATTTTCATATCGTCGCAGAGCTTTTGAAGCTTTTCGAAGGATGCTTCTGCGGAAGCGTGGTCGATATCCGAAAAGCTTTGTACAGCAAGCTCATACTCATTTTTAAGCTCATCAAGACGCATTTCGTAGCCTGCAACGGCATTTTCCTTTAGATAGGAAACGGTTATGGTTTTTGCCTGCTCATCCAAGATGGCGGTATAGCCGAGCTTGCACGCCTGCTCGATAGGCTGTTTTTTGTTGCCTACGCCCGAAATTACAAAGCCGCCTTCGGGAATAGCGTTATTATTACCGCCGACAGAAACGATTATGCCGTTCGCATTGACGACTGCCTCGTAGCCCCAAGTGTTGGTTCCGCTTTGGGCTTTATTGCGATAGATTATAAGCTTATTTTCGGCACGGGTGGTATTTATCGCGTCGTATTGAAGCACCGACGAGGTAAAGGGGTTATATCTTTGCGAAACAACGGTAACGCTGTTATGCTCTTTATCGAAGAACGCAAAATCACCGACCTTTGCATTTGCAACAAGCGTTCTTTGGGTTGCACCGAGCGAAAGGACAAATCCGTTTTCGGGTATCGCGGAATTATTTTTATCGATGGCAACAATTTTGCCGTCGGCTCCGACAGCAAGCTCAACACCGTTACCGGAGGTTGCGGTAGCTTCGCCGAATTCGCGTGTATATACGATAACCGAGGAAGCGGTACGCTCGCCGTTAACCGCCGTAATTGCAATATTCAGACAGAGCTCGTTTGTTTCTGCGGCGTTAACTGCCATTATCGAAAAAGTCGAGAAAAGCATACAAAGTGCAAGCAGAAGAATAGCTGTTTTTTTCATAATAGCTCCTTTTTTCCTTAAGGCTCTGTGACTTCATATTCATCGGAAATTTCTGCATTGATAAGCAGGCTTTTGAGCAGAGCAAACTGTTCTTTTCCCTTTTCACCCGAATTAATATAGGTGAAATTATCCTTTTGCATCATAGGATAGAAAACATTTTTAATTTCGCCTTCGGGCGTGATGCTTGTTTTAAGCATCGCACAGGTAAGGTCGTGGCTCGAAAAGGTGAAGTTGCCCAAGCTATATACGATAAGCTTGCCCTTATAGTATTCAAGCCCCTGCATACAATGAGAATGCATACCTATAACCACGTCTGCTCCGGCATCGACAAACGCCTTGCCCATTTTATTCTGACCGCCGGTGAGGTTTGTTGTATTTTCGATACCCCAATGAACGTAAGCGATAACGTAATCCGCCTTTTCTTTGGCGGCGGTGATTTCTCTCGACATAGAAACGGTATCAAAAATCTGGAATACACCGCTTTGGTTTTCCCTTGCGCCGCGGGTGCTATACGGGTCGATTGCCGAGCCTGCGACGATAGCGATTTTTATGCCGTTTACAATGTAGAAGTAGGGTGCTTTTGCCTCGTTTATATCCTCACCTGCGCCGAGTCGTGCGATGCCTGCATTATCGAGCGTAGCAAGTGTATCGGTAAGCGAGTCGGGACCGTAATCGAAGGCGTGGTTGTTTGCAAGACCAACAATATCAACGCCCATTTCGTAGTAGATAGAAACATTTTCGGGCTTTCCGCGGAAGGTCCATATTTTATCGGGTATCGGATAGCCGCGGGTTGTGAATGTGAATTCGTTATTCGCCATAGCGACGGTTGCCGAGCGCATAATTTCGAGCACCTCTTCGGAAACAAGTCCCTCGACACCCTTACCGCGCGATTTGTAGTAATTCATTACGCTGTATCCGTCGGAAAAGCTTACGTCGCCGACAAATACGAGATCGGTTATACCGTTTTCGGTATTTTCAAGCACGGTCGTTCTTTCCAAATCGTTATCGAGCAGAGAAAGAAAGGCTTTTTCGGTATAACCAATAACGGCAAACAAATCTTCGCCCGTAACCTTGCCCTTTTCAAGTGCGTTTGCAAGCTTTTCGACAGTATCCGCACCGAAGCGTTCGCAGACCGATGCGAGGAATTCGGAATTCACGCGGGTGGCAAACGAGGTTTCGAGAAGCGCAACGTTATCTATTATCGATTGCTTTGCAAGAGCAAGCGAATCGAGATTTGCGGGTTTGCTGACGGTTTCCGGCTCGGAAACGTTTTCGGGCGGAGGGGTAACCGAAACGGGAGAATACCCACTTGTATCATCGCCCGAAGCATCGCTACCCGCGCAGGCGGCGCAGACGGCAAGCAGGGCGAGGCAAAGAAGAATTATTGTAAGCTTTTTTAATGTTTTCATACGTCTTTTCTAATCCTTACGTCCATTTGAGGATAAGGTATTTCGATATTAGCGTTTTTAAACGCGTTTCGCACACCGATAAGAAGCTGTTCGCGAACCTCCCAATAATCGGGGGTTTCGCACCAAACGCGGAGCGTGTAATTTATACCGCTATCGGCACATTCGTTCATTACAACGGCGGGTGCGGGGTCAGACAGACCCTTTTCGCAAGAGAAGGCTACGTCAAGCATCGTCTGCTTTACGTCATCGATATCGCTGTCGTAATCTGCCGACATTTGAATGTCGACACGGCGGATCTTTTCGGCAGAATAGTTTATAATTACCGAATTAGTTAAGGTGCCGTTCGGAATCGTAATAACTCGATTATCGAAGGTGACAACTATGGTATAGAACACAGAGATTTCGCGCACATTACCCTTTTCGCCTTCTGCTTCGATATAATCACCGACACGGAAGGGGCGGAAAAGCAATATCATAAGACCGCCAACAAGGTTAGAAAGCGCACCCTGAACGGCAAGACCGATAGCAACGCCGGCGGAAGCGATAAGCGCAATAACCGAGCTCATCGGAACGCCGAGGATAGCGACTACCGAAACCACAACGACAATCTTTAAAAATATCGAAATAAAGCTTCCGATAAAGCTTGCGGCAGAGCGGTCAAGGTTTTTGAAAATCTTGCCGTTTTTAATTTTTTTGGTTATAAAATTAACTATCTTGAAGCCGATGAAGAAAACTATCAGCGCCGCAACAAAATCCTTTGCAAAAGGCACTATTAGTGCCGTAAGGTCATTCAGTATCTGTTCCATCGTGGAATTCCTCCAAACAAACATATCTTAAAATATTATAATATACAATAACCTCTCGATTGTCAACAAAAAACGCGAATTTGCAAATTTATATGAATTTAAGGTAAAGAAAATTCGAAAAATAAAAGCATAATATTGACTTTTTCACGTAATTTGTTATACTATAATATAATTATAAACATTAGAGGCAAATATGAGCAAATCCAATATTATCTGCTTTGCCAACCAAAAGGGCGGAGTGGGAAAAACGACGAGCGCGCTTAATATTGCCGCCTGCATTGCAAGAAGCGGAAAGAGCGTTTTGTTTGTTGATTCCGACCCGCAGGGCAACGCAACTAGCGGAATAGGCATAAAAAAGCGCAGTATTTCGGGTAGCGTTTACGACCTGCTTATCGGCAGGCTTAAATGGGACGAGGCTGTGATAAAAACCAACGTAAGAGGTCTTTCGATTATACCCTCGAGTATGAATCTTGTGGGCGCCGAGCTTGAGCTTGTTGATGAAAGCGACAGAGAATTCAAGCTGAAAAAGGCTTTATCGGATGCCGACGGCAAATTCGATTACATAATCATCGATTGCCCGCCCTCGCTCGGATTACTTACCATCAACTCACTCGCGGCGGCGAAATACGTTGTGATACCCGTTTTGTGCGAATATTATTCGCTCGAGGGGCTTTCGCAGTTAACCGCTACGATTAAGCAGATTAAAAAGCTTTACAATCCCGAAATAGAGCTTTTGGGAGTTTTGGTAAATATGTTTGACGGCAGATTGAATTTATCGATTGCCGTGCTTGAAGAGATAAAGAAATACTTTGCGGACAAGCTTTTCAGAACACCCATACCGCGCAGTGTAAAGATAAGCGAAGCACCGAGCCATGGTATGCCGATAACTGAATACGACAAAAACGGCAAGGGCGCGGCGGCTTATTCGGCGGTTGCCTTGGAAATGATGAGAAGATGCGAAGGATAACGGAGGAAAAGTATGGCAAAAAAGGGGCTCGGCAGAGGGCTTGATGCTCTCCTTGCCGACAACGCGATAGACGAAAAGGAGCAAAGCGGCGTTACGATGCTCAAAATATCGGACGTCGAGCCTAACAGAGCTCAAGCAAGAAGGCATTTTGACGAAACCGCACTTTTGGAGCTTGCAGATTCGATTGGCCGACACGGAATTTTGCAGCCGATAGCCGTACGGCGCAAAGCCAACGGTTATTACGAAATAATCGCAGGCGAACGCAGATGGCGCGCTTCAAAGATTGCGGGATTGAGCGAGATACCCGCCCTAATACGGGAGGTCGACGAGCAGACTGCAACCGAATTATCGCTTATTGAAAACCTGCAACGCGAAAACCTGAACGCAGTTGAAGAGGCGCGCGGCTACCGCGACCTTATGGAAAAGTTCGGGCTTACGCAGGAGGAGGCCGCCGAACGGGTAGGCAAATCGCGCACGGCGGTTACGAACATTTTAAGAATACTCAAGCTTCCCGAGGATGTGCTTTTGCTTATCGAAAACGGCGAGCTTTCTTACGGCCACGCGAGAACGCTTGTGCCGCTTACCCAGATATGCGATAGCGTTCAGCTTTTAAAGCACGCCGAATTTGTTATTAACAATTCCCTCTCGGTGCGTCAGACCGAGCAATACGTTAAAGCTGTTATCGACGGCAGTAACGCGAAGCATTCCGAAACGGTGAATCCCGTAAGCAAGGCTTATTACAGAAAGCTTGAAAACGATATGAGCGAGATTCTCGGCAGAAAGGCAAGCATTAAGCAGTCTGCCGACGGAAAAGGAAAGCTTACCATAGCATTTAACGGAAACGACGATCTTGAATCGCTTATTAAAACCATTTGCGGAAGCAATTTTTTTGAAAACGAAAATTAAAAACGGAGAAACATAAAATGATTGATATTAAATTTTTACGTGAAAACCCCGAAGTTGTAAAAGAAAACATCAAAAAGAAGTTTCAGGACGACAAGCTTCCCCTTGTCGACGAGGTTATTGCTCTTGACAAGCGCAACCGCGAAATCAAGGTAGAGGTTGAAGCTTTGCGTGCAAACCGCAACAAGGCTTCGAAACAGATCGGTGCGCTTATGGCACAGGGCAAGCGCGATGAAGCCGAAGAGGTCAAGCGCGCGGTTGCTGCCGACGGCGGCAGAATCGATGAGCTTACCGCAGAGGAAAAGGAAGTAAGCGAAAAGCTCAACACCATTATGATGCGCATACCCAACATTATCGACCCTTCTGTACCTATCGGCAAAAATGACGAGGAAAACGTTGAGGTAGAGCGTTTCGGCGAGCCCTTGGTGCCCGATTTTGATATTCCCTACCACGCGGAAATCTTCGAACGTCTTAACGGTCTTGATCTTGACAGCGCAAGAAAGGTAGCAGGCAACGGTTTTTATTATCTTACCGGCGATCTTGCCCAGCTTCATTCCGCAATACTTGCTTACGCGCGTGATTTTATGATAAAGCGCGGCTTTGAATACTGCATTCCTCCCTTTATGATCCGCAGCAACGTTGTTACGGGTGTAATGAGCTTTGCAGAAATGGAAGCGATGATGTATAAGATCGAGGGCGAGGACCTTTACCTTATCGGTACGAGCGAGCATTCTATGATCGGTCGATATATCGACACCATTATTCCCGAAAATACGCTTCCCAAGACGCTTACCAGCTATTCGCCCTGCTTTAGAAAAGAAAAGGGCGCGCACGGCCTTGAAGAACGCGGCGTTTACCGCATACACCAGTTCGAAAAGCAGGAAATGATCGTTATCTGCAAGCCCGAGGATTCTATGATGTGGTTTGACAAGCTTTGGCAGAACACGGTTGATCTTTTCCGTTCGCTTGATATTCCCGTTCGTACCATCGAATGCTGTTCGGGTGACCTTGCCGACCTTAAGGTAAAATCGGTTGACGTTGAAGCGTGGTCGCCCAGACAGAAGAAATATTTCGAGGTCGGCTCCTGCTCCAACCTCGGAGATGCGCAGGCACGCAGACTTAAGATTCGTGTTGACGGTGAAAACGGCAAGTATCTTGCACATACTCTTAACAACACGGTAGTAGCACCTCCCAGAATGCTCATTGCATTCGTCGAAAATAATCTTAACGAGGACGGAAGCGTTAATATTCCCGAAGCGCTTCAGCCCTATATGCTCGGCAAAACCATTATTAAATAACAAAAAGGTAATTCGTAATGGATATAACTACAATCGTATGGATGTTTGTTTTAGGCGCGTGTGTTGCTATGTGCATCGGCTATTACAATTCGCGTTTTTTGGGCAGGCTTGTTCGCAAGCTTATCGAAATCGACGCATCCTCTCCCGAAAGCGCACTTGCGCTTGACGAATTGGGATTGAAGATGACGCCTGCTCTTAAATATTCGCTCAGGCCCGGCACAAGCTTTTCGGAAACGGTTTTAAAAACCGAGGACGACAGATATTATATCGCGCCCGACAAGCTTGCTATGGCAAAAACCAAATACCGCGGAAAGGATACCACGATTGTCTTTCTTTTGCTTTGTATTTTCGGTCTTGTTGTAGTTGCCTTTGCACTTAACCGCATATTACCCGATCTTTTAAAAACTACGGGAGCAAGCTTCGGCGAGCTGTTCGGAGACGGAGGTAACACGCGATGAAAAAATCGAATCCTATTCTTATTATTCTTATAGCCGCAGTCCTTTTGGTTGCGATTACCGTTGGTGTGATATTCCTTATCGGCGGTCGATATACAACCCTTCCCAACGGTGCGAAGTTTTTGGGCGAATATGAAAACGGTCAACCCTTAAGCGGCACGATAAAATATCAGAACGGCACCGAAGCGACGCTTGATTTTTACAACCGCACCATAAGCTACGCAAACGGCGACGTTTACTCCGGCGAAATAGTTAACGGTTGCAGGCACGGCCACGGCATTATGAGCTATTCGGCAACCGGCGATATTTACGAAGGATATTTTCAAAACGACGAAATAACCGGCACCGGTGTTTTTAAATATGCCAACGGCGACGTTTACGAGGGCTCGTTTATTAACTCGCAGAAGCACGGTCAGGGCAAATTCACCTATGCGAACGGAAATTCTTATATCGGCAATTTCGAAAACGACGTAAGAAGCGGCAAGGGCGAGTTTAAGTGGGCTTCGGGCGCTTCCTACGACGGATATTTCGCAAACGACCTTAAACAAGGTTACGGCGTTATGAAATATGAAAGCGGCGACCGCTACGAGGGATACTTTAAAGAAGACAAGCGCGACGGCGAAAAGGGCGTTTATATGTGGACCAACGGCGAACGTTACAACGGCACCTTCCGCAACAATCTTATGGACACACGCACGGTCGACGAAAACGGAAATTTCGTTCTTGACGAAAAGGGCGAATACGTTCACGGCGAGCAGGCGGTTTATACATTTACCACCGGCAGGACCTATACGGGTTATTTTATCGAGGGTCAGGCTGTTGGAATCAATTTAGGAACAGGTGAATAAAATGGCTAAATTTGTATTTTCTGCATTTTCGGATGAAATCGACGCAAGCTTTGACAAACAGATAGAAGGCGTTAAAGCTTTGGGTATCGGAATGATCGAGCTTCGCGGTGTAGACGGAAAGAGCTTTATCGAGCTTACCGACGACGAAGTAAAGGTTGTAAAGGAAAAGCTCGATGCGAACGGCATTAAGCTTTCTGCACTCGGCACACCTATCGGCAAAATGAACGTTGACGGTGATTTTAACGCGCACAAGAATTTGCTTACTCGCATTATGGATATCGGCGATATGCTTAATTGCAAGGTTTTGAGAATGTTCAGCTTCTACCCTGCCGACGGTATGGAGGACGCAGAATTCAAGAAGATTGCGTTTGAATATATCGGTGAATTGCTTGATATGGCAGATGCGCGCGGATTTATTCTTTGCCACGAAAACGAAAAGGATATTTTCGGCTATTCGCCCGAGCGCGAGCTTGAGCTTATGCAGTATTTCGGAGGCAGATTAAAGGCGGTGCTCGACCCCGGCAACTTTGCTTTTTGCTTTGAGGACGCATCGAAGGGTTATCCGCTTCTTAAGGATTACATCCATTATTTCCATATTAAGGACGCTGACGAAAGCGGCGCAATCGTTCCCCCCGGCAAGGGCGTTGCTTGTCTTGAAGATATACTTAAAGCAGTTAACGCAGACCGCGACGGCGAGGTCGTTTTGACTATGGAGCCGCATTTGATGAACTTTACCGGACTTTCGAGCCTTTCTAAGCTTGACGATATCCACCACGTATATTCTTTCGAAACGCCTTTTGAAGCATTTAAGGTCGCGACAGAGGCCGTTAGAACGATGGTTGAAGGACTTTAATGACTAAAATTTTAAAGCTCGGCGCGTGTATTACACGCGCCGCAGAAAGCAAGCGCGCCTCGCTGTTGCTTTGCCTTTTGGCGGGTGCACTGGGTGCGCTTCCTTATTATTTCGAAAATCTTTTTATATTTACCTTTGCTTCGCTTTTTTGCTTATTCTATTTAATAATTAAGCAAAAGGAAGCACAACAACGCGTTTTTAAGCCATTATTTATTTACTATATAGGCTTTTTTACCCCGATATATCTGTTTTTATCGGAGCTATATCCCTATTCGAATTTCGGATTTAACGAAACGCAGGCTGTTTTTGTGCTTATATGCTCGTGTATTGCCATACCGTTATTACACGCTTTGGTCGTCGCGGCGGTAATGTGCTTATGCAAGCTCTTTAAAAGCGATGCGGCTATGCTTTTGGGATTTTCCGCCTTGTCTGTTATTTGGGAATGGGTGCTCTCGCTCGGGACGCTTGCTTTACCTTGGGCAGGGGTTGCCGTTTCTATGACAGGGTTTCTTCCCTATTTGCAAACCATATCGCTGTTCGGTAAATACTTTATTGCCTTTATAACGGCGTTGGGCTGCTCCGGGCTTGCTTTGGCGGTTTGCAGAAAAGTTAAGCTTTTTGCATATATCGGCGCGGGCGTTATTTTACTTAACAGCTTAATCGGTACGTTAATTTGGCTTATTCCCACCGAAAAGAGCGAGGAGTTCACCGTTGCGGCTATTCAAGGCAATATTCTTTCGAACGAAAAATGGGACAGCGCAAACAACGGCAGTATTTTAGACCGATACGTTGGAATGACAAAGCAGGCGGCAGAAAACGGCGCTGATATGATAATTCTGCCCGAAAGCGCGATTCCTCAGACGTTTGTACCCAACGGCGTGATACACAAGGAGCTTTCGGCAATCGCCACCGAATACGGTGTGACGGTTATTGCGGGTGTGCATTATTACGATATTGAAACCAAGGAAAGCTACAACGCGGTTATAGCCGTGTTGCCCGACGGAAGCGGAAGTCTTTCGGAGCGTTACGACAAGCGTCATCTTGTGCCGTTTGGTGAGTTTATTCCGTTTGCAGACCTACTTTCGAAATGGCTACCCTTTATCGAAGCGATGAATTTATCGCGCACGAAGCTTATCGAGGGCGACAAGCCTATTGTTATCGAAACCGAATACGGCGGTGTCGGTCCTTTAGTCTGCTTCGATTCGATATTCCCGCAATTTACCGCAGAAGCGGTACAAAGCGGCGCGGATATTATTGCCGTTGTAACGAACGATAGCTGGTTTAACGACAGCGCGGGAACATATACGCATTTACGCCATTCACAGTTACGCGCAATCGAAAACAAGCGTTATATTATGCGCGCGGCAAACACAGGCGTTTCGGCGTTTATCGATGAGCGCGGCCGCGTTCTTACACAAACCGAGCCTTTGGTGCCCGATATTGCCTATGGCACGGCTTATACGGTTGAATCCCGCACGATTTATTCGTTCGTGGGTGATATTATTCTTTATATTTCTTTTTCGATAATCGTTTTGACAATCGCTATTGAATATTTTTTAAAACTCAGGAGAGCAAAAAATGGAAATAATTAAACTTCACCAAACCGAAATTTACGACGGCGCTTCCACAGTTACAATGGAGCTTATGATACACCGCGTATCGCCCGAGCTTACCAAGGGCAGACGCCCCGCGATGATAGTATTCCCCGGCGGCGGTTATCAGTTTACAAGTGACAGAGAGGCAGAGCCTATTGCAAGTGCATATTTCGCGGAAGGCTACAACACCTTTACTGTACGTTATATTACGGGCGACAAGGCTAAAATAGCCAATCCCCTGCTTGATGCTGCGGCGGCTATCGCACACGTGCGCACAAACGCCGAAAAATACTGCATCGACCCCGACAAGATAGCGGTTATAGGTTTTTCTGCGGGCGGACATCTTGCAGGCTTTATCGCTACACAGTGGCATTGTAAGTTTATTGCCGAAAAATTGGGTATTGATAACGAGCTTTGCAAGCCGAATGCGGCTGTTTTATGCTACCCTGTTGTTACCCAAAACGTTCCCACGCACGAAGGCTCGTTTAATTACCTTATGGGCTTTGAACGCAACGACGAGCTTAACCATATTGCAAACCTCGACGAAAACGTTGACGAGCGCACCTGCCCCTGCTTTATTTGGCACACCGCAACCGACGATGCTGTTCCCGTTGCAAACTCGCTTGCCTTTGCAAGAGCGCTTACCGATAAGCGCATTAATTGCGAGCTTCACATTTTCCCCGAAGGAAGACACGGTCTTTCGCGCGCTACTGCGGAAACCGCGCCCGATTGGGGTACAAAAGAATACACAATTCCTTATATTGCAAGATGGGTAGGCTGGTCGATTAAGTGGCTCGAGCAAACACTTTTCGGCGGTCAGTTAAGAATGAATATTATCGAGTAAGTGAGTGTTTGTTTAATTTCATACGTATAATATATGTAAAACAAAGATAAGGAGTATATATATGAAGCGTTTGATATCTATGTTTTTAGTGATTTTGTGCTTTGTTGCATTATTATTAGGTTGCGAGCCCGAAACCGAAAACTCACTTTCCAAATCCTTATCCGATAGCTCGATTTATGAGCAAGAAAACAGCGATAATTCATCTATTCACGAATCTATAACCGAAAGTTCAAGCGTTGAGAGTTCAAGCGTTGAGAGTGCAAGCGTTGAGAGTTCAAGCGTCGAGAGTTCAAGCGTCGAAAGTTCTGACTATGAAAGCTCTTTGAACGAATCTTCGGAATTCAGCGACGCCCAAGAATCTACTCACGAATGCTCCGATAACTCCGAGGACAATTTCGTGATAGCCCCCGAAAAGCCGGTTATTTACCTTTACCCTACTTACACGACGGACGTTGAAGTCGTGCTTGATTACAAGGGTGTGCTTACCTGCACATATCCCGAATATAACGGCAAGTGGGCTGTTACCGCTTCGCCCGACGGAACCTTAACCGATAAAGACGGTATGGAATACAATTATTTGTATTGGGAAGGCGTTGGCGGTTTTGAATCCGACTTTTCGAAGGGCTTCTGCGTTGCGGGCGATGATACCGCGGCATTTTTGGAGAATGCACTCGCAAAGCTCGGCTTGAACAGACGCGAAGCCAACGAATTTATCGTTTATTGGCTGCCGCAGATGCAAGAAAACGAATACAATTTGATTTCCTTCCAGTTCGAAAACTACGAATCGGCGGCAAAGCTGAACGTTTCGCCCGCGCCCGATACAAGCATACGCGTATTTATGTCTTATAAGGCGTTGGACGAAGAGGTAAATATCGAACCGCAAACTCTCACTTCCCCCGAAAGAAGCGGGTTTGTACTTGTTGAATGGGGCGGAACAGAGGTTAATTAATCAAAGAAAAAGCAGTTGCAAATTAACGCAACTGCTTTTTGCATAAACTTTCCTTTTTGACAGATAATAACAAAAAGGAGTGGTTTATATGCTTGGTTTTATTATCGGTATGTTTATTGGCGCAATTTTCGGTGTTTTTCTTATGTGCTTAATGCAGGTCAACAGAAATTAAAAGAGGATGTTTATTTGTTCAACGAATTATCTAACGAACGTTCAAACTCTTCTTCTATTCCGTAGTACTGAATTAGTTGAACAAGACAAGACATTGCTTGCTTAACTTCATCGGCAAGCTTTTGCCTTGAGGGCTCACCGTGCTTTTGTGCTTTCAGTCCGCTTTTTTCGAAGTGATTCACTTCGCTTGCAACCTCACCGCATTCTTCAAGGATGCGCGTGACAATTTGGTAAGGCTCATTGCCGTTAGGAAAGCGAGCTGTATGTTTTGCGGCAACATCATATAGTTTTTTCATCTTAATCTCCGATCAAGTACAAAAAGCAGACGTCTTATAAAAGACATCTGCTTTTTCGTTATTTTTAGTACATTCCGCCGCCCATACCGCCAGCCATTGCTGCTGCGTTGGCTGCCGCGGTTGCGGGGTCTTCCTTCTTATCTGCAACGAGTGCTTCGGTGGTGAGCACCATAGAAGCAACGCTTGCCGCGTTCTGAAGTGCGCTTCTTGTAACCTTGGTGGGGTCTACGATACCGCTTTCGATCATATCTACGAAGGTTTCGTTATATGCATCGAAGCCGACACCCTTGGGTTCGCTCTTTACGCGCTGAACGATAACAGAGCCTTCGAAGCCTGCGTTTTCTGCGATCTGACGAACGGGTTCTTCGAGTGCGCGGAGAACGATTTTAACGCCGGTCTTTTCGTCGCCTTCAACCTTATCAACAAGAGCCGCAACAGCGGGAATACAGTCGCAAAGAGCAACGCCGCCGCCTGCAACGATACCCTCTTCAACAGCCGCCTTGGTTGCGTTAAGAGCATCTTCGATACGGAGCTTCTTTTCCTTCATTTCGGTTTCGGTAGCCGCACCAACCTTGATAACCGCCACGCCGCCCGAAAGCTTTGCAAGACGTTCGTGAAGCTTTTCTTTATCGAATTCGCTGGTGGAAACTTCCAAAGCAGCCTTGATCTGTGCAATTCTGCCCTTGATTTCGTTTGCATCGCCTGCGCCGCCGACAATGATAGTGTTTTCTTTATTGATTTTAACCTGACGTGCTCTACCGAGCTGCATAAGGGTAGCTTCCTTGAGCTCGTAGCCGAGTTCGGAGGAGATAACCTCGCCGCCGGTGAGGATAGCGATATCCTTGAGCATATCCTTGCGTCTGTCGCCGAAGCCGGGAGCTTTGACAGCAACGCAGGTAAAGGTGCCGCGGAGCTTATTGACGATAAGGGTAGAGAGCGCTTCGCCTTCTACATCCTCTGCAATGATAACTAGCTTAAGACCGTTCTGAACAACCTGTTCGAGCACGGGAAGGATTTCCTGAACGTTGGAAATCTTTTTATCGGTGATAAGAACAGCCGCATCGTCGATAACAGCTTCCATCTTATCGGTATCGGTTACCATATAAGGAGTGATATAGCCGCGGTCGAACTGCATACCTTCGACAACTTCGCAAGAAGTTTCTGCGGTTTTGCTTTCTTCAACGGTGATAACGCCGTCTGCAGTAACCTTTTCCATAGCGTCTGCGATGAGAGTACCGATAACCTCATCTGCCGAGGAAACGGTACCTACGCGTGCGATATCGGCACTGCCGTTTACCTTCTGGGAGGAAGCCTTTAAGGATTCCACAGCGGTTTCAACAGCCTTTGCTATACCCTTTTTGATAACCATAGGGTTTGCGCCTGCCGCAACGTTTTTCATACCTTCGCGGATGATTGCCTGCGCGAGAAGAGTTGCGGTGGTAGTACCGTCACCTGCCGCGTCATTGGTTTTGGTAGAAACTTCGCGAACGAGAGATGCGCCCATATTTTCGAATGCGTCATCAAGCTCGATTTCCTTTGCGATGGTAACGCCGTCATTAGTGATGAGCGGCGAGCCGAATTTTTTATCGAGCACTACGTTTCTGCCCTTGGGGCCGAGAGTGATCTTAACGGTATCTGCAAGCTTATCGATACCGCGAAGAAGGGCTTCGCGTGCTTCGATGCCGTTTTTAATATCTTTTGCCATTGTTGATTACCTCCGTAAATTACTCTACGATAGCCAAAATATCGTTTTGGCGTACTATGATATATTCTTCACCGTCGAGCTTGATTTCGGTGCCGGAATATTTGCTTGTGATAACCTTATCGCCAACCTTAACGGTCATAACGACTTCCTTGCCATCTACGTTTCCGCCGGGACCTACTTCTACTACTTCGGCGATTTGGGGCTTTTCTTTTGCGGCACCGGTAAGAATAATGCCGCTTTTAGTGGTTTCTTCGGCTTCGACCATCTTTACTACTACACGGTCTGCCAAGGGCTTGAGTTTCATAAATATTACCTCCGAGCAATTCTTTTATTTTCGAGATATGTTATACACCGAATTCGTTAAGAACCATACAGCATAAATCGGTGCATTTTGTTTTTGTTGCGGGTTTTTGGTACCAAAAACGTACCAAAACGCACACCTTGCCTATTATATATGAAATTTTTGGAAATTGCAAGGTTTTAATTACTTTTTCGGTTTAAAAAACTGATAAAGATTGCATTTTATCATTCCGTTATAGAGCACACGCTTTTTATCGGCGCGTCTGCCGAAGTAGCGTTCAAAGAGCTCGTCGGATGTGATAATATACATCTGCCACGAGGGCACGGCAGTTTCGAAATTTTTGCCGAGTGCCTTACAGAGGTCGCGCGCTGAAGAAAGGTCGCCCAAGCGTTCGCCGTAGGGCGGGTTGGTTATTATAGTTCCTCTTGCGTTTTCGAGAGGAGATACAAATTTGCGCGCATCTGCAACGGCGAATTCAATCGCGTTTGCAACGCCCGCTTTTTTAGCGTTTTCACGTGCAAGCTCTATCATAGCGGGGTCTATATCCGAGCCGAATATTTTGGTAAGCGGCTGTGTTATTTCGCTTCTTGCCTCTTCCCTTTCCAACGACCACACCTTTTCATCAAGTATAGCATAGCCTTGCGCCGCGAAGTTACGCATTAAGCCGGATGCGATATTGCAAGCCTGCATCGCCGCTTCGATTGCGATTGTGCCGCTTCCGCACAGAGGGTCGCAAATTATAACGTTATCGCGCATACGCGAAAGCCTTACCATAGCCGCCGCGAGCGTTTCACGCAGGGGCGCCACACCGGAAAGCGCACGGTAGCCGCGTTTATGCAAGCCCGCGCCCGATGTATCAATCATAAGAGTGACTTTATCGTTGAGAATAAAGAACTCTATTTGATATTTGACACCTGTTTCGGGAAAAATACGCATTTTGTATTTTTCGCCAAGCGAATTTACAACAGCTTTTTTGACTATTTTTTGGCAATCGGGGATAGAAAACAGCTTACTTCTTATCGAGTGTCCCTTTACCGGAAAAGCGTCGTTTTTGCCGATATAGTCCGACCAAGGAAGCTTTTTCGTACCCTCGAAGAGGTCATCGAAGCTATACGCCTTGAAGCTGCCAAGCTTGATAAGCACTCTTTCGGCAGTTCTCAGGCGGATATTGCAGCGCGCGATCGCTTCGACGGGCGCTTCGAAGGTTATTCGTCCGTCGATAGTTTCTATACGTTTATAGCCGAGGTTGTCTATCTCTTCGCCCAAAATGCCTTCTAAGCCGAAAAGACAGGTTGCCACTAATTCCATTATATACTCCGTAACAGATTTTTATTGCTTTTTATTTTTATTGCGCAGTACAAGCGGAGCCGCAACAGCGCAAGCAACAGCGATTACGCCGATGATCACCCAGATATACCAATTCGAGCCGTTTTTATCTTCGGTTGCGGGCTCGGATATTTCATCGGAAGCATTTTCGTTTTCAGATTCGGTAAGCGATTCTTCTTTCGAAGACTCTGCACCAACCGAGGGAGGATCGCCCGCGCCTGCGAGGACCTCGGAGCAGAATACGAAGTTTGCATTTGAATTGGTGAACGAGAATTTAACGTACTGAGCGGTAACGGGCTCACAATGATAGGTTACGTATGCCGAAATGTCGTTATATTGCAATTCGGGTGCGGCAATTTCGGTAAAGCTTTCGCCGTCGGTGGATATTGCTATTCTTACGTCAGCAGGGTCATCGATGCCATAGTTTTGTATATGGCTAAAATGGGCGATGAAGTGTGTAAGGTCTTTATATATCGCGCCGAGGTCGACGGTAACGCTCATTCTGCCGTCGGGGTCGAGAAGCGACTTATGGAAGCCGTGCCATTCGGTATCGAGCTCACTTGCGCCGATAACACCGTCGGTAAGCTCCTTGCCGTCGATATTCTGATATCCCGAGCCGTTACCGTCGGAGTAGGCTTGGCTTGCAACGTATTTTTTGCCGTTGGATCTCCACTTAACACCTTCGGGAAGCGTAAACATCGGGCTTCTGAATGCGTCGATATCCTCTTGGGTAAGAGTACCCTTTGCATATTTATAGGTAAGATCGTAAATCGAACGCGTGCGTTCATCGGAAGAGTTCCACGCTTTATAATAAATACCGCTTTTTGCGTCCTGATAATACATTTTTATCGTATCCATCGCGCCGCGTTTCATACCGCCTTCGAGGTAATCGAGATAGCGGTTAAAGTATTCTGCGCTGGTAAGAGCGCGGCCGTCGATTTCCAATTCGGTACCCATACCGTAAAGCTTACATTCATCAACGGTATCTTCAACGCGGTTGGGTGTGGGAATAGCTTCCCAAAACATATTGGGCTGCATACAAACGACATCAAAGCCAAGCTCTTTCCATTCCTTATAGCCGTTTGCCTGATACCAAGGAATCCAAACAAACTTCAAGCCAAGCGAATGAAGATATTCGGCGGTGTATTGATAAAGCTGTTTATTTTCCTCTTTATTTCCATGGGTTATAAGATATTCCTCGAGCCAATAAAAACCGATAAGCTCTAAATGCTCGTAACCGCGGTCATTGTAAAGCTTGAGCTGTTCATCGATCATCCATTTAATCGCATACTTACGGTCGTCGAGCTTTGAAAAATCAAGCGTTTTGCCGCCGAGCGTGCCGAAATCCTTTTGTCCGTAAGCGGGATAAAGAACAGTAAGCACGACGCCCGCCTTTTTTTCGGTATCGCCGAGCTTTTGCTTTACTTCGCCAAACGCGGTTTCGAGCGCATCGACGTTTGTGCCTTCATAAAAGGTATCATCTATATAGGCCTGCCAATCGACAGCCTTTGTGGGGTTATTTGTATCGTAATGAAGTCTTGCGCCCGAAACGCCATAGGTTACACAGGGCAAAAACAGGTAGCTATCGAAGAAAAAGTCTTTCAGGTTTCCTTCGGTATCGTAATACCCGACATAGGGCTTAAGATCCTCGGCAAGGTGACGTCCGTTATTTGCCGCGTTGGGGTTATAGGTATAAGTAAGACACAGATTTTCGTAGCCGTTCATTACATCATCAGCTTTGGGAAAATCGGCAGAAGCCGAAAATGTAAACGCCGAAAATGCGGCAGTAAGCATTGATAAAACAAGGAAAAAAGAAAGTAGCTTTTTCATTACTTGCCTCCGATAGTTATTTTGTTAATTTTAACACATTCCAAGTATATTTGCAATAGCAAAGTTAAAGGCACCTGAACGGTGCCTTTAATACTATTATCCAATAACGTAGGTGCCGAAATAGTGGCGGGCGATGAGGATGTAGTCGAACTGGTCAACCACGCTGTCCTTGTTTACATCTGCACGCGTCATTTCTTCTTCATTAAGAATACGTGTTTCGAAGTAATGACGCTTAACGAGAATGTAATCGTACTGGTCGATAGCGCCGTCATCGTTAACGTCACCGAGCTTAACTTCGGGGTCAACGGGAGGATTTACAGGAGGATTTACAGGAGGATCGACAGGAGTATTCTCATCCGATGCGCCGACATAGACTTCCGAAGCGAAAACAAAGTTAAAGTTGGATTTTAAGAACGAGAATTTAACATAACGCGCCGTAACTGCATTGCATTGATATTCAACAAATGCCGCAATACCGGAGACCTGTATTTGAGGTTTTGCTATTTCTGTGAAATTCGTTCCATCGGTAGAAATATAGATACGCACGTCCGAGGGATCGCCTATACCGTGGTTCTGAATATGACTGAAGTGAGCTCCGAAGTGGGTAAGGTTTTTGTATTCCTCACCGAGGTCAACGGTTACGCTCATTCTCTTATCCTTATCAACAAGCGATACGTGGAAGGGATGCCATTCTGTACCGAGCTCGCTCGTGCCGATAACACCGTCGGTAAGCTCCTTACCGTCGACCTTTTGATATTCAGAGCTGCCGTCGCCGACATAAGCACCCGAGGTTACGTATGATTTTCCGTCAGAAACGATTTCAACACCGGCAGGAAGCTTAAAGGGACGGTTCGCGTTTATATCTGCCTGAGTAAGAGTACCCTTTGCATATTTATAGGTTAAATCGTAAATCGAACGCGCGCGCGTTGATGTAGCTTTATATGCATGGTAATATATTGCAGGTTTTCCGCCCTGATAGTACATTTTGATGCTATCCATAGCGCCGCCGTTCATACCGGCTTCGAGATAGTCGAGATAACGTTGATAATATTCATCGCTAGTAATAGCGTTGTAGTCGATTTCGACTTCCATACCCATGCCGTACTTTTTAGATTCCGCAATCGAATCAACCACCTGCTGAGGGTCGCGCTTGTCGCCAAAGTACATATTGGGCTGCATACAAGCGATATCGAAGCCAAAGCTTTGCCATTCTTTATAGCCGGTGGACTGATAATACGGAATCCAAAGGTATTTCAAGCCAAGCGATTCAAGATATTCACCCGCGTATCTGTAAAGCGAGAGGTTTTCTTCACGGTTGCCGTAAGAAATAATCCATTCCTCGAGCCAATAAAAGCCGATCAATTCAAGATGCTCGTAATCTGCTTCTTCAAATCTCGACATCTGTTCATCGATCATCCACTTTATTGCATACTTACGATCTTCAACATTTTTGAAGTCGAGCGCTTTTCCGTTCAGCGTGCCGAAATTGCTATCTCCCCAACCGGGATACATAATGGTTAAAATAACGCCCGCTTTTGTTTGGTTATCGTTGAGCGCTTTTTTAGCTTCACCCATAGCGGTATTAAGTGCATTTACGTTTGCATTTTCATAGAAGGTATCATCTACGTATGCTTCCCAGTCGCTTGCCTTATTGGGCTTGCCGGGATCATAGTGCAAAGTACCGCCGCTCGGTGCATATCCGTTAACGGGAAGGAAGAGGAAGCTGTCGAAGAAGAAATCCTTGATGTTTCCGTTGGTGTCGTAATATGCGACGTAGGGAGCCAAATCCTCGACCAAATGTCTGCCGTTATTTTCAACCTTTATATTAAAGTTGTAGGTCAGACATAAATTTTCGTACCCGTTCATTTCATCCGAACTTGGAAAATCCGCAGAAGCAGAAAATGCAAAGGACGAAAAAACAGATAAAAGTGTTGCTGTAACAAGTAAAAACGAAAGTAGCTTTTTCATTACTTGCCTCCTATTATTTATTACTGCTCATTTTAACACATTTAAATTATTTTTGCAATACCAAAAAGGCACCTAAACGGTGCCTTTTAAACTTTTATTCTATTACGTACGTACCGAAATAGTGACGAGCAATAAGAATATAATCGAATTGGTCGACATTAGCGTCTTTGTTCACATCGGCGCGCGCCGCTTCTTCTTCGTTAAGCAGTCGGGTTTCAAAATAGTGGCGTTTTACAAGTATGTAATCATACTGGTCGATTGTGCCGTCGTTATTGACGTCGCCGAGCAGTTGAGGAGCTTGAGGCGGTGCTTCGTCGTAATATTCGCCGTTACGCGCCGCGTCGATATCGTTTTGAGTAAGAGTTCCCTTTGCGTATTTATAGGTCAGGTCGTATATTATACGTTTATTGGCTTCGGTTGAATGGCAGGCTTGATAAAATACGGCAGGGCTCTTATCCTGATAATACATCTTTACAGAATCCATAGCGCCGTAATTCATACCGTCTTCAAGATAGATAAGGTAGCGCTTGAAATGCTCCTTGCTATAAAACGCCAAGGGGTCGATTTCCATTTCCATACCCATACCGTATTGCTTTGAATAGCTTATGCTATCCTTCACACGGTCGTAATCGGGATAATCCATCCAGAAAAGGTTGGGCTGCATACATGCAACGTCAAATCCGAGCGATTGCCAGTTTGTAGTACCGTTTGCCACATACCACGGAATCCATATAAACTTTAAGCCGAGCGAATGAAGATAATCTGCGGTATAATTAATAAGCTCGATATCTGCCGAGGTATATTCATAATTGAAAAGGTATTCCTCAAACCAATAAAAGCCAACCATATCGAGGTTTTCGTAGCCGCCTTGTGTATAAAGCGAAATCTGTTCATCGATCATCCACTTTACCGCCGTTTTGCGGTGCTCGTTGTTCGAAAAATCAAGGCTTTCGCCGTTGATTTCGCCAAAATTGGTTTGGGTATGTATCGGATAAAGCACAGTAAAGAAAACACCCGCTTTTCGGTCCGAGGTATCGCCGAGCTCCTGCTTTACTCTACCGAAAGCGTAATCAAGCGCATCGACGTTATAGCCTTCTTTAAAGGTATCTTCGATATATGCAGACCAATCGACAAGGTTAGAGGGGTTATCAAACGAGCCAACCATAGAGCCGCCCGAGGGTCCTAATGACACGCAAGGCAGGAAAAGGTAGCTATCGAAGAAATAATCGGTAATCTCACCGTTTTTGTCATAATATCCCACATAGGGCAAAAGGCTTTCGGCATCGTGTGCGCCGCGATTGTTATAAGAATTATAATAATCGAAGGTATAGGTAAGGCAGATATTTTCGTAGCCGTTAAGCGCTTCGGCAGTAGGCATTCCATTTTCCGCTGTTGCCGTAAACGGAACGCAGGTAAGCGCAAAGGCAAGAACGAGAAGCAAAATCAGTATTCTTTTCATAACGTATATCCTTTCTTTTTTTACACTTTAACAGCACCGTTTTATAGATGTGTTTGAAATTGTTTTGGAAATGTAAAAGAGCCGTGAAAATTCGGCTCTTTCGGAGTGAGGATAAACTCGTTCTTTATCAGTTTACATTACAAGCTTTTCGGTATATCCGGAGAGTACACCCAAGCAGGCAGAGCCCAATATTAAATAGATGGGATTAACCTTTTTAAATGCAAAATATACTACAAGCGCAAAAATTATAACCGAGCTGAAAAAGCCGAAATCAAAGGCAGAAAACGTTATGCCTGACGGGAAAAAGACGCCGAAGCCGAGAGATACCACCGCCGATGCGATAAGTCCCACAACCACGGGGCGCAAGCCGGTAAGACAGCCATTTACGATAAAGCTGTTTTTATATTTTGCATAGAATTTTGCTACAAGAAGAATGATGACAAACGAGGGCAGAACAACGCCGAGCGTTGCGATTATTGCCCCGAAAATACCCGCGGTTTCTACCCCGATATAGGTCGCCATATTTATTGCCACGGGACCGGGGGTGGATTCTGCAACCGCGATGAAATTGAGCAGAGATTCTTCGGACATCCAGCCGTGGTTAAGCACCTCTTGTTGCATTAACGGAAGCATTGCATAACCGCCGCCGAAGGTGAATGCGCCGATTTTTAGGAAGGTGAGAAAAAGTTCGAGATATATCACTTCTTTTCCCTCCCTCTTACGAATATTGCCAAGGCAAGGCCGATAAGCGCGCCGCCGAGTATTATGAACAGGAAGCTAACGTTCGGAATGAGTGCTATTGCAAAGGCGGCAACGGCAAGGATAGCCGAAAACAGATTCTTTGGGCATTGTTTTGCCATACCCCAAAGCGCCTTTACTATAAGCGCGATAACGCCAGCTCGTATTCCGTTGAAGGCGAACACTACCGGTTCGTACTGAAGCGCGACTTCAAGAATAAAGGAAAGGCAGGTAATTATTAAAAACGAGGGCATTACCGTGCCGAGAGTTGCGGAGAACGCGCCCCAGAAGCCCGCGGCGCGTGTTCCGACAAACGTTGCGGTGTTTATTGCGATGGGACCGGGGGTGGATTCGGCAATAGCAACGATATCGAGCATTGTCGATTCCTCGATCCATTTACGCTTTTCGGCAATCTCACGCTGAATAAGCGGAAGCATCGCATATCCGCCGCCTATTGTAAATGCGCCGATTTTGAAAAAGGTGCCGAAAAGCGAAAGACACATTTTGAATTTACTCATAAATTTATTCTACCTCAATCGTAACGGTGCATTCCTCAGACCAGCCGAGATAATGGCTTATTCGATAGGTAAAGCTGTCTGTTCCCTTGAAATTCTTATTGGGATAATATACGAATTCGCCTTCCTCGGTAACTGTGACCGTACCGTGCGAAGGTGAGGAATAAAGCTGATATTGTGTGGGGAGCGAGTTGCTTTTCGCAACGCTTCCGCTAAGCATTTTATTCACTTCTGCTTCAAAGGCGATATCGTCGCAGGCTTCGGGCGACGGATCAAGCGTACCCTTTATGAACTCATAGGTATAATCGTATATAAGTCTTGTTTTTTTATCTGCCAATTTCGAGGCGCGGCCTAAAATATTTGTCGATTGATAATACATGTGGATAGCTTCTTCCATATATCCCAAATCCACACCGCGTGCCAGATAGTTCATATATTTTCGGAAAAATCTGTCTTCATACAAAGCGGCATCGTCTATTTCCAATTCGATACACATACCGTAGTTTTTTGCCGCGATCGACGCATGTTTAAGACGAACTTCATCAACTTCGATGTTAAAGGCATAGTTGGGCTGATAGCAGGCTACATCAAAGCCGAATTCTTCCCATCTCATATATCCGCCCGCATTGTAATAGGGTATCCAGAAAAGCTGGTAGCCTATTTCATCGAACATTTTATTTACAGCCTTCGCGGTTTCTATATCCGTTCCCGAAATTTCCTCGTGGAACCAATAAAATCCGCAAAGCTCGAGGTTTTGATAGCCCTTTGAATTGAATTTTTCGATAATGCGTTCAGCATAGGTCTGTGCAACGTAGACTCTGTCCTCAACAGTCGTAAGGCTTTCGTTATCGCCATTGAGGTCGATATCACCGAAATAGTAAAGAGAATCGTCCATGTGAGGAATTGCAACGTAGACCTTAAGCTTTAATTCATCAAGTCCGAGTGTATTTTTGGTGGTTTCGGCGGTTTTGTTCAATGCATCGAAATTGATTCCGTTTCTGAACAGCGCATCGAACAAACCGTTCCAATCGGAAGCGTAGTTTGTACCGTAGGGTCTGCCGCCGCTGGGGAGCGGTGCGGTGGTAGGCAGGAAGAGATAACCGTCGAAGAGGGTATCTTTTATCTTGCCATTTGCATCGACATATCCTACATAGGGTTTAAAATAGCTTTCGTCGGTGGTGATGCCGTTGTGATAGATAAGACAGATATCATTTACCCCGCCGAGAAGCTCTTCCGAGGGTCCGGCATAGCCGATATCCGAATAGTCACCCGTATAGATCTTATATTCGGGAAGCGAATCGAGCGAAGATGCCGAGGAGTGATTCTTTTTGCCGTTTATGGTAATCTCGTCAAGAAAAACGTGAACACCGATGTCCATATAAATCATCGCATAGCGCGCACGGTATTCTTTATCGCAATCACCCGTAACGGTGACAATCATATCGCCGCGCGATTGGGGTGTGACTGTAGCGGCAAGATACCAATCCTTGCCGTTTTCCGAGAGCGCAAGCTTAATAACTGTGGGCATCGCTATTGCCCATTCATCAAACTCGAGGAATCTTACCGAGAAGGAAGAAACAGATGAGATATTGCCGAGATCGTAATAGATGCTTCTTCCGTTACCGCGCACAAAGTGCACCCATTTACCGTTATAGCAATAATCGTCATTGGTATATTTGCCGTCGGTAAGCAGCTTGGTGGTTTCTGCGGTGTTGGAGGTTTCGGGATCGCTATCAGTATATTCAAGATAGCTGTCGCTGACTATTTGTTGGGGTTTGCCCAAAATGAGATTCTGTGTTTTATTGTAATCGTCGTCTTCTTCCCAATACGAGGGGACATCTGTGGTTTCGAATTCGAAATCGCCATACATCATTTCATACTCGATTTCGATTTGTGCGTTTGCATAAACGCATACCTCTTCAAACCAAGCAAAGCCGTTGCTTTCCGACACAGTAAAGCGAACGTAGCGCGCATTTATGCATTTATCAAGTGTAATTCTGTATTCATAGTTTTCCTGATCTGCTTCTATGCCGTAGCTTCTGCCAACGGTAACAAAGCTTTTACCGTCGTTGCTGACGGAAACGTCGACACAATACGGCAGAAAGACATTAGATGCCTCGCGTTTGAAGGCATAGAGCGAGAAGCCGCAAACATCGTCGCGGAGCTCGCCAAGGTCGAGCGTAATCACAGATCCCTGCGAATTATTTATACCCACCCAAACGTCCGTTTCGAAGGCAGAGCCGACCGTATTACCATTGGTGAGGCAACCTTCGTTATCGTCGGTACGGGTATCGTATTCAAGGCATTCGATGCTATAATCACAGCCTTTGGAAACAACCGACATACCAAGCTGGCTGTTGAACTTTTTATCCGAAGCGACAGAGGAGATATTGTGGCTTTGTACATTATCGGTGGGCGCGGTAGCATTATAGATGCTTTCGTATTTACCGACGACATTTTCGATATATTTAGGAATGCTTGAATAAACAAAAACCTCGTCGATAAAGACCCAAGCCGACTTTTTTGCAATCTCGAATTTGATATAACGGAAGGAAATATCATTTTCGATTTCGAGGAAAGCGCGCTGTACAGTCCCTTCTTTGAATTCGGGGATAGTCATTTTGCCTACGCTTTGCCAGTTATATTGGTTATCCGACCCATATACGTATATGCTCAACGGTGCATTTATGCCCGCACTGGTCACGCCGAGGTAAGAAACCTCGAAGCGGTTGAGCTGTTCGCATTCGTCCGCAAGGTCAACAACAACCTCGAAATCGCTGTTAAGACCGCAGTAAACGCCCGAGGAATAGCTTGCCGAAACATCATATACTCCGTCGGTTAATTCGTTGTTACGGTTATCGTCATATTCGCTCGAAGGGGGCGGAGTTATGGTATAGCTCTTTCCTTCACTTACAATGTTGGGAATGGGGATGATCTCGGGAGCACCCGATTCCTGATTCGGCTGTTTTATTGTATAGGTGCCGAAATAGTGACGGCTGATAAGAATATAATCGTACTGATCTACAACATAGTCGCTGTTCACATCGGCACGAAGGGTTTGCATAGGCGAAAGGCTGATAGTGCCGAAGTAATAGCGTTTTACAAGTATATAGTCGTATTGGTCAATTACACCGTCATCGTTAACGTCGCCTAAAAGCTCTTCGGAATCTTCGGCGAATACACAAACGTTCGGAAGCAACATCACCAACAAGAGGATAAGCGCGATCGATTTTTTAAGCATAAAATACCTCCAAGGGCTTTATCCCAGTTCGGGTTTATCTTTGAATTCTATTACGGGCTTTTCATATCCGTGAAGCTCGAAAACGATTATTTCGTTTTCGCCCTCTTTAAGCAGCGGCGCGGGTATATAAAGCGTTTTTTGAGGACCCGCATCGTTCCAATATCTGCCGACGTTAAATCCGTTTACCTTAACAAAGCCCTTATGGAAGCCTGTTAATTCAAGGAAGCTGTCGCAAGGAGTGCCTTCTATATTAAGCGTTCCGCGCAAGAAGGAGGGACAGGAAATTTCTTTAGCCACGGGGCTATATTCCAGCTTTGAAATATCATCCATAGTAAGCGGATACATAGTCCAGCCGAACATATATTGCTGTCCCAAACGTGCAGAGCGAA
The DNA here is from genome assembly GCA_045637685.1 of Eubacteriales bacterium. Classification (GTDB taxonomy): domain Bacteria; phylum Bacillota; class Clostridia; order Oscillospirales; family CAG-382; genus Coliplasma. The sequence goes on along the minus strand of JAZTZW010000017.1, from coordinate 97,109 downwards.
CAAGACCCTTTTCGTTATCTGCCATTTCGGTGCCATAGTTTACTCTGCCGAGGTTTTCGATAAGTATATCGATTTTTACTTTTTCGCCGCGGGCGCAATTTATCATAATTTCATCGTTTTGGCGGTCGCGTTCTTTAACCCCCTTGAATTCACCGTTAACGAAAACGAGCGCGCGGTCGCGAATAGGTTCGATAATAAGCGGCGCTTGTATCGGATAATCGATTTCGGTGCTGTAAAGGGTAAAGCCAAAATCTGCGCCAAGCTCTTCCATAGTTTTGGGGTGAGAGCTTTTTACGGGTGTGGAAAGGTTGGCAAGATTTGCAAACAAGGAAGCCGTTTCCTTTAGCTCGAGCTTGCCGTATGCTTTTTTGGGAGTATCCTTAACCGTTATTTCGGGAAGGTTTTTGAAATATTTTTCGGCTACGGCGCGTACCTCAAAGAAGCGTTTTGTTAAATCGCCCGATTCGGTCAATGCGGCGTCGTAATCGTAGCTTGTGGTTTGCGGTGCGTATTGTTCATACTTATTTGCGCCGTTATTGAACGCAAAATTAGTACCGCCGCAGAACATATAAAAGTTCACGTTACCGCCTGCGCCGAGCATTCCGTCGAGCTGTTCGGCTACGTCGTCGGGAACACGGCGGTTATGGGGTCCATACCATGCATCAAACCAGCCTTCCCAGAATTCCGAGCACATAACCGGTTCGCTGTTGTCGGAATAGGAACGGATAAAATCAAAGCTTTCCTTCCAATGAGAGCCAAAGTTACCAGTTTTAATCAAGCCGTTTATCGTACCGCCGCCGAAGAAGAAATCCGAAGGTCCGTCGGAGGTGAACAGCAGGCAGTCGATTCCGTTTTTACGGTAATAATCGGCAAGGAAGCGGATATATTCGTGGTCGTTACCGAACGAGCCGTATTCGTTTTCGACCTGCATCATTATTATATTACCGCCGTTTGTGATAAGGCGGGGACGGACGATTTCGAAAACCTTATCGAGGTAGCGGGTTTCGTATTTTAAGAATTCCTCGTCCATACAACGGATATGCATATTTCTGTGGGTAAGCAGCCACGAGGGCAGTCCGCCGTAATCCCATTCTGCGCAGATATAGGGACCGGGACGAATGATACAAAGCAAGCCAAGCTCGTTTGCGATATCGATAAAGCGGGCAAGGTCGAGAATGCCGGTGAAATCGAAAACACCCTCTTTACGCTCGTGCAGATTCCAGCAAATATAGGTTTCAACAGTATTGAAGCCGCATTGTTTGAGCTTTAAAAGTCTATCGTGCCAATATTCGGGTACAGTACGAAAATAATGGATAGAGCCCGAAAGTATTTGTGTTTCTTCACCGTTGAGATAAAATTTATCCTTGATGTAGCTGAATTCTCCCATTTTTATACCTCCGTTGATACGATTATATTTGAATTTTCTTTTATTGAATAGCGAGTTATGTAGCGTTCCTCTGCGGGTATCCAGATATCGAAAAAGGCTTTAGCGCCGCTTTCACCGTTACGCTTTATTATTCTTTGCTTTTGCAATTCTTCGGAAATATCGAAAAAAAGCTTTATATCTGCGTAATCTCCGAGATTTGGGTGAGTGCTGTATGCACCCTCGAGCACAATACAGTTAGTGCTTTCGACGGTTATTGTATGAGTTACCGCACCGATTTTGCAATCGAAAACGCCGTATTTAAAGGCTTTTCCTTTTTTTATATTCGCCACAACCTCGTTTTTAAAGCGATCAATATCGAAATTGCCCGAGTATTCCGAGATTTCAAGCACCCCCTTTTCGTTGCGGGGACGAAAAAAATCATCGGTATGAATTACCGTTGCTCCGAGCAGATTTGCAAAGGTGGTTTTACCCGAAGCAGATTTGCCGTCGATAGCGATTACAAGCGGGTTTTTGGCGTTGTGCGCGTTAATTTTTTCTTTTAAAAGCGCTAATGCCGTATTAAAATTAATTTTCATTTTTCGATTTCACGATATTTTTTATATTTTCAAGCACCGAATAAGGTATTTCCATACCGCCCTGACCGATGCCGATTTCGATATGCGGCTTCATTTTTGCGTGGTAATCGGTACCGCCGCAGATTTCCAATCCAAGCTCACGCGCAAGTGATTGGAAATAGCTTTGCATTTCGGGGGTATATTCGTTATAGTAGCCTTCGATACCGCAAAGCCCGACATTTTTAAGCGTTACGAGAAATTCTCGTAAAGAAGCGTCATCAAGCCTGATTAAATGGGGGTGTGCAACGAATGCGACGCCGCCGAGAGCGTTTATAAGCTTAACCGCTTCTTCCGCGGTTAATGCCTGCGTGCCGTCGTAGGCAGGTCTGCCGTTGGCAAGGTATTTATCAAACCCCTCTTTTACGCTTGCGACATAGCCCTTTTCCATTAGAATACGGGCAAAGTGCGCTCTTCCGATAAGTCCCGACGGTGCTATTTTAAGAGCTTCGTCCATCGTTACATCAAATCCGAGGTTTTGAAGGTTTTTGCAGGTATTTAACGTTCTTTGCCAACGCACCTTATTGATTTTTTCGAGTGCTTCTTCAAGGAGCTTACTTTTATGGTCGATATAAAAGCCGAGTATATGCGTTTCAGTCGCGGACTGCACCGAAAATTCGATTGCGGGCACGATTTCGACGCCGTACCTATTACCTGCTTCCAACGCTTCGTCGATCCCCGCGATAGTATCGTGGTCCGAAAGGGCGATTGCAGATATTCCGCGTGATGCGGCGTGGGCAACCAGCTCGGTCGGGGTCATAGAGCCGTCCGAGCAATTTGAATGGGTATGAAGGTCTATTACTTTCATTATTCTTCGTCTTTTCTTACGTGGATTCCCTTTAAACGCATAAAATGGTTTGAAAGGCGTATTTCTTTATCGCTCGGGGGGACGGTATCGAAAAAGTGGTTATATCCGTAGGTGTCTTTATAAACAGCCTTTTGCTCGGTTCCGTCGGTCCAGCGAATTATTACCTTATCGCCCGAATCGAGAATACATTCATCTACAAGGTAGCTCATAAGCCGTACACCTCGGTGAATTTATTTTCGAGATAAGCAACGTACACGTCGGGATCGAATTCGCCGCAGACCATATTGAAAAGGTCGGTCGGGTCGTAAAGACAGCCGAACTTCCAAATCTTTTCGCGCAGCCAATCGTTAATCGCCGTTAGCTTGCCGCTGTTGATAGCCGCTTCGACGTCGACATCCTTTTTCATTTCGTTAAGCAGCTGTGCGCCGTAGGCGGAGCCGAGTGCATAGGACGGGAAATAGCCGATATTTGCGTTCGACCAGTGCGAATCCTGAAGCACGCCGTGCTTATCGTCGGGTACGTCGATACCGAGATATTCTTTATAAAGTCTATTCCATTCATTGGGGAGATCCTTAGCGCAAATTTCGCCCGACATCATTTTCTTTTCGAGCTCGTAGCGCACCATTACGTGAAGCGCGTATGTAAGCTCGTCGGCTTCGGTACGAATAAGCGAGGGCTCGGAGCGATTGATCATACGGTAAAATTCGCATTCATCGACATTACCGAGCTGTTCGGGGAATTCTTTTTTGAGGAACGGAAGTATAAGCGAACAGAAGGGCTTGCTTCTGCCAATGATATTTTCGTAAAAGCGGGATTGGCTTTCGTGTATCGCCATAGAAACGCCGCCTTCGAGCGTTGTGCGGAAAAGCTCGGGCATAGAATTTAATTCGTAAAGAGCGTGGCCGCATTCGTGAACTACGCTGTAAAGCGAGCTTGAAAGGTTGTCCTCATAATAATGAGTGGTGATACGAACATCCTTCGAGGTGAAATTAATAGTAAAGGGGTGTTCGGTTTCGCCGACAGCGAAATGAGCACGGTCGATATCCATAATATCGACAAGGTAATCGGTGAACTTCATCTGCTGTGCCTTGGGATAATTAAGATGAAGGACCGAATCGTCGATTTGCTTCGCTTTGCCAACGCGCGCTATAAGCGGAACCAGCTTTTCACGCAGTGCCGAAAAGAATTTATCGCATTTTTCCTTGGTGAGCCCGCGTTCGTATTTATCGAGGCAAACCTCATAGGGGTCTTTACCGGGGTCGGTATAGGATGCGAACTTCTTAAGTGTATCAAATGTCTTTTGCAAATAGGGCTCGAAGGATGCAAAATCGTTATTTTCCTTTGCTTTATGCCAAACGGCAGACGATTCGGTAAGATGCACCTGAAAATCGATCATTTCCTGCATAGGTATCTTGCGGGTATTATCGTATTCGCGGTAAAGCTCTAATACCTTTTTACGGTCGATTTCCGAAAGCGAAGCGAGGTTTGCATTAAGAGTTTCGAGCGCTTCGATAAACGAGGGTGCGGTAATAAGCTCATAGGACATACGCGAAATTTCACCAAGTGTGAGCGCGCGTATTTCAACGCTTCCCTCGGGTGCAACGGTATCGCCGTCGTAATAAAGTATGCCCGCGGCATGATTGAGCGCGGAATTGGTATTTTCAAATGCTTCGATTTGCTTTAATGCTTCGTTTACTGTCATAATAGGCTCCTTAGCCAAAGCATTGGAACTTGACCAGCCCAAAAGCGCTGAGCCGCAATGCTTTTCGCAAATTTTTCTTGGTGTCCCCGAAAACTTAAATGCTTTGGTTAGACATTTATTTTTTGCCATACGCCGCTTATAAAGCGGTACATAGAAAACGCAAGGCGCATATATTGGTCGATAAGCAGGCTGATCCAAGCGCCGAAAAGACCAAGCCCGATGGGATAGCAGAAAACGTACGCCGTAAGCGGACGTATAACGCCGATACAGATTGCCGAGGTAAGTGCGACAAATTTCGTATCGCCCGCACCGCGGAGTGCGCCGTTATAGATAACCTGCGATATTTGTCCGGGTGCGCAGGCGGCGATGTAATAGGTTAAAATTTTGCCGTTTTTGATAACGTAGTCGTAATATTGGTCGGTCGGGTCGGCGAAAAGCTTTACCATCCAGCCGCCAGCAAAAATCATAAGCAATATGAGCAGGAATGAAAGTATAACGCCTATTCTCTGCCCTGCTTTTGCATAAAGCGATGCGAGGTCGGGGCGAAGCTTACCGAGATTCTGACCGATAAGTGCACTTGCCGCAACGCTTAAGCCGTCGCCGCAGGCAAATGAAACGGTTATTATATTCATCGCGATGATATGGGTGCCGTATTCCGCGGTACCGAGGTCGGCGACGAGCTTTGCATAGATGAAAAAGCCGAGGCGCATAAAGAGCTGTTCGGTTCCTGCGCCGAGCGACACTCTGCCAAGTGTTTTGAGCAGGTGCGATTTCCAGCACACCATACCCTTGAAATTGAATTTCAGATATCTTCCCTTTCGGAGTATCGAGAACAAGCTCATCGAGAACGATGCGATATTACCGATAAGCGTTGCGATAGCCGCGCCCTTAACGCCAAGCTCGGGAATAATTTGAAAACCGTTGATAAGCACGCCGTTTATAAGCAATGCGTTGAAGCAGATATTCGTAACGTTTGCGACGATATTCGTCGTCATTGATATTTTTGTGTTACCGCTTGCGCGCTGTGCGGCGTTGATTATCATACCGAACGAGGTGAACATCAAGCCGATCATCGTTATGCGGAAATATACAAGCGCGTATTCAAGCGTTTCGCTGTTTGCGCCCGCAAATGTAAGAAGCGGCTCGGCAACGACGACAGCCGCGCCGCAAAGCACTACGGCAAGCAGAGCTACGACGCCCAAGGATTGGTTAAGCGTTTCGTTCGCGCCGTCTTGGTCGCCCTGTCCCTTACGGCGGGAAACGATGGTTGTTACCGCAATACTCAATGCAAAGAACACCGCATAGAATATCATTCTCGGCTGGGTAGTTAAGCCCACCGCCGCGACGGCATCGATACCCTGCCCCGAAACCATAATGGTATCGAAGATATTTACAAGGCTCATAAGCAGAGATTCGATCATCGCGGGCCAAGCGATTTTAAGGAAATATTTGTAAAGTTGTTTTGTTTCGGGAAGGTCGCCGCAAATATTTAGCTTGCGCGACATTCCCGCAACCGAATAAAGATTTGAAATTTTCATTATGAATGATACAGCTTCTTTGTTTGATATGTAGGCTCGCAGGTAAGGTTGATACCGAGCTTTTTAAGTAATTTTTCATCGACCTGCGAGAGAAGTACGGAGGAATGCATTTCACAGCCCGAAAGCTTTTTAAGCTGATCGAGCGCGAGGCGCGCATTCGGGTCGGTTACCGCGCAAACCGAAAGCGCGATAAGTATTTCGTCGGTATGCAAGCGCGGGTTATTGTTGCCGAGGTGCTGTGTTTTAAGGTCCTGAATAGGCTCGATAACCTCGGGCGAGATGAGAAGTGTATCATCATCGATACCCGCAAGCGCCTTTAACGCGTTGAGCAGCATAGCACTTGAAGCACCCAAAAGGTCGCTCGTTCTGCCCTTTATTATTCTGCCGTCGTGAAGCTCTATCGCCGCGGCGGGGCCGTTCGTTTCCTCGGCGCGGTTATTCGCGGCAGAGGCAACGGCGCGGTCATCCTGCGAGATGCCGCATTGGCTCATAAGAATTTCGATTTTTTGTACCGCACCATCTTCGCCGAAGCCCTTGCGCTGTTGGCATAGTGCTTCGTAGTAACGCCTTATTATTTCCTGCTTTGCGGCGTTGCGGCAGGCTTCATCATCACAGATAGCGTTGCCCGCCATATTTACCCCCATATCGGTCGGAGATTTATAAGGCGATTCGCCGTAAATGCGTTGGAATATGGCGCGCAGCACGGGGAAAATTTCAACATCGCGGTTATAGTTAACCGTTTGTATTCCATAAGCTTCGAGGTGGAAGGGGTCGATACAGTTAAGGTCATCGAGGTCGGCGGTTGCCGCTTCGTACGCGATATTTACGGGGTGGTTAAGCGGAAGATTCCATATCGGGAAGGTTTCAAACTTCGCATATCCCGCCTTTACGCCGCGTTTATGCTCGTGATAGAGCTGCGAAAGACAGGTTGCCATTTTTCCGCTTCCCGCACCCGGAGCGGTGAGAACGACAAGACGGCGTGTTGTTTGTATAAATTCGTTTCTGCCATAGCCTTCATCGCTTACAATAAGCTTTACGTTTGAGGGATAGCCTTCGATACGATAGTGCTTATAGGTTGTTAGTCCGAGCTTTTCGAGGCGTTTTTGGAATGCAACCACAGCCGGCTGTGAATTATACTGTGTAAGCACAACGCTGCCGACGTAAAGACCGCAGGCACGGAACGCGTCTATAAGGCGCAAAACGTCTTGATCGTAGGTTATTCCCAATTCGCCGCGAACCTTATTTTTTTCTATATCGTTACTGTTGATAACCATAACGATTTCGGCTTCGTCTTTAAGCGCGGTGAGCATATCGATCTTGATGCTCGGTTTAAAACCCGGAAGAACGCGGGAAGCGTGAAAGTCATCGAAAAGCTTGCCGCCGAATTCGAGATAAAGCTTGCCGCCGAATTCATCGATTCTTTCTCTGATATGACGTGTTTGTAGTTCAACGTATTTTTCGCAATCGAAACCGAGTTTTTTCATTTTTCTACCTCTTGCAGGTTAATATTTAGATATTCGGACAGCTCTTTAAGCGAATCGATTACCCTTCTGCCGGTTTGCAGAAGCGATTGCTTGCTTTGATGTCCGCATGAAAGCAACACACATTCACTACCGACGAGTGATGCCGTTTCGCAATCGTGAACAAGATCGCCCACAAACAGACATTCGTTCGGAGGGATTGAATTTGCCAAAACAAAATCGCGCGTTCGTTCCGCCTTACTGCCCGCGTAGATATCGGGCGAGCCAAGCACGGCGGAAAGGTATTTATCTATGCCGTATTCTTCGAGATAAGGGGTTATGCGTTCGGTCTTACTCGACGAAAAGATATATTGCTTTACCCCTGCTTTATTTAATGCAGAAAGAAGCTCTTTTGCGTTTTTCGCAAGCGGATATTCGGGCATAAAGCTTTTGCAAAGCGAATTGAATTCGACAGAGATTTGCTCCATACATTCCTTCGACATATCCATAACGCGTTCATAGAATTTTATTATCGGAACATCAACGTATTCGCGGTACTGCTCGAAGCTTATATTTTTTAGCCCTCTCTTTGTCAGCATAGCGTTTACGGCATTGAATGCAACCCTTGCGTCGTCGAGCAGAGTGCCGTTCCAATCCCAGAAAATATATTTATACAACATAATAATACCTCAAGTATTTATACTAACATATCACGCCCATATTTTCAACAGTTTTTTCTTATTAATTATAAATAAAACGCAAAAAAGTAAAGAAAAAACGCCCTCTTGCGAGAGCGTTTTTATTGTTATTTTTGCTTAAGCGCACGTTCGAGCCAGATTGTGCCGATTTCGAATGCATCGTAGAAATTTTTCTTTTCGCACTGTTTGATTACTTTTTCGTTAAAAGAAATTTCATCGTCGGTATTCTGGATCTGGACAAGCACCTTTGTTGCAATCTCGAGCGAGCCGATCATCTTCGTTTCAAGGATATTCATAAAGAGAATATACTTTTCGTCGGGATGGCCGTAGAAGATAAAGCGGCCTTGGCGCACGAGCGGCTTGCCTTTATACATAAGTGTCTTCATTTAATGGGTTCAACCTTTCTTCTTGCCGTCTGTATTGATGAAATCCTCGACAAGAGTGCGTAGCAGTTCATCGCGGTCAATTTTAGAGATGATGGCACGGGAGTTGTTATAATTGGTGATATAGGTCGGATCTTCGGAAATGATATAGCCGACGATCTGATTCAAGGGGTTATAGCCCTTTTCCACAAGTGCATCGTAAACGCTTTGCAGCTTATCGCGCATAGCCTCTTTATTCTGTTCCTTAATCGGGAACATAATAGTCTTTTGCTTGTTATCGACCGTTTTTTTGTTTTTATCCTGCATTTTCAACCCTCCTTGACCGATGATTCAGATAGCAGTTTAGAGTATTATACAACAAACTTTTGTTCTTTGCAAGTCTTTTTTGTATTTTTATGCTAATACAGCAACATTTTATGAGCGGAGAACTATACCCTGCTCGCGTTCGAGCTTTTTAAGTATCTTCTTAACGCCCGCATCGGCTTCTTCGTCTGTCATAGTTTTATCCGCAAGGCGGAAGACAAGACGAACAGCAACGCTCTTTTTACCTTCCTCGACACCCTTGCCGCGGTAAACGTCGAACACGAAAGCGTCCTCGAGCGATTTTCCGGCATAGGAGCAGATATCCTTTATAAGCTTGCCAACCTCGAAATCCTTATCGCAGATAAGCGCGAGATCGCGTTCCATAGCGGGATATACGGGAAGAGGAATATAGCCGCGTTCGTTCTTAACCGAATCGAGCAGCGCTTCTGTGGAGATTATAGCCGCGCAGATTCCGCGGGGGAGATCGTAGTTTTCGCAAACGAGAGGATGCACCTCGCCTATCGTGCCGACGACGTTTTTGCCGACAACAACATTTGCACATCTGCCGGGGTGGAACGAAGGATCGTCCGAAACCGCAACGTATTCACGCGCCGAAATATTAAGGCGGGTAAAGAGGGCTTCCGCATCTGCTTTAAGCTCATAAAATCCGCCGCAATCGGGGGTAAACGCGAAGCAGAGCGATTTTTTCTCGTTAGAAAGGTCGCCGTCGCGGAAATAGAGCGTCATTATTTCGGAAACCTTACACTTTTCAACCTTGCGGTTTACGTTTCTTGCAAGGACCTCGAGCATAGAGGGCAGCGGATGAGTACGCATTACCGAGGTATCCTCGCCGAGCGGATTGATAAGTCGAATAAAGTTGCGAAGCTCGCTTTCTGCGGGAATATTAATTTTATCAAGCGATTTAGGCGAAACAAAAGAATAGGTGCAGGATTCGCAATAGCCCAAGCCTGCCATAGCTTCAACGATGCTGTAACGGAAGGCTTCGTGAGGCGTTCTGCCGCCGAGGTCTGCCGCGCCCTTGAACATAGTGGGCTCGATATTATCAAAGCCGTAAAGTCTTACCACCTCTTCGGCGATATCCGCGGTGTTAATAATATCGCTTCTGTAAGGAGGAACGATAAGTCCGCCGTTATTATCGGAAATAAGCTCAACAGATGCGAGAAGCTTATCCATTTCGCAATCCGAAATATCAGTACCGAGGAGCGCGTTTATCTTCGCACGGTCATAGGGAACAACGCGTTCGGAAATGTCGGCGTTATTAATATCGATAATACCCTCGAGCACTTCGCCGCAGGCAAGGAGATTTACAAGCTCGCAGGCTCTGTCGACAGCGGGAAGAGTATTAACCGCAGGAAGTCCCTTTTCGAACTTCGCCGAGCTTTCGGTACGCAGACCGACAGCTTTAGAGGTTTTACGGATGCTTTCACGCGCGAAGTTTGCGCTTTCGAATACAACGGTGGTTGTATTTTCGGTAATTTCCGAATTTTCGCCACCCATTACGCCTGCCAAAGCAACAGCGCGAGCGCCGTCTGCGATAACGAGCATTTCGGGAGTGAGCTTTCTTGTTACACCGTCGAGCGTAACGATTTCCTCGCCCTCGTTGGCGTTACGGACGTTGATTTCACGGCTCTTTATATATTCATAGTCAAAGGCGTGCATCGGCTGACCGTATTCGAGCATTACGAAGTTGGTAATATCGACGATATTATTGATAGGTCTTACGCCTGCGGCACGAAGCTTTGCGCGGAGCCAGAGGGGCGAAGGACCGATTTTTACGTTTCTGACAACCCTTGCGGTATAGCGAGGGCAGAGCTCGGTATTGTGAACGTTTACCTTGATATAGTCGGACGCCTGCTCGTCGTTAACGGTATTAACCTTGGGTGCAGGCAACGTGGTTTTGGTACCGAAGGTAGCCGCCGCTTCGCGCGCGATGCCCATATAAGAAAGGCAGTCGGGGCGGTTGAAGGTAAGCTCGAATTCAACGACGGTATCGTTTATCTTGCAGACGTCGCGTATATCGTCACCGAGGTTGCATTCCTCCTGAAGCACGAAGATGCCGTCTTCGATAGCATAGGGAAAATCGTTTATCGAAAGACCGAGCTCGGAAAGCGAGCAAAGCATACCCTGCGAGGGAACGCCGCGAAGCTTGCCGTTTTTAATCACCTTGCCGCCTGGGAGCTTTGCGCCGTCGAGGCAAACGGGAATAACGTCACCCGCCTTTATATTCTGTGCGCCGGTAACGATTTGAAGATTTTCTTCCCTGCCGACGTTAACCTGACAGATAATAAGGTGGTCGGAATCGGGGTGGGGCTCAGTTGACATAATTTTGCCAACCACAACATTTTCGATATCGCTGCCGAGAACCTTATAGCCTTCAACCTTTGTACCGGTCATAGTCATAGCGTCGCAGAAGGTTTTAATATCCTCGGGTATGTTTACATAATCTTTAAGCCAATTAAGTGATACTTCCATTTTTAAGACTCCTCCCGTTAATTAGAATTGCTTGAGGAAGCGTGTATCGTTTTCGTAAAGCAGACGGAGATCATCGATGCCCGCCATTACCATTGCGACACGCTCTACGCCCATACCGAAGGCAAAGCCGGTATATACGTCGGGGTCGATACCGCCTGCGCGGAGAACGTTGGGGTGAACCATACCCGAGCCGAGTATTTCCATCCAACCCTCACCCTTGCACAAACGACAGCCCTTGCCGCCGCATACGAAGCAGGAAACGTCAACCTCTGCCGACGGCTCGGTGAACGGGAAGTTGTGGGGACGGAAGCGGGTTTTTGTTTCGGGTCCGAACATCGTTTTTGCGAACTGCGAAAGAATACCCTTTAAGTCGCCCATAGTGATACCTTTATCGATAACAAGGCCTTCGAGCTGGTGGAACACGGGAGAGTGGGATGCGTCTGCAACGTCACTTCTGTAAACTCTGCCGGGGGAGATTATGCGGATAGGAGGAGTTGCGCCGCGCATAGCGCGAATCTGCACGGGAGAGGTCTGTGTGCGGAGAAGCGTGGATTCGGTGATATAAAAGGTATCCTGAAAATCACGCGAGGGGTGGTCTGCGGGCGCGTTCAAGGCGTCGAAGTTGTTCGTAACCGTTTCTACCTCGGGACCTTCGGCAACCGTAAAGCCCATATCGATAAAAATTTCGGTCATACGCTTTAAAGCGGCGGTTATGGGGTGGATATGTCCCGCCGTGGGAGCGACAGCGTTATAAGTAACGTCGAGCTTTTCTTCGGCAAGGCTTTTTGCCAAAGCGAGCTTTTTAAGCTCTGCACCGCGAACGACCAATGCTTCCTCGATGCAGTTTCTTACTTCGTTGGCAATAGCGCCGATAATCGGGCGTTCCTCGGGGGAAAGCGAGCCCATTCCGCGCAAAATTGCGGTAAGCGCACCTTTTTTACCGAGATATTTTATTCTTATTTCCTCTAACGAGGTTTCCGCGGCAGCTATTTCCGCCACAGCGGTTGTTTTGATTGATTCAAGCTGTGCTTTCATTAATATATGCCTTTCAGTTTCTTATTCGAGATAGTCCTTGAGCTTTTTGGATCTGCTCGGGTGGCGGAGCTTACGCAACGCCTTTGCTTCGATTTGGCGGATACGTTCGCGGGTTATATCGAACACCTTGCCAACCTCTTCGAGTGTGCGGGGTCTGCCGTCCTCCAAGCCGAAGCGGAGCTTTAACACAGCCTCTTCACGCGGGGTAAGCGTATGAAGCACCTCTAAAAGATGCTCGCGGAGCATCTGATAGGAAGCGGCGTCGGCAGGTGCGGGAGTATTGTCGTCCGCGATAAAATCGCCGAGATGGGAATCTTCTTCCTCGCCGATAGGCATTTCGAGCGAAACGGGCTCCTGCGCGATTTTAAGAATGTCGCGGACCTTATCGACGGGCATATCCATTTCCTTTGCGATTTCTTCATCAAGGGGATCTCTTCCCTTTTCCTGAAGGAGCTGACGCGAAACGCGAAGCACCTTATTTATGGTTTCCACCATGTGGACGGGGATTCTGATTGTTCTTGCCTGATCTGCAATCGCGCGGGTAATAGCCTGACGTATCCACCAGGTTGCATAGGTCGAGAACTTAAAGCCCTTGCCGTAATCGAACTTTTCGGCAGCCTTCATAAGACCCAAGTTACCTTCCTGAATAAGGTCGAGGAAGAACATACCGCGGTTTACATAACGTTTTGCGATACTTACTACAAGACGCAGGTTTGCTTCAACAAGCTGCTGCTTTGCCGCAAGGTCGCCGTGAGCCATACGGTTGGCAAGCTCCAATTCCTTTTCGGCGGAAAGAAGCGGTACCTTACCGATTTCTTTAAGATACATTCTTACAGGGTCGTCGATAGACACGCCCTCTTGGGTGAGGAGTGTATCAACGTCCTCGGGGGTTTCTTCAAAATCTTCGTTTTCGATATCCTCTTCGGAAATGTCGAAAACAACGTTTGAATGCTCGGACGCAATTTCGATACCGTTGCGTTCGAGTGCTTCGCAGACTCTTTCGATTTTTTCGATAGAAAGGTCGGTGTCGGCGATCGTATCGAGGAGATCGATCACCTTGATACTACCCTTGTTTTTCGCTTCCTCGAATTTTTCGGGGGTAAAGGCAGCAAGATCTTTATCCATTATTGTCCTCCTGTGTGTTAGACTTTTTCTTTTTCTTATTTAAATACTCGGTGAGCGCGCTTGCGGGGTCTTGTTCGATTTTTTTATCGTATTCGCTACGCTCGCGGAGCTCTTTAAGAGCTTTTATATGGGAATTGAGTGCCGTGAGTGTTATATCTCCGAGTGCAAGGCGGGAGGCACGGCAATTTTCAAGCGCGCCGATTTCACGCGCGGTGAGGATGCCATCCTTCGAAAGCACTATTTCTCTTCCCTCGGCAAATTCCTCACGGAAAAGGTTAAATATTTTTTTATTTAGCGCGGTTGCAAAATCATCCTCGGTAAGCTGCTTTACTGCTTCCGGCCCAAAATCGCTCCTTATAAGCAACAAGCCGAGTATCGCTTCCTCGTGAGATGCTTCCGACGAGAAGCGGAGCTTATCGCTGTTTGCGCTTCCGCCGAAGCCGCTTTGCTCGCGAAGGGCGTTATTAACTACCGTCTTTTTAGCCTTTGCATCCTGCTTTTTGGCTTTGCGTTCCACCTCGGTACGCACCGATTCGGAGGTGAGCCCGAGCTTTTCCGCGGCACGCGCCGAATACACCTCACGCTCGGGGCGGGAGGAGAAGGTTGCGATAAAATCGGTAACCTCGTTTACCGCGCGGAGCTTGTCCTCGGCAACGGTAACATCGTAACGCGAAATTATTTCGTTAATTCGGTAATCTATCTGTCCCGACGAGCCGGTAAGCTTTGCGCGGAACGACGCCGCACCGAATTTTTTTATATATTCATCGGGGTCCTTGGCTTCTGTGCCGAGGTTGATTATTTTAGTATCAACGCCGACCTGATTAAGAAGGTCGATGCCCTTTAACGTTGCCTTTCTGCCCGCTTTATCGATATCGTAAGCGAGATATACGGTGCGGCAGTAGCGGGCAATAATGCGCGCGTGCTCGGGGGTTATTGCAGTTCCGAGCGTTGCAATCGCGTTATCGAAGCCTGCTTGGTGCATCGCTATTGCGTCGGGCGCACCTTCGCAGAGTATCAACGTACCCGCTTCGCTGTTTTTCGCGAAATTCAGGGCGAAAAGCACGCGGCTTTTTTTGAACACGGGTGTATCGGAGGTATTTACGTATTTACGTTCGTCGTTTTCGTTAAGCCTTCTTCCGCTGAACGCGACAACTTCGCCGTTAACGTCGAACACAGGAAACATTAAGCGGTTACGGAACATATCGTAAAGCCGTTCGCTTTTTTGGCTTACGCCGCCGAGGAAGGCTGTACGTATTTCAAGCGGGGTGAAGCTTTTTTCGATAAGATATTCGCAAAGCGGGGCTTTACCGAACGGTGCATCGGGCGCATATCCGATGCCGAATCGCTTGATAGTGGTTGAATTGAAGCCGCGCTGTTCGAGATAGGCGCGTGCATTTGCACCCGAAGGCGAAAGCAAAGCTTTATAGAAAAACCTTGCGGCTTCTTTATTTAATTCAAGCAGTCGGTCGCGCTTTACGGTAGGCTCCTCGGGCTTGCGGTTTTCGTAGGTTTCTTCGATTTTAATGCCCGCACGCTTTGCGAGAAATTCAACCGCTTCACGGTATTCCAGATTTTCGCTTTGCATTACGAAGGTAACGACGTCGCCGCCTGCACCGCAGCCGAAGCAATAGTAGCTCGACGTTGCGGGAAAGACGGTAAAGGAGGGGGTGCGTTCGCTGTGAAACGGACAATTACCGACAAGGTTACTTCCCGCTCTTTTTAAGGTGACTACCCTGCCGATAACTTCTTCGATATTGTTGCGAAGCTTTAATTCTTCTAAAAATTCACGCGTGTACGCCATAATTTCCTCCCTTCAATAGGTTTACATAATTAGTTATTTATATTGCCAGACGCGAGGCACAAAAAGGTCGTTGAAGCAGCCCAAGGCATAGCGGTCTGTCATCCCTGCGATAAAATCGGCGGTGACTACGGATATACCGTCGCGCTCTGCGTATTTCATATATTCCTGCGGAATACTTTCGGGGTGAGCGGAGAAATGCTCGTAGAGAAAGGTTATCATACTGACAACCCTGCCGTCCTCGCCCTTTGCCTTTTCGTTGCGGTAGACACGCTCGAACATAAATTCGCGAAGCTCGTCCATCGCTTTTGCATATTCGGGAAGCAAGCCGATACCGTTTTCGACGCCGTTTTCTATTGCGGCGGTGACAAGCGAGGTGATTCGCTGTCCGTGGGTATTGCCCAAAAGGTCCGAAATATCTTTTGGAATATCGGAATTGTTGATTATTCCCGCGCGTGCGGCATCGTCGATATCGTGATTGATATAGGCGATACGGTCGGCGATTTTGATTATTCTGCCTTCTAAGGTCGAGGCGGGCTCATCGCCCGTATGGCAAAGTATTGCGTCGCGCACCTCGAAGGTTAAATTCAAGCCCTCTCCTTCGTTTTCGAGATAATCCACCACACGCAGGCTTTGCTCGTTATGGCGAAAGCCTTCGGGAAGAAGGTAGTTCAACGCCCTTTCGCCCGAATGGCCGAAGGGGGTGTGGCCGAGGTCGTGTCCGAGCGCGGCGGCTTCTGTTAAATCCTCGTTAAGATGGAGTGCACGTGCTATCGTGCGGGCGATTTGCGCAACCTCAAGAGTATGGGTTAACCTTGTACGGTAATGGTCGCCCTCCGGCGCGAGAAACACCTGCATTTTATGCATAAGCCTGCGGAAGCTTTTGGAATGTATTATTCTGTCGCGGTCGCGCTGGAATTCGGTTCTTACCGGACATTCCTTTACGGGGTATAATCTTCCGCGGGTATTTTTGACCCTGAACGCCTTATCGCAAAGAAAGGCTTCTTCGAAAGCGAGGGTGCTGTCCTTTATCATAAAAAACATCTCCGTGAACGCAGAATTTTTGCATACAACAATATATACGCTTATTTTCTCTTTTTTACTTTTTTAACTTTGAATTTTTTCAAAAAAATTATAATTTAACCCTTTCTTTTTACTTTTGTTACTTGTCTTTTCGAACGTAAAGTGGTATAATATAATGAATTTTTATTATTTGGAGCAAAAATGTTCGGATATATACGCCCCGTTAAGGGCGAGCTTTACGTTAAAGACAGCGAATTTTATTCCGCCGTTTACTGCGGGCTTTGCAGGCACGGCGGCAAAAACATATCGCATCTTACGCGTTGGCTTCTTAATTACGATTTTGTTCTTCTTGCACTGCTTCGTATGTCGCTGACAGACGAAAAGGTGTGTATTGAGAAGAAGCGATGCCCTTACAAGCTTAAGAAAAAGAGCTGTGCCTGCGCCGACGAAAGCTACGGCTTTGTTTGCTCGGCGTTCGGGCATCTTACATACGGCAAGCTTCTTGACGACATTAAGGACGAAAAGGGCTTTAAGCGTTTTTGCAAAAGGCTCGCAAAGCCGATATTTTCGCATATAAGCAAGAAATCCGACAAATTTGACGGCTTGAAGGAGATTGTTTTTAACGGTCTTTCGGCAACCGACGCCGCCGAAAAAGAGGGCTGTGCCTCGGTCGACCGCGCGGCAGACGGATTCGCTGTGATGATGAAGGAAATTGCCGCTTACGGATTACCCGAAGGCAAGCGCGAAATTGCCGAGGCGTGCGGTTATCACATAGGACGTTATATATACATCGCGGACGCTTACGACGACCTTGAAGCCGACCAGAAAAGCGGCAACTACAACCCTTTGATAAAAAAATACGGCACCGCAGAAGAGGCGCTTTTGCACTCGGACGAGATTAAGGAAACGCTTTTCGACAGCCTTAACGCATTTTCGAATTATTACGCATTGGCGGTGCATACCCCGCTAAACGCGATTGACAGACTGATATTCAACATTACCGAGCTCGGAGGACGGGACGCCGTGCGGCGCATTTCCGAGCGAAAGACGCGCAATTCGAAAGGAATAACAAAATGAAAAACCCTTATGAAGTTCTCGGAGTTCCCGAAAACGCATCCGACGAGGAGATAAAAAAGGCATACCGCAAGCTTGCGAAGCAATATCACCCCGACAACTACACCGACAACCCGCTTAAGGACCTTGCCGACGAGAAGATGAAGGAAATTAACGACGCCTACGACACGATACAGAAAATGCGTGCGGGCGGTCAAGGCTCTAACCGTCAAAGCGGCTTTTACGGCGGAAGCGGCACAAGCAACGGCTATTCGGGCGCGCAGGACACGGGATTTACCCGCATACGCAGGCTTATAAGCGCGGGCAGAATAAACGAAGCCGAAACGCTTCTTAACGGTATGGGCGCAGGCGAAAGAAGCGCGGAATGGCATTTTCTTATGAGCCTTGTGCTTTACCGCAAGGGCTGGCTTCAGGACGCAAGAAGCGAAATTAACCTTGCCTGCCAGATGGACCCTTACAATCAGGAATACCGTTCGTTCCAGCAAAGAATGGGAAGCGGCGCTTATTCGAGCCCCTATTCCAACATGAACACCAACCACGCAGAATGCACGGGATGCGACGTTTGCCAAGGGCTTTTGTGCGCCGATTGCTGTTGCGAATGTATGGGCGGCGACTGCATTAGGTGCTGTTGATGAAGCAGACGAAAAAGGTTGCGTTGGCGGGAGTTTTTTCCGCTCTGTGTCTTGTTTTTCTCTTTATCGGTGCGCTGTTCCAAACGCTCGATTTAAGTGCGGCGGCTTTCGCGAGCATTATCGTTCTCGTTGCTATGACAGAGCTCGGCAAGGGCTGGGCTTTGGGGGTATATGCGGCGGCAAGCATTCTTTCGCTGTTGCTTTTGCCTTATAAATCCGCGGCTTTGGTTTTCGCGATGTTTGCGGGTTTTTACCCGATACTTAAAGCGCCGTTAAACAAAATAAAGCCGAAATGGTTTTCTTATCTCGCCCGCTTGGCGTGCTTTAACCTGCTGTTGAGCGCGCTTATATTCGTTGCGACGAGGCTGATAGGGGTCGAGGAGGAATACCTTGCGTTTGGCTTTGTGATTTACGCGCTTGCAAACCTTACGTTTGTCGTTTACGATTTTGCGCTTGAGCGCATAGCTTTAAGCTATATAACACGCATAAAGCCAAAGCTTTTCGGCAAGCAATAGTTGACAAACCAAAGGTTACGTGATATAATTATATGATATTTTTTCGGAGGTCAGGAATGATTAAGAGCATGACCGGCTACGGACGTCACCGCGAGGTGATCGACGGCCGTGATATACTTTGCGAGGTAAAATCGGTGAACAGCCGTTATCTCGACACGAACATAAAATTGGGACGCGCCTACAACGCGCTTGAAGAAAAGGTTAAGCAGTATGCATCGAGCCGTGTTTCACGCGGAAAGATGGACATTTACATTTCTATCGACAACATCGCAGGCGACGACAACGGGCTTTCGGTTAACGAAAAGTTTTTGGAAAGCTATGTTTCGCTTCTTCGCGATATTAAAGAAAGATACACTTTAGGCGGCGACGTTACCATTCAAACGGTCGCGGGCAGAAACGAGGTTTTTGTAACCACCCGCCCCGACGAGGATACCGAAGCGGCGGGCAGAGCTTTGCTTGTCGTTATGGAAAAGGCGTTTGACGGCTTCACCGAAATGCGTTTGGCAGAGGGGGCGAAGCTTGAAGCAGACCTGCTTTCGCACTTAAGCGTGCTTGAAGAAATACGAGCAAGCATCGCAGAACGCGCACCGCTTTCGGTTAAAGAAAGCAACGAAAAGATGAAAGCCCGCATTAAGGAGCTTTTAGAGGGTGCAAGCTACGACGAGCAGAGATTGCTTACCGAATGTGCCGTATTTGCAGACAAGGCGGATATAAGCGAGGAGCTTGCAAGGCTCGATTCGCACTTTGCGCAGTTCAAGAAAATACTTAAAGAAAGCGTTCCCGTTGGCAGAAAGCTTGATTTTCTTGTTCAGGAAATGAACAGAGAGGTAAACACAATCGGCTCGAAATGCAACGACGGCGAAATCGCAAGACAGGTTATCGAGGCAAAGAGCTACGTTGAAAAGATACGTGAGCAGATACAGAATATCGAGTAGGAGCGTTTATTATGAGATTGATAGATGCAGGATTCGGTAACTATGTAAATTGCGACAGAGTTATATCCGTCGTTTCGCCCGAATCGCTACCTGTAAGAAGGCTTATTCAGGATGCGAAGAACGCAGGCAGGCTTATCGACGTAAGCTGCGGCAAGAAAACAAAATCGGTTCTTATTACCGACAGCGACCATATTATCTGCTCGGCGGAAGAGCCCGAAGCGATAATAAACGCTATTCAAAACGAAAATAATTAACAAAAATACAAGAGGTAACCGTATTATGATGCTTTATCCTACCGTTCAGGATCTTACAAACGAAAAAGTTAACCGTTATATGCTCGTCATCGCGACCGCAAAGTGCGCACGTCACCTTATCGACAAGGCTAACGATGAGCACGAGCTTGAAGAAAGCCGCAGAAGCGAAAACGACCGTTACAGCAACAGCAAGGAGCCCAAGACCGATTACGAAATTCTCCTTACCGAAAAGCCTGTTTCTGTTGCCGTTCAAAAGCTTTTCGACGGCGAATACTCGATAGTAGAAAATCAATAAAAAATGATTAAAGCGTATGCCTTCGTACACATAACCGATATTGCATACGGCATCGATAAAACCTACACCTATTCTGTCCCGCCGAAATTAATCGACGAAATAAAGATAGGCTCGGTTATTGTTGTGCCGTTCGGCAATTCAAACAAACGGGTAAGTGCCGTTGTTGTAGGCTTTGCGGAGAAATGCGAATATCCCCGCGTAAAGCCGATAGACAGCATTATGCAATACCCCTTTGAGGTCAACAGCGATCTTATAAAAACCTGTGCGTTTATGAAGGAACGCTTTTTCTGCACATTCGGAAGCGCCTTCCGAACCGTCATTCCTCCGGGGGTTAATCTCGATACCGAAACGGTTTATTCGGTTGTAGAGGGGCGCGATAATTCGAAGCTAAACGAGCCTTCGGTATTTTTAATGCGCGAAATAACGCTTAAGGGCGTTATGACAGAACGCGAGGTTGTTTCGGAATACGGCGAGGAAAGCAAAAGACTGCTTAATTCGCTTGTAAGAATCGGTGCGTTAAAGCGCGAAAGCCGAGTTCCCGAAAAGCTTAACGAAAGCAACCGATTTACTTACAGTCTTTCGGTTTCGCAGGAAGAGGCGGTTTCGATTATCGAAGCGGGCGAAGGGCTTACCGAAAAGCAAAAGGGGCTTGCCGAGCTGCTATTGCACTACCCCGCCGCAACTATGCGCGAAATAGAGGAAGTAGGCGGTTACACGCAAGCGGTTGTAAACGCGTTGGTTAAAAAAGGGCTTGTTATCAAAAAGGAAACCTCGTTTTTCAGAGAGGCATATTCCTTTGAAAACATTCCGCCCGAGGGCGAATACACCCTTTCTGAAGAGCAAAGGGTTGCGCTTGACGGAATCGAAGCACTTATTAAAAGCGACGAGCCAAAGGCGGCTTTGCTTTTCGGCGTTACCGGAAGCGGCAAAACGCGCGTGATGATCGAATCGGCGAAGGCGGTTATAAAAAGCGGCAGACAGGTTATTATCCTGCTTCCCGAAATAGGGCTTGCCTCGCAGGCGGTTAAGGCTTATGCGGCGGCGTTCGGCAAAAGGCTTGCCGTGATACATTCGATGCTTTCTGTCGGCGAGCGCACAGACACTTACAGAAAAATTCTTGCAGGCGATATTGATATTGCGATAGGCACGAGAAGCGCTGTTTTTGCTCCATTTACCCGTTTGGGTATGATAGCGATAGACGAGGAGCAGGCACACACCTACAAGAGTGAAATGCAACCGAAATACAACGCGGTCGACGTTGCGCGTTTCCGTTGCTTCGAAGCGAAGGCTTTAATGCTTCTTGCTTCGGCGACACCGTCGATAGAAAGCTATTACAAGGCAAAAAGCGGTGTATATTCGTTATTTACTTTAGAAAACCGCTTCGGCGGAGCAGAGCTTCCCGAGGTTATAATAGAAGATATGCGCGACGCCCCTACCCTTTTTTCCGACAAGCTTATCGGCGCACATCTTGCGACAGAGCTGAAGGCCACAAAGGAAAAGGGCAAGCAATCTTTACTTTTCGTTAACCGCAGGGGTTACAATTCGCACGTTTCGTGCAGGTCGTGCGGTTACGTTTTTAACTGCCCGAACTGTTCGGTTTCTTTGACACACCACGCTTACGAGGGTGTATTTAAGGGTATAAAACGTATGTCCTGCCATTATTGCGGATATACGACCTCGTTGCCCGACAGGTGCCCCGTTTGCGGGGGAACGCGTATGGGTTATTCGGGATTCGGAACGCAAAAGCTTCAAGACGAGCTCGAAAACGATTTTTCCGAAATGAAAATAACACGTATGGATTCCGATACGACGGGCGGAAAGTTTTCCCACGATAAGCTTATAGATGAATTTGCAAGCGGAAAGAGCGACATACTTATCGGAACGCAGATGATTTCGAAGGGGCTTGATTTCCCGAACGTTGAGCTTGCGGGTGCAATTTCGGTCGACAGCTCGCTTTATATGGACGATTTCCGAGCAGGCGAGCGCACATTTTCGTTAATAGCACAGCTTGTTGGGCGCGCAGGGCGAGCAGGCAAGCGCGGCAAGGCGATATTGCAGACCTACAACCCCGAAAACGAAACCTTAAGATTGGCGGCAACGCAGGATTACGAAAGGTTTTACGAAAGCGAAATAGCGCTTCGCAAGGCGGTGGTGTTCCCTCCCTTCTGTACTATTGCGGCGTTTTGCTTCACCTCCGCTTCGGAAGCCGATTGCGAAGCGTTTGCAAACCGTTTTTCGGTATTGCTGGGCGAGAAGCACAGCGCTTCTTACAGCGACGTTAAATTTATTAAATTCGGACCCTTCAAAAGCGGAATATATAAGGTTATGGGCAAATTCCGCCAGAGAATAATTATAAAATACAAGGACTGCGCGAGAACGCGCGAATTCCTTTCGGCAATACTCACGGAAGGGCTTGCTTTGGCTCCAAAAGCAGTAAAGCTTGACCTTGACATTAATCCCCCGATAATATAGGAGTGTATTATGGCAATACTTAACATACTTAAAGAGGGCGACGAAACCTTAAGAAAGAAATGCCGCCCCGTTGAAGCAATTACACCGAGAATTTTACAGCTTCTCGACGATATGCACGAAACGCTCGACAAGGCGCAGGGTGTGGGGCTTGCCGCACCGCAGGTCGGAGTTTTGAGAAGAATTGTTATCGTTGAAATCGGTGACAAGCGTTACGAAATGATAAACCCCGAAATTATTGCAACCAAGGGCAAGCAGGAAGAGATAGAGGCTTGTCTTTCGGTACCCGAAAAATACGGGCTGGTTAAGCGCCCCGCATGGGTAAAGGTTCGCGCAACCGACCGACACGGCAAGGTTTACGAGGCAGAGGGCGACGGACTTATGGCAAGATGCTTCTGCCACGAGCTTGACCATCTCGACGGAACGCTTTACATCGACAGAGCGATAGAAATGTACGATCCCGACGATATTGAGGACGCAGAATGAGAATAGTTTTTATGGGTACGCCCGATTTTGCGGTGTATTCACTCGAAGCTTTATACGAATCGGGCCACGAGGTTGTTTTGGTTGTAACCCAGCCCGACAGACCCAAGGGACGCGGATACACGCTTACCCCCTCGCCGGTTAAAAAATACGCGCTCGAGAGGGGCGCGGAGGTTATTGCGCCCGAAACGCTTAAGGACGAAGCGGTTATCGAAAAGCTTAAAAGCGCAAACGCCGATTTATTTATCGTTACGGCTTACGGAAGAATACTTTCGAAAACGATACTCGATATCCCCAAGCTCGGATGCTTTAATCTTCACGCATCTATTCTTCCCTATTGGCGCGGCGCGGCTCCTATTAACCGCGCGATTATGAACGGCGACAGGTTAGGCGGCGTTACCGTTCAGCACATGGCAGAGGGGATCGACACCGGCGATATTGCGGTTATTAAAGAGGTTATAATCGATGACAGCTGGTGCGCGGGCGATTATCACGATGCGCTTGCACTTGCAGGCAAGGACGCGATAAAGGAATTTTTACTTCTTGCCGAAGGCGGCAATATACCGAGCATTCCGCAGGAACACGAAAAGGCGACCCACGCCGCAAAGGTAGGTAACGAGGACGCTTATCTTACCTTTGACGAGCCCGCTTACGCGGCGAGAAACCGCATAAGAGGACTTTCGCCATTCCCCGGTGCGTTTTGTTTTCTAAACGGAAAGCGTATTAAGGTACGCAACGCCAAGCTCGGAAACGGCAACGGCGATGTTGGAACGGTTATTTCCACCGACAAGGGTGGTATTGAAATAGCCTGCTCGGAGGGTAGTGTTATTATCACCGAGCTTTGCCCCGAGGGCAAGGGTGTTTGCGACGCGGAAAGCTTTTTGCGCGGTCATAAAATAGAAATCGGAACTAAGGTAAATGAGCGATAAAGCAAGATTTGCGGCTTTTAACGCGTTTTTAAGAATATCGAAGGGCGCGTATTCGAATTTAATATCGGATTTTAACGGGCTTAGCGACATCGACAGAGCCTTTGCCGAAAGCATCGCGCTGGGCGCGCTTGAACGCAGGCTTACGCTTGAATTCGTTCTTAAGGGCAGAGTAAAGTCCGGCACCAAGCAGGATATTTTTGCGCTGTTAACGACGGGGCTTTACCAAATACTTTATATGGACCGAGTGCCCGACAGCGCCGCCTGCGACGAAACCGTAAGTATTGCAAAGGCGGTATTCGGCAGACAGAGCGCGGGGTTTGTCAACGCCGTGCTTCGCGGAATATGCCGCGAAAAGGAAGCCGTTTATGCGCTTATCGAAACGGCTGACGAGCATATTAAATTCTCTGTAAATAACGAGCTTTACGCGCTTATAAAAAGCCAATACGGCGACAGGACCGAAGAAATATTCAACGCCTTTTTCGGAAAAAGCGATACCTATTTACGGGTAAACACCTTAAAATCGGATGCGAAAGCAGTTGCTTTTGCGACGGACGGCGAAATTATAAGCGACAGTACGGTTTTGTGCGGCAACACCAAAAAGGCGTTTTCGTTAATCGAAAGCGGTGAATTTTATATTCAAGGGCTTGCTTCACAAAAGGCGGTAGCGCTTTTGAACGCAGAAAGAGGGCAAACCGTTATCGACGTATGCGCCTGCCCCGGCGGTAAAACCTTGGGCGCGGCGATTGATATGTGCAACGAAGGAAGAGTGCTTGCGTTCGACCTGCACAAAAACAAGCTTCCGCTTATAGAAAAGAGCGCAGAACGGCTTGGGATAGACATTATCACCACCGAAGCGCACGACGCCAAAGCCGCAAAAAAAGAGCTTATCGGTACAGCCGACAGAGTTATTTGCGACGTGCCCTGCAGCGGTACGGGCGTTATGGGCAGTAAGCCCGAGATAAAATACAAATCGCCAAAGGATTTTTGCGGGCTTTATCCCACGCAGAAGGCGATTATTGATTCGGCATCACAATATTTAAAGGCGGGCGGGATTATGGTTTATTCCACCTGCTCGATAAACAAGCTTGAAAACGAATACGTTATTAAAGACTTTCTTGAAACGCACGACGGCTATTCGCTTATACACGAGGAAACCTGCCTGCCCTGCGGACGCGAAAAGGAAGGCTTTTATATGGCGAAGATAATACGGGAGTATTAAGATGAAGGCTGATCTGCTTTCGATGTTTCCCGAGGAGCTGAGCGCGCTCTGTGTAGAGCTCGGTCAGCAAAAATACAGAGGGAAGCAGATTTTCGAAGGGTTATACAAGGGAATACGCGATATTTCGGAGTTTTCTACCCTACCGAAGGGATTTAGAGAGGCTCTTTCGGAATCGGCTTTTATACCGAAGGCGAATATTCGGCGCAAGCTGGTTTCGGCTATCGACGGCACGGTGAAATACCTTTACGAGCTGTATGACGGCGAAACGGTGGAAAGCGTTTTTATGCGCTATCACCACGGCAACACGATGTGCATTTCTACGCAGGTCGGGTGCCGAATGGGCTGTGCCTTTTGCGCAAGCACAAAGGCGGGGCTTGTAAGGTCGCTTTTACCGTCCGAAATGCTTTTGCAGATTATGGAATGCGAGCGCGATTTGGGCGAGCGTGTTTCGAATATTGTGCTTATGGGTATGGGCGAGCCGCTTGACAATTACGACAACGTAATGAAATTTTTACGGCTTGTAAACCACGAAAGCGGTTTGAATATCGGTTTAAGGCACATATCGCTTTCGACCTGCGGACTTGTTGACAAAATCGACAGACTTGCAGACGAGGGGTTGCCCGTTACCCTTTCGATATCGCTCCACGCTCCGAACGACGAAATACGCAGGCAAACCATGCCGATTGCGAACAAGTGGAGCATCGAAGAGCTTCTGGGTGCTTGCAGGCGGTTTATCGAAAAGACCGGCAGGAGAATTTCGTTTGAATACGCGCTTATTGCGGGTGTGAACGATTCTAAGCAGCATGCGCAGGAATTGGGGCGGCTTCTTTCGGGAATGCTTTGCCATGTTAATCTTATTCCCGTTAATCCGATAAAGGAAAAAAACTTCAGAAGAAGCGAAAAAAATGCCATAAAGGTATTTACAGAAACGGTAGAAACATATAAAATAAGTGTAACGGTCCGCAGAAAGCTCGGCGCGGACATAAATGCTTCCTGCGGACAGCTTCGTCAGGAAGAAACAAACAATTTATAAGGAGGAGCGGCAATGAAATACAGCGGAAAATCCGATGTTGGCATAAAGCGTGCAAACAATCAGGACAGTTATGCCGTTTTTTCCAAGGCAAACTATTTTTGTGCGATAGTTTGCGACGGTATGGGAGGCGCAAAGGGCGGAAACGTTGCAAGCGGGCTTGCCGTTAAAACCTTCGCTTCCACTATTAAAAACGCATTTTCTGCACGTAATGCAGACGATTTCAGCGACAGCGAAATTAAAATGCTTTTAAGAAGCGCGCTTTTAAATGCAAATGAAGCGGTTTTCAACAAATCGCTCGCTGACCCCGAGCTTGAAGGAATGGGCACTACGCTCGTTGCCGTGGTAGTTTGTCTTGCAGGCACGTTTGGCGTAAACGTTGGCGACAGCAGGCTTTACCGCCAGCTCGACGGCGTTATGCAGCAGGTTTCGAAGGACCATTCCTTTGTTCAATATCTTATCGACAAGGGCGAAATTTCCGCCGAGGAAGCATTGAGTCACCCGAACAAAAACATTATTTTGCGTGCTTTGGGTGTAAACGAGCATATCGACGGCGATTATTTCAGAATAGACAGCTACGAGCGCATACTTCTCTGCACCGACGGGCTTACCAACCACGTGAGCGACAGCAGGATTGGCGATATAATCTCGGGCTCGTTCGCGACAAAGCCGCCCTCTTACAAGGCGAGGGTTGAAAGGCTTATCGACGAAGCCAACGTCGGCGGCGGACTCGACAATATCACCGCGGTATTATTCGGCGGTGAATAAAACTTTAGGCGTTTGAAAGGAAAACGACCATGAACAAATACGAAGGATTTGTAGGAAAGGTTCTTGACGGCAGATACAAGATTCTTGAGCTTGTAGGTATGGGCGGCATGGCTTGCGTTCTTAAGGCGCAGGACCTTGTTATGAACCGTATTGTTGCCATTAAGATCCTTAACGACGAATACAACGGAAACGAGCAGGCAGAGGCGCGCTTTATCGACGAATCGAAGGCTGTTGCAATGCTTTCCAACAAAAACATCGTAAGCGTTTACGACGTTGCCATATATCCCGATATCAAGTATATCGTTATGGAATATCTCGACGGCATTACGTTGCGCGAATATCTTGACAACAAGGGCGCGATTTCTTGGAAGGAAGCCTGCATTTATATTCTTCAGATACTTCGTGCGCTCGAGCACGCGCACAGTAAGGGAATTATACACCGCGATATTAAGCCGCAAAACGTTATTCTTATGAAAAACGGCGATATTAAGGTAACCGACTTCGGTATTGCAAAGCTTCCGAATTCGGTGTCCGAGCGTATCGACGAAAAGGCGGTCGGCACGGTATATTACATCTCGCCCGAGCAGGCGTGCGGCAAGGAAACCGATTATTATTCCGACATATACTCTGTCGGTATTATGTTCTATGAATGTGTTACCGGCACACTTCCCTTCACCGCCGAAACACCTATGGAAATCGCGATGATGCAGGTTAACGACGACCCCGTTCACCCGCGCGACATAGTGCTTGACATTCCTGTCGGCGTTTCGCAGATAATTCTTAAGGCGATGGAAAAATCTCCTTCCGAAAGATTCCAGTCGGCGCACACGATGGTAAAGGCGATTGAATGGGTATTGCGTTATCCCGACGTTATCTTCGCGATGACCCCCTCTGCGGCAGAAGAAACCGTTGGCAAAAGCAGCGTTGTTTCGATCGATATGATCTCGACATCCGAAATAGAGCCTTATGACGACGATGAGATTGCCGACACGCTGGGCGCGAAAAAAGCACCCGTCAATAAGAAGGGTACTTCAAACGCAAAGAGTACAAAGACGCAAAGCGGCAAGACAAAAAAGAAGAAGCGCAAGACAAGCCGCTCTATGTTCCCGATAATCGCGGGTGTGGCTATTGCATTCTTCGTTGTTGCGGTTATGCTCGGTATTTTTATACTGCGCGACGTATTCACCTCGTTCAACGCAGGCGGCGACGATATCGAAGCAGAATACCCCAACTTGGTCGGCTCGCTTTACAGCGACGAGCTTAAAAACGATTTACGTAACGGAAAATACGGCGCGAAATTTGTCGTAGACGAGGTTATTTTCGAAAGCCGCGACGATATGGAAAACAACCTTATTATCTCGACAGAGCCGCAGGCGGGACATTTGAGTAAGCCCGGCGAGGATGGCAAGCTTCATTTTTCGTCGATAACCGTTAACCAATCTCAAAAGGTTATTCTTCCTTTACTTGAAGGCTACCCCCGTACCACAGTTGAAACGATGCTTAAAAAGCTTCAGCTTAAATACGACTTTGTAGAAACCTCGGAATCCGAAAATCCCTATTATCAGAACGGTCAGGTTATTGGCACAGAGCCGGTAAGCGGCACCGAGCTTAAGGTTGGCGACACGGTAACCGTATTTATTTACGCAAAGCCCGAATCGTTAAACACCGCAAAAATGCCCAATTTAACGGGAATGACCGAGGCGGAAGCAAGGAAATTTGCGGAAACCTACGCACGCTACAAGGTGCAGTTCGAATATGTTGAAATCATCGGCGGCAACAATCGCGTTTCCTCGCAGAGCGTTCCCGCAGGAACGGTAAGCCCCAAGGACACATTGGTTACGGTTTATATCGCTGTACCGCCGCAGGGTATGCCGAGGCTTTACGGACTTACTCCCGACGAGGCGAAGGCGCTTATACAAACCACCTTCCCCGACAGAAACCTTAATATCAACTTTATTTATACCAACGCCGAGGAAAGCGACCGCGAATACGTTGAAATGGCGCGTAAGGAATTTGACGACGATATGTTTATGTTTATTGATTCCTTGCTTCGTTTAGGCTGTACCAACACCAACATTTACGACGGTTACAGCACGGTTGTATTCCAGAGCATCCCCGTTAACGATACACTTTCGCCGGATGCTGTCGGTATCGACCTTATCGTCGTTCAGTACGGCACCACCACCCTGCCCGACAATCCGTTTGCGGACAGCAGCGACCCATTTGGCAGTACGGAGGTCATTCCTTGAGCATAATCGAGAAGGAAGGCTTGGTACTTTCGGGCAAAAACGGACTATACACCGTTGAAGCCGACGGAAGCCTTTATATATGCCGTTCGGGAACGCGTGTGCGCAAGAACGACGGCAAAATACTTGCGGGCGACAGAGTTATATTCCGCGACAACGGCGACGGCAACGGCTTTATCGTTTCGATGCTCGAGCGCAAGAATTCGTTAATACGCCCGCCCGTTGCCAATATCGACCTATTGGCGATGGTCGTTGCCCCGAAAGACCCCGCACCTTATCTTTACAACGTCGACCTGCTTACGGTTATTGCAGAAAAAAACGGCATTGAATGCGCGGTAATTATCTCGAAGAGCGATCTTGCGGACCACGCGGAAATACTCGAAATTTACCGAAAAACGCCGTTTAAGGTAATTGTTACGAGCTCGGAAAGCAAAATCGGCATTAACGAAGCGAAGGAGCTTTTAAAAAACAAGATTTGTGTTCTTTGCGGTGCTTCCGGCGTCGGCAAATCGACACTTTTGAACTCGCTTTATCCCGAGCTGGGGTTAGAAACCGGCGAGCTTTCCGAAAAAATTGCGCGCGGCAAGAACACAACGCGCACGACAGAGCTGTTTCCTATGGGCGAAGGCACCTATCTTGCCGACACACCGGGGTTTACGGCTGTTAACACCGAGCTTTACTGTGCTATCGACCACAAGGAGCTTCACACCCTATTCCCCGAATTTGCAGAGCGCGAAAGCGGCTGCAGATACACCGATTGCACCCACACAAAGGAAACCGAATGCGGAATCCTTGAAGCGGTGCAAAGCGGCGAAATTGCGGCTTCACGCCACGAAAGCTACATTAAATTATACAGCGAGCTGAAAAGCATCGACAGGTATAAGTGATTATTTGGAGGACTTTATGTTTATTGGATATTATTCGATCGCGAACGCGGTTACGCTGTTCGGGCTTATCTCGGCAGTTACTTCCTGCTTCCTCGCGGCAAACGGCAACATTAAATTCGCGCTGTATATGATGTTTATTGCTTGTCTGTGCGACACCTTCGACGGAAAGATAGCGCGTGCAAAAACGAACAGAACACCTTCCGAGAAGTTTTACGGTGTTCAGCTCGACAGCCTTTGCGACGTTATAAGCTTTGGCGTAACGCCCTGCTTTATAGCATTTTCGTTTGGGTTTGACGGTTGGTTTGACGTGCTTGTTTATTGCTTATTTATCGTTTGTGGCGCTACAAGGCTTGCTTACTTCAACACCCTTTCGAACGAGCACCCCGGCAAGATGATGAAGTCCTTCCGCGGAATACCGATTCCGATTTCGACATTTGTTATTACCTTCTTGTTCCTGCTTACGACGTTTATTCCCGCTACCGTTACGGTTTGGATATTCAGGCTCGCACTTATCGCATTGGCGCTCGGTTTCGTTCTTAACATAAAGATTAAGAAGCCCAACACCAAGAAGGCGGCTATATTCCTTGCGATACAGATTGTTATTTTAATCGTATTACTTATCGCAGGCGACTGTAACGCACCGATAGTATAAAAGCATAAAACGCTTCGCGGTAATTTGCGAAGCGTTTTGTTTTATAAAATTATATAAAAGAAAAGCTCCGAAAATTCGGAGCTTTTAATTAATCTTCATAATCTACAAAGATGAGGGGGTTAACAATTTCGCCGTCTACACGTACTTCGAAGTGGAGGTGAGGTCCGGTGGAATTACCGGTAGAGCCTATTTTACCAACTTCATCGCCTGCACTTAGCTTATCGCCGACCGAAACGCTGAATGCGCTTAAGTGTGCATAAAGTGTCTGAACACCGTCGCCGTGGTCGATAATAACGCAGTTACCGTAGCC
Source organism: Eubacteriales bacterium (assembly GCA_045637685.1). GTDB lineage: Bacteria > Bacillota > Clostridia > Oscillospirales > CAG-382 > Coliplasma. The sequence goes on along the minus strand of JAZTZW010000017.1, from coordinate 66,047 downwards.
GCCGTACCAATCGGCACGAACTACAACACCTTCGGAAGCAGCAAGAGCGGGTTTGCCCTTACAATTATCGCCCGCTATGTCGATACCGTTATGAGTTCTGCCCCATCTCGGTCCGACGTAGGAGGTTATAACACCGTCGTAGGGTTTAATAAAGGTGCCGAGCGACGCTACCTCGATACCGTCAGAGCTTGTACCTATGCGGACAACCTCATCAGCAGGAGCGACGATTACTTCAACATCAAGCGTTTCTCTTTCAGAAACAACACCATCAAGAGCTACGAGCTGATAGGTTTCTTCGCCTTCGCCGTTATAGCCTTTGTTTACGACCTTTTTTACACCGTCGCGAAGCGAATCGGTATAAATGGTTTTGGTGTTATATTCAAGTGTAACAGTTTCTTTGAAGGTGGTTACCGAGCGGACGGTGAGCTTTGAAGAAATGAGCTTGCCGTTATAATCGGTAACGTAGGTAGAAACGGTGTATGCATTCTTTTTACCGAGAAGCGAAAGAAGCGATTCCGATTCAACGAATGCTTCGGGTGCGTATGCGCCCGCAACGAGTTCGATTTTATTATTGAAGCTGTTTTTTGCTTCGGAAGAAATACCGAGAGAGGAAACGCGGATGGAAAGTATTTCGGAAAGTGCTTCTTCGGCAATTTCTTTATTTCCTACCGCTGCGACGAGAGATCCGTCGATATAAAGTCCGTAGCCTTGAACATCGCCGTTTTCGGAAACGATAGATTCAGGTGCGGCATATTCGGAAGGCTGTTCGACAATGCTTTCGCCCGTATTGTTACCCGCAAAAGCGCAGATACAACAAAGCGCGACGGCAAATGCCAAAGCAGACGCGATAGCTATTCGGTATTTCTTGAACAGGCGCTGCGTTTTGGATATATCCGCCAAATGCCTTTACCTCCGATACACAAATCTTTGAAAATTATACTTTACAAATATGAACGCAGTATGAACAAAACATAAATTTTAACATACAGCCATTTTTGCCCAAGTTTAAAACCATTATATATCATAAATTTGTTTTTGTCAAGGGGTATTATTTTTAGCAAAAAGCTATTGAAAAAAGGCGATTTCGGTTGTATAATTAATTTGTATGTTTTTATTATGAAAGGAAAGTTAGATTATGCAGATTACTAAAACGCTTACCACCGCACCGAAGGCAAAGCCCGAAGGCGCGCTCGGTTTCGGCAAAATATTTACCGACCACATGTTTATTATGGACTATTCCACCGAAAAGGGCTGGCACGATGCAAGAATTGTTCCCTACGGTGAAATTTCGCTTTCTCCTGCCGCAATGGTCTTCCACTACGGTCAGGAAATGTTCGAGGGTATGAAGGCATACCGCGCAAAGGACGGCAGAATACTTTTGTTCCGTCCCGAGAAGAATATAGAAAGAATGAACAACACCAATTTGAGAATGTGCATTCCCGAGGTAAACACCGAAGACGTTCTTCAGGCTATCGAGGAGCTCGTTCTTGTCGATCAGGATTGGATCCCCACTCAGGAGGGCACCTCGCTTTACATCCGTCCCTTTATTATCGCGACCGACCCCTTCTTGGGCGTACACCCCTCGCATACCTATAAGTTTATGATAATCCTTTCCCCCGTCGGCGCATATTACGCAAGCGGTCTTGCTCCCGTTAAGATTTGCGTTGAGGACGAATATGTTCGCGCTGTTAAGGGCGGCACCGGTTACGCAAAAGTCGGCGGCAACTACGCGGCATCGCTTAAGGGTCAAGAAAAAGCAGAAAAGATGGGCTATGCTCAGGTGCTTTGGCTTGACGGTATCGAGCACAGATATATCGACGAGGTCGGTGCGATGAACGTATTCTTCGTTATCGGCGACAAGGTTATTACCCCCAAGCTCGAAGGCAACATTCTTCCCGGCGTTACGAGAGATTCGGTTATCAACTACCTTAAGGCAAAGGGTTATGATGTTGAAGAACGCAGAATCTCGATTGACGAGGTTTATGAAGCAGGCACCAAGGGCGAGCTTAAGGAAATGTTCGGCACGGGTACTGCGGCTGTTATTTCCCCTGTCGGCTTGCTTGATTGGAACGGCAGAAAGCTTATTATAAACAACAACGAAATCGGTACCGTTTCGCAGATGCTTTACGACGAAATAACCGGTATTCAGTTCGGCAACAAGAAAGATGAATTCGGATGGAGTTACGAGATAAAGAGATAACCCTTAACGAAACAAACGAAATTACGGGCGCAGAGGAAAATTCTGCGCCCGAACTTAAAAGAAAGCAACGAAACCCGATAAAGCGAATGAAGGAGGGTGGAATGTTCAACCTTCCCTTCAAAATCGTTTTATGCTCGTTTGCGGCTTCGGTGCTGATTTATATACTTTCGCGGTTTATTCCCGCTTTCGCCGAATTCTGGACGAAATACCCCGCGCAGGGGATACGCTTCGTTATGGCGAAAATCACGGGGTGGTTTCCCTTTTCGCTCGCGGAATGCTTATTATTATCGCTTCCGATTCTTGCTATATCATACATCGTCGCTTCTTCGGTTTCGACCCAGCGCGATGACAGCGACAGAAACTTTTACCGCTGGTTACGGCCGCTGACTTCTGTTATTTTGGTTATCCTTACCCTATTTTTCGGCGCGTTCGGCCCTGCATACGGCAGAAACAAGCTTGCGGTTAATTTAAATCTTAATCAAAGCGACGTTTCTGCAAACGAGCTTTACGAAACTGCGATAAAGGTTTCTTACGAGGCAGACGCCTTGTTATCTTCGGTCAAGTTTGATGCTTCGGGCGCTTCTGTAATGCCTTACAGCTACGGCGAGCTTGTTGAAAAGATGAACGAGGCTTTTGAAAAATACGCCGCAAGCGCAGAGTATATTTCGCATTTTAAATCAAGGCCGAAGGCGATTGCGCTTTCCGAGCCGATGACCTACACCCACATTTCCGGTGTTTACACCTTTATGACGGGTGAATCGAACGTCAACACGAATTATCCCGATTTTCTGATGCCCTTTACCATGGCGCACGAAATGGCGCATCAGCGCGGGATAGCACGCGAGGACGAGGCGAACTTTGTGGCATTTTTGGTTTGCATCGGCAGCGATGACGAATATATCAGATACTGCGGGTATGCTAATATGCTTAACTACCTCGATTCGGCTTTGGCAAAGGCGGACGGCGAGCTTTACAAGAGCTTTTTGAACAGCAAGCTTCAGCGTGAGCTTTTGAATGAGTTTATTTCCTATTCGGAATTCTTCGACAAATACCGCGACAGCACGGCAAGCGAGGTGGCGGGTGGTGTGAACGATATTTTCCTGCAATCACAAGGTCAGCAGGCGGGCACAAAAAGCTACGGTCTTGTTGTTGATTTAGCGGTGGCTTACTACAAATAGCCAAGGTCTTGCAACCTTAAAAGCTGATTTAAGTTACAATGCTTTAGATAACAGAAAAACACCCTTTCGGTTTAATTCCGAAAGGGTGAATTTTTTATTCGGTGAACGAGCTATCCTCTGCGGCTTCTTCTCCCGCTTCGGTTTGTTCGGAGGTAGTTTGTTCGGAGGTAGTTTCTTCGGGCGCAGGCTCTTCGGAAATGGGCTGTGCGGTTTGGGGTTGCTCATCCGTGAAGGCTTGCATATATGGCGGAACTAAAGGATTTTCGCTGTGGTAAGCTTGCTTTTCCAAGGTTTTGCGCATAGCAAGGTAAACGATTGCGCCGACGGGAACAAGCAATCTGAACACGGTTTTGCCGCTACCGTAGATAATAAACGCCGAATAGCTGAACATGCCGAGATTGAAGTTGAGCTGGCTTGCGTTTGCCGTGGTGGTTTTACCTATGATAAGCATACCGAGAACGATTATGACAATCCAAAGTGCTTTTTTCTTTATATTTCTGCGCGCGCAATCAACGATTGCAAAAATCGTAACGGCTGCTACGACGAGATTAAGCAAAAGCATTACCCATTGGAACGGGGTCGCGCCGACCATATTGTCGAGCGTGCCGTTATAGTAAAGATCGGTTTTTTCTATAGATCCGATATGGAATCCGGCAAGATTTTTGTAACCGGTCATAGTTGACACAGTAATGACATACTCTATATTTCCCGATTTAAATTTATACTCTGCATCGGTCCTTTTGATCTGTTCGCCGTTATTAACGTTCACAGTGCTGTTATACCCAATGCGGGTCAGCTCGTAGGTTTTCACGCCTTCAAACGCCGCTCGCGCTTGATTATAGAACGCCGCAAATTCCTGTTCCCTGCAGGCATCGGAAATTGTTTCGTAAGCCGTGTCGTAATCATCTGCGATGATTGCATCGAGCATAGTTACGGTATAACCGCGGATTTCATCATCTTCAAACATTTCGCCCGAGCAGGAAGAAAGCAGTAAAACAAGCGCAAATGCACAAACGAGGAATTTAAAGAGATTTTTCTTCATAATACACCTCCGAATAAGTTTAATGTATTAATATTATAACACCTAAATATAACTTTGTCAATAAGAGGGGCGACGTTGTTATTGGTGATGTAATACGCTCCGTTCACGCGCCGAAGGCGTGCATCACGGGCAAAGCCTGCATCACGCACGAAGTGCGCATCTCGTTCCAAAGGAACACATCACTCAAAAAAGTCCCCTTTGTCCGCAGACAAAGGAGACTTTTTTGCTGGTGCCGGAAGCGGGGGGCGCCCGTCTGCGGACGGAGCGGTGGCGCGATCTGACAGTCCACCGGACTGTCATTCAACACGCGCCCTTCGACCCCCTTTATTAAATTTAAGGCGTACACAAAACAAAAAGGACGAGCAACGCCCATCCTTTTTGTTGGTGCCGGAAGCGGGGGTCGAACCCGCACGGTATCGCTACCACTGGATTTTGAGTCCAGCACGTCTGCCAATTCCATCATTCCGGCAATTATTGTGCGCAATTTACCGCGCAGGGTGTATTATATCACATTGTTTTTCATTTTGCAAGAGTTTTTTAACAATCGACCGCATTGACTTTTAATTTTCGCTGTGTTAATATAATTTTACAACCCATTTGGAGATATATTTTGTTATGAATGAAATTTTTAAGCCCAACTCGCTTATCGATGAAACGGCGGCGACGGTAAAGCGCCGTTCATTTTTTCAGGTTGCAATAACCTTTCTTTTGGTCTATCTTATCGGCTCGCTTGCGGCAAGCCTTTTGCTTACCCTGCCTATGTCTTACGAGGTTATGCAAAACGAAAACGTCGCAAACGCCATAGCGAGCGAAACCACCGACCCGAACGAATATATGCAAGCCTATACAGACGCAGTAACCGAAGCACTTAACGGCCTTTTGGCTAACCCGCCTGCTTGGTTTAACGTTTTTCAGCTTTTCGCCACGGTTGCAACAATAATCGCGGTATTGATATATTGCGTAAAAATCGAAAAAAGAAGGCTATTTACACTCGGATTCGGCAAAAAAGGCGCAATTTCCGAATATTTAATCGGACTTCTTATCGGTTTTATAATGTTTTCCGCGGCATACGGCACGGTGCTTTTAAGCGGCGAATTCAAATTCGGCGGCTTTAATACAAACGCTTCCATAGGTATGCTCATACTCTTTTTCCTCGGCTTTGTTGTTCAGGGCGCGAGCGAGGAAATTCTGCTTCGCGGCTATTTCTTCGTGTCGAGCGCAGCAAGCGGCAACGTTCCGACCGCCATTTTTATCAGCTCTGCGCTGTTTGCGGCTTTGCATATCTCCAACCCCGGCATTAGCTTTATGGCGATTATAAACCTTTTCCTTTTTGGCGTATTCGCGGCTTTGTATTTCTTAAGACGCGGCAATATTTGGGGCATTTCCGCGGTGCATAGCGTATGGAACTTTGCGCAGGGCAACATTTACGGCTGTAAGGTCAGCGGAATGAATATGAACGAAACGCTGTTTAATTCGCTTGAAACCCATGGCGGTACGCTTTGGAGCGGCGGCAGTTTTGGTCCCGAGGGCGGAATTGGAGTTACAATCGTGCTCACGGTTGGTATAACTATACTTACGCTTATGAAAAATAAAAACATCGACGAATTTTTGATAAGAAAGAACGAGGAATTCATAAGCGCGTAAGCTTATAATGAAACCTCTCTTGACACGCGTTCAAGAGAGGTTTTTTATTGTCGAAAGTTAATAACCTATATCTCAAGCCTGCATAAACTGTAAGTGGAGGTGAAAAAAATGGCATTGTTCAACTGTGATTGCAGCAGCAAGTGCAAGTGCACTCTTTGGGCTGTTATTGCAAGCGTTATTTTAGGGGTTGTCGCGGCATTTTTACAGATAACCGCGGTAATTACCGTTACCACCGCTTTCCTTTGGGTATTGTTCGGCATCGCGGTAGTTTATCTCGGCGTTTTGGTCATCGCAAACGCTTTGAATCAGAACGAGGGCGGCTGTGGCTGTAAGTGCACCGCGCTTTCGGCTTTGCTTGCGGGAATTGTCGGGACGATTCTTTTCTCTGTAATTCTTCTTGCGGTAGGCGTTGTCGCTGCAAGCGTTATCAGCGCGATTCTTGTCGGTTTACTCGTTCTTTCCTTCGCTTTAACGGTAGGAAGCTCGGTTTGCTACGTTAAGTGCTTATCCGACTGCTGCGATTGAGCGTAGCTGAATTTAAGGCATCGTACATTTGAATGTACGGTGCCTTTATATTTGAAAATACATATTGACAATCTTACAAATTGATGATATAATTTCACTTGCGCCTGCAACTGTGGGTGCTATGCTGGTGTGGCGCAGGGGTAGCGCAATTGATTCGTAATCAATAGGCCGAGGGTTCAAATCCCTCCACCAGCTCCAAAACATAAAGTCGTACATGGTACGGCTTTTTTGTTTTGATATGAAGGGATTTGAAGGGCAAAAAAACGTGTCGGGGACACGTTTTTGTAGCCACAGGTTTGCGAAACGGAGGAAGCGAGAGTACAATGGAATTGTACGGCAAGCGACGGAGTTCGCAAAAAATCCCTCCACCAGCTCCAAAACATAAAGTCGTACATAGTACGGCTTTTTTGTTTTTATTATTTTATGTTTTTTAACAGTGCTTCCTTTGTGTTCTCTATTTCGTTTTTGATTACCGATGTGAGGAGGCGGTTAAGTATTTCCCCGATATTTTTGCCCTTTATGCCGAGCGAGATAAGGTCGCTTCCGTTAATCGCAAGGTCGGTTAGAAAAAGCGGGGTATTTGAATTTAAAAGGCGCTCGGTATCTTTTAGGGCGTCCTCGCCGTAAAGCGCGCGGCGATAGCGGGCGACGGTGAGCGCGTCTTCCCTGCCAAGTGCCGAGATATAAAATTTTAGCTCGATTTCTTGTTCCGGCAGAGGATTTGAATTTACGAGAAGGTTGCAGATATGCTTGGTTTTATTATCTGCGCGCAGTAGCTTTAACGCGTTTCTGACGCTGTTGCCGCAAAGGCAGGCAAGCCGCATTGAAAAATCGGCAGGCAAACGGCAAATGCTCTTATAATCTCCGTTCACGGGGATTATTTTATTTATAGCTTCGATATATTTTTCGATTACAGTTTGAGCATTTTTGCCGCAGAGGAGCTTTTTTAGCTCGGTATATATACGCTCGCCCGAAACCTTATTTACCGTTTCGACAAGCGAAAGGACTGCGTTTGAGGTATTTTCCTCGATTTCGAAGCCGAGGACAGACGAGAAGCGGAGCGCGCGGAGTATGCGCAAAGCATCCTCCGAAAAGCGTTTTTCGGGGTCGCCTACGGCGCGGATAAGTTTATTGTTTATATCGCTTATGCCTAAAAAAGGGTCTTTTATGCCGGAAAGGGGCGAATATGCGATTGCGTTTACCGTAAAATCGCGGCGGGAGAGGTCTTCTTCGAGAGTGGTGACGAATTCCACCTTATCGGGGTGGCGTGAATCGGTATAGCCGATTTCTCGGCGGTAGGTGGTTATTTCGTAGGGGGTATGGTCAAGCAGAAGCGTTAGTGTGCCGTGCTTTATGCCGGTTTCGAGCAGGGTGAGTGACGAAAAAACCGCTTTCGTTTCCTCGGGCAGAGCGTTTGTGGTTATATCTGTATCATCGCAGGGTCTGCCCATAACGGCATCGCGCACGCAACCGCCGACAGCGTAAGCCTCGAAGCCTGCGTCGTTTAGCGTTTTTATTATATATTCGGCATTTTGGTTTAGCTTTATCTGCATTTCACACCTCTTATATTCGTTTATATTATACAACAACGATTTATTTTTTGCAAGGATGCATTTTGTTTTACAAGCGGTAATAGAAATGTTAGGGGTGAAAAAATGAAGAGGTTATATTTGATTATCGCTCTTTGCCTGCTTTTATGCTCCTGCGGCGTAGAGGCAAAAGAGCAAATTAAACGCACGGACAGGCTATACAATATTTCGAGGATAGTTTATAAAGCCGATGCTGAGCTTGACGAAAGCGCAGACGATTTTATGAACGCCGTTTGGGTTTCGCAATTTGATATGCACCCGATATACCGCGACGGCGGCAGGCAAAGAAGCGAGGACGGTTACCGAGATTTAGTAGCGCAAATGCTTGACAACCTGAAAAACGACGGATTCGATACGGTATTTTTGCAGGTACGCCCGAACGGTGACAGTATGTTCGAAAGCGAAATTTACCCGCTTTCGAAATATATTGCAGGCGTTTACGGAGGCGAGTGCGAATACGACGCGATTGCAATTTATTTGGAAATCGCAAAGCAAAAGGGGTTATCCGTTCACGCGTGGATAAATCCGTTCAGGCTTTGCTATGAGGACGAGCTTATTTCTTACGGCAGGGGGCGAATTTACGAATGGTATTTGCAGGGTTTGGGAAAGCGGATAGAAAAAGGGGCGGACGGCTTGCTTTACCTCGACCCGTGCTATGAAGAGGCAACCGAGCTTATTGCCGACGGTGTTAATGAGATATTCGAAAAATACTCTTTTGAGGGATTGCATATTGACGATTATTTCTACCCTACCGAATTTGAATTCGACGACGCAAGCGAATTTTTATTAAGCGGTTACGACGATATTGGCGAATTCCGCAGAGCGAACACCGACAGAACGGTAAAAGAATTATACGAGGTGTCGCACCGATACGGAAAGCTTTTCGGCGCTTCGCCCGCGGGCAACATATATTCGCTTGAAGATGGTTGGTATATCGACATATACAAGTGGTTATCGAGCGAGGGGTACGTTGATTACGTTATGCCGCAACTATATTTCGGCTTCGACAACGCGGTATGCCCTTTTGAGCGTGTGCTTGGCGATTGGGTCGATGCGGTCAAACACGACGATATAAAGCTTTACATAGGTCTTTCTGCGGCGAAATGCGCTTTGGGAAGCGAGGGGGTTGAAGATGCATTCGCGGGCGAAAAAGGGCGATACGAATGGCGCGACCGAAAGGATATTTTGGCGCGGTCTTACAGCGAATGCAGAAACGTAGGCGCGGACGGTATTTGCATTTTCAGTTATTCTTCGTTTTACGACCCTTCAAGCGGTGAAGGCAACGCTTTGACTGACAAGGAGCGAACAAATTTATTACAGCTTTGGTGAAAGAAAAAGACAGAGCCTCTTGCTCTGTCTTTTCTTAATTTTATTATTTCTTCTTTTTCTTTTTAACAAGCGCGATTACTGCCGCGCTAACGATTGCGACGCCTGCAACTGCGGCGGCGATTATCGGGAAAAGCTTTTTGTTTTTACCGTCTGCATTTTGCGGGGTTTCCTCGGGGGTGCTTTCGGTGCCTTGCTCGGGAGCTTCGGGCTCTTTAAGTGCATCCGAGAGCTGTTCGTAAAGGGATTCAAGATTTCCTGTAAACAGAACGGTTTCATCGAGATAGCCTTCGAGCTCGTTGGAAAGCGCGCGTACAGTTTTGCGGCGGGGGTCGTTTTTATCGGACGTGCTTAAGAAATTAATTGCGTCGTTAACGAGCGCGGTGTAGCGCGCTTTATTAAAGGAATAAGCGCGCAGCTCGCATATACCGCCGCTGTAATAGGTATCCCATTCTGCGGCGTACCAGCGTTTAAGCTGAACGTATTTGATATAACGTCCCTTTGTGGGAGAATCGAGCGTTATGGTATCTGTCTGTTTAACCTTTTCTACACCGTCGGAAACGCTGTAAACCTTTGTAAAATCGTTGCCGTTTTCCGAAAGGTAGATTTCATATTCCGGAACACGCTCAAAGAAGGAAATTTCAAGAACAGATATGTCATAAGTATCGCCAAGGTCGAGAAGCAGCCATTGTTCATCCTTTTCCTTAGAGAAGGAAACACGGGTAGCTTCGTCGTCGTCGACTGCAAGGTCGGGAGTAAAGCGTCCGTCGTTCACCTCGAGTCCCGAAACGCTTGCTGTTGCATTAAACGCAAGGTTTTCTTTTGCAACAAAGGTTTTTCGGTCTACCGAAGCGGGAAGGAGCTTGATGTTATCGATACTGCCCTTAATTCCCTTACCTACTTCTACAAGCGGTACGGTTAAGGTAATAAGCCTTGTATCGTTAATGTTGAGCGGGTTTGTGGGTGCATACGAATATTTGCCGTTTACCGTGAGATAGGTCATTTTCATATCGCTGGTAAGGCGTATTGTGGTTTTTTCGTTAAGCGGGAGCTGATAGTTGAACACGAAGGTATAGACCTCGGTCTTGATGCCGAAGTTACCCTTGCCGTCGCAATCGGCGAGTATTTCTACACCGTCGCCGGCGAAAATGGGTTTATCGGTCGCTTCTTCCAAAAGAATATCAAATTCAAGCGTATTCGGGAAGCCGACACCCCTTTGCTTAAACGAAAGGAAGGATTCGCCGTTTAAAACAAATTCACCATTATTGATTTCGCCGTTAGCGGTTACGAATTCGGGAACACCGTTTTCGAAATCGACTATTATTCCCTCTTCGGGGAGCGAATGTCTGCCGGGGTCGGCATCGCCCGCGCGGAGCGATAAGAGCTCGTAGCGTGCGATAAAATCATCGGCGGAGATTTTCGCGGTATCGAGTCCGCACCAGGTTTTTTCGGCAGTAAGGCAAACCATTCCGCGAAGTCTGTCGAAAATATCGAACTTGGTTACGCCCTTATAAGCGGTGTGCAGGTCGTTCCATAGTGCAAAGCAGGCACCGAGAAGATGTTCGTCATCGGGCTCGCAGGAATCGCCCATTGTTAACGAGAATATATTTACCTGCCAGTTTTCGTAAAGGTTTTTAAGGTTGTAATAATCGGGGAAATTGTAGTTCGTTGTGGGAACGGTATAGAGAACATTATTTACCGTATTGATGAAGTCGTAGTTGCTTGCAAGAGTTTCTTCAACACCGGATATCTTGATATCCCAGAAATTGAGTTGTGCCTTATCGGACATAGGCGTGGTTCCCTTGAATCCGCCTTCGCCCAAACCGCCCCAGAAGCGGGGAGTATAGCCGCGGGAATTAATAAATTCGATAAGGTCGTTAGTATATTTACGCATAAGCTCTGCGTATTCGCGGGGGTATTCATCGGTACCGATATGTACAACCTTGCCGACAAAAACAGGGTCGTCGCCGGTTAAATACTCGTCGAATAGATTTTTAACGAATTCAAGCGTTTCGGGCTTTGAAATATCTAAGCAACGGTAATTATCGGGAAGGAAGGGTGGTGGGTTTTCCGCCTTTGCGTAACAGCTCGAATGGAAGGGGGTGTCGATTTCGGTTACGACGGTTATGCCGTATTCGAGCATATCCTTTTGGTATTGACGGTATTCATCCTTGGTATAATAACCGTCGGTAGAGGTAAGCCCCTTAACATCGCTTTCCAAACGGAATGCGGAATATCCATTTACGCCGTCATCGTTGATATGGAGATGCATTTCGTTCATTTTGAAATACGCCATATAGCGAGTGATTTCCTCGACGTAATCGAGCGGAATCCACGCTCTGCCGACGTCGAGCATACCCGAACGAACGGGGTAAGCGGGATAGTCGATTGCTTTGCCGCAGGGGAAGAAGCCGTCTGCGGTGACGCTTTGAACAACGGTGATACCGCCATAGAGCAAGCCTGTTTCGGTCGGTGCGGTGATGAGGATTTTTTCGGCTGTCGCTTCGAGGATATAGCCTTCGTCGCCTACCTGATTTTCAAGCGATTTATCGAGCTCGAAAACAATTTCGTTGCTTCCGCTTGCGGTTTCGGTAACAGAAAGCTCGAGCGAGAGCATTTCTTCGAAAAAGCCTGCTACTTTTTCTACGGAAGAAGAGTTCGAGATATTTACAAGCTTGGTGCTTGAATCGGGCTTGAAGCTTCCGTTTGTACCTTCCCATTCGCGTATCGCGGGGATAACTGTGGGAGCTTTATTGGTATTGTTTGCGGTTGCCGAAAAAGCAAAGGTGTTAAGCATAAGCATAATTACCAGAAAAAAAGTTATATACTTTTTCATAGTTTCTCCTTATTTAGTTTCGAATAGGTTTTTTCGGTGAAGCGTTCGGCAAACACAGAGAAGCGTTCGTGTGTTCCCTCTCCGATAATTCCGCTTTCGTCACTTGCTGTTACGGAAAAGACAAATTTTCTGCCGTCGCGCTCTATTAATTCTGCAGTTGCGCTGACCTGCATACCGACAGGAGTTGCGGCAATATGCTTTACGTTCAGAAGCGTGCCGACGGTGGTTTCGCCTTCGCCGAGAACGCCTTCGAGCGACTTGCAGGCGGCTTTTTCGATAAGTGCGAGCATCGCAGGGGTTGCATAAACGGGCAGACTTCCGCTACCTACGGAAAGCGCCGTGTTTTGCTCGGTTACCGTTTCGGTTACGGTTGCTTTGATAATTTCCATTCTCCTTTTCCTCTTTCGATCTTTGTTTTGTTAATATATTAACATACGTGGCGAAGTGTGTCAACAGAAAGAGTTGAAAATTTAGAGCAAATGTGTTAATATAATTTCAGAGGTGAAGAAAATGAAAGAAATGTACGGAGTAAAGGCAATTATAACCAATTTAGTAAACGGTTCAAAAAGATATTATGAGGATATTATTTTAACCGTAAAAGCGGAATCGTTCGACGAAGCTTACGAAAAAGCGAGAAAATATATCGACAAAGCTTGCTTTGACTATATAAACCCGAACGGCGAAAAGGTAGAAACGCTTGGATTTGAAATATTGGATTGTTTTCGTGCCTTCGAAGAGGAAGACGGCGTTTGCGAAGTATATTCCACTTTCTTCACTAACAAAACCGATTTAAACGAAGATGAATATTACAAGGCTATCACAGATATGTGCGATGCCGAGGAAACCTACGTATTGAGAAATGCAGAATTTAATTAAGCACGAGGTTATTATATGTTTGATGCAATAAAGGTCAAAAACGACTGTGTGGAATGGATACGCGGCTTTTTCGAGGAAAACGGAAGAGGCTGTAACGCCGTTGTTGCGATTTCGGGCGGGAAGGACAGCAGTATCGTTGCCGCGCTATGCGCCGAAGCTTTGGGAAAAGAACGCGTTATCGGCGTGCTTTTACCGAACGGAACACAGGCAGATATAAGCGATTCTTTTATGCTTGTTGAGCATTTGGGAATAAAGCATTACGTTGTTAATATCGAAGAAGCGTATGGCGGTATTCTGAACGCGTTTCCGCAGGAGCTTGATATAACCGCGCAAACAAAAATAAACCTCGCGCCGAGATTGAGAATGGCGGCGACCTATGCAATATCGCAAAGCTGTAACGGCAGAGTTGCGAACACCTGCAATTTAAGCGAGGATTGGGTTGGATATTCCACCCGCTACGGCGATATGGCGGGCGATTTCAGCCCGATTTGCTGTTTAACAGTAAGCGAGGTCAAGCAGATAGGCAAAGCTTTGGGGTTGCCCGAGGCTCTTATCGAAAAGACGCCCGCGGACGGTCTTACCGCAAAAACCGACGAGGACAATTTAGGCTTTAGCTACGCCGTGCTTGACAGATATATACGCACGTGCGAGATAGACGACGCGGACACAAAAGCGCTTATCGACAGAAAGCACGAGGCAAACCGTTTTAAGCTACGCATTATGCCTTGTTTTATATACGGCGACGGAACGGCAGACAGATAATTAATATACATTTTTCGGGGTGGACTTCTCTGCTCCGAAATTTTTTTATGATTTTTTTGAAAAAAGGGGTTGACAAATTTGGTTGGTTGTTATAGACTTATAGCGAGGTTGGTAGTTACAAACCGTTTTTGGCCAGACGGTTGGTTTTTACTTTCCCGTGTGCACACAAATTAATTTGAAGGTGAATTTATGGAAAACTTAAAGCTTTGCGAAAGCGATTACCGTTTTATGACTGTTATATGGGACAACGAGCCGCTTCCCTCGGGAAAGCTTGTTGAGCTTTGCGCAGAAAGGCTCGGCTGGAAGAAGCCGACCACCTATACGACGCTGAAAAAGATGATAGAAAAAGGCTTTGCGCAGAACAACGACACTATTGTCAGTGCGCTTATTCCGCGTGAACGTGTTCAGACTTATGCAAGTGAGCATTTTGTTGAGCATACCTTCGAGGGCTCGTTGCCTAAATTTTTGGTTTCGTTTTTAGGCGGAAAAAAGCTTTCCGACGACGAAGCTTCCGAGCTTAAAAGGCTTATCGACGAGCATACAGAGGATTAGGTATGGTCGGTTTATTTAACACCATACTCGAAATGAGCGTAAAGGGCGGAATAGTTATTATCGCCGTTATGCTATTGCGTATGCTTTTAATTAAAGCGCCGAAGAAATATTCTTATTTTCTTTGGGCGATACCGCTTTTTCGGCTATGCTGTCCTTACAGCTTAAGAACGGTTTTCAGCATTTTCGGGCTTGTGCGTCCGAACGCGCCCACGCTTCCGAACGTGGGGGGCGACATTATCCTCGGCGGCGGTTACAGCGACAAGCATTATACCGAAATCGGCGGCGAGGAGTTTATTGCCGACGGAAATATGACGGTCGAATTCGCAAATAGGCTTGAATGGGTGGAAATTTTTAATACAGCCGTTATGATAATTTGGTTTATCGGTATGACGGTTGCGCTCTGCTATACCTTTATTTCCTATTTCAAGCTTAAAATGCGTATGAGAAACGCCGTTCGTTACGAGAGCAATATTTATATGTCGGAGCTTGTAAGCTCGCCGTTTGCCTTGGGCTTTATCCGCCCGAGGATATACATTCCCTTCGGACTTGACGAAAACACCAAAGAGCAGATTATTGCTCACGAGAGATGTCATTTAAGAAGGCTCGACCATATTATTAAGCCGTTTGCGTTTTTGGTGCTTGCGGTGCATTGGTTCAACCCGCTTTGCTATATAGCGTTCCGATTTATGAGCCTCGATATGGAAATGAGCTGTGACGAAAAGGTTTTAAAGATTCGAGGAGATGAATTTATGAAAAAGAATTACACGAGAGCCTTGCTTTCGTTTGCTACAAACAAGCGCATCCCCGCGCCGAGCCCTATTGCGTTCAGCGAAAGCGGCGGAAACGCGAAAAAGCGCATTAAGCACGCGCTTTATTGGAAGAAGCCCAAGCTTTTTGTTAACGTTTTATGCATTATTCTTTGCGCCCTTGCGCTGGTTGCCTGCGCGACCGACGCCGACGGCTACGAATGGAAAGAGGTTAAGACAGAATCGTTCGGAGAAAACCCCTATAACCTTGTTTACCGCACAAACGGCGACGGCACCTGTGTTGTTACAGAGATACGCGTTGACAAGGACCATTCGGGCGATATTCACCTTATTATCCCCGAAAAGGCGCCCAACGGCGACACTGTAGTTGCGATCGAGAACGTTTGGGGACTTGCGGGAGCCGAAATCAAGCAGAATCTGCCGATATACCTTACGTTTGAGGGTATGAATAAAATTGTCGAAAGCATTGAAAACGCAAAGGATATTACCGCAAAGGAAACGCTTTATGGCACTCTCGGACAGAACAAAGAGCGCGATGCGACGATATTCAAGGCGTTCTACGCAGAAAAGATAAGCGACAACGGTATAGGCTATTACGAGCTTGAGCCGTTTATGCACTTCGAGGAAAAAGCACGCTTGACGTCGATACTCGATTTTTACGGTTACGACGAGGAGGCTTGCTACAACGACACCTGCAGCTTCCTTGACAGCGTGAGCGTTGACGAGGACACGAAAAACGCACTTGCGAGAGAGACGTTTAAATACCTTTACCACTATGGCAACAACGTAACCGAGATAACCCTGCCCGCAAGCGTTAAATCGATAAGCTACGGCTCGTTTGACGGCTGTAACAACCTTAAAAAGGTAAACGGGATTGCAGCCGGCTGTGTTTTGGTGAGGTATAAGGAAGAAATTACCGGACCTACTTCATCAAGCTGTTATCCGATTTCGGTGGTTATTAACGGCACACCGAAGGAAGAGCTTTACAGCGACGGTATCAGCCACGATGCAAACGAAGATTTTATAAAGGCACTTGATTAAAAGAAAGATTCTTTATTTTTAAAGTTTTTGAAAAGAGAGTTTGAGAGAAAAACCTTTTTCACAAAAAGTTTTTCTCTCAACAACCCCACACAGATTAAAAGCTGTTGCAGTTTGACACCGCAACAGCTTTTTTGTATTTATTATCCCAAAAGGAAATCGGTAGCGAGCATTATGCAAAAGCCGACGAGAAGCGAATAGGTCGCGCCGCGTTCGTTGCCGTGGGAATGTGTTTCGGGTATCATTTCATCGCTTATTACATAGAGCATCGTACCGCCCGCAAAGGCAAGCGCGAACGGAAGAATAATGGTTGCTATGCTAACCGCGAAATAGCCGATTAACGTGCCGACGACTTCGACAAGCCCTGTTATCATCGCGCAGACAAAGGTCTTTTTGGGTGATACGCCCGCGGCAAGCATCGGGCCGATGATTACCATACCCTCGGGGATATTTTGAAGCGCGATACCGCCTGCGATTATAAACGCCTGCGTTGTATCGCCCGAGCCGAAGCCGACGCCTGCGGCGATACCTTCGGGCAGGTTATGTATCGCGATAGCGGTGACAAAAAGCAAAACCTTTGAAAGATTTTTATTCTCGTGCAAGCTGTTACAGCATTTTTCTTCGCCGCCTATAAGCTTGTGCAGGTGGGGCACGACCTTATCGATAATATTAAGGCAGAGTGCTCCGATGAAAATGCCCGCGATTGTGACAAGAAGCCCGCTTTTTCCGCCGTATTCGAGCGACGGGATAATTAAACCGAGCACAGCGGCGGCAAGCATTACGCCTGCGGCGAAGGAAAGCACGATATCCGAAAATTTATGCGATATTTTTTTGAACACAAACCCGATGAGCGCGCCGAAGACGGTTGCACCGCCAACGCCCATCGCTGTTAAAAGTACCATTTCCATAATTGAATATCCTTATGAAAATCGGGAAGGATATTCTGCCTTCCCGATTGAATTTTAAGCATTATCCGCAGAGGGAGCCATCATTAAATCCGAAATGATATCGAGGACCTTTTGGTGACAGCCGCCGCAGCCTGTCGAGCACTTGGTTGCGAGCTGAACGTGCTTGAATGCACCAAGCACATCATCGAAGGTGGGAAGGTTATGCAAAGCGTCCTCTATATCGCCGTAGCTTACCTGCATACAGTTGCAAACGGTGTAGTTTTGTTTCATTTTTGTTTCCTCTTTTCTTAATTAAAGCTCGGTCTTCCACAAGCCGTGGAGGTTACAATATGCATATACGGCAAGGGGTGTTTCGTTATCGAAGGTAAAGGTAAGGTTGGGAGCTTCGCCTGCTTTGAGCTCCTTTCTCTGTCCGCCGCGGTCGGTTTGAACGTAAACCCATTCGATAAGGTGTTCTTCGGTCATAGGGTGGTCGACAGAGCCGACATTGACATTGAGCACGCCTTCTTCGAAAGCAGCAACGGGGATATGCTTTTCTTTGCTTGCTTCGACGGTGCCGGCTTCGATAAGTGTCATTTTCTTACCACAGCACATCATCGGTACGCCCGAATCGTTTATCATAGCAACTAAATTGCCGCAGGTTTCACATACATAGAATTTAACTTCTTTCATTTTTGTTTCTCCTTTAAAATTAAAATTTATGAAATAATTATTCGTTAGGCTCGAAATCCTCTGCCCCGTGCTTACATATCGGGCAAACAAAATCTGCGGGAAGCGGGTCACCCTCGTAAACATAGCCGCATATTTTGCAGATATAGCCTTTGGTTGCTTGGAGCTTCGGTTGGGGCTTGGGTTTTACGTTTTTGTGGTAATAGGAATATGTCATGGATTCATCCTTATTGATGACCGCCGCCTCCTCGACCTTGCAGATAAACACGGTGTGGGTTTCGACATCGACTTCTTGAATTACCGAAAGCGAAATGAATGCGTTTATATTTTCGGAAAGAATGGCAAGACCGTTTTGCGAACGTGTGAAGGGGACATTTTTCATTTTATCGACTTCCCTGCCGCTTTGGAAGCCCAAAGCCTCGAAGAGCGAAAACGGAGTTTTTACGGTGAGGCAGTTAATATTAAGCTTGCCCGTATTTTGAATAACGCCGTGTGAATAGTTCGCTTTATTCACGGTTACCGAAACGATAAGCGGCGAATTACTTGTTATCTGCACCGCAGTATTAACGATAAGTGCGTTATCCTTTTCTCCGTCGTTAACCGTTAACGCGTAAAGTCCATACGAAATATTGAACAATGCGGTATTGTCGATATTTGCCATAAAATGTCTCCTAATAGTAATTATTCTTATTTGTTGAGGTTATTGTATCACATAAATTACGATTTGTAAAGGGGTTTTTGAAAATTTTATTAATAATTTTTATCAATAAAAGAGCTGGCACGATTTTTCTTCGCGACAGCTCTTTATTTTAATTAATTATTCAACATCCTGAGAGATAGTGAAGGTACCGAAATAGTGACGCGCAACGAGGATGTAGTCGAATTGGTCGACAGCGGAATCGCAGTTAACGTCAGCGCGGGTAAGCTCTTCTTCGGTGAGCAAGCGTGTTTCGAAATAGTGACGCTTGATAAGAATATAGTCGTACTGGTCGATAACACCGTCGTTATTTACGTCGCCGAGCATACCGATGATAATGTCGGTATCGATATCGGTATCCGTGTCGGTATTTTCGGAGAGTCCGTGATAGGTGGAGGTGCAGACGTATTCATCCTCATACCACATTACGTTGGGAGTAGTGGTGGGCATTGTTTCACCCTTAAGGTCGAGGTTACCGAAAACGAATCTGTCGCCTATTTCCCATTTTTCAACTGCGTCGAGCATACGGAAGCAGTTATCCGAGGTATAGTCGGGACGGTCGGGATACTGTCCGACTGTATCGCCGCTTTCGTTAAGGAGCGGATAGTTGTTACCGGGGTTGATTGCATATACAAAGCCGCCCGTGGGGATTTGAGGCATTGTTGCACCGCCGACGTGTGCGCCGAGAGAGGTGGCAACGATTTCGTATTCGTTAGTGCCCTCCACAGGTGCAAATGCATAGTAGCTGTTCCAGCCCGAGCCGCCGATACTGCTATCGGTTACGATTACGCCCGCGCCCTCTGCTTTGAGATCGTTGAAGTGGGTTATCCAAAGCATATTTTCGTAAACGGTGGTATCGTAATCGGGTGCGTTTTCATCTGCGTTCGGGTCATACATTACGTAGTTTGCGGTGCAGACGTAGTTATCCTCGTACCAGTTGGTATTTACGGTAGTTGTGGGGATAGTCTTATTAAGAGTATCTATGCCGCTTATGCGGAGCATATCGCCCACCTTCCAATTCAAAGCATCGTTTGTAGCGCTTGTGCAGTTGGGAGAGGTGAAATCGGTACCGCTTCCGTCGGGATTGACTGCGGGATAGTTATTACCGTAGTTAAGGCAATATACAAAGCCGCCGTTGGGAATAGCAAGCGGTGTTGCGTCGCCGTTTACTGTGCCGTTGGAAATAGCGGTTATTTGATAAACGTTTTCGACATTGGTGGGTTTAAACGCGATATGCAGGAACCAAGCACCGCCCAAATAGGTATCGGTAAAGATAGTGCCTGCGCCTTCAACGGAGTTATTATTATAGTGGGTGAGCCAGAAGAGCTTGCCGCCCTCGAGCTGTTCGACGCCCGTATTATTGCCGCCTACCGAAGCAGAGCCGTTATTTTCGCTTGCGGTAACAAATGCGCCGATATTATTGAACGCGTAATTTACGTTTACGCCGCTTAAGTATATCTTATCGCCGACTTCGTAGGTAGAAAGCTTTTTGAAGTTAGCTTCACTATCGCCGATGGGGGTATCCGCATCGGTTTCCCAAGCGTGCGAGGCGATGAGTATTTCGTCTGCCGCCAAGGTATAGCTGATAGAAGCATCGCCCGAGCCTGCAACCGCGGTCTTAACGGTAAACGAGCCGTCGCCGTTATTCTTCGCGATAACGTTCATAGTCCACATAAGGTTTGCGGCATCGTAGCCCGAATTTATAACGCCGTTATTGTAAGCGGGGGTAAAGACAATCGTTTCGCCCGCCTTTACCTTGGCGTTCACGCCCGAGATATAAACACCGTCGGTGATATGGCTTCCCGTGTAGCGCGCTACCTCGACTTCGTCGACCCATATAAATTTAGAGCCGTCCGCGTCGTAGTTCTTTAAAACGAATTTTACATATCTTGCATCGAGCTGTTTATCGCTCGTAGCGGTAAGAATATAGGTAGTCCAGCCCGAATCGTAAACACCTGTGCCGCTTGTTTGTAATGCCGCAGAGGAGCTTGCCGCCTTTGTGAAGGTTTTGTTATCGGTCGAAACGTACACATCGGAATAGATGCTGTTGGGAAGGTCGATGCCCCATTTACCCGCCGCAAGGTAAGCGGTAAAGGTATCTGTCTTTTCAACAGAGCCGAGGTCGATTACGATTTCGGCATCTGCACCAAAACCCGAAAATACAGCTGTGCCGCCTTCTTTACTTCCCTTTGCGCCGTCGGTAAGGCGTTTTCCGTCATCATCGAAGTCATCTCCGCGGTTAGCATTGGTAGCGGTATAGGACTTGCCTGTGGAAAGAACGGTTTTTGTGCTTGTATTGAGGAGCGCCTTAAGAAGAGCATTCTTTGCCGCATCTACCTCTGTCTGAGTTGCTTTGTCGTTATTGTTAACAACATTTGCCGCATCATAAGCAACGCGGAGAGCCTGAAGGTTTTCGACGCTGTAATTCTTATGCGAAACCTTAATGCTGCTTGCCAAGAGGGTGTTCAGCTCGGTTTTGTTAATCTTCGGACCGGTAGAGGTAAGAAGGCAGAACCAGTCGAGGTCGAGCTTGCCGGTAGAAAGTCTCGATTCGGTAACCCAGCAGTCGCCCAAGCCGGTTGTGCCGTATGTAGCAGTACCGCGCGAGGAGCTGGGGGCACTGTCATAAACATGGAATTTATTGGTGGACGAATCGTAGCCGACGATTGCGATAAAGTGGCCGGGAACGTGGCCGATTGCAACGCCACCATTGGAAAGGTGGTTTTTAAGCTTCGAGCTTGCCGCTGTCGACCAATAGCCCGAGCCGCTCGAAACGTCACAGGTAAAGCCGTACTGTGTTCCGTATTTTGCCTGAATTCTGGGATAAAGAGTGGTACGGTCGGTACCGCCGAACGAAGCGGTATTGAACGTGCCTATGCTGTTTGCCCAGACGGCAACGGAATAAACGTCGGGAGCATCTCCCGTGAGATAGCCGACTGCATTTACGATTGAAAAAATACCGCAGGCGGTATCATACAGCGTTCTGCCGCCGACATAGACGGTTTTCCATTTAGAATCCCACTGACGCTGTATTACAAATGCGTCCGCGGAAGCAGAGAGCGTTGTACCGATTACCATCGTGAACATCATAATTGCCACGATAAGCAGGCACAGCGATTTTTTAAATAGCTTCATTTGTTGTCCTCCGTAAGGGTTTTTACTATAATAATATTAAGTATATATTTTTCCCTTTATATTGTCAACCTTTATTGCCCGCACAGAGCGGTTTTTAGCAAAAACCGATAAAAACATCTTCCCCATTTTGGGCATTGTAACGCAAAAAAAGCAGGCTTTTTTTACAGAGCCTGCCTTAAAAGTTTACTTACAGCAAATTCGCAATAAAGGAATTAAGCGTATAAATCTCCGTGCCGAACAATTCGTCGCCCGAAGAGATAATTGTTTCCTGTCCGTGCTTTGGTTGGAATTTGATTTCAAGCGGTTGCGGGTCAACAAGGATTATTTTCCTTATCGGCTTTTCGCTTACTACGGATTCAAAAACAAATTCATCAAAGGGGTTTGGTTTACTATCGGAAAATTGCAGAGAAATACTGCGCGCAGAAAGAAATACATAGTATTTTCTGATAAAATAACGTCTGTTTTGAGTGATGATTATTTTTGTGTTTTTTCTGTACGAGCCGAAAAATTTCACCGAAAGAAGCTCGTTTTCTTTTTCGATACATAGCTCGGAATACTTTGAATTTCGGTTTCCCAAATACCAAAAGGCGCGCCTTGGCGTTATACGATATTTATTCTTACGACAACATCTTTTGATTTTAATGGCAGACACCGAACGTATTAATGCAAAACGCATGAACGTAATTGCAACACACAATGCGACCGCCGACAATATCCAAACAAAGAACATCACTTTTCGCTCCTTTTATAGGAAAGAAATACAAGAGGTGTTTTTCCTATGTCGACATTATACGGCATAAGCTTTTGCTTTACTATTTCTTCCATAAGCGCCAGCGGGTATGCGCGCAGAAGCCATTGTATTTCACAATGCTCATATCCGTCGACGTGCTTCGGAACGCGATGCTTTTTTGCCGTGCAGATATTTTCGAAATCGCTTCTTACTATCTCAACGACGTCCTTATATATTTTTGTTGTTGCGGGATAAAACACAGTTTGAGTTGTTTCCTCGGTAAGATACGGAATATTAAGCTCAACCGCTCCGCTTGAATCGCGTTTGACGATATTCAGCCTTTCGAAATCGGGAACAAGCTCATAAATACGTTCATCGTCGGGTTTTACGTTACAGTCGGGAATGAGCGATGCGTAAAAGCGTGCTATTGTTTGGAGTCTGCATTTGTATTTAAAGGTATTATACGCCCAATGTGCGCTTCCGAAAAAGGATTGCTTATCCTGCAGTCTGCATTCGAACGATTTATCGGTTTCGGAATAATGATTGACCGTAACCGGTCCCGAAGACTCATATTTAACGTCGCGCGCGCCCCCGTTTTTAAATATGGTGCAGTAGGCAAACCATCTTCCGCCGTTGGGACGTTCGGGTGGTGATGCGGGAGCACGCTTGCTTATACTGCATTCGGATATAGCCGACGATAACGCCATATCGATTCCGAAAAGACAGAGCGTGGCTTTTTGCTTTTCTGACATAGCTTGAAATTCCGAATTTTCAAAAACAGGTTGTAAATGCTTTTTCGCAATATCCCACACGAATTTTGCGTGCTTTTCCGCAAGCTCCTCCTGTGCGGGTATATCTCCGAATGAATCCTCGTAGTTAACCAAAAAGCATCGTGTGTAAACGAGCCCGCCCGAGGTTTTGCCCATAAGCTCGCCGTGCACCAATCTTTCAACAAGCGGCTCTATATATGCGGCAGGAATTCCCATTGTATCGGATATTCCGCGTATAGACACGGGAGATTTATACGCAAGAATTAGTATGTTTTGCTCGATTTCCGTACCGATAAGAGAAAACGGCTCGCCGGAAAGTCCTTGATTCCCCCAGATTGCTATCGAAAGATGCTTCGGCGAATAGCTTATTTCGGAATATTTTTCCATTTTTGAAATCCCCTCCTTGATTTGCTCACGTGCGCTTGAAAGACGCGATTTTACCGTTCCGACGGATATGCCCAGCTCCGACGCTATCTTTTCTACCGACTGACCGTGTACGTAATGTCTTACCGTAACCTCGCGGTAGATTTTTATTAATCTTCCTATTTCGCGCCGAACTGCCGTGTATTCCTCCGAACGCAAGGTTTCTTCTTCTATTTCAAGAAAATCGAAGCGTTCGTCGGCAACGTCGTATCCGTCGAAGGATATTAGTTTATTTCTGTACTTTTTGCGCAGCCATTCGTTATATTTATTTTTCAGAACCGCGGCAAGAAAGCCTCTTTTATAAGCTATCTCTATTCCCTGCTTTTGCTTTACAAAAAGAACAATTAAGGTTTCTTGAACAAGTGCATCCGCTTCGGGACAATCGCCGTATTTGCGGGCGGCAAGCTCATATAGATACAGCAGATATTCTTCGTATTCTTTTTCAAGTGCAATATTTGAGCCGCTCACAGAGGTTTCTCCTTTCTGCCAAAAAGGCTGATATTTATAGCCAATCGACTCGGTTTCATCCTTTTAGTCGCAAAATAAGGTTACCGGTTTGCTGTTTTGATGAAAAAACAGGATAAGTTTTAGCTCATCCTGTTTTTTTATTCAGTCCTTTAGGAATTCATCGAGCATGGGGGCGAGGTCGCGTTTGAATTTGGGGATTGCCGTGCGCGATATCCAGCTTGCCCAGAAGGTATAGCCGCCGAGTGCGAGCGAGCGGGGTGTTGCCACGTAGTTATAATATCCGCCGCATTGGTCGACGGGTATGGTTTTTGTACCCGTAAAGCGCGAGCGCATCCAAAGCGACATATCTACAAGGCTTTCGCCGGGTACACCGACAAAAAGGTAGCCGCAGAAGCGGAGCGCGGGAACGTAAACCGTTACTTCGTGGGTTTTAAGCTGTTCGTCGGTAAAGCCGTACTGTGAGCCGTGGACTATATGATTTAAATGTCCCGCGCGCCAGAGGTCATCGATAATGCGCTTTACCTCGTAAGCGGGGCGGTCTTCGGCAACTGCGAGCTCGAATTCCTTTTGCAATTCATTGAATTTATCCCAGCATTTTGGCATATCTGCATAATTATCGGGGATATCCTCATTCATCGGCATTACGATTTCGAAGGTTTCGGTTTTGAACACCTTATCGGTATCGAGCTTAACGGCGTTCGCATCGAATATTTCGCGTATGCGCGAGCCGATTGATTTTGCAAGGCGTTTACATTCATTCGCCGATGCTTCGTAGGTACCGTGGCCGGGCGAGCAATCCTTTTTGGTTGCAAGGTCGGCGCAGGGACCGTTGATATACATACCGATACCGCCGTAGATTTCCGCCATATCGTCTGCAAGGTAGCCCGTCCAGTCGTAATCGTAATGGTATTCATTTAATCTTTCGGGGTTTTCGCTATGCTCGAACAGAACGCCGACATCGGGGTGCGCGGCGAAGCGGGTGACTGTGCCTATCGTTTCGCCATTTTTGTTTTTGAACATAAACATATACGCCATTTGGTCGACGTTGTTATCGAAATAAATAGGTTTATCGAAGGCGGGAAGCTTCGGTTGATAGCCGCGCAGAAGCATTATATTCGGGTCTTGGGTATATGCTCTTCCCTCTTCGTCGAACTTCATACCGCGCCATACGGTAACGCCGCCCAAGCCCTCGACATACTGTTCGCGGTTAAAAGAATATTCTGTGCCCATATCGCATTCGGCGGCGAATACCTCGCATTCCTCGGCGCGGGAGATCATATCGAGAATCGTTTCGACCGATTTATCTATAAGTTTATCCATCGCTTCGCCCGCAACCATTTCGTAATAGGGCGCGGCGTGGATTTGAAGCTCGTGATACCAAACCGATTTTTCGGGAAGACCGGTGCGCGCGGCAACCTCTTTTCTCCAGCGGTCGGCTTCACGCGGGAAGGTTGCATTAAAATCGAAGCCTGCGATAAGCACACGCTCGTTCCCCTGCTCGAGGTATAAAAATCTGCCGTATATATCCGTGCCGTAGGGCCATTCGGGCTTAAACGTGCCCTTTGTTGACATTTTAGCGAAGCTGCATTTCATAGTTCTATACCTTTCTTTATCTTTTCACACCGAAATTATACACCGCAGATAATAAAATTGCAACGCGTTTTTTGAAATAAATCTTGCGAAATTTCTTAAATATTATAAGGTTAAAAAACATTGTTGACTATGGTAAAATTTTAATGTATGATATTGACATAAGGAGGGTGATTTTTTATGAAAATAAAATGCTTAGTTATTGCAAGAGTACGCGCGCTTTGTGTTATGCTTCTTTTGATTTTGCTTTTTCCCTCTTTTTCAGCGTGCAACGCTGCGCCGAGATATATGGAGGAGTTACAAAATATTACATCGGAGGATGTTATGCATTTTACTTTTGAAAAGATTGATGATTATTCGTTTGTGAACGGAACCTCATATATTATGGATTTCGGAGATAAATATACAGGCGAAGATGCCGCGCTTATCGAAGGTCGGATGTTGACCGTATTCGGCGAGCCTTATCGTATTACCGACGACGAGGAAAACGGATATGAATATATTATAAAAGCCACCTCTGAAAACGGTGAAACAACATATCTTACAGTATATCACGCCGCTTGCGCGCATATCGGAGGCGACGGTGAAGCCGTTACCCGAGCCGCCGCAGAGGAATTGATTGAATACGTTAATTCCGCAACGCCCGCAGACTTTGAACGAGTACGCTATTATATGGATTTCGGCGTACGAATCTATACAAAGGTCCAAAACGGAAAAGTATCTATGAACTCACGGTTTTTGAGCGATTCCGAAATAGACAAGGTTTATTCCCGCTGGGCAAACGAGCAAACCGATTGATAAACAAAGGAGAAGGTTTTCACGCCTTCTCCTTTTGATTTATTTACAGCTTTTCTGCCAATTCGAGGACTAATTTTTCGGTCTTTTCCCAGCCGAGGCAGGGGTCGGTTATCGATTTGCCGAAGGTATGCTCGCCTATTTTTTGCGCGCCGTCTTCGATATAGCTTTCTATCATCAAGCCCTTTACGAGCTTCTTTATATCGGGGTTATAGCTACGGCTTGTTACAACCTCGTTTGCGATACGAATCTGCTCGAGATAGCATTTGCCCGAGTTATTATGGTTTGTATCGACAAGGACGGTGGGGTTTGCCAAGCCGGATTCGATATATAGCTCGTTGAGCTTCACGAGGTCTTCGTAATGGTAGTTCGAAACGCTTTTGCCCGCGAAATCGACGTAGCCGCGCAGAATTGCGTGGGTATAGGGGTTGCCCGCGCTCATTACCTCCCACCCGCGGTAGATAAAGGTGTGGCTTGCGTGTGCGGCGCGGATAGAGTTCATCATAACCGTTAAATCGCCGCCCGTGGGGTTTTTCATACCTACGGGGCAATCGAGCCCGCTTGCGGTAAGGCGGTGCTGTTGGTTTTCGGCGGAGCGTGCGCCTACTGCGACGTAAGCCAAAAGGTCGGAAAGGTAGCGGTGGTTTTCGGGATAGAGCATTTCATCCGCACAGGTGAAGCCATAATCCTTAAGCGCGCTCATGTGGAGCTCACGGATAGCGACGATACCGTTATACATATCGGGCTTTTCGTCGGGGTCGGGCTGGTGAAGCATACCCTTATAGCCCTCGCCCGTGGTGCGGGGTTTATTTGTATAGATGCGAGGAATGATAAAGATTTTATCCTGCACCTTATCCTGAAGAACGCGCAAGCGCGAGATATATTCAAGCACCGGCTCGCGCGAGTCTGCCGAGCAGGGGCCGATAACGAGAATGAACTTTTCGGATTCGCCCTTGAATATCGCCTGCACTTCGGCATCGCGCACGGCTTTTACCGCCTGCATTTCGTCGGTCACGGGGTAATCCTGCTTTACCTGTTGGGGAATGGGGAGCTTGCGGAAGAATTGCATATTCATAATGCTTTGCCTCCTACTTTTTCTTTATTGATTTTGCGACGGCGCATCATTTCTCGCATTTCATCGCGGTGTACGTTTTTTATGGTGTTATAGAGCTTA
The DNA here is from genome assembly GCA_045637685.1 of Eubacteriales bacterium. Lineage (GTDB taxonomy): Bacteria > Bacillota > Clostridia > Oscillospirales > CAG-382 > Coliplasma. Next base: position 38,353 of record JAZTZW010000017.1, on the reverse strand, counting down.
TCGAATCTTTATTATATTTCTTTTAGCTCAAGCTTAATATTGAGTTGCTTAAGGTCGTTAAAAAAGCTTCGGTAGCTCTTTGCAACCGCCTCCGCGCCCTCGATTTCGCCGCCCGTTAGAGTACAGAGAACCGCAAGCGACATTACTATACGGTGGTCGTTATGACCGTTTAGAGCTTCGGTCGGAGCCTTTAGCGGTGCGTTTCCGATTATCACGCGGTCTTCTTCGACGGTTACGGGGATACCGAATTTCAAAAGCTCCTGTTGCATAGCGGCGCTGCGGTCGCTTTCTTTTAATTTAAGTCTTGCAGTACCCGTAAAGGTCGCGCCGCCCTTTGCCGCCGCAACGGCGAAGAGTATGGGGGCAAGGTCGGGGCAATTCGAAAGGTCGAATTGCTTTACGCCCTTATCCATAGCGGCGAAAATATCGTTATAAACCCTATCGCCCTGAAGCGTGCTCGGGTCGATGCCCAATACCTTTACATCCCCGCCGAGATAATCGAGCGCTTGCAGAAACGCGGCGTTTGAGCAATCGCTTTCGACGGTAAATTGTGTGCTTTGGTATTTTTGGTTACCGAGTATAACGAAGCGGTTTTCGTTGCGGGTTATTTTTATACCGAATGCGGCAAGCGTTTGAAGCGTTAAATCAACGTAAGACTCGCTTTCGAATTTGCCGGTTACCTCGAGTATGCTTACACCGTCGAGCATCGGGAGCGCAAAGAGCAAGCCGCTTATAAATTGGCTCGAAATATCGCCGCGGACGCGGTAAACACCGTTTTTGAGTTTTCCGCAGACGGTTACCGAGCTTGCCGTTTTTTCAAAGGTTATACCCTGCTCGGCGCACATTTCCTCGTAAACGTTCAAGGGGCGTTCGAAAAGTCGGGGCGCGCCCGTGAGCGTTATTTTTTTATCGCAAAGCAGGCAAAGCGGGATAAGGAAGCGCAGAGTGCTTCCGCTTTCCTCGCAATCGAGAACGATTTCGCCGTTCAAAGAATGCGGCTTGAAATTGCCGATGGTTACGCGCGGACCGTTAACGCAGATATCCGCACCGAGAGCGTTTAAGCAATTAAGCGTTGCGCCGACATCGACAGCGTTGTGACCGCCGTAAACATTATAGAGCCTGCTTTCCTGCGTGAGCGCACCGCAGATAAGCGCGCGGTGGGAAAGGCTTTTCGAGGGCGGTGCAAAAATTTCACCGCTTGCTTTTGAGGGGTATATTTTTACCTTCATTTTATTCACCGAGTAAGTAATCGATTGCTTCTAAATAGCCGTTAAAGCCCTTGCCGCATATCGTTTTTTCGCAATATTCGCGCACATAGCTTATTTGTCGGAAGGATTCACGCTTTGAAACGTCGGAAATATGCACCTCGACCGCGGGGATATTTACGGCTTTAAGCGCATCGAGCAAGGCGATGCTTGTATGGGTATAGGCGGCGGGGTTTATAACAATACCCTCGAACACGCCGTATGCCTGCTGTATTTTATCGACAAGGCATCCTTCGTGGTTGGATTGATAAATTTCGACCTCTATTCCCTTTTTTTCGGCGTGTGCTTTTATAAGCCCGCAGAGGTCGTTATAGGTGGATTTACCGTAAAGCTCGGGCTCGCGGATGCCAAGCATATTCAGATTAGGGCCGTTAAGCACGAGAATTTTCATTTTTCAAATCCTCCAATATCGCGTTTGCGTTTTCCTGCTTGCCGTCGACGGCTTTTATTACGCAGTCGGCGCAGGAAAGGTATATATCATAGCGTTCGTTATAGCGTTTTTCCAAATCGGCGCGGTTCGAGGAAAGCGGACGGTTTGCCGACGTGCGCAGGTATTCGAGCGCGCGGTCGAGGAAATATATTCTTCCGTTTTCGCGCAGAAGGTCGATATTTTCTTGGCGAAGAACGGCGCCGCCGCCTGTGGAAATTACTCTTCCCTGCAAAGCCGAAATTTCTTTGATTACGGCAGATTCGATATCACGGAAGGCGGGCTCGCCCTCATTAACAATTATCTCGGCGGGGGTTTTAGAGGTTTTCTTTGTTATTTCTTCATCGGTATCGACAAATTCAAAGCCAAGAGATGAAGCAATAAGCTTGCCCGTGGCGGTTTTACCGCACCCCGGCATACCGATAAGCACCACGTTTTGCTTTGCAAGAAGCATTTCGCGGTAGATTTCATCGATACGGGCAGGCTCGACGGTTTTTCCGACGAATTTTTCCGACGCATAAGCGGCTTGTGCGACGAGCATATAAAGCCCGCCGACGGCTTTTATTCCCTTTTTCGCGGCATCGCAAACAAGCTTACTGCGCAAGGGGTTATAAACGGCGTCCACAACGCCCGAAAGCTTATAAAACGCGCTTATATCGATTGCGGATGCGCCTATTTCGGGGAACATTCCGACGGGGGTGGTGTTGATTATCACTTCTGCGTCGGTGTGATTATTAATCGCTTCCTCGTAGCTTATACAGCCGTCGTTGCCGCTGCGCGAAACACGCAAAGCCTCGCGGCAGGAAAGCCGAATTGCGGCGTGATACGCGGTTTTCGATGTGCCGCCGCTACCGAGAATTAGGACCTTTTTGTTATTTATTTCTATTCCCTCTCGCTTTATCATCGCGATTATGCCGAGTATATCGGTATTGTAGCCGTAAAGCTTATTTTCGATATTCACAACCGTGTTTACAGCGCCGATATCGAGCGCGGTTTGGTCGACATAATTAAGATATGGAATAACCGCCTGCTTATAGGGAATGGTTACGTTTATCGCGGAAAAATCACGCGAAAGCATAAACGACTCGAGTTCTTCCTCTTTTATCGCTTTAAGCTCGTATTCATAGCCGAAAAGCTTTTTGTGAATTTCGGCAGAAAAGCTATGACCGACGCGTTCGGCAATTAAACCGTACTTCATAGCGCCAACCAATCGCTTCCGTGTTTAGCTGTAAGAGCGTCTGCCAAAACAAGCGCGGTTACGCAATCGACAACGATTCTTGCGCGGTGGACTATGCAGGGGTCGTGTCTTCCCGAAGCGGCAAGGGTTGCGCTTTCGAGGTTTACATAATTTATAGTTTGCTGTTCTTTGGAAATTGTGGGCGTGGGCTTGATTGCGGTGCGGAAGATTATCGGCACACCGTTCGTAATACCGCCGTTTATACCGCCCGAATTGTTGGTTTGGGTCAGCACGCTTCCATCTTTTATTTCAAAGCTGTCGTTCGCAAAGCTGCCGAGCATTTCCGCAAGCGCAAAGCCGCCGCCGAATTCGATGCCCTTTACGGCGGGTATCGAAAAGACAGCGTGCGAGAGCAGACCCTCTACCGTATCGAACCAAGGCTCGCCAACGCCCGCTTCGATACCTATGACAGCGGTTTCGAGTATGCCGCCGACAGAATCGCCGTTTTGCTTTGCTTGCAGTATTTTTTCCTGCATTTCGGTGGATTTTGCGCTATCGAGCACAGCGAAAGGCATTGAAGAAAGCGTTTTTATATCGTCGCTTATATTTTCGAATTCGCGGTCGCAAACACCCGCGCAGGATTTTATATGTGTGCCGATATATATTCCCTTTTTATTGAGTGCGGGAATAAGTATTCCGCCCGCCGCGACAAGAGCCGCGGTAACACGGCCGCTGAAATGCCCGCCGCCGCGGTAATCTTCGTATCCGCGGTATTTGATATGCGCGGTATAATCGGCGTGGGAGGGGCGCGCAAGGCGAGGTGTTTCGGTATAATCCTTCGAGCGTGTATCGCTGTTGGGTATGGTTATACATATCGGCGTGCCGCAGGTATAGCCGTTGAAAATGCCGCTGTGTATAACGAATTCGTCCTGCTCGGAGCGCGAGGTCGAGATTGCGCCGTAAGGGCGGCGGAGCGAAAGCAACGCACGGATATTATCCTCGTTAACGGGTATCCCCGCGGGAACGCCGTCGAGCAGACAGCCGACAGATGCACCGTGGCTTTCGCCGAATATTGTTAAGGTTATGCTGTTGCCGAAGCTGTTTTTCATTTAAAGCGCCTTCCTTATCATCGTTTCGAATTCCGAAAATGGCATTTTTTTAAGCTCGAATTTCCCGATTTCGGGAACGTAAACAACCGTTATATCGCCGCCTTGGAGCTTTTTATCGTGCTTGCAGGCGTTTAAAAGAATTTCGGTATTAATTTTTGTTAATTCGCAGGGCAGATTTAATTTTTTAAGCACGGGGATAAGCCTATTTCTTACCCCGTCTGCGCACATCGGTATCATACCCATCGCAACGCATTCGCCGTGGTAATAATTTTGCATCGCGTTTGCCGCTTCTATCGCGTGGGCAAGGGTGTGGCCGAAATTCAGGACTCGGCGCAAGCCTTGTTCCTTTTCGTCGGCTTCGACAATGCTTTTCTTTATGCGAAGCGAGCGTTCGATTATTTTATCGATATTTTCTTCGATGTTTTCGTTTTCAAATACCGAAAAAAGCTCTTTATCGTTGGTAAGCGACATTTTTAACGATTCGGCAATGCCGTTCGCAATCTGACGTTTGGGGAGCGTTTTCAGCGTTTCGGGGTCGATAATTACCGCCTTCGGAGGATAGAACGCGCCGACGATATTTTTAAGACCCATAAAATCGACCGCGGTCTTTCCGCCTATCGAGGAATCGACCTGCGAAAGAAACGTTGTGGGGATATTATAAAAATCGATTCCGCGCATAAAGCAAGACGCGGCAAATCCCGCAAGGTCGCCCACCACTCCGCCGCCGACAGCGACAATGCAATCCGAACGGGTGAAGCCATATTCGACCAGCCTTGAAAGCAAAAGCTCGAAGCCCTTTAAATTCTTGGCAGCTTCGCCCTGCGTCAATGTGACGGTATAGGGGCTTTTGCATTTATCCGCAACCGTTTTTGCATATATTTCGGGCACACCGTCATCGGTGACTATAAGCACCTTGCGGTCGAGATTTAAATATTTATCGGCTTTATTAAGTGAGCCGTGTTCGAGAACTATATCGTATTCTCCGACCGAGGTTTTTACCGAAATTATCATAAATTTTTCTCCGAAATTAAATCTTTATCTCTTTTTCGTAGCTTGCGAGTATTTTTAAGGTGTTACCGCAGTCGCTTAAATCGGCAAGCACAAAGGACTACTTCTTATCGTCGAGCAAATTATGCTGGAACTTTTTCGATATATCGATAGTGCTTCGCAGGAAATCGACGTAATAGGTTCGGTAGTCGTCGCATTCGACCAATTCGGAATTCCTTGCGATTATCGCCGCTTCCCTTTCCAAATCGTCGATTGGCAAGCCGTGTTCCTTTTTGTAGCTTGCAACCATTCTTACGGCGTCCATTCGCTGTTCGAACAGCCTTGCCATTTCTTTATCGGTCGCGTTTATTATATTACGTGCAACGTCGAGCTCGGTCATTTTTTATCTCCTTTAAAACAAAAAAGCCGCCATTCGTATGCAACAAAAGCATAGCGGATGCGGACAGCCGTTTGTATGAACACCTTTTAAACGTTCAGAGCAGACGAGCAGCCCTTTGCAAAATTACAAAAGCATACGTCAAAGAACATCTCGTTTACCCCTTCCCATTTTGGTTTATGATAATACCGTTTTTGCAATTTGTCAAGAGGCTTTTGCAAATTGTTTGCGCTTTATTCCCGACTTTTTCGCCTATTTCTTATATATTTGCAAGAATTTCACCAGAAGCATTCGGGATTTTAACAAACCACTATGTTACAAGCTATTGATTTTCAGGCCGGAATATAGTATAATAGTAGAATAATAAAAACGTTTGAAAGTGAGGCTGCGGAATGAAATATTCTGATATTACCCCCTTTATCGCCGAAATGGCAGAGGTATCGAACCGCAACAATCATATAGAGCCGCAAATGTATCTTCATCACAGAGTAAACAAGGGCTTGCGCGATATGAACGGCAACGGCGTTGTTACCGGACTTACCGAGGTTTCGAAAATAAAGGCAAAGACTGTTAACGAGCTGGGCGAGGCTATCCCCTGCGAGGGTCAGCTTTGCTACCGCGGTATCGACGTGCGCGATCTTGTTAAGGGCTTTCAGGCGGACGACCGATTCGGGTTTGAGGAAACTGTTTATCTGCTTTTATTCTCCGAGCTTCCGAACACCGAGCAGCTTGCAAGGTTTAACAAAGAGCTTGCGAAATACCGCAGTCTGCCGAAATCCTTTGTGCGCGATATGATACTTAAAGCACCCGGCAAGGATATGATGAACATTCTTTCGCGCTGTGTGCTTGCGCTTTACGCCTACGACGACAACCCCGACGATATAAGCATACCGAACGTTCTTCGCCAAAGCATGCAGCTTATCGCGATGTTCCCCCTGCTTGCCGTTTACGGTTATCAGTCTTACAGACATTATCACAGAGGAAAGAGCCTGCATATCCGCTTACCCAAGCCGCAATTTTCGACAGCCGAAAATCTTTTGCATATTCTGCGCAAGGACGGCAATTTTTCGGACCTTGAAGCAAAGATACTCGACCTTGCGATGGTGCTCCACGCAGAGCACGGCGGCGGTAACAACTCGACCTTTACCACACACGTCGTAACCTCCTCGGGAACCGACACCTATTCCTCGGTTGCGGCGGCATTGGGCTCGCTTAAGGGTCCTCGCCACGGCGGCGCGAACATTAAGGTGGTTAAGATGTTCGAGGATATGAAAAAGAGCATCAACGTTAAGAAGACGGGCGAGATAGAGGACTATTTAAAGCGTTTGCTTGACAAGCAGGCGTTTGATAACGCGGGTCTTATTTACGGTATGGGTCACGCTGTATATTCGCTTTCCGACCCGAGATCGGACATACTAAAGGAATGCGCGAAGGAGCTTTCGAAGGAAAAGGGCCGCGAGGAGGAATACGCGCTTTACGAAACGGTTGCAAGGCTTGCACCCGAGCTTATTGCCGAAAAACGCAAGATGTACAAGGGCGTAAGCGCAAACGTCGACTTTTACTCGGGCTTGATTTACAAAATGCTCAACCTCCCGAACGAGCTTTACACCCCCATTTTCGCGGTATCACGCATAGCGGGCTGGAGCGCGCACCGTATTGAGGAAATACAGAACGCGGGCAAGATTATACGTCCCGCATATATAAGCGTTATCGACGACAGAGAATATATTCCGTTAAAGGACAGATAAGGAGCAGCCTTATGATGCTTAAAAGCAGAGCCGTTTGCATTTTTATCGCGCTGTTTATGCTTGTTTCGCTTATCCCCTTTGCCGCGTCCGCAGAATCTATTGCACCCTTGCAGGAAAGCGATTTTACGATTCTGTGGACGACCGACCCCCAATGGTATTCCTTTAAGTATCAAGACATACTTATCGACCAGAACGATTGGGTGGTTGAAAATTACGACCGTATGAATATAAATTACATTATTCACACCGGCGATTTCGTCGACCTGCCCCACGAGCGCGCTCAATGGGATTTTATCGACGCGCAATATAAAAAGTGGGACGACGCAGGGCTTGAATACGGCGTGCTTGCGGGCAACCACGATGTTGACGGAAGCGATTACACCGAATTCAACGAATATTTCGGCACACACCGATTTGAGGACAAGGAATGCTTCGGCGAAGGCTATGATGGCAACCGCGGGCATTACGACCTTTTAACCGCAGGCGGAGTTGATTTTATATTCGTATATCTCGGCTACGGCACGCACACCGACGCCGATTACGAATGGATGAACGGCGTGCTTTCCGAGCACAGCGACAGAATAGCATTTTTGATGTTCCACGAATATTTAAACACAGACGGAGCGAGAACCCCTGTCGGCAACGCGATATTCGAGCGCGTTGTGCTTGCAAACCCGAACGTGCGCGCGGTGCTTTGCGGTCATAATTACAACGCGACACGCTTGGTTGATTTTATTGACGACGACGGCGACGGCAAGGAAGACAGAACCGTTTATCAGCTTATGGCAAATTACCAGAACACCCCGAACGGCGGCAACGGCTTTATGCGTTTTCTTGAATTCGACGTAGACGGCGGTACGCTTACACAGCGCACCTATTCGCCCTATCTCGAAAGCTTTAACTTTTTTGAAAACCGCGGGGACGATGCGGACGAGTTCGGCTATCGCGATGAGTTTACCCTTCCCTTTGATTTTTCGAAGCCGAGCGCAAAGAACGACGGCAAAAAGGGCGCGGCGATAAGCAAGCCGAGGGTAAGCTTCGGCGGCGTTTCGCTACCCGTCAACTACATAAACGCTTATGAAAGCGGCGAAGGCTACAACAACGCAGGCGTTTACGATTTTAATTATTCGCTCGATGCACGCGATGCATTGAAAACGAAGGAAAACGTTTATTACATAGCAGTCGATTTCGCCGACAGAATCGGTTACACGGTAAGCGGTATTTACGATAACGCAGAACGGTTAGCTTCGATACCGCAAAACGGCAGAGTTATTGTAATTTCGAGAGACGCTGTCGATTACGACGGCAACAAATTCGATATTGGCGGTATTAAGCTCGGCGACAACGTGAGCTTCGGTCAGCTTGACAAGCTCTCCTCACCCAAGGCATCTACGCATATTAAGCTTTACATCCGCGGGTTAAGCGGCAGCTTTGCGATAGACGGATTTAATTCCGACGCAGGGGCGAACGAATGGGTTATATTCGACAGAGGCTACGGCGAAAGCACGGGTGTTAACGGTGCTCAAAACACCAAAAACGCTCTTATCGCATTCACCCCCATCGAGGGAGATGAAGGCAGATATATTGCAACCGAGGCTATAACCGATACAAGCAAGCCAAAGGATATGAAAATACCCGAAAAGGGGTTTGTTCTTGCAATCAACGCCGATTCATCGATGAGCTCGTTCAAATCGAGCGTAGAAACGCTGTTGATAGAGGGCATTCAGGTAATACTTACGGGATATGCGCCCGAAGGCGGCTTGGTTTACGGCGGCGAAAGCATTATTTCGAAAAATGCTTCGGATTGGGTTTACGGCGCGAAATTCGTATTCGAGGAAGCGAATGATTCGATAGTTTTTTCGAACACCGACGGTTTATGGCCCGACGCGCGCTACACCCCAAGCGAGCCGATAAGCTTTAATCCGAAGACCTGTTCTGTTTTTTACGATTTCGATATGGAAAAAAGCTCGAAAACGAGCGTTGTGCTGTTTTTCGAAAACGGAGCTTCCGTAAAGCTCAACCCCTATTTCGAGGGCGCGACGATTTCCACGGGAAGCGGCGACGTTAAAGGCGAGGGCAAGACCTTGAACGGCGTTATACACCTTTCGGGCGTTGAATTCCCGAGCGGAGCGGTTTCCGCAGACGGAACGGTTTCGATAAAAAGCATACAGATATTCGCATCCGGCGATGCGGGCAAGAAAATGACTCTGCGCGAGTTAAGAATTATCGACAGAAGCGAGGCAAGCTTCGTTCTTCCGCAGGATTTTGCCGAAGCGGATATTCACGACGGAATCGGCGGCAACGAGCAGGAGGAATCGATTCCCGAAGCTGTTTCGGAGACAGATTCGGGTAGCGGCAACGAGATAACCATATTCGTTATCGCGGCGGTCGTTATTGTTGCGGCGGCAGTTGCCCTTGTATTAATAAAAAAACGTAAATAAGGAAAGCATTATGGAAAAAGCAAAACGATATTTAACGCGATTTGAAGAAACGATGCAGCTATGCACAAAAGCCGAAAAGCGTTGGTATTGGGTTGCTTTTTCTTTGCTTGTTTTATATTTTGCTTCGGTAATTTATTCCTCGTTTTATCTTTTTCTGAACGGAGAAACATTAACGTTTTTTATGTGGCTTATACCCGCGCTTTTCGCGGTGGCGGCGGTATCTAAATTTCTTCGCGCAAGAAGCATCAGATTATCCGAAAGACAAAGAGGCAGAACAGAAGGGATAATTTTCGGTATTGTTATCGCGCTCGTTTCCTTTACCTTACTTTTCGCTTGGCAAAGGGCTTTTTATCCGGGGTCGTTTTCACCCGATTCGATAGAGCAATATACAGAGGTATTGAACGGAGAATACAACGATTGGCACCCCGTTTTGCATACTTGGCTGTTTTTTGGGTTACCGAATATTTTTTCGCAAAGCCCCGCTTTAATCGTTACGCTTCAGCTGGTTTGGTTCAGCTTGGCTGTGGGGTATTTGTATTACGTTCTTTATACTTCGGGCTGTGGCAAGGTGTTTATGGCACTTTCTTATTTGTATATCATCGCAAACCCGAACACCGCGCTTATTATGCTTTACCCGTGGAAGGACAGCGCGTTTACGATATTTGCGACGGTTTTGTTTGCACAGCTCATACGCATTTACAAAAGCGACGGAAAATGGCTGTACAAGTGGTATAATCTTGCCGCCTTTGCGCTTTTTGCGTTTTTTACGAACTCGATGCGGCACAACGCAATATTGCTGATTGCGCCGTTACTTTTGATACTATTCGTATTTTTTAAGGACGCAAGAAAGAGGATAGCCTTTTCCGCGGTGTTGCTTATTCTTGCCACGGTTTTGCTTAAGCTGCCGATATATTCCTTGGCGGACGTCGAATCGCCCGACAGAAGGCAGGTCGAAATGCTTGGTTTACCGATGACGGTTTTGCAAAACATTTATATGGAAGACCGAGAAGCATTGAGCGGTGAAGCAAGAGAGTTTTTGGATTCGCTTGCGACGCAGGAAAATTGGGAAAAGCATCATCAATTTTCGAATTTTAATTCGATGAAATGGTCAGACACGCAAATACCCTATAAGGTTGAGCAGGAGGGCGCGGCGGCAATTTTGAAATACACGGCGCAGGCTTCCTTGAACTCGCCCTCCGTTGCCTTTCGGTCCTTGCTTTCGCTCACCTCGATGGTTTGGAGCTGTGACGGCGGAGGCGGTTGGACCATAGGATACGGAATAACACGGAACGACGTAAACATTACGCCCGACCACAAAAACGACGCAGAAAAAAGCCTGAACAGCTACCGCCGTACCGTTAACAGCTACGCAACGAAATATTTATTTAATTTCGTCGGCATTATTATTTTGTTGCTTCTCTTTTCTGCCGTTGCCAAAATAGGAAACGGCGGTTTGAAAAAGGCGTTTGCAGTTATACCGTTGATGATATACAATTTCGGCACGATGCTTTTGCTTACGGGACACGATTTCAGGTTTTTCCATTTGAATTTCGTTATAGTTATACCGTTGCTTTATATTATTTTTGATAAGCAAAAAAGCCGATAAACGAGGGATTTTCCGAATACGAGGATGTTTTTGAAATGAAAAAGACCTTAAAGATAACAACGCTTATATTTATTGCGCTCACCCTTGCTTCGTCGTATTTTTATCATCTTCACGGCGGACTTTTGCTAAAAGCGTTAACCAGCCTCGGCTTTGTGCTTACGGGACTTATAAACGCAATTTACGCAATCGCAAGCAAAAACAGCAAAAGGGCTTTTGTGTTTTTAATGCTCGGGGGGTTATTTTTCTCGTTTTTGGGCGACATTATAATTAACCTTTCGTTCATTCCGGGGGCTTTGATTTTTGCGCTCGGCCATATTTTATATTTTGCGGCGTATTGCAAAAATGCCGCCTTTGCCGCGCGCGATTTGATATGCGTTGCCGCTATGCTTACTATCGCATTGGCGGTGCTTGCGCTTTATCCTTACTTCGATTTCGACGCCTTGATTTTATGCGTTTGCATTATCTACACGGTAATTATATCCTTTATGGCGGGCAAGGCATTGAGCAATTTTATACGCGGCAGAAGCGGGCTAAACCTTATACTCGCGCTCGGTGCTTTACTGTTTTATGCCTCCGACGCGGCGTTGGTGCTTTATATGTTCGGCAACGCGGGCGAGCTTGCAAACACGGTGTGCCTGTTCACCTACTTCCCTGCTCAATGCGTTCTCGCCTACGGCTTGCATCGGAGCATTGATTAAACATTTATTTTCAGGAAAATTCGGTGCTTCGGCGCCGTTTTTTTACAAAAATTTCGTAAAAGTAGTGATTTTTTGCTTTTTGTATGTTATAATTGGTTAACCGTTGAAAAGTGAGGTCCCGTTATGAACATTTTTCATATGAAATACGCTGTCGAGGTGGCAAGGCTCGGGTCGATAAACAAGGCGAGCGAAACGCTTGGTATGGCACAGCCGAACATAAGCCGCGCGATAAAGGAGCTTGAAGCCGATTTGGGGATAGCGATATTCGACCGTTCGGCAAAGGGCATGATGCTTACCCCCGAGGGGAAGGAATTTATCACCCGCGCGCAGAACATTTTAGGTCAGCTCGACACGCTTGAAAATATGTTCCGCGAAAGCATACCGAACAAGCAGAAATTTTCGGTTTCCGCACCGAGAGCGGCATATATCGCCGAAGCATTTGCGCGTTTTTCGCTCGCGGTAAACGGCGATTCGGCGGAAATAGTTTTTGATGAAACCTCTACCTACAACACCATTAAAAAGATTATCGCTTCGGATTGCAAGCTCGGCATTATACGCTACGAGGTTGCGGCGGACGAGTATTTTACAAAAATGCTCGAAACGAACGGACTCGAATACCGCGACATAGTCGATTTCGATTACGTTATCGTCACCGCAAAGGGCGGCGCGCTTGCCGCAAAGGGCGAAATTTACGACGCAGACCTGCGCGAATTCACTCAAATTACTCACAACAACCCCTATCAGGCTACCCTTTCGGCTTCCGACACAAACAAGGTCGAGCAGAGAGTGAGTGCCGAAAGGCGGATTTACCTGCTTGACACGGCGGCACAGCTTGAATTGCTTTCGGAAAACAAAAACACGTTTATGTGGATATCCCCCGCACCCGAAAGCCTGCTTGAAAAATACAGCCTTACACAGCTTGAATGCAAGGACAAAAAGCGCAGATACAAGGACGTGCTTATTTACCGAAGGGCGCACAAGCTGACAGCGCTCGAAAAGCGATTTATCGAGGAGCTTTACATTTCTTCGCAAATATGCAAAAAGTATTGATAAAAAGGACGGCAAAACCGTCCTTTTTTTGCTGTTGTTTTATTTGATATGCGTCATATCAATATATATAATATCGATATATAAAAATAATCATTTACAAATCGAAAATTATGTGATAGAATTATGTCGTAAAATTGCGTTTTGAGAATTTTATATATATTTATATATATAACTATCGGAAGGAGTGAAGAGCGTGAAGCAGATAACGGTTATGAGATCGACTCTCGGCAGATTGCCGGTTTATCTTGAATTTTTGCAGAGTCTTGACATAAACGAATACGAAAACATTTCGGCTACCGTTATTGCCAAATCGCTTGGGCTCGGCGAGGTTCAGGTACGCAAGGATTTAAACGCAGTCAGCGGCGCAGGCAGACCGAAATTGGGCTACCGCACCGACGAGCTTATTAAACGGCTTGCCGAGGTGCTGGGGCGGAACGATATTAAAAAGGCGGTCATTATCGGCGCAGGTAAGCTCGGAAACGCTTTGCTGGAATACAACGGCTTTACCGAATACGGGCTTTCGATAACGGCGGCGTTCGATATCGACCCGAACAAATCAGGTATGACCGAGGGCGGAAAGCAGATATTGCCGCTTACAACGCTTGACAGCTATTGCGAAAACGAAGGCGTTAAGATAGGCATTATTACCGTACCCGAAAATTCCGCGCAGGATATTTGCGACAGACTTGTTAAATGCGGTATCGAAGCGATTTGGAATTTTGCCCCCTGCCCCTTAAGCGTTCCCGAAGGAATTATTCTTCAGCAGGAAAACCTTGCGCTTTCTCTCGCACATCTGAAGCTTCAGATGGACAACAACTGAAATTAAAAAAGAAAATATATTTTCAAACAAAAAGGAGTATTTATCGTGAAAGTAACTATTTGTATCGGCAGCTCGTGTCATCTCAAAGGCTCGCGTCAGGTGGTTGAAACGCTTCAACAGCTTGTTGCGGAACACAATCTTGAAGACAAGGTGGAGCTCGGCGGTACCTTCTGTATCGGTAACTGCCAGCAGGGCGTTTGTGTGACTGTTGACGGAGAGTTCTTCTCGGTCAGCCCCGAAACCGCAATTGAATTCTTCAACAATCAAATACTCGCAAAGGCATAGAATTGCCATATAACTCGAAAAGGAGTTGATTGACTGTGCCAAACTGTTTGACTTTAAAAAAGTCTAATTGCAAAAACTGCTATAAATGCATTCGCTATTGCCCCGTTAAGTCGATACGCTTTTCGGGCAACCAAGCGCATATTATCGGCAACGAATGCATACTTTGCGGTCACTGCTTTGTTGTGTGTCCGCAAAACGCGAAGGAGATAGTCGACGAAACCGAAAAGGTTAAGGTCCTTCTTCAAAGCGGCGACCCCGTTGTGGTAAGCCTTGCCCCTTCTTTTATCGCGAACTACGAAAACGTAGGAATTAATTCGATGAAAAAGGCGCTTAAGAAGCTCGGTTTTTACGATGTGGAGGAAACCGCTATCGGCGCGACGATGGTAAAGAACGAATACGAACGCATTCTGCGCGAGGAAAACCGCGACATTATCATCACCTCCTGCTGTCATTCGATAAACCTGCTGATTCAGAAGCACTTCCCGAAGGAGCTTGCATATCTTGCCGACGTCGTTTCGCCGATGCAGGCGCATTGTAACGATATAAAGGCGAGAATTCCGAATGCGAAGACGGTATTTATCGGCCCTTGCGTTGCCAAAAAGGACGAAGCCGAGCATTACGAAGGAATCGTCGATGCCGTGCTTACCTTCGAGGAGCTTACAAAGTGGCTCGAAAAGGAAAATATCGTGTTGGAGCAGGCGATATATCCCAACGACAACACGCGCGCAAGATTTTTCCCGACCACCGGCGGCGTATTGAAGACAATGGCTATGGATATGCCCGAATACACCTACGTTGCGCTTGACGGCGTGGACAACTGCATTGAAGCTCTTAAAGACATAGAAAAGGGCAAGATACATAAATGCTTTATAGAAATGTCCGCCTGCGTGGGAAGCTGTATTGGCGGTCCGGTTATGGAAAAATTCCACAAGAGTCCCGTTAAGGACTATATGACGATAGCAAAATTCGCAGGAACGAAGGATTTCGACGTTGTTCAGCCCGATATGGTGACGCTGAAGAAGCAGTTTGAATATATCGAGCTTCGCTCTCCCGTTCCGACAGAGGACGAAATTCGCGACATTCTTTACCAGATGGGCAAATTCAAACCCTCGCAGGAATTGAACTGCGGCTCGTGCGGTTATAACACCTGCCGCGAAAAGGCAATCGCCATTTATCAGGGCAAGGCGGAAATATCGATGTGCCTTCCCTATCTTAAGGACAAAGCCGAAAGCTTTTCCGACACTATCGTTAAAAACACTCCGAACGGCTTGTTTGTACTGAACGACAAGCTCGAGGTGCAGCAGATAAACAACGCCGCATTAAAGATAATGAATCTTCGCTCGGCGAGCGACATATTGGGCGATCAGGTTATAAGAATACTTGACCCTACGGTATTTTTAAGCGTTAAAAACACAGGCAAGGGTGTTTACAACGAGCGTGTTTATCTTGCAGAATACGGCAGATACGTTGAGCAGACGGTTGTTCCCGACAAGGAAAGCAGAATGCTGATATGCATTATGCGTGACGTGACCGACGAGGAAAGCGAACGCGAAAAGAAGGAAAATATCAGCAGACAGACGGTCGAGGTTGCCGACAAGGTTGTTGAAAAGCAGATGAGAATAGTTCAGGAAATAGCATCGCTTTTGGGCGAAACCGCGGCGGAAACCAAGATTGCGCTTGCGAAGCTCAAGGAATCTATCGCAGATGACAAGAACTGAAGCGGAGTAATATAATATGGAAAAGAATAAAACAAGAAAATTTGATACAAAGGTGCAGCACCTTAAATACAAGGTACTGCGCGAGGTGGCGAAGCACGCTTGGGACGATACGCTTTACGACAAGATACTCGACATTCCCACGATGATTTCGCCCGGCAAAACGCCCACGATGCGTTGCTGTGTTTACAAGGAACGCGCGATACTTACCGAAAGAGTAAAGCTTGCAATGGGCGGCGACAAGGAAAACCCCAACGTTATCGAGGTAATCGATATCGCGTGTGACGAATGTCCCGCGGCGGGTTACGAGGTTACCGATTCCTGCAGAGGCTGTCTTGCACACCGTTGCGAGGACGTTTGCAAGCGCGGCGCGATAACCTTCGACCAGAATCACGTAGCTCACATCGATAAATCGAAATGCGTTGAATGCGGTCAATGCGCAAAGGTTTGCCCCTTCAGCGCGATTGCGAACAGAAAACGCCCCTGCCAGAACGCTTGTAAGGTTAAGGCGATTTCGATAAACTCGAACAATGCGGCTTCTATCGACAACAGCAAGTGTATTTCCTGCGGTGCCTGCGTTTACCAATGCCCGTGGGGTGCGATTTCCGAAAAATCGTTCCTGCTTGATGTTATAAGCACGCTTAAGAGCAGCGATTACAGCAAGAACTTCAAGGTTTACGCAGTTGTTGCCCCCTCTATTTCGAGCCAGTTCACCTACGCAAGATTAGGTCAGGTAATTACGGGACTTAAGGAGCTCGGCTTCCACACGGTTGTCGAAGCGGCTTTGGGTGCGGATATGGTTGCGCTTGACGAATCGAAGGAGCTTGTAGAAAAGGGCTTCCTTACCAGCAGCTGCTGTCCCGCGTTCGTAATGTATATCCAAAAGAACTTCCCCGAGCTTGTTCCCTTTATTTCTCACAACCCCTCGCCTATGACTGCGATTTCGCAGTATATAAAGAAGAACGACCCGACGGCGAAGGTTGTGTTTATCGGTCCCTGCACGGCGAAGAAGATGGAATTCCAGCTTGATTCGGTTAAGCCGTTCGTCGATTCGGTTATCACCTTTGAGGAGCTTCAGGCCCTGTTCGACAGCAAGGGTGTAGATATAACCGAGCTTGACGAGGGCGTGCTCGACAACGCATCCTACTTCGGAAGAATATTCGCAAGATGCGGCGGTCTTTCGGATGCGGTCGCACAGGCGATAAAGGAGCAGGGCATCGAAAACTTCGTGTTGAAGGCGTTCTCCTGCGACGGTATCGAGGAATGCAGAACTGCGTTGCTTAAAAAGAGCAAGAACGTGCTTGACGTTAACTTTATCGAGGGTATGGCGTGCATTGGCGGCTGTATCGGCGGTGCCGGTTGCTTAACCCACGGTGAAAAGAACAAAGCCGAGGTTGATAAATACGGCAGAGAGGCTTTGGAAAAGACAATTCTTGACGCGGTAAGCGTTTTGAATATATAATTCGCCCCAAAAAATCCGCTATTTTTTAGGGATCCCGCTTGCGATTAAAACGGCATCGCGTTTTGAATATCAAGCATAAAAGATTTGAGCTTCGTGGGGAGAAGCCGGTGAAACAGCCACAGCCCACGCAACTAAATTAAAAAGGTCTCGCGGGGAGAAGTTAACAATCAAGTTATCCCCCTCTCCGCGAATATAAAAAAAGGAGTTAGTTTATTATGACAAAGGTTACCATTATCGGCACCGGCAGCGTCGGTTCCACTATCGCTTACACACTTACCGTTCAGGGTATCGCTTCCGAAATCGTTATGATCGACATTAACGGCGAAAAGGCTATGGGCGAAGCGCTTGACATCCGTCAGGGTACCCCCTTCTGCAACCCCTGCACCATTTATGCGGGCAGCTATTCCGACGCGGCAGGCTCGGACATAGTTATTCTTACCTCGGGCGTTGCAAGAAAGCCCGGTCAGTCCAGACTCGACCTCGCGCAGATCAACGTTAACATCACCAAGCAGATCATTCCTGAGATTACCAAATACGCACCCGACGCTACCTACGTTATTGTAAGTAACCCCGTTGATATACTCACCTACACCTTCTGCAAGTATTCGGGTCTTCCCACCGAACGCATTATCGGCTCGGGTACTATTCTCGATACTTCCAGACTTCGTTCGAGAATTTCGGAATACTACCACGTAAACCAGCAGAACGTTCACGCTTACGTTCTCGGTGAACACGGCGACAGCTGCTTCGTTCCCTGGTCGCTTGCAAACATCAGTAACGTTCCCGTTAAGGATTACCGTCAGTCGCTTCTCGGCACCGAAGGCGTATATCCCGAGCTTAACGAGGCAGAGGTTGAAGAATACGTTCGCAAGTCGGGCGCAAGAGTTATTCAGCGCAAGGGCGCAACCTTCTATGCCGTTTCTATTTCGGTTTGCAGAGTAGTTAAGGCACTCCTTTCGGGTATCGACACAACTCTTACCGTTTCTACCCTTTGCGAAGGCGAATACGGCATTAGCGACGTATGTCTTTCGCTTCTTAACGTTGTTGGCAGCAAGGGCGCGCACGGCAAGGTTCTTCTCCCGCTTAACGATAAGGAAATCGCGGCTCTTCACAACAGCGCGAACACCTTAAAGGATATCATAAAGGCTATTGACCTTTAATCTGTTATATATAGAAAGGAAGCAATTCAAGATGGAATACCGTATAGAACACGATTCTATGGGCGAAATGAAGGTGCCTGCCGACAGTCTTTGGGCGGCGCAGACTCAGAGAAGCCGTGAAAACTTTGAAATAGGCGTGGGCATTGAAACTATGCCCGCAGAAATTATACACGCGTTCGGCGTACTTAAAAAGGCGGCTGCAATTACCAACAACGCATTGAAGCCCGAAAAGATGACCGACGAAAAGTTGGGCGCATTAAAGCAGGCGTGCGACGAGGTTATGGCAGGCGTGCTTAACGCTCACTTCCCGCTTGTTGTTTGGCAAACCGGCTCGGGCACACAGTCGAATATGAACTCGAACGAGGTTATTGCAAACCGTTCGAACCAGATACTTGGCAAAAAGCTTCTTCACCCGAACGACGACGTAAACATGAGCCAGTCCTCGAACGACACCTTCCCCACCGCAATGCACATCGCGGCGGTTATCGCGCTGGAGGATAAGCTTATCCCCGCGGCAGAGGAGCTTATTGCAACCTTTATCCGTCTTGAAGCAGAAAACGAAGGCATTGTAAAGAGCGGCAGAACGCATCTTCAGGATGCTACCCCCATTAAGTTCAGCCAAGAAATTTCCGGTTGGAGATCGAGCTTACAGAAGGACGTTGAGCTTATAAAGCGTTCCATCGACCCGCTTCGCGAGCTTGCTTTGGGCGGCACGGCGGTCGGTACCGGTCTTAACGCTCCCAAGGGCTTTGCAGAAAGAGTTGCAGAGGAAGTAAGCAACATTACCGGCAAGAAGTTTATTACCGCAGAAAACAAGTTCCATTCGCTTACCTCGAAGGACGAGCTTGTGTTTGCACACGGCGCAATCAAGGCACTTGCTTGCGATATGATGAAGATTGCAAACGATATTCGTTGGCTCGCATCGGGCCCGCGCGACGGCTTGGGAGAAATTTTCATTCCCGAAAACGAGCCCGGCAGCTCGATTATGCCCGGTAAGGTAAACCCCACCCAGTGCGAAGCGGTTACCATGGTTGCCGTTCAGGTTATGGGTAACGACGTTGCTGTTTCGATGGCGGCATCGCAGGGTAATTTCGAGCTTAACGTATTTATGCCGGTTTGCATTTACAATTTCCTTCAGTCGGCAAGACTTTTGGCAGACGCTATTATTTCCTTTAACAGAAAGTGCGCTGTCGGCATTACCGCAAACAGAGAAAAGATGCACCACAATCTTCACAACTCGCTTATGCTTGTTACCGCGCTTAACCCCTATATCGGTTACGAAAACGCGGCAAAAACTGCGAAGAAGGCATACAAGGACAACATTTCGCTTAAGGAAGCGTGCGTAGAGCTCGGTTTCCTTACCGCAGAACGTTTCGACGAGGTATTCCACCCCGAACAAATGGTTTAAGTTAGTTCCCGCGGTAGGGGTTGAGGTTATTTCACAGCTTCTACCCGCGAGGACGTTAGGTTTAATTTAACCGTAGAATAAAAAAGCACCACGGACGATAGTTTACAATCGGAGGTATTTTTAATGAAGTTCAGCTACTTCCCCGGATGTACGCTTAAGAACAAGGCAAAGACGCTTGATATTTACGCAAGACGCTGTGCCGAAAAGCTTGGTGTTACATTGGAAGAGATAGAAAACTGGCAATGCTGCGGCGGTGTATTCACCACCGCAAAGGACGAGGTTGCCACAAAGCTTTCTTCGGTACGTATTCTTAAGGACGCACAGAAGAAGGAGCAGGCGTTGGTTACCGTCTGCTCTGCCTGCCACAACGTTGTTAAGCAGACCAATTACGCGATGCAGAACGACAAGGAATTTGCAGGCAAGGTAAACCGCTATATGGCGGAGGACGAATATAACGGCGAAACACAGATTTACCACTATCTTGAGCTTATCCGCGACGTTATCGGATACGAAAAGGTAAAGGAAGCTGTTGTTAACCCGCTTACGGGCAAAAAGATTGCCGCTTATTACGGCTGTCTGCTTTTGCGTCCCAATTCGGTTATGCGAATGGACGACCCCGAAAACCCGAGCATTATGGAAGACCTTATAATGGCTTTGGGCGGCGAAGCGGTGGTTTACGGTTACCGCAACGAATGCTGCGGCGGTTACGTTAGAATGGAAAGCCCCGAGCTTGCTACCAAAAAGAGCGCAAGCATTTTTGAAAGCGCGAAAAAAGCAGGCGCAGAGGTTATCGTTACCGCTTGCCCGCTTTGCAAGTACAATCTTGAAAAATCGGGCTGTGATATTCCCGTAGTTTATCTTACCGAGCTTCTTGCAGAGGCTTTGGGTGTTAAGGAGGATACGAATGAGTAACGGCAAAAAGTATCTTCAGGAGGAGATAATCCGCATTAGCGGCGTTAATCCCAAAAAATGTATGCGTTGCGGCAAGTGCTCGGCTACCTGCCCCGCTTACGACGAGATGGAATACCATCCTCATCAGTTCGTTTATATGGTTGAAAGCGGCAATATCGAGCCTCTTCTCGAAAGCGAATCGCTTTACAGATGTCTTACCTGCTTTGCTTGTGTTGAAAGATGTCCGAGAAGCGTTGAGCCCGCTAAGCTTGTTGAAGCGGTACGCCTTGCGGCTGTAAGAAAGCAGGGCAACAACCGTATGACCGCGAACGACGTTCCCGAAATGATAGACGATGAAACACCTCAGCAGCTTATCGTTTCGGCATTCAGAAAGTACACAAAGTAAGGAGGAAAAGGCAAAATGCAAAGAATTGGTGTTTTTGTATGTTGGTGCGGCAGTAACATCGCAGGTACTGTTGACGTTGTGGCTGTTGCCGAAGCGTTGAAGAACGAGCCCGGCGTGGTCTTTTCCGCCAACTATCAGTATATGTGCTCGCAGGCAGGTCAGGACCTTATTAAGGATGCGGTTAAGGAACACAACCTTACCGGTATCGTAGTTTGCTCCTGCTCTCCCCGTATGCACGAAGCCACCTTCCGCAAAACCGCGGCGGCGGCAGGACTCAACCCCTATATGGTTGAAATCGCAAACATCCGCGAGCAGTGCTCTTGGGTACATAAGGAAATGGCTGTCGGCACGGAAAAGGCTATTATCCTCGGTAAAGCGGCTGTTGCGAAGGTTAACCTCAACACCCCTCTCGTCCCCGGTGAATCGCCCGTTACCAAGCGTGCGCTCGTTATCGGCGGCGGTATTGCAGGTATTCAGACCGCGCTTGATATTGCAGACGCGGGATTTGAGGTCGACATTGTAGAAAAGAAGCCGACTATCGGTGGTAAGATGGCACAGCTCGACAAGACCTTCCCCACCCTTGACTGTGCGGCTTGTATTCTTACCCCGAAAATGGTTGACGTTGCTCAAAACGAGAAGATTCGTATTTTCTCTTACAGCGAAGTCACCGACGTCAAGGGCTTTGTAGGTAACTTCGACGTTACTATTAAAAAGAAGGCGCGTTACGTTAAGGAAGAGCTTTGCACGGGTTGCGGAGCTTGTACCGAAAAGTGTCCGATGAAGAAGGTCCCCAACGACTTTAACTTGAATATGGACACCAAGCGCGCGATATACATTCCCTTTGCTCAGGCAGTACCGAAGGTTGCAACCATCGACCCCGATTACTGCAATATGCTTAAAAACGGCAAGTGCGGCGTTTGCTCGAAGGTTTGTGCCGCAGGCGCTATCGATTACACCCAGAAGGATGAATTTATCGAAGAAAAGTACGGCGCAATCGTTGTTGCAACCGGCTTTAACCCCATTAGCATGGATAAGTTCGATGAATTTGCATATAACCAGTCGAAGGACGTTATTACTTCTCTTGAATTCGAACGTCTTACCAACGCGGCAGGTCCTACCGCAGGTAAGCTTTTACGTCCCTCCGACCACAAGCATCCCGAAAAGATTGTATTTGTACAGTGCGTAGGCTCACGTTGCGACGCTTGCAACGAAAAGGGCAAGGAATATTGCTCGAAGATATGCTGTATGTACACCGCAAAGCACGCGATGCTTACCAGAGATAAATACCCCGATACCGAGGTTTACGTATTCTATATCGACGTTAGAACTCCCGGTAAGAACTTCGATGAATTCTACCGCAGAGCGGTTGAGGAATACGGCGTTCATTACATTAAGGGTATGGTTGGCAAGGTTGTTCCCGAAGGCGACAAGCTTATTGTTCAGGCTTCCGACCTGCTCGACAACAAGCAGTTGAAGATAGAAGCAGACCTTGTTGTTCTTGCCGCGGCTATCGAGCCCGACAAGTCGGCACGTCCGCTCGCTACGCTTCTTACCGCAAGCATGGACACCAACGACTTCTTCACCGAAGCTCACCCCAAGCTTCGTCCCGTTGAAAGCCCGACAGCAGGTGTATTCCTTTCGGGTGCCTGCCAAGGTCCGAAGGATATTCCCGAAACGGTTGCTCAAGCAGGCGCGGCGGCTTCGAAGGTTATCGGCTTGCTTGCAAAGGATAAGCTTACCGGCAACCCCTGCGTTGCACATTCGAACGAAATGATGTGTAACGGCTGTTCGAGCTGTGAAAGAGTATGTCCTTACGGTGCAATTACTTACGAGGACAAGGAATTCCGTATGCCCGACAGAACGACGCTTGTACGCCGTATCGCCGTTGTTAACCCCGCGGTATGTCAGGGTTGCGGCTGTTGTACGGTTGCCTGCCCCTCGGGTGCTATGGACCTTAAGGGCTTTGCAAGCGAACAGATTATAGCGGAGGTAGACGCAATATGCAAGTAAAAGAATACAAGCCGCTTATCGTGGCGTTTTGCTGTAACTGGTGCTCCTATGCGGGCGCAGACCTTGCGGGCAACAACCGTTTGAATTACCCCGCAGACGTAAAGATTATTCGTGTTCCCTGCTCCTGCAGAGTTAATCCGATGTTCGTGCTTCGCGCGTTCCAGCGCGGTGCAGACGGCGTTATCCTTTGCGGCTGTCACCCCGGTGACTGCCACTACACCTCGGGTAACTACTATACCCGCCGCAGAATGGCTCTGCTCTTCTCGATGCTCGATTATTTAGGCATTGAAAGAGAAAGAACGAGAGTTGAATGGGTTTCGGCGGCAGAGGGCGCAAAGTTCGCCGCTACGATGAATGATTTCGCAGAAAAGGTTGCTGCCTTGGGCGAAAACAAGAGATTGGAGGACCTCCGATGCAAAAAATAACCCGTGACGTTTTGGTCGAAAAAGCGGCTTCTATGCTCGAAAACGGCGACGTTTGCTGTGTTTTGGGCTGGAAGAAGGGCGAATTTGATTACGACATAACTCCTGCTTTGTTCGAAAGCAGAGAGGAGCTTGAAAAGGAATTCGTTTTTAACGACTTTTGCGGCGCAAACTTTTCTAAATATCTTGTAAAAAAGACTATCAAGGCAGAAGGAAAGATTCTTGTTTTCCTTAAGCCCTGCGATACTTACAGCTTTAACCAGCTCCTTACCGAGCACAGATTTGACAGAGAAAAGGTTTATGCTGTCGGCATCCCCTGCGAGGGTATGGCAGACATAAACAAGGTAAGAGATATTGTCGGCGACGGTATTTCGTCCATTAACTGCGGCGAAAAGATTACCGTTAACACCATTTACGGCGACAAATATGAAATTGATGCAAACGAAGTTCTTCTTGAACGCTGCATTAACTGCAAGAGCAAGAAGCACGTCAACTTCGACGAGCTTTTGGGCGACGAGGGCGAAGTGGTTGAATCCAACCGTTTCGACGAGGTTGCAAGGCTTGAAGCGATGACACCCGACGAACGCTTTGCTTTTTGGCAGAACGAGCTTTCGAAGTGCATTCGCTGTAACGCCTGCCGCGACGTATGCCCTGCCTGCACCTGCGAAAAGTGCGTATTTGACAACCCGAAATCGGGTGTTGAAAACAAAGCTCCCACTAACGAGTTCGAGGAAAAGATGTTCCACATCATTCGTGCGTTCCACGTTGCAGGTCGGTGCACCGACTGCGGCGAATGCTCGCGCGTTTGCCCCCAGAACATTCCCTTGCATTTGCTTAACCGCAAGTTCATTAAGGATATCGACAGCTTTTACGGCGAGTATCAGGCAGGCGCAGAGGTTGGCTCGCGCGCGCCGCTTGTTAACTACACCACCGATGATATCGAGCCTTCTGAGGTATTTGAAGGGAGGGGCGAATAATGCTTAAATGTTCATACGACGCATTGAACGGTATTTTTGCGAAAATCGCAAGCGATGCATCCTTATATCTCCCCGCCGACAAGGACGGCAAGACCGAATATACCAAGTGGGCAGAGGGCATTGAATGGAGCAAATCGTTAAACACCGTTAAATCTCCCAAGGATTTCTTCTTCCCGCAGGTTGAAGACCTTATGAAGTTCAAGGTAGAGGGCAAAAGCATCTCTATCGACGACATACGCGAGGAATCCGAGAATTTTGTAGTATTCGGCGTTCGCGCTTGCGACGTAAGAAGCTTTGATATTCTCGACAGAGTATTCCTTGTCGACCCCTACGACAGCTATTATGCTTCGCGCAGAGAAAACGGAATCATTATCTCCTGCGCCTGCACAAGACCCACCGAAACCTGCTTCTGTAAGACCTTCGGTATCGATTGCACCAACCCCGGCGGTGATATTACCGTTTGGAGAACCGAGGACACGGTTTATTGGCAGGCAAACACCGAAAAGGGCGAAAAGCTTTTAAGCACGCTCGGTCTTGAAGAGTGCGACGACAGCGCTGTTACCGCACAGAAGGAAACTACCGCGAAGATTATGGAAAAGCTTCCGCTTGCAACGCTGACCACCGAAGGCTTCGGCGGCGGCAAGACCTTGGAGCTGTTTAACCGTCCCGAATGGAAAAGCCTTTCGGAGGCATGCTTGGGCTGTGGCACCTGCACCTTTGTTTGCCCGACCTGCCAATGCTACGACGTTAAGGACTTTAACACAGGCAACGCGGTTATCAGATACCGCTGCTGGGACTCTTGTATGTATTCCGACTTTACCAAAATGGCGCACGGCAACAACCGCTTGAGTCAGGTAGAGCGCTTTAGACAGAGATTTATGCACAAGCTCGTATATTATCCCGAAAACAACGAGGGTATATTCGGCTGTGTGGGATGCGGCAGATGCTTGGCAAAGTGTCCTATCTCTATGAATATCGTTAAAGTAATGAAAACTATCGGAGGTAACGCAGAATGAACACACGCAAAGAGCCTTTGATACCCGTTGTCGGCGTTATTACCGACGTTCGTTTGGATACTCCCGACATTAAGACCTTCCGTGTGGTTACACCCGACGGCAAAAAGGCGTTCGACCACAGACCCGGTCAATGCGCGATGCTTTCTATCCCCGGTGTAGGCGAAGCGATGTTCTCGATTACCTCCTCGCCCACAAACACCGAGTATATGGAATTTTCGATAAAGAAGTGCGGCTGTCTTACCGATTGGTTGCACCAAGCAGAGGTTGGTCAGAACATTACCATTCGCGGACCCTACGGCAACCCCTTCCCCGTTGATACCGAATTTGCGGGCAAGAATCTGCTGTTTATCGCGGGCGGTGTTGCGCTTGCACCTCTCCGTTCGGTAATCAACTACGTACGCCACTACAAGGACAGATACGGCAAAATCGATATCGTTTACGGCGCAAGAAGCAAGGAAGACCTGCTTCAGTACCGCGAAATTATCGACGAATGGTGCAAGGACGAGGGCGTAACCGTTTATCTTACCATCGACCGCGAGCAGCCCGAATGGGACGGCCACGTCGGCTTTGTTCCCAACTACGTTAAGGAGCTCGGCTTTGACACCGACAAGACCGTTATCCTTTGCGGACCTCCCATTATGATTAAGTTCACCCTTGCTGGACTTACCGAGCTCGGCTTTAAGAAGGAGCAGGTATATACCACGCTTGAGCTTAAAATGAAGTGCGCGATAGGCAAATGCGGCAGATGTAACGTAGGCTCGAAGTACGTTTGCAAGGACGGTCCCGTATTCCGTCTTGACGAGCTCGACGAGCTTCCCAACGAATATTAATATCGCTTCGCTCTCAATCGAAAACCAAGTTTTCGATTGAAAACGGATTCGTTCACTCGCGCCTGCGCGCCCACGCTTCGCATGTGCACTTGCGAATCCGATAGGAGTTTTTTTCAAGGCGCATGTCCTTGAAAAAAACAGAATTAAATTGAATAAATTCAATTTCCTATGAGGTTATAAGGAGATTTATCTAATGGCAAATATGGTCAACATTTTTCTGTTCGGTAAAAAGTACGAGGTTCCGGACAATTTAACTATAATGAACGCTATGGAATACGCGGGTTACCAGCTTGTTCGCGGCTGTGGCTGCAGAAACGGCTTCTGCGGTGCCTGCGCAACCATTTACCGCATTAAGGGCGACAAGGAGCTTAAATCCTGCCTTGCTTGCCAGACCAAGGTTGAGGACAATATGTATATTCCCACTCTTCCCTTCTTCCCCCTTGTTAAGCAGGTTTACGATATAAACAAGGTACCCGTTACCGAAACGGTTATGATGCAGCTTTACCCCGAAATTTACGCCTGCATCGGCTGTAACGCCTGCACCAAGGCCTGCACTCAGGAATTGAACGTTATGCAGTATATTGCTTATGCACAGCGCGGCGATTTCGAAAAGTGTGCAGAGGAATCCTTTGACTGCGTAATGTGCGGTGTTTGCTCTTCGCGTTGCCCCGCAGGCATCTCGCATCCTCAGGTAGCTATGCTCGCACGCCGTATCAACGGCAAATACCTTGCTCCCGATTGCGGACATCTTAACGACCGCGTTCGTGAAATCAAGGACGGCACTTTCACCGAACTCATCGAAGCTTTGATGCAGAAGCCCATTGAGGAAATGAAAGAGCTTTACAACAACCGCGAGATCGAGAAATAAGGAGGGCTTCATAATGTATTCCGAAAAGTTTCAGAAATCTTTAGCGGCAGTCGAAGCGGCAAGAGAGAAGAATATCGCTCTCGAGCCCGCAAGAATGACCGCACAGCAAAAAACAGATCTTCTTGCAGAATATCATCCCGACTACAAGCAGGATGAATTCGAGCTTCTTCAGATAGGTCCCAACAAGGGCGACAAGGTACCCAAGGAGCTTGCGGCTACCCTTCAGGCACACAGCCGTATAAATGCTTCAGACATCGACCTTGAAAACCCCGATTACGACGTTGACGTTCTTGTTATCGGTGGCGGCGGCGCAGGCTCTTCTGCGGCGATTGAAGCACACGAAGCAGGCGCGAACGTTATGATCGTTACCAAGCTTCGTATCGGGGATGCAAACACCATGATGGCAGAAGGCGGTATTCAGGCGGCTGACAAGCCCAACGACTCCCCCGCTATCCACTTTGTAGATGCATTCGGCGGCGGTCACTTTGCGGCAAAGCGCGAGCTTTTGCAGAAGCTTGTTTGCGACGCTCCCGAAGCTATTCAATGGCTTTCCGAGCTCGGCGTTGAATTCGACAAGACCGAAGACGGCACTATGGTTACTACCCACGGCGGCGGTACCTCGAGAAAGCGTATGCACGCGGCGAAGGACTATTCCGGCGCGGAAATTATGAGAACCTTACGCGATGAGGTTCTTAACAGAAACATTCCTGTTGTTGACTTTACCTCTGCTATCGAGCTTATTCTTGATGAAAACGGCAACGCGGCAGGCGCTGTATTGCTTAATATGGAAACCAAGGAGCTCCTTGTTGCAAAGGCAAAGACTGTTATTATCGCAACCGGCGGTGCGGGCAGAATGCACTATCAGGGCTTCCCCACCTCCAACCACTACGGCCCAGCGGCAGATGGACTTGTGCTTGGCTACCGTGCAGGCGCGAAGCTTCTTTATGCCGAAACGCTTCAGTATCACCCCACGGGTGCGGCTTACCCCGAGCAGATTTTCGGTGCACTTGTTACCGAAAAGGTACGCTCGCTCGGCGCAAAGCTTGTTAACGTAAACGGCGAAGTATTTATGCACCCGCTCGAAACGCGTGACGTTTCTGCGGCTTCGATTATCCGTGAATGCTCTACCCGCGGCAACGGTGTTGAAACCGACCAAGGTCTTGCAGTATGGCTCGACACTCCGATGATCGAAGCTATCGGCGGCGAAGGCACTATTGAAAAGCGCATTCCTGCGATGATGAGAATGTTCGGCAAGTACGGCATTGACATCCGCAAGGAGCCGATTCTCGTTTACCCCACCCTTCACTACCAGAACGGCGGTCTCGACATTACTCCCGACGGTATGACCACCAACGTTAAAAACCTTTTCGTTGCGGGCGAAGCTGTTGGCGGTATCCACGGCAAGAACAGACTTATGGGTAACTCTCTGCTCGATATTATCGTATTCGGCAGAATTGCAGGTAAATCGGCTGGCGCGGCTTGCAAGAACATTACTGTCGGCAAGCTCAACCTCGACCACGTTGCAAAATTCGAGAAGGAAATTTCCGATGCAGGCATCGTAACCGACACCGTATCGCCCAAGCTTCTTCCCGATTACACCAGAAAGGTTAACGGTTAATACGGAGGTCGACAGACGATGAGTTTATTTGGTGGAGTTATCTCCATAAGTAACATTTCTACCCTTATTTTCGTTGTATTTGCAGTTTTAATGGCGGGCTACGCTCTTGGCAGAATTACTGTCAAGGGCATATCCTTGGGTGACGCCGGTGTGTTTATTATCGCACTTATCGTCGGCGCGCTCTGCTTTTCTGTAAACGCCGAAGGCGCGCTCATATTTAGCGGCTCTTCTGCGCCCTATGATTTCAACAGCGGGCTTTCGCTTATCGAAAGTCTTGGGCTTGTTCTCTTCGTTACCTCGGTCGGCTTTATCGCAGGACCTAAATTCTTCGGTAATTTCAAGAGAAACTTTAAAAGCTACGTTCTTTTAGGTCTTATAATCATTCTCGCAGGCGGTCTTTCCGCGGCAGGCTGTATCGCTATGGGCGAGGTTGTCGGCTACGGCGGCACGATTGAATCGCAGGACGGCTTTGTCGCGATGATTGTCGGCTTGCTTTCGGGCTCGCTCACCTCTACCCCCGCATTCTCGGCGGCAAAGGCGACTGTTGCTTCCGAATATCAGGCGCTCGTTTCGGTCGGCCACGGTATCGCTTACATCTTCGGCGTTATCGGTGTTGTGCTTTTCGTTCAGCTTATTCCCAAGCTTACCAAAGCAAATATGGAAGAGGAACGTGCAAAGCTTGTTATTAAGCAGGAGGAAACCAAAAAGTCCTTCGCGGGCAAGCTTTTCGACATCGACCACATGGGCATCGCGGCGTTTTCGCTTGCGGCGATACTCGGCACGGTTATAGGTCAGATTAAAATTCCGCTTTCGGGCGACGGCTTAAGCGGCACCTGCTTCTCGCTCACCACAACGGGCGGTTGCTTGCTTGTCAGCCTTGTGCTTGGCCACTTCTCGCGCATCGGCAGAGTTAACATTATGCCCACGCAGGGCACCTTGAAGCTCTTCCGCGAGCTTGGTCTTGTTCTATTCCTCGTTGGCGCGGGTATCCCCGGCGGCGCGGAATTTGTAGAGAATTTCGATGCGATGTATTTCGTTTACGGCATTGTTATGACTATCGTTCCGATGGTTATCGGCTTCCTTTTCGCGAAATACGTATTGAAGCTCAGCCTGCTCAACAACCTCGGCTCGCTTACCGGCGGTATGACCTCTACCCCCGCGCTCGGTACTCTTATCGGCACGGCAGGCACAGAGGACGTTGCGGCGCCTTACGCTACGACCTACCCCATCGCACTTATCGCTGTTGTACTCGTTTCGCAGTTCTTGATTATACTTTTTTAATTAAAAAATATTACGAGAGAGAAACTTTTTATAAAAAGTTTCTCTCTCGTGCTCTTTCTTCAAAAATCTTAAATTAAAAACAAGTTTGTATAACTAAAAAATGACACACTTAAAACTTTTTATTATAAAAAGTTTTGAAGAGAGCACGAGAGGGACTTTTTCAAAAGTCCCTCTCGTATTCTTGAAATTTAGTCTTTTTTAGAATCGAGGAATTTATAAACAACCGCCGCGAGGATACCGCCAACAAGAGGAGCAACGATGAACACCCAAACGTTGGAGAGTGCTTCGCCGCCTGCAAGGAGTGCGGGACCGAAGGAACGCGCGGGGTTAACCGAGGTGCCGGTTAAGCCGATACCGATAAGGTGAACGAGCGTGAGCGCGCCGCCGATTACAAGGCCTGCAACGCTACCGTTTTCGGTTTTAGAAGTAACGCCGAGAATAGCGATAACGAAGATAAAGGTAAGAAGAACTTCGATGATGATAGAAGCAAGAAAATCGCCCTGGAAAAGTGCGTTGGAGCCGAGGCCGCCGGTTTTATCAACCGCTTCGCCGACAGAAAAGACGTATTTAAGGACGCCTGCGCCTGCGATTGCGCCAAGGAATTGTGCGATAACATAGCCGATAAAATCGCAAACCGACATTTTTTTGCTAACTAGCATCGCGATAGAAACCGCGGGGTTAATGTGACAGCCCGAAACGTTGCCGATAGAGTAAGCCATAGCAACAATTACAAGACCGAACGCAAGTGCGGTGATTGCATAGCCCGCGCCCGAAGCCGCATCACAGCCCACTGTGCAGGCAGTACCGCAGGCAACGAAAACGAGTACGAACGTGCCGATAAATTCGGCGAGATACTTTTTAACAGAACACATAAATAAAAGCCTCCTTTTAAATTGTAATATCATTATAACACACTAAATTGCGGTTTGCAATAGAGAATACTCTTGCAAAAGCATATATTTTGTTGTATAATGAAAACAAGAAATATTTCGGAGGAAAAAATGAAAAGAATTATTGCACTTTTACTGCTTGCCGTTATGGCTGTTACCTGCTTTGCGGCGTGCAGCAAGGACGAAAACAACAACGAAGACTTTGTTTACGACGCAAACAAGAACTATTACGCAGAAATTATCATCGAGGATTACGGCACAATCAAGGTAGCCTTAAGCTCGGTGCAGGCTCCCAAAACGGTTGAAAACTTTGTTACTCTTGCAGTAAGCGGTTTTTACGACGGCCTTACCTTCCACCGCATTATCGAAGGCTTTATGATGCAGGGCGGCGACCCCAAGGGCAACGGCACGGGCGGTTCCGGACAGAACATTGTCGGCGAATTTTCGGCTAACGGCTGGCAGAACACCCTTTCGCACAAGCGCGGCGTTATTTCGATGGCAAGATCGCAAAAATACGACAGCGCAAGCAGTCAGTTCTTTATTATGCATCAGGATTACACCGGTCTTGACGGTCAGTATGCCGCTTTCGGTTGGGTTACCGAGGGTATGGACGTTGTGGACAAGGTTTGCACCGAAGCACAGCCTATCGACAACAACGGCACTATCCCCGCGGCTAAACAGCCTGTTATTGAAACCATTAAAATCACTTGGGATGAATAAAATTCAAAAGCCTGCGCGAGCAGGCTTTTGCTTTTTAAAGTTTTGCGGAGAGCGCGAAAGGTGCGATTTTCAGGGAACTTTTGAAAAAGTTCCCTATGACCCTCAAAACTTTTTATATCTGAAAATTATATATGAAAAATTCAAAAGCCTGCGCGAGCAGGCTTTTGCTTTTGAAAGTTTTGCGGGGGTCGGGGCGCTTTTTCAAAAGCACCCCGAAAACAAAACATATTATCAAATACAAACAATCAACGGTTATTAACCCTAAGTCCCGCGTTATAGATATGGGTGATTTCGCCCAAGCGGCAAAGCTGCGGGCGGGTGAATCCCTTTTCTTCGTTGCGAAAACGGAAGGTTGTTACGCTTGAGGTGTTAAGCGAGATAGCGGGGTACATTACGCCGGGTGCGGTGCCGAGCAGGTGGGATATCCACGCGCTGCCAAAGCCGCCGTGGCAAAAAACGGCTATATGGTCTTCGTTATTGCGGGTGATATTATAAAGCAAGCCGTTGCGTTCGTAACCGAGCGAGGCGAGGAATTCGTCCGAGCTCTTTTGCATATCCTCGATGGTTTTCATACGGTCTGTGGTCATAAAATCCTTGAAATCGTAAACACCGTTTTGCGTAGAAAAGCTGTACGAGCATTCGGAATCGGGCTTTAGCTGGTGCGATTCCATATAGTCCATACTTTCTGCGGTCCACGGAAGTATTTCGTAGTCCATCCCCTTTATTTCAAGAGTGGGCTTTGCGGTATCGATAGCTCTGCCGAGGGGCGAGGTATATATTTTATCGATTTTTTTATCCTTGAGCCATTCGGCGAGCGCGTGCGCCTCTTCCCAGCCGAATTCGGTTATTGTATTATTTTCGTAATCGGGGTCTGCGTGGCGAATTATATAGAGAACCATAGCTTTGCTCCTTTAAACTTATTAACCTTATTTTGCCATAAAATCGAATAAATGTCAATTTAAACTTGCGATATATTGTTTAACGTGGTATAATTATTTTATATGGAGGTGTTTTTATGGACAAGATACAGCTTCACGAATATTTTATACCCTTTAAGGGTGTTAAAAAGAAGGTTATATATCATTTTTCGGATTCGCATTTAACCGAATATGACGACCTTTCCGACGAAAACGAAAAAGAAAAAGCGATTAAATCGACAGCGGCTTGGGAAAACGTGCGAAAAGGCTTTTGCGACGTGAGCGGCGAGGGCTACGAAGAGCTTCACAGGCAGGCTCCGCTTACGCATTTTAAAAACCTTTTGCAAACCGCAAGCGACGGAAGCGCGCTTATTATGGCGGGCGACACGCTTGATTACATAAACGGCGCGAACATACGCGCAACAGATGCGGCGCTTGAGGGGTACGAAGTACCCTATATTGCCGTTTGCGGAAACCACGAAAACGCAGAGCAGGTACCCGTTGGACACGCGATTTCGGGTATGTGCGACGAGGTACAGATTATCGAGCTTGAGGATATGGTTATTTTGGGGATAGATGATTCCAAGCGTATGATAAGCAACAAGGCTTTTGAAGCTCTGCGCGAGCTTTTAAACGGCGAAAAGCCGATATTGCTTGCGATGCATATTCCGATAATGACAGACGGGAATCGCGAGAGACTTTTGAACAGCGGTGTTTATTTCCAGCTTAATTACGAGGGCTGTCCCAAAGAAAGCGTTGAATTTATCGAGCTTATTAAGCAGAATTCCGAGCGTTTTATCGCAATACTTGCCGGACATTTGCATTACCCGAACATAAGCGAGGTTGCAAGCGGTTTAACGCAATACGTTTCGGCTCAGGGCATTACCGGCAACATTAACAGATACATTATAGGAGAATAATATGACGTTTAACGAGCTTAAAGCGAAATTCAATTACGAGCTTCCCGCCTATGCGGTTGATTATTTTGACGATTTTATTAAGGAATACGACAGAAGCAAGCCCGTTTTGTCGCAGGAAAATGCATTACTTGTTGCCGAAGCGACGTCTATACCCGAAGAAGCGAAGGCAGAGCTGCTTCGCGCCGCGCAGGTAATCGACAGCGATGACAACGCGCATATTTGCGCCGCATTCCTTGCGGAGCTTACCATTTACAAGCGCGCGCCGTGGTTGAATTACATCTACCAAACCGACCATTTTACCGTTGAAGGGCTGAAAAAAGAGCAGGTTGGCTGGGTTTTGGTGGCGGCGATGCTTGCAAACACGCTTATTAACAAAAAGCCGCCGAAGGATTTGAACGAGGAAAATATTAATTCCTTCCGCGCTTACACGCAAAATTGCTATAACGTAAACGGCTATTGGGGCATTAACGAATGGCATTGGAATATGCTCGGCTCGGGCGGGTGTATGTTTATGTTCGGCATTCTTAAATTCGTGCCGAGCGTGTTTACGGGTGACTTCCCTATTATCACTAACGGACGCGAATTTGTATCGCTCGCGGGCGGCGAATTCTTTATCGGCAAGGAAGGCGAGCTTGTAAACTGCGAAGAAAAGGCTGTGGGCAAAACCTCGTTTTACGAGGACGAAACCAAATATATCGGCAACGTTATTTCGAAAAAGGGTGTTGTCAGCCTTGAAAAAACCGAGTTTTCGAAGAGCGAATGGCGCGATTTTCTGCGCGGCGGCGACCACACGATAGACATTCACATCCCCGCCAAGGTGGAATACACACCCGAAAGGTTTAAGGAAGCATTTAAGCAGGCGCTTGAATTTTACGCAAAATATTATCCCGACCACAAAACAAAAGCGTTTGCCTGCTTCTCGTGGATACTTTCGGCACAGCTTCCAAAGGTTATGGGCGCGGAAAGCAACATTTTGAAGGTGAACGACAAGCTTCATCTTTTGCCGGTTATCGGCACGTTCGATTCCGACATTATGTTCATACGCAAGGGCTCTACACTTCAGCAACGCATCGCGGCGGAATGCGAAAAGGGCACGGAGTTCCATTACGGCATTATGTATTCGCCTGTTTCCGAGCTCGAGAATTTGGATAAGTAAATTATGGAAGATAAAGAATTTGTTTATATTTATCCCTATTCTAAAGAGCATTTATTTGCCAAGCTGAACGAGCGAAACGGAACTACGCTCTACTGGAATGACCGTGAATATCTAATTAAGATAAAGAATGATAATTTGTTCTTTTTGGGTATAGAGAGACTAGGACACAGCGGCGGATATTGGTATATTGCCAACATAGAAGAAAACAGTTACGGCGGTTTGACAATTCGCGGTAAAATCGCGTTTGATCCCGATGAAAACGGAAACAGTCAAGAGCACAAAAAAACCGTATGGGACAAAATCGAATTGGCTCTGCTTTACGTTCTTCTATTCCCTATCGCTATAGTAATTTGGCTTTTACGTATGCTTATTTCGATAATCAAGCACACGCCGTTTGAGGTTACCAAAGAAGACAATCTTGACAAATTTATGCTTGACTTTTTATGCTGCAACAAAAAGTTATAATCGCTATTTAAATGTCGTTCGACAATCCCTCAGTCACCTCGTGAACTCGGTGACAGCTCCCTTTACACAAGGGAGCCTACCGTTGCGGCGGGATTACTCAACTGCAACTATATTTTGCAAGTTAATTTTTTTAAAAAATCAAAAGCCTGCGTGATGCAGGCTTTTCTTTTTAAAAGTTTTGCGGGGTTTGGGGCGCTTTTTCAAAAGCACCCCATAACCGAAAACAATATTATTTCTTCAAATCCCTATGGATATGAGTGTAAACAAACACGGCGATTATCGGGAAGAGTGCGCCGACAAGCATTCCCATTTTCATACCAAGCTGTTCGGTGGTAAGCGCAAGCGTTTGTGCAAGCGGTTGGAGCGCAGGCGAAGCCGAAACGGTATCGGTTATCACGCCGACAAGCTGTGGTCCGACAGACGCGCCGAAATCGCCGCCCGCCGCCATCATCGCAAAGATAAACACGCCCGCTTTCGGGTAATATTCCTGCGCGACGACAAGACAGCCGGGCCAAAGCATAGAGGTGCAAAAGCCGGTTAACGCGCAGGCGGCAAGCCCGACAAACGGAAGGCTTGAAAACGCCGCCGTGATATAGCAAGCGGTTGCGCCCACCGAGCCGAGAAGGAGTATTTTTCGGATATTTTTGCCGTATTTCGCGTAAAGCGTTCTGCCAAGCCCGAGCATAAGCCCGAACATCGCAACGCCGAAAATATCGCCCCAAAGCTTTTCGATACCGAGCGCGCGTTCCAAATATCCCGAGCTCCATTGTGACATTGTGCATTCCGCCGCGCCACCCAAAAAGATAGCCGAAACGCAGAGCCAGAGCTTTTTATTTTTAAGCTCCTTTAGCACGCCCGAAGCCTTTTTCGGTGTTTCCATTTTCGGGATTTTTGCCCCGAGGAAGAGCAGAAACGAGCAAATCGGAACGGCGGTGAACATAAGCGCAAGGTATTGCCAATAATTTTCGCCGACAAACAGAAGAAACAGCGTGCAGATGATTATTACAAACACAGTACCCCACGCGTAAACCGAATGCAGCTTTGACATTTCGCGGTCGGGGTCTTTTGCGGGTATTGCGGCGATAACGGGGCTTATGAGTACCTCGGCAAGACCGCCCGAGGCGGAAAAAATGAGAGTGCCGAGCAGAAGCCCAAGATAAACGTTATTCGGGAACAGAAACGGAAAAACCGCATAGACGAAAAGCCCGATTGCCGCGATAAACGGGGTTGCGATAACGCTTTTTTCGATATTGAATTTATGCGAAAAGAAGGAAAAGACAAGGTCGATTAAAAGCTGTGTAAAGAAATATACAAGCACCAAAAGACCCAGCCTTGTATAGCTTATTCCATATAACGTGCGGAAGGTTATGAACAGCACGGGCGATATATTCGCGATAACCGCCATTGTGATATTCGTTGTATAGCAGGCAAGCTTTGTCCGTTTCATTTTATACCTTGGAATTCGTTACCGAATAGGGTGTGATAAGTGCGTTCTTTACCGATTCTATGGCAATTTCCCTTTCGTAATCGGTCATATCCTCGTAAAACCAATTAATATCCGAAGCATCCGCGCCGGTAAGCGAAGCAAAAAAGGCAAGCGCGGCGATATATCTGCCCGCACCGAGCGAGAGGTGGTAGCCGTCGCGGTTAAGCGTTTTTATTTTCGAGGTACGCGCGTTCTGTATTGCCGTGCCGACGGGGGTGATACAATCGAGAAGCGGGGTTTTTGCAACGTAGCCTTGAACGATTTCGGTAATAATTTCATACATTTTATTCGTATCGCCGCCAAATGAAACTATTTCGGGGTGGGTGTGCCACGGCTCGCCTACCCAATGCATATTAAAGACGATTTTCGCCCTTTCGGGTGCGATAGCGCGCACCGCGGCAACTAACGGCGCAAGCTTATCGTAATATTGAACATCGGTATTACGGCTACCGTCGATAGTGCCGTGCTGAAGCGCGATAAAATCCCAATCGTCGCTAACAATGGCTTCGTTACTGCTTACGCCGTTTTTACAGCTCCATTCGCCGTTTTTGGCAAAGCTTTCGTAATAATCGTAGCCTTTTATAGCTTCGGTAATATTCGCATAGTGCTTTCTTGTTGAACAGCCGCCGATATAAAGCACGCCGATATGTATATTTTTAACCCCAAAAGCGCTTGCAATTTCGGGCAGGTGCTGTGCCGTATCGACAGAAAAGCTATTGCCGACAAAGAGTATTTTTAACGTTTCGGGTAGGTGTTTCATAATCTGCATCCTTTACTTATTTTATCAATGACAGCCAGAGCGGTATTGTTATTATCGAAAAGAGGTGAGAAAGCATCGCGAGTCTTGCGCCGAGTGTGCAATCCTTATTTACCAGCTTCGGGAATACTATTGTATTGAGTCCGCAGGGCATACACGCCATAAGCACCGCGGGGGCAATTATTTCATCGAGCGAGAACAGCTTACAGGCGGCAAAAACGAGCGCAGGAACGATTAAAAGCCTTACCGAAACAAGAATATAGGCTTTTGCGTTTGTGAACAGCTCGCGCATTGTGAACGCCGAGAGCGTTAACCCCGTTAACAGCATACTTATCGGTGCGACGCAGGCGGACGACGAGGAGATGACCGAAAAAACAACGTCGGGGAGCGTTATTCCCGAAAGTCCGAAGATTATACCGAGTATTATCGAAGCGTTTAAGGGGTTTACAAGCTTTTTAAGCGTTTTTCCCTGCCCCGTTAACATCGAATAGCCGAAGGTATATGTATATATCGCAAACGGTATGCAGAAGAGTATTAAATCGGTAAGACCGCCTTCGCCGAAAAGGCTTTCGCAGAGGGCATAGCCCATATATGCATAATTAGAAAGCGTTAGCGAATAGCGGTAAACCTTTTGCTCGTATTTTTCCTTGGTAAGCAGCTTTGCCACGAGCAGAGAAAAGAAAACGAGAAAGAGCAACAGCGCGACCGAGATAATAATCGTTTTGCCGTTTTGGGTAATATAGCTGACCGTGAAATTTTTTGCAAAGGTATTAAAAACCTTCGAGGGCAAAAACAGATTCACGAGCAGGAAGGAAAGTATTCCCGTATGGTTATTTATTTCGCTTTTCCATTTGCCGAAGGCATAGCCGAAAAACAGAAAAACATATAAAATTGAAAGCTGTTTTAAAATTATAAGCATACAAAAACCACTTTATTTTAAATTCGACTAATTTTAGCACAAATTTTAC
>JAZTZW010000016.1:0-155669 GCA_045637685.1 Eubacteriales bacterium | reverse complement strand
ACCCTTTTTGCAAAAAGGGTTCTCTCGTGCTCTTTCCCAAAAACTCTTGGATTAAAAAATTTCTTGTGTATCACTTTTACGATATACGGGATTGTTTTTCTTTTTAAAAGTTTTTGAAGGGGGAGTAAGAGGGGGAAGCTTTTTTTCAAAAGGCTTCCCCCTCAATATACTTAGCGTTTTTCCTTTAAAGCTGAACGTCGAACAGCACGGTAATTATCATCGGGCGGTGCTTTGTGCGCTTGCGTGCGTATTCGGCAACGTCCTCGCGCAAGCGGGATCGCAATATTTCCATATCGTCAACACCCTTTGCAAAGCTTCTTATAAGCGATTGGCGCGCGCATTCGGTTATTCTGCCGATAAGGTCCTCGTTTTCCTTTTCGTAAACAAACCCGCGGGAAATTACCTCGGGGTCTATCGAAATGCACATACAGTCGAGATCGACACCTGCCGAAACGATAATAACGCCGTCCTCGGAAAGACGTTTTCTGTCGCGCAGGACAACGCCGTTTACGCCTGCAAGCAGGCTTCCGTCGACCATAACCGAGCCTGCTTCCACAGTTTCGGCGGGTTTAATACTGCGCTTGCTCATTTCAAACACTCTGCCTATTTCGGGTA
Source organism: Eubacteriales bacterium (assembly GCA_045637685.1). Lineage (GTDB taxonomy): Bacteria > Bacillota > Clostridia > Oscillospirales > CAG-382 > Coliplasma. Next base: position 155,054 of record JAZTZW010000016.1, on the reverse strand, counting down.
TGAAAATATGGCTTTCGTGCACGCCCATTTCGTGGGCAAGGTCGGCGTGTGCAACAAGGTGCTTGTATTCGCCGTGTACGGGTATAAAATATTCGGGCGCGGTTAATGCCTGAATAAGCTTTAATTCCTCGCGGCAAGCGTGGCCCGAAACGTGAACGTCGTAGTTGCTGTAGGTAATAACGTCTGTTCCGCGCTTGTAAAGCTCGTTAATAATTTTGGTTATAAGCTTTTCGTTGCCGGGGATTGCCGACGAAGAAAGCACTACAAGGTCGTTATAGCCGAGGCTTACCTGATTATGCTCGCCAAACGCCATACGGTAAAGCGCGCTCATCGGCTCGCCCTGACTGCCCGTGGTTACAAGCGTTACGCGGTCGGGCGGGAGCTTTCGTACGTCGTTAAGGTCGATCATAATATCCTCGGGCACGCGCATATATCCGAGTCTTACTGCGGCGTTTACAAAGTTTTGCATACTTCTGCCGCTTATTGCGACCTTTCTGCCGTATTTTTCGGATGCGTTTATTATTTGTTGAACGCGGTGCACGTTCGAGGAAAAGGTTGCGATAACAACACGTCTTGATTCGTTATTAAAAATTCTGTCGAAGCTTTCGGCAAGACTGCTTTCGCTGGGGGTATAGCCGGGGCGTTCGGCGTTTGTGCTGTCGGAAAGAAGAAGCTTTATTCCCTTTCTGCCGAGCTCGGCGATACGGGGAAGATCGATCATTTTTTCGCCCACGGGGGTATAGTCCACCTTAAAGTCGCCGGTGTGCAATATTCTTCCGCAGGGGGTGGTAATGCACATCGCGCAGGCATCGGGCATAGAATGGTTTACCTTTATAAATTCGGTTTGGAAGCAGCCGAGATTAACGGTATCGCCCGCGTGCACCTCATAAAGCTTTGAATTTCTTATTCCGTGCTCGGCAAGCTTGCCTTCTAAAATGCCTATCGTAAGCCTTGCGGCATAAACCGGCACGTTCGGGAACTTCTGAAGAAAATAAGGAACTGCGCCGATATGGTCTTCGTGTCCGTGGGTTATAAGCAGACCGCGAAGCTTTTCGACCCTGCTTTCGAGATATGCAAAATCGGGTATAACCAAATCTACGCCGAGCATATCATCCTCGGGAAAAGCAACGCCGCAATCGACGAGAATAATATCGTTGCCGTATTCAAACGCGGTGCAGTTCATACCGATTCCGTCGACACCGCCGAGGAATATTATTTTAACTTTCGGATTTTTGCTTTTAGACATATATTATCCTTTCAAAGAGTGTGGCTTGTTTAAAAAACGGTTGGGAACATATTATATATATATTATATTACTATGAAAAATTTGTCAAGAACATAAATATCGCATAAACTGTAATGTAAAGCACTTGACATTTAGTTTTTATGATGTTATCATTACTTTGTATAACTTTGAACATAAACCGAAAGGTGTTTGGATATATGGATAAGCTTTGCATTTCGGGAGGCAGACCTCTTTTAGGCAGCGTAAATATCGGTGGTATGAAAAATGCCGCGCTCCCTATTATTTTTGCCACAATTTTGGTAAATGATGTCTGCGTTTTGGAAAATCTTCCCGATGTCAGCGATATTAAGACCGCGCTTGAAATTTTGCGCCGTATGGGTGCCGAAATTAAAGAGCTCGGCAAGAATACCTTCAGCATAGATACACGCCCCGTTCACAGCAACAGCGTTCCGCTCGACCTTGCCCGCAATATGCGCGGCTCCTATTACGTTCTCGGTGCGGAATTGGGAAGATTCGGCAGATCCTTTACCGCGCTTCCCGGTGGCTGTAACCTCGGCGCGCGTCCTATCGACCAGCATATAAAGGGCTTCGAAGCACTCGGCGCAAACGTAAACTGCACCTCGGGCATAAGCTGTTACACCGAAACTCGTCTTCAGGGCGCGTCTATTTATATGGACGTTGCTTCGGTCGGCGCAACCGCGAACATTATGATCGCCGCCGCCACCGCCGAGGGTATGACGATTATCGACAACGCCGCGCGCGAGCCGCACATTGTTGACCTTGCAAACTTCCTTAACTCCTGCGGCGCGAACATTTCGGGCGCAGGTACCGAGGTTATTAAGATTCGCGGTGTCGAAAGACTTTACGGCGGTACTTATGCTATAATCCCCGATATGATCGAAGCAGGCACCTATATGATTGCCGCCGCCGCGACCAAAGGCGACCTTACCATTAACAACGTTATCCCCCGACATCTCGAAGCAACCACGAGAAAGCTTGTCGAAATGGGCGTCGATGTTGAAGAGGGCGACGATTTCGTTCGTGTTTCCTGCAACGGCGTTCTTAAAAAGGCACGTGTAAAGACCGATTTTTACCCCGGCTTCCCCACGGATATGAACCCGCAATTCTGCGTGCTTCTCTGCCTTGCGGAGGGTCACAGCGTTCTTACCGAAAGCGTTATGGATTTCCGCTTTAAATACACCGACGAGCTTATTCGTATGGGTGCGAAGATTACGGTGCAGGGAAGAGATGCTCACATCGAAGGCATTCCCGCCTTCCGTCCCGCAAACGTTCGCGCTGTCGACCTGCGTGCAGGTGCGGCGATGGTTATTGCGGCACTTTCTGCGGCAGGCACCACCGTTATCGAGGATATTTACCATATCGAGCGCGGATACGAGGATATGGTCGGCAAGCTCCGCTCGGTCGGCGCGGACATAAAGCGCATAAGCGACAACATTTAATAAAAGAAGGACTTCCGAACGGAAGTCCTTTTCGTTTGTTTATGAAGCATATTGAGATAAAGCTTTTTGAAAAAAGGTTTTCTCTCAGACTCTCTTTTCAAAAGCTTTTAATATTATTTGATTGAAAATACATAAGAAGCCTTCGAAAAGAAAGCTTCTTATGCGGAGCTTGAGGCGGAGCCTCAAAGCTATAATTATTCACTTTAAAGCAGCGATTTTGCCTTTGCCGCCGCGCCGAACGCGGGTGCGCGGTCGCTTGTTATAAGCTTTGCCCTTTCGGGGATAAAGCGTTTAAGCATCGATTGCGATATGCCGCTTTTTAGCACACCGCCCGCAAGCGCAACGTTGTAATCGCCTTCGAAATAATCGCCTGCGCGCGTTATAAGCGAGGCAATATATTTCATATTGTCGGCGATTATCTGCATCGCGGCGGAATCGCCCCCTTCGGCGGCCTTGAACACCAACGGCGCAAAGCTTGCAAGCTCGTCCTTCGACATTAAAAGCAGCTTATCAAGTGCGGCAACAAAATCGTTGCCCACTCTTTCCGCAATAAGCTCTTCAAGAACGCCTCTTTTTTCTCTGCCGTCGGCGGTTTTCAGCGCGTGCGCTATGCCCGCTCTGCCTATTTCGTAGCCGTTGCCGATAAGGTCGAAGCTTCCGTAGCCGCCTATGCGGAAAATTTCGTTTCCGCGCTTAACAAAACAGCTCGAGCCCGTGCCGCAAATAATGCTAACGCCGTCTTCATAAGGGAACGCGCCGTAAAGCACGTTTATCCCGTCGTGCAGCGCGCCGCATTTCGCGTTGGGAAGCATATCGGAAAGCAAGGCGGTTACGCGGCTTGCATAATCTCTGCTCGTAAGCCCCGCTATCCCCGCAAACGCGGCAGAAATATCCTGCCCCGAAATTCCGCTATCTGCAAGCAACGCCGAAATATTTTCGCGCACGAGTGCTTCAACGGCCTCTATTCCTATATCGTTCGGGTTAGAGCGTGGCGCAATTCGTCTTGCAACCTCGTTAAGCTCGGTATCGCAAAGCAGAAAATCGGTTTTACTGCCGCCGCCGTCGATACCTATAAGGTATTTAGTCATTCTTGGAATTCTTTTCGAGGAGCGCCTTAATGTCGTTAAGGGTTGCGAGAGTCTTTTCTTCAACAGTAGGCTCTGCGGGCTTTGCAGGTGCTTCCTCTTCTTCTTTCTTCTTCATGTTTTCTATCTTGGTGCGCATCTTCATAAATATTCTGATAACGCAGAACATACAGAAAGCAACGATAAGGAAGTCTACTATGTACTGAATGAACTGACCGTAATTAAGAGTAACTGCGGGAACCTCTGCGGTAACAACCTCGCCCGCTTCATCGAGAACTGCGGGAACGGCTTCCTTGAGCACGTACTTAAGGTCGGAAACCGACTGACCGCCGAACAGCGCGCCGACAGCGGGCATTATAATATCGTTAACGAGCGAGGTGACGATTTTACCGAACGCTCCGCCCATTACAACACCGACTGCCATATCGAGGATATTGCCTCTGGTTATAAACTTTTTAAACTCTGCAAAAAATCCGTCTTTCTTAGCCATTTTTTTAGTTTCGCGATAGTCGATACAAGGCGCGTAACGCGTTTTTTTGGTTTCGCGGTAAAGGATACAACAAGCTTGTTAACATCTCGCCGCGATACATTACAATTATGTACGTGCCGTGAGCCTGTTAACATCTCGCCGCGATACATTACAATTATGTACGTGCCGCGAGCCTGTTGCCTTTTCGCCGCGATATTGCAAAATTCGCGAGAATTCGATTATTTATCGACCAACGCTTTCCTTTCGTAAAAATTTTTTAATTTTTTAGAGTGCCGCGTTCAACTTTTCGAGAAGTGCGTCTGCGTCCTGACCGTGTGCCGAGCAAGCATCCTTAATGCTTTCCCCGCGCGACATAGGGCAGCCAAGACAATGCATACCGATTTCGAGGAAATACTTCGCAAGCTCGGGATGTGCGTCAAGCACGTCGCCTACGAGCATATCTGCCGTAATCTTTGTCATTTTTGTTACTCCTTTCGTAGCGATTATTTTATTTTTGTTTTTTTATTCGTTTTCTTCTTCTTCGTCTTCGAAATCCTCGAAGAGCTCTTCGGGAATATCGCCGTGTGTGCCGTTTTCGCTTTCGGCTTCTTCGCCTTCTTCGCTTTCCTCGGGCGTTTCCTCTTCTGCGCGCTTTGCGCTTTTGCCCTTGGGCGAAACGAAATATCTTACTATCTGCGAGCAAACGAAATATGCCGCCGTGAGCACCAAAGCAACAATTATCTTCGCAGCCGTAGGTATTCCGTACCCGAACACGTTATGCCCGAGCTTGGTGCAGGTAAGCAAAGCGATTACCGCCAACGCGCCCACACCGCAGAGGTAAAGCACTCTGTTGCCGAATCGCCGTGAAGCAAATACCCCGCCGTGGTTACCCACCGAGCCCGCATAAAGGAACAGCATTAGCGAAAGCGATACCATAGTGCAGGTATAGCTTTGTGTAGCGGCTGAAATTACAAAAAGCATAATTCCGCCGCCGACAGCGAACATAAGCGGATACATAAAATCGTTTATGCTTGGCTTTGCGCTTGTAAACGGGTAAACGTCGCGTATGTTTTTAACGCTTCTCGGCTCAAACGCGAGCGCAAACGCGAACGCTATATTAAATATTATACCGCCGAAAAGCACGTCCTGCGTGCGGAACGCAACCGTTTGGTCGTAGCAGGCGGCAAATACCGACGCCACGAGCATCATTATTATTCCCGCAGGCAGGTAGGAAAGCACCGAGGCTATTCTGCGGCATATCGTTTTTGCATTCAGTATCGCATCGGCAATAAGGTTTATTCCCGTGCCGAGCATCATCGCGTCGCAGGTCATACGAAGCGTATCGCAGGAGCTTTCGGGTACTATCGAAACGTCGCTTTCGCTCATTATCGGAAGCTCGTTAATGCGTTCCGCCGTAACGGCGGTCACTCTGCCGCTTTCTCGGCGAAGCTTAACTATATCGTGCCATTCGTTATCGTCTATATTTAAAAACAAACGGTAATAGGGCGCGTTTGCAATAAGTAACCCGCGCGAGCAGGAGCGAAGCTGTTCTGCCGTTATTATTTGCGATTCATCGGTTATTATTCCCGCACTCTTTGCCGAATTCAAAGCGGTGTAATATGCGTCATTCGAATTAAGCACGGTTTCTATTCCCGCGCCGTCGCAACGGTAAACCGCTTCGGCAACACCGGGGTCGAGCGAGCTTGCAAACGAAACGAAGCCCTTGAATATAAGCCTGTGCTCGGCTTCTATATCGCGAAGCGTTTCGGCTTCGGTTTCGCCGCAGGCAACGGCAACCAAAAAGCTTGCCGTTCTTGCAAAGTCCTCGGCGGCGGAAAGTATTTTTTTGCGAGTAAAATCGCTTAATTTATAATCGGTACCGTCGAGCGTATAGCCGACACAGCGCGAAAGTATGTTTTCGGGCGAGCCGCGCACGATAACCGTGTTTTTGCCGTTGTGCAACGCAAGCATTCTCGAAATATCGCCAGAAAGGGTATATTCGGCGTCCATTCTTATATACTGCTCGCGTATATCGCCTATCGGCTTGTTCCATTCATCGAAATATTCTACTATCGCATTATCGAGCGGTGTTCCCTTATATTCGGGCAGACCGCGCGTTTTTTTCTTTTCGGCGGCGGTTGTCTTCTTTGCGTCCGAGCAGACGAGCATAAGCTTTAAAAGCTCCTCGGCGTCGGCGTCGGGGCGTTTTTCGCGGTCGTAATTCCTGCCCGAGAAGAAAAGTCCGGTAAGCGTTATGCGCTTGGGCGGGAACGCCAAATTTTTGCCGCACATAACCGTATTCGTTTTTGCAAGCGTTTGAATACAGCCGTAATTTTTTACTACCGTGCCGTCCTCTGCCATCTGCTTTGCGCCAAAGCCGAGCGACGAAGCGCACAGCGAAACCATACTGTCGCACAGCGAGCTTGCGCCGATAGCGAGCGAAACGATAAACCAATCGGTAATATCCGCGCCCGCCGCAACCCCCACCGCGAGCAGGGCAAAGCATATAATAAGCGATGCCACCGAAACGAATCGGCAAAGGCTTTGAACGTATTTCATTATTTCGGGGGTATAATCATCGTTTCCGACACGCATTCTGCGAAGCAGAGTTTCCTTGCCCGTGCGGCATACTATCGCGCTCGCATGGCCCGAGGTTACAATGCTTCCCGCATAGACCGTGTTGGCGCAAATCGCTTCGGGTCCGCTTCTTGCAACGTAGCGGCTGTCCTTGCCCACGCTTCCGTTTACCCCGCTGACCTGCGTTTCCACAACGCAAAGGTTCATATCGTCGACAAGCCTGCAATCGGCGGGGACCATAGTGCCTTCCTCGAGAATTACCAAATCGCCGGGGACAAGCAATCTCGAATCGAGCATTACCTCTTCGCCGTTGCGTATAACCTTTGCTTTAAGCGAGGAATAACGCTTGGGCAGGCGCAGAGCGATGCTTGCGCGGTATTCCGCAAAGGCGTTCAGCAATATTATCAGCGCAACGACAGCGGACATAACCAGAAACGTCGGCTCTTCGGGTCGGAAGAGATACATCGTAAGCGAGGCAAGCATAAGAAATATGCCAATAAGCCCCTTGCATTGATTTTTAAGGCTTTCGCGGAAGGAAAGGCGGAATTCGCTTTTAATTTCGTTTATCCCGAACAGTCTTCTTGCCTTTTTTACCTGCTTTGGCGTTTTGCCCGTTATAAGGTCGCTTTCCAATGCTTCCGCGACCTCAATGGGTTGCATCTCCTCGGGCGAAAAGGTAAGCTCCTCCTCGCCGTTTGCGCCGGAAACGGTTTTTATTTTTAAATTTTCTTTTCCGTTTGCCATTTACAAAAACCTCTGTGGGTTTATTTTTGAACGGTAATAATTACCTTTCCGTCTGCCGAATCGACAAAAATACGGCTTATCGGCTCGCGGTAGTTTGCAACTATAACGCTTGCGAGCTCATCCTCAACGTCGGACTGTATAAGTCTGCGCAGGTTACGCGCACCGTATTTTTCGGAATAGCCCTTTTCGGAAAGATATTCGACGAGCGCGTCGGTATATTCGAGCGACATACCCTTTTCTGCAAGCACGCTTACAAGGTCGCCGAGCATAATACGGCATATCGCATCGAAATTGCCGCGGGTAAGACGGTTGAACACCACTATTTCGTCTACGCGGTTTATAAATTCGGGGCGAAGGAAGGCTTCGAGCGCCTTCATAACCTTTGTTCTGTCGTTCTGTATCGCGTTTTCGCCGAACCCTGCAATAGCGCTGCTTTCGCTGCTGCCCGCGTTTGTCGTCATAATAATCACGGTGTTTTCGAAATTAACCTCTTTGCCGTGTGCATCGGTTATTCTGCCGTCGTCAAGTATCTGAAGCAGAATATTCATAACGTCGGGGTGCGCCTTTTCAATCTCATCGAAAAGTATAACGGTATAGGGCTTTCTGCGTATCTTTTCGGTAAGCTGACCCGCGTCGTCGTAGCCAACGTAGCCGGGGGGCGAGCCGATTATGCGCGAAACCGAATGCTTTTCCATAAATTCGCTCATATCGAGGCGAATCAACGCCTCGGGCGAATCGAACAGATAGCGCGCAAGCACCTTTACAAGCTCGGTCTTGCCGACGCCCGTACTGCCCGCGAAGATAAAGGAAACAGGCTTTTTCTTATAAGAAATTCCCGCGCGTGAGCGTTTTATCGCCTTTGCGACCGAGCTCACCGCTTCGTCCTGACCCACTATGCGCTTTTTAATTTCGTCCTCAAGACGTTCTATTTTAACAAATTCGTTTTCGCTTATATTTGTTGCGGGGATACCCGTCCAAACCTCTATAACCCTTGCTATTTCGGCATCGGTAAGGCAAAGCTTGTCGCGCTCTGCCGAAAGCTCGTTAAAGCGCGCTTCCTTTTGCAGTATCGCGGTTTTTAAATCGGCGATACGGCGAAAATCCTCTTCCTCGGGGTTTTCCTTGCTTTCAACGGGGGCAAGCTCGGCGCGAAGATTTGCAAGCTCCTCCGAAACAAGTGCAATTTCGTTAATTATCGGGGAATGCATAGCCATACTCGCGCAGGCTTCGTCCATAAGGTCTATCGCCTTGTCGGGCAAAAATCTGTCTGTAATATAGCGTTCCGAAAGGGTTACCATTCTGCGAATCAAATAATCGGGAATGGTTATTCCGTGGTGGCTTTCGTAGTATTTTTTAATACCTGCAAGAATTTTAACGCTATCCTCTATCGAAGGCTCGCCTATCATAACCGGCTGGAATCTGCGTTCAAGCGCGGCGTCCTTTTCGATATATTGGCGGTATTCCTTTAATGTGGTTGCGCCGATAAGCTGAATTTCCCCGCGTGAAAGGGCGGGCTTTAAAATATTTGCCGCGTTCATACCGCCTTCGGCGTTGCCCGCACCGACAATAGAATGCACCTCGTCGATAACAAGCACGGCGTTGCCTGCTTTTTTGGTTTCCTCGATAAGGCCGCGCATACGGTTTTCGAACTGACCGCGGAATTGCGTTCCCGCAACAATGGCGGTCATATCCACAAGGTATATTTCTTTATTTTTTAATTTATAGGGCACGTCGCCTTTAACAATTTTCTGCGCCAAAGCCTCTGCCACCGCGGTTTTGCCGACACCCGGCTCGCCGATAAGGCAGGGGTTGTTTTTTTGTCTGCGCGTGAGTATCTGAATAACGCGTTCAAGCTCGTTATCTCTGCCGATAATGTTGTCGAGCTTGCCTTCTCTTGCGCGCTCGGTAAGGCAGATACAGAAATCACGCAGATAGCTTGTTCCGCGCTTGCCCTTCGGCTTTTGGCTTTGCTTTGCCTCTCCTTCGCCTCTGCTTTCGCCGCTTTCCATCGGCTTGCCGTTTCCGAAGAAGGAGTTTATATCGATAGAAGGCGCTCTGCCCTCCTCGTCGTTTTCGTCGCCGAGCGGCATAAGTCCGCTCATACCCTCGTCAAGCGCGTCGATATCCTCGGGGCTAATATTCATCTGGTTAAGAATATCGTCGATAGGCTTTATGCCGAGCTCCTGAGCGCATTTAATGCAGTAGCCCTCACTTGTTATTTTGCCCCCGACGTTTTTTTGCACAAAAATTATTGCGGGGCGCACCTTACAGCGCGAGCATCTTTTTAATTCCATTTATAAAGTCACCTCATTATTTACGAAGGGTTTCGTTATATTTACCCCTGAAAACCTTAAAATAATACATAAGCAGGGAAAAGATAAGCATAAAGAGTATAAGCACGCACACGGTAATATCGAGCGCAAGGCTGTCTCTTATAAGCAACCTTAAAAACGCGCAAACGAATATTACAATCGTTGCCAGCTTGCCGTACCAGCTTGCTTGAACGACAACCTTGTTGCGCTTTATTATAAGCATACCGCCGACCATTATTGCCGTTTCCTTTAACACGAGCGGAATAAGCACGGCAAGGAACAAAAGGTTATCTATGGTAAAGCAGACAGCCGCGGCAAGCTGCATAAGCTTGTCGGCAAGCGGGTCGAGAAGCTTACCTATATCGGTTATCCAGTTGTTTCGCCGCGCAAGGTAGCCGTCGAGCGCGTCGGTCAGCCAAGCCGCAACGTATATCGCCGTTGCGACGTATGGGTTGAATTTGAAGTATGAAACGACGAAAAGCGGTATCATCAAAAGCCTTATCGTCGAAAGAATATTTGGAATATGTTTCATTGTGTCACCTTAGTTAACGCTTTGGGTAACGTTAAAGAATGCGAAAATATCTATGCTCGAGAAGATTTTGAAGAATAAGGTGCTGTCGGGGTCAAGATTGCTTATAAAGCTGCTGCCGATAAACTGCGCATTTTCGATAAGAACGGTCATAACGTAACAGAACAGGCATACGCGCAGCAGTGCAAGCACCACGCCGACAACCAAGCCAAGCCCCTTGTTCGCGGTGCGGAGTATGGGCAGGCTCGCGATTTTGTTAAGGAAGAACGCGGCGATGCTGAGTATTATCTGGGTGCCGATGAAAAGTATTGCGATAGCGATAATCATCGCGATAATATCCACCATCGGCTCGGCGATACGTGTTGCAAGCGCGCTTTCGCCAAGCTCGCTGTTTGCAACGTTTTGCGCGTACCAAGCGGAAAGCTCGTTTCTGTCGAGCCGTGCGAGCGCAAGCATTTTATTGAATTCCTCGGATTTGCCGTCGAGCAGACCTTCAACCCCCACGGGGTCCTTTACAAGCATATCGGTTATCGCTTCCTCGGTCGCGCTTTCGACCGTTTCGGCAACCGATGTTTCTTTAAGATAATCGGCAAGCGGAGAAGCGAACATCGCGGTAATTGCCACCGCAAGTATAAACGAAACTGCGCTTATTGCGGTTTTTACAAACCCGTTTTTGTAAGAAAAATATACCGTAAGAGCGATTATCGCAATTATTACAACGTCAAGTAAAATGCTCATTAATCTTCTTCCTTTCCTTCGTAAGCCGAGGCGATAAAATATTCGGCTTGGTTTTCAGAAAACAGTATAAGCTCGTTTCCGTCGGCAACCAGCGAGGAATACGAGGTGGGTATCGAATAAGCCTTTTCGGTGCCCGTTGCCATATCGCATACCGTAAGCACACCGGGAGAGAGGGTATAAAGAGTATTTTCGCAAATAAGCGTATCCGAAAGCGAGGTATCAAAGCTTTTGCTGAATTCAACGCTTCCGTCGGCGCGGTAGATTACGGTTTCGGTACCGCCCGAAAGCCCTTCAAGCGCGTAATTCACAAGCGTGCGGCTTCCGAACACCTTGCCCGAAAGAAGCTCGCGTTCGGTAAGCAGGGTTTCCGACAAAATTTCGTTACTGTCGTTGAAAACCCGCATTTTGTCGGTCGTGAGCAAGCAAAAGCCTTCGTCTGTGTAATATATGCCGAGCGGTATCTCGCCTATGAATTCCTGCGTAAACAGCGCGTTTTCGGCGGTTATGCTGAATTTCGATATCTGGGTTATAAGGTTGCCGTTTTTCGAATAGTGCGCCGCTGTTACAAATTCCTGTCCGTTCGGAGAAATGGCAACGAAATCCACGTATTTATCGCCGAAAAGGCGGGAATAGCGTATGCGGAATTCTTTATCGTAAACATATACCGCGGAACGGTAGCCCTTTGCCGAGCTTACCACCGCATATTCGCCGCTTGCGGCGGCAGACACCCAATAAACGGGGTAATCGTAGGAGGTTTTTTGAAGCTGTGAATAGGAATTGAAAATCCGCAGCTCCTTGCCGCCCAAATCGTAGCAAAAAATATTTGTTCCGTTTTCTATCATTTTCGGGTGGTCGAAGGTAAAGCTTTCGCGAAGTATCACGTCGCCGTCCCAGCCCGTAACGGTAAGCCCGTTTTCGTTCAGTATCGCAAGGTCGCCCTTATATATCAGTCCGCGGTTGCCCTTGCTTCCGTCAAACGCAATTAATGTGTTTTCGTGGGTTTCGGTATCCTCGCCCAGATTCAAAAACTTCATCATATATTCAAAGTTATCCACCGTTATTTCGCTGCTGTGGAACGAGAAGGAATATACCGCAAAAAGCACCACCAGCACCAGCACGGTATATCGAAGCAGAGAAGCCCTTCGCGCGAGCTTTATATAGTGTGCCTCTACCGTCGGCGTTTCTTGCTTGCCTTGCTTTGATTTTTTATCCTTAAATATCGAAAACGCGCTCATTGGCTACCTCCTTTATTATTTTACAAAATTTCAATAAAACACCTTGTTTAGAAATAATCCCTTTGCGGGCGCTGTTATTCCTGCATTTGCTCTCTCGCGGGATTCGATTATTTCGCTTATCGGCAAAATTTTCGTTCCCGATGCCGCCGAAACCACGGTGCCTACCATTATTCTTACCATATTATATAAGAAACCGTCTGCCGCGACCGTGAATATCACTCTGTCGCCCTCGCGCTCGGCATAAAAATACTTTACCTCGCGTATCGTGTCGGTTATTTTCGAGCCTGCCGCCATAAATGCACAAAAATCCTTTTTGCCCACGAATTCCTTGCAAAGTGCATTTGCCTTTTCCAAATCTATTTCGCGGGGGAATTGCCAAGCCGTTTCCTCCGAAAAGGGGTCTCTTATTTTCGAATTGTGAACGATATATACGTATTCCTTGCCCTTTGCGTCGTATCTTGGGTGGAATCCTTCGGGCGCATACCTTGCGTCGGTCAAGGCAATATCGGGCGGGAGCTTTGTGTTCACCGCAAGAATGAACGCCTCTGCGGGAATCAACGGAAGCTCGCCGCATACAAGCGCGACGAAGCCGCGCGCGTGAACACCCGAATCGGTCCTGCTGCAGCCGGTAAGCTCAACCTTCGTACCGAACGCCGCTTCTACCGCGCTTTGCACGGTTGCCTGCACCGTCGGCTTATCGGGCTGTACCTGCCAGCCGCAATAATTCGTGCCCTTGTATGCTATTTTTAAAATATAGCCTTGCATATTTCAACTATCTCCGATACCGAGATGTTATTCAAAAAGAACACCGAAACGGTAATAACCGTTACCGCAAGCAGAAAAACATAGTCTGCGGGGCGCGATTTCATAACCTTAAGCTTGGTTCTGCCCTCGCCGCCGTTATAGCAACGGCATTCCATCGCGTCGGCAAGCTCCTCGGCGCGACGCACAGCCGATACGAACAGCGGTATCAGTATCGGCACGAGCGCCTTTATGCGCTTAAGCAGGTTTCCGCTTTCAAAATCGGCGCATCTTGCCTTTTGTGCCGAAATTATCTTGTTTGTTTCCTCGATAAGCGTCGGTATAAAGCGCAGGGCGATAGACATCATCATCGCAAATTCGTGCACCGGTACCTTTATCTTCTTCAGCGGAGAAAGCAAAGCCTCTATCGCGTCGGTCAGCTCAAGCGGGCTTGTCGTGAACGATATAAGCACGCTTGTGCCGAGCACGAGCGAAAGCAATCGCAAAAGCATCATCACGGCGTTGCGTATGCCGTTTGCGTATATCGTAATAAAGCCCCAATCGACCAAAGGCGTTCCCTCGCCAACGGTGAAAAACAAATTGATAATCGCCGTGAATATAAGCACGAACAAAAGCGGCTTTACCGATTTTATAAGCACCCCGAACCGAACGCCCGAAACTGCGATAAGAAACACCGTAAAGGCAAGCGAAAGCGCCGCCGCCAATTCGCTGCTTGCGACCAGCACGAGCACAAGATATTCAATTAATATAAGCATCTTTATCCTCGGGTCGGTGCGGTGAAGCAACGAATTTCCCGGATAATACTGCCCGAAGGTCACGTCTTTAAGCATTTTTTAGTTTCGCGGGTGTGTAACACACCATTTTAGTTTCGCGGTGTACCATACAACTAATTTGGTGGGTTCTCGTCGCGATACCTTTCTGTATTTGGTAAGGTTATATTGGGGTTATTTTCTTTCCGCGATAATTTTTTCTATTTCCTTTTTTGCGTAGCCGACGGTATAAACGTCGGTGCTTTGGCAAAGGCCGCGCTTTTTAAGCTCTATAAACAGCTTTGTTATTTGGGGCAGGTCGAGATTTGCGTCAAACAGCCTTTCGGCTTGCATAAATATCTCCTCTACGCCGCCCTGCATATATATTTCGCCGTCCTTCATTACCAAAATTCTGTCGGCGTATTTTGCAATATCCTCCATACTGTGCGAGATTATCAAAAGTGTCGCACCGTAGGTGTTTTTATATTCCACCAAGCCCGAAAGTATCTCCTCGCGGCCTTTGGGGTCAAGCCCTGCCGCAGGCTCGTCGAGCACAATTACCTCGGGGCGCATCGCAAGCACGCCTGCAATAGCGGCTCTGCGCTTTTGCCCGCCCGAAAGCTCAAAGGGTGAACGCTTAAGCTCCTTTTCGGAAAGTCCGCAAAATTCTGCGGCAAGACGAACACGGTTTTTTATTTCTGCCTCGTCAAGCCCGATATTTTTCGGCCCGAAGGCAATATCGGATTCCACCGTTTCATCGAAAAGCTGATATTCGGGGTATTGGAACACCAGCCCGACACGGCTTCTTATTTTCACCATTTCCTTCGGCTTTGCCCATATATTTTCACCGAAAAGAAGTATTTCGCCCTCGGTGGGCTTTAAAAGTCCGTTCAAAAGCGAGGCGAGCGTGCTTTTTCCGCTGCCCGTATGACCGATAATGCCGGTTATTTCGCCCTTCGGGAAAACCGTGCTTATATTGTTCAGCGCCGCCTTGCGGAAGGGCGTGCCCTCACCGTAGATAACACTTATATTTTTCAGTTCAAGAGCATTATTCATTTTCTGCCCCCTTAATAAACGCCTCTAACACGTCGGCGGCATCCATCGCGTGCAAAACACCGCGGGGAAGCGGTTGACCGTCCTGCTCAAGCAAATACATAAGCTCTGCAACCTGCGGAACGGCAAGCGAAACCGATTGCAGCTTTTCCACCTCGGAAAAAATCTCCTTCGGCGTGCCGTCGGCGATAATTTCGCCGCTGTTCATAACGATTACTCTGTCCGCCTCGACAGCCTCGTTCATATAGTGGGTTATGGTAACGACGGTTATACCTATTTCGGAATTGAGCCGCTTCATCGCCGCGACTATTTCCTTTCTGCCCGTCGGGTCGAGCATAGCCGTCGCTTCGTCGAAAATAATGCATTCGGGGCTCATCGCAAGCATTCCCGCAATAGCGATGCGCTGCTTCTGCCCGCCCGAAAGCTTATAGGTCGCGTGCCTTGCATATTCGGTCATATCGACGGTTTCGAGCGCCTTGTCAACGCGTCTTCTTATTTCCTCGCGCGGTAAGCCCAAATTTTCGGGTGCAAACGCAACGTCCTCCTCGACAATGCTTGCAACAAGCTGGTTGTCGGGATTTTGAAAGACCATACCGCATTTTTTGCGTATTTCGAAGCTTGTGCTTTCGTCGGCGGTGTTCGCGCCGTCGATAAGTATTTGCCCCTCGGTCGGCAGAAGAATACCGCAAAGAAGCTTTGCGAGCGTGCTTTTTCCGCAACCGTTGTGACCGAGAATGGCAACGTAGCTGCCTTTTTCGATTTTTAGGTCGATATTCTTTATTACCTTTTCTTCCTCGGGCGAATATGCAAATTCAATCCCGCGCGCTTCAATAAAAGACATTACTTTACCTATAACTCAATAAAAACTTAAAAACAATTCAAAACCAAATTCAAAACGCAAAGCGTTTTTACAATCGAATTTTGTATTTTTCGGCGACACGTGCGTCGAAAAATACTCCTATGAACGCCGAGCATTTGGACAAGCCGCAGGCGCGCACAAATGCTGCGCGAGCGAACGGCGTTCACAAACCCTTAACCGACCAAAACGCTTGCGTTTTGTGTCGAGAGCGTCAGCGTTACGGGGTCCCCGAAAATGCTTGCATTTTTGGGGTGTTATGGTGTCCACCTACTCGCCGCGCCGCAGGGAAGTATTTCACCGCTCGATTCAACGGGAATACCTATTTCCTGACTTTCAACGCTTCCGCCGAAACGTCTGGTGTGCTTGCGAAGAACATATCCGTTTGCCGCGGGCGAAAGTCCCGTGGTGTAGGAATTAAGCAAAACGAACAGCGGGTCGTCCGAAAGGACCTGACACACAAGCCCTACAAGCTCGTCCAAGCAATCCTCGATAACCCATTTTTCGCCGCCCGGACCGCGTCCGAACGAGGGCGGGTCGAGAATAACCGCATCGTACTTGTTGCCGCGGCGTATTTCACGCGCGACAAATTTGAATGCGTCGTCGACGATATAGCGAATTTTATTTTGCGGTATTTCCGAAAGCTCGGCGTTGCGCTTTGCCTTTGCGATAATGCCCTTGCTCGCATCGACGTGGCATACAAACGCGCCCGCCTTTGCCGCGGCAACGCTTGCGCCGCCCGTGTATGCGAAAAGGTTTAAAAGCTTTATTTCTCTTCCGCTGTTTTTAATAAGCTTGGTAAACCAATCCCAGTTTGCCGCCTGCTCGGGGAAAAGCCCCGTGTGCTTAAAGCCCATAGCGGAAATACTGAATTTAAGCTCGCCGTAAGAGATTATCCATTCCTCGGGAACTTCCTTTTTTATCCATTCGCCCCCGCCCGAGCGTGAGCGTCTGTAAATTCCGTCTGCCTTTTTCCAGCCGCGAAGAATGCGTTCGCCGCTCCAAATAACCTGCGGGTCGGGGCGTATAAGGGTGTAATCACCCCATTTTTCAAGCCTTTCGCCGCCGTTCGCGTCGAGAAGACGGTATTCCTTCCAATTATCAGCAGAGTACATTGTAAACTCCTTTTTGGGTTTTGTAGCGTGTTAAATCTCGTCCGAAAAGCTTATCTGGTCGATCATTCCGCTCGGAACGTCAAGACCTAAATGGCGATAAGCGCCCGCGGTGGCACAGCGTCCGCGCGGGGTGCGGTTTAAAAATCCGAGCTGAAGCAGATAAGGCTCGTAAACGTCCTCGAGCGTAACGGCTTCCTCGCCGATAACCGCGGCAAGCGTTTCGAGCCCGACAGGGCCGCCGCCGAAATGCTTGATTATAGCCGAAAGCATACGTCTGTCGACCGAATCGAGTCCGAGCGCATCAACCTCAAGCGCGTCGAGCGCGGTTCTCGTAATATGAAAATCTATAACCCCGTTGCCCTCCACCGTTGCGAAATCGCGCACGCGCTTAAGAAAGCGGTTTGCGATACGCGGTGTTCCTCTTGAACGGAGTGCTATTTCATAGGCACCGTCGGCGGTAATGGGAATGCCCAAAATACCTGCCGAGCGGGTGATTATAAGCGCAAGCTCCTCGGGGGTGTAAAGCTCGAGCCTGAACAGCATACCAAATCTGTCACGCAGGGGGGAAGAAAGCTGACCCGCGCGCGTTGTTGCACCGATAAGGGTAAAGGGCTTAAGCGGTATGCGAATCGAGCGCGCCGCAGGGCCTTTGCCTGTCATAAGGTCGAGCGAAAAATCCTCCATCGCGGGGTAAAGCACCTCTTCGACCTGACGGGGAAGGCGGTGTATTTCGTCGATAAAAAGTATATCGTTGCGCTCGAGCGTGGTGAGCAGAGCGCAAAGGTCGCCGGTTTTTTCGATAGCGGGGCCGCTTGTCACCTTTAGGTTAACGCCCAGCTCGCTTGCGATAATGCAGGAAAGCGTGGTTTTGCCCAAGCCGGGGGGGCCGTGAAGCAAAACGTGGTCAAGGCTGTCGCCTCTTGCGGCGGCGGCTTTTATAAAGACCGAAAGGTTGTCCTTTACCTTTTGCTGACCGACGTATTCGGAAAGCGTTTTCGGGCGCAGAGAATATTCGTTATCGGCGTCCTCTGCCGAAAATTCCGCGCCTGTTATGCGGCTTTCGAAATCGAAATCATCGGAATAATCGGGTATTTTGGAATTAATCGGCATTTAGTGTCCCGCCTCCTTTCCGAGTATTCGAAGCGTTTGCGATATAAGCTCCTCGAGCGGGAGCGAGGTATCCAGCTTTTTAAGCACCTCGGTAACCTTTGCACGGGGAAAGCCGTAAAGCGTTAGGGTATCGATAACCTGAAGCACCTTTTCGCTGTTTGCGCTTCCTGTGGTTGAGGTCGGTGCCGAAATATCGTCGAGCGAAATTTTATCCTTAAGCTCGATAATAAGCTTTTGCGCGGTTTTAAGTCCCACACCGGGGGCTTGAGCGATTGTTTTTGCGTCGTTGTTGGCGATAGCCGAGCGTAAGTCGTCGGGCGAAAGCGTGCCGAGTATCGAAATACCCGCCTTCGGGCCGATGCCCGAAACCGAAATAAGCCTTGTAAAGAGGCTAAGCTCGTCCTCCTCCGAAAAGCCGTAAAGCGAAATATTATCCTCGCTTACCGCCATATAGGTGTAAAGGAGCACGTCCTTGCCGCTTTTCATCGAAAGCTTCGAGCTTGTTGCGATAGAAATGCCGAGCTTAAAGCCTACACCGCCGCAATCGATAACGGCGTGCTCTGCCGTAAGCGATGCAAGTGTTCCGTGAATAAAATGTATCATCAAACGCGTCTCCTTAATTGTAATTAGTCATTCTCATTCCGTGGCAAAGCGCAAGCGCAAGCGCGTCCGCCGTGTCGTCGGGCTTGGGTGTTTCGTTCAGACCGAGCATAAGGCGCACCATATACTGAATCTGCTGTTTTTCGGCTCTGCCGTAGCCCACGACCGAGCTTTTTACCTCGAGCGGGGTGTATTCGTAAATATCCACACCGCATTTATAGGCGGCGAGAAGTATAACCCCTCTTGCCATCGAAACGTCTATTGCCGTTGTTATGTTGTTGTTAAAGAAAATTTCCTCTATCGCCATACAATCGGGCTTGTATTTGGTCAACAGCTCTATCATCGAATCGTATATCTCGTCAAGCCGTTTTTCTATCATCTGCTTGGGTGCGGTGGTTATCGCGCCGTATTCTATTGCGCGGTATTTGTCGCCGCTTTTTATAACCAGCCCAAAGCCTATGGTTGCAAGTCCGGGGTCGATACCTAATATGAGCATATAGCTCTCCTTATAATTAATCAGTATATTTTAACACAAAAATTCTTTGCAGTCAACCGAATTAACCTTGATTTAATACTTTAATTGTAAAAAAAATAAAAACTACTTGTAATTTTCTCGGCAATCGATTATTATAGGTATGTTGAAAAACATTTTTACCACGAAAGGAACTATTTTTTATGCAGATTATTGACAGAGTTAAGGAAGTTATCGCAAAGCAGCTCCGTATCGACGTTGCAACTATTGCAGACGATGCGGCGATAGTAGAGGACCTCGGCGCAGACAGCCTTGACATAGTTGAAATGCTTATGACTCTCGAGGACGAAATGAACATAATCATCCCCGATGACGTAACAGGAGTAAAGACCGTAAAGGATATTGCTACCTATCTCGAAAATGAAATCGCTTAACAAAAAAGTGATAATCTTCGACCTCGACGGCACTATTCTCGATACTATCGGGGATATTGCCGCCGCGGTCAACCGTGCACTTTCGGCGCTCGGATACACCGAACGTACGGTAGACGAGGTGCAGGGCTTTCTCGGAAACGGCTCGCTTATGCTTATGCGGCGCGCCCTTCCCGAGGGTGCAAGCGATGAGCTTTGCCTTAAGCTGCGCGAGCTGTTCCGCAGGGAATATCAAAAAGGAATGTGCGATTCGACCGCCCCCTACGAAGGTATTGCCGAGCTTTTGAACAGGCTTAATGCCGCGGGCGCGGTGTGCGCGGTAGTTACCAACAAGGACGATAAATCTGCTGTTCCGATGGTAAAGCACTATTTCGGCAACAGCTTTGCATATATCCGCGGCGTGCGCGGCGATACCGACCGCAAGCCCAACCCCGAGGTGACTCTTTCGGTTATAAGGGAGCTTGGCTTCACGCCCGAGCAGGCGCTTTTTGTCGGTGACGGAATCGCCGATTGCGATGTATCGCAAAACGCGGGAATAGATTATATTCC
Source organism: Eubacteriales bacterium (assembly GCA_045637685.1). Classification (GTDB taxonomy): domain Bacteria; phylum Bacillota; class Clostridia; order Oscillospirales; family CAG-382; genus Coliplasma. The sequence goes on along the minus strand of JAZTZW010000016.1, from coordinate 134,962 downwards.
CGTCGGCTACGGCTATACCCCAAGCGAAAAGCTGCTTGAAAAATGCGGAAAATCACCCTGCGAAAGCGTAAGCGCGCTCGGTGTTGAATTAATGAAATATTTCGAACGATCGGAAGGTGTATCGGGTTGAAAAAGCGTATGTCGCCGACAAATGTTATCATTTTCGGCTTTCTGGCGATAATTCTCGTCGGAACGCTTCTTCTCGCTATGCCTTTTTCCTCTTCTAAAGGGGAGTTTACCGATCCGATTACGGCGCTTTTTACCGCCACCAGCGCAACCTGCGTTACCGGACTTATTACGGTAGATACGGGTATGTATTGGTCGGCAATCGGTAAGGGCGTTATTTTACTTCTTATACAGGTCGGCGGGCTTGGATTTATGTCGCTCGCGATGGTCTTTTCGACGCTTCTGCGCAGAAGAGTTTCCCCGCGCGAGCAGCTTCTTTTTACACAAAGCATGAATCTCGACCCCTATTCAAACCTCGCTTCGTTTGCGCACAGAGTGACCGTTTTCGCGCTTTCGGCAGAGGGTATCGGCGCGGTGCTGCTTTCGTTCAGGTTTATTCCGCAGTTCGGGTGGATAAAGGGAATTTGTTACGGCATTTTCCATTCGGTCAGCGCGTTTTGCAACGCCGGCTTCGATATTATGGGGGCGGACCTCGGCGAGTTTTCGAGCATCGCGGCGTATGCCGATGATGCATATATTAATTTCGTGCTTATCGCTCTTATTCTTTCGGGCGGTATGGGCTTTCTCGTTTGGGACGATATAAGCCACTATGTAAAAGAGAGAAAAAGAATCTCGTTTTATTCCAAAGCGGTGCTCGTCTTGAGCGCGATACTTGTTTTCGGCGGCGCGGCGGTTATTGCGGTTTCGGAATGGAACAACCCCGCAACGCTCGGCGACGGAAATGCGTGGACGAAAATTCTCCGTTCGCTGTTCCAATCGGTAACTCTGCGCACCGCAGGCTTTGCGGCGATAGACCAGAACAGTCTTTCCGAGGGAACGAAGCTGTTTTCGATGCTTTTAATGTTTATCGGCGGTAATTCGGGCTCTACGGCGGGCGGCGTAAAGTTAAGCACGCTTATTATCGTGCTTGCCTCTACGGTGAGCATCATACGCGGCAATAGCGATACCGTCTTTCGCCGCAGAAGAATAGAAAACGAAACCGTTCGGCGCGCCTTTGCGCTGTTCGTTATCGGCTTGATAATCGTTGCGGTAAGCGGATTAACGCTTTCCGCTGTCGAAGGGTTGCCGCTTTCGAGCGCGTATTACGAGGTGTTCTCGGCGTTTGGCACGGTAGGTATAACCGTGGGTATAACAACAAGCCTTTCGCTGTTCGGAAAATTGCTTATAATAAGCCTTATGTTCTTCGGCAGAATCGGCATTACCTCGGTAATGTATGCGATTCTTGTGCGCACAAACCGCGACCGCCCGAACATAAGCTACCCGCGCTTGGGTATGCCCGTGGGTTAAAACGTATAATTCGGAAAGGATATAGATTATGAGTGCAATAAAGGGAATTTGTGTTATAGGACTCGGCAATTTCGGAATTAACCTTGCAACCACGCTTGCAAAAAGCAGACAGCAGGTGTTGGTAGTAGACGCCGACCAAGAAAAAATCGATGCGATAGGCGATATTGTTGGCAACGCTGTTTGCGGCGACGCGACGAACGAAGCGGTGCTTCGCGCGGCGGGGGTAAAAAATTGCGACTGTGCCGTTATTTGTATGGAAAACAACCTTTCGGAAAGCATTCTTATAACCCTTTTGCTTAAAGAGCTGGGTATTCCGAAAATCGTCTGCCGCGCAACCGACGAGCGCCAAAAAAAGGTGCTTTTAAAGGTCGGCGCAGATTACGTGGTGCTTCCCGAAAAGGAATCGGGCACAAAGCTTGCTTATACGCTTTCGCGCCGCGGCATGGTCGATTATTTCGCGCCCTCGGGCGATTTCACCATTGCCGAAATATTAACCCCGAAAAGCTGGGTGGGAAAGAGCGTTATCGAAATAGACGTGCGTAAAAAATACAGGGTAAGCATTATCGCTGTTGCCGATAAGGAAAGCGAAGATTTTACCCTGCTTGCAGACCCCACCCGCCCGTTTGCCGAAAACGAGCTGCTTGTTGTTGCGGGCGATAATGTGGCTATTGAAAAGCTTACCACGAAGTAGTACAATATAAACAGAATAAATATTTAGACATAAAGGAGATTAGCTATGGGACTTATTAAGGCTGCAATCGGAGCATTGGGCGGCACGCTTGCCGACCAGTGGAAGGAATTCTTCTATTGCGATTCACTAGATAAAGAGGTGCTCGCCGTAAAGGGCAAAAAGCAGATAAGCGGCAGAAGCTCCAACACAAAGGGCAACGACAATATTATCTCGAACGGCTCTGTAATTGCAGTTGCGGACGGACAGTGTATGATGATTGTCGAGCAGGGTAAGATCGTTGAGGTTTGTGCAGAGCCGGGCGAATTCGTTTACGATTCCTCGACCGAGCCCAGCATTTTCGCAGGCTCGCTCGGAAAAAGCATTATCGATACCTTTAAAACCATGGGCAAGCGCTTTGCATACGGCGGCGACACCGGCAAGGATCAGCGCGTTTATTACTTCAACACCAAGGAGCTTATCGATAATAAATTCGGTACTCCCAACCCGATTCCCTTCCGCGTTGTCGATTCGAAAATCGGTCTTGATATCGACGTATCGGTGCGTTGCTCGGGCATTTATTCCTATAAAATCGCAAACCCGCTTCTTTTCTATACCAACGTTTGCGGCAATATCGAAAGCGAATACACTCGCGACGAGCTTGACAGCCAGCTCAAAACCGAATTTATCAGCGCGCTTCAGCCCGCCTTCGGCAGATTAAGCGCGCTCGAAATACGCCCCAACCAGATTGTTACCCATAATACCGACCTCGAAAACGCTATGAACGAGGCTCTTTCGGCAAAATGGGGCGAGCTCCGCGGACTTAAGGTTGTTAGCGTTGCTCTCGGCTCGGTAACTCTTCCCGAAGAGGATGCCGAAATGATTAAGCAGGCACAGCGCACCGCTATTATGCGCGACCCCACTATGGCGGCGGCTACCCTTGTCGGTGCACAGGCAGACGCAATGAAGGCGGCGGCAGAAAACGATGCCGGCGCGATGACCGGATTTATGGGCATGGGTATGGCGATGAATGCAGGCGGTATGAATGCACAGAATCTTTTCGCTATGGGCGCACAGCAGCAGGCACAGCAACCCGCTCCCGCACCCGCACCCGCGGCAGGCGGCTGGAAATGCGCTTGCGGTGCAACCGCGACCGGCAAGTTCTGCGCACAGTGCGGCGCGAAGAAGCCCGAGGACGGCTGGAAATGTGCCTGCGGCGCAGTAAACAACGGTAATTTCTGCTCTGAATGCGGCGCAAAAAAGCCCGCGACCTGCTGTGACAAATGCGGCTATAAATTCGAAGACCCCGCAAACCTTCCCAAGTTCTGCCCCGAGTGCGGAGATAAGGTGTGATAAGATAAAAAATAAGAGATGATAGATAATAGATAAAAAAATGGAAGGCTTTTGCGCGAGCAAAAGCCAACCTAACTTTTTCACTATTCACTATTACTTATTACCTAATTTCGGAGGAATCACTATGTCCGAGCTTAAGGAATATAAATGTCCGTGCTGCGGCGGCGCGATAGGCTTTGATAGCGGCTTGCAAAAGCTCAAATGCCCCTATTGCGACACCGAATTTGAAATGGAAACGGTTAAATCCTACGATGACGACCTAAACGGAGAGGGCGCCGAGGAACTTGGCTGGGATTCTTCTGCCGGAGGCGAATGGCAGGAGGGCGAAACCGAAGGAATGCGGTTATACGTTTGCAATTCCTGCGGCGGCGAAATTATCGGTGATGATACCCTTGCCGCTACCAAGTGCCCTTATTGTGATAACCCCGTTGTTATGAAGGGTATGTTCGCGGGCGACCTAAAGCCCGATTACGTTATCCCCTTCAAGCTTGATAAAAAAGCGGCGAAGGAAGGTCTTGTTAAGCACTTAAAAGGAAAAAGACTGCTTCCCAAGGTTTTTAAGGACGAAAACCATATCGACGAGGTCAAGGGTATATACGTGCCCTTTTGGCTTTTCAATGCCGACGCGAACGCCGATGCGCTTTACCGCGCAACGCGCGTGAATACTTGGTCGGACGCGAACTACATTTATACAAAAACAAGCTATTTTTCGGTAACCCGCGCGGGCGACATGGGCTTTGACCGCATTCCCGTCGACGGAAGCTCAAAAATGGCAGACGATTTAATGGAATCTATCGAGCCGTTTGATTTTTCGGAGGCTGTGGATTTCCAAACGGCGTATCTTGCGGGCTATCTTGCCGATAGATACGATGTCGATGCCGACGCAAGCGTCGAACGTGCGAATCAGCGTGTGCGTAAATCCGCCGAGCAGGCGTTTGCCGCAACCGTTCAGGGCTATGCCACCGTCGTGCCCACGTCGGTTAACGTAAGATTAAGCAACGGCGTTGCGAAATACGCCCTTTACCCTGTGTGGATTTTAAACACCACCTACGAGGGTAAAAAATACACCTTTGCGATGAACGGTCAAACCGGCAAATTCGTCGGCAACCTTCCCTTGGATAAAAAAGCATACAGAAGATGGCTGTTCGGATTAACCGCAATCGTCGGTGCGGCTGTGTTCGCGCTCGGCTCGCTTATTTGGCTGATTTAAGGAGGTGCGGATATGAAGAAATTTTATGTTTTTGTTCTCGCGCTTCTTATTATAAGCCTTTGTGCCGTTTCCGCATCGGCAAAATCCGATTCCCCGCGCCTTGTCGACGGCGGCGAGCTGCTCACCGCGGGTGAAGAAAACGCGCTTCTTGCCAAGCTCGACAGCTTAAGCACCGAGCATAACTATGATATCGTTGTGGTAACCGTCGATTCGCTCGGCGGAAAAAGCGCGTACCGCTATGCGACCGAAACGTATCTTGACGGCGGCTACGGCTTGGGCGAGGACGGCGAAAGCGGCGTTATACTGCTTGTTTCTATCAGCGACCGCGAATGGTATATCGAATTTTTCGGCGAGGAACGCCTTACCGAGGGTACTGCGCTTTCGGAATATTTTCTTGATCAGCTTTCGAGCGGCGATTATTACGGTGCGTTCGATTCCTTTGCAAACGCGGTTGATGGCGAGCTTTCGTTCCCGTTCGGAACAATGCTTATCGTCGCATTGATAATCGGCTTTATCGTTGCACTTATCGCCACCTCTGTTATGAAGGGCAAGCTGAAAAGCGTGGCGATGCAAACCAACGCACGCGAATACGTTCGAAAGGGAAGCTTTAAGCTTACCCACAGCCGCGACCTTTTCCTATATTCAAACGTTACGCGCGTTGCGCGCCCGAAAAATACCTCGTCGGGCGGCTCGCGAAGCGGCGGTGGCGGCTCTCGCGGGGGCGGCGGAAGATTTTAATAACCACATAGCGCCGTTGCGGCTTTTACGCGGCGGCGCTTTCGCTTTGCCGGCGCGCTTCTGTTTTTTTCAAATATACACAAAATTCTGAATAAATGTATAATTATACACAATATGCAGAGCAATATGCGTTTATGTGCAAGAAAACTTGAAATAAATTGAATATTTTTTCATTTTTGGTATTGACTTTTGAGTTTTTCGGTATTATAATAGCAACGCAAAATGAAAAAACATACAGAAGGTAATGAAAAATGAACAAAGAAAACATTAAAAAGGTTGTACTTGCCTATTCGGGCGGTCTTGATACTTCGATAATAATTCCTTGGCTCAAGGAAAACTACAATAATCCCGAAATCATCGCAGTTGCCGGTAACGTAGGTCAGGCAGACGAGCTTGAAGGTCTTGAAGAAAAGGCTATCGCCACCGGCGCAAGCAAGCTTATCGTTGCGGATCTTGTTGATGAAATGGTGGATGAAATAATCATTCCCGCGCTTAAGATGGACGCTAAGTATGAAACATATTTGCTCGGTACCGCGTTTGCACGTCCCGTTATCGGTAAAAAGCTTGCCGAAATTGCTATCGCAGAGGGCGCAGACGCTATCTGCCACGGTGCAACGGGCAAGGGTAACGATCAGGTTCGCTTTGAGCTTGCTATAAAGCGCTTCGCTCCCGAAATGAAAATTATCGCTCCTTGGCGCGAATGGGACATTAAATCGCGTGATGAGGAAATAGATTACGCCGAAGCGCACAACGTTCCTCTTAAAATAAGCCGCGAAACCAACTATTCTAAGGATAAGAACCTCTGGCACTTGAGCCACGAGGGCTTGGATCTCGAAGATCCCGCAAACGAGCCGCAGTACGATAAGCCCGGTTTCCTTGAAATGGGTGTTTCTCCGATGATGGCTCCCGATGAACCTACATATATTTCTATCGATTTCGAAGCAGGCGCGCCCGTTGCCTACAACGGCGAAAAGATGAAGGCTTCGAAGATCATCGCAGAGCTCAATAAGGTCGGCGGTGCAAACGGTATCGGTATTATCGATATTGTCGAAAACCGTCTTGTGGGTATGAAGGACCGCGGCGTTTATGAAACTCCCGGCGGAACTATCCTTTACTTCGCGCACGAAATGCTCGAAATGCTCACCGTCGATAAGGATACGCTTCACGTTAAGCAAAAGCTCGCTGTCGATTATGCAGACCTTATCTATAACGGCAAGTGGTATTCCCCCTTGCAGGAAGCTCTTACCGCGTTTGCAAACGAAAGTAACAAATACGTTACCGGTACCGTAAAGCTTAAGCTTTATAAGGGTAACATCATTCCCGCGGGTACTACCTCGCCTTATTCCTTGTATTCCGAAAATCTCGTTACCTTCGACGAAAGCGACTACGACCAGAAGCAGGCAGAAGGCTTTATTAACCTTTGGGGTCTTCCCACCAAGGTTCAGGCATTGCGCGAGCAGGGCAAGCTTTAATTAACCAAACGGAGAAATAAAATGGCGAAAATGTGGGCGGGCAGAACCGCCGGCGCAACAGATAAAATGGCTGACGATTTCAACTCGTCGATTTCCTTCGATTCGAGAATGTACCGTCAGGATATAACCGGCAGTATGGCTCACGCCGCAATGCTCGGCGCAAAGGGTATCATAACGCAGGAGGAGGCCGACACCCTAATAAAGGGCTTGGAGGAAATTCTCTGCGATATCGAATCGGGTAAGCTTCCTATTAATATGGAAGCCGAGGATATCCACATGTTTGTCGAGCAGGTGCTTACCGAACGCCTTGGCGATGTCGGCAAAAAGCTCCACACCGCAAGAAGCCGTAACGATCAGGTCGCGCTTGACCTTCGTATGAATCTGCGCGAGGAAGCAGAAACGATAATTTCGCTTCTTAAAGAGCTTATAAACGCCCTTCTCGTTCAGATAAAGGCAAACAAAACGACAATAATGCCGGGATATACGCATCTTCAGCGTGCACAGCCGATAACCTTTGCTCATCATCTGCTTGCCTACTGTATGATGCTGCTTCGCGATATCGACCGCTTTAACGATATGCGTAAGCGTATGAATATGTCGCCCATCGGGTGTTGCGCACTCGCAGGGACGACCTATGAAACCGACAGAATCTTCGAAGCGGAAAAGCTTGGCTTCGACGGGATTTGTATGAACAGCATCGACGGCGTTTCGGACAGAGATTTTTGTGTGGAATTCGTGAACTGCTGTGCGATAACGATGATGCACCTTTCGCGCTTTTCCGAAGAAATTATTCTTTGGTCGAGCTGGGAATTCAAATTTGTCGAGCTTTCGGATGCATACACCACGGGCAGCTCGATAATGCCGCAAAAGAAAAACCCCGATATGGCGGAGCTTATAAGAGGTAAAACCGGAAGAGTTTACGGCGATCTTATGGGCATACTCACCGTGCTTAAAGGGCTTCCGCTTGCATATAACAAGGATATGCAGGAGGATAAGGAGGGCATTTTCGATGCGGTTGATACCGTTAAAATGTGCATCGGAATTATGATCCCGATGATCGAAACGATGAAGGTTTTGCCCGAAAATATGAAGCGTGCGGCGCAGGAAGGCTTTATAAACGCTACCGACCTTGCCGATTACCTTGTTAAAAAGGGTATGCCATTCCGTTCGGCATATAAAATATCAGGAAGCATCGTTGCCGAGTGCATAAAACGACGATGTGTGCTCGAGGATATGCCTATCGAGGACTATAAAACATACAGCGAGCTCTTCTGCGAGGATATTTACAGCGAAATTTCGCTCGAAACCTGCGTTGCAAAGCGCATTTCGCTCGGCGGAACGAGTCTTGATTCCTGCAACAGACAAATAGAATTTGTCGAAAGCGAGCTTGCGAAATAAAAGACATACAAACAATTCGGCAATGCCGATTAAATAAACAATAAAAAACAAAAAAAATATTTTCTTGAAAGGAAACATTAAAAATGAAAAAATTATTGGCACTTTTACTTTCCGTTATTTTCGTAGCAGTATGCTTCACCGGCTGCTCCGCACAGGGTAAGTCGCTTGAAGACGTTAAATCTGCAGGTAAGCTTGTTATCGCTACCAGCCCCGATTTCCCTCCCTTTGAAAGCCTTGAAGGCGACGAAGTCGTAGGTATCGAAGTTGAAATTATGAAGCTTATCTGCAAGGAACTCGGCGTTGAATGCGAATTCGTTCAGATGGACTTCGACTCGGTTCTCATCGGTATTCAGGCTGCAAAATATGACTGCGCTATGTCGGGTATTACCGTTACTCCCGACCGCGAAAAGAACATGCTCTTCACCGACCCCTACTACGTAGCGGCTCAGGTTATCGTTGTTAAGAACGACAGCGCTATCGCTTCCAAAGCAGATCTCGCGGGCAAAAAAGTTTCGGTTCAGACCGGTACTACTGCAGAACAGGGCTGTAACGATGAAGGACTCGAGGTTCAGGCTTTCCAGGCAAATGCAGATGCAAAGGCAGCTCTTACCACCGGCAAGGTAGATGCTTGGGTAGTTGACAACCTTACCGCTATTCAGATGGTAGAAGAAGGCGACGGTCTTAAGATTCTCGAAGAAAACATGACCGAAGAACCCTATGCGTTCGCGTTCGCAAAGGGCAGCGAAACTCTTGTTGCAGAAATCACCACCATTCTTAACAAGCTCGTAAACGACGGCACCGTTAAGAAGATCTTCGAAGACTTCGGCGAAACCTACGTTAAGCCCGAATAATTTTAAAATACAAAAATCAAAAAGCAGCTCCGCCTCGCGGAGCCGCTTTTCGGTTGATAAAAAGGAAAAAACACGATGAACAACTGGTTGGCTAAACTTAACGAAACCTTCATCGAAGGCGAACGCTACGAATGGCTGTTTGAGGGCTTTCTCAATACGCTTATAATCACGCTCGGCGCGTTGGTTATCGGCGTTGCTATCGGCACGGTTATCGCTATCGCGAAATATTTCAGCGAGGGCAACAAAAAGCTTCGTTTCGTGAATTGGATATGCGATCTTTACACCACCGTCATACGCGGTATCCCCGTAACGGTGCTTTTGCTCGTATTTTTCTATATCATTCTCGTTTCGGCAGACGGTGTTACCGTTGCCATAATCGCATTTGGTATAAATTCGGGCGCATATATGGCAGAGCTTATACGAAGCGGCATTAACGCTGTCGATAAAGGACAAATGGAGGCGGCAAGAAGCCTCGGTATGTCTAAAAGTCAGGCGATGCGCAAAATAATCTTCCCGCAGGCGATAAAGAACATTCTTCCCGCAATCGGTAACGAATGTATCGCGCTGTTAAAGGAAACCTCGGTTGCGGGCTACGTTGCCATAGTCGACCTTACCCGCGCGGCAACCAATATAAGAAACAAGACCTTCGATGCCGTTAACCCCATTATCATGCTCGCGTTGGTCTATCTGTTGCTTGTCGTTATAATGACAAAGCTTTTATCTGTTTTGGAAAGGAGACTTCGCAAGAGCGATGGAAGGTAATAACGTTATGCAAAACGAAACCGTTATAAGCGTAAAGGGTCTTCAAAAGCATTTCGAAAACAATGCGGTTTTAAAGGGCGTAAGCATCGATATTAACAAGGGCGATGTCGTTTGTGTTATCGGCGCGTCTGGCTCGGGCAAATCGACGTTTTTGCGTTGTCTGAATCTGCTTGAAACCCCTACGGGCGGCTCGATATTTTTCGAGGGCGAGGATTTGACCGATAAAAAGGTCGACCTCGACCGTCACAGACAGAAAATGGGAATGGTGTTCCAGCAATTTAACCTTTTCCCGCACATGACGATTCTTCAAAACCTCACCTGCGCTCCCATAATGCTCAAAAAGTTCACAAAGGAGCAGGCAGACGCAAAGGCGATGGAGCTTTTGGCGCGTGTCGGCCTTGCCGATAGAGCCGATTCCTACCCCAATCAGCTTTCGGGCGGTCAGAAACAGCGTGTAGCAATAGTCCGCGCGCTTTGTATGGAGCCCGAGGTGATGCTGTTCGATGAGCCGACGAGCGCGCTCGACCCCGAAATGGTCGGCGAAGTGCTCGACGTTATGCGCGAGCTTGCAAGAGAGGGTATGACGATGATCGTCGTTACTCACGAAATGGGCTTCGCACGCGAGGTTTCCAACCGCGTGATCTTCCTCGATGACGGAGTTATCGCCGAGGAGGGCGCTCCGACCGAGCTGTTTGGCTCGCCGAAATGCGAACGTCTGCGCGCATTCCTTGCAAAGGTGCTTTAGGAGGATTTTATGTCTTTAAAAGGAAGAAGCTTTCTTAAATTACTCGATTTTACACCCGAAGAAATTCAATCGCTTATCGACCTTGCGATAGAGCTTAAGGCAAAGAAAAAGGCGGGTATTCCGCATAAGCTTTGCGAGGGCAAAAATATCGCGCTGTTGTTCGAAAAGGACAGCACCCGCACCCGTTGTGCTTTTGAGGTTGCGGGCGCGGATTTGGGTATGCACCCTGTATATTTGGGCCCCACAGGCTCGCAAATGGGCAAAAAAGAAAGTATTGCCGATACGGCACGCGTGCTCGGCAGAATGTTCGACGGTATCGAATACCGCGGCTACGGTCAGGAAATTGTCGAGGAGCTTGCGAAATATGCGGGCGTTCCGGTTTGGAACGGGCTTACAAACGAATTTCACCCCACCCAGATTCTTGCCGATTTTATGACGATAATCGAGCATTTCGGCTCTCTTAAGGGCAAAAAGCTTGTTTATATGGGCGACGCGCGCTACAATATGGGCAACTCGCTTATGGTTGGATGTGCAAAAATGGGTATGCATTTCGTTGCCTGCACGAACAAAAAATATTTCCCCGATAACGCACTTATCGCAGAATGCGAAAAAATCGCCAACGAAACCGGCGCAACGCTTGAATTTAACGAGGATCCGATAATCGCCACCAAAAACGCCGATGTTATTTATACCGACGTTTGGGTTTCGATGGGCGAGCCTGCCGAGGTTTGGGAGGAACGCATTCGCGAGCTTACCCCCTACCGCGTAACGCAGGAAATTATGAATAATGCAGGCGCTCAATGCCGCTTTATGCATTGTTTGCCCGCGTTCCACGATTTGGGTACGGTTGTCGGCAGAGAAATACACGAAAAGTTCGGCATCGACTGCATGGAGGTTACCCACGAGGTTATCGAAAGCGAACGCAGTATCGTTTTCGACGAAGCGGAAAACCGTATGCACACAATAAAGGCGGTAATGGCGGCAACGCTTTAGAATTATACAAAAAACAGGATAATGGGCAAAATTTGCCGATTATCCTCTTTTTTTGTTTGGAAAAAACCATTGACAAATGCGCCTTGGCGGTATATACTAAGACTTATGATAGAGTATTTATGCACGCTTATGAACACATAAGTGTGCAGAAGGAGAGAATACAGTGAAAAGATTTTTAACTTATGCGCTTTGTGTGATCTTGGTGTTGGGTATGATACCCGCTTCGATCATTTCTGCGTTCGCTCAAGGTAAGGGCGTTGCAAAAGACGAAACGCAAAACCAATCGATAGACAACGCGCCCAACCAATATATTCCCGAAACCATTACGGTCGACGGCAATATCGATGATTTGGGCTGGAAGGAATGGATCACAGTCGATTCGGTAAGCGGTGTTTGGAACAACGCAACCGTTTCTGATGATCAAAAGGGATTTTCCTATACTTACAGCATCCGCAGAGATCACGAATATCTTTACGTTGCAGTGAATTTCAGCGACAATGCTGCGCACGATTTTAACGTATATTATTCTGCAAACGACGGTGTTAACGTTACCACCGTTTCTTTCAACGCGGAAAATAATACCGTTGGCGAAAATCAGGTTAAGCTCGTAAGCAACGACGGTATAGTTGAATTCAGCTACGCCCTCGGCGATGCAGCAGCGGCAGAGACGCTTTCTTGCTACGTTTCCGCAACGTTTAATGGCAACAAGCTTTTCTACCCCGCAATATATCCTGCAGTTGATGCTTATTCCTCAAACGCTCCCTCGACTAGCTGGAATAGTGATAAGGCGATAAAAATTCCCGCAACAGCAATGAAAAATGGCAACAATTCGGATTCGGAGCATACTCTCCCTTCGCATGTAAATATCGACGGTTTGCTTGACGAGGGTTACTGGGCATATCTTACTGGCTATCATCAAAAAGAAGACAAAATTAATACCAACGACTATAAAAGCGGCAACTATCCGTTGCTGAGCTTTGATACTGTCAAATACAGCAATAGCTATTCAAACAAAAATCCAAACGGACAAACTATTCGCTTTAAGACAGATATTCGTATGGATGTCAACTGCATATATGGTAGCGCTATGGTGTTTGATAATCTGGCAGAGAGCAGCGGTAGAAAAACCACAGGCTTCGAAGTTATAATTATGAACAACAGCACCGAAAACTTGCATAAGTTCCAAATGGTTTTTACAGAAGAGAATGGAACACAGAAGACTACGTTAACGGATAAGACGCTCAATAAAACCGGATTTAGTTCGACGCTTACAAAGGCAGCGATGAAGTCCCAACCCGGAAATCTTGTGCATATCGAATTTCGAATAGATGTAGCAGATCTTCCCTATTTGGGAATTGCAAAAAATGGCGACAATGACGATGAAATTACAGTAGACGTTCGTGCGTGGACCAACGACGATTACCAAGCATACTACAATGGCATATCTCTTGGCAACTATAAAGACGAAAAGTACACCGACCTTTCGGATGAATTGGTAATAGACGGTAACATAGACAATGCGGCTTGGAAAGCTTTGCGCGGCAACGATAATTTTATAGACGGAGAACACGGTATAGCTGGCAAAGGCGAAGTTAAGCAGTTTTCTTATTTGGTAAAACTCGATTATGAATATCTTTACGGTGCCGCTCTTATCGAAATGACAAACAACCAGTGGGTAGGCGATCGTTTTTGCCTATATTTAAAAGATACTGCCGGCGCCACTACTTATAGCTACCGAATAGTTGTTGAAGGTAAGGACAATAACACTACGTGTTACGTTTGGAAAGGCGGAGCCAGCTATCCTTCTGCGGCACAGGCTATGGTCAAAGCAGTTGCAGATACTGCCGAAAATGCAAGTATGCCGGAGTTGCAAGAAGAAAGACTGAATGATAACAGATACATTGTTGAATTCAAAGTGCCTTTGTCTTCTGTGGGAATAGACTTGAACCAGCAAATGGTCGATCAGGCCGCAACAACAAAGACTATACTATATTACAATGTTTCGGTCGAATCGGGAAGCACTACAGCCGGTGTTGCCGGTCCCATTGGTGGCACACAAAGTACATTTGACCCAAATGCATTAGATGGATACAATATGGGAATTACGTATGCCGATGTAGTTCCTACTGTTCTTATGGACGGCGTTTTTTCCGAATTCTTTTGGAACGAAAAAGAAGATCCTGCCTACGAATTCGAACAAGTAGATATTTCCAATTCCACAATAGCCGACACCACACCTAAAGACCTATCCTACAAATATAAATTATACGTTGGATACGAATATCTTTACGGCGCGGCGCAGATAAATAGCGATGAAGAAAATGTTCAATTTGCCATCTTCATAAACGCTAAACCGGGCGAACGAACGCGCGCAACACATCGTTTTGTTCTTCGTAAAAAAGACGGAGCGATTGAAATGACAGGTTATGCGTATAAGCCTAATACCGGCGGCGAAAACATTACGGGTATTCCCTTAAATGGCTACTCGAATGAAATGCTTCATAAGTATCTCAAGTATAATATTCAAACGCTCGACGGCAACACCTACTTTGAATTTGCTTTGGATCTTGACTGCTTGAAGTGCCATAACGGAACCGAGTTTGAAGATTCATTCGGCAGAACGAATTTCGAATATTTTGTCGTAGCGGAGCAATACCAAGACGGTAACGGCAATCCCGCGTTCAAGCAGATGCTTTACCCCGCGGTAAATGATTTAAAGGGCAATGCAAATGCGTATGCAAACGTCGACGGCGCTTGGAATGAAACGCTTAAAGCGAATGCGATAGAGAACATTGAAAAGCTTCAGCATATCGCACCCGAGGTTATATACATCGACGGCCACCTTGACGATAACGGTTGGGACCCCAACGGCTGGATAGAGGTTTCCGCCAAGGTAAATGGCACCGTTCAGGGCGGCAGCGACGACACCTATATTGTCCAAGGCAACGAACCCTTCACCTATAAATATCAGTTGCGTCACGACGGCGAATATCTTTACGTTGCGGCGTTGTTCGATATGCCGTACGAGTATTCTGTGGCTTCGTCTACAGCAACCGAGCCAGGCGGCACCAAGCCCGAATTCCGTATCTGGATAAATCCGAAGGACGAGAACGGCAATCTTCACGAAACCTTTCAATATCTTTATGACGTTACCGCAGGCAGCGGTGTAACCGGCATTAAGCTGCCGGAAAATTCGGGCACGTGGTCGAACGAAAGTGACTATAGCTATAAACCGTATGACAACATGACCCCCGCACAACAAAAAAAATATTATTTCGAGAACGAAAAGCCCGTGAAGCCGGAAGGAATAATAACCTATCCGAATTCTGTTGTTGTCCGTGCGGCACAAAATAAAGAGCCCGATTACCCCAATGGCGGTGACGTACATCCCGCCACCGGCGAAACAATGGTTTACGACCTGCTTTACGGCGAATCTGAATTTTACGGCTATACCGATATTGTTCAGGAAAACGAAAATTACGGCACAACCGGCGAAGATTGGTATGCGGACGTTAAAAACGAAAGCTACACCATTGGCAACCAGCACGCAATTATTTGCTCGGGCGTAGATAAGAGATTAAATTCCGGGCTTACCCGAAGCACAAATGGTGCAAATTATAACGCAATCGTTGAATTCAAGGTAAGAATGTCCGAATTCGACCCCGAAGGCTACGGCTTTGAATACAGCATCAACGCTGTTATGCAGGGTTATTACTCTACGGATAAGGCTTTGGAGACCTCGAAGACATACAACAATAGCGGCAAATTATCGACGATAGACTATACGCTTCACCATCCTGCAAAATACAACGAGCCCGGTAGCACAAACAACTATTGGGGCATCAACTTCCCCTATTGGCGCTGGTATAACGGTATTGATTTTGCAGATATCGAGGACAGCACAAGACTCCGCAACAATACCACACCCGTTGTATCGCTCGGCGCTAAGATATGCGAAAACTATATCGCTCCCGACAATGGTGAGGAAACCGGCGCTATCCGCTTCGGCGCAAGATACGAGGAAAAATATATCCGCTACCTTGCAGGTATGGACGACGCGGACTATTGGGATGTTAAGGATATGGGTATAGTTATCCTTCCTGCGTATATGTTGGAGAATCTCGACGACCTTACAATAGAAACTCCGAACGCGGCTTACTATCCCGCAGATAATATTGTCGGTTGGCAGAAGCGCGCCGATGAAGCAACTGACGGCTGGTCCAACTTCGCAGATTACAAGAATTTCGTATTCTACGTAACGCTTTGGGGCATTGACGCGAACGACGAGAATTATGCAAATATGGACTTCGCGTTCCGCGGCTATATGACCTTCTATGAAGGCGTTTATGACGACGGAAACATCGGCGGTTACGTCGATAAAGACTTCTACGGCGACGTGCTTGTAAGAAACTACAACGAGGTTGAAACTGTTGCAAAATTGAGCGAGAAAGGCGAAACCGACGAATCTAAACCCGTTCTCCCCGACGGCGATTACGACGGAAGCCAACCTCCCGTTGAAGTTCCGCCCAGCAAAGAAAACTAATAAAAGGAATCACCGTATCGCAAGATGCGGTGATTTTTTATTTATACAGACCGAGAGAAATGAGGGTGTTTTGCGTCAACTTCGAGCGTCGCCGTAGCGAGCTACGACAGTAGAATGGTTTTGTATAAGTGCGAGGAAATACAATAAATATCCAAACAAAAACGCTCCCCGTTTTTAAACGGGAAGCGTTATTTTGTTGATTATTTATTCCGAGCACGGAAATATTTTATTTCTCCGTAGTATGGAATTACTTAATTTCGGGGAGCGATGCAGCTGCAACCGACTGACCGACACGGCGAGCCTTTTCGTCGGGAATGTGGAGCTGAATCTTTTTAGCGAGCTCGGGGAATTCTACGTCAAGAACTTCCTGTGCTCTTTCAAGAAGGAGTGCGCCGCCGTCGCCGGAGGTTACACGACCCATGATAAGAACGTGCTTCATATCGTAGAATTCAGCATAGAAAGCGATAGCGTAGCCGAAGTATGCACCGATAGTGTCATAGATAGCGGCAGCGCGTTCGTCGCCTTCCTTCATAAGACCCTGAACTACCTTAAGCTTTTCAGCAGGGGAAAGGCTTTCGTCAAGCTCGATACCTGCGAAGGGAGCGAGCTTAATAACGCCATCCTGCGAGAAATATTTAACGCCGCAGCCGTAGTCGCCCGACCATTCGTCAACCATAGCGTCCTTGCAGAAGTCAACGGGAGCGAACGCAAGCTCGTTGTGCCAACCGGTGATGTTGCCCTGAGGGTCAACGTAACCAACTGCTTCGGAGGTGCCCATAGCAACGCCGAGAACAGAATCGTCATCGAGGTTCATCGCGCCTGCAAGAGCGGTAACGTCGCCGTCGTTTGCAACTTCAACGGGAATGTTTTCGCCGATCTCCTTGCAAACGTCGATATACATATTCTTGACCTTCTTGTCGAAGTCCTCGTCGCTTACCTTAAGGAAGAGCGAAGCAACCATAATACGGTTGTCAACGTAAACGCCTGCGGAGGAAATACCGATAGCATCAACGCGGGGCATCTTGGAAGCCGCGGTCTTCATAGCCTCGAGAATTCCCTGATAGTGGTAATCGGGATCGGAATTGATCTTGGGGAACCAAACAACTTCTTCGGAATATACGGTTTCGCCGTCGATAACAGCAGAAACCTTTCTGTCGGATCCGCCTGCGTCGAAGCCGATACGGCAGCCGTCGAGGTGTCTGCCAACAGGAGCCGCGCCGGAAACGTCAACGGGAGCTTCCTCGATGGGACGAATTTCTACTTCAAAGGGGCGTTCGTAAACGCGTTCCATAAAGTGAACGTCGAAATCACGCGAACCGCCGTCGGAGTATGCTTCCTTAATTTTGTTGCCGATAACTTCGCTACCTGCGATAATTACCTTGTAGCCGCCTGCAACCCAAAGAAGAGCCTTGACCATTCTTTCGATAAAGTCGAAGTTTTCTTCATCGTGGCCGGTGCCGTCCTTGAAAACGCGGGTTTTATAGGTGGTGGTGTAGCCCTTGTTTCTTTCTACGCCGATAACAAGGTCCTGACCGTCTTCCTTGGTTGCTTCGCGCATTTCGCGGCAAACAAGAGAAAGAGGAGCAAATTGAGGGTCGAGTTTAGCGGGAACTTTAAGCTTCATACTTGGTGTTACCTCCGATGATGGTTTTTTCAACGTTGAATTCGTTGTCAGTAATGATTATATCTGCATCCTTGCCGACCTCGATAGAGCCCTTCTTGTCATCGATGCCGAGTGTGGTTGCCGGATTGAGAGAAGCGCCGTTTACACATTCCCAAAGAGGAATAGAAGAATTGGTGTAAACGTTCCATACGCCCTTGTTGAGGTGGAGAACAGAGCCTGCTACCGTGCCGTCTTCAAGTCTGCAAACGATGCCGCGGTAGATAATTTTGCTGCCGCCCAGAGTGTATTCGCCTTCGGGAAGACCGCCTGCGGGGAGACAGTCGGTGATAAAGCAGAGCTTTCTGCCCTTTAATTTAAAGAGCATATCGTAAAGAACGGGGTCAACGTGGAATGCGTCAACGATAAGCTCACAGCTTACGTCGGAATTCATAGCCGCGGTAACAACGCCGGGAGCGCGGTGCGCAAGCGGGGTCATCGCGTTGAAGAGGTGGGTTACGTGGCGCATACCAACCTCGGTGGACTTCATAGCGGTTTCATAATCTGCGCTGGTGTGGCCGATCGACATAATAACGTCGGTATCGCGGCGGATTTCCTGAATAGCTTCGAAGTTGTTGTCTTCTTCGGGAGCGAGCGAGATTATACGAATAATATCTGCATATTCCTTAACGAACTTTGCATCGGGCTTGAGTATGTATTTCGGGTCCTGCGCGCCCTTCTTTGCGGCGCTGATGAACGGACCTTCGGCGTGAACGCCTAAAATTGTCGAGCCTTCCCAGGTTTTGCTTTCTTCCTTGAGTGCGCGGCAAACCTCGAGCGCCTTTTTAATAACAGACATATCGACTGTCATAGTGGTGGGGAGGTAGCCTGTTACGCCGTTTGCAAGCAAGCCCTTGGAAATGGTGCGAATGCTTTCTTCTTCGCCGTCGCAAACGTCCTTGCCGAGATAGCCGTGAATGTGGATATCGATAAGACCGGGGGCAACATAGCCACCCTTTGCATCGATAACTTCTACGCCCTCGGGGAGCTTGTCTGCGGGAACGATGCCTTCGATCACATCGCTGTAAAGCAAAGCGCTGTTTTCAACGATGCGGTCTTTCAAAATGATTTTGCCGTTAATAATAGCCTTCATTTTAATACTCCTGCAGTGAAAATTTTTCTTTTTCGGTTTTTATCACAAAACCGCATTTTTCTTCAAGTACGATTATATCAAACGACACCCGAAAATGCAAGAGGTTTTAACTCTTTAATTCTCTAAAAATGCAGACGCGGCTAAATTTTTAACAATATCTGCATTGACATATATTTCGTATGGTTTATAATTAAAGGCGAAAGGAGCGATATGTATGTCTGCCGCGTTTATCGTTGCCGCTGCTTTGTCGGCGTTTTATCTGTTTTTCTTTATACAAAGAATGCTCGCCACCTTTGGCGCGAATACAAAGAAAATAGGCGTTCGCATAGTATCGGGCGTTATCGCCTTGGCCCTCGCCGCGTTTACCGCAAATATGTTTTCCTTTGCAGGCGTTGCAATATTGCATATCGTTGTTATGGCGCTTGCCGCAGAGCTTGTAAACCTTATCGTTAAATTGTTCGCGAAAAGTAAATACAGCGAGCTGAAAATATGGAAAAAGGTTTACGGAAGCGGTGCTTTGGCGCTTGTTTTTACCGCGGTGCTTATGGTGTTCGGATATATCAATCTTCATACCGTTGTGGAAACCGATTATACCGTTAACACCGAAAAAGAAATTCGCGCGGAGGGCTACCGCGTGGCCCTGATTTCCGACGTTCATTTCGGCGTTTCGATAGATTACGAAGAATTGCTCGAGATTTGCGGCGAAATAAGTCAAAGCGATGTTGATATCGTTGTGCTTTGCGGCGATATTGTCGATAACGATACCACGCGTGAGGAAATGTATCAGGTTTTTAGCGCGTTCGGCACTATAAAAAGCGAATTCGGCGTGTTTTACGTCCACGGTAACCACGATAGACCGTATGGCTTTCGCGGGTTTGAAAGCGAATTTAGCGAGCAAGAGCTGATAAAGGCGATAGAGGATAACAATATTACAATTCTTCAGGACGAAATTTACGAGATTGCCAACGATTTTGTGATTGTCGGCAGAGAAGACCGAAGCGTCCGCTCACGCAGGACTACTGCCGAGCTGTTAAGCGGGGTGGATGCCGATAAATTTGTGCTCACGCTCGACCACCAACCGCAGGAATATGCCGCAACCGCCGCTACAAGCACCGATTTGGTGCTTTCCGGACACACCCACGGCGGTCAGCTCTGGCCGCTTAAGCAGGTTCAGGAAATATTCAAGTTCAACGATAAGGTTTACGGTCAGGGCTTTATAGACAGCGACACGCAATATATCGTCACCTCGGGCCTTGCGGGCTGGAAATACCCGATAAAGACCGCTTCTCCCGCCGAATATGTGATTATCGACATAAACCAATAAACAAAGGGGCTGTTGCTTTTTATGTTGCAACAGCTCCTTCTTTTTGTATAATTATGCTTTTGATTTTTCTATTTTTTCGCAGCTTTGGCGGTTGAGTTCCTCCTTTAACTCACGCGTCCATTCCGAAAATTGCACGTTTTCCTGTCCGTAAACAAGGTTTTCCTCGTATTCAAGTGGCAACCAAGTGGAAATATCCGCTTCGTTGTGCGAAATCACCGCCTCCATATTGTCAAGCGCCTTGAACAACTTGGCTTCGGGGGAGGTCTTTTCGTCTATTTCGGCGAAGAGCGATTTGAATTCGGTGTTATACGGCTCGGGAAGCATCGCGATTATTTTGTCAATCGCTTTTTCCTCAGCCAACTCATTGCTTTCGGTTTTGTAAAAAGAGGGAATATCTCCGGTTATCGCTTCGCCTAAATCGTGGATAAGGCACATTTTTATAACACGGTCAATGTCGAGATTCGGAAATTCGTCCCTGCAAAGCATAGCCATAACAGATAGCCGCCACGAATGCTCGGCAACGCTTTCGCGCCTGCCCGAGGAGGTCCAAGAATGGCGGGTGTTGCATTTTAACTTTTCTATAATCTTTAAAAAGTCAATAAATTCGCGTTGCTTCATTTTCGTTCTCCGATTTGTAATAATTTATTTTACACCGTTCGCAATTCCAAGTCAATAGCTACTTGCGGACTGCGCCGAAGTCTGCTATAATACAAAAAAGGGGATTGAAGTATGATACATCAAATGAAATTAAGACCGATTCCTTTTGCAAAGATAAAATCGGGCGCAAAAACAATAGAGCTTCGACTTAATGATGAAAAACGCCAAAAGATAAAAACAGACGACATAATCGAATTTACAAACGTTGCGGATGGCGAGGTTCTTTTTGCAAGGGTTGTGAGGCTTCATAAATTTGCTTCGTTCGCCGAGCTTTATTCTGTGCTTCCGCTTGATAAATGCGGGTATCTGTCGAATGAAGTTAAAGACGCGCGCCCCGAGGATATGCTTGAATATTATTCTGCCGCAGAGCAGGCGGAAAACGGAGTTGTCGGAATAGAAATTTGCTTAGATTGCAAGGAACACGCAAAATGAAACGCATTATGTTTGTTTGCCACGGGAAGCGCTGACGCGCCCCCAAAAATCCAAGGATTTTTAGGGACCCCGATTTTTAGGATGTCCGTTCGCTCGCGCCTGCGCGCCGCTACGCGTCACTTGCGGACATCATAGGAGTTTTTTTCGAGGCGCATGTCCCCGAAAAAAACAATATTCATAAAGGAACATCCAAAATGAAACGTATTATGTTCGTATGCCACGGGAATATTTGTCGTTCGCCGATGGCGGAGTTTATATTTAAAAATATGCTTGCCGAAGAGAGTTTGACCGAGCATTTTGTTGTCGAATCGAGCGCAACCAGCACCGAGGAAATTTCCTTTTCCGGTATCGGCAACCCCGTTTACCCGCCCGCACGTGCCGAGCTGAAAAAGCACGGAATTGAATGCGGTGGAAAGCGCGCAACCCAGCTAAAAAGCGCCGATTACGAAAAATACGACCTTTTTGTCGGTATGGACAGCAACAATATACGCAATATGCACCGTATTTTAAACGGCGATAAGGATAATAAAATACGCAAGCTTATGGATTATACCGCACGCGGCGGCGATGTTGCCGACCCGTGGTATTCCGACCGCTTCGATATCGCCTACCGCGATATTTACGACGGCTGTAAGGGCTTGCTTTGGGAATTGACAAAATGATAAAAGCGATAATTTTCGACGCATACGGGACTCTTATCGACACGGGAACAGGTTCTGTCGATGCGGCAAGGGAGATATTGAAAAAACGCAGGCGAGAGGATATTTCGGCAAGCGGTTTTTATGCCGATTGGAAAAAATACCACAGAGAACACATAGATTCCTTGACCGAATTTATACCCGAGGAAGAAATATTCCGTATGGACCTGCGGCGTCTTTACAAAACCTATGGCATAGACGGCGATTCCGACAGCGACGTGCGGATAATGCTCGAAACGCTCGGAAAACGCAAGGCCTTTCCCGAAGTCGGGCGGGTGCTTGCGCGGCTTTCCGAAAAATATCCGCTTTATATCGGCTCAACAAGCGACACTTATCCGCTGATGCAGGATATAAAAAACAACAAAATCAGCGTAAACGGGGTATATACCTCCGAATCGCTTCGTGTTTATAAGCCCAAGCCCGAATTTTACCGTGTTATCGCTTTGGATATAGGCGTAAATTGCGAAAATATTTTGTTTGTAGGCGATTCTCCCGTCGATGACGTTTTCGGACCGATGCAGGTCGGTATGAAAGCCTGTTTTGTAGACAGAAAGGAAAGAGGAATCGGCGAAACAACCTCCGATTACAGCATAAAAACGCTTGACGGATTATTGGAAATATTATAAAAGAGGAAACAGATATGTGGCAGAAGGACGAAATACTTCGCGAGCTTCATAAAAAGGCGGCGCGCAAGGCTTACCTGCACGGTGTGATAGCCGATTTGCGCAGGCAGGAAAGCGAGCTTGCCGAAAAGGTTGCTTTGCTTGATTCCGAGCGCAAAACCGAGCAGGACGAGCTGGATAAGCTTACGGGCAGAAGCCTTTCGGCGTTTTTCTATGCCGTTACGGGCAAAAAAGAGGAACAGCTCGCAAAGGAAAAAAAGGAAGCGTTGGCGGCGCAGGCAAAATACGATTCCGCCGCACGCGAGCTTGAAGCCGTGCGCGAGGATATAACGAAATATAACGACGAATATTCTACACTTATAGGCTACGACGTCCGCTATGAAAAGCTGCTTGACGAAAAGGCAGAAGCGCTTAAAGCTGCGGGCAAGCCCCAAGCAGATAGGATAATTGCGCTTGAAAAAACGATAGCCGAATTCGAAAACACCGAGGAAGAGATAAACGAAGCGATTTCTGCCGCAAACCGTGCAATAAGGTCTGCCGATGCGGTGCTCGACAACCTTTCGCACGCCGAGAATTGGGCGAGCTGGGACGTTTTCGGCGGCGGTATGATAGCCGACGCGGCAAAGCACGACAAGCTCGATGCCGCGCAGGACGCTGTCGAGGTATTGCAGATAGACCTTCGAAGATTAAAAACCGAGCTTGCCGATATTGCCGAGGAAATGGGCATTAAGGTGAATATCGAGGGCTTTTTGCGCTTTGCCGATTGGTTTTTCGACGGAATATTTGTAGATTATTCGGTTTTACAGCGCATAGAGGAATCGAAGGAAAAAATTTGCGAGATAAAGCAACGCTTAAAGGCGGTTAAAAAACACCTGCAAAACAAGCTGAACGCAGTAAGCGTCGATAGCGAACGCACCGAAGCCGAGCTCGAAAAATTGGTGCTTGAGGCGGAGGTTTAAAAATGTCACTCGATATAACGATAAAACAAAAATTCCCGTATTTAAAAACCGTTGCGTTCGAGCTTATTGTTGGCAGCGACCTTCAATACGGAAGCTTTGAAAATATGAGCTTGAAGCTCGGCATAATCGGCGAAGGCGAAATAGTTCTTTTTCATCCAAAGCATATCGGCAGAGGCTTTAGCGTTGTATGGAACGAAAACGAGAAAAAGCAGATAGATATCCGCCTGCCCTCGCCCTCGACAAGGTTTGAGCTTGCCGACGTTTACCGCTGTGTCGAGCGTATTGCGGGGTATTGGAATTGCCAAATAATCGTAAACGGTCAAGAAATGAGCAAGGAGCAGTTCCGCGCGGGTTACAGAAATATGGTTGAGTTCGAGGAAAGAACGCTCGATTATATGTGCGAAAAGATTATCGACGGAAGCAATCAATCGTTCACCCTGTTTTCGGCGCGCTGGCCGCTTGTTATTTCGCAAAGCGAAGCCGAGCAGTTCAAAGGCGAGCCGATAAAATACGCCGAATGGCTTCACAAAATGCAGGATATCTCTGCCGAATACGCCGAACCCCTGCTTTACGAAACCGATAAAGGTCTTTTTGGGCGCTATCTCTTTACCGACGGCATAGCCGAAATATTTCCGAAAAAGCCGTGGCTTCCGCCAAGCGCGGGCGAGGCGATAAAATGCGAAAAATGGATAGTTTCGGTGTTCGATAACCAAAGCGGCAAACAGCTTTGCGACATCGAATATTATGAATTTTTATCGAAAATAAGCAACAGATGCAAGCCTTACGATTGCGACCACATTATAACCGAAAAGCTTACGCTTGAAGAAATAAAGGCATTGTCATAATAAAAATCCGCTTGGTTTTAAGCCGAGCGGATTTTTGTATATTAATTTTAGTTTCTGCAATCGACAAGCGAAACGCTCTTAACGTCGGGAAGGTTTGAAAGTGCGGAAACGAGCTTTTGATGCTTGCCGCTTAAAGCGATTTCATAGACCACCTCGGAGTAATCGCCGTTGTTAACGAGCGAGGAGAGGCGGTTTTTTATGTTGTTTTCGTTCAAAAGGCGTGCGGTGTAATCGATAGCCTTGTCGGTTTCTGCGCGGACGACCAAAAGATAGGGGCGTGCGCCGACGGACGAAAGCTTTAACACCAAGAAGGAAGCAAGACCGATAAACAGACAGCCGACAATAGTTATTTTGTAAAAATGCGCGCCGGCGGTGATACCTGCGGCAACCGCCCAAAACATAAATGCCGTGTCGCTTGCGTCCTTTATTGCCGTGCGGAAACGGATTATCGAAAGCGCACCGACCATACCGAGCGAAAGCGCAAGGTTAGAGGTTATGGTAAGAACTATCATCGCCGAAATGGGGGTGATAAGAAGCAGGGTGACTTCAAACGTGCGGTTGCGCGATACTCCGCGCAGGGTAAGGCGGTAGACAAGAAGGATAAAAAGTCCCGCAAGGAATGCCACGACGAGCGAGATAATAATATCGGAAAGGGTTATTTCGGAAGAAAAGCCCTCCAATACACTTTTTTTGATTGCGTCAAAAATACTCATATTTATCTCCTTTTTATATCGCAGATGCGTTTCTGCACAATGCGTATTTGGAAACCGAAAGCTGTGCACCGTTTGTGGAACAGCATTTACGGATAAACGAGGGACAGCGTTCGGAATATTTTATTTCCATAATTATCTGTCCGCGTTCGATTGCAGGGATAGCGCGTTCGGTGTTGCCGAAAAGAGTTTCTTTATCGGGCGGGAGTGCATCGATATTAAAATCGAATGTCACTCTTATTCCCAATGGGGCAAAAACATAGGCTTCGCGGTCGTAACGCACCGATATCGCGGGGCGGAACGCCTTTGAGCGCATTTCCGAAACAAGCCCGAAGCATTTGCTGTTTTCGTCGATATTTTCGCCCTTTAAAATGCTTTCAAGCTCTTGCTCGGTAATTACCGCCGAATGCTTTTCGGTAACTATGCCGCGCTTGGTTTTGCGTTCAAGCCTTATTGTTTTTTTGCTTCCGCCGTAGGTGCGTATTCTGAACTTAACGTGAACGGCGTTGCCGTCCTCTTTTTCGGCAAGCGCTGTGCCGAAGGGGTCGTCGAAATAGAGCGAGCAGATTGAATACCTGCCGTCACGCGCGTTTTCGTCGGGAGTCATCAATGCTCTTATACGGTTTGCGATAACCGAATATTCGCTGTAATCGAGCAGGTATTTTTCCTCGCGGCGTTCTGCCATCAGAGCACCTCCCTAAACCTTAAAGCCGTAGCTTCGCATTTGCTCGTCGGAAAGCGAGAAATAGGATTTAACGTACTGTAAAAGATACTTTTCGCGGTTTCTTCCGAAGCTTTTAAGACTTTCGACAGAGGATTCCCACGTGTCGTAATTTCTGTCCCAGCGGATGCAGTCCTTGCCGATGTCGTTTATTATCATATTTTTGAATTCATCGACGTATCTGTCGATATTTTCGCTCGTCCAGACGTTGTTTATCTGGTAGGCAATTTCCTCTAAAAACTTCTTTTTGAATTCGGGGTTTTTAAGAAGCGCGTTTATAAGTCTTGTCGAAAACATATTCGAACTGCCCGTACCCGCGGGGTCGAGGTGGTCCGCGACGGTGTTATAGTTCGAGGAACGGAACGCGTGGTCGACGTCGTACATTATCCAACGCCATTTTCCCCCTTCGTAGGTGAAAAAGCGGATATTGCCGTTATCGGTGTTGCATATAATCATTTCGGCAACGATATAGTCGATATAGTTTTCTATATCCATAAGCGAGCTTACGTAATCGTAATGCTCCTGCACCGAAAGGTCGTGGCTCGACGCGTAATTCACAAGCGCCGTATAGGCTTCGCTCGTTCTGCCGTTTGCAACCGTAACCGTCGCTTCAAGCGGGTCGCAGTTGTAATGCTGTGCAACGTAGTTTTGGTTAAGCTTTTCACGTATGAAATACAAGCCCCAATATTCGCCGTTGAGATAAAGCACGACGGGGCGGCAGTTTTGCACGTCCAGACCGAGCATATCGTTCGCCATAGTTGTCACCATAGCGTCGCGCATCGAGGAATATTTAAAATCCTGACCCGTATTGCGAAGCACCAACGCTTCGTAGCAATCGAGCTCGGTATCTCGAAAAAGCTGATAATACAATGCGTCCGAGCCATAAGCCGAGCGGAAGAAAAGCGCAAACGATTTTTTGGGAAGCGCACGCGAAAGACCGCCGAATATACGAATACCGCAGTTTTCGGCAAAGCCTTCGTCGGTTTGGGCAAAGAAGCTTACGCTCGCTTCGCGTTCCCAACGGTTGTAGTAATTCGCACCCTCGTAAGGAAAGGCGGCGTTGGCGCGGGGGCCGGTTTCGTAAATGCCGGAATAGTAATCCCACAAATTCTTGGGCTCTGTTACAATGGATATCGCTTCGAGCGTATCGTTTTCGTTAACGATATAGGTAAGGTCGGTAACGTTGCTTTTAAGCTTGCCGTTTTCGATAGCGATACAGCGAATTACCGTGGTGGAGGAAACGCTTATCGGCGCGGTGTAGCGGGTGGAATCGGCGGTCGGCTCGGTGCAATCAAGCGTGTAATAAATATTGCCGTTGCCCGTAAGCTCAACCGTTATGCTTTCGCCGTAAACGCCCTGCCCGAGCGATGCCTGCGGGGAAGCCGTTCTTTCGGTGGCGCGCTTGGAGTTCGCCGCTTCGGCGGTTACCGATGCAAGCACCGAAAAGCCGTCGCTGCCTTCGGCTCTGCCGAACGAGGTGTTGATACCCAACGAGGGAACAGACGCGCTGTCGACAATCGTGTTGCCGTTCGAAAGAGTAAGCGTTTCGCCCGAGGCGTTAACACCGAAATTAAGCACGGTGTATCCGAGCGGGGTGTTCACTCCGTCGCTCGAAAGTATTATTGCGGTATATCCGTTTGCAGGAATCGTAACTCCGTTAAGACTGCCCTTTAAGGGCTGCTCGGGGTCGTCGGAGAGATACCAGCCGTCAAGCGTAATATCGCTGTCGGTGCGGTTGTGAAGCTCGATAAAATCGTGGTAGGTTTTATAAGGTCCTGCGAGATAAGCGGTGTTCGAGGCAACTATTTCGCTTATTTCAATATCGGCGGGGCGCACCGAGCTTTCGTAAAGCGCAACCCCTACCTCGGTGTTGGCAAAGCCTATCGAAATAACGCCGTCGGTGTAAACCGCTTCGCCGTTTTCGCTTGAATAGCTGCGCGAATTACCTCTGCCTGCGGGAACGCAGGAAACGTATTCGCTTTTTTTGAACTCGGGGGTGGTAAGGTAAACCGATTCGCCCGAGGAAAGCGCAAAGCCGCATATATTTTCGCCGCTTCCGTTTTCAGCATAAAGAATAAGGCATTCATTGGGAGCGAGCGTTTTTTCGGGGAGCGCGTATTTGTAAGGGTCTTCGTCGGAATCGCTAACGTACCAGCCCTTTGTCGAAACCTCGCTTTCCGAAATATTGCATATTTCGATAACGTCGCGCAGCTTGCCGCCATAGGGGGTAAGGTCCTGCGAGAGCAATAGCTCGCTTATTACAAGCGCGGCGTTTTTATCTGTTCTTATCTCTTCAAGTGCTTCCTTGCCCGATTCGTCGTTTTCATAACCGGGGGTGGCAAGCATTTTTACATATTCGTATCCGTTATCGCCGTTTATGCGCGAAAGTGAATAGTTGTTTTCGCAGTATGCCGATTTTTGAACAAGGTATTTACTGCCGACCGAAAGAACTATTTCTTCACCTTCCGATATGCGGAAATCGGTGTGGAATTCACCGTTTTCGGCAACAATATCCTTGCCCGATGCGAAAACCAGCATAAATTCGCCGGGGGCAAGATTTTTTTCGGGCAGTGCGCACCTTGTGCGGTTTTCAAGCGAATCGGAAATATAATAGCCCTTTGTCGATATTACGGCAGAGGAGGTGTTCTTTATTTCGATAATATCGCAGAAATCTCCCGCAAAATCGGGTAAAACCGAGCCGTTTGCCGTGAGTATTTCGTTAATCGCGAGCGAGAGAGAGCCGTCGGTTTCGCCTGCGCGGAACTGCGCAACGCCTTCTGCGGTGTTGGGGTACCCCGGCGATGCCTCGCGTGATATCTCGTAGCCGTCGTTTGTCCAAAGCATAACCTCGTCGCTAAGGGTTTTTACCGTGGTGGCTTTATCGATAACCGTGCCATCCCACGAAACGAGCGAGATATATTCGTTGCCTTCGGACGAGAGCCTGAAGGGAACGTTAATGCCGTCGAGATAAATAATAAGATAGCTGTTCGCTTCGAAGGTTATGTCGCCGAAGGAATACGCCTTGCCGTTGCCGGTATCATTCGCGAGCCCGAAATCGGCGAGATTAAAGCTGTCGCCGTAATTGTAAAGCTCGATATAATCGGGGTAATCCCCGTTATCTGTGGCGAGAATCGATTTGTTCGACGCGCAAATTTCGTTTATGCGAACGCAGATGTTTTTCATTTCGCCGTCATAAAATATGGGCGTGCCGACCTTTTGCTCGACAAGCACCATCACCGCAACGCCCAAAAGCAGGCAGGCGGCGAGCAGTACGGCAATCATTATTTCCTTCTTCGTTCTTGCGGTCGTTTTGCTTGTTTTTGCCATTCGGTTATCTCCGTTCAAAAAAAGCTAATATAAAAGACGGGGGAACGCAAAGCTTTGTCGCGTTTTAAAGAAAATTTACATATCGCGTGAGGCGATTACGTTTGCGCCGGTGGCACATACGTTTTCTATAAGCACCTCGCCGCGCTTTATCGGCGAATGCGCGGTAAAGGAATGAAGCTCGCGCATAATTTCGAACATTTTGCTTTTGGGAACCGCGCGGTCTGTGCGAACAGCCAAGCGGCGATGTATTCCGCCGTTTATTCTTACCGAGCCTGTTACCGTGCGCATAGGCGAAGAAATTTCGTTTTTGCCGTATTCCTCGCCGCGGGGGCAGGTGTTGCCGATAACCTCAAGGGTTTCCTCGTTTACCTGAATATGGCATCCGCGGGGGCAAACTATGCATATCATTTCTTTCATTCTGTTACCTCCTCACGCTCCACAGCCGAAACGGTAATACTGCCGTGCGCGCGTTCGAGCAATACCTTGGGAAGCGTTATCTTTTGCATTTCTGCGGGCGCAAGGAATTTTCTTTGGAAGGATGCAATCTTTTCGCCCTCGGATTCCACCACAATATCGGCAGACTCCATTTTTTTGCGGACGCGCATAAATACGTCCACCGATTTTTCGACACGGCTTACGTTTATTCTTTGCGGCACGGTGTAGGTTATATCCGCACCGTTTTTAATCGGAATCGATTCGTTTTCTTCCTCGTCGCCGCAAAGCACGTATTTCGCCGCGCTTCTGCCCGCACGCTCGCTTTCCGCCGAAACATAGTCGACAAGGTCGTGAACGTGAAGCACGTTGCCGCAGGCAAAAACACCGCGCTCTGAGGTTTGCATATCCTCGCCGACGGTCGCGCCCTTCGTGCGGACGTCAAGCTCGATACCCGCTTGGCGGGTAAGCTCGTTTTCGGGAACAAGTCCGACCGAAAGAAGAAGGGTGTCGCATTCAAAATACTTTTCGGTGCCCGCAATCGGCTTCATATCGGGGCCGACCTGCGAAAGCTCGATACCCTCGAGTGCGTTTTTGCCGTGCACCTTGGTAACCGTATGCGAAAGGTAAAGGGGAATTCCGAAATCCTCGAGGCATTGTGCAACATTGCGCGAAAGCCCGTTGGTATAGGGCATAATTTCCGAAACCGCAAGAACCTGCGCGCCCTCTAATGTCATACGTCTTGCCATTATAAGACCTATATCGCCGCTGCCGAGGATGACTATTTTTTTACCTACAAGGTATCCCTCGATGTTAAGGTACCTTTGCGCCGCGCCTGCGGTGAAAACGCCTCTGCCTCTGTCGCCGGGGACAAATATCGGACCTCTGTTGCGCTCGCGGCAGCCCATGGCGAGAATTATCGCCTTTGCTTCTATCTGTTCGAAGCCGTTTTCGACAGAAACCGCCGAAACTATCTTGTTTTCGATATTCAACACCGTCGTGCCGAGCTGAAGCGTAACCGAGGTGTTTTTAAGCATATCGATAAATCTGCCCGCGTATTCGGGGCCGGTAAGCTCCTCGCCAAAGCGGTGAAGCCCAAAGCCGTTGTGAATGCATTGATTAAGAATACCGCCCGCCTCGCAATCGCGCTCGAGCAAAAGTATATCCTTAACCCCCGCTTCGTAAGCGGCAACCGCCGCAGCCATACCCGCAGGGCCTGCGCCGATGATAACTATATCGCGTTTAGTCATTGTTTTCACCGACCTTTCCTGCAACTATATAAGAGCCGTCCCTGTCCCAAAGCACCTCTTCGGCAGGGATTCCGTAGTATTTACAAAGAATTTCGTGTATTCTTACGCCGCAAAAGCCGCCTTGACATCTGCCCATACCGCTACCCGTTCGGCGTTTAATGCCGTCGAGCGTGGTGGGCTTTATATAGGAGTTTTCGAGCGCATCGAGAATTTCGCCCTCGGTAACGAGGTTGCAACGGCAAATAACGTTGCCGTAAAGCTTGTTTCTGTTGCAGGCTTCCGCCTTTTCCTCGTTCGAAAGCTCGGCAAAGCAAAGGTGAGGTGCGGGATATTCCCAGCCCTCTTTTTCGGTAAGCATAACGCCGCAGTCCTCAAGCACCTCTACAACATATTCGCCGATAGCGGGTGCGGAGGTAAGACCAGGAGATTTTATGCCCGCAACGTTTATAAAATGCCTGCAAAGCGCCGATTCGCCGATAATAAAGTCGTGCTTGTCGGAATTTGCGCGAAGACCCGCAAACGAACGGATATTTTCGCGGTAATCGATAAGCTTTGTGGTTTTCGCCGCTTCCGCCGCCACAAATTCAAGCCCTTCGCGGGTGGTGGAAACGTCGTCGCGCTCGTTGTCGCTTTCTGCGTTCGGGCCGATAATAATATTGCCTTCCGCGGTGGGTGAAACAAGTACGCCCTTGCCCTTTTCGGTGGGGCATTGGAATATAACCGAATTTACTATCCAATCCGAGGTCTTGTCGAGCAGATAATACTGCCCCTTGGAGGGAGATATTTCAAAATCCTTTGCCCCAACAAGCTCGGCAATCTTGTCCGAATAAAGCCCCGCCGCGTTAATGATATAGCGGGTGTCGATAAGCTTATCGCCTGCGGTAACGGCAAAGGCGCCGTTTATCTTTTCGATTTTCGTAACTTCGCTGTTAAGGAAGAATTCAACGCCGTTTTTCGCCGCAGTTTCCGCCATAGCAAGGCAAAGCCGCCACGGATTTACAACCGCCGCAGAGGGGGCATAGAGCGCACCCGTTACGTTGGGCGAAAGATTCGGCTCGCGCTCAAGCAGAGCGTCCTTGCCCAAAAGCTCCATTCCGCGTACGCCGTTTGCAATACCGCGCTCGTAAAGCTTGTGAAGGTGCGCTTCGTCCTTTGCGTCGAAGGAAATAACCATCGAGCCGCATTTTTTATAAGGAACGTTCAGCTTTTCGGCAAGCTCCTCGATAAGCTCACAGCCGCGCACGTTAAGGCGCGCCATTATTGTGTCGGGCTCGGGGTCATAGCCGGCGTGAACAATACCGCTGTTGGCTCTCGTCGTGCCAATGGCAATATCGTTATCCTTTTCAAGCAGGCAGCACTTTACGTCGTATTTTGAAAGCTGCATCGCAATAGCGGCACCGCATACGCCGCCGCCTATTATTGTTATGTCGTACATTTTGAATTCACCTCGTGGAGAGAAAATAAAATTTATATTATAAAGCAATAGCGAAAGCTTTTTCGCATAGAATATACTATGCGTTTTCGTTTTCGGGATTGTTTTTTGCGTTCTTTATCTCGTTTTTAACAATGGCGACGAATTCTTTGTTCGGCTCGAATTCGATCATTGTGCGCTTTCCGTTGAAGCTGCAAAGGAAAACGTAGCTTTCCGCCTTGATGTTTTGGTTGAGCGAATATTTGATTATCGCCTTTTCGGAGGAGGGAAGATGGTCGTAATCGCGCTTTTCGAGCAGGTCGATAGCCGTTTCCAGCGCGACCTGACATATCGGCGTGCGCTTGTTCCCGACGATTTTCGTTACCGAAAAGCTTCCGTCGCCGACAGCGTATTCAAACTCGGTCAGCGTATAGCGGACGACGAGCAATATAGAAACCATTACCGCCGCGATACCGCAAAATTCAATAAAAGCCTTATAGCTTGTTAAAATCGTGGAAACAAAAAACAGAGCGAGCGAAACAAAGGCACAGACGAACAAAAGTATTCTTGTCTGCATAACGCTTCTTTCGGGTTTGCAGATATACAAAATTACCACTCCTTTTGGACATATTGAAACGGAGGATTTATTTATGGAACTTAACCGTAAACAGCTCGAAAAGCTTCTTGCTATGGATGATGAAAGCTTCGCAACGCTCGCACGCAGTATTGCCGAGGCGGCGGGTGCGAACAAAATGAAAACCGAAATGATGCTTTCAAACCCCGACCTGCTAAAACGCCGTATCGCTGGGATATCCGCCGAAGAGGCGCAAAAGCTTGTCGATTCCGCGGGGAAGGAAAAAAGCGAGGAGATAATGCGTCTGCTTCGCGAGCGGGGTGTAGACCTTGGATAGCGATTTTTCCGAAAAGCTTAAAAGCCTGCTTTCCGACTCCGATGCGATGTCGAAAATAATGTCGATAGCTTCGGGCTTGGGGCTTTCCGATACGCAAAGCAAGCCTGTGCAGGATTCGCAAAGCACAGAAAGAGAATCGACTGCTCCGGCGTCCGAAGCTCTGCCCGCCGTTTCGCAGGCGTTTGAACGGCAAAGCGACCCGCGTATAGCCTTGCTTTACTCGTTAAAGCCGCTCCTGCGCGAGGAAAAGCGCGAAAGACTCGATGCACTCACCCGCGCGCTTGCGCTTGCATCGGTAATGAAAAATTTCAGAAAGTGAGGCGTTTTTGTGTATAGCAGAGATTTCGGTGGAATAAAAAGCGAAGGTCAGCTTTACAATATGGAGCGCGAATACAACGAAAACCGTGAAAACCGCGAAAACCGCGAAAAAACCGAAGCTCACCGCGAGCCTGTTTTCGAATCGCCGCAAAATGGCGAAATTTCGGTCAAGCAGGAAAAGCAAAAGGGCTTGCGGCTTGATTTTTTGCGGGATTTAAAGCTTGACGATTTAATACTTATAGGAATAGGGCTGCTTTTGTTGCTCGATTCCGAGGGCGAAAACGATATTTTTGTGCTTATAATCGCGTTTTTGCTTTTGTTTTAGCGTTCGGAATTGCCCTTCTTTACGTCTTCGAGCAAAAATTCGATAAATTTATCAACGGTTTTACGCTCCTTCGAGGGAAGCGAGCGGTATTTGTCGATAGGACTTTCGGTAACCTCTGCATTCTCGCGGAGCGTCATCGTGTCGCTCGGATGAATACCTGCGGCGAACATCAGATCCTCTAAATCGATTTCGCCGAATGCGTGAAGCGCGACCTTGCGTATAAGCTTGGGACGCGGGGGATTTTCCTGCGTTCCGAGCGCAAGCTTGCGCATTTGAACGTAGCTTATATCGCAATCTGCGGCGAACTGACGCCACGAGCGCACACCCTTTGCCTCGGTAAGCAGCATTGCGAATATTTTTTTATTCCAGCGGTGGTTTTCAGCCATTTTTCTATCCTTTCGGGCGTTATCTGCCCAAGCCCTCGAGCGCGGCGCCGATTACCGTGCCGTACGCCGAGTTTTCGGGAATGCATATCTTCACGTCGAACATTTTTTCAAGCTCTGCGAATATAACGGGTGCTTGGGGAAGAACAGAAAGGTTGCCCACAAGCACGATGCTTTTTATGTTTTTCATTCGCGCGGAGAATATGGCAAGCATCGCGATGGTTTCGAAAACCATATTTACAAGGCCCAACGCAATATCCTCGCGCGAGGCGAGGTCGCTCACCTTGCCGAAGTTTGCCGCTGTCGCGTTGCTCGAAAGAGTGGGGATTATGTCGTGCTCGGTAATATCGGAAATACGAAGGTCGATATTGTTTAGGTCACCCTCAAGCGCAAGGCTTGCGATATTTTGCACCGAGCGTATGCCCAAAAGCCTGTCGGAAAGTCCGGTAAGCGTGCCGCCGCCTACGCCCGTACCGCCGAGATAGCTGTGCTCGCCCGCGGTTGCGTTCGAATAAACAAACGACGTGCCGGTGCCCATACTGACAACAATAGCCTCATCAAGCCCGCTTAAATACAAACCGCCCTTGCCGTTTGCAATAAACTCATTAACATGTACGGTTTCGATGCCGTATATATTATCGCCGAGGAAGGACGAGCCTACACCCGTTACCATAACCTTTTCGATGCTCGAAAGGGCAATTTTATTGTCGGTGGTGAATTTTCCAAACCCGCCGTAAACCGAAGCGATAGGGTCGTTCGCCTTTACAAGAACGGGCGCAAGAAGCCTTTCGCCGTCAAAGCCGACTATCTTAGTCGTGCTTCCGCCGACGTCGATACCAACGATAATGCTCATATACAAGTACCTCGCTTTCCGAGAAATACGCATAGTAATACATTTTATCTTTTATAACTAATTAAGTTTATAACTTTTTTACGCATTTGTCAAATTATTTTTGCAAAAATCTCTTTTCATATCGAAAGTTTTGTGTTATGATAATAATGAGCAAAAATAGTTTGGAGGGGTTGACGGTGTATAACAGCGATGAATTAAGGCTTTTTTCGCAAAAAGCGAATAGCGGCCTTTGCTCGCACGCATATATCGTCGACGGCGATTCGGGTATCGGAAAACTCGATTTTGCGCTCGAATGCGCGCGCACGCTTCTTTGCACCGAAGCGAAAAAGCCCTGCGGCTATTGCCAAAGCTGTCGCAAGCTCCTCTCGGGCGAGCATCCCGACGTTTATGTTATAGGCCGCGAAAAGGCGGCGGCGATTGCCGACGTGCGCGAGCTTATAAGGCGTTCGTTTTTAAAGCCGAACGATTCCGACAGGCAGGTGTTTATCGTGAACAACGCGGGCAAGCTGCGCGAGGATTCGCAAAACGCGCTGTTAAAGCTTTTTGAAGAGCCGCCCGAAAGCGTTACCATATTTTTGCTTACCGAAAGCCGTTCGTCGCTTTTGCCGACCGTGCTTTCCCGCGCACAGAGAATACATTTGGACGGTATGCGCGACATCGAACTTGCCGAACGGCTTCGCGAACGCTTTCCCGAGCTCAAGGAGCGCGAGCTTAGAAACGTGCTTGATATTGCGCGCGGCAATTTCGGAAGTGCGGTAAAATATCTTTCGAAGGAAAGCGCGGCATTACGCGCAAAGGCGGAAAAGCTGCTTCAAACCGCGCTTTTAAAGCAAAATTACGAGCTTATGAGCTCGCTTTTGCTCCCGAAATACAAAAGGGAACAGCTTGTCGGCATACTTTATGAATTTTGCCTGCTTATAAACGAAGCGCAAAAATTCAAATACGGCGTGGCTTCGGCGCATATACCGCAAAACGCCGAATTAACCGAGCTGATAAAGAACGCATCGAAGAAAGCGCTTGCGCGAATGGGCGAGGCTTCGTTTGCGTGTATGACTGCGCTCGATAACAATGCAAACGTTACCGCCGCGGCGACCAAGCTCTCGGTCGAGCTTTTGAGCGCGGCAACAAGATAGATACAGGAGTTAAGGTTATGGAAAATAACAACGGAAACAATACCGAAAAACGCGAAAATCACGGCGGAAAGGGCGGGCATTACGGCAACAACCGCAACAACCACCGCCGCAGAAACAATAAGCATTACGGCAAAAAGCCGAAAACCAAGCCCGAAAATACCGTTCCTGCCGAAAATAGCGAGCAGGGTGCGCCCGCTGCTGCAAGCACCGCGCCCGAAGAGCCTCGCGAAAACCGCGAAACCCGCGAGCATCGTGAAAACCGCGAGCCTCGCGAAAACCGCGAAAACCGTCAGGACCGCAACAACAAAAAGAAAAGACCCGAGCGTCCCGAGGTGCAAAACGGCACAGGCTTTACCCCCGAGCCCGAGCCCGAACGCAAGTATATGTTCGATTACGAGCCGCTTCCTGCCGAGGAAAAGGAGGAAGAGCCGAAAACCATCGAGGTTGTCGGCATAAAATTCCGCAACGGCAGTAAGATATATTATTTCTCGCCGCTCGATATTAAGTTCGAAAAGGGCGAGCACGCTATCGTCGAAACCGTGCGCGGCGTTGAATACGGCGAGGTTGCGCTCGGCAATAAAATGGTCGGCGAATCCGAGGTTGTATTTCCGTTAAAGCCGGTTTTGCGCAAGGCGACCAAGGAAGACGACGAACGCAACGCCGAAAACCGTAAGTTAGAAGAAAGCGCAAAGCCGATTTGGCACGAAAAGGTTACCAAAAACGGCTTGGATATGCAGCTTGTCGACGTTGAATATACCCACGACAACGCAAAGCTTTGCTTCTATTTCACCGCCGACGGCAGAGTCGATTTCCGCGAGCTTGTTAAAGACCTTGCGGGTGTTTTCCGTACAAGAATCGAGCTTCGCCAAATAGGCGTGCGCGACGAAGCAAAGCTCTTCGGCGGCTTGGGAAGCTGCGGCAGACCGTTTTGCTGTAACACCTTCCTGCCCGATTTTACGCAGGTTTCGATAAAAATGGCGAAGGAACAAAACCTTTCGCTCTCTTCCTCGAAAATAAGCGGCTCCTGCGGCAGACTTATGTGCTGTCTGCGCTTCGAGCACGATACCTACGAGCGTGAATACGCCACCTTCCCCAAGGTCGATACTATCGTCGATACCCCCAAGGGCAGAGGCGTTATCGTCGAAAGCAGCTTCTTAACCGGCAAGATAAAGGTTAAAATGAATAACGACCAGTCGATAAAAATATTCGGCAAGAGCGAGCTTAAAGCGCTCGGTATGATTAAGGTCAAGGACGACGTAAGCGAAGACCTTAAAAAATTAGAGGATAAATAAACAAAAAGGAAGGAACGCGTTTCCTTCCTTTTTTATTACAATAAAAAACGATTTGCAATAAACACTGCAAATCATTATTGTACGTTATTGTTTCTGTCGTCGCGCCCGTGAAGATAATCCAACGATACCTCAAAATAGTCGGCAAACTTAATAAGCGTACGATAGTCCGCCTCGCGTTCGTTGTTTTCGTATCTGCTTATGGTGTTTTGATTCATATTCAGATCCATCGCAAGCTATACTTGCGAAATTCCCCTGCTTTTTCGTAGCTCTTTTAATCTAAAATTCATGAATTACCCTCCTTTAAAAACCATTGACATTATTATACTAATATGATATATCTGTAATATCCTGTTTTGGTATATTTATAAGGAGAAAGAAAAAATGAAAAGATTTTTGAGTTTGTTGCTTGTAGCAATTATGCTTTTTACGATTGTGCCGCATGTAGCTATAGCATATACCCAAGGATATGACGGAATGGGCCCAGTTTGTATTTACGGAGGACAGAGGGATTTTCGTTGGCCGGTGCCAGGGTATTACAATATTCAAAGTTGTTTTTACGATCAAAGAAATCATTGTGCTATAGATATTTCTGCGCCTCTAAATACTCCAGCTGTAGCATCATATGATGGGATAGTGATTCAGACATTCAACGGCGGTTATGGTGATGGTTTCGGAAATTATGTTGTACTAGAACATAAATACAAAACCTTGGACGGCTCTACTGTCATTCTTTATACGCGTTATAGTCATCTAAATTCGGTTTCTGTTAAGATAGGAGACACTGTCTATGCAGGAATGACCGAGGTTGGCAAAATTGGTTCAACAGGAGCTTCTACGGGCAATCACTTAGACTTTCAAATATTATATGGAAATTGGCAGCCGTACCAAACATATTCGATAGATCCTTATGCAAATCAGCTCTTAGAGTTGCCGAATGGTTTGAGTGTGTATGATCAATGGTCTTGCGGGCAATCATATTATAATTTAATAACAGACTTGTATTCAACAGAATTACCTACTGCAAACTATCTTTCCAACTGTACGAAATATCCCTGCGCGGCAGTAATAAAAGTTACCGAAGCAAATAACCCCTACACTTTGCCTTGCAATAGTAATACTGCGGCAAATTACGGATGCGAATCTATCGCACTTACCTCAAAGGCGCTTTCCGTAGGCGACACGTTCGTAGCGACTGCTCTTTATAAAAACAGCGAAGGAAACTATTGGTACGAAACAAAATTTTCCGACGGAACGGTAGGATACGTTTTTGCAAATAGAACAGAATTTTATGATTTTGAAATGCCGTGGGTTGACGGTGGTTGGTTTTATGCTAATATTACCGGAGCAACCCCTTTAAATGGTACAGTAAGAACAACTGGTACGCTTGATTACGTTCAAGCAGTAGTTTATAACGGAACAAACTCGCACAGTTCAAAAGCGATATCTTCAAATAAAGTTCAGGTAGGGGGAAACTCCTATGCATTAAAAAGCAGTACGGTAGACAATACTCTGTATTTTCAAAACCTTACAACCGGCTACTATACTCTTGCAATAGAAGTTGAGTGTTCCACGTATTATTCTGAAAGCGGCAAATTGGAGTGGACGGGTATATGCGGAACAGCAGCAAGCTATAATTTTACATTTGGCAATGTTTCTCCTGTAAATACCTACACTATAACCTACAACGCAAACGGCGGTTGGGGAGAGCCTGCAGCTCAAACAAAGACCGAGGGCGTAGATCTTCAGATCTCGTCACAAATCCCTTCACTTGATGGCTATACCTTCCTTGGATGGTCGGAAAGCAGTAGTGCAACTTACCCAACCTACGAATGGGGCGATTGGTTTTATGGAGATTATTCTACAACGCTGTATGCGGTATGGCAGAATATATCGGTCCCCGATAATCTTTTCTGGGTTACTCACTACAACGAATCGAACATAGAAGGCGGCGGTGTTGTCTTTACACAGTCGTATGCGAATTATCCTTGGGGCATCCACGTCGCTTTTGAATATAACGGTGTTGATTCCAACGGAGCCGATATTTTCAAAATTACCGAGATTTCCAATGGACTTTCCGACGGATCGGCAACACCTCTCTCTATTCCCGAGAACGGCTTCGTTTGGGTTGCGCACGTCGGCAACGACTATCCGTCATTAGGGCTTGGCGACGTTGACTACACGAGTCCTTCGAGTTTTGCAATGGCAGATATAGCTTCGACATGGAGCGTTGGGCAGTACTTCAGATTTAATAACTTCTATTATTATGATTACGAAATTCCCACATCGACACCGAACTATATGTGGTACGATGACGCATATGTATGCACATCCACCTTTGAAATTGTAAATAATTATGTACGTCCTGAGTTAGAATATTGGGTTTCGGATTCGTTATACGGTTCCAGTACTTTCCATTGTACTCTAAACGAAACATATTATTTTTGCTACAAACTTTATGAAGCGAATTCCAATTCGCCGTGGGATGATGTTTTCTACGGTGATTATTCGGTTGACATATCTGTAGAAGACCCCAACGGCAATACGATAGCCTACTATACGGCAAGCGTTGACCAAGAGTGGATTAATTTCATACCTACTGTTATCGGCGAATACGTTGCCCATGTTTCGGTTAACGGCGATATTGGGATTGGTGCCTACTATTATTTTTACGTTGATAAATACAGCGTTACATACAACGCCAACGGCGGTACGGGCGCACCCTATTCTCAAGAAAAAACTCATAATTCTACGCTTACGCTGTCTGAAGAAATTCCCTATCGATTCGGTTATAATTTCCTTGGTTGGAGCACAAGCAGCGGCAGCAATTCTATAGCTTACCGTCCCGGACAAGCGTACAACAACAACGCAGCGATTACATTATATGCGGTTTGGGAACAGATTCCGTGCTCAACTACAACATACACTACAGAAATAGCACGAATCAACTATCCTTCTGTCGGTGTATATTATAAATTCACTCCCACGATCAGCACATCGTATATGATATGGGGTTTGGATTCGGTCGATAATTACGTAACTATTTACGACAGCTACGGATACGAATTGGCTTATGATGATGACAGCGCAGGCGATTATCAGTTTCAGCTTGAATACTATATGAATTCCGGCGAAACCTATTACATATATGTACAAGCGTATGATTCGCAATTTACGGGAAATATTGATTTTGGAATTCTACGCGGTGCATATATTTCGTACAATGCTAACGGCGGCTATAATGCTCCTTCCGCACACTATGTCTATTGCGGAAAATCCCCATCCGTAAGCAGTAATACACCGTCTCGCAGTGGATACACCTTCCTCGGATGGTCAACATCCTCAACCGCTTCCTCTGCCGAGTATCAACCGTCCGATAGTATATCTACCAATTCGAATAAAACTTTATATGCAGTTTGGAAGCAGAATACAGCTCCACACACTCACACCCCCGGTACAGCTGCTACCTGCACTAAAGCTCAGACTTGTACCTCTTGCGGCGATGTTCTGGTTGCCGCTAAAGGACACACCCCCGGTACAGCCGCTACCTGCACCAAAGCTCAAACCTGCACCTCTTGCGGCAATGTGCTTGTTGCCGCTAAAGGACACACTGCGGGCGGATGGGCAACGCTTGAAGACGGTAGCAAGGAACAGCATTGTTTGACTTGCAACGAGCTTCTTGCCACCCAACCTGCACCCATAGACCCTCCCGTCAACCCTCCCGTCAACGGCACTCTCGGCGATGTTAACAATGACGGTTCGATAAACCAATACGATTATATACTCGTTAAACGCCATTATTTCGTAACCCGAGTCCTCACCGACGACGAAATGGCTCGCGCTGACGTCAACAAAGACGGCAAGGTCGACCAGTTCGACTACATTCCCATCCCACGTCGCTACTTCGGCACCTATACGATAGGTTAATTAAAAGCATAACAAAAAAGGAAGGAACGCGTTTCCTTCCTTTTTTATTCGTCTTTTTTGTGTGGATAAATGAAATTGAGAGAAAAGCTTTTTGCAAAAAGCTTTTCTCCCAAGCTCTATTTTAAAAAATCTTTGATTTCTTGGGTAGAGTTGAGGCACTCCCTCAAGCCTATTTTTACTTATTCCTCTTTGCGCAATTCTTCGTCGCGTTTGGCGAGCTTGATATATACCGTGATTATCGCCGCGGCGGCGGCAAGCGCGCCGATTACCGCGAGTACCGTACCGACGGGGAAGCCGTCGCTGTCGTCATCGGGGAGCGATTCGTCGTTGCTTTCCTCGGCAGGCGGCAGAATAGTTACGTAAACGGTATAGGTGAGCGATTCGCCGTCGGGCGAGCCGACGGTTATGGTAATCGGGGTAGTTTCGCCATTAAGCGAGGTGTCGCCGATTATCACGCGTGCGCTCGGGCTTTGGGCAACGCAGTAAAGGTTTATATTTTCGGTGCCGTAGGGTACGGAAACCGAATATTCGAGAATATCGGGGTCGAACTGCGGTTGCAACCGATGTCCTTCGATTTCCAAGGTCGCAAGACGGCAGTTGGTGTCGAAATGCGGCTCGTCATCGCGGCGGACGCGTATCGTGTAAAGGGTGGTCGAGCCATTTTCGTCGGTCACGCTTATGCTTACGTTTCCGCTTCCCGAATCGGGAATAACGATATCAGAAACCGAAACCGTATATCCCTGCGGGCTGGTCACCAATATGTCG
The DNA here is from genome assembly GCA_045637685.1 of Eubacteriales bacterium. Lineage (GTDB taxonomy): Bacteria > Bacillota > Clostridia > Oscillospirales > CAG-382 > Coliplasma. The sequence goes on along the minus strand of JAZTZW010000016.1, from coordinate 92,711 downwards.
GCAAGCGCGCTGTTATAAGGGATAACCGCTGTGTATTTCAGCTTTTCGGGGTCGAAGCTAAAGCTTTTCGCGTTGTGGAATTCAATGTTCAGCTCGCCCTCGTGCGCGCCGTAAACAAAGCTGTTTAAGCCTTCAAACCGAACGGTCTTACAGCCGTCGGCAAACGAGGCGGTAAAGCCTTCGGACGAGAAGGATAACGTGCTTCCCGCTTCGGCGGTAACGCGGAAGCGCAGGTTTAGCAGCACCTTAAACGCCTTTTCGCAATTTTCGCCGTTGTCGCCGTGGGCATAAAAGCTTATTTTTCCGTTTCCGAGGTCCTTTGCGCCGATTTCCCAGCCCATAGCCTCGGCTTCTATAAATTCAAGCCCTTCGCCTACATCGATTATGCCCGAAACGCCGCGGGCGTATTTGCAACCGCTTATACAAACGGCAACGTCGATAATCGAGCCGCTTTCGATATAGGTAAGCGTTTGCACCGAGCTTAAGCCGAAGAGGTTTTCCTCGGGTACTGTCGAAATATCGCCCTCGGGGCGAAGAAGCATATTTTTGAGCGCGCGGTAATCGTTGTCGGCGGTTATGCCGTTGCCGTCGATGTCCGCCGCGGTGCTGAATGCAATATCGTAGCTGTATCCGCGCAATATACGCTCGAGCAGGTAAAGGTCGTAGGCGGTTATATATCCGTCGCCGTCGCAATCCCCTGCGACGATAACGGTAAGCGTATCGGTTATTTCGCCGTTGATCGAAAGAGTTATTTTGCAACCCGTGCCGACCGCTCCGCTTATGGGAATACCGTTCGTATCGGTAACGGTTGCATTTTTGGGATTGTTAAGCATAGAAAGAAGCGTTTTTGCGTCGGTTGCGGGGGCAACACCGTAAACAAATCCGTTGTTGCGGTCGATGCGCAAGCCGCTTTCTTCTTTAAAAATTATAAGGTCATCACGAACGGTAATTTTACAGCTTGCGGCAAAAACTCCGTAATCGGTAACCGCTTCGGCGGTTACGGTGTAAACACCGACCGCGTTCGCCGTAATTTCGCCCATTTCGCCAACGGTTATTCCCTCGGAATCGCATTTGAAGGTTACGGGTACCGAGCTTGCACCGTCGGGCAGATATTTAACGCGCAAGGTTACGGTTTCGCCGACAGACATCGTTCTGTCGCTTATCAGAAATTCTATCGATTCGATATTCGCTTCTATCGTGAAATCGATCGAAACGCTTTGCCCGCAGGGGAGCGAAACGAGGAAGGTGTGCTTGCCCGCGCCGCTTGCGGCAGAGCCCGATTCGAAGAGCTTGCCGTCGAGATAGCCGATTCCGTGAGCGTATTCGATTACAACGCTGTCGATATAAATGCTTCCCTCGGTCACGCCGCGTATATCGGGCGTTTGCGTTATGGGAACGCCGTTGCCGAAGCTGCAAACCGAAATAAGCGAATTTCCGAACGAAACGACGGAGTTGCTTTCGGTTATCGCAACGGCGGAAACGTCTTCTACACCGAGCGAGCCTATATATTGCTGGCGCGAAAGGTCGTAAACCCCGTTTTCGGTGATTATTGCGTTGCCTTGTATCGCAATAACGTATTCCTCAATACGAGCGAATTCGCCCGTAAGGGTACGGTCGTATATAACGTTTCCTACCGCAATACCGCTTCCGAGCGTGAAATATTCCGCGTCGGTTTCGATACCGTTTATGCGGGTCAGGTCGCTGTTATATACCGTGAATTTACCGTAGGCGATTGCGTAAATACGTTCGCCGTCGCTGTCGATACGGCTTGCGAGCATAGAGGTTACCACGGCTTCGCTTCCGTCGGGCAGACAGTGAACTATTCTTCCGCCCGAAACGGCGTATAGCCTGCCGTTTGCCACCGCGGCGGATTCACAAACCGCGGGAAGGGTTATATATACACCCTCGCCGATAGCATTTTCGGGTGCAAGATATACCGTTGGACAGTTTTTGAAGGTTACCGTTATATATCCGCCCGAAATAAATATCTGCTTAGGCGAGAATTTAAGCGGTACTGCGGGGTATTCCGTAAAGCTTTCGGTCGAAAAGCCGAAAAGCGCGTTCCTGTCGGAAACTATAAAGTAAATATCGTTGCCGTTCGCCTTTGCCGAAAGTATTTCGGAATAGCGGGAATAAAAAACGTCTGTACGGTAGGGGTTAATACTTTCGGATGGAGAAATTGCGGTATCGAGCCTTTCTGCCGCACCGTAAGCCGCAACGCCTTCTGCGCCTATTGCGATAAAGGTCATCGAAGCGTCGGTACCGAAAAGGTAAACACCGAGCTCGGTTACGCAGATATCCGAAACGGGGCTTGCAAAGCTTCCCAGCTCTTTGCCCGAGGCAATATCGATAATACGGTTTTCGGTGTAAAGAAGCCCGTTTTCTATTGCAACCGCCGAATACGAGCAGAATTCAAGCACAGCTTCGCCGCTTGAAATATCGATAAGCCGCTCGCCTACCGCAAGATAGCCTTCGCCGAAGCAGAGAGGGAGTCCGTCCGCAGAAAATCCGATATCGAACACCGTGAGCGTGTCGGTCGCGGGGTCGTAAATGTGGGCAAGTCGGTCGGACGAGGGGGCAAGCAGGCAGAACAGCCCGTTTGCGTAATAGGCAACCTCGATGTCGAAATCGAAATTGCGTATATCCTCAAAGCCTCCGTCGAGCGATATTTTACGCATTACGCCGTTTCCAAAACCATATATTTCGCCATCGGCGTATAGGTAACGGCTTGCATCGCCGATAAAGCCGAGCGTTTCGCACGCCGCTTCGCCGTTTTGCGCGTTTGCGCGGTCAAGCAGGGTAATGCCGTTTTCGCTGAAGAAAATCAGATAATCTTCGGTAAACGCGTGGCTATACACCGTGCCGATAGGCAGAAAATGCGCGTATTGCTCGGGGGAATTTATATCGTAAACACGTGCGCCCACCAGCGATTCGCCGTATAGGCAAAAATATTCGTTGGCTTCGTCGATCGCGGCGGTTGCGTTTTGGTAGTCCATATTATAAACGGTCGCGTTGGGGAAGCTTATTTCAAAGCTGTATTCCTCGGTAACCGCACCGTTTCCGCTTGTTACGGTAAGGGTGTGAACGCCGCTTTCGCACACGGCGGCTTCGCCGTATATTTCTTTGCCGTCGAGCTCTGCCTTGCCGTCGCCGATTATGCGTATTTCAACGGGGGTATTGTAAACACCGCCGTTTTCTATTCCATAGACCGTTGGGGGAGCATATTGCAGATAAACGGTTTTTTCTATCGTTTCCTCGCCGTCGGAAAGTAAAAATTCGTGCCTGCCCGTGGTGGAAATGCGTTCGCCGGAAACATAGGGGAATCCGTCGAGAAGCGCGCTTCCGCGGTCGAATTCAAAATAAGAAAAGGCGGCAGTTTCCTTGAATTTAAAGGAAAGCGGGTTATAATCGAGGTTAAAGGTAATCGTTTTTTGGTTTTCGCCGTCGGTAACCACAAGCGTGTGCTTGCCCGTGGCTCTTACGGTTTCGCCGTCCTCGAACGGCTCGCCGTCAAGCATCGCCGTGCCGCGGTTAAAGCCGATACGAACTCTGTCTGAATATCTGCCGCGGTTTGCCGCGCCCGTAATTATGGGAAGGTCGGCATTTTGAACTATTGCGTCTGCGTTTATCACGCCGTAGCCAAGCTCGTCGTTGCGGTTGATGTTGCAGGTGTCGACAATAAGAGCGAGAAATTCCTCGCCACCAAAGCGCACGTCGCCCGCGCGGGTCGCCGCAAGCGCGGCTATACCGCTAACTATCGCGCAGGAATAGCTCGTGCCCGAATCGGTGCGGTAGACGGATGCTCCGAATTCATCAACGTAGGGAAGTGTAAGCATTTCGCCGTTCACCGCAACGTCGACAGCGTCGTTATACTGCGAAAACTCGCTTCTTTCGCCGTTTTCGTTGCAGGATGCAACCGAAATTACGTTATCGTAGGAGGCGGGGTAGCTCTTTTGGTCGGCATAGGGGCGGTTGCCGCCGTTGCCCGATGCCGAAATAAGAATACAGCCCTTTTCCGCGGCATAGTTAACCGCCTCCTGCTCTGCAAATGAGGAGGAATACCCGCCGACAGACATATTTATTATCTTTGCGCCCGCGTCCGCCGCGAAGCGAATCCCCGCGATAAGGTCGGAGGAATAAATGGTGGTGCTGCTTGCCGAAACCTTTATCGGCAACACCGTAACGCCGTGCGCTACGCCTGCAATACCTATGCCGTTATCCGCCTGCGCGGCGATAATTCCGATAACCCCCGTGCCGTGTCCGATGCTGTCGGAATCAACGCCCGCGGTCTTTTCAACCGCATCGTAGCCGGGAAGAAGGTTTATGCCTGCAAGGTCCTCGTGCCTGCGGTCAACACCCGTATCAAGCACGGCAACGATAATGCTGTCGCTCGCCTTTACGCTGTCCCACGCCTGAATTATCCCCGCCGATTCATAAACGGGAAGGGTGACGGGGTCGTTGGTTATTGCAAGCGATTCGCGCTCTAAATCGGGCTCGTAATAATCGATAATATCCGAATTTTCGGCAAAAAAGTTCTTGTTTTCGGCAGAAACCGCAAAAAGCCTTTGCTCGCTTTCGGCAAGCAGGCGATAGGGCATATCCTTAAGCGCAAGCTCTATGCTTTTAAGCTCTGCATCCTTTTTGAATTGGACGATATAGCGCTTGCTTTCGGGTAGCGACTCGGCTTTTTCACTTTCGGGCTTTTCGTTGCCCAACGCCGCCGAAATAGCCGCTTCGCGCTCATCGTCGTGCTGTTCAAAGGGCGAAACAGACGCAAAAAGAACACCCCCTGCGTAAACAAGCGCAGGCAGAAGGGTGAGCACTATTAAAATCAATGCCAAGCTTCTTTTTGCCATTTTTTAAAAAACTTAAAATCTTTCGTATATTTTCTGCATTTCCTCGGTTTGCGAGGTATGCGTTTCGTCGTTGTAAATAATAAGGTCGTTTTCGTAAACAAGCCCCTCGCGGCCGTCTTTGCGCCCCTCTACGAGTATCAGCGAGGGCTTTTTGCCGACAGACGGCACAACGGCGCGCAGGCGTTTTGGTTCTATTCGGTTGTTACGCATAGCACAAAGCAGGTTTACAAGCCTGTCGGGGCGATAGACCGCAAAAAAGCCTCCCCCGCTTTTTAAGCACCACGAAGCCGCTTCGCAAAACATATCTATCCCGCCCGATACCTCGCGGCGCGCTATATTAAGGGGAGTCGATTCGTTTTCGGCACCGCAGTCGGCGCGCATATACGGCGGGTTGGTAATAACGTAATCCGCCCTGCCGCTTTCGAAAATGCCTTTAAAATCCGCCGCGCTGCCGCAGATTATATTAAATCTGCCGTCAAAGCCGTTGCTTTTTGCGTTTTCACGGGCAATATTTGCATATTCGGGCTGGAGCTCAAGTCCGCAAAAATTCGCACCGCTGCCCGAAGCGAGCATAAGCAAAGGGATAACGCCCGACCCCGTGCCGAGGTCGATACAAAGCCCCTTGCGGACGTTAGCTGCAAAATCGGCAAGCAGAAGCGCGTCTGTCCCGAAGCGTATTCCGCCTTCGGGCTCGCGCAGAATAATATCTGCGTTTATTTTGTTTGTGCGTGTCGCGCTCATAGGCTGTCCCCCGCAAATATGCTCTATATTATTAAACTACTTTTATGCCAAAAAGTTTCAAATCAAACTGCGTTTTTACAATTTGTTTACATATTCGAAGCGATATAGCCGAGTTTAGTTCGACTCTTTTCTGCTATCGCCGCGAAATGACGCAAAACGGCAAAAAACCGCAGAATAACAATAATGCGCCCATAGGGATCGACCTATGAACGCATTATCGGGTTTGGCCCTTGATTTACGCCTGAGGAGCATCAACGGGACATACGCCTGCGCATGCGCCGCATTCGATGCAAAGTTCTGCGTCGATCACGTACTTGCCGTCATCACCAACGGTGATAGCGCTTACGGGGCATTCTGCCTCGCAGGTGCCGCAACCGATGCAGGTTTCGTTAACGATAGAATATGCCATAAGTAAACACCTCCGTATTTATTACTTACGTTATAACACATAAATTTATAAATTTCAATAGGCTATTTCGCGTTTTCTAGAAATTACATAAAGTTTTCGAAAAAACGACTATTCAAACGCCTTTTCGAGTGCCTGTTTAAGGTCGGCAAGAATATCGTTTATATCCTCGATACCGACAGAAATGCGGATAAGACCCGCGTCGATGCCCGCTTTAACAAGCATTTCGTCGCTTAACTGACGGTGTGTCGAGCTTGCGGGATGAAGCACGCAGGAATGCACGGTGGCAACGTGCACCGCGTTAACGAACAGCGAAAGCGAATTCATAAACCTTTCCGCTTTTTCTCTGCCGCCCTTTATGCAGAACGAAACCACGCCGCAGCAGCCCTTGGGCAGATATTTCTTTGCAAGAGAATTGTATTTGTTGCTTTCAAGCCCTGCGTAGTTAACGTATTCGGCATAGCCGCTTTCTTCCAAAAACTTTGCAACGGTAAGCGCGTTTTCACAATGGCGTGCAAGGCGCACGTCGAGCGTTTGCATACCGAGGTCGAGCAAAAACGCCGCCTGCGCGGAGGGATATACGCCGAAATCACGCATAAGCTGAACGCGCATTTTGGTAATATACGCGAGCTTGCCGAAGGATTCGGTATAAACAATGCCGTGGTAGGATTCGTCGGGAGTGCAAAGGCCTTGGAATTTGTCGTTTTGGGTCCAATCGAAGTTGCCGCTGTCGACAACACAGCCGCCGAGCTGTACCGCGTGGCCGTCCATATATTTGGTGGTGGAAAGCACAACGATATCTGCGCCGAAATCGATAGGTCTGCAAAGCACGCCGGTTGCAAAGGTGTTGTCGATAATAAGCGGAATGCCCGCGTTATGCGCGACCTTTGCAATACGTTCGGTATCAAATACCGAAAGTGCGGGGTTTGCAATAGTTTCGCCGAAAATAAGCTTGGTGTTGGGCTGTATCATCGAAGCAAGCTCTTCATCGGTAATATCCTGATCGAAGAAGGTGCAATCGATACCGAAGCGGCGAAGCGTTACGTTGAAAAGGTTTGTCGTGCCGCCGTAGATTTTCGAGGAAACGAGAATGTGGTCGCCCGCCGAGGCGATGTTTACGATAGCGAGAAAGCTTGCCGCTTGACCCGAGCTTGTGCAAAGCGCGCCGATGCCGCCTTCGAGATCGGCGATCTTGCTTTCAACGCAGGCAACCGTGGGGTTGGAAATGCGGGAATACATGTGGCCGTCGGCGGTAAGGTCGAAAAGCTTGCCTATTTCGGTGGGAGAGGAATAGGAATAGGTCGTGCTTTGGTATATCGGCAAAGCAAGAGGCTCGCCGTTTGCGGGCTCATAGCCCGAATGTATGCATTTTGTTGCGGGAGAGTAATTTTTCTTCATTTTGCACCTCCGTTATCTGTTATAGCTTCCGTCGAGCTCGCGCAGCTTCACCACCGCGGTTTCCCAGTTCGAGGGGTAGGTGGTTTCGTGGAGTTGGAAATTATCGTAAGAGAAAATTGTTTCAAGATGACCGCTTGCGGCGTCGAGGGTAAGGTTGGTTTCACAGCAGTTAAGCAGCTTCGACATCGTTTCGGTGCTCTTCATCGCGCTTTCGTTGGCAAAAAATTGCTTCACTACCGATTTTGCGATAAGCGAGTAGAGCGCGTTGTATTCGCTTCCGTCGGTCGAGGGGTTATATTCCAGCAACCAATCGAGCTTGGATTTGCCGTTTAGCTGTTCGTTCAAAAGCACTCTGCCGTCCACGTTCGAAATGGTAATGTAATAATCGTCGGGATAAGGCTGACCGACAACGGGAACGTAATCGGCATAGGCGGGGTTGACGATTATAATATCCTCGTTAAGGGTAACGCTTGCACCGGGGATAAGCGCCGCCATAGCACGCACACCCTCGCGGTTAAAGCGCAGGCAGTATTTCGTTTCAATACCTGTCATAGATGAAACGGTTTGGCATACCGCCTCGGGCGTCATGGTCGCAAAAAGGTCGCCGACAGGCATAATGGTTCCCGCTTCGTTGTAGTTTTTAACCGAGGAGGGAATGGGGCAGTAAATAAACTGCTTGGATTTTCCGTTCGAATCGATAAATAGGGTGTTTATCGCGCTGCCCTTCGAATCGACGCACATAATAACGGCTGTAAAAACGTCGCCGTTTTCGTCGAAATCGTCGGGAACGACGATAGGAGTCGAAGTATCTTCGCTTGTATCGCCCGATACGTCTTCACTCGTTTCTCCCGATACGTTTTCGTCCATATCCTCGAAATTGACTATTTCGGACACCCACGGGTAAACAAATTTAAGGCCAACAAAACCGAACACCAATAAGCATATTGCGAAGGTTATGAAAAAATTCTTAAATGCAGAGGACAAGACCTCATCTCCTTTTAACTGTGTTTCTAAACGATTATACACCAATATCGCCGCTTTGTCAATCGAATTGTTTTGCCTTCGCGCTTGACAATTAAAGAATATAACGTTATAATATAGAATATTATACACTAACATGGTATTTTGCCTGTTGTGACAGCGGAAGGAACTGTTATGAAAAAGCTTTTAATTTGCCTTCTCGCTATCGTTATGCTTGTTCCGATTATGGCGGCGTGCAACGGCGGCGAAGAGGATTCATCGGTATCCGAAGAATCAAAGGGAATTACCCTTACAACTCCCGTTATCGACCTTGGCGGCAGGGAAATAAACGTGCTTTGCCATCACTTCGGCGCGGGCTCTACTTCGATACTTGGCTACACGGGTGAAATAATTTACGAAGAGGAAAATCCCTCGTCGGTCGACGAAGCAAAGAAGCAGGTCGTCGATTATATCGAAACCACCTACAACTGCACAATTAAGGGCGAAATGGTAAGCGATGCTTCCACCTCGACCAACGTTCCCGACCTTATTAAAAATCAGGTCACCTCGGGTCTTCACACCTACGATATCTGCTTCGATTCTCTCGGCAGAGCATCTACCTTGGCGCTTGAGGATATGATAGTAGACCTTAACTCGGTAGAAACTATCGACCTTTCGAAGCCTTGGTGGGATAAAAATGCCGTAGAGGACCTTTCTATCGCAGGGAAGGTTTTCTATGCCTGCGGCGACATTAATACCTACGACGATCAGGGTACTTGGTGTATTCTTTTCAATAAAAACCTCAAAAGCAAGCTCAATATCGAAGAGGACTTTTATCAGCTTGTAAAGGATAATAAGTGGACCTACGATAAGCTTGTGGAAATCTGCACGGAAAACAAGGTAACCTACGATTCGACTGGCGATGGCGTTCTTGATGAATTCGACACATGGGCGTTCGGCACCGAAACTTATAACATTTACGTTCACCTTGTAGCGGCGGGCCAAAAGATTGCACAGAAGGACGAAAACGACCTTCCCTATCTTACCCTTTCCAAGGAAACCGAAGCGACCTACACCATTCTCGGCGACGTGCTTGAATTTTATAATAACGAAAATATCGTTATGGTGGCGAACAGCCCCAAATACGAAGCAAAGTATCCCGCTCCTCAAAACGTTTGGGAATCGACGGTACATAAGTCGTTCGTAGAGGGCAGAGAGCTTTTCTATATGTGCGGCCTTATCAACGTTGCTTCCTTCCGCCAGATGGAAGACGAATTCGGCATACTTCCTATGCCCAAGTATTATGAAACTCAGGATAGATATTACCACACCGTTTCGCGCGATAACGCTTCGGTTATGTTCCTTCCCGTTACCCACACCTCGGAGGGTCTTAGCGAGCTCGGCACGGTTATTTCGGCAATTTCGGAATACTCGATGCATCTCGTAACTCCCGCATATTACGACGTTCAGCTTAAATACCGCGACTCGCGCGATGACGAATCGGGCGAAATGCTTGACCTTATCTTCGATTCGCGCACCTTCGACCTTGGCTGTGCATACGGCTGGGGCGGCATTATGGGTCAGTATATGCTTCTCGACCGGAACGTTGCTTCGCGCTTCGAATCGGTTCTTACAAAGGCAGAAACCGAGCTTCAGGATATGCTCGATTCGCTTGATTTTGAATAAAAAGCAATAGCTTAACCGTATCTGCTCCCGCCGTTTTTTGGCGGGAGCAGAAAATAAAATTTGTGTGTTCAAGCATACGAAGCTACCCATTGTAGAACCCCAAGATTCGCGTGCTTGAGAATACAAATTCAAACCGCACACGCCGCGATAATCGCGATAATAAAAAAGGAGAAGGGTATGGGCATATTTGAAGCGATAATATACGGAATAATTCAGGGCATAGCCGAATTTTTGCCGATATCGAGCTCGGGGCATCTTGCGCTGGCGCAAAACTTTTTCGGCACACAGACCGAAAGCAGCTTTACGTTCAATATTGCGCTTCACCTTGCAACCCTCGTTTCGGTATGTATAGTTTTCCGCAAGGATGTGCTTATGCTCATAAAGGGCTTTTTCTCGCTTGTGAAAAAGCTGTTCACGGGCAAATTAAAGCAGGGACTCACAAGCGGCGAAAGACTGTTTTTAATGCTTTGCGTTGCAACGCTCCCGCTTATACCCGTAAAGCTTTTGGGGCTTGACGAAGCGGTAGAGGCGTTGAGCGGGATTTCGTGGGCAATAGGAATATTGCTTATATTCAACGGCGCTATGCTTGTGGCGAGCGACCGTTTAAAAAGCAGCAACGTAACCGCAGAAAACGGCGGCTATCTGCGTCCGCTCGGTGTGGGCGTTATGCAGGCGCTGCTTGGCATACTTCCGGGTATTTCGCGCTCGGGCTCGACCATTACGGGCGGCAGAGTGTTCGGATATAACCGCGAAGAGGCTGTAAGATTTTCGTTTTTAATGTCGATACCCGCAATATTGGGCGCTTGCGTAACCGAATTGCCCGATATGTTCGAGGAGGGCGTTTCGGCATCGATGCTTGCACCCGTGCTTGCGGGTGCTGTAACCGCGGCGGTTGTCGGATTTTTCGCGATAAAGCTTTTGCAGTATCTCACCAAAAACAAAAGCTTCACCTTTTTCGCGGTCTACTGCATAATAATAGGCGTTGTCGCGATAGCGGCGGACGTGTTGATGTAAAAGGAGTCTGACGTGGCAGATAAGAAAAAAAGCAAGACGAATAAAACAAATACAAAAAAAACATCGGGCTCCAAGCAAAAGGAGATAAAGGTCGACCGTTCGGAAATAATCCGTTGGGTGGTCGGCTTTGTCGCGTTTTATATAATACTTACATTCTTCCCGTTTATGAATAACGGTTGGTTTGGAGGCGCGATCTCATCGTTTTTAAAGGGTCTTTTCGGACCGATGTATTACGTCGTTCCGTTTCTTATACTTGTTATCGACATTTTGTGGAGCAGAGATCACGAAAACAACGTGGCAAGAATAAAATACCTGCTCTATTTCCTTGAATTTCTGTTTATCTCGATAGTTGTGCAGGTTGCTGTCGCAGGCGGCGACGATATGGCTCTGCGCGAGCTTTACCCGAAGGGAATAGAGCTTCAGAGCGCAGGTCTTATCAGCGGCGCGGTGGCTATAATGTTTATCAAGCTTATCGGCGCGACCGCTTCTATGGTGCTCGCGATATTGGGTATATTTATCTGTACCGTGTTGCTTTGCGGAGCAACGCCGAAGGATACGGTTATGGCGATAGTCAACTATTTCCGCGACGCGGCGGAGCGTGCAAAGGAAGCGCGTGAGGAAGAGCCCGAACCGATTCCCGAGCCTGTACCGCGGCGCAAAAAGAAGGAAGAGTCCGCAGAGGATATTGCCGATCCGCTTCCCGAAGACCCCGCTTTGGACGAAGACGACGATTTTAAAACCCTTTCGGAATACGACGCGAAGAGCGATACCGAAATCGGCGCGGAGCTTCCCGAGGACCCGCAGTCAAATCAGGATGAGCTTCCCTTCGAGCCCGATCCGATACCCGAGGATATTCCCGAAACCATACCCGAAATTATAGAAGAAACCGAAGACGAGGAGCTTTGCTTAGAGCCTGTCGAAGACACGCCTTACGTGTTCCCGCCCATATCTCTGCTTACGGCAGATACCTCTAACGGCGCGGGCGGTCCTACGGGGGCAGAGGTCGAGCGCACCAGCCGTAAGCTGGAAGAGGTGCTTGCAAGCTTTAACGTTAAGGCAAAGGTGGTTAATTCCACCTACGGACCTACCGTTACCCGCTATGAGCTTCAGCCCGAAACGGGTGTAAGAGTAAAGGCGATATCGAACCTTTCCGAGGATATCGCGCTTCACCTTGCGGCAACGGCGGTAAGAATAGAAAATATCCCCGGCAAGGCGGCGGTGGGTGTCGAAATACCGAATAAAGCCACCTCGACCGTGCGTTTGCGCGGGCTTATCGATAACCCCGTCTTCCGCGAGAACAAGAGCAGACTTTTCTGCGCGCTCGGTGAAGACGTTGCGGGCAGTCCCGTTTATCTCGATATTGCGAAAATGCCCCACCTTCTTGTTGCGGGCGCAACGGGTCAGGGTAAATCGGTGTGCATAAACTCGCTTATTATCTCTTTGCTTTACCGCAACCACCCCAACGATGTAAAGCTTATACTTATCGACCCGAAAACGGTTGAATTTTCGGACTATAAGGATATTCCGCATCTTTTGGTGCCGGTTATCAACGACCCGAAAAATGCGGCGGGTACGCTTAATTGGGCGTGCACCGAAATGGAAAACCGTTACAGACTTATTCAAGAGGTCGGCGCGCGCGACCTTATGGGCTATAACAACGCGGTTGCAAACGACCCCGAGCGTGCACTCCTTCCTCAAATAGTTATTTTCATCGACGAGTTTGCCGATTTGATGATGACCGCACCCGATGACGTTGAAACATCGGTTTGCCGCCTTGCACAAAAGGCGCGTGCGGCGGGCATACATCTTGTTATCGGTACTCAAAGACCCTCGGTAGACGTTATTACCGGTCTTATCAAGGCAAACATTCCCTCGCGTATCGCGTTGACTACCACCTCGGCGGTCGACTCGCGTACCATTTTGGATATGACGGGCGCAGAAAAGCTGCTCGGTAAGGGCGATATGCTTTATTACCCCGTCGGCGCGATGAAGCCTTTGCGTGTTCAGGGTGCATTTGTCGACGGTAAGGGCGAGGTTGCCGCTGTAACTCAGTTTATTAAAGAAGCGGCACACGCACAGTACGACGAAAGCATTATGCAGCAGATCGAGCAGGAAGCAAAGCTTTGCGGTATGAAGGGCAAGAAGGGCGCCGCCGCGGCGGATGCTTCGGACGATGGCGACGACAAGACCGACCCGATGTTTATGGACGCGATAGAGGTCGCGATAGAGTGCGGCACGGTTTCCACCTCTTTGCTTCAGCGCAGACTTTCGCTCGGCTATGCGCGCGCGGCAAGAATTATCGATAAAATGGAACGCCGCGGCTTTATCGGCGAGTTCGATGCCGCAACCAAAAAGCGCAGTATCCTTATCACACGCGAACAGTTTGCCGAATTAAAGCTTAACGGAGAGGGCAAGAAGGAGGATGGCGATGCGTAAGGCGATAATTACTTTTCTGCTTTTGCTATGCGTTTTGCTTTCCGCCTGCTCAAGCGCGAACGAATATAATCTCACCTATACTCCCGACGGAAGCGGCAATATCGAATATATTTATTACGACGATGAGCGCGTTGTGTACGTTGTCGGCGGTTTGATGATGGCAGAGGTCGACGGAAGCGCGAAAATGCTTGAAATGGCGTTAAAGGAAGGCGATATAACCGTTTCGGATATCCTCGCTTCTGCGGAAAAGGATGCAGAAAACGGCGATCTCTCGGTTGATACCTACCCCGACGGAAGTAAGGATTACCGCTACGAAGGCTTTACGCTGGTGTCGCTCAATACCCACCTCGGTAACCGCGATATATATTTCGTTCCCGCGGGTATGGGATATTACGACGTAACAAATTCGTAAAAATCCGTATAATTTCAAAGAGTTAACGTAAAATATTAAAAAAGTTCAAAAAAACGATTGATTTTAACGCAATAGTGTGTTACACTTACAACACAAACAACCCTTTAAGGAGGATATGATTATGTTTTGCTCTCAATGCGGAACCAATAATGCAGACGGCGCGGCTTTCTGTGCAGGTTGCGGCGCACCCTTGGAAAATGAACAGACTGTAAAGCAGGAAGCTCCTGTGCAGGATACTCCCGTACAGCCCGAAGCACCTGTATATCAGGCACCCCAAAACGATTTCCAGCCCTCTTACAATCCTACCCCCAACCCCCAGCTTCCCGGTAAGGGAATGGGTATCGCAGGCATGATCCTCGGTATCGCTTCTATCGTGTTTATGTGCACCTTCTACCTCGCTCTTCCCTGCGCTATCGTAGGTCTTATCCTTTCCTGCAACGCAAACGGCAAGGCAAAGAAGGCAGGTATGAAGAACGGCTTTGCGGTTGCAGGTATCATTACCTCCGCTATCGGCCTCGGTATCGGCGTTATCTATCTTATCCTCGCGGCTATCGGCTTCGGCATTTTGGCTGAATACGGCTACGAAATCGAAGATTTTATGGAATATACCGTTTTCCGCAGATTCTTTAAATAAAATGCAAAAAGGGGTTGCTGTTTTACAGCAACCTTAATTTTTAAGGAAAGCTATGAATTCACAACAAAATTTACCTGAAAGTAATAAAAATGCGGCAAAAACGCTTGCCGTAATGTCGCTCGTTTTGGCTGTGGCGGCGTTTTTCGTGCCCTCGGTGCTTTGCTATGTGTTCGGCTGCTTGTCGATCGTTTTTGCGGCGGTGTCAAAAAAGCTTGGGTATGCGGGCAAAGTACCGGTAATCGCAATAGTATTTGCCGCGGTAGCGGTGATTTTGCAGCTGCTTTTCGATATATTTTTCGATTCACTTGTCGAAAAGGGGTTCGAGTTTATCCTTTCGCAGTTAGGTTGGTAAACCATGAAACGCCGATTTATCGATATATTTCTCGATATTTTAAAGGCGGTCTATATCGCCGCGCTCGCTGTGCCTTCGGCATTTTTGTTTTACCGCGCAACAGAATCGCGCATTTACGATATCGCGCATATCGGCGATGAAAGCTATCACAGCGGCTTGGGGCTTTTGGTGTTTCTTTCGATATTGTTTTTAATAATCGTCGGTTTGTGTGTGCTTTTGCTTATCGGACTTGCGATACTTATAACGCGGTTAAGCAAAACCACGCAAAGAAAGAAAAGCCACACGCGGTTTTTCCTTTGGCTTCTGCTTGCCCCGCCCGCAAACGTATTTACCTACGTTATCGCAACGCTTTTAATGTTTTCGATTGTAAAATAAAAAAGACGGCAACCGCCGTCTTTTATTTATGGTATTTCTTGCCGTTGTTTATCGAAAACGCGCGGTAGACCTGCTCTGCCAGCATAACACGCGCGAGCATGTGGGGGAACGTCATTTTCGACATCGAAAGGCGCATATCGCATTCGCGCTTCAAGCTTTCGTCGAGCCCGAACGAAGAGCCGATTATAAAGCATATCGGGCGCGCCTCGTTTGCAAAAACGTTTGCCAGCTCGGTGCTCGATAACTGCTTGCCCTCGATACACATTGCGATTTTTAATGCGTTTTTGGGTATAGCTTGGCGAATTGCGGCGGCTTCTTTTTCCAGCGCGCGGGTAATGAGCTTTTCGGAATCCTCGCCAAAGCAGGATTCCTCTTTTATGCATACCGTTTTGTAATCGCAAAACGCCTTTAAACGCTTAATATATTCGGCTTCCGCTTCCTTGAAATATTTTTCTTTGAAATCGCCTACGTGTATAATGGTAACAGAGTTCATAATTGACCTATACAATAAAAATAATTATTTTTTTCGGGGACATGCGCCTCGAAAAAAATACCTTAGATGTCCGCGAGCGGTGAGCGAGGCGCGAGCGTACGGGCATCTCGAAAATCGGGGTCCCCGAAAAGCGTAAGCTTTTTGGGGAGAGCGTTAGCGATAAAGTCGCCTACGTGTATAATGGTAACAGAGTTCATAATTGACCTATACAATAAAAATAATTATTTTTACCGTTTGTTTTTTCTTTTTGCAACGGTTTTCTTCTTTCGTACCGAAAAACCGAAATCGCCGATTTTTTTGCCGAGCGTAAAATAATCGCCGTGCGAGTACGCCAAAAGCTCGGCGCGCTCGAGCATAAGCCTGCCGTTTTCGTCGATAATCGATTCATCGACCGAAACTGCAACAATATCGGCAATAAACATATCGTGCGAGCCGAGTGGAATTATTTTATCCACCTTGCATTCAAGCGTGAGCGGGCTTTCGGCAACGCTTTTGCATTCCACTGCAAAGGAATCGGATTTTGTAAGCCCCGTTTGCTTGAATTTGTCGATATCCTTGCCCGACCTTACGCCGCAAAAATCAAGCGCACGCACCATTTTGGTGTTCGGCAGATTAACGCAGAATTCACCGCTTTGCTTTATAATTTCGTATGAATAACGCTCGGGGCGTACCGAAATATAAAGCTTTGGCGGGTGCGTGGCGCAAATTCCCGTCCAGCCGATAGTTATTAAATTGTCGGTTTCTTTGTTCCCGCAGGAAACCAAAACCGCAGGCACGGGCGCCAAAAGAGCCCCGCCTTTCCAATGTTGTTTGGCCATAAGTTTTACCTATTCGCTCTTGATTTTTTCTTTGGTTTTCTTTATTTCTTCTTTTCGTTTCTGCATAAAGTATGGCGGTTTGGGCTTGAACAGCAAAAACCAAATGATAGATGCGATTAGAAAAATCAAAAACAGGACAAATAAAATCCATGCAATGCCTATTGTGCCGGAACGGTAAAGCTTTGCGGTTTCCTCTAAGGTCAAATAGACGTTTTGACTATCTGCCGTACGAATCGCGGCTATATTGCGCTTTTCTTCGTGGGTGTATTGTATATAAAGCTCTTTTCCTGTCCATTGCGTTTTGAATTCTTCGAATCGGTCTGCACCGTTATAAACGACGTGTTCTGTGGTGTTTTTGGCAAGAGTGTAGTTTTCGCCGTTTACGGTGAGAATAACCACGCTGTATTTGGTGCTGCCGCCGCGACGGCTGTAGCCCGATCGAACCTCGTGTCGAACCTCGGTGCAAATACCTTCGACCTCATATATAGGAGATTCCGAGCCTATATAATTTTTTTCTATGTTAGAGATAACGAAAATAGCGAGTACCCAAGCGGCAATCAGAAGCCATAAAAAACACTTTATTACACATAACGACAGCTTTTTGTAATAATCCTTGCGCTGTTTTTTTTGTCTGTTAACACGCTGGCTTTTGGATTTTCTGGTCATAATCGTCTTTCACATAAACGTTGGAAATGCTTATTTTTTCAAAATTTCGCTTACTATTTCAAAACTCATTCGTAAACCTGCCGTTGCGGGCACGAAAACGGCGCTTGCAGGTGTGGCGCGTCCTGTAATTTCGTTTCTGCCCTCAACGCATTTGCTCGGCGGCTCGGCAGAGCAAACAACCGTTAAAGCCTCTACTCCGCGTGCGCGAAGCTCCTTGCGCATAACGCGCGCCAGCGGGTCGCCCTCGGTTTTATAAATATCGGTCACGGCAATTTGCGAAGGGTCTAATCGGTTGCCCGTTCCCATCGAGGATATTATCGGAACGTTTGCTTCTTTTGCTTTTTGAATAAGCAACAGCTTGCTCGTCACGGTATCGATACAATCGGCGATATAATCAAACTGCGCAAGGTCGATGCTTTCCGCCGTTTCAGCCGAATAAAACATATTTATCTCCGTGATTTCGCAATTCGGGTTAATATCCTTAAGGCGTTCGGCACAAACCGTTGCCTTTTCACGCCCTATTGTCGAATTAAGGGCGATAAGCTGGCGGTTGCGGTTGGTTTCCGAAACGGTGTCGCCGTCGATAACGGTTATCTTTCCGATACCGCAGCGCACCAACGCCTCGGCACACCACGAGCCGACACCGCCCACGCCGAAAACTGCAACGCTTGAATTATTCAATTTTTCGGCACCGTCTTCGCCGATAAGCGGGATAGAACGTTCAAGTAAGCTCATAGTTGCACCGATGTTGTTTTATAATGGATATTTGTTGGTGGATAAAAAGTTTTGCGGGGTGCGGGGAGCTTTTTCAAAAGCTCCCTGCGAAATAAAATGCTTGCATTTTTGGGGAATCATTCAAACGGATTTATCGCATCTACAACGGCGGACCAATATTTTTCGTAGGTTACAAAGCCGGGTGCAGAGCCCGAAGGCTTTTTCAGACAGCGCACGCGGGTATAGTCGACCTCGACGTTGCGGCTTCCGCGCTTTTCGCTGTAATATGCGGCAAGCATAGCCGCCTCGGTATAATCCCGGTCGGTCGGCTCTTCGTTTCCGTTCGGGGTTAAAATAACGTGCGAGCCGTGGAAGCCCTTTATATGAAACCAAAGCTCGTTTTTCTCCGCACCGCCCGTAAGATAATCGTTTTGACGGTTGTTGCGTCCAACGCGCACCAAAAGGCCGTCGGTCGTGGTAAAGGATAACGGCTTCGCCGCAGGCGTTTTTTTCTTTTTGCCGTTTTGCGATTTATCGGCGATATAGCCGCCCTCGATAAGCTCCTGCTTTATTTCGGCAAGCTCCTGCGGGCTTGCGGCACGCTCGATAAAGCCAAGCACGCCCGAAAGATAATCGCATTCGGCTTCGGTCTTTTTAATCTGCTCGGAAAGAATTACCGAGGCACGCTTCATTTTAGCGTATTTTTTGTAATATTTCTGCGCGTTTTTGGCAGGCGCAAGCGAAATATCGAGGCTTACGGTCATTTCCTCGCCGGTTTCGTAATTCATACCCGTAACGCTTTTATCGCCTTGGCGAATACGGTAAATGTTCGCGGTTATAAGGTCGCCGCGCATACGCATATCCTCCATCGCGCCGCATTCCTCGAGCTCGTTTTTAAGCAGAACGAGCTTTTTCTGCGCGCGTGAAAGGTGGCTGTTTACTATTTTAACTATCTCGCGCGAGTAGCGTCCGATATTCACCGCCTCTTCCTTTTTGCCGAAGTAATCGGTTAAAAGAAGCGAAAAGCTTTCGTATTTTCGCAAATCCACCGCGCTTCCGTATTGCGTAAGCGGTATAAAGGAATATTCTATTCCGTTGCCTTCGCTGTCGTAAACGGCGTTCGGGGTAAAATCGCTGTTTTCAAAACGGGTTATCAGCTTGCGAAGCTCGGATAAAAGCGGCAAAGCGTTTTCTTCGTAAATTTCGGTATCGCTGTCGCCATAGGCGCAAAAGGCAATTTCGCGTGCGACAACGGGAGAAAAGCCGAAAAAGCTTTTTAAAAGAAAATCGCAGGCGCGCGCCCCGCTTTTTTCGCGGCAGAGCGCAATAAAATCGCTGTCGGTTATGCCGAATAACGAAATTTTATCCTGCCTCGGGGGCATTTCATAAGGCAAGCCCGCCATAATTCGGCGCACGCTTGCGGTAATATCCGAAACCGAGCTTGCGTTAATGATTTTTTGGTTTTCGTCGGTAAGGATAATGTTTGAATATTTGCCCATCATCTCGGCATAAATATATTTGCGCTTAACGTAGCCCATTTCGTCGGCGGAATCGAACGCAAAGCGTATAATACGCTCGTTTTCCACCCATTCCGCGGCAACAAAACGCCCGTTTTGCAGGTGCTTTCGGTAAAGCATACAGGTAGGCGTAGGGGTGTCGGGGCGTGCAACCGATTCCTCGGTTATAGCCAAAATCGGGCGGGAAGCAGATGCCGAAATAACAAAGTTTCCGCGCTTGCCCTCGAAATAAAGCTGAAGGTAAAAGCAGGTTTGCGAGCTTTGGTGAATTTTTTCCACCCTTGCGCCTGCCCATTTATTCAATTCCTGCGCCGCGGCGGCGCAAAAAAGTCCGTCAAATGCCATATTCTTCTTCTCTTACAAACATATACACGTCGGTTTTTGCGAATTCGCGCACCTTATCCGCAAGAATCGGGATTATAATCCTTTCGGTTGCGTAATGGGTAGCGCATATAAGGTTTAAACCCATTTCCTTGCAATCTATCATGTGGTTATGCATAACCTCGCCGGTTACAAAGGTGTCTGCGCCCGCGGCGATAACTTGGCTTATCTCGTCCTTGCCGCAGCCCGAAATTACCGCAACGCGCTTTACCTTGTCGGTCGATTTTACTCGTTGAAGCGCGCAGATATCCAGCTTGTGCTTTTCTGCCACTAACGCCGAAAATTCTTCAAAGCTTTGCTCCTCTACTTCGCCTATTCTGCCGTAGGGAATAAAGCTTTCGGTGTTTTTTATGCCGAGAAGCCGCGCAAGGGTATCGTTAACACCGCCTTCGATAATATCCAAGCGAGTGTGGAAGGAAATTACGGCGATGCCGCGCTTTATACATTCTATAACGCGTTTTCCCACGCTGTCGTCGGAAACCACGCTTGCAAGCGGTTTAAAAACAAGCGGGTGGTGAGTGATAATAACGTTACAGCCCCACTTTACCGCCATATCTATCGCGACGCTCGTGCAATCGAGCGCGCAGAGCACACGCGTAACCTCGGCGTTTTTATCGGGAATAACGTCGCAACCGTCGTTGTCCCACGGCTCGGAAAGCGTTTTCGGTATAATTTCGTCAAGCTGTTTTACTAACTGTTCTACTGTCATAATTGCACCGTTTAAATTAAGGGGTATCGACCGATACCCCCGTAATTATTATTTATTCAACAGTTTTTTTACCTTTTCGACAATACCGCTTGCGTTGAGCTTATAATGCTCGAGCAATACGCCCGCGGGTGCGCTTGTGCCGAAAATGTCGTCGATACCGTGCTTAACAACCTTCGCGCAGGCAGTTTCGGCAAGCGCCGAAATTACCGCGTCGCCAAGACCGCCGATAACCGAATGCTCTTCGCTCGTTACAACGTTGCCGGTCTTTTTAGCGTATTCGGTGATAAGCTCTACGTCTAAAGGCTTAACGGTATGTATATCGAGCACTGCGGCATCGATACCTTCGTTTGCGAGAATTTCGCGCGCTTCCATAGCAGCGGCAACCATAATACCGGTTGCAACTATGGTAACGTCCTTGCCATCTGCAAGCACGATACCCTTGCCGAGCTTGAATTCTCGCTCGCCCTTGGTATAGAACTGGGGAACTGCATATCTGCCTAAACGCATATATACAGGGCCGTTATAGTTAACAATTTCTTCAAGCAGAGCTTCGGTGGAAGCCGAGTCTGCGGGGCAAACGACCGTCATATTCGGGAGGGCGCGCATTATCGCCATATCCTCGCAGAATTGGTGGGTCGCGCCGTCTTCGCCGACGGTAATACCCGCGTGCGAAGCACAGATTTTAACAGGGAGCTGGGGATATGCAACCGAGTTGCGTATCTGTTCGAACGCTCTGCCGCAGGCAAACATCGCAAACGACGATGCAAACGCGGGAACACCCGTTGCGGCGATACCTGCCGCAACAGATATCATATTACCCTCTGCGATACCGCAGTTGAAAAAGCGTTCGGGGTATTTTTTTGCGAAAACAGCGGTCTGTGTCGAGCCGGAAAGGTCGGCGTCAAGCACATAAAAATCGTATTTTTCACCGAGCTCGGTAAGCTTTCTGCCGTATGCGACTCTTGTTGCTTCTTTTTCAGCCATTTTTAACATCCTCCGCTGCCTTTACCCAAGCGTCGTAAAGCTCTTTTTCGGCGATAGCATATTCATCGTCCTTGGGAGCCTTGCCGTGCCAAGTATAGTTATTTTCCATATAAGATACGCCCTTGCCCTTAACGGTTTTGCAAATAATTGCCGCGGGCTTGCCGCAGTTAAGCGCTTCGTTTACTGCGTTGTCGATCGCTTCGAAATCGTGACCGTCGATAACGGTTACAAACCAGCCGAACGCCTTGAACTTTTCATCGACGGGGTGGGGATTCATAACATCTTCGACAGAGCCGTCGATCTGATAGCCGTTGCAGTCTACAAAGGCGATAATATTATCGAGCTTATATTGGTTTGCGAACATTGCCGCTTCCCAAACCTGACCCTCTTCGATTTCGCCGTCGCCCAAAGCGGTATAGACCTTCCAATCGTAGCCCTTGCGCTTCGCCACAGCCGCCATACCGCAAGCGGTAGAAAAGCCCTGACCGAGCGAGCCGGTGGACATATCGATACCGGGGATGCCCTTCATATCGGGGTGGCCCTGAAGCATCGCACCCAATTTGCGGAGATTTTTAAGCTCGCTTACGTCGAAATAGCCTCTTTCTGCAAGCGCAGAATAGAGCGCGGGGCAGCAGTGTCCCTTCGAGAGGACAAATCTGTCGCGCGATTCCATTTCGGGATTCTTCGGGTCGATGTTCATTTTGTGGAAATAGAGGTAGGTGATTACGTCCGCAATCGACAGCGATCCGCCCGGATGGCCGCTTTTTGCGCCGTAGACCGCTTCGACAGAATGCATTCTGACCTTAGCGGCTCTTTCTTTCAGCATTAATACGGTGTTTTTTTCCATTTTCGCGTTTCCTTTCTTGACTAAAGCCCGGCGCGCCTTAACGCATCGCTGAAATACGTTGGCCTTGCCGCTTCAAACGTCATAGTCTCGCCCGTTATCGGGTGGACAAAAGATATGTATTTTGCGAACAGACATTGACCTTCCATGCCAAGCCTGTACCGTACGTTTCCATATACCGTGTCACCCGCGACGGGGTGCCCGATATACGCCATGTGCACCCTTATCTGGTGGGTGCGTCCCGTTTCGAGCGTAAGCTCCAAATGGGTATATTCTCTGCTTTCGGCAACCACTCGCCAATGCGTGGTCGCTTCCTTTGAATTAAGCTCGGTGACCGCCATTTTCTTCCTATCGGTTTTGTGCCTGCCGATAGGGGCGCAGACCGTGCCCTCGCTTTCGCGAAGATGACCGCCCACAATCGCTTCGTATTTGCGTTCGAAGGAGTGGGTTGCTATCTGCTCGGCAAGGCCTTGGTGCGCTTCGTCGGTTTTCGCGACGATAAGCAAGCCCGAGGTATCCTTGTCGATACGGTGAACGATACCGGGGCGGATAACGCCGTTTATCGACGATAAACGACCCTTACAATGGTAAAGCAGAGCGTTTACAAGAGTTTGGTCGGGGTTGCCTGCGGCAGGGTGTACCACCATACCGCGCGGCTTATCGACGACCAAAAGGTAATCGTCCTCGTAAATTATATCAATCGGAATATTTTGCGGAACTGCTTCAAGCTCGCGTTCGGGCGGAAGCTCTATTTCAATACTGTCGCCCACCGAAAGAAGAAGCTTTTTTTCGCATTTTTTGCCGTTTACCGTAATAAGACCTTCGGAAATAAGCTCCTGCACGCGCGAACGGCTTATATCGAAAACCCTTGCGGCAAACGCATCGAGCCGTAATTTTTCGTTCGCATCGAGCTCGGTAACGATGTAATTATCCATTTTCGCCGTTTCCTTCGGTTGTGTTTGCGCCCGCTTCGGCTTTTGCCGCTTCCGCGGCTTCTTCCTTTGCCTTCTTTTCTGCCTGAAGCTTTTTTTCGACCTTCGGCTCAAGGAATATAACATAGACACCCAAAAGGATCGCGCCTACTGTTATAAAGCAATCGGCAATATTGAATACGGCAAAGTCGACAAAATCGGTGTGGAAGAAATCGACAACGTAGCCGAGCAGTATTCTGTCGATCATATTGCCGATACCGCCGCCGAGAATCATACCGAGAGCGACGTTCATAAGCGGATGTCGGCGGTATTCCTTGACAAGCAGATAGATTATCAAGCCCATCGAGATTACCGAGAACACCATAAATACCCAACGCTTATCGGCGAGCATCGAAAATGCCGCGCCGGTGTTGCGTGTGTGGTAAAAGCTCATAAATCCGTTAATAAACGGCTTTGTTTCATAAAGCTCGATATTTTGAACGACGAGATATTTGCTGAGTTGGTCGAGAATTACCGCAACGATGGCGATAATTGCTGCTAACATACAGCCTTACGGCAGCGAGCACAAAGATGCTGACCGTCCTCATCGGGGGTGCAGTCGTCCTTTTGCATCCAGCAACGGACGCACTTTTCGCCTTCGGCAACCGAAACCTTAACCGCGATACCGGTTTCCTCGTCGGTGTATGCGTCTGCGGGTATTTCGCCGTCGCAAAGGGTGGTTTTGCTAACGATGAAAATATCGGGAAGAATATCTTCGAATTCGCGGAAGAGCTTCATCGCTTCGCTGTCTGCACTTGCGTAAATGGTGACAGCCGCTTCGAGCGATTTGCCGATAGCTTTTTCGGCTCTTGCCAATTCAAGCGCCTTCATAACACCGTCGCGCAGGGTGAAGAGCGATTCGTACTTTTCTTCGATATCCGAAAAATCGTATTTTTCTTCGAATGCGGGCATATCGTTGCAGAATACGCTGTATGCATCCTCGCCTTCCAAGTGAGTAATATACGTCCAAACCTCTTCTGCGGTGTAGGAAAGAATGGGAGCGAGCAATCTTGTGAGCGCGCTTGCGATTATATACATCGCGGTCTGGGTGCTGCGGCGCGCGGGGTCGTTCTTCGCTTCGCAGTAGAGTCTGTCCTTCGTGATGTCGATGTAAAGCTTCGACATATCGATAGAGCAGAAGTTGTGAATATCGTGATAAATAATATGGAACTGATAGTTGTCGTAAGCTTCGCGCACGCGCTTAACGAGCTTGTTAAGGCGCGAGATAGCCCATTTATCGATATCGGCGAGCTTTTCGGGAGCGACCATATCTCTGTTCGGGTCAAAATCGGAGTCGGGAGATCCGAGGTTTGCAAGAAGAATACGCAACGTGTTTCTGAGCTTGCGGTAGGATTCGGAGAGCTGCTTGAAGATTTCCTTCGAGCAACGTACGTCTGCGTGGTAGTCCGAGGACGACGCCCAAAGACGAACGATATCCGCACCGAAATCCTTAATAAGATCTGCGGGGTCTACGCCGTTGCCAAGGCTCTTGTGCATTGCACGTCCCTGACCGTCAACGACCCAACCGTGAGTTAAAACCTGCTTAAAGGGAGCGCCCTTGTCAAGCGCACCGACAGAGGTAAGAAGGCTCGATTGGAACCATCCGCGGTACTGGTCTGCACCTTCAAGATATACATCCGCGGGCCAAAGCTCGGGAGCATCCTTCATAAGCGATGCGTAATGGGTCGAGCCCGAATCGAACCAGCAGTCGAGAGTGTCGGTTTCCTTTTCGAAGCTCTTTCCGCCGCAGTGCGGGCAGGTGAAGCCTTCGGGAATAAGCTCGTCTGCATTACGTTCAAACCATACGTTCGAGCCGTGCTCGTCGAAGAGCGCGGATATTTTGGAAATGGAATCGGGGGTAGAAACCGGCTTTCCGCATTCCTGACAGTAGAATACGGGAATGGGAAGACCCCAACGGCGCTGACGGGAGATACACCAATCGGCTCTCTCTCTGATCATGCTGACCATTCTGTCCTCACCCCACGCGGGATACCATTTAACGTTTTCGATAGCCTTTATCGCCTGATCCTTAAAGGATTCGACAGAGCAGAACCACTGGGGAGTAGCACGGAAGATAACCGGCTTCTTGCAACGGTCGTGGTGGGGGTAGGAGTGCATAATATTTTCGGATGCAAAGAGTGCGCCCGATTCTTTCATATCCTCAAGGATAATGGGATTGGATTCCTCGGTTTTGAGTCCCGCATATTTGCCGGCGTAATCGGTGTGCTTGCCGTGGTCGTCAACCGGAACGACGAGATCCATACCGTATCTCATACAGGTCTGATAGTCGTCCGCGCCGAAGCCGGGAGCGGTGTGAACGCATCCCGTACCGCTATCCATAGTTACGTATTCGGCATAAACAAGACGCGAGGTCTTGTCGAGGAAGGGGTGGGACGCTGTCATATTTTCGAAGAATTCTCCGGGGAAGGTGGCAAGAATTTCGTAATTTTCAAAGCCGCCCATCTTCATTGTTTTTTCGGTGAGCGCTTCTGCCATAATATAGGTTTCGCCGTTTTCTGCCTTTACGAGCGCGTAGCTTTCACGCGGGTGGAGGCAGATAGCCATATTGCCGGGGAGAGTCCAAATAGTGGTGGTCCAGATAACGAAATAGGTGTTTTCAAGGTCGAAGCCCGCGAGCTTGCCCTGATCGTCGTTCATCTTGAACTTGACGTACACCGAGGTGCAGGGATCATCGTGATATTCGATATCCGCCTCTGCTACTGCGGTGGCGCAGAAGGGGCACCAGGTTACGGGCTTAAGACCCTTGTAGATGTAGCCCTTATCGAACATCGCTCCGAAGATCTTAACCTCCTGAGCCTCGAAGTGCTTATCCATAGTGCGATAGGGTGCATCCCAATCGCCGAGTACGCCAAGACGCTTAAAGCCGGACATTTGCTTCTGGATAAAATCCTCCGCAAAATCCTCGCACGCTTTTCTGAATTCGGGAACAGACATATCCCTGTTAAGATCCTTCTTGGTCTTTTCGATAGCTCTTTCGATAGGGAGTCCGTGGTTGTCCCAGCCGGGAACGTAGGGGGTATAATATCCGCCCATCGCCTTGGATTTTATAATAAAGTCTTTAAGTATCTTGTTAAGCGCGTGGCCCATGTGAATGTAGCCGTTACTGAAGGGAGGGCCGTCGTGAAGCACGAACGAGGGCTTGCCTGCGTTCTTTTTAAGCATTGTGTGGTAAAGCTTTTCTTCATTCCAGCGGTTAAGTGTTTCGGGCTCCTTTGTGGGGAGGTTGCCTCTCATCGGAAATTCGGTAGAGGGCAGATTGAGTGTGTCCTTGTAATCCTTCATTGTTTCTATAAAAGCGAAGCCGACTATTCCTCGGTGTTGTCTTCTTCGTCTTCTCCCATCATAAATTTAAGATATTCGTCCTCTGCTTCCTTTGCTTCGGGCGAAAGCTCGGGCTGATCTTCGGCTACAACGCTTGCGATCTCCTGCGCGGGGGTTTCCTCTTCGGCAACCTCGGCAAAGGGCGGCTCTTCGTTTTTGAGCTCGCGCGCGTTCTTGCGGCGTTCGGTTTCTTCCTCGATTCTGCCCTTAACGTCGTTGAATATTCCTGCGATAAGCGCGTCGTCGTTGGGAAGCACGATGTCTTCTATTTCGTTAACCGAAAGATCCTTAAGCTCGGCGATATGCTTGCCGTAAAGCTCGTAAACCGATTTCTTGAAATCGATAATGGCGGTGCGCATTATCCAAGCCTTTTCCTTTTCCGCCTGAAGCTGCTGACGGAATTCGGCAATAACGCCGTCGCAACGGTCCTTTATCGCGCCGGTAATAATGTCGGCACGGTCGTTCGCGTCGGCAATAATCTTTTCCGCCATCTTCTGCGCGGAGATAAGGGTGCTTCTTATAGATTCCTCTTCGTCCTTAATTTCGTCGAGGTTGGTAACAACGATTCTTAATTTGCGTTCAAGCTCGTTGTTTTCGCGGTAGAGCTCGGTGTATTTTTCGAGCACGAATTGGAGATATTCGTCTACCTCTTGGGGGTTGTATCCTTTAAAGGTTTTTTGAAATTGTTTGTTTTTAAGCTCGTGCGGTGCCAGCATCGTGCATCGCTCCTTTCGGGGGTAATATATTGTTCAGCCATACAACGTCCAAAAGCACTACTATCTTTAATGCAAAATTAAAGCGGTAGTGCAGATTGAACCAAGGATATTATAAGGCAGGTTGCCATAAACGAAAAATCGATAGGTGATTCTTCTAAAAACGGGATGAGCGCAAGCAGATTGCGCACGGGCGAGACCACGGGCTCGGTAATGGCGTAGCAGAAAAAGTACGCTCTCGATTCCTCCTCGTCGGAAAAAAAGCCGATAAGCACTCTTGCGAGGAGAAGAAGCATAAATATGCTGAGAAACAGGTTAACTGCCCGTGATACTATGAAAAATAGTTCTTCCAAAAAAATCAGTCTCCGTTAACGGAAAAGCTCTCTGGGCTGTTTGCTGCCGTTGTCGTCAGCGGGGGCTTCGTTCTGTTCGCCCGAAACGTCAACGTTCTTCGGGGTAACAACGTAGGTAGCGTTTGCAACCTTCTTTACCTGACCGTCGATAGCGAAAACGACGCCGCAAAGAAAGTCGATAATTCTCTTGGTGGTTTCCTTGTTGGTTTCTTCAAGGTTGAGTACGACAGTACGTCTTGCAAGAAGGTGTTCGCCGATGGTTTTGACTTCGTCAAAGCGTTCGGGCTTTACGACCTTCATTTCCAAAGCCGCGCCGGAGGAAATGCCGCCGGTGGGTCTGGAAGCCGCGGGAGCTGCCTTGGGCTGCTGTGCGGGAGCGGGAGCAACCTCTTCCTCTTCTTCGTCTTCGTATCCTTCGTATTGTTCGTTTTCGTCGAAATCCTCTTCGGTCTTAAAGAGATCGCCTATGCGGTTGATAAATCCCATTGTGTTTGCCTCCTGATATGTTATTAATATTATTCACGTTATTTTATCGGGTAGTCGCGTTTTCCGAATATCGCGCTTCCCACTCTTACCAACGTCGAGCCGCAATCCGCCGCGTCGGCATAATCATCGCTCATACCAAGCGATAAAGTATCCATAATACTATTATCTACATTTCTGCCCGATATGTCAATAAATATTTTCTTCATTTCGCAAAAATATTTTCGATTATCGCCTAAATTTACACTTTTTGGCGGAATTGCCATTAAACCGCGCAGCTTTATATGCGGCATAGCGGCGATATATTCGCAAAAAGTGGCAACCTGATCGGGCGCGATGCCCGATTTTGATTCCTCGTTACCGATATTTACCTCGACCAGCACGGGCATAACTATTCCGTGCTTGCCTGCTTGGCGTTCTATTTCCTGTACGAGCGAAAGGCGGTCGACCGAGTGGATCATATCCACCTTGTCGATAATATATTTCACCTTGTTGGTTTGCAACGCGCCGATAAAATGTATCTCGGTACGGTTGCGGTCGATAAGCTCGTATTTTTCCAAAAGCTCGTTCACACGGTTTTCGCCGATAAGGTCTATTCCGCAGTCAAGCGCAAAATTTATCGTTTCGGGCGGAATCGTCTTGGTCGCGGCAAGCAATCTTGCCCTGCCGCGCAGCTCTGCTTTTATTTTGGCTATGTTTTCTGCTATCTGTTCGTTCGAGTTCATTTTATTTGAGTCTCATTCCGTCGTAAATCTCGTCGCCGTCGGTAACCACCGAATCGTGCAGAGAAAGCTGTGTTTTAGATGAATATGCAATATCGCGCCGATTGGGATAAGCGGGGTTTACGGGGATAGCGCATATCGAATAGCTTCCGTAGTTGTAAAGCACGGTGGTCTTTTTAAAAACTATCTTCGAGCCCACTACCGTATAAACGCCGGTTTCGCCGTCCTTCATACGTATCGCGTTACTGCTCACGCGGATTCCTTCGTGGGTAACCGTGGGAAGCTCGATTGTCTGGCAACGCGAATAATCAAAGCCTTCGGGCATAAGCTTTGTGCTGAACACCAGCACGGTCATATCCTTGTCGGTGCGGGTTATGCGGCGGTCAAGCGTCATATTCAGCTCGGTGTTGTTCGAATACTGAAAAACAATAGGGTAGCTTGTTCCGTCCTTAAAGGTTTCGGCGGTGCGCTTGTCTATCGCAACGGCGATATACCACGTCGAGGAAAGCACAATTTTTCCTGCCGAGCCGGAAATTATGCTTTTGTCGGGAACAGAGTCGGCAAGCTTTTCAAAGCCTTCGCCGGTAAGCGCCTCGAGCGCATCGACCGTAAAGCTGTTTTCGTAGCCGTCGACCGTCGAATAAAAATATCCGCTTTTCGGCGATTCGGTAATAAAGCTTGCTCCGGTAAGCTGTTCGGTAAGCGATTCGCGCTCGTGCGTTAGGCTCGAAAGCTCTGCCGCGTAGCTTTCCGACTGTATCAATGCCTGACGGCGATTCATAAGAATCAAAAGCTCTTCCTTTTGGCGCAGGACCTTATCGAAATCGTTGTTATCTACCTGACGTATTATCGAAAGCACAAGCTCGTCTATCTGCGAATCGAGCAGCTGTATATCGGTCGTCGACGCGCCGGTGGAAAGGCTCGAGCGTTCAAGAATATCGATTCTTTTGTCTATTTCGCTTATGCGGGCCTGAATTTTAACGTCGTTAGGGTCGGAATAGGTAACAACTATTTCCTCACCCTTTTTTACCTTTTCGCCCTCTTCGGCAAGAAAACAGTTGGTGCCCGATGCGCCTGCGGGTATAAGCAGCTCGTCGCGGAACAAAAACGCTTCAAGCTCGGCGCGGTCGGTAATTGTTGCGTAGGTGGCGGTTTCTCGGTCGAGATTAACGCTTACGTTAAGCATAAGCTGGAGGAAAACGTATGCAACCAGCGCGACAGCGATTATTGCCGTGCCGAACTGAGCAAGAAAACGCTTTAAAAGCTTAATGTATTTGTCGCTTTTCGGCTTTTTGCTGCTTATTCTTCTCGTGGCGATTGCCGTGGGGCGTTGTCTTTCGGGCAGGTTTTTGCCTTCGTTGCTCATATCGCTTCCTCCTTTTTGAAAAATTTTAAATATAAATAATTTCGTCTGTCGGCTTGCGGTTAAACCAAGTAAGCTGACGCTTTGCGTAATGCCGCGTGTTCAGGCATATAGCCTCTTTTACGGCGTTTATATCGCACAGTCCTTCGAAATAGGGGTAAAATTCCTTATAGCCTATCGCCTGCGACGCCGTGGGGGTATCCTTCAGCCCCTTTTCGTAAAGCGATTTTACCTCGGCTTCAAGCCCTCTTTCGAACATAATGTCGACGCGTTTGTCGATACGCTCGTATATCGTTTCGCGCTCCTTCGGTTGTATATAAACAACGTGGGGGGCATAAAGGCTTTCGTTCTGCCTGCTTTCTTTGTCGAGCTCGGTTTTCGTTCTTCCCGTTTTGTAATATATCTCGAGCGCCCGTGCGACGCGCTTTATGTTGTTTTTGTGTATCGCACACGCCGATTCGGGGTCGACCTCCATAAGCCTTGCGTGCAGAGCCTCGGCGCCGTTTTCCTCGGCAAAGCGAAACAGCGATTCGCGCAATATCGGGTCGTCCTCGGTGGCAGAAAGCACCGTTCCGCTTATAAGCGTATCGATATAAAGCCCCGTACCTCCTGCGATAATGGGAAGCTTCCCGCGGGAACGGATTTCGGCAATAGCGACTGCCGCCAATTCAACAAACCTTGCCGCCGAAAACGGCTCGTCTATATCGGCAATATCGATAAGGTGGTGCGGTATTCCGCAGGTTTCTTCCGCCGTCGGCTTCGCCGTGCCGATATCCATACCGCGGTATATCTGCATCGAATCGCCGCTTATTATTTCACCGCCGAGCTGTATTGCTTTTTCGATAGCGTAAGCGCTTTTGCCGCTCGCGGTCGGACCGACAACGACAAGCACGGGAATTCCCGACATAACTGCCTCTCATCAAAGTATTTCTTCACTCATTATATCTTAACATAAATACAAGTAAAGTCAATGATTTTTGTTAAAATAAATCGAATTCGACTACATTAATAAATAAAAACCCCCGAGAAGGGGTTTTTGCTATTTACTT
The DNA here is from genome assembly GCA_045637685.1 of Eubacteriales bacterium. GTDB lineage: Bacteria > Bacillota > Clostridia > Oscillospirales > CAG-382 > Coliplasma. The sequence continues at coordinate 61,319 of JAZTZW010000016.1, read as the reverse complement.
TTGCTTTTCGTGAGTGTATAATTATTTTAACAATACTCGAAAGGAAACACACTATGAAAGATATGATCGTAACAAGGGTTGAAGTCGGTATGCTTAATACCAACTGCTATATTTTAAAAAATGCCGACACGCGCGATGCAATAGTTATCGATCCCGGCTCGGACCTTACCGTTATACAGGACGCGCTTCACCGCGCCGATGCGGTTTGCCGCCTTATTTTGCTGACCCACGGTCATTTCGACCATATTCTCGCGGTGGGCGATTTGCGCGGCATAAACGTGCCGGTTGCAATTCACGAAGCCGATGCAAATATGCTTACCGAGCGCGATATGTTCAGCGCGATAATTCCTTACGACCCCCGCCCCTTCGAGCCTGCCGAATTTACCTTTTCGAAGGAGGGCGAATATTCGATCGCAGGCTTTGATTTTTACGTTATTCCCACCCCCGGCCACACAAAGGGAAGCGTTTGCTACGTGTTCGACGGTATGATGTTCACGGGAGATACGCTGTTTAAAAACAGCATCGGCAGAACCGACCTCGGCGGCGACGAGGCGCAAATGATGCGCTCGCTTCGCAATCTCCGCAACCTCCCCGGCGATTACGATATTTACCCCGGCCACGATGCCCCCACGACACTTGACGACGAAAGAAGATATAACCCCTACCTAAAAAACGCATAAGGAGGAAAAGATGAAGATACTTTACGGTGCCGCACCCGAAAGCTTTAAGCTTATTTGGGGCGATAAGGCAAGATTCAATAAAAATACGGTCGAGGCGATGCCCAAGCAAATAAAGCTTGTTTCGGGCAGGAACGATACGGCGGCTTTTCAGGTCGTGATAACGGCAGACGAGATGTTTGCGCTCAACCTTTCAAAGCAGCCTTGGTTTTCGCAGGATGCAAGGCGTAAAAATCTGCGCGTCGAATGCGATTTTCCCTTTGAATGCGAGCTTTTTCATATCGGTATGCATCTTTGCGACGACGCATTTTACCGCGCCGATTCCTTGCAGACAAAAAGCGTTGTCGAAGCCGATGCCGATGAAATACTTTCGGTCTATTGCGAAATAAAAATACCGAAGGAAGCAAAAAAGGGAAGCTTTAACGGCAAAATAAAATTTTACGAAAGCTACGGCTTTTCCGACGAAGCGTTTGTCGGCGAAATAGGCGTGGAGCTTGATGTTTACGGCTTTGTTTTCCCCGAAAATAAAGATAACGGCTTTCATCTCGACCTCTGGCAGCACCCCTCGAACATCGCGCGGCAGCACCGCGTTCCGCTTTGGAGCGACCGCCATTTCGAAATTTTGCGTAATTACTGCGTATCGCTCGGCGAAACGGGCGTGAAATGCGTAACGGTTATCGCTTCGGAAATTCCTTGGAACGGTCAGGGCTGTCAAAACGAGCAAAGATACAGCGCAAACCTTTTTGAATATTCGATGATTTTGGTAAGACGCAAAGCCGACGGAAGCCTTGAATGCGATTATTCTGTAATGCAGAGATATATCGACCTCTGCGCCGAATACGGAATAGACGAATGCATTTCGGTTTACGGCTTGGTAAACGTTTGGGACACCAAGGAATACGGCGCAACACGCACCGCGCCCGATTACCCCGACGGCGTGCATATACGCGTGCTTGACGAAGCAAGCGGGCTTTACGGCTATCTGCATACCGCGCGTGAGGTCGACGATTATATCCGTTCGCTCGAGGCATATTTTATAAAAACAAACCAAATAGAGCGCGTGCGTATCGCGGCGGACGAGCCGGGGGATATCGAAGCTTATCGCAAGAGCTTGGAGCACATAAAGGCTGTCGCGCCGAGCTTTAAATACAAAACAGCGATAAATCACGCCGAATTCGTAAACGAGTTCGGGCGCGATATTTACGATTTTGCACCTTATATTTCGGCTATGTACAGCGAATACGACGCCTTGATGAAGTTTAGAGCCGAAATGCCCGAAAAGCGTTTTCTTTACTACGTTTGCTGTTGCCCCGAAATACCGAACAGCTTCCTTCGAAGCGAGCTTGTCGACGGTTATTATATCGGCATTCTCGCGGCGTTTGCGAAAATGGACGGATTTTTGCGCTGGAGCTATACCTGCTGGACCGACGACCCCAACAGCGATATGCGTTACGGACCGTTCCCCGTGGGCGACCTCGGCTACGTTTACCCCTCGCCCGATGGCAGACCGATAAACACCCTGCGTTTAAAGACGCTTATACGCGGCATACGCTATTTCGTGCTGCTTAAGGAGGCGGAAAAACGAAACCTTGCCGAAGCTCTCGACAAGGCGTATTCGCTCGTACTGCGCGAGCGCGAGATAAGCAAGCTCTATTCGAATTGGGAAAGGGAAAAGATAATGAGCCTTTCTTCCGACGATTACCGTGAATTTTCGGCATTACTTATGTCGGCTTTGGAGGATTGAAAAATGAACGAAACCATAAAAACACTTACCGAACGCAGAAGTATAAGAAGCTTTAGCACAAAGCAGGTCGCGCGTGGGGATATCGAAAAAATACTTCAAGCGGGACTTTACGCCCCCACGGGACGCAACACCCGCGATACGCTTTTCCTTGTTGTAACGAACAAGGAGCTTCGCGACAGACTTTCTAAAATGAACGCCGCGGTTATGGGAAGCGAAAGCGACCCATTTTACGGCGCGGGAACGGTTATCGTCGTTTTTGCCGACAGAAACCGCACCACCACGGTCGAGGACGGCTCCTGCGCGATGGCGAATCTTATGAACGCGGCGTTTTCGCTTGGCATAGATTCCTGCTGGATTCACCGCGCAAGAGAGGTTTTTGAATCCGAGGAGGGCAGAGAAATTGCGCGTTCCTTCGGTATTCCCGACGAATATATAGGCATAGGCAACTGCATACTCGGCTACCGCGATTGCGAGCTTCCCGAGCCGCTTCCGAGAACACAGCCGATTATATTTGCCGAATAGAGAGGGAAAAAGTATGAAAAAATCGACGGCGAAGCGCATTTTTGCGGCCTTCTGCACGGCGGTTATGCTTGTTCCGATGCTCGCTTCCTGCAATAACGAAGGTGGCGAAGCTTCCTCGCAGGCATTAGAGGAATCGGTTTCCGAGCAGGACGTAATTACCCTAAGCATCGAGGGCAGGGAATATACGCTGAGAGATAAATTTAATTCCGAGCTTACCGAAGACGGCGTTTATGTTTATACCCGCGAATGCGGCAAGCTTGCGATGCCCAAAAACGGTACCGAAGACAAAAACTTTTTCGATATCGCCGTGCTCGACGGCATAGTCGTCGACGTGTATGCCGCAGGCTCAACGGCGGTTATTCCCGAGGACGGTTACGTTGTGCGCTTCCGCGGGGTCGAGGATGCCGCCGTGAATATCGGCGATAAGGTAGATTGCGCCGGTCTTAACCCCAAGGTATATCCCGAAAGCTATGTTAAATTCGGCGATATATACATAGAAATCGGCTATAAAAACGCCGAACGCACCGCCGAGGATACCGGCTGGCTATATAACGAATATTGGTACACCGGCATTACCGAAAACAATATTTACTGCACCGAAATCGCTGTTAAGGACGGCAAGATAATCGATATAAACCGTTCGGGCGACGACAAGGCGGGTATGAGCATACCCAAGGGCGGCTACGTGCTTGCAGTCGGCGAAAACAGTGTGAACGAGCGCAAGGCGGATACGCTTAAAATCGGCGACGAGGCTGTTCTTGTCGAGGGCGAAAAGCTATACAGCTCCAAGCGCTTAAGCATCGCGGGGAGCAACACCGACCGTCCCGAGGACGGAATAGTGCTTTTTACCTACGAAAAGCAAAAAAGCACGCCGGTCGGCGATAAGGTTACCGAAATTCTTGTTAATTCCGACGGCAGAATTACCGAAATATTCACCGAATGCTCGGGTATGAATAAGATTCCCGAGGGCGGATTTATCGTTTCGGCAACGGGAATTAACGCAAAAACGCTTGCGCGCGTTGCCGTGCCCGAAGCCGAGGTTATTAAAATAGCCCCGCGCATTATTGCCGTCGTTACCACACCGCTTACCGAGCTTGCAAGGCTTATAAGCGAGCGTGACGCTGTTGTTGCGGGCTTTGAAAGCGCGGTGGAAAAGCTCGAGCATATCGATTTTGAAAAAACCGCGGGCTTAATATCCGAAATGTCGGGCTGTATCGGCAAAGCCGAAGCCGAGCTTGGCGTTTCGGGCGATGCGACCGATTACAACGGCTGTGACGGAAGCGTTCTTGCCGATGCGGTGGGCTCGCTTCTTAACCTTTCCAAGCAGGCGAAAAACGAGCTTGTGCCCTATATTACCGTTCAGGACAGAATGGCTTGGGTAACCATAGGCGAATACAATTACAGCAACCAGATTGTGCTTCACTACGAAACTCAGGCGGACGTGGACCACACCGTCGCTTATGCGAAATATTGCGGCTTGAACACGCTTATTATCGATAACACCGTCGGCGGCTTTGCCGTTTATGACAGCGAGGTCGAGGGTATGGTCAAATACCGCAAAATAGGCGAGCTCGACCTTATCGCGGCGTTCAAAAAGGCGTGCGACGAAAACGGTTTGCGCCTTATCGTAATGGTAAACAGCTTTTCAAGCGGTCTTGAAGGGGTATTTTATCCCGAAGACCACTATATGAGCATTTACAAGGATAAATATCTGCTTACCAACAAGGGCAGACACGTCGGACCCGACAAGGTAATAACGCTCGACCCCGCAGATAAGGACGTGCAGGCGTTCAACCTTGCCGTAATTTCCGAAATTGCCGAAAAATACGATATTTTCGGTGTTCAGGCAGACTATATGCGTTATCCGCTTCCTTATTATTATCAGCAGCATAATTACGAGGATTTCGGTTATAACGAAAGCTCGGCTTCGGGCTTTATTAAAAAATACGGCAAAGACCCCGCAACGCTTAAAATCAGCGACCCGCTTTGGGAAAAGTGGTGCGCTTGGAGAAGGGATATTATTTCGGAGTATCAAAAAACCTTCTACCAAACCGTTAAGTCGATAAACCCCAAGCTTCACGTAAGCTTTACCTGCTTTGCCGATTACCGCGACCGACAGATATATACCTATCAGGATGTCGAAAAATGGGCAGAAAACGGCTATGCCGACGCGATATTCCCGATGATATACGGCGAAACCACCGAATATCAGCAAGGCTATGCCGAGGAAATATTGCCGATAACCGAGCACACACAGCTTGTTTTGGGTGTCGGCACCTACGTAAAAGCCTCGCATAAATCTATCGAGGAGCAATTTATAATGCCCTACGGTCTTTGCGCCGAGGGTGTTTCGGTGTTCACGCTTCGCTATATCTCCACCTGCGGCTACGACGAAACCGTGCGGAACGCGTTTCGCGTTGCGGCAACCCCCACCACCGCGCCCGAAGCCGAGCTTATAAAGGCAAGCGCGGAAATGGTTGTTAAGCGTATCGAATCGCTCGGCTTTGCCGCAAGATTTTTCGAAAATCTTACCGAGGCAAACGGCGAAGCGCTTAAATCGCTTGGCAAAAGGGTAAGCGCCGCTTCCGAAAGCACCGAAAGCTTCGAAGTCTTCTGCACAGAGCTTTCTTTGATGCGCGCAAGCGTCGAATCGGGCGAAATTTCGGTTCCCGAAGCGGTAAAGGACGCGCTTATACGCGAATTCGATTATATAATCGGGCTTGAATAAAAAACAGCTAAACAGGAGGAAATCATGAAAAAACAAATTTTACTTTTGGTGTTTTGCTTCGTTTTTGTGTTTGTTTTTTCGGGATGTTCCGAAAGGTATAAAAGAATAAGCTTTGAAAACGAAGATATTGACGAAGAACTTGCAAAATATATCGACGACGAAACCGAGGTTATCTATAACGGAAAACCCGACTTTCCCTCGCAGCTCCCGATATATGAAATATCAAAGCGCAGTATAACGCAGGACGAGCTTGCGCAAATGCTTAAAAAACTCGGTCTTTCTGCATATTCCGACCGTTTCGATCACGATGATAATCAGATTGTCGGCAACTGGGTACCATATACCGATAGAACGCGCGGATATTTCGAAATGAGCGACGAAGAATTGGAAAAGCTTGCTTGGGAAACGTTTAGAAAAATACCTTTTATGAACGGCGAATACGAGTATTGCGGAATCGAGAGCAGATATACTATCTCGGATTCCGAGGGAACGCATCTGACAAGAGTCGGTGTTTCCTTCAGAAAGCTTGTCAACGGTTTGCGCGTTCTCGGAAACGACCGATGTTATTTATACTTCGACGCACGCGGACTTGTCGAAATGGTCATTGAATTGTACGACTACAAAGAGATCGGTACTATGGATTTGGTGAAGTTCGACGATGCTTTCGCAAGAATCAAATCCCCCGACTCCTTCTCTGTCGAGAGCGGGGATCCATCGATAGAAGCAATAACAGTAAAACAGCCGTTCGAAGCACTTAATACAGAAAAAGTAAGCATTATGTGGTTTAATCAACATTCAAAAGGTTGCACCGTTCTTCAGCCCGTATATTGCTTTGGCGGCGCCGCATCCGGAGCCGAGGTGAAGGATGCGCAATTTACGTCGCTCGTTATTGCAATTCCAAAATCATATACGCGTAACTAACACAAAAAGGAGAAGCCTCGTGCTTCTCCTTTTTAGTATTTTAGGGCTTTTCGGTTTGAATATTTACAATTTATTAACAAACTCAAATCAGAAAGAATGTATAATATGTTTAGAAATGAATGTTTTCGCGATAAATATTTGTTGATTTTGCCCACGGATTCGCGGGCGGGGCTTTATCGAGAAGACCAAACAAACTCACCGACAATTGACGATTCAACCGTCAGGCGGTAATACAAAAATCATTATGATAGGAGAGGATAGAGATGCTGCGTTATTGGACTGACACTCACAAGTCTTTTTGTAAAATTTTTGCTCTTTTGCTGGTTGTTTTTACGGCATTGCCGTTGTTTTGTTCTTGCCAAATATCAGATTATGAAAAAGCACTTGATGGAACGATAGTGTATATTGAGCCAAGCTATATTCATTATGATGAAGTAGATTATTTTATCGATGAAGCAAATAAAACAAGCGAAGAAAGCTTCTTGTCCGGATATTACGGGGAAAATATCTTCTATCCCAAGAGATATAGCGACCTTGGACATCATACTCATTTTGAGCTTCCGGAAGATGCGCCGAAAAACGGGGAAGAAATACAAATACTTTCACAGCCTTATATCGTTAATGATATAGAAGCCGTTAAGCTTTTGACGCATAAAGAAACATTTTATCAGGACAGTTTCGTGTACGACGGCGAGCTTGTATTAATATATTTTACAAAAGACGGAAAAATATTCAAAGCGCGCTACGTAGAACGCAAGCCTTCCGAAGATATTGATATCGGAGTAGATGCCGCAAGAGCAAAGGCGCTCGAATATATTAACGGCAGATTGAAGGATGAAATCAAAATAGATATTGATTTATCAAAATACGAGTTGCTTGTGTCGGGACCGACGACTTCCCATTTGGATGATAATTATCATTTCGTTTGGGCAAGGGTAATTAACGGCAGATTAATAGATGAACTGAGCGTTACGGTAATGCCCGACGGTGCAATATACGGTTTTTCCTCATACCCTTCGTCTATTGAAAACCCGGAAAACAACACCGTTATTTTAATGACGGAAAAAGAAATAGAAAAGTATGTTTTTCCGATACTTGAGGAAAAATTATCGGGATTGACCGACAAAGGATACGACCTTGTTTTTGAAGGAGAATACAAAGACTCAAACAGCAAGTATAACTCAAACGTATTTTACTACGAAAGCATAGATAAATACGTTCTTTTCGTGCAGGTACAGTTCAGAATAGTAAATAAAGACAAAAATATTGATATTCCACAATCCGCAGGATTTTTAATCCCGCTTTACAACGAATAAATAACACAAAAAGGAGAAGCCTCGTGCTTCTCCTTTTTGAGTATTTTAGGGCTTTTCGGTTTGAATATTTACAATTTATTAACAAACTCAAATCAGAAAGAATGTATAATATGTTTAGAAATGAATGTTTTCGCGATAAATATTTGTTGATTTTGCTCACAGTTTCGCGGGAGCGCGAGAGAATCATCGAGGTAAGTACAAAAGGAGGATGCAGAATGAAAGCAAAAAGAACATTGAAATTAACTCTATGCTTGTTTACGGTGCTTATTTTACTTTTGCCCTCTCTTTCTTCCTGCGGCGACAGCGCGCCGAAGCTGACTATAGAAGAAATGCAAGCGAAAATGCGTTTTCATATTGAGGATACCGATTTTAGTGTGCCGAATGAGCTTGCGGATAGAATAACGGAAGAAAAGGACGAATCCGAAAAATTAGATAATATTATATACAACGGTGTTGAATACGTTTTGCAGAATAACGGTTACATACGAAAGCAAAGTTCTGAATTTTGTAAAGATACGGTGTGTTCTTTTACGGGTATAGACGAGAACGGAAAAACGATTTCTGTCGCTTATACCGATTCAAACAAGCTACCGATAAGATACTTCGCAAACTCTGCGATTTTCGGCGAAGCGAGGGATAAATTCGATTTTGATACAGCCTTAAAGATTTCCAAGGATTTCGTCGAGGAAGTTATCAATCTCTACGCGGAAGAAGAAATTGATCTTTCGGATTATACTTTTGAAAAATTAACGAACTATAAAAACGCATATCAGCTTCACTGGATTTTGTATTCTCGTTCTGTTAAGGTACACGAACTACAAATAGATTTTGATAATTACTGCCGTGTAACAGGATACGAAATGTCCTCTTCGATAATTCCGGAACGATCTTTAGAGTGTATTCCGGAGATCAGCGAAGAACAATATTTAGAATTGGCACGAGATTTATTAAAAGATAACATCATAGAAGAAAACAGAGATAATTCGGAGGAATTGCGCGAAATCAGAATGCGAAGTTCGTTCAAGAATTGTTCCTCGGGCGTTTTGGGTGATTGTATTGAGCTGGTGCACATTAAAGAAGCCGATTGCTATGCAGTACGTTTTGTGGTCGAACAGATTGTCGAGAAGAACGATGGCTCATACGTGATCCCTATCCACTGTTATTATATGCTCGATCCGAACGCAGAAAGTGAGGACGACTGATATGAAGCACAGACTATTTAAAATTTTGACTGTTGCAACTGTATTGTGCGTTTTCCTTCCGCTGTTTTCGGCGTGCGCTTTTACAAAGGTCGAAACACCGAATGTTGACAGCTTGAAGGGCGACGTGAAGCTGGTTATATGTCCCGAATACCGATACGATTATAAAAACGACTTAAAAACCGACGGTTTGCTTGTATCCGAAAACGATATTGTAGGTGTTTACGAGGAATTCTACACTAACGCGGAAGCAGAGCCGGATAAGTCCGAAGAGACCGTTGATTTTCAAAAAGACCCTCTTGATATGCTGGGCAAAGTCGAAAAGCAGGTGGAAAAGCTCTTTAAGGACGAAAAGAACGTAGATATTGACCTTTCCGAATACACATTAAGCTGGGCTTCTCAAGGCCAATCTCGCTTCGTATATCGTTGGAAGAAAATCATAAATGGCTTTACCGTGCTTGAAATAGGAGTCACGGTAAATTATGACGGCGAGATCATTTCCGCGTCATCCGCTCCCGTTGTCGATTTCGAAAAGGCAGAGACACTTGCGGACATCTCAGACAGCGAATGGAGTAGGTTGAACGATATGGTTTTTGATGAAATATTTCTGACTTTGACTGAAAAGGGATATAAACTCGGCCAAAAGAGCTTAACCAAGAACTCACAAAGCATAGATTCCGAGGGAGTGTACGAGAATTATACAGGTCATTCGAACGTCGTATATGTTGAGTCGTGGCAAAGCTATGCGTTGCTATACAGACTGTCCTTCGCGGTTACTCCAAGCGGGTTTGATGTCGCAAACGAAAACGATTTTGTTGCTACAGTTCTCATTCCTTTAGACACCGAATAAATAACACAAAAAGGAGAAGCCTCGTGCTTCTCCTTTTATTATGAATTTAACCGTAAATTTTCGCCTTGATATATTTTTCGTTTGCTTCGAGGTTAACGCGAAGCACCTCTCTGCCGTCGATACGGGCATATTCGAACGAGCCCGCGCAGGGAACGCGCGCATCGGTAATGCTGTAAGAAACGTAGGTAAGCACGTTCCATATCATCGATTTAAGCGTTGCCTTCGGCATATTTGTAACAACGTAGGGGAGCACCGCCTTTATAAGCGAATGAAGCTCTTCAAGGCTTTTGCCCTTGCAGTTCGAGGCGAACTGAGTTAAAAGATCGCGCTGGTGGAGCGTGCGGGTAAAATCGCCGTTCGAGAAATTACGGCTTCTCGCATAGCCCAAAGCCGTGCCGCCATAGAGATGCACCGAATGATTTCCGTTTATCGCTTCGTCCTTGCTCAAGCCGTTTAATTCCTTCCAGCCCTTGAAATAATCGTAGTTGTTTTCGTTTATATCAAGGTCGATACCGCCGATAACGTCGACCGCCTGCTCGAACGAGCTTATGCTTACGGTGAAGTAAAAATCGATATCTATATCGAAATTTTGCTTTATGGTTTTTATAAGAAGCGAAGGACCGCCCGCCGAAAACGCGGCGTTAAGGCGGTTATTCTTATAACCGGGGATAGAAACGTAGGTATCACGCATAAACGATGTGAAAACGACACGCTTTTTGATATTGTTTATCGACATAAGTATCATCGTGTCGCTTCGCGCGCGCTTGCCGCTTAGCGTGTCGGCACCGATAAGAAGAATGTTTATAACGTCCTTTTCGTATGCATCCGATACATTATCACCGTCGAAAAGCCCTTCGAGTATTTCGTAATTCGGCTCGTAAGGCGGCTCGGGCGGTGCGGGGGGATAGCTGTGGTGCTCCTTGTCGCTTTCCGAAATTTCGCCTTCGTCGGGGTAAGAAATTTCACCGAACGATTCATCTCTGCCTGCTTCGGGGTCGGAAAATTGCGAAAAATCTATACCCATATTATCCTCGACGCCGTAATCCGAAGCGTCGATATCCTCGCCCGACCATTCCTCAAGGCTTTCGTCGTAGGAAATATAGTCAATCGTATCGTCGATAAAGGAATCTGCCCAAAGGTAGACGTTTTTTATCACGCTTACAAACGATAAAAGCAAAAGCGCGATAATAAGCAGAATTACCGTTAATATTTTCTTTATCTTGCTGTTTTCGTTCCTCTCGGACATATCTAACGCCTTCTAAAAAAGTTATTCGGGCGAAAAGCTTCGCCCGAAACGATTATAGCACCCGAAGGCGATTTTGTCAATCTTCACCTTTTGACATATTGTTTGCTGTCATATAGTCCTCGACTCTGCATAAAAGCTCTGCCGTTTCTGCCTTGTTAAGAGTTTTTTCGGGCTCGAGAACCTCGAAAAATCCCGCGTCGGAGGCGGCAAGCATCGCCGAAAAGCTTTCCTCTGTCGCGCCCGCATCCTCGCTTTCCTTGCGCGTGTTCGGAAGGTCGAGCGCGGCGGCGAGCATATAAGCCGCGTCTTCAACGGTTATTGCCTCCTTGGGCGAAAAGCTGCCGTTTTCAAGGCGAATTATCCCCTTTTCCGCGGCGGAGGAAAGATAACCCTTAAGCCCCGACGAAAGCCCCGTGTCATCGGCTATCACGCTGTCGGCAACCGCGACTATATCGGTGTCCTGCCCCGAAACGTTCATAAGCATAACCAAAAATTCAAGCCTTGTTACCTCGGCTTCGGGGTCGAAATAATAATTGCCGTTTTCGTAGCGGTAAACCATAACGTCGTTACTGCACATTCTGTGCGCGTAAAGGTGAAGCATATCATCCTGCATATCGGCAAACTTAATTCCGCTTTCGTTCTTTTCTACCTCGATTTTAAGCGTTGCCGTTTCCGAAACCGCGCCGAATCGGTCGGTCACGGTATAAACCATAGCGTCGCTCCCCGAAAAGCCTTCCTCGGGATAATAAATAACGCTTCCGTTCTCGCTAACCGAAATAAACCCTTCGCGCGGGTAGGTAATCACGTTAACGGTGTAGCTGTCGCCGTTCGGCTCGTTTATGCAAAGCTCGCCGCCGCAGGCTATCCCCTCGACGGTCTTAATACTGCTGTCAAGCGCAACAGGCGGCGAATTCAGCGAATCGGTAAAAACGATGTCGCACCTTATTTCGGTGTCTTCAAAGCCTACGCTGTCGCAGGTAAAGCAAAAGCTTGCAAGCTCTGTGCTCGCGTTCGGTATAAATTTTAAATATCCGAGTGATTCGGCGGCAAGCGTTTGCCCCTCGTTAACCGCTTTACCGCTGAACATAAGCGTGCCGCTTTGCGGGTCGGGTAGCGTTTTAAGGGTTATCTGCGAAAGTCCGCTTCCGAGTATCTTGTCGAAATCCTCCTTCGTAAACGATGCAAAATTCCCCTTTTCGCCCTGCTTGGTAACCGTCGTCTGCTTTTGCAGTATCGAAAACGCGGGCGGAAGACCGTCGCTCACCTCGGCTTGCTGTGTATCGGCGCACGCAACGAACGTAAAGGCAAGCAAAATGCATAAAATAAACACAAACGGTTTTTTCATAATCAAACCATCCTTCAACTGTTGTTACACTATTTATACACATCAATGTGAAATATTATGACTTAAGCGGTTGTAATATCCTTTTTTGTGTGATAGAATGGGGTAACGATAATCGAAGGTTTCTGTATCGGAAGGAGGTGCGGTATGAAAAAATGCTTTGTCGCGGTAAGCGGCGGTGTCGATAGCGCGGTTTCGTTGCTTATGCTTAAAAAGCTGGGATATGCCGTAGAGGGCGTTACAATGCTCACCTTCGGGCGCGAGCTTGTGGAATCGGCGAACGAAAAGGACGCGCAGGACGCAAAGGCGCTCTGCGATTCGCTCGGTGTGCCTCACCATACCGTCGACCTTAAAAATCGGTTCAGGGAATGCGTTGTCGATTATTTTGTTTCGGCATACGCAAACGGCGAAACACCGAATCCCTGCATCGTTTGTAACCGATATTTAAAATTCGGCGCGCTTGCCGATTACGCCTTTGCGCAAGGTGCAGAGGAGTATGCAACAGGGCATTATGTCCGCGTTGCTCAAAGCGGGGAAAAACGTGTTATCACCCGCGCCGCAGACCCCGAAAAGGACCAGAGCTATATGCTTTGGTCGCTCACGCAGGAGCAGATATCGCGCTTTAAAGCTCCGTTGGGCGAATATACGAAAAAGCAGGTGCGCGAGCTTGCGCAGGAGCTCGGCGTGGCTCTTGCCAATAAGAGCGACAGTCAGGATATATGCTTTATCCCCGACGGCGATTACCGCGCGTTTTTAAACCGTGTTGCGGGCAATACCGACAAAGCGGGCGATTTCGTGCTTGCCGACGGAACGGTTCTCGGACGCCACCTCGGTCAGCGTTGCTATACCGTCGGTCAGCGCAAGGGCTTGGGTATCGCCTATACCGAGCCGCTTTACGTTATCGGACGCGATATGGCGAAAAACAAAATCATTCTGGGAAAAAGTCAAGAGCTTTTTACCGATAAAATAATAGGCAAAAACACCAACTTTTCGGCAATCGATTACCCAAGCGGCGATATCGAATGCGAGGTGCGTATCCGCTATCGCGCGCCGTTTGTAAAAGCAAGGCTTATTCCGATATCCGAAAGTGAAATGCATATCGAATTCAAATCTCCCGTCCGCGCCGCAACGCCGGGGCAGTCCGCCGTGTTTTACGACGGCGAAACCCTTTTGGGCGGTTGTGTGATGTGCGCCGACAAATAAAAAAGCCTTTTGCGCATCATCAAGCGCAAAGGGCTTTTCGTTTTTTAGTAATTTTCGAATTCGTCAACCGAAATAAAATTCCATTTTTCAAGCTCTGCGGGCTTTTTCGAAAACAGGACGGTATATTCGGCGGCGAGCGTTTTTATGCGGTAATTTTTGCAATAAACTGTCACCGAGCTTTCGCCCTTTTCGATACGGCACTCGATTTGCCGTTTTGCAAAGGAAAGGGTTTCGGTCAAAAGCATCGAAATTATTGCTTGGGCGTCTTCTGCGGTGCCGATTTCCAAAAAACGGCGCCAAAAAGAATCATACTCACTTCGGTCCTGCGGGACGGCACAGTAGTGCAGGTCGCGTCCTTCGAAAATGGCGTTTGCCGTAGCTTCACAGCTCGTTTTAAAAAAGTCGTTCAGGCTTCGAATGGCGGTATCGCACTCGTCGCGGTTTCCCTGCACGGCATATAAAATCGCGGTTACAAAATTTCGCTGTTGGTTTTCAGAGGGGTCGTAAATTTCGGAAAGCTTTAAAAATTTTTCGCAATCGGAGTAGCTGTGCATATACAGATAAACGGTAGCCACCTCGTAAATTATCTGGCTTACCGTTGCCGCTTCTCTTGCGGTGGGGCGCCTGCCGTCGTAAAATTCCAACGCCTTTTTGTAGTAATATACCGCCTTTTTACATTCCGAGGCACGCTGTGCGAATTTTGCCGTTCTGTAATAGGGATGAAAGGCAAGCGGAAACACGAAAGATTCATCTATCGAGCCGAGTTTTTCGTAATATTCGACCATTTCCTGCTCGTTGCCGAGCATTTCGTGGTTTAAGCCCTTGAAATAGTACACCGCGCCTTCATCAAAGCTGTTTGTGCAAAGCGATTCCAATAAATCGAGAATAGGCATCGCTTCGGCAAATTTGCGTTTTGAAATATGTATTAACGCGGCGGTAAGCTGCATTTGCGCCTCGCCGCTTTCCGAAAAGGCGGAAGCAAATATATCGCCAAACGCTCCTTCGTGTATTTTGCGCCAATTTTTGTAGTTTTCGTTGTTCGATAATTCGTATTCGTTCATGGTAAGTAAGAATCGGTTCTTTCTTTTTGAATAATTATACTATGAATATAAGAAAAAATCAATGGAAAAGGCTTTGACAGAGCGAAAAAACAAGACGGTTCGAAAACGGTCTTGTTTTTGGAAAGGCAGTATGAAATAGATGTTAGGTTTGTATAGGTTTGAAGTTGCGTGATTTTAATTACTGTTATATGTCTGCATTTGTCCGCAAAGCATATTATAAAACCCAAACTTTTCGTAGAACGGTTTCAAACTTTCTTCAAAAACAACGGAAATCATATATATACGTTTTTCTTTTAGACACTCAATCATCTTATTCATCAAATCAGTTCCAATGCCTTTGCCTTGATAATCTGGATGGACCATTAAGTCTTGAATATAAGCATCTGTAACTCCGTTTGACACACAATCCACATATCCGATCAGTTCATCATTTTCATAAATAGCGATATGATAATACGAAGTCATCAAAGGGTTTTTATACTCATTCTCCATTCTGTTCCACCCTACAGATTCTCGCAAATTTGACAAATCTTTAACAGAAACCTTTCTGTTATATTCGTATATCATTTCATGTTCTCCTTTGCAGTGTTTATGGAGGCGACGAGCATTGCGCGAAGTCCTGTACAAGTCTTGTCTAACTCTGCATATTGATTTTCTGTAATATAATTTGTTTTATATAGCAATTCCAGCCAATATCCCGTTTCGTTGGCTTCTTTCAGGGCTATTTGCAATTTTGCAATAAAATCCGCTTTCCCGTGGGCGTATTGTGCTTCACGGATATTTGCACCTATGCTTGTTCCGCTTCTTCCGATTTGATTCGAAATGATATGCTCTTTGCTTTCTTTTAAGTATTTCACAAGATTTATAATTGAAACAGCAAAATCCATTGACTGTACGGATAACTTATCATTACGCATATAAAACACCTACTTTCTGAATTTAGTATAGCATAAATTTTCAGCCTTTTCAATGAAAAATGAAGCATTGGCTTCGCCAATATGAAGCACGCGCTACGCTTACATGAAGCGAAGCGCGTTTTCGTTCTTAATGTGCCGAAGGCACGCTTCATAGCCGCAGGCGACTTCATTCTTCATACGCCGATAGGCGCGCTTCATTCCGCCAAAACAAAAAGAGCACAAAAGTGCTCTCTTTGTTTTGGCGGAGAAGGTGGGATTCATTGCTCATTCACGCGGCTTGCCGCACCGCTCCGCTGTGCTATCGCCGCTCCATTCGCAATCCCGTGGCGGTCTGAACGAGTCCCCGACTCGTCCAGCCTCGCCCTTCGAATCCCTTCCAAATCAAAAACAAAAAGGGTACGTTTGTACCCTTTTTGTTTTTGGCGGAGAAGGTGGGATTCGAACCCACGAACGGTTTTATCCGTTACACGATTTCCAATCGTGCGCCCTCGACCAGCTAAGCGACTTCTCCATATAAATGTTAACTTGTTCGCTTCACGCGCTTGGTTATTATATCACAGCAATTCGCGCTTGTCAACAACAAATTTCGAAAGAAAATGGGTTTCAAGGCGAAAAATTTTGATTATTTGAAGAAAAATCACATATAATAATCATGTAAAAACGATTCGGAGGGGTATTTATGCTGCCGCAGGAGCCATACAAAAGGTTTGCGGTTATTACGTTATATGTTTCGGTGGGGCTCGCGGCGGCTTACCTTGTGTTCAATTACTTATGGAGCGCGCTTTTACCCTTTGCGGTTGCTTATCTGTTCGCAGAATGCTTCCGTCCGATAGTTAAATATTCCGAATCGCACAGGAAATTCCCCAAAAGGAGCTTTGTGCTTTTTGTCGTTTTGCTTGCCGCGGCATCGCTTGTCGGGCTTATTTACGCGGTTTCGCGCCAAGTAGTGCTTGAAATAAACGAGCTTGCAACCAAAATCGGGGAAGTGGTCGAGCTTATACGCACCGATGATGGCTACGCTTCCGAATTCATCGACAGAATATGCAGTTATATCCCCTTCGTAGACCTGCGCGGACGGCTTTGGGAGATGCGTAGCAATCTCGATAACGAGCTGTGGTCGATAGCCGTTTCGTTCGGAGATAAAATGTCGGGCGGTATCGTTTCGTTTGTGGGAAGCGCGGCGGCGTTTTTTCCGAAAGCGCTTTTGTTCGCCGCGGTGGTGATAATCGCCACCTACTATTTTGCGATAGACCGTGTAAAGATAAACTGCTTTTTTCTTTCGCTCTTTCCGAAAAAACTGCGCCCGATGCTTAAAGCCACGCGTGATTCGCTTGCCGAAACGGTGGGGCGGTTTCTGCGTGCCTACGGCTTGCTGTTTTTAATAACCTTTTTCGAGCTGTTGCTTGCTTTTATTATAATGGGAATAGAATATTCCTTCGTGCTTGCGCTTCTTATCGCCTTGGTCGATGTTTTGCCCGTGCTCGGTACGGGGACGGTGCTTATCCCTTGGGGAATTATCGCGCTTGCTTCGGGAAATATCGGTACGGGAATAGGCATATTTATCGCCTATGCTATTATAACCGTTGTGCGCCAGATATTAGAGCCGAAGATAGTGGGCAAATTTATCGGTCTATCGCCGCTTGCCGCGCTCGCTTCGATGTATGTCGGGCTTAAGCTTATGGGAATTGTCGGGCTGTTCGTCTTTCCGCTCGGCGCAATACTTTTGAAACGCATTCTCGAAGCAAGAAAAGAAAAAGGAGCTGTCGCAAATTGAAAATGCGACAGCTCTTTGGTTTTTACTATTTATCGGCATTCGAGCTGAAAACGTTCGCTACCTCGGTTATGGTGATATACGCGCGGGGGTCGTGCTCGTGTACGATGTTTTTCATTTTACCGACCTGAAAACGGTTTACAATGAAATAAACCGCGGTCATATCGCTGCCCGAGTAAAAGCCCTTTGCCTGAAGCATCGTCATACCGCTTCCGAATTCGTCGGAAAGCGCCTGCGCGACCTCGTTCGGCTTCGAGGTAATTATCATCGCCGCCTTTGAACGGTCAAAGCCTTCGACTATAAAGTCAACTGTTTTCAGCGCCGCCATATATGCGACTATCGAATAAAGCGGAAGTATCCAGCTTTCGAGTAAAAGTCCGCATATAACGTAAAGAATTACGTTGTAGGTCATAACGAACGTGCCAACGGTTACTCCCAAACGCTTTGCGAAAATTACGGCAAGCACCTCTATACCGTCCATCGCGCCACCGAAGCGTATTGCAAGACCGCTTCCCGCACCAGAAATAAGTCCGCCGAAGAGCGCACAAAGCAACAAATCGCTTTCGGCAAGCGGCGAAGCCATACTTACATCGACGGGAAGAACGTCGTTTATTAAAAATGCGAAAAACGAATACATCGCGACCGTGTAAATCGCGTACACCGTAAAATGTATGCCCTGCTTTTTAAGTCCGTAAATAAAAAGCGGAATGTTGAGCAGGAGCAGGAACAGCGAAAGCGACAGCCATTCGGGGGTTATCTGCGAAAGCAGCATCGAAGTGCCGGAAATGCCGCTGTCGTAAAGCTTAACGGGGGCAAGGAAAAAGGTTACGCCGAACGCGTTTACAAGTCCCGCAACGGTAAGCAGCATAAAATTCTTTATTTCAAAACCTTTCATCAAACCGCTCCGTTCAGTTTTTCGGCATAGCCGCTTGCCAAAGCGTCGCAACGCTCGTTATAGGCGTGGCCGTCGTGGCCGCGCACCCAGATAAACTCCACCTCGTATCTCGATAAAAGCTCGTCGAGTATCTTCCAAAGGTCGTCGTTAAGCACGGGCGATTTGTCCGCCTTGCGCCAGCCCTTGCTTTTCCAATTTTCGAGCCAGCCCTTATTTATTGCGTTTACAAGATACTGCGAGTCGCTGTAAAGCAAAACCTTGCAGGGCTTATTGAGCGCCTTTAAGCCTTCTATCGCGGCGGTCAGCTCCATACGGTTGTTCGTTGTGCTCTTTTCGCCGCCGAAAAGCTCTTTTTCGCGTCCGTCACATTCAAGTATAGCCGCCCAGCCGCCCGCGCCGGGGTTACCCTTGCAGGCGCCGTCTGTATAAATATTTACGGTTTTCAATTATTTGCACCCTTTATTTTTTGCATTCTTATATCCTTACCCACGAATTTCAGTACGCGGAATTCGCCGAGCATACGCGAATAAAGCCGTTCGCCGTATGTCTTTTTAATGCCGCCGTGGTCGAGGTTGGAGGATATTATCGTTTTTTTGCCGTTTACGATGCGAAGGTCGATAAGGCTGGTCAACGCCGAAACGCTGTATTGCGTGATGAATTCCGCGCCGAGGTCGTCGATTATCAAAAGACTGCAGGTTTCGTATTTCTTTCTTTCGGAAATATCCGCGCGGTTAAAGCGCACCGCGTCGAGCGTGTCGGCTATCTGCTGTGCCGATTCGTAAATCACGCTGAAGCCCCTTTTCGAAATGACGTTTGCGATAGCGGCGGTAATATGGGTCTTTCCAAGCCCCGTTCCGCCGTAAAAATAAAGTCCCGCGGATTTATCGTTGGGGAAATTCTCGGCATATTTTTTACAGCCCGAAAGGATGCTTGCCATTTGCTCTCTTTCGCTACCTGCGGCATAAAAATCAAGCGAAAAGCTTTCGAAGGTTTTGTCGATAAGTCCGTGAGCCAGCGAGCTTTCTTGGTAATTTCCGCTTGCAAGCATACCCTTCATGCATTTGCAAAGCTTTAAGCCGCAATACCCGCCGTCGTTGCATTCAAGACATTCGAATTTGGGCATATCGTAATCGGGCTCATAGCCGCAGGCGGTAAGCAATCTTGCGCGTTCGGCATTCAAGCCTTCGGTTTCGGCACGCAACGCCTCGATGCTTTCGCCGACAAGCGAGCGCATAGGAATATCGCGGAGAATCTCATCGATTTCCTTAACGCGCGGTATTCTCGCGTGGAGCTCTTCTCTTCGTTCATCTGCCTGATTAATTGCCGCTATTCTTTTTTCGGTTTTTATTCTCAATGCGTCGTTAAGCTTCATTTTGCGTCCTTTCAGTCGTCGAAGCCGCGGTTTAATGCCGCTTCAATAAATTCGTCGCCCTCGAAGCTGCTTAACGTTCCCGATTTGCTTCCCGTATCGTTGTTCTTTACGTCTTCGGGGGTGGAATATCCGTTTTCGTGCCAGCGGCGAAGAATGCCGTTCATATAGGTCATCGAAAGTTTGCCCGTGGAATCGACCGTTTTTTCGTATGCGAGCTCGACCATATCAAAGGAAAAGCCCCAATCGCCGAACCAGCAGTCGCAGAATTTCTGCTCCTTCGCGGTGAGCGCTCTTTCGCCCATGCCGCAAAGCTTTCTGAGTTTGCCGATATTGCTGTTTATAAGCTCGCGTTTTGCAAGATATTTTTCGAATTTATCGTAGCTGTCGATGCCGTCCTCGTAAAGCGCGACAGCCTTTTTGTATATGTATTGCGTGCTTTTTTTGCCCATCGAACAGCAAAGTTCGATAATTCCGCATATCACCTCGCAGGGGATTCCGCAAAAATCGTAAAGATAGTAAAGCGCGCTGTAATCGTTTTTCGTTAACTGCTTTTGCATATTCTGCTCGGCAACACGGCAAACGAGCATAAAGCCTTCGTTGCCCGAAATTGCCTTCGAAAGGGTTTCGCTGTCGTAATTGCGGTAGCTGCTCGTGTCGCTTGCCGCTTTTTTCTTTTTGCCCGCGCTTTCCTGAAAAATGCCCGCACCGCGCCAAAAGGCGATAGCGGCTTCGACCTGCGCGACGGTAATACCGATATCACGAGCCGCGTCGGGAACGCTTATTTCGGGGTCGGCAAAAAAGCAAAGAAGCGTTTTAAGCTCCTCGGCAGATGCGTTTTTTATATGCGGTAAAATTTCTTTGGGTAAAAGAATAAGGCTTTCGGCAGGTGTGGTTATTGCCATTTTATACCTCTTACGATTTTATAATACTTGCATCGGGCGAAACCGAAAGCACCAGCCTGCTTTTTTCGGCAAGGTTACCGTGTATTTCCACCGAATAGCGAATATCTATCCTGCCGCCTTCGGGGGTAAGCGTGTTTGTAAGCTGTTTGGTGCGAACGTTTATCTGAAAAGGTGTAAAGCCTGTGTTGCATATACAGGTAAGCACCTTGCCGTCCATAAATACCATGTGTGTGTTTATCGGGCCGACGCGGTTTATGTTCACAGTGCTGTCGCCGTAAGTGTCCACGGTCGTAAAAATCTCGCCCGCCGTTTCGTTGAATTCGATACGGTAGCCGTGTTTGGTTTTCTTCATCGCGCCGCTTACAAGGTAATTTTCGGTTTCTTCTATTTCGTTCGGTTTTTTCGGGTCAAGCCCCATCCGCTCGCGGCGGATTCGTATATCTACGGGGATTTTCATTATATTTCCTTTAAAATTTTTCTATATCGATATGCTCGGCGGTTATCATAGCGTCGCTTTGCATAAACGCGCCCGCATTCTGCGAGAAAAGTGCTTCGCCGCCGCTTGTAAAGAACGATATTTTGCCGCCGTTTTTGTTCGCCATACCGTTTTCGGTTATAAGCCTTTTAAGCTCGTGCGCCGCCGCCGCTCCCGAGCTTACGAGCACGGAATTCGGCAGATGCTTTTTAATAACGCCCGAAAGAAGCGGGTAGTGGGTACAGCCGAGAATCACAGCCGCAGGACTTTTTTCGGCAATATCCGAAAGATATTCCGAAACTATTGCGTTTGTCGCGGGGTCGTTTTCGTTTGCGTGCCAGCTTTCGACCAAAGGAACGAACATCGGGCAGGCGCGGCTGATTATTTCGGTTATGCCGAATTTTTTAAGCGCAATTTCGTAAGCCTTGCTGTTTACCGTTGCGCTCGTGCCGAGCACGGCAACAATGCCGTTGCCGCCCTTCGCCGTTTCCGCCGCTTTTTTTGCCGCCGCTTCAATAACGCCGACAACCGGAACGCCCGCCTCGTTGGCAACGTCGGTTAAGCAGTTCGAGCTTACCGTGCCGCAGGCGACAAGTATTGCTTTTACATTGCGCGAGAGGAGAAAACGTGTGTCCTGAAGCGCAAATTTTTTAATTACCTCGGGCGATTTCGTGCCGTAGGGAATACGCGCGTTATCGCCGAAATATATAACGTCCTCCTTGGGCATAAGGCCTTTAAGCTCGCTTAAAGCGGTAAGCCCGCCCAAGCCCGAATCGAAAACGCCTATCGGGAGAGAATTCATATCAGAGCTCATTCTTCGCACCCCTCGGCAAGAAGCAAAAGCTTTGTGATAAGCTCGGAATAGCTTATTCCTATGCAAGCCATCATCTTGGGGTACATGCTTATGGGGGTAAAGCCGGGAATGGTGTTTATTTCGTTAAGGAACGCGCCGTTTTCGGTAAGGAAGAAATCCACTCTCGAAAGTCCGCTGCAGCCGAGCGCGGTATAGACCTTTACAGCA
This sequence comes from Eubacteriales bacterium, assembly GCA_045637685.1. Taxonomy (GTDB): domain Bacteria; phylum Bacillota; class Clostridia; order Oscillospirales; family CAG-382; genus Coliplasma. The sequence goes on along the minus strand of JAZTZW010000016.1, from coordinate 39,157 downwards.
AGCTCGCGTATGCTTTCGGCGGTTGCTTCGTCAAGCGGTGCGGGAGCAAGACATTCGGATTTATCGTTAACGTATTTGGTTTCGTAATCGTAAAAATCGGAATTCGGCTTTATCTCGCCGCAAACCGAAGCAAAAGGCTTTTCGTTTCCGCATACGGCTACTTCTATTTCGCGTCCTACGGTGTTCGGCTCGATAAGAAGCTTTTTATCATGCTCAAAGGCAAGCGAAATACCGCTTAAAAGCTCGTTTCTGTCCTTTGCCTTGGTAATGCCGACAGAGCTGCCCGCATTTGCAGGCTTTACAAACACGGGATATCCGTATTTTTCTTCGCTTTCGGCAATAAGAGAATCGATATCGCAGGTGCGGTAAGCCGAAATAAAGGGAACAACGGGAATACCCGCCGCAGAGCATATCGTTTTGGTTGCCGCTTTGTCCATAGAAACCGCCGAGGCGTAGGTGTTACAGCCGACGTAGGGGATACCCGCAAGCTCCAAAAGACCCTGCATAGTGCCGTCTTCGCCGTTTTTGCCGTGAAGCACGGGGAAGGCGATATCGATACGGATTATTTCAAAGCTGCCGCTCGCTCCGTCAAGCGCAAGCAGACCGTGGTGCGCCTTGCAGGGCGAAATTACCGCGGGGGTAAGAAGCGCGCGCTTTTCCTGCCATATATGGTTACGCATATCGTCGGTGCTTCCCTTGAATATCCACCACTTGCCGTCCTTTGTTATGCCGACGAGCAGAGCGTCGAAAAGCTCTTTATTAAGATTTTCGGCAACGTTTGCCGCCGAAACACAGCTTACCTCGTATTCCGAGGATTCGCCGCCGAAGATTATTGCAACGGTTTTTTTCATAAAAAACGCCTCTTTTCGTTATTGTAGGACAAATGAGTTGTAAAGCGTCCACATAAGGGGGATTGTGAAAATACAAAGCAGGCTTGTCGAAAGAACTATGTCCGCCGCGGTGCGTCCGTCACCGCCGTGGGTTTCGGCAAGTCCCTGTATCATCGTCGCGGCGGGACAGCAGGCGAGAATGAACGCCGAGGTCCTCACCGTTTCGCTTACCGGAATAAGCGAGAATATAAGCCCGATAACTATCGGAGAAATAATAAGCTTTGCGAATGCCGCGATATAAATGCGGTAGTTCGAAAAAATTCCCAAAATGCTTTTCGTTGCAAGCCGCATACCGAGCACCGTCATACATACAACGGTCGACATTCTGCCCAGCGTTTCGATATATTCCGCGGGAAGGGCGGGGAATTTAAAGTCGAAAACGAACAAAGCAAACGAAATGGCAAAGGTTATAACCGAGGGGTTAATAAACACGGCTTTAAGCTTTATGTATTTTTTGTCGCCCGTCATCATTAAAAGCCCTACCGTCCAGCCGAGCACGTTCATCGCTATCGAAAACGCGGCGGAGTAGACCCTTACCTCGGGCACCTCGGGAATAAGATATTCAAGCAACGGCACACCGAAAAATCCGACGTTGCCGCAGGCACCTGCCACGGCACACACTCGGTGCGCGAAGTCCTTTTTGATTTTTTTGTTGAAAACGGCGTAATAAAGAAATATTATCGCGACCTGACCGACAAGCGTCACCGCGAAGAATATCCAAAGCTCCTTTATCAGCTGCGGCGTGCTTTCTACCGAGCTAAGCGTATAAAGCGAAAGCGCGGGCTGGCAGACGTAAAGCAAAAACTTTGCGAACGCCTTTATCGAATCCTCGCCCAATGCCTTGACCTTAACAAGAATATAGGCAGGCACGCCGTAGGCTATCATCATAAGGACCTTTAATGCGGTTATTCCAAACATTTTTAAAAATCCTTATTTAGGTTTTACTATTTCGTCGACAACGCCGTAAGCGAGCGCGTCTTCCGCGAACATCCAGTTGTCGCGTTCGGTGTCACGTGCGATTTCCTCGACAGGCTTGCCGATGTTTTCGGAAAGAATGCGGTTTATTCTGTCCTTGGTGCGGCGCGCAAAGTTTGCGGCGATAACCACGTCGGAAGCCTGACCGCCTGCCGTGCCGATTACCTGATGAAGCATTACTTCGCTGTTTTCAAGCGCGTAACGCTTGCCCTTTGTACCCGCGGCAAGAAGGAACGCGCCCATACTGCACGCCGAGCCGACGCAAACCGTCGAAACGTCGCACTTAATGCTTTTCATCGTATCGTATATCGCAAATCCAGCCGAAACGCTTCCGCCGGGGGAGTTAATGTAAATTGTAATATCCTTTTCGGGGTCCTGCGCCTCGAGGAACAAAAGCTGACCTACGATACTGCAGGCAAGGTCGTCGTTTATTTCGTTGAAAAGGAGAATTATTCTGTCCTTAAGCAGACGCGAAAAAAGGTCGTAGCCCTGCTGACGTCCGCCTTCGTTATCGATAAAAGTGGGGTTGGCTATCATATCTTGCCTCCGAAATTGCATATTCGATTAATTTTATCACAAATCAAGCCGCTTTTCAATAGCAATTTATGCCGTGTATTGTAAAAGAATTACGCAATATGTAGACTTGGGTTTGACATATTGCAGATAATTGTTTATAATATATCACAAAGGAGGCGATACCGAATATGCAGAAAACACCCTTACTTTTGGCTCCTGCGGGCAGTATGGCGGCGTTAAAGGCGGCGATAGACGCGGGCGCGGACGAGGTATATTTAGGCGGAAGCTCGTTCAATGCGCGCATAAACGCTTCCAACTTCGATAACGATGCGCTTATAAAAGCAGGCAGGCTTTGCAAAAACGCAAACGTCGGTATGCATATAACCCTCAATACCCTAATTTATGATAAAGAATTCAAAAGCGTGCTTGAATACGTCGATTTTCTTGCAAACGAGGTGCGTCCCGATGCGCTTATTGTTCAGGACCTCGGCTTGGTAAGTGCGATAAGGCAAAAATTCCCAAGCCTTGCGCTCCACGCGAGCACGCAGATGAGAATACATTCCTACCTCGATGCCGAATATCTCAAAAAGCTCGGCTTTACCCGCGCCGTGCTTGCGCGCGAGCTTTCGAGGGAGGATATAAAGGCGTTCGCCGAAACCGGCTTGGAAACCGAAATTTTCGTTCACGGTGCGATATGCATCAGCGAAAGCGGCGGTTGCTTGATGAGCTCGGTAATCGGCAACCGAAGCGGTAACCGCGGCGAATGCGCCCAGCCCTGCCGATTGCCTTATAAGGGCGAAAACCGTTATCCGCTTTCGGTAAAGGATATGTGCCTTGCTTCGCATATTACCGAAATCGCCGATTGCGGCGTAAAAAGCCTTAAAATCGAGGGCAGAATGAAAGCCCCCGATTACGTCGGCGCGGTCGTTTCGGTTTACCGTAAGCTGCTCGACGAAAGACGAAATGCCACGGGCGAGGAGCTTAAATATCTTGCAAACGTCTTTTCGCGCTCGGGCTTTACCGACGGTTATTTTACCTCGCGCATAAACCGCGATATGTTTGGTATTCGCCGCGAGGAGGATAAGCAAAAAAGCGAAAAAATTAATTACCGCGCGCAAAAGGCGGAAAAGCGCGCAGAGCGCGAGCTTGTGACCGTGCCCGAATGCATTTTGCCGATAAGGGACGAGGAAAAAACGCTTCACCCCGCGCGCCAAAAGGGCTTGGTGCTTCGCTTCGAGGGAAGATTGCCGAGCGTCGAATTGCTGGCAAAATACGCCGAACACGCGGCAAGAATCGATATTCCGCTTAACGTCTGCACCGATAAACGCTTTGCGCCCTATTCCGAAAAAATATCGGCAATAATACCGCGCTCGGTGTTTTTGAAAGAGCTCGAAACGGTAAAAAAACAAATTTCCGCGGCAAAAGCGGCGGGCATAAAAAACGCCACTGTTTCATCGCTTAACCATTTAACGCTTTGCGAAGGGATGTATCTCCACGGAGATTACGCCTTTAACACCTTTAACCGCGAAACGCTTTCAATGCTCGAAAATTATTCGCTTTCCTCGGTTATGCTTTCGCCCGAAACCGACGGAAAATTCGTCCGCGGAAGCAAATGCGCGCTTGAATATATAGGCTACGGCAGAATTCCGCTTATGTACACGCGCACCTGCGTTATCGCGAATATAAACGGCTGTAAACACAAGGAAAAATGCTATTCAAGCCTTGTCGACCGCACGGGCGCGGCTTTCCCCGTGATAAGCGGACACAGCCATACGAATACAATCTATAACTCGCTTCCGACCTATCGGTTGGATAAAAAAAGCGAGCTTAAAAAATCGGGCGTCGGTCTGCTTACTCTGCTTTTCACAGTCGAAACCGAAAAGCAGATTTGCGAAATTATCGACCTTGCCCTCTCGGGCGAGAAGCCGAAATTCGAATATACGAGAAGATGAAAAAAGCGTTGTTGCCAAATCGGCAACAACGCATTTTTTATTCAACCGTCGGGAGTACGAGCTTATTACTGCTGTAAGTGCGCCTTGCTTTACGGGGGCGAAGAACGCCATCGTCAATTCTTTTTCGCCGCAAATATCTGTTGTAGAGAAAACCCATAACGCCGCGAAAACAACAGAAATCATCCCAAGCGCAAACGGAATTTATTTGTCGGGCAATTTGCTTATATAGGTTGCATAATAACTATCAAGAATAAATGAAAACTATTGCTCGTAGGATTTAGCCAATGCCGTAACATACTCTTCGCGGTAATGATTTTTATTCATCCATTCTTTTTCGATTTCCGAAAAATCGCCGTTTGAATAACGTTTGATATATTCATCAATAAAGTCTATATCATATTTAGAAAGATACTTGACACAATACTCGAAAATATATATGTTTCCGCTGTTTAAGGTCTGACGGCAAATTTCGATTACCGTGTCATTTTGTTCGAAATCGTTTAACTCGCGTAATTTTAGCGAATGAGGAATTTCACCTTCGTAAAAACAAATAAGTTGACTATCGTATAAATAAGCCTTGCCGTTGCCGACGTTAAACTGCGCAAACTGCGCATATTCAGGAATAATCTCGCCGTTTTCCGACCTGAAGTTATACGTGTATGGTCTTACATATATATCGGTCAGGAGGGTCTCGTTCGTTCCTTTAAATAATCTTATGTTATAGTTGCTGTAACATAATGCTTTTGCATTTGAAAAACGATAGATTTTTGTGCTTTCGGTATCCACGTTAAAAGGACCCAAGTATTCAAAATTCTCATTTTTGCTGTCGCTTGTATCTATACTGACAAGCGCTTGATAAGGCCAGAAATGAATTTTCAAAGGGGCGATTATCAATAGTGCGAAAAACAGTACGGTCACGCGAATTGCCAATACCGAGTGCTTGGTTTTGTGTTCGCTTTCTTTTGCGCGTGTGCAAGTATGTGCAATTATAAGAATTGCTCCGATAACGGTATCTGTTATAAAAAGCTTAAACCCGAAAAGAAAATCCGCGTTTGTTTTTGCAGTAATGAGAATAGGTGATTCCGGTTTGTATTTAGCGAGCACATCGGTGTATTCTGCGAATATCGAGATATTACACAATATACTACATATTGTTATGAGTATAAAAGCAACGATTGTAAAAATCGAAGCACTACGGCTTTTCCATATCCCATCGGATTTTCGTGTTATAATGCTGTAAATAAGCACCCATTGCAGAATTACCGAAATATCTGCGAAAATACTTTCCCATTGAAGGTTTAATAGGTTTGCCGAAACGAGCAATCCGTCAAAGACAAGATGGATAATAATAAGCAAAGGAAGCTTTTTGACATCAGCGTTATCCCAAATTTTATCCGAAAACAGGGTTTTGTTTTTGTTAAATGCAAGTATCAAAAAGTAATCGAACACGACAGTAAATACTAAATTTAAAAGAGTTGATACGATCGAAAGTAAAGACTGAAATTCCAAAATATGTTTAGGGTAAATATTGCCGACAAAAAACAGAATATTGAACAAAACAAGTGCCAACACATTTAACATGTTTTTTTGAGTCTTGCTCATCAGATTCTCTCCTTCGTCTTCGTTCGAATGAAATAGTTTTAGTTGATACTTATATTGCTGTCGGTAATAGCTTCCGATGACCGCACTGTCCTTTTCATAAACAAAAGGTTTTTCTTATAACTTAAATGTTTTTTATGCGCCTAATATGCAGAAGATATCGAGTCGTTTTTCTTACTCAACCGTCGGGAGTACGAGCTTTATCGCTTTGGGGAGGATTTTTATTATCGGGTTTTTCATAGGGAATATTTCGCCGTCGAGGTTTAAATTAATAAGCTCTTCCGAAACAAACTGCATCGTTTTGCATTGGGTGTAGGAGGTAATGTCCTTGTATTCATCGATATGCCTGCCCTCGCGGAATTTGCCGACAAGCGAAAGCAAACGGGGCTTGGAAACGGTTTTAATGCGTATAAAATCAAGCATACCGTCGCTTATATCCGAATAGGGCGAAGCCTTGAATCCGCCGCCGTAATATTTGCCGTTCGCGGCGATAGCAAAAAGGTAAGGCCCTTCGCTTTTGCCGTATTTTTCGCCGTCGACCATAAGCGCAAAATAGTTTTTTGTGTCGGTAAATACGCATTTTATCAGCGAAAGGTTATATGCCATACTGCCGCTTACCAGCGGGAGCTTTTTGAACTTTTCCTGCCCGAAGGCAACGGCGGCATCGAAGCCTGCCGAGATGATGTTAAGGCTTACACGCTCGTTATTTTCGACATCCTTTGCCAAAAGTAAATCAATTTCGACAATATCTCCGCAAAGAAGCCCCTTTATGTTGCGAAAATGCTCGGGCGGAATATCCAAGCTTTTAACAAAATCGTTGCCCGAGCCGACCGGAACTATCGCAATCGCGCAGTTTTTACTGCCCGATTTATAAATTCCGTTTGCCACCTCGGAAAGAGTGCCGTCGCCGCCGCAGGCGTAAACGCGCACAAAATCCTCGCTGTGCTCGCGCAGGTAACGCTCGGTTTCGTTTTCGGCGGCGCGAACGCCGTCGGTTATGTAAATATCGTAAGGCTCTGTTATTTTCAGCTTTTCGATAACCGCGCGTATGCGTTCGGTGCGGTTTTTCGTGCCCGCCGCGGGATTCAGTATAAACAAATGTCTGTTCATCGGTTATTCTCCGATAATTAAAGGATTTTTCGCGGTATCCGCGGGGGAGGGGGTCGGCTCTGCAAGACAGAGTATATCCTCTATCCGCTTTGCGAAAAGGAATGCGTTTTTGGTTTGCTCGCCTTGCTCAAGCGCGCGTACGGGCTTGTTAACAATATCTATTATGCCGTTCTTTTTTGAGCTTTTAAGTATTTTGCGCCCCTTTTCGTTGGCGGCAAGCACAGCGGTATAGGGCGGGGGAGTATTCACCCTTTCGGCGGTAATGCCAAAGGTCAGCGCGTTTACCGCGCGGCGCACCCTCGCGGCGGTGTAATTTTTATCGGTGCAATCGGAAACAATATCCTTTACATAGCTTTGCTTTTGTGCCGAACGCAAAATTTTGTGCGCAAGGTCATTAGGAAGAGCGTAAAGGCTTGAAAAATCGCTGTTTTCGTATATTAACTGCCTTAACCTGCCGACAAAAAATGCATCGAGCTTTTTTTCGTTCCGTGGGAAAAGACGGTCTTTTTCCCGAGCGAACACCGCATAGCTTTCCTCGGGAAGCATATTAAGCATTTCGTTTGCATCGCCCTTTTGACGTATTTGCGAGGAGGAAGCAAATTCCGGCGCGCGCTTTACGACAAAGGGCGAAATATCGGTGTTTTTCAGCGCGGAAAAATATTCAAGCGCAAGAATGTTGTTCGGCTTTTTTACCGCCTCGGCGTGAATATTTCCAAGCCTTTGCCTTACTGCTTCGGTAAAGGCTTGCGGATAAGAAAGGCTTTTGTTTTCGGAAAGAATTTCGTTTATGCGCTGTGAAAATTCTTCGCTTTCGGTGTAGCCGTTTATTTCGCAAAGCAATTCCGCTCCGTCCTCTGCGCCGAAGGCAAGGTGGGTCACACCCAAGGAAGCGGCAATATGCACGCCCGAAAGAGCAAAATCGCGCGCGGAGGAACAGCACCAAGGAATCGGAAGCTCGACAACAAGGTCGGCACCGCTTTTCAAAGCCGCTTCGGCGCGCAGGTACTTGTCGGCAACCGCAACCGACCCGCGCTGAACGATGTTTCCGCTCATAATGCAGACCACCGTTTCGAACTCGGCTCTTAATAAATCCATTTGGTGCTTGTGCCCGAAATGAAAGGGATTGTATTCACATATAACGGCAACACAGTGTTTTTGCTTCATTTTCACCTAAAAATCACTTGCAATTCATCTTTAAAGGTAGTATAATGAAAAAAATATAAAAAGTCAAGTTAAGGAGTAATTATGTATATTCTTGTAGTTAACGCAGGTAGCTCCTCGTTAAAGTATCAGCTTTTCGATATGGACACTCAGGAGGTTGCCGCGAAGGGTCTTTGCGAACGTATCGGCATCGACGGCAGACTTACCCACACCTCTACCGGCAAGGAAAAGATTCAGAAGGATATTCCTATGCCCACCCACGCGCAGGCGGTTGCCGCTTTGGTTGAATCGCTTACCGATAAGGAACACGGCTGTATTTCGGATATGGCAGAAATTTCGGCTGTCGGCCACCGTATAGTCCACGGCGGTCCTTGGCTTATAAAGAGCGTGCTTGTCGACGATAACGTTATCGCCGACCTTGAAAAGTGCCGCGACCTCGCTCCGCTTCACACCGTTCCCCACCTTTTGGGTATCCGCGGCTGTATCGAGGTTATGCCCACCACCCCGCAGGTATTGGTTATCGATACCGCATTCCACCAAACTATGCCCGCAGAAGCATATACCTACCCCATTAACTACGAGGTTGCACAGAAGCACAATATCCGCCGTTACGGCTTCCACGGTACTTCCCACCGCTACGTTTCGGGCAAAGCGATCGAAATGCTTGGCAATCCCAACGCAAAAATCGTAACCTGCCACCTCGGCAACGGCTCTTCGATTACCGCTGTCGATGCAGGTAAGTGTATCGATACCTCTATGGGCTTCACCCCGCTCGAGGGTGTTATTATGGGCTCGCGTTGCGGCGCTATCGACCCCGCTGTTGTTCCCTTCGTTATGGAAAAGGAAAATATTCCGGTTAACGAAATGGGCAACTGGATGAACAAAAATTGCGGCTTCTTGGGCGTTTCGGGCGTTTCGAGCGACCTTCGCGAAATTACCGCGGCAATCGATTCGGGCAACAAGCGTGCAGAGCTTGCTTACAATATCCTTGCATACCAGATAAAGAAATATATCGGCTCTTACACCGCGGCGATGAACGGCCTTGACTGTGTTGTATTTACCGCAGGTGTCGGTGAAAACGATGCAAGATTGCGTGCGCTCGCGCTCGAAAATATGGATTACTACGGAATCAAGATCGATCCCGAAAAGAACAACACCCGCGGAACTGTCGATATTACCGCCGCAGATTCGAAGGTAAAGGTATTCGTAATACCCACCAACGAAGAGCTTGTTATCGCTTCCGATACAATGAAGATCGTTTCCGAGCTTAACTGATATGTCCGCCTCGGATAAAGACAAGTCTGCTTACGGCCACCGTAAGCGTTTAAAGGAAAAGCTGCTTTCGTCGGGAGCTTCGAATATGTCGGATGCCGATATTATCGAAATGCTTCTCTTCTATATCGTCCCGCGTAAGGATTGCAGGGCGGTTGCCGAGGCGCTTGTTGAAAAATACGGCACGCTCGAAGCGGTTATTGCCGCCGACCCGCGTGAGCTTAGGGAGTTTAAATACCTTAAAGACGGTGCAGAGGTGCTTTTCACCCTCCTCGGCGAGGTTGTTAAGCGCGCCTCGATTATCGAAGGCGACCGCAGTATGCTTGAAGGCGACAGGCTAAAAACCTATCTTCTCGAAATATTCAAGGATAAGGAAGCCGAAACCGTTTACGCGCTTTATTTCGCAGAGGACGGAAGCTATCTCGGCAAGCAGGTCATACACAGGGGCAATATAAGCAGTGCGCGCTTTTCGTTGCGCACGGTGACAGAGGGCGTTATACGCATCGGCGGCAAATCGGTCGTGCTCGCGCATAACCACCCAAGCGATATGCTTGTTCCCTCGGGTGACGATATTATTTCAACAAAACGCATCGCGGCGCACCTTGCCGCGAACGATATCGACCTTATCGACCATTACATCGTCGGCACCGACGACGCGGTAAGTATTTTTAAAGTGAAATAGGCTTGAGGCCCTGCCTCAAACTCCGCCCAAGAAACTTTCTTTTAAAAAGCAAGCTTCTTAGGTATCTTCAAAGAAACAAATATTAAAGTTTTTAAAAAGAGAGTTTGAGAGAAAAACTTTTTTCAAAAAGGTTTTCTCTCAACTTGCTTTGTTGCAGAAAAAAGGCTGTCGCACGACAGCCTTTTTATGTTGACTTTATATTTACTTTTCGACAACAACGATTACGCCCTCGCCGCAAAGACGGCTTTCGGGGCAGGTAAGTATATCCGCTTTAATGTATTCCTCGATAATATCCGAGCCCAAACGTATAGATGCAATAAGCGACGAATATGTAAGGAATTCGTTTTCTAGATGCTTCGGCAGATGCGATTTGATGAATTCCGCAAGCTCTTTCGCAATATCCTCTGCGGCGTCGTCGAGCTCATCACAGATCTGCAAAAGGCTGTAAAAGGCGCGTTCGTCCTTTCGTTCAAATACAAGAACGTTCGGCTCGAGCGTATCGCCGTTTTTGCGGATATATCCGCATTCAATAGCCTTTGCGGCGGTTTCCTTTTCGGATTCGGAAAGCGAATCTGTTTTCAAGCCGCCGATCGAGCGAAGCAAAAGCAAAATCTGGGGGTCTGTGCCGATATTGTGTCCGCAATGGAAGTGGGCATCAAGACGAGGACCGTACATATTCGACATAAAAACGTGCTTGTATCCGCAGATCTCACTCGTTTCGATACCGTCGCAGCCGTAGGACGATATTCCGGAGCTGTTTTCGGCAGGCGACGCTATTGCCGCTTGGGTATAGGGGCGTGAGGCGGGGGTGATATCGGCAAAATATTTCGTTGTAAGAAGCCGTTGAACTCTATTGAGTATCTGCCACGAGGAGCGGTTGATGAGATCCCAAAGAATAAATTTCGTGTCGGTTTGCTTGCTTAAAAAGGGGAAGGACAGTATATTTTCTTTGTTTTCGGTAATGCGGCTTTTTACAACCTCTGCCGCTTTCAGAAGATGGCGCGCGAATATTTTTTGCGATTCAACAGCTTCGCTGTAATCGGCAACGATAACGTTTGCTATGTATTTGCCGTTTTCAAGCCTGCGTACCATACCATATTCGCCGTTCATGCCGCGGCACTGAATTTCAAGCTCTTCTTCGACAAACAGCATCGGAACGCAAAGCTCCTCGGAAAGCTCGCGCGCGGTTTTTGCCTTGTCCTTTAAAAGATAAACAAGGCTTTGCGAAAAGGTTCTTTGGGTAACAACGCTCGGCTGGTTGCCCACGGGGTTGCCCGTGCCGACAAAATAAAAGCTTATGGGTTTAAGCGATAAATTCTTGTTTTCCATATTGTTGACCTCTTTTCTGACTGTGTTTCTTGCAGAAAATAAACGCTGTTTTACGGTATTTTCGGGAATGCCGAGCCTGCTTGCTATGTCCTTTACCTTCATTTCGTCGAGATAAAACATAACCATAACGTCGCGGTATTCCTTCGAAAGAAAGGCGATTACGTGGTAGATGCGCTTTAGTTGGTGCGCCGTTTCGTCGGAATCGATAATTTCCTCGATATCGTTCCTTTCGGAAGCAAAATCAAGCTCTCCGTTTTCGATACTGACCGTTTTTGCCGCTTTACTGCGCCTTTCACAGAAGTCTGCGTAAACACGCCGCGCTATCGTCCATACAAAGGCATAAAAATTTTCGATATAGCTTTGCTTTTTAACAGCGGTAAGCACGGCAAGCACAATGTCCGAGCAGAGCTCCTCGGCTTCGAAGCTCGAGCCGCAACGCGGATAGGCAAAGCCGTAAAGCTTATCTAAAAACTCCTTCTCGCCTATGATTTTCAGCATTTCGTTTGTTTCCATAGCGTTTTCCTGTTGTTACGTGAATTCACTCTACACCCATATAGTCGGTCGAGGTCTTTAAAGGTTAGTGCTTTTGAAAAGGTTTTTTAAGAGAGCGAGAGAGAGCTTTTTTTAAAAGTTCTCTCTCGAATAAACAGTATTATAAATTCAAAACGTATTCCTCGGCGGAGCGTACACCGTCGATAGCAGCAGAGATTATTCCGCCCGCGTAGCCGGCGCCCTCGCCCAAGGGGTAAATGCCCTTGATGTTGCTTTGTCGGTCGTCAAAGCGTTTTATGCGTATCGGCGAGCTTGTTCGGCTTTCGATTGCGGTTATAATCGCGCTATCGCAATCGAAGCCCTTTATTTTCTTTCCGAATTCGCGCAGGGCTTCGCGGAAGGAATCGTTTATTTCCTTCGAAAACAGCTTCGAAATATCGCAATATTTAACTCCGCGCGGATAGGTGGGGGTAATATCGCTTTCGGCTTTGCCGAGACCTAAATATTCGCCGACGGTGGTTGCAGGCGCGGTAAAATCGCCTCCGCCCATTTCGAAAGCGGCTCTTTCAAGCCGTTCGCGGTAATCGTAGCCCGCAAAAATACCTTCGCCGATATCTTCGGGTAATATTTCGCAAAGAATCGCGCTGTTTGCGTTCCTTCCGTCGCGCGCGTGGTAGCTCATACCGTTCGTAACAAGCCGTTCGTTTTCGCTTGCCGCGGCAACAACGTGACCGCCGGGACACATACAAAAGCTGTAAACCGTTCTGCCGGTTTTACAATGGGTAAAAAGCTTGTATTCGGCAGGCGGCAAAAAGCGCAAATCGCCGTTTTTGCCATACTGCGCGATGTCGATGTCGCTTTGCAGATGCTCGATGCGGAAGCCCACCGAAAACGGCTTTTTCTCTATCTCCGCGCCGTGAGAAAAGAGCATTTCGGCAATATTACGCGCCGATTGCCCTGTGGCGAGGAAGAGGGTGTCGGTTTCGATGCTTCCGTTTGAGGTTACAACAGAGGAAAGAACACCGTTTTCGGTAACGATATTTAAAAGCTGTGTTTCGAACCTTATTTCGCCGCCGAGCGCGATAATTTCGTTGCGTATGTTGGCAACAACGTTTCGTAAAAGGTCGGTGCCGATATGCGGCTTTGCGTTGTAAAGCGTTTCTTTGGGTGCGCCTGCGTTCACAAGCTCGCGCAGGACGAACTGACCGCGGAAGGATTTATCCTTAACCAGCGTGTTTAGCTTGCCATCGGAAAACGCGCCTGCGCCGCCTTCGCCGTATTGAATATTTGAATTTTCGTTTAATTCGCCGCCGCCGAAGAAGGTGTCGACGTCGCGCACGCGTTCATCAACTCTTTTGCCGCGCTCAAGCACAATCGGCTTAAAGCCCGCCCTTGCCAAGCACAGCGCGGCAAAAATACCCGCGGGTCCAAAGCCTGCCACAACGGGGCGTTTGCTCGGTGCTTTTTCGGGCGCGGGGAAGCTGTATTCGGTTTCCGGGGCTGCGATAACGCCGCCGCTTTGCTTTGCAAGCTTTTCTTCGTCAAGCCCGTTTGCGAAAATGTCGATAGTATAGACGAATTTCGCCTTGCCGCGGCGCGCGTCGAGCGACCTTTTGCGTATTTCGTAATCAAAGCTCCCCATAGGCAAACCGAGCGCTTTTGCAAGGTGTGCTTCAAGAGGAAGAGCGTCCTCGCGCGGAGAACGCTCTAACGTTAATCTTATCATTACTTAAGATTGTTCTTTTCGAGCCAAGCAACGTAATCCTGATAAAGCTTGACCGAATCGGGGTGACCCATATATGCGGTGGTGCCGGGCTTGTTGAACATACCCTGATACTGATAAATAAGAATTTCATCAACGTAGGGCGAAATGCTCTTGATCTGACGGTCGATACGTTCCATATCTGCCGCATAGAGCGCGCTTCTGTAAACGTCGCCTTCGAATTCGAACACTTCCATATCTGCCCAAAGCGCACCTCTGCCCGCCTTGTCGTGCGCCTTGCGAAGCGCTTCGTAGAACGCGGGGGTTTCCTCGGGCTTGGATTTGCGAACACCGATTTCGTCCTGATAAGCGATAATATCGCAATCAAGGCTTTCGAGCTGTGCAACATACTTATCGTCTGCAATAAGGTGGTTTGTGCCGTAGGGCGCGATAAGCATTTTAAGCTTGGGATCGATAGTTCTTGCGAATGCCGAATAGGTGTTTACGTATTTAATGAACTGATCGTCGTAATAAGGATAAATGCCGGTTTCATCGGGGAGGTACCAGCCGTAGAAGGATTCGTGCTGACCGTACTGTGCATAAAGCTGTTCCATTGCCTTGAATGCGCGTGCGGTAACCTCGGGGCTTATCATATTGTTAACGGTTTGGTTCCAAACGCCGTAATAGCCGCAGGAAACGAAAACCTTAATGCCGTTTCTGTCTGCCGCGCGGAGAAGAGCGCCCATGGGGTCCTTCGCGCCCATATCGTAGAAGGGATATATGTCGGTTTTGAAGTAAGAAAACGCGGTGTTATCGTAAACCTGAGCGGTGGTAAGAAGAACGATATACTTCATACCGAGCTCTGCGATTTCGTCTACCTTTGCTTCCCACTGTTCGTCGGTAAACCAACGGCAGATCGGGTTCCAATATTTACCCTCGGGAATGTTGTGGTGCTGAAATTCAAACCAAGTACCGGTAATTTTTTTAAGCATAGAAAATATTTCCTTTCATGCAATATAGCTTGTATTCAGCATAACATTTTGTCTTGATTTTTTCAATAGTTTTTTATAAAAAACGGTTGCGTATATGGGAAAAATAAATTATAATGGGTTATAACAAAGAAATCGGGGGATGAAAAGATGAAAAAATTTATTTCCTTGGCTTTAATCGCTTTAATGCTTTTAGCCTGCTTGCCCTTGTGCGCCTTTTCCGAGGAAGAGGAAGCGCTTACCGTTATCGCCTTTGGCGACAGCATTACCGCGGCGGATAAATGGCAAAAGCATATCGAAAGCAAACTCGGTATCGATATAATCAACGCGGGCATCGGCGGCGATACCACGAACAGCGCAAAGGCGCGCTTTAAAAAGGACGTGCTCGATAAATCGCCCGATATCGTGCTTATAAGCTTGGGCGTTAACGACTGCGCGATAGATATGGCGCGCTACGTAACGCTTGAGAATTACAAAGCGAATATGGCTTATTTTATCGACGAATGCAAAAAAATCGGGGCAAAGGTTATAGTAAATATCCCCACCCCCGTTGTTGACGAGCAATATCTTACCCGCCACGAAGCCGCACCCTTCGAGCCTTATGGCGGCCCGAACGGTATTGTTGCGATTTATGCCGAGGCTTGCCGCGAGGTCGCGCGCGAAAAGAACGTTGTTTTTGCCGATATTAACGCCGCTTTTCTCGCAACCGACGATTATACCAAATATTTCCCCGACGGCGTTCACCCCAACGATACGGGCTATAAAATGTATGCCGAAGCGGTGCTTGATATATACGAGCGCCTTTGGCTCGGCGATATTAACGACGACGGCGAGGTCGACCAGTACGATTATATTCTTGTAAGGCGTCAGTATTTCGAAACGATTTCGCTTGACGAAAAGCAGTTAAAGCGTGCCGACGCGAATTGCGACGGAATTGTAAATCAGTACGATTATGTTCTTGTAAAACGCGCATATTTCGAAACCTACACCCTTTTAGGCAAGTAAATATATAAAAAGAGCTGTGCAACAACAGCTCTTTTTCTGTTAAAAATCCTTGTGTAATATTGGCGATATGCGTTTATAAATAAGCGCGGTTATTAGCGAGCAGGCAAGCCCTTTTATAAGATTAAAGGGGACGGTTGCAAAGAGAATAAGACTCGAAAGGTCGGAAATAGAGGAATTTACCTTGTTGCCCATAGCAATTATGGCTTCCATTTTAAAGCCCATAAAACGCACGTAGGCGGGAATCATAATATAATAGTTCACGAGCGCGCTTACAATGGCGAGCGAAAGCGTTGCAACCGCCATACCGACTGCCGCGCCCGAAAGGCTTTTTTTGCGCTTGTATATAAACGCCGCGGGAAGCGCGAAGGCAACACCCATTAAAAAGTTCGAAAGCTCGCCGACAAATGCCGTGTCGGTGCCGTTGATTATAATATTGAGCACGATTTTTATAAGCTCGGTCCAGACAGCCGCCATAGGTCCAAGCGCAAAGCCCGCAACAAGCACGGCAACCTCGCTGAAATTCAGCTCGTAAAAGGCGGGTGCGAAGGGAAGCGGAAATTCCAGCAGCATAAGCAACGTCGCTATTGCGCCGAGGCAGGCGATTTTTGTTATATAAACGATTTTTCGCTTTTTTTGCATAAAAAATAACCTCCGAATTATCTTCGAAGGCATAAAAAGGGCGCAAAAACACGGCAAAACGCCGTAAATGCATCTTCTTTTATCCGGACTTTGACCGTTGGTTTCGGAATTTCACCGAATCTTGCATAACGCTCGCGGACTTTACCGCCAATCGGGAATTGCACCCTGCCCCGAAGACATATTACAAACACATTATATACTTTATTACAAATATGTCAAGAGTTGATTTTGTTTTAAAAGTGTGTTATAATTCTTTATCTCGCATATAAAAGGAGCTGAATTTTATGAGCGAAAGGTTTGCGCACTTCTGCTTGAAGCACCGAGCTGTCGGAAGCTTGATAATGTTTTTTGCGTATGCGATACCGTTTAGCGTTATTTTTTATGTTTTCAACGCATCTATCGGGGCATATATCGTTACTTTTGCAGTTATCGCGGCGATTACCACGCTTATGATGAACACCGTGCCCGCGGTGCTTACCGTTCCCGCGCTTAAAAGGCTTAACGACGAATGCAACCCTTATCCTCTGCTCGAAACAAGCGAGGAAATATTGAAACACGTAAAAAAGTCCCACGAAAAGCTTACCGCAACCCTCAATCGCTGTTCCGCGCTTTCGCATATCGGCAGACACCAAGAAAACCTTGATTGCCTTAAAGCGATAGCGATAGATTCTTATAACGGACTGCCCGCCACGTTAAGATACGTTTATTATCACAATCTTGCCGACGCATTGCTGACGTCGGGCGATAAAGAAGCGGCGGAGTGGGCTTTTGAAAAGAGCAAGGAATGCTTTGCCGCCGTTAAGAACAAAAAGCTTATCGCGCAGTTTGCCGATTCGATGAATTTCATGCAGGTTGAGCTTTGTATCGAAAACGGCGAAAACGAACGTGCGCTGGAGCTTATAAAAGGAGTCGATACGACTACCGTGGCAAGAAGCGTAACGGTGGCGTATCTTTCCGCAAAGATAAATATAGGGCTCGGCTTGACAGACAGAGCAAAAACCGACCTTGAATACGTTATTGCGACGGGCAACAAGCTTTGTTGCGTTGCCGAAGCGGAGGAAATGCTTGCGAAGCTTCCCCGATAAAGAAGCGTTTAAACATATATCAAGCTACATTAACATTGTTGAAAAGACGTTAAAAAAGTGATATAATACCGAAAACCCGAAAACGGAGGTTTTGTATGAAAATCATAATCGTCGGATGCGGTAAGATAGGCACTTCGATAATCGAAAGCCTTGTCGGAGAGGGAAGCGACGTTGTCGCTGTCGATTCCTCGCCCGCCGTTATTGATGAAATAGGAAATATATACGACGTTATGTGCGTTTGCGGCAACGGCGCCGATACCGAAACGCTTGAAGAAGCGGGGGTTGCAAAGGCTGACCTTTTCGTTGCTGTTACCAACTCCGACGAGCTGAATATGCTCGCCTGCTTTGTTGCGGAAAGATTGGGCGCGAAGCACACGATAGCGCGCATACGCAAGCCCGAATATAACGATAAAAACCTTGACTTTTTAAGCAAACAGCTTGGACTTACCGTTTCGGTAAACCCCGAATGGATGGCGGCGAAGGAGCTTTACAACATTCTTAAGCTCCCCGCGGCGGTGAACATCGAAAACTTTTCGGGCGGTAATTTAGAAATGGTCGAGCTGCGCTTAAAGCAGGAATCGATTCTCGACGGACTTACGCTTATCGAGCTACGTAAAAAATATAACGCAAAGTTCCTTATCTGCGCGGTACAGCGCGGCGAAGAGGTTTATATTCCCGACGGTAATTTTGTATTAAAAAGCGGCGACAGAATAGGCATAACCGCCTCTACCTCCGAAATTCAAAAGCTTTTGCGTATGCTCGGTCTTATGCAAAACTCTGCAAAAAGCGTAATGATACTCGGCGCAAGCCGAACGTCATATTACCTTGCAAAGCGCCTTATAAACGGCGGAAGCCGTGTGGTTATTATCGATAAGGACGAGCAGGTTTGCGAGGAATTTGCCGCAAAGCTTCCCGAAGCGGTGGTTATCTGCGGCGACGGAAGCGAGCAGGAGCTTCTGCTCGAGGAGGGCTTGGGCTCGACGGATGCATTCGTTGCGCTTACAGGTATGGACGAGCTTAATATACTCGTTTCGATATTTGCCGAAAGCCAGAACGTACCCAAGGTTATTTCGAAGGTAAACCGTACCCAGCTCGCCGCGATGGCGGATAACTTGGGGCTGGATTGCATTATTTCCCCGAAAAAGATAGTTTCGGATATACTCGCGCGCTATGCGAGAGCAATAAAAAATTCGCAGGGGAGCAATAGTATCGAAACACTATACCGCTTGATGGACGGGCGTGTTGAAGCGGTCGAATTTAACGTAAGCAAGGACTTTTTGGGCATAAAAACACCGCTTAAGGACCTTAGTCTTAAGCCCAACACGATAATCGCGGGTATTATCCGCGGACGAAAAGCGATTATCCCCGGCGGTATGGACGAGATTTTTGCTGGCGATAGGGTTGTTGTGATTGTTGCACGTCAACAGCTTATCGACCTTAACGATATACTTAAATAAAGGCGGCTGTGTATGAACCGTAAAATGGTATTTTATATGTTCGGCCGCATCGGGCAAATAGTCGGCGGGCTTTTGCTTTTGCCTGCTGTCGTCGCGCTGATATACGGCGAACATCTTCAGCTGTGGAGCTTCGTCGGGGTAGCGGTCGGGGCGGTTGCGGGCGGCACGGTTATTTCGCTGTGCTGTCGAACGAAAAACAAGGTAATATATGCAAAAGAAGGCTTTGCGATAGTAAGCTTGGCGTGGATATGTATGTCCGCCGTCGGCGCACTGCCGTTTGTTGTAAGCGGCGAAATAAGCTCGTATGTCGACGCGCTTTTCGAAACGGTAAGTGGCTTTACCACCACGGGCGCGAGCATACTGCGCGATGTCGAGGCGATGAGCAAAAGTATGCTTTTCTGGCGAAGCTTTACCCATTGGGTTGGCGGAATGGGCGTGCTTGTGTTCGTAATGGCGATAGTATCGAATATGACCGACCGTTCGATACACATTATGCGTGCCGAAATGCCGGGTCCCGTTGTCGGTAAGCTCGTTCCGCGCGGGCGCGATACGGCAAAGATACTCTATCTTATCTATATCGTAATGACGCTTGTTCAGATAATTATGCTTGCTTTGGGCGATATGGACCTTTTCGAAAGCATCGTACACACCTTCGGCACAGCGGGCACGGGCGGCTTCGGTATAAAATCGGCAAGCCTCGGCGCGTACAGCGATTATTCGCAAATCGTTATCGGCGTGTTTATGCTGCTGTTCGGTATAAACTTTAACCTTTATTTTCTGCTTCTTATCGGCAGATTCAAAACCGTGCTTAAAAGCACCGAGCTTTGGGCTTATCTTGCAATAGCGGCTTCGGGCGTTGCGGTAATAACGTTTAACATCCTGCCGCAATATGGCGATTTCGGCTCTGCTTTAAAGGATTCCTTCTTCCAAACCTCGTCGATAATGACAACGACAGGTTATTCCACCGCGAATTTCGATGTTTGGCCCTCGCTTTCAAAGGGCGTGCTTATGATACTTATGTGTATAGGCAGCTGTGCAGGGTCGACAGCGGGCGGCTTAAAGGTTTCACGCGTGGTGCTTCTGTTCAAGCTTGTTCTCGGCGAAATAAAGCGTATGCTCCACCCGCGCGCCGTAACCTCGGTAAAATTCGAGGGCAAGGCGGTGGACAAGCATACCTTAAACAGCGTGCTTATCTATTTTGCGGTATATGTTTTCTGCGCTATCGCCGCATTTCTTGCGGTAAGCTTCGAGCCGTTCAGCTTCGATACCAATTTTTCGGCGGTTATTGCAACCTTTAACAATATCGGCCCCGGCTTCGGCGCAGTCGGCCCGAACGGAAGCTTTGCGTATTACAGCGATTTTTCGAAGATTATTTTCTCGTTCGCGATGCTTTTGGGCAGACTCGAAATATTCCCGCTTGTTATTGCCCTTTCGCCCTCTACTTGGAGAAAGAGCAGATAAACGCAATAAATTAACAACGATTCATTAAAGCTTTTTAGAAGAGAGTATGAGAGAAGGACTTTTTGCAAACGGTTTTTCTCTCATATATTTTTGTAAACAAAAAGAGGACTTCAAGCGAAGTCCTCTTTTGCGTTATTCAATTACTCAATGCCGTAGCTTTCGATGCACTTATCGATGTCGGACTGGATAACGTCCTTCTTCGCGTCGAACGAAGATACGATGTTGGTGCTGTTGGTAGACATAAGGTCGTTGATCATCGAGCCGATGCCGCCGAAGTCGTAAATGATACCGAGGTCGTAAACAACGTTTTCGAATACCAAGTCGAGCATTTCGCCGGATTCGTCATCGCGGAGGTCGCGGAACTTAAGGGTGGTTTCGTAGTATGCGGGGGTGATGTGCTTCATACCGCCGAACGCCATAACCTCGAGCATAAATGCCGAGAATTCAGCTTCTTCCTTGGTGAGCGAGGTGGGGATAACTGCCGCGTAAGCATATCTTGCGGAGCAGTAGGTGTAGTAGGTGTCCTGTTCCTCGGTCATAAGCGGGAAGGGAAGGATACCGAATTCCTGTGCGTCGTCGTAAGCACGGAGCTTCTTAATAGCCGAGAATGCGCTGGTTCTGAAGAGAGCGCGGTTCTGACCGAATACGTCGAGCGATACTACCCAGATGTTGCTACCGTCGTTAACGGTGTTGCAGTGGAAGCACCATTCGTCCTTAAGCTGAAGGTCCTGAAGAATCTTCTGGATAAGGGTGGTGGAAGCGGTGTCGTTAAAGGTGATTATGGGAAGGTCGTCGGAGTCCTTGGAGATGTAGTTGTTACCGCTTGCGATATAGAACGCCGAAACGTCGCCATAAGAGGACGAGAGACCCCAAGTGTCGTTGTAGGTCATACCGGTGGTACCGTCGGTGTCTGCGGTAACCTCGCGGCTCATTTCGATCATCTTATCAAAGGTCCAAGTCTTGTCCTTAACCATCTGGTAAAGGTCAGTATCGGGGAAGCGGCTCTTAAGGATTTCCTTGTTGAAGGTGATCGCGGTGGAAACGATCTTGGGCATGATAGAGATATCGCCGGTTGCGAAATAGAGCTTGTTGCCTATCGAAAGCGAATCACTTGCCGATTTGTCCCACCAAGGCTGATCGAAGTGGAGATAGTTGGAAAATTCGTTAAGATCCCAGAGGTAGCCTTCCTGTGCGAGGTTAGCTGCTGCGGGCATAAAGGGAAGTGCCGCATCGTACATACGGAGGTCGGAGGTGATATCCTCTTTAAGGTCCGCCTGAACGTCTGCAACGGGAACACCCTTAACGGTTACGCCGTATTTAGCAAGAATTTCGTCGTTTCTTCTAATAACAGCTTCGTTAAGAGATGCGTCTGTGGTGGAGTAGAGGTCGGGCTCTACGTCTTCGCAGTAGTAGGTGGTTTGAACTTCGTCGGAATAGATGAGTACCGAAAATTCCTTGTAGTCATCGCCTTCCCACTTGAATTCGGGCATAGTTACGTAATCTTCGATGTTGTCGCCCTTGACTTCGCCGGCGCTGGTTGCGCTGGATTCGTCTTCACCGCCGCCGCAGGCTACCAAAAATGCCGAGGTAGCGAGCATAAGGAGGCAGAGGAGCATCGAAAGAATTCTCTTTGCGTTCATTGGTGCGTTTCTCCTTTAAAATTTTTCTTTTGGTAGTTTATTTTACCACATTATCGCTCTCTTGTCAAGAAGGATAAAGAAAGAGCCGACGGGTAACCGTCGGCTCTGCTATGTGAAATTTATCTTGCCATTACGCGGCGAACGCCGTTTATTGCCGAAATATCGGAAATTACCGCTTCGGTAATATTGTCGTTGGTATCGAAAATCGATACGGCGTTACTGCCCTTTGCCTGCGAAAGAAGCGATTCGATATTTACGTTATCGCTTGCAAGCGCGCCCGAAATTTGGGTAATAATGTTGGGAATGTTTTCGTGAAGAACGATAACGCGGTTGCTTTCTGTTCTCGGAAGCACGATTTCGGGGTAGTTTACGCTGTTGCGGATGTTGCCGTTTTCGATATAATCGACAAGCTGTTCAGCCGCCATAACAGCGCAGTTATCCTCGGATTCGGGGGTAGATGCGCCGAGGTGGGGAATGCATACCACGTGGGGAATGCCCAAAAGCTCTTCGCAGGGGAAGTCGGTTACATAAGAAGCAACCTTGCCGCTTTCGAGCGCTTCGATAAGGTCGGGAATGTTTGCAAGATCACCGCGCGAAAGGTTGATAATGCGAACGCCGTCCTTCATTTTTGCGATGTTTTCTTTATTTATAATGCCCTTTGTCGAGGGGAGCGAGGGGATGTGGTAGGTGATGTAGTCTGCTTCTGCATAAATAGCGTCGTAATCGTCCGCCTTGCGTACCGCGCGGGAGATAGACCAAGCATTTTTAACGGTAATGTAGGGGTCGCAGCCGACAACCTTCATTTTAATATCGCTTGCAACGTTTGCAACCATACCGCCGATAGCACCAAGACCGATAACGCCAAGCGTTTTGCCCTTGATTTCGGGGCCGACAAACTTGCTCTTGCCCTTTTCTACCTGCTTTGCAACGTCGGGCGTGCCTTTGAGCGAGAGTGCCCAGTTAATACCGCCTACAATATCGCGCGAGGCGAGGAGAAGTGCCGCAACGGCAAGCTCCTTAACACCGTTTGCGTTTGCACCGGGGGTGTTGAATACAACGATGCCGTTTTCCGAGCAACGGTCGATAGGAATGTTGTTTACGCCCGCACCTGCGCGTGCGATAGCGAGAAGCTCCTTGCCGAAGGGCTCTTCGTGAAGCGCCGCGGAGCGGACGAGTATGCCTTCGGGGTTTTCAACCGTTTCCGAAACGGTGTATTTATCGTTATCGAATACGTCAAGACCAACTTGGCTGATCTTGTTGTAAAGCTTGATATTTGCCATTATGCGTTCTCCTTTTCGTAGTTGCTCATGAATTCAACCAGCTTTTCAACGCCTTCAACGGGCATAGCGTTGTAGATAGACGCGCGCATACCGCCAACAACGCGGTGCCCCTTAAGGTTTACAAAGCCTGCCTTCGAAGCCGCGGAAACGAAAGCTTTATCGGTATCGGGGTCGCCGGTAACGAAGCAAACGTTCATAAGCGAGCGAACTTCTTTATCTGCGGTCGGCTTGAAGAGCTTGGAATTATCAAGATAATCGTAAAGAAGATTTGCTTTCTTAACATTGATTTTTTCGCGTTCTTCGAGTCCGCCGGTTTCGAGAAGCCATTTGAACACAAGGCCCGCAACGTAAATGGAATAGCAGGGCGGGGTGTTATACATCGAGCCGTTATCTGCCTGCACCTTGTAATCGAGCATTACGGGAGTACCCTCACGCGCGTTGCCGAGAAGATCCTCACGCACGATAACCACGGTAAGACCCGAGGGACCCATATTCTTCTGCGCGCCCGCATAGATAAGACCGAACTTCGAAACGTCGACAGGGCGGGAAAGAATGCCCGAGGACATATCCGCAACAAGAGGAATATCGCCGGTTTCGGGGATATAATCGTAGCAGGTGCCGAAAATGGTGTTGTTGTAGCAGATGTGAACGTAATCTGCGTCTGCCGAGAATTCGGTTACCTTGGGAATGTAAGCAAAGTTTCTGTCCTTGGAGGAGGCAATAACGTTTACTTCGCCGAATTTTGCCGCTTCCTCTGCCGCCTTCTTCGAGAACTGACCCGAAACGATATAATCCGCCTTGCGGTTTTTGTTCATAAGGTTAAGAGGCACAGCCGCGAACTGCTGGGTAGCGCCGCCCTGAAGGAAAAGCACCTTGTAATTATCGGGAATATTCATCAATTTGCGAAGGTCTGCTTCCGCTTCGTCGATAATCGCCTGATAAACGGGTGAACGGTGGGACATTTCCATTACCGACATACCGCTTCCGTTGTAATTCATCATTTCGGAAGCTGCTTTTTCAAGCACGCTTTCGGGAAGCATCGAAGGACCTGCGGAAAAATTGTAAACGCGTTGCATATCTGTTCTCCTTAATATATAAAAGAAAATTATTTACAGTATCACATTATAAACTATAATACCTCATTATCGCGCTAAAGTCAATAGGATTTTCAATAGTATTTTAGTAAAGCAAACAATATTTTCTGTTACTGTTGACATAGAGAAAGGATTTTGATAAGATATAAAAGCGAAAACAGCTTTGGCTTACAAAGAAAGGCAGAAAATTATGCAGAAAAAACTCGGATTTGGTATAATCGGATGTGGAATAATCGCGGATTTCCACGCAAACGCAATTCACGAATGTATTGCCGACGCAGAGCTTGTCGGCGTGTGCGACGTTGTTTTTGACGCCGCGGAAAAATTCGCTCACCGTCATCGTACCTCTGCCTTCAAGGATGAAGCCGAGCTTCTTGCCTGCAAGGATATAGATGTCGTGTGCATCTGCACCCCCAGCGGGTATCACCATTCCTCGGTGGTTGCCGCGGCGCGCGCAGGCAAGCATATTATATGCGAAAAGCCGCTTGCTATTAACAAGGAACAGCTCGACAAAGTAGAGGAAGAATGCATTAAGGCAGGCGTTACCGTTTCGGTAATTTCGCAAAACCGTTATGCAAAAAGCATTCAAAGGGTAAAGAACGCAATAGAGCAGGGCTTGCTCGGCAGGGTGGTCTGTGCCGATATTTATATGAAATATTACCGCTCGCAGGAATATTACGACAGCGGCTCTTGGCGCGGAACAAAGCGTATCGACGGCGGCGGCGCGCTTATGAATCAGGGTATTCACGGTGTCGACCTTTTGCTTTATCTCGCGGGCGATATAAAGAGCGTTTACGCGATTTCCAAAACGCTTGTAAGAGATATCGAGGTAGAAGACACGCTTTCCGCCGTGGTTGAATATAAAAGCGGCGCGACGGGTGTGATTCAGGCAACAACCTCGGTTTACCCCGGCTATCCCCGCAGGCTCGATATAAACGGAGAAAACGGCTCTATCGTGCTTGACGAAACCTCTATTGTCCGTTGGGATATTCAAAACGGCGGCGGACACGATGATGTTGTGCTTATGCCCTCCTTCACGAACGGCGCGGCTACACCTACCGCGATTTCGAACGATGGACATATTCAGCAGATATCCGATACGATTCGCTGTATCCGCAAAGGCATTAAACCGCTTTCGGGTCTTGCCGACGGCAGACGTGCGGTGGACGTTATCCTCGCGATTTACAAATCCGCCGAAGAAGGCAGAAGAATTGAATTATAAAGATAAAAACGCAGGCGAAAAACGCTTGCGTTTTTTTACGAGGTTAGGATAACAGATAATAGATAAAAAGAGTGGCGAAATTCAACGCCCGCACAACAAATTTGTATAACGAAAAAATGACACACAAGAAACTTTTTTGAAATAAAAAGTTTTGAGGAAAGCACGAGAGGGACTTTTTCAAAAGTCCCTCTCGTATCGTTCTATTCGATTACTTAATTTCAAACGTACCGAAGTAATGTCTTGCGATAAGGATATAGTCGAACTGGTCGACCGTTTCGTCCTTGTTAACGTCCGCGCGGGTCATTTCGTCATCGGTAAGGATGCGGGTTTCAAAATAGTGACGCTTAACGAGGATGTAGTCGTACTGGTCGATAGTGCCATCGTTGTTAACGTCGCCGAGGATTCCCGCGGGTTTTTCGGGGTCGGGCTTAACGGTTTCGAGAAGCGTGCCGCAAACGGTGCAGCGGCGTTCCTTGGTGCCGTTTTCAAGCGTGGTCCATTCGCCCTCGTCGTGACCTGTTGCGGGAACGATGATATCGCCGCAATCGGTGCAGGTCTGGTCCTTGGTGCAGCTTGCCTCGGTGCCGGGGGTGTGTACGTGCTTAAAGGAGATGTGAGGAGCAACTGCGCTCAGGGTCTTGTTGGTTACGTCGATGCCTTCGAGAACGATAACGTCGCCAACCGTTGCGCCGTAAAGGTTTTCGGTGTTGATCTTGCTGCCGATAATGGGATTTTCGTCGGTATCGTAAACATCCCATCTGTGCGAAACGATAAAGATTTCATCATCAGCAAGAGTTACGCTGGGAGTATCCGTACCGGTGCCGTAGCTGACATTCTTAACAACATAAGCCTTCTTTTCGGTATCCCACTTTGCAAGCAGGTTTGCGGTCCACGCGTGGTTTGCGGACTCTACGGTGATTTCACCGAAGTCGGGAGTGAAGATGGTGGACATACCCGAAAGTATCTTGGTGTTGAAGTTCTGGATATAAACGCTGTTGTCTGCCGCGGGTCTGCCGTTGGAGATGGCTACTTCAAGCTCATCGGGCCATACGAAGGTGCCGGTCGGGGTGAACGAGAATCTTACGTAACGACCCGAAACAGCTTTGTCGAGCTTAATGGTCATTTCGTAGGTATCCCACGTATCGGTGTTGTTCATAAGAACAGAGGATTCGGTTGCGCCGACAGGAGTAAAGCTTTCGCCGTTATCGGAAACCGAAACGACAAGCTTTTTGGGTACGGAAATGCCCCAAGCGCCTGCGCAAATATACGCGCGGAAGGTGTCCGCATCGGAAACCTCTTCGAGGTCGATGGTGATAACTGCGCCGCTTGCATCTGCAAAGCCTGCGTAAACACCCTTGGTGCCGCCGTCGCGTCCGCCCTTCGAGCCGTTGGTGAGAACGCCGCCGACGTCGAAATAGGTGGTGTGGGGAGTGCTGTCGGAAACGTAGTCCTTATCGAGGGAGATAATGGTTTCGTAAACGAAATTGTTAAGAAGCGAAGAAAGGTTAACGATGAGCTCGTTGATCTGAGCGGTGGTTGCGGTGGAAAGGTTCATAGCCTTTGCTTCGTCGTAGAAGCTGCGGATAGCTTCGATGTCTTCGCTGGTGTAGTCTGCAAGAGAAACCTTTTCCGCAAGGTCGAGAAGAACGTTGAGCATTTCTGCGTCGCCGTTTTCAACGGTTACGGTAACGGGCTGGGTGTAAACAACATATTCCTTGCCGGTGGTGGTTTCGGTAACGTAGCCGAAGATTACCTGCGCGGTACCTTCCTTGAGTGCTACGAGCTTGCCGTCTACTACCGCAACGTTTTCTTCACCCGAGATAACGCTGAATACGGTATCCTTGATGTCGATAAGGGATTCGTGGTTGCCGTATGCAACAGAGGTGACGTAGCCGCCTGCGTAAGATTGACCCTTAACGAGCGAGAAGTCTTCTGCTTCAAGGTATTTAGCCATGTTGTACGCCCACTGAACGTCGTCGGTGGTAACACCGTCGCAGCCCGAGAAGAAGCCGATATCGTTGTTGCTGTAAACGTAGGTCCAAGGCCAAACGGTCATACCTCTGTCGGTAGCCGCCTGAGTGAAGTAACGGTCGCCGGTGTTAACAACGCCGTGAGCGGGGTTGATGGTGCTGTTAACAGACTGTGCGGAGTTGAGGTAATCGTAAAGCGCAATAAGCGCATTTTCCCAAGTCGAGCAATCGGACTGGCTGGAAAGGAGGTAGCCGGTCGACATACCGTTGCTGTTTGCCTGAGTCTGGGTAAGGAAGCTTGCGCTGAAGGAGATAACGTCTACCAGATAGTCCATGCCGTACTGGTCGAGAAGCTTCATGGTTGCAGGAACGTTGCTGGCGTTGCTGCCCTTGAATTCAACGAATATCTTGCAGTCCTTATCCTTGAAGTATTCGCATACTTCCTTAAGAGTGGGAACGCGCTCTGTTGTTGCCGAGGATTTATCGTTGTTCTTTGCAAGAATGTATTCTGCCTTAACCTCTGCAAGAGTCATCTGGTTAACGGTTTTTGTGCCGTTGTAGGTGGTGGTACGGTTGAGCGTGTTGTCGTGCATAATGATGATTTCGCCGTCTTTGGTGATTTCAACGTCGACTTCAAACACGTCTGCGCCGTTTTCATAAGCTTCGATAAAGCCGCTCAAGCTGTTTTCGGGAGCTTGGGTGGGGTTGCCGCGGTGACCGATCATAATAGGTGTTCTGGTCATAGCGTTTTCAACGAGATTTTCGTTGATAGCCGCGGTAACAGCCGATGCGTCGTCGGAAATAATACCGTTTACGCCTGCGGTGATTGCGGTTATCGCGTCGAGCTCGAATTGAGCCGTTTCGCTGGGGATGGATGCCCATACTGCAACCGCGTATTCCTGAATTTCGGAAACGAGACCCTTTGTGATATATTTAACGGGAAGCACACAGAAGGTCGCGGGTGCGGATCTTACCGCAACGCGAAGATCGTGGTAGGTTGCATAGTTCGCGGGGTCGCTGATAATAAGACCTGTGCGAATGGTATTTTTCTTTGTGCGGAGGTCTTTAAGTATTGCGGGGTTGGTCGAAGCCGCGGTAACGTCCTTGCAACCGCTTGCGTTCATACCTGCAACGAGCTTGTCGTTATCGGCGGTGCTGTTTACATAGAATATGGGAAGTATATTCTTATCCATACACTTTTTGAGGTAAGCAGACATATCGTCGATAAGGCTTACGTTTCTGTAAACGCTGTTGGGAGCGTCCTTGGAATCGAGAAGCGCAACGTCGGAAAGACGTTCAACGTTCGCGATAGGGTTAATAAGGTTAAGCTTGTCGTGGTCGATATTAATAAGGTCGAGCTTAACGGGGTCCTTTTCGGGAGCGGTTTCCTGAACGGTTACCTTAATGTTCTTGAACGCAACCGTGCCGTAGTTCATAGTAAGACCGAGCAGACCCTTTGTGTAGGTTGCCGCGCTTGTGTTGGAAACCGAGGTGCCGATAGCCTTTTCATCGGGGTAAAGCACCTGAGAGTTATTGATGCTGTATTTAATGGTCTTGCCGAACGCTTCGACTCTGAAGTTGTTATAGCTGCTCTTGAGCGACTGGATGTCACCCGAAGCCTTGCGAACAACGTTCCACGCGTCGCTTGTGGTTCTTTCTGCGAATTCGATACCGCTGTTTACGGTGTTTTCGCGAACGCACATGTGGTAGTAGGGGTAATAGTTATTGTTTGTGTTCTGGATACGGTAAACGATACCCACCCATCTGCCGTTATCGGTGGTGGAAAGCATCTTTGCGTCGGTGGTTATGGCGTAGTCGCCGAAATCGCCGAGCCAAGCGGGAAGAATTGCTCTCGCGTAGTCGTTTGACGTGCTGCCGAGCACGTAGGTGCCGTTCGAAAGAACGTGAAGGTTGGAGTTGCCGAGGAAGTTCCAGCCCTCTGTCTTAAGCTGAGAAATGCTCGAATACTTAGAAAAATCTGCTTCGTAAAGCACGTATTCGGTTTCGTTTGCCGCTTTTGCAACTACGTAAATCGTCTTGCTCTTGTTGCCGCTGGTTGCGGTGAGCTTGGTTACGCCCTTTGCAGAAGGAGTAAACGTGGTAATGGTGGTGTTGGAGGCGTCCTTCCAAGTAATATTGGAGGTAGCGGCGGTATCACCGTCGAACACTACCGAATAACCCGAAAGAGTAATTTTGTCGCCAACGTTTGCCGTAATGGCGGGTGAGGAATTGCTGATGACAGTTGCCGCCGCTACCTGTGTTACCGCAAAAACGGCACACATCGAAAGCAACATTGCCAGCGTGAGGACAGTGCTGATGAACCTCTTCATAAATCTTTCTCCTTTTTTCTTTCCCACGGGCGCGTGACGCGCCAAGCAGTTCCCGCGATAAACGCGTTACCCGCCGTGCCGTCCTACCCGCGTGGGTTTTATGTTTTTTATTAACTTGCCTTTTTAACGGGCGCGTGACGCGCCGAGCAGTTCCCGCGATAAACGCGTTACCCGTCGTACCGTCCTGCCCGCGTGGGTTTTACGAAAATAGTATCGTGGGGGCGCGCTATTTTGAGGCTAAAATCGGGATTTTCGGCTTGGAGCTGTAGAAATCTACTGCCCGAGCCGAAAAGCACGATAGAAAAAATCTTAATAAAACCTTATTGTAACGTTTATATCGTACGCAACGCCCTCGCGGGTAGAAGTTGTAAAACAATCATAGCCCCTACCGCGGGAACTTAAAAAGATTTTTTCGGTTTAGTCCAAAATAGAAGTCCCTTAATATGCTTTTGCCCAGACGACGTTGTGAACAGCATCCTTGCCGCAGCAAACGCACTTCTTGCCTTCGACCGAAACCTCGTCGTAAATGCAACGCGAGCCTACGCCTGCTTGCGCCTTGACCTCGTCCTCGCATTCCTCGCAGCCGCACCAAGGAGCAAACACAAAGCCGTCGCCCTTTTCGTCGAGCGCGTTTTTGATTTCCTCGATAGATTCGCATTCGTAGGTATGGCTTGCACGGTTTGCGAGAGCCTTTTTGAACATATCGTCGCGTGCGGTTTCGAGTGCGTTTTTAACCGTTTCGCCGATATTTTCAAGCGATACAACGGTTTTTTCGCCTGTCGCGCGCGAAACGATAACGCAGTTGCCTGCTTCGATATCACGCGGGCCGAGCTCGATTCTTACGGGAACACCCTTCATTTCGTATTCCGAGAACTTCCAGCCTGCGCTCATATCGCTGTCGTCGAGCTTAACGCGAATGCCTGCGTTCGCAAGCTCTTCCTTAAGCATCGCGCAGCGCTCAAGCACGCCTTCCTTATGCTGTGCGATAGGAATAATAACAGCCTGAATGGGAGCAACAGCGGGGGGAAGAACAAGACCTCTGTTGTCGCCGTGAGTCATAATTATCGCGCCGATAAGGCGGGTGGTAACGCCCCAAGAGGTTTGGAAGGGGTGTACCTTTTTGTTTTCTTTATTGGTATAGGTAATATCGAACGCCTTTGCAAAGCCGTCGCCGAAATAGTGGCTCGTGCCCGCCTGAAGCGCCTTGCCGTCGTGCATTAATGCTTCGATAGCGTAGGTCGCTTCCGCGCCCGCAAACTTATCGCTTTCGGTCTTTCTGCCCTTAATTACGGGCATAGCAAGGTCTTTTTCGCAGAAATCTGCGTAAA
Organism: Eubacteriales bacterium; assembly: GCA_045637685.1. Classification (GTDB taxonomy): domain Bacteria; phylum Bacillota; class Clostridia; order Oscillospirales; family CAG-382; genus Coliplasma. Next base: position 7,977 of record JAZTZW010000016.1, on the reverse strand, counting down.
TATCAAGCATCTGCTTGGTTTCAACAATAGCTTCCTCGGCGGTTGCGTGAATGGTGTGACCCTCCTGCCACAAAAATTCGCGGGTACGAAGGAAGGGGCGGGTGGTTTTTTCCCATCTTACAACGCTTACCCATTGGTTATAAAGCTTGGGAAGGTCGCGGTAGGAATGGATTATGTTGGAATAATGCTCGCAGAAAAGCGTTTCGCTCGTGGGGCGTACGCAAAGTCTGTCTTCCAATTTTTCGCTGCCGCCGTGGGTTACCCAAGCAACCTCGGGCGCAAAGCCTTCGACGTGGTCCTTTTCCTTTTGGAGCAGGCTTTCGGGTATGAACATCGGCATGCATACGTTTTCGTGTCCCGTTGCCTTGAATTTACCGTCGAGAATTCTTTGAATGTTTTCCCAAACGGCGTAAGCGTAGGGACGGATAACAAGACAGCCCTTAACCGAGGTGTATTCGATAAGCTCGGCTTTTTTGACTATATCGGTGTACCATTGAGCAAAATCCTCCTCCATAGGAGTAATTTCCTCAACGAATTTCTTTTCTGCCATTGATATTTGTTCCTTTCGGTGAAAAAATTTCTTTACATTAATTTTATAACTCTTGCAATATTCAGAAATATTGTTATAATATATCTTTGATAAAGTATAACAGATTGACAAGGAATTGTCAATCGCCAAGAATCATTTTTACGGAGGAACTATGAAAAGCTCTTTCAAATTTATAGCATTGTTTCTTGCAGTGCTTATGACGATAACCGTGTTCGCCTCTGTTGCACTTGCCGAAGGCGAAAGCACGACCCCGACAACCGACGAATCGGTTGTTTCGGGAGAAAGCTCGGAAGCGGGCGGCGAAAGCGGCGACCCGACCCTGAGTGAAGACCCCTCGACGAGTGAAGACCCCTCGACGAGCGAGGACCCCTCGACAAGCGAGGACCCCTCGACGAGCGAGGACCCTTCGACAAGTGAGGACCCCTCTGTCGACCCCAACGCATTTACCGTTAATATCATTTTCGAGGGTGCAAGCGCGAGCGCCGCTACCGTTTATTTCAACGGCGAAGCGGTTTCGGGCAGCTACACCGGCACGGTATCTCCTCTTTCGATTCAGGTAGAGCCGACCGCGGGCTATAAGATTACCTCGGCAACCTTCGAATACGGTTATGCAAACGGTATGCTTACCGAGCTCGACGGCAAATTCAGCGGAACTACGCTTAACCTTGCCGCAGGCGCAACCTTTACCTTAAGAATCGTTGCGGAGCTTATCCCCGTCCCCGTGAATCTTTCTGTTGAAACCGCGGGAGCAAAGGGCTATACCCTTTTTGTCAACGGCGTTGCGACCGACCCTGCGAGCGCGCAGATAGTGACCGGCAACGAGCTTAGGCTTGAATTCATAATCGACGGTGCGTTCGATTCCTCTCTCGCCTCGCTCACTCTTAACGGCGAAGCTAAGGTGATGGATTCGCTCACCTATTCCTTTACCATTTACGAAGCAACCAAGGTAGTATTTACCTACGGCGTTGTTCCGGTTACGGTTACTCTCGACGGCCCCGGCAAGCTCGAATTCCAGCTCACCAACGACAGCTCTTACGTTGCCGAGGTTACGAATAATGCCGTAGGCGTTGTAACAAAGACCATTTTTCTTAATAAAGACGTAAGCTACAAGCTTATAACCACCCCCGCGCTCGGCTATGCGCTTTCGGGCGGGGTTGAAATTTCCGAGCCGAGAAGGGACGTTTTGAACGGCATTTACTTCTTCGTTCCCGGCGGTCCTACCACCGTTAAGGCTACCATGACAGCTTCGTCCACCCCGCTTCCTCCCACCAACTGCACCGTGCAGATAAACGTGGGTATGGGCGGCACCGTTGTTGCGGGCGGACAAACAATTTTGGGCGGTATGGGTACGAACATCGTGCTTGCCAGCGGCGAAAGCCTTACCTTTACCGTTATTCCCGACGAGGGCTACACGCTCGACGTATTCCGCGTGGGCGGCGTGGCGGTAACGCTTAACGGCAACAGCTACACCCTTTCGAATATCGTTGCTTCGAGCACCAACGTTTCGGTAGTATTCAAGAGTAACAGCACCACCGTCGTTCCCGATGACGTTATCGGCGTCGACGATATTAATTGGAGCGCAACCCCCATCAGCGTTGATATAAGCGGCAACAAGCTGGTTGACCGCGCTGTGCTCGATAAAATCGCAACCCTTTCGGGAAGCGGTATGTACGTTGAATTCCGCGGCGAAAACGGCACGGTATATATCCCCTACGGCGGCAAGAGCGAAGGAAGCGCATCGAGCGTTAACCTTTCGGTTACTCCGCTTACGAACGGCGCGCTTTACGATATTATAAACACCGCAATAAATTCGGCAAGCGGCGGAACAGCCATTTACAAGGCGTATTCCTTTAACTTCGGTATTACCGCGCCCGAAGGAACGCTCGTTTCCTTTAAGCTCGGCGACGAATTCATCGGCAGCTCGGCTGTAATGCTTCTTTACAACAGCGCTACCGCGGGCTTCTTTACCAAGGAAAACGCGGCTTCTCCTCTCGCAACGCTTCCCGACGGCACATCCGATAAATACGCTTACGATAACGAAGGCGTGGTGGTGCTTTCGAAGGAGTTTATCGGCGGCATTACCATCGAAGCCTCTGCAATAACCGAAGGCGGCGCGATTAACCCCTCGGGTATCGCAACGGTAGATAAGGGCTCGTTCAAGACCTATTATATCACCGCGCAGGAGGGCTACGTTATTAAAACCATTCTTGTCGACGGCAACGTTATCGAGGACGCGGCAGGACAGAAGATTTATAACTACACCTTCGAAAATATTGTCGAGGACCATACTATCACCGTTGAATTCGAAGCAGACGCAAACGCAGGCGGCGATGATAGCACGGGCGGAGCAGGTACTACCGTTATCGTTATTCTTATAATCGTGCTTGTTGCGATTGCGGGTGCGGCGGCTCTGTTTATCGTAAAATGGCGTCAGGAAAAGTTTTAAATGAAAGAAAAAGTAACCGACTTTATTAAAAATTACAAATATCCGCTTATAGGCGCGGTATGTGCGCTTATCGCGATAATAATCATCCTTGTCGTTTCGCTTTCGGGCGGAAAGGATGTTTCCGAAGAAGCTCTTGAATGGGGCGAAGGGGTTACCGAGGGTATTCCCGAATTCGGTCAGGCTTATGTATCGCAAGCGGGCAACGAAGGCTACGCCGCGTTTTATTACGAAAACGTAACCGTTGTGCAGGTCGAGGAATACACCGCGCTTATCGAAAAGGAATGCAATATCCAATTTTCGAGCGACAAGTACCCGCGCACCGCAAAATACGGCGAAAAAGCGATAGTAATACACTATAACGTGACCGAAATGAAAATGTCGGTCACCGTAACGGTCAATAGCATAGAATCGGGAGATCAACAATGAAAATCAACAATTCAATCAAGGCAATTATAATACAAGGCACAAGACTGCTTGTTAACGAATGCCGTGCAGAGGACGGAAGCGTTTTTTACACTCTCCCCGGCGGCAAGCAAAGGCCCGACGAGCTTATGCTCGACGCGCTGAAGCGTGAAACCAAAGAAGAAACGGGATACAGCGTCGAGCCGAAAAGCCTTTTGTTCATACGCGAAGGCTTTAGCGAGGAAAAGCACAGAATCGAATTTATGTTTATCTGCGATATCGTAGGCGAGTGCGAGGAGGATAAGCTTAAATACGACAGCAACCAAATCGGCACGAAGTGGCTTTCTATCGATAATATTACCCACGAGCCGTTAGACCCCGCAGAGCTGCGCGGCATAATCAAGCGTCACTTCCTCGGCAAGCCGAACGATATCTATCTCGGAGAAATGAAATAACTGAATTTCGGAGGACAATATGTTTCTTTATCTTGCAGACGGCGTGAATACGGGCGTCGTCGAAGCATACGTTAAAAACTGCGCAGAAAAGGGAATACATATCCGCACGCTTCAGATAATAAAGGGTAAAGAGCCTGTGGTAAGGCTTGCATTCGCGCCCTACGACTTAGAAACACCGATGCATCTCTATTCGCTTTCAAAGTCGTTCACCTCGACCGCGGTGGGTATATGTATAGATGAAGGTCTTTTGTCGACAAGCACGAAAATGTGCGAGCTTTTTGCAGATAAAATGCCCGAAAATATGACAGACGCGCTTAAAAAGCTCACTCTTCACGACCTGCTTTCGATGCAAAGCGGACATACCGCCTGCGTGCTCGATAAGATACGCTGGGCAGATGATACGGTAAAGGCGTTCTTCGAACAGCCCACCACCTACGAGCCCGGCACTACCTTTGCTTACAGCACCGCGGCAACCTGTATGTGCGCAGCGGCGGTCGAAAGAGTAACCGGCAAAAAGCTTGTCGATTTTCTCGATGAAAGGCTTTTCCAAAAGCTCGAAATCAAAAAGCCGATATGGTGGGAATGCCGCGACGGTCAGACCTTGGGCGGCACGGGTCTTCACCTTGCAAGCAACGATTTGGTTAAATTCAGCGTAATGCTTAAAAACAAGGGCGTGTATAACGGTCAGCGTATTGTGAGCGAGGAATATATTAAGGAAGCAACCTCCTGTCATTCGCTCGACAAAAACAACGGCTCGCCCGATTGGACGGCAGGCTACGGATATCAGTTCTGGCTCAACGACCGCGAAGGCTTCCGCGGCGACGGCGCATACGGTCAGCTTTGTATGGTGTTCCCCGAAAGCGATTATACGCTTGTGCTTACGGGCGAGGTCGGCAATATGGCGCTCGAGGTAGAGCTTATCTACTCGCTTCTTGAAAATCTTTTGGGCGCGCGCGGCAACGAAGCATCGCTTGCAGAATATCTCGAAACCGCGTATATAACCAAAAAGAACGAGCAAGGCTTTAACAACGACCTTTCGTTCACGGTTGCCGAAAACGCGGCGGAGATAAGCGGGATACGCATTTTTGGTGAAAATCTGCTTCATATCGAGCTTAACGCGGCTTACGGCAAAAAGGAATTCGTTTGCGGAAACGGCGAATATATTCTCAATCATTTCTCGGCAAAGAATATCACCCCCTCGATAACCTTCCTCGACCCCGCCGTGAATACTATCGAGCGTCATAGCGTTTTCGCGGCTTACGAAATGCTCGAGGATGGCAGAATTCTTGTAACGCTTCGCCACAAAAACACCTGCCACGTTCAGCGCTGGTATATCGATCTTAAAGAAAATAAGATAGATATAGTGCTTTTCGTCGGCGATATGATATGTAACCACTTTGATCTTACCCCGATTAAAAACGAAGAATAAAAGAAAAGCCTGTTTTCGTCAAAGAAAACGGGCCTTTTCGTTGTTAATGCGGTTGACAAACGGGAAAAATTAATCTATAATATTTTGGAATTTTTATTGGCAAAGGACACTTTTTATGATCAACTTCAGATACAAGCAGGCGGAAAGCGTAAACGATTGCGATATTGCAAGGCTCGATAAGCTTCTTTCGCAGGCAGACGAATATTTCCGCGAAAAAAGCGGCAAGGGTAACGATTTTCTCGGCTGGCGCGACTTGGGTGTTCGCGTTGAAAGCGAGGAATACACGCGCATAAAGGCTTGCGCAGAGCGTATTCGCGCAAACAGCGATATTCTTTTGGTCATCGGTATCGGCGGCTCTTATCTCGGTGCGCGTGCGGTTATCGAATATCTCAAAACCCCCTACCATAACCAATTAAACGACGGAAACCCCGAGGTATATTTCCTTGGCAACTCCTTTTCGGGCTGTGAGCTTAACACCGTGCTTGCGCTTTGCGAGGGCAAAAGGGTAAGCGTTAACGTTATAAGCAAATCGGGCACGACCACAGAAAGCGCGGTCGCGTTCAGAATATTGCGCGAATATATGGAATCCCGTTACGGCAAAAGGGAGGCGGCGGAAAGAATTGTTGCAACCACCGATGCAAACCGCGGCGCGCTCCTTTCGCTTGCAAAGCAAGAGGGCTATGAATGCTTTGTTATTCCCGATGACGTTGGCGGCAGATTTTCGGTGCTTACCGCAGTGGGCTTGCTCCCCGCGGCTGTTGCAGGGGTCGATACCGATGCGCTTCTTAACGGCGCAGTTGCTATGCGCGACCATATCTTTGCATCGGGGCTCGACAATTCGGCATATAAATACGCGGTGCTCCGCAACGTAATGCTCGGCAAGGGCAAATGCTGCGAGCTTTTGGTAAGCTACGACCCCGACTTTCGCTTTATGGGCGAATGGTTTAAGCAGCTCTTCGGCGAAAGCGAAGGCAAGGATAAAAAGGGACTGTTCCCCGCTTCGGTCACATACAGCTCCGACCTTCATTCGCTCGGTCAGTTCGTTCAGGACGGCACCCCCATTCTCTTCGAAACTATTGTGCGTGCGGTAAATCCCGACGAAAATTCACCCAAAATACCCTTCGATAACGAAAACGGCGACGGACTCAATTTCCTAACGGGTATGACAATGGACGAAATTAACGAAAAGGCGATGATGGGCACACTTCTTGCCCACCGCGACGGCGGCACAGAAAGCCTTATTATCGATTTCGGCGGCAAGGATGCGTATTCGCTCGGCGAGCTTATCTACTTTTTCTTCGCCTCCTGCGCAATTTCGGGCTATATACTCGAGGTAAATCCCTTCGACCAGCCCGGCGTCGAAGCGTATAAAAAGAATATGTTTGCGCTTCTCGGAAAACCCGGTTACGAGGCGGGTAAGGACGAACTTCTCGCGAAAATCGCAGAAATATAGGCAAAAAAATCGTATAATTTGGTAATTAATTAAAATTTTTTATGAATATTGCTTAAAGCCTATTGATTTTTTCACCGAAATAAAGTAAAATAATACCAAGGATACCGAAAGGCGCACCGGCGCGCGCTCGGAATCTAAAAATTCACCAGCCGGAAGAACGGAGTTTTATTATGCAGCTTATAGTAGGATTAAAAGGCACAGGCAAGACCAAGACCCTTATTGACGCAGTCAACGAGGCATCTCAGGAAACCAAGGGTGTTGTTATCTGCATCGAATGTGGCAGAAAACTCAACTCCTATATCAAATATAACACTCGTCTTGTAGATACGCAGGAATACGGTGTTGATGACGCTGACAAGCTTTACGGCTTTGTTTGCGGTATGCTCGCAGGTAACTACGATATTACCGAAATTTTCATCGACAGCGCGCTTAAGATTTGTGACGACGACGTTGCTTCCTTCGAGGAATTCGTTTGCAAGCTCGAAAAAATCACTACCGCGCACAAGATTGAATGTGTTATCGTTGCATCGGTTGCTCCCGAAGCACTTTCCGAAAAGACTTCTTGCTACATTAAGAAATAATGGACGAAAAAAAGGTTGCTCTGCTTAAATGCGGCTTGCGCGTTTTCGGCGCGTATGCCGTAATCAACTTCCTTTGGACCGCTATACTTTCTATCGGCATTACTGTCGCATCGGAAAACGCGGGGACAGAGGCGACGAACGTAAGCATAAACGGAATAAGCGCGTTTGCCGACAGAATGGTTATGTCAAACGCGGTTATCGCGCTGTTTTCGGTGGTTTTCGGATTTTCTTTCCTTGTTTTCAGGGCAAAGAGTATGTCCGCCCACGCAAAGCGCGCGCTTCATATCGTAATTAATTACGCTGTTTCTATGCTTTGCATCTACCTTCTCCATTCCACCGCGCCCGAAGCATCGGCAAGTGCGTGGATAGTCCTTCTCTTCTTCGCAACGTTTGCCTTCTTTGCAATTTACGGCATCGCGGCGTTCGTTTCGTATTTGATAAGAAGAAACAAATAAACGATAAAAACCGTTTCTTGCGAAACGGTTTTTTGTTTTCCCTCGAAAGCGAAGCGAGTATCGAAGCGTTCAGGCGAGTGCAGAACGCGCAAAAGCGATCGAAGAGGTAGAAACCTACCGCGAGAACGCCGCCAAAAAACAAAGCCTGCCTTTTGGCAGGCTTTTATAATTGAAATTATCATAAAAATCCGCGACAGGTGCGTGGA
>JAZTZW010000015.1:0-3828 GCA_045637685.1 Eubacteriales bacterium | reverse complement strand
GTTCGTTATTTTCATAATAGTACATATTACCGTTTTCTTCATACATACCATTCTTGATAACGAGCTTGTAACCATCAAAGGTGTATCTACCTGCAGGAAGGAGTCCGTTCATCATTTCTTCGGGAAGGTCGTAAGTGCCATCCTTCAATGCAGCATATTTCATGCTGAAGTAGTAATAATCGTTGCCTTCCTTAACAAGGCCCTTCTTTACGCGTTCGTTATTTTCATAATAGTACATATTACCGTTTTCTTCATACATACCATTCTTGATAACGAGCTTGTAACCATCAAAGGTGTATCTACCTGCGGGAAGGAGTCCGTTCATCATTTCTTCGGGAAGGTCGTAAGTGCCATCCTTCAATGCGGCATATTTCATACTGAAGTAGTAATAATCGTTGCCTTCCTTAACAAGACCCTTCTTTACACGAGTGCCGTTTTCGTAATAGTACATATTACCGTTTTCTTCATACATACCATTCTTAAGTATCATCTTCGCATCAGGACCGAAAGTATAAGTGCCTGCAGGCAACAATCCGTTTGCGGTTGCGGCAGTAATAGTGTAGGTGCCATTCTTCGCGCAAGCGCCGGCGCGGTCAAATCCGCTGCCTATGCCACCCAAGTAATAAGCGCCATCTACATAATAGAGACCAACCTGAGTAATGCCACCTTTTACGACATAATAGTCGCCGTTTACTTCATATACGCCATCTTGGGGGCGTACGTTCTTATCCGTAGAACCATCTTGTGCAAAGATATACCATACAGGAGGCACATCGGGATTATCCTTTACAAATCTGATACCAGTGTACATATAAGAGTCGCTACCAAAGTAATATGCCTTACCATCGATTTCAGCCCACGTACGAATATAACACGCCGGACCGTAACTGTAAACAGTACCTTTATCGGTAGTTACCCAAGCCCCACCTTGAAGAATACCGTTTTCGTCAAACACATAAGTGCCTTTACCGATTACTTTAGACACATTAGCGTACACTTTATATGTGCTTGTAGAGGCGTAGCAATATCCGCCATCCGCAGACTGCCAGCCGGTTTTGAGTACGTTGTTGATAGAGTAGTAGAGGTCGCCGTTCATTTCGAAGATGCCGGTGCCGGACTGATACACTTCACCGCAACCGTCATCGGTGCAAACAAACTGACCGTCTACGATTTCATAGTTATGGTTGAGTTTTTCGAGAATCGTGCCCCAATCCACAACAGACTTACAGGTTTCGCAATAGGTTCTGTTTTCGTAACCTTCGGAAGAAACCGTAGGATCCTGATTGAGAACGGTAAGTTCTTTATCGTGGATGTGATAGGGAGAGGAAATGCCGGTAAGCTCAGTAGCAACATCAATGCTGCCGCCGAAAGAATTACCGTCAACAGTACCGTAAACAACTTCGCACTGAACATTTACAACAGGCTTGTTACCGGTATACGCCGCAGGATCGTAATATGTTTCAGTAACGTAGTTGTAACGGTTGTAGGTCCAAACGCGGACGGGGATAGAAACGAGAGTCTGCTCGGTTGCCTTTACCTTGAATGCGTCGACTACCTCTACGGTAACGGTGAGGAGATCGGAAACTTCGTTATATGCATAGGTTGCCTTGAAGCCATCAGCTACAACCGCACCCTTGGTTTCCCAAACATTTGCACTGTTGAGCGCAAGAACGACTTCCAGCTTATTTATTGCAGTGATGTCTGCCACATTGATATCAACATAGTAAACAGACTGTGCCGTTGCAGCAACACCCGAATCGTTATGACCGCCAAGAGAAACTACTGCATCGCCTGCAACGGTGAAGGTTCTGGTAAGTCTTGCAGGGTTGCCAAGTTCGTCCTTGATTTCGAAAGCAACGCTGTGTTCACCTGCGCCGAGAACAACGTCTTCCGCAGAAGAAAGCGCATTGCCTGCAGTGATAGACTTTACTTCAACACCGTCAACATAAATCTTACCAGAGGTAAGGTCGAGCGCCGCGTCGTCTGCAACGGTTGCAGAAAATGCAATCTTATTACCGTTGATTTCTTTGCCGTTTTCGAGAGAAACAGCGGTATCAGAGGTAGAATAAGTAGGTGCAGTGATAGTGGGAAGAACTCTATCGTCAACAGCAGAGCTGTAGTCAAGAGTAATATCATCGATATAGAATGTGATTTCTTCAGCTGTATCGGGTTTTACATAAGTACGAAGGAAAGAAGGTGCACGAGAGCCAGTGTCTGCTGTGACAGGCACACAAAGATAATCGTACTTAGAAATATCGATAGAAGCATAAACCCAGCGGGATTCCGGTATATCTGCATTGGTAGCGGAGTTAAGGTTGGTCTGCTTGCCGGTAGATGCAGAGGTAAACATAAAGTGGTCCTGCTTATGAGTGTAGGTACCATCAGCGTTCTTGGCATAGAACTGCGACTGGAACGAAGGACCTTTGCCTGCAGAACAGAACGCATTTTCGGGAATATAGAGCCACATACCTAACGAGGTTGCTTTTTTGCCGTTAGCAACATCGCGTAGTACGATAGTTTCGCCAATGTTGAAAAGAACATTATATGCCCATTGAGCAAAGTCTGCATCGGTATTATCAAGTTTCCAAGCAAGAGCGTTATTTCCGTTTCTTACCTGACCGCCGCCAGCAACGGTAACGACACTCGTTTCGCTGCTAAGATAAGTATTCATCTGACCAGCGAGAGGATCGGAGCCAACGAGGGAATTGTTAATACCATTATCGATGCTCCACTTCTTTGCCTCTTCAAAGCCGACAAAGCCCGCTCTGTCGCCGTCTTCGAAGTCGAAGATAACTTCAGAACCCTTACCAAACGCTATAGCATAAGTCAACGTAATATCGTTATACTTAACGGTAACGTCAACGCCTGCTATAGATTCATCGGAAGTGGATGTGAATTCAAAACCTTCAAGAGTACCCGCTTTGTCGTTAGAAAGCGACACGCTGACTACATTCGTATCGTAATATACGTTTGCTTCTCCCGTCATAGAAACGATGGGAAGAGTTATAGTACGAACCTTATCGGGTGTGGTATAAGGAACCACAGTCGAGGTTGCAGCAAGCTTAAATACTTCGGGATGCGCAACGATTATCGATTTAGAGCCGACAACTCTGCCGCTGGAGAGAATCTGAACGTCAACGGTGCCCTGTGTGCCGTTAGAAACGAACTTACCACTTTCGATAGTACCAAAGGAAGAATCGGAAAGTGCCCAAGTTGCGTCAGCAGGCATATCCATAGCGTAACCGTGAGTATCGATAGCTTCTGCGCTGAAGTTATAAACAGTGTTGGGTGCGAAATAATCGTAATCAGATTCTATGTTAATAACGTCAAGAATACCGGTAGGAGCAACGTTGGAAGCAACGAAAATACCATGTGCGGTAGGACGCTGTGCACCGTCGCAGGGAACGGAACGCATAGCGAAATCATCTTCACCTACACGCTTGGTGAGGAAAGTGGAGGATCCGCCTCCGTCGCAGTTTGCAGCCCACTGGCATCCGAGAGCGAGCATTACTTCGCCTTCTTCAAACTCACCGCTAAGACCCTCGGAGTTGTTAGCACCGCGGCCGTCATTCATACAAATAACGAGAGTACCGTCAGCCTTAACGCCGACCATAGAACGAGCTGCATCACCGGAAGATTCACGAACCTCTGCGGTTTTTACAAGTTTTCCATCCTTAACGACCATACCGAAGGATACACTTACAGCGTGAAGAAGTCTGCCGGAAGCAAGATAACTGTCAAAATCAGCCCTATTGAAAGCTTTAACATCACAAGAAATTGTGCCGTCAGCTTCCTTGAATACATAGAGAATAGAGCTGGAGGGGGAAG
>JAZTZW010000014.1:0-37309 GCA_045637685.1 Eubacteriales bacterium | reverse complement strand
AGACACCAGCACCGGCGAAGGCGAATCCAGCACCGAAGGCGAAGAATCCACCGATCCTGTAGTTCCCGGCGACGCTTCGAACATGATCGTATTCGCTATCATCGCTCTCGTTGCTATCGCAGGCTCTGCTGTAGTTATCAAGTCCCGTAAATAAGGCGTGTAACACGCCCCACAGTTCCGCGATGTAAGCGTATATAATACACAACACTACACCCGCGAAACAGGGCTTTAACTAAATAAAAATACTGCCTCGTCAATACGACGGGGCAGTTTTTTTGTGGTATTTATATTCTGTTTTCAGCGGAAGCAGGGGGGAATTTATGATAAATCATTTATGCGCCTGCGCACAGCTTTGCATATATTCATCAATATCGTTCACGCGGATAGCGGGAAGATATGCGACAGCGTAGATGCCCCTGCCATTTTCGGTTGTACCGACCTTTTTATAAAACTTGTAAAAAGGAAGCACCGGCACATCATAAAATTCGGTGTTCGGCTGTGTTTCGGGCGAGTGATAAACAATCGTGTAATAATCGTAGGCGGCGAAAATGTTCTCCTTCCCCTCTTCCTTGCACTTTTCGCAATAATGCGCGCCGAACACACAGCCCTCTTTTAAAAGCGCCTCGGCTTCTACAAGCTTCATCGTTACCTGACTGTCGGTTTCCTCTATGAGCTCTTCATAATCGCGCCGCGCGGCTTTACCTGTCACGGTTACGTCGCTAAGAATCGAGCTGCTTTGTTCCCTGCTGTTATCGAACGAAATGCAAATATACGAGTTTTCGAGCCATTTATCGTATCTATTGTATCCGTCGTAATATAACACCTCGAGTTTGTCAACGCCGTTTGAATCGTTTTCCGAATAATGACGGTCAACCTTGCGGACGGACACACTGAAATCGCCTATTCCGTAGTCTACGCTGTGCTCTACAGCCGAAATAACGTTTAAATCGAAAATATCTTCGCTACTGTCGTGCTGATTGACCTCGAGCTTCATTCCTCGGAAAATAAATTTTCCTCCGACTATGCGCTTCATAACAACGGTATTGAAATATTCGTCCTGAGTATATATCACCGAATAGCCGTTAACTATATTAAGCTCGGCGGTTTGAATATTGCCCTCTTTCGAATAGCTGTAATGCTTTTCGGTAATAATCGGCGCACCGTATTCCTCGCGCTCGGGCACAAATTCTTTATCCGTGCCCAATTCATAAATTATCTTTTCGAAAAACCTTACTGCCCTTCTGCGGAACGCCTCCTCGCTTTCGAGCGGGGTGGGTATGCTATCTTTCTCGTAAAGCGGCAAAAACGCCTCTTCCTTTCGATTGCTTGCCTCGGGCAAGCTGTTAAGCACCACGGTTTCGTAGGGCGAATTGTTATCGCGCTCGGGGAACAGCTCGGCAAAATAGCTTGCCGTGTAGCTGCTTCTTGTCGTCATAAACGCGGCAAAGAGCATAACAACCAGCGAAGCCACGACAACAAGCGCGACGATATGGCGAATTTTAAGCTTGCGCGCGGGGAGCTTTTTTGTTAACTCGACATTCGAGGAATGTATTGCCGCAAACGCGGTGTTAAAGCTGTTTTTCATACAAGCACACCCCTTTCGCAAAGATAGGCGAAGAAATCTGCTTCGATAAGCCCAAGCTTCGCGCTTATTTCCTCCTTGCTTTCGCGCAGGTCAAAGGCAAGCGCTTCGACAGTATCGAAGCACCAATAGCGCCGCAAGAAGAGATGTATATCCTTTTCGTCCTGACGGTCAAACCAATCGTTCATAACGCGCGTGAGCTCTGCGCTGTCGACCCCCGATTTTATCTTCAAGTCTTTCGGCATTCGGTCAAAAATAGTAACGCTCGGCTCGTTTTCGCACATTTTAAGCGCGTTTTTGCGAACAATGCGGCAGAAATAAGTATAAATCGGGTGCGGGTCCTCGGGCGGGACGGTGTCCCAAACCTCCTGCAACGATTCACCCACACATTTGCGCGAGCGTTCTTCGTCGGCAAGGATATTATAAGCAAGCGCGTAAGCCTCTGCGCCGTATTTATCGTTAAGCGCATCCTTTGCCTGCTCGTTTCTGCGGACAAACATTTCGGTTATATGCTGGTCGTGCATATCGTCACCCCTTTCTAATTTAATTATACCAAATCCAATTAAAAAATCAATAGCTTTTCGTCGGTATTGACAATTATTTTCGAATATGTTAGAATATATTTGTAAAATAAAGAAGGGGGCGCGTATATGAATATTAATCCTGAAGCTTGTACCAATGAAGCTTGTACCAACGAAGCTTACCCAAGCTCCTCTCCTGCGGGCAACCGGCAAAAGCCACTACTTCACTTGTTTTCGGTTTTGTTCGCGTTCGCATCGGTCGTTTTTCAGATTCTATACATAGCCTTTATGGGCGGAGTAGTGTCGATACCCTCTGCGGTTTACACGCTGATCGGCACAGCGATTTTTGCATTCGCAATTATATCATCGGCTGTTAAAAAGCAGGCGTTGCAAAACTCGGCAAATACGGCTTCTATTCTCTTTATTACGGCAAGTCCTTTTATTGCGCCGGTGATAGGCTATTACACGCACATCAATTCGCTTTACACCTATAACTTTGCTACATTATCTTTCGTATGCACCGTAAGTGCATTGTCTTTAATCGCGTTTGCGACCGTTGAAAACGTATCCGCAAAGCAGCTCTTGAAATTTATTTTTATTATCTCGGTTATTTCGTTTGGCTTGATGGGTGGGATAAAAATACTTTATAATACATCCGCGTTTTCTTTCGCGGCAATAATAATTGCAGTTATTACCCCTATTCTTTATTTAGTATTTATAAACAAGGGCTGTAAATTAATGTTCATAGTCCTTAAAATCGCAAACGTGGCTTTGCTTCTCGGGCTTATTCTTTTCTACGTTGATATGATTCTTGTATTTTTCGAGATTTCCCCTATAAATATCGGCGAAAAATCACAGCTATATAACCTTTACGTAATATATTGCAGGACCTACCTTGTTGTTCCCGAAAACTTCGCTTGGCTGCTGGTACAATACTTAGAAGCTTTCTCGGAAATTCTATACCCGATTGCATTGCTTTTGAACGTTAACCTTTGTCAAGAAAAAATAGAAAAAATAGAAAAAGCTGTCATTAATTGACAGCTTTTTTTATCGCCATTACCTTTTAAACCTTCTTTTTGCAAATTTCCTTATATCCTCGTTGCAATCGTAAAGGCATTCGTTTAAAATTTCTTCGGTAAGCATTCGCCGCTTCCCCATTTCGCAAAGCGCGCTCTTGCGGCAGAAGGAACAGCGGGTGGTGCTATAAATTATCGGCAGTGCGGATTTAAGATATTTCGGCACATTCTTGCGTTTAAACATCTCGAAAATATCTGAATGAAAGCCGTGCCAACTGCTTTCGTTTTCCCTATCCGTTTTGAGCTCGGTAAGCAGCTTCACCAAGTCCGATTCGGTTTTCGGGAGCGGCATTTCCAAAAACAGCTCGCGCTCCATATATCGCTTCCGCCGGGAAGCGCGTTCTGCCTGATAAGCCGGGTCGCTTTCGAGTTCACGCCATCTTTCTTCCTGCTCGTAATTGTATTTGTGAACCGCGTTCACAAACGCCGCAATACATTCATCTTTATCTGCATTGCGTGAAAGACGTTTAAAATAATCGGAATGCGAAAACCACACAAAAGAACCGCCGTCATAATTCGTGTTGTGAAGAAAAAGCCTGCCTATATCCCTTGCTATCCTGCGGTAATGGCTCATTCGCACGCTTAGCGCGTTGCAAATAAATTCGAAATTATCGAGCTCGCGAAAATGACCGTTCGGCAATTCCTTTTCGTTCCACAACAGATCATATAGAGCTTTGTATTTTGAAGCAAGCGCCTTTTCCGCGATTTTATCGCCGTCGCAGGCGAAATCGACAAGTATTTCGGTATAGTACGCCGTGTTCCAGCCGCAATCGGCGGGCGAAAGCCGAAGGAAACGGTTTATAATAATATCGCGGAAATATTCGGGTTGCTTGTAGCAACAAAAAATCGCATAGCTGTAAAACGAGCGCGTGCCCTCGCATTGCGGGTCGAACGCAGGGCATACGGATAGTGTTTTCACAACCTCTTTTTTGTATTTTTCGGGGTTTTCGCGTATGGCGATATAGGCGCGCCCAAGCCCCCGTTCGAGTGAATAGATTATTTCTTTTTTGTTCATTAATTACTCCGTTTTTTGTTTTTGGTTAAATAGTTGTGCTTTGCAAAAACAAAAAGACGCAATTTCAGAAGACAACGAAAAACGTTGTCCTTCGGCGTTGCGTCTTATATACGGATTTAAAGCTTTTTAGTGGATATCGTCGATATCGCACTCGTCCTCGTCGACCATAAATTCACGTGCCGAAACGCGCTTCTTTTCGCGCTCTGCTTCAACCATATCCGAGAGCATATTTTTAATCTCCGAGGGTTTTTTGATTTTTTGAATATCGAATTCGGGGGTGGATTTATCGGCGGTGCAACAATGTATCGTACCCACGCCGAACATACGCTGACCGAGCGGACGGTTAAGCGTTAGGTCCATAATACGGTAAAGGCGTATTTCCTCTTCCTTTTTGGAAAGGAAGCCCGATTCGATAATCAGCTTTTCATTTGTAAGCTTGTAAACCGTAAAGCTTAAGGGCAAGCCGAAAATTGTGCGCTTTCTGTCCTTCCAAACATATTCCACAGACATAATAAACACCTCCGTCGGTTTGATTTCTTTATTTAGAATATCATAATTTATGCACGATTGCAAGCATTTTTATATAAACCATTTGTTGAAATATGCGCTTTCTTCCTGCAAAAGCTTCTTTATTTTCGGCACGATGCTCCCCGCAAAGCTAACCGTTCGCTCGTGCGAGAAATATATAAAGCTCGAAAACGCTTTATCGGTATAGGCGCACTCTGTTCCTGCGTAAAAATGCATTTCCTCGATTTCCTCGCAATAATCAAGGCAATAACAGCTTTCGCCGTAGCAATAAAGACGTTCGCCGTTTTGACTCATAAGCTCGAAAACCAAATCCCAATATTTCTCTACCACATCGCAAGGTAAAAACAAAAACTCGGAAATATCGTCGGGAATCGGCTCAAGCGGAAACCAATAAGACGTATCATAATGCCAAATTGCGCCAAACCGTTTTATAATACCTTCCGCCTCGCTTCCGGTTACAACGCGGTAATATATGTAATTTTTCGGCGTTGCATTTATACTTACGGCTTCCAAGCATTTCAAAAATTCTTCTTTTGCCGAATTTACGAGTGCTTCGCTTTCCGCATCAAGCTGCTTTGCAAGATAATAATCGTAATGTATCCCGATTGATTTTCTAACCGTTTCCTTAAATTCATCAAAGCTTCGAAACTCTTTGTCGACAAGCATACTGAGCTTAAACGCAATCTCATCAAAGGCAAGATAGCCGCAAAAATGTTTGCCGCCGATAAATTCATATTCGCCGCGGTATTTTTGCTCCTTTTCGAAACAAAGCTCGCGCAACGTAAATATAACGTTGTTAAATATCATTTCTTTCACCTCGGTTACAGCATATCACCTTTTCGAGAGTTTATCTCGGAAAATTTATTACGAAAATGCAATAGTCGGGTGAATTTCGATATATGCGAATTATTTATTTCAAAGCTATTACTATTCAAAAATCGATTCGTAATTATAATTAATGTAAAAATCCTCGGTCTTTGCAAAATATTCTTCGCAATTTTCCTTTGTTACCAAAAATTCTTTATTCTTCATCGATTGAAGTATTTTTGAATTTATATCCCCGCTGTAATGAACGGTATCTTTGTAGTTATTGAAATCGCACACCGTTTCAAAATCGGTAAGAAATGAAAAAATATAAATATTGCTGTATTCAAGCATAATTTCCACCGCAAGCCTTTGCGCCTCCAAGCTCTTTTGAAGCTCGCCTTTTTCATACAGCGAGTACCAATAAACGATACTGTACGGCGGCAGGAAAAGATAAAATTCAACGTCGGGGTTTGCCGCGGCAACCGAAACAATATTTTGCGAAACTGTACCGATGACCATTTCCCTTTCCTCATCTGTCAACGGTTGCGGCTTTGCGATAAAATCCGCACGCTTATATCCTCCAAGTACGGTTTCTTTGCCGTAAACCGCATAAGAATCCCAGTTGGCATATTCGTCAAAGGTGGTCGGTTTTACTTTTTTTAGCGTACCTACCGCTGCAGGATAAACGTCGCCGATAAAAATATCCTTGTTCAAGAGATAATTCACATCATTGAAGAGGTTATCGTCATAGAGATATTCGGGGTATTCCTCATATTTCATTTCGTCCTTTGCCTCAAGAAAGCGATAGGTATCGAGGCAACGTATAACAAGCTTCACATCGGGATTGCGTTCGATTGCCTTTGCCACAGAATCGTTAATTTCCTTAAAGCTCGCACCGAAATAAGGTATTTTTATCGAGTTTACACCAAACGCCGCATCGCATTCGGTCGTTTTGAAATTTTCGGTCATCGAAGTGCCTGTGATAATCGCGTTGTATTCGAAATGACGCGTTATGCCGTCATTTTGGTAACGCTCATTGTCAAGAGTATAGTTTTGGCCCTCAAACGGCGCGTGATAATGAAAATAAGGGTCAAACAATGCGGTTAAAAGACAAACACAAAGTAATATACAAAAAACACACGAAAGGACCGATATTCCCATTTTTTTGTATGTCATAATCAAGCCCCTCCTTTTTTAGAAATTAAAATAGAGAAACGTGCTTACGCCCGCAAAAGACATAATACACAACACAAGCAGCAACGATGTAAGTACGGTATTGAACACAGAAGGCTTTAATGCTTGCATACGTTCGTAAACGTTTTTGCAGAACACCGCGCCGAGTATAGGGAAAATGATATATCCGGCAAGAATCACATAGCTGTGCGAAGCAAGCACGCCTATTTGTGCCACCAAGAAACTCCATTCGGCAGACATAATACTGCCGCAAAGCTCGGAATTTATACCGCCAAAGCCGCCGGTGAAAATACGGCTTATCAAAAGAAAGGCGTCCGACATACTTTCTGCACGGAAGAATATCCACATAATATTAACAAAAGCAAAGGTGACAATCCAACCAAAGGCTTTCGGAATTTTGCTTACGGTTTTCTTGCAGGCTCTTGTCAATACACAAAATGCTCCGTGACAAATTCCCCAAAAAATAAACGTCCAATTCGCACCGTGCCATATACCGCTTACAAGATAAACGAGCATAATGTTTATGTATGTGCGCGCAACGCCCTTGCGGTTTCCCCCAAGGGGTATATATACGTATTTTGTGAAAAATCTTGTTAGAGTAATATGCCAACGGTCCCAGAAATCGTTGATATTGCACGCCTTGTATGGAGAATTGAAATTAAGCGGAAGCTCGATATTCATCATTCTTCCCATACCGATTGCCATATCGGAATAACCGCTGAAATCGAAATAAATCTGCACAGTATAGGCGAGCATTACGGTTATTGCCGCCAAGCTATCAAGCTGCTCGATGTTGTCAAAGCCGTAATTTGCCACATTTCCCACCATGTCGGCAATTAACACCTTTTTAGAAAGCCCAAGCACAAATGTGTAAAGACCCTTTGTAAAATTATCCCAATCAAAGCGCTTTTTTTCTCGATCGGCAAACTGAGGCACAAGCTCGTCATGAGTCACGATAGGACCTGCGACAAGCTGAGGAAAATAGGTTACGAAGCAGGCGTAATCGATAAAGCTGTACTTCGGAAGCTCGCCTTTATACGCATCGATAACAAAAGAAAGCTGTTGAAAGGTAAAAAAGCTGATGCCCAAAGGCAAAAGTATATTTTTTAATACGAAATCGGTTTTAAAAACGGCATTCAGATTTTCTATAAAGAAATCGTAATATTTGAAATAAAACAGCGCGCCAATATTGATAGCAACCGCAGAAACCGCGATAAGCTTTTTCAACGATTTGTTGTCTGCAAATTTTCTCATACCGAGATAAGAGAAATAGTTGAGTATAATACTCCCCAACATAATTAACAAATACCATTTATTGAAATATCCGTAAAACCATAAAGACATACCGAGCAAATAAAGCATAGATGCTCTATATAACCGAACACGGTTCAGGAAAAAATAACCGAGTATTACCGCAGGCAGAAAAAACAAAACAAATATATACGAATTGAACAACATAATAATTATCCTTCTTTATTCACACGCCATTTCAAAGCATTCGCTTTTATTAAAAGCGAGCTTTCGGATTCGAGGTCGCGCCATATTATATCGCCGTTCGGGGCAAAATAAAGTAAGCGAGCTTAATTTACAACTATTTTATCACAAACTATGTTGAATTTCAATGTATTTTAACAACAGGGGCGAAGGATATTTGTGATTAAAGCCTATTTTTCGGAAAATCGTTGAATTCGCGCGCGGGATGTGGTAAAATATGTCGAATTGTCGATATTTTTGACAAAATTTTTGTAAAGAGAAGTGACATCTATGAAGAGATTTTTAGCATTCATTTTGCTGATCCTTATGCTTTCTGCTCCTCTTGCGGCTTGTCAGCCCGAGGTTGTAACCGAGGTCAGCACCGTTGATTTCGTATGCTCCTTTGTTATTACTCAGGTTAACGACGAGCAGAAAATCAACGTCAATTACAAGAGCGACGAAACCGTTAACAAGCTCGAGGTTACCGTTAAGCACGGCGAGCAGCTTGTTGCCGAAAAAACCTTCGAGGGCGATGCGCTTAAGGAAAGCAACGTTACCGTTGACGCTTTCTACGGCAAGCACACCGTTACCGTTAAGGCTTACGCAGAGGGCGATTTTGCAACCGAAATAACGCAGGACATCGCGCTTTCGGCAAGCGAATACGTTATCGCGCCTATATCCGGCTCGATGCCTCAGCTTTACTTCACCCTTAATATGAAGGAAATTACCAACGACCACGCTATTCCCGCGTTCGTATGGCTTGCTCGTCCCGACAGCTGGAACTGGGACAACCTTCCCGAAAACGTTTACGCTATGCCTAACGTTGCTGTTGAAGAGGTTCTTACCCACAACAACTACGACAAAATGGTTGAAGCGACCGACGCATACATCGAAGAGCTTTACAGCATAAACAGCAATTCGAAGTTCAACCTTTATATCAACGACTACAACTCTTATCTTTACCTCAAGCTTCTTGCGGGTAACGGCATTCCCGAAAGCAATTACTACGTAACCTTGCTTTCCGACGGCGGCGCTTCCTACAAGGATTTCAACCTCGCATTTAACGTCGAGGAAGAGGGCTTTGACGCAGACGCTAAGTATGCCGAAATGGCAGAAAAGCTTGAAAAGCTTTACACCGAAGTTCGCGAAGCAAAGGATTATAACGGCGACGGCAGCAAGTTCAGCGTTAACGGCAGCGATTTCAGACAGTATTCCTACGTTGCCGCAAAGGAAATGAACAACGTTGAATGGTGGATACTTCGCCCGAGAGCAGGCGTGCTTTGCTCCCCCGACGAGGAATTCATTAATATTGTGCTTAACGACGACAAAAAGGAAGGCGTTATTGAGGAACGCAACTTCGCCAACCCCTTGAAGGAAATGACCGACGAGGAAAAGACCGAGCTTAAATCGCTTTACAACTTCAACAACGAAATGTTTGAAGCGGCTGACGAAGCAGGTAAGAAGGCGATGATGATTTTGGGCTCTTGGGCAAACGCTACAAACGAGCCCGACTTTGCAGACTACGTAAACCTTGTTAAGGCGTTCTACGGCGAAGAGGAATTCGTTTACTACTATAAGGGTCACCCCAACACCCCGACCGTTAACTACCCCGAAAAGCAGGAACAGCTTGAAGAATTGGGCCTTATCGACGTTGAATCCTCGATAAACGCAGAGCTTATCCTCTTCTTCTACCCCGATATTTATATGTGCGGCTATAATTCCTCGACCTTTATGTCGGTTGAAAGCCCCGAAATGGCTTGCTGTATGTTCAATATGAGCATCGCAGACGCAGAAGCAAACGAAGGCACGAGCGAATACCGCGAGCTTATCGGTATTTACACCTCGAAGATTACCGAGGATTCGCCTTATGCATCGCTTTGCGAGGGCGAAGGCAGCTTCTATCTTGTTGAATACAACAACGCAGAAGCAAAAGACGGCGTGGCATTCACAATCTTCGATGCAACCCAAAAGGTATTCACCAATTACGACGAAAACAACAACATCGTAGCTTAATTTAAGCAAAAAGGACTATCCCGCGCGGGTAGTCCTTTTTATTAACAAAATATCGTTGATTTTATTAGAATAATATGTTATAATGATAAAAACAAACCACAAAGGAGAAAAACATTATGGCAATAGGAATGATAGTCGGTTTTATTATCGCTGTTTTAATAGTCGCTTTCGCAATCGGCGCGGCTGTTTCGTTTAAAAAGAAGGCGGGCAAGCGCGCAGGTATTTTCGGTGCGTTTATCGCCGTTGCGCTTCTTGCGCTTGCGCTTGTTCCCTCCAGCTTCCACACCGTTGAAACGGGTGAGGTTGCGGTTGTTAAGCACCTCGGCTTGGCAAAAGAGGTTAAAACCCCCGGTACCTATTTCTCGTTCTGGCTCACAAACACCTATGATTATTACGACACCAAGGTGCAAAACGTTGATATTGTCACCGCGGCATACTCCTCCGACGCGCAGACGATGAATATTCAGATGACCTTGCAGTATCAGGTGATGAACGACAAGGTTTTAAACGTTGCTAACCAATACGGCTCGCTCGATACCTTGCAAAACCGTATTCAGTCGATAGCGATTGAAAAGACCAAGTCTACCCTTTCCTCCTACAAGGCGATGGATATTATCGCACAGCGCGCTTCGATGTCACCTGCGGTTGAAGACGCGATTATACAGGCGGTTGGCGACGAATATTTCGTTAACATCGTGGCTGTCGTGCTTACCAATATCGATTTCAGCGACGCGTTCGAGCAGGCTGTTGAGGACAAGATGATTGCAGAGCAGTCGAAGCTTAAAGCCGAGTACGAAAACGAAACCAAGATAGCGCAGGCGGCGGCAGAAGCAGAAGCAAAGCTTAAGGAAGCGCAGGCGGAAATTGAAATAGCAAAGGCAGAAGCAGAAGCAAAGAAGATTGCCGCAGACGCCGAAGCAGAAGCGAACGGAATTATTAACGATTCGCTTACCGAAAAGATTCTTCAGGAAAAATATCTCGAAAAATGGAACGGCGAGCTCCCCGACGTTATGACAGGCGAGGGCGGCACCAGCATTATGATTCCGTTTGACGACGAAGAAGAACAGCCTTAATGGTTTGAGAGTAATATGATATACGAGAGAGGGGTTTTTTGTAAAAAACCCCTCTCTCGCGCCCTCTCCCAAAAAACTTTTTATTATAAAAAGTTTTGCGGGGTTAAAGGGGCGCTTTTTCAAAAGCACCCCTTAATAAAACTCAAAAATCAATATTTTCAACAAAGCGTATATAGAAATCGTCGTTACCGGCGAGGTCGATATGCGTTGCCGTGCGCGCGATGCGCTCGGCTTTTTTTATGTTTTGCTCGTCGAAAAGCAGCATAGCCGCACCGCCAAGCGCGGCGTTGCCGATAAATTTAACGTTTTGCGCCGTTTCGCGATTAATAAGCCCGACACCGATTGCCGATTCGAGCGAAATACGATTACCGAACCCGCCCGCGATATAAAGTGTTTTTATATCGGAGTGCTTTGTTTCGGTGCGTGCAAGCAGAGTTTCTGTCGCGGCGCGTATTGCCGCCTTTGCAAGCTGAAAGGCGCGGATATCATCCTGCGTAAGGGTTACCCTTCCGCCATTTGCCGAAAGCTCGAGCGGAGACAAGGCATAACCGTCGTTTTGAATAGCGCCGAGGCGCAAAAAGCCGTAAACCGCATCGATAAGACCGCTTCCGCAGATACCGACAGCGGGCGAATTGCCAACGGTATGCGCCGTAATTTCGCCGTTTTTAATGGTTACGCGCTCTATCGCGCCTAAAACATTGCCGCAGCCATTCGAAATTTCCCCGCCCTCGAACGCGGGCCCCGCCGCGGCGGAGGTGACATAGAGCCTACCTTCCTTCCAAAGCGCGAGCTCGCCGTTTGTGCCGATATCGCAAAGCAGCGCGGTTTCGCTCGAATCGAGCATACCCGAGCAGAGCAGAGCGCAAACCGTGTCGCCGCCGTTGAAGGCGTTGATGCAGGGGGACAAATAGGTTTTTTCGTCGGCAAAATTGCCAAAAAGCGTTTCGGATATAAAGGGTGCGCGCGCTATCGATGCGGGATTTTTCCCGCTATACAGATAAAGCATCGCCGTGTTTCCCGTGATAACAAAGCGCGTAACCTCATCGGGCATAACCCGCCCGATACGGCAGGCAGAATCGAGCAGGCGCGAAACGGTATTCGTTATCTGCTCCTTTAAAAGCTCGCCTTTGCCGTTTAGTGCTTCGGCAATACGCCCGATAACGTCGAGTGAAAGGGCGCGTTGCGGGTTTACGTCCGCCGCTTCGGCAACGCATACGCCGCGTTCATTAAACAGCTTAAGCGCAACGGTGGTTGTGCCGATGTCGACAGCCGCGCCGTAACGCCAATCGGCGGTTTTTCTTGCATTTATATTTGTTTCGGTAAGAATTTCGTTAATCTCTTCGCTTTTGCCAAGCAATTCGGCGGTCGCGTTGCCCAAAAGTCGCACCTGGCAAGCCAATCGGCAACCCGCCTTTTGCTCGCTTGCGTTCGGGGTAGATACCTCGCCCGTAACGCGCGCTTCGCATTTACCGCATTTTCCGTTTCCGCCGCAGGGCGAAAAGACACACTCCCCCGCGGTTTCAAGCAGCTCGCGCAGGGTGGGTGTGCCGCTAAACGGAATCTGTATTTCCTTTTTGTTTTTAATAAAGGTAAGTATCGGCATATTTAATCGTGATATTCAAAGGTTTTCATAAGCATTCTTATTTCGTTGTAAAGATAATCGGCGTTAACCGTATCGCGGTGCGGTGTTATCCTCTTCGGCTCGGCTTCCTCTTCGTAAGATACCGCGAGGAAATGCTCTTCCTTTGTGTCTGCCGAAAAGAAAAGGTAAAGCCCGTTTTTATTTTCTGCGGTGACGGTTATGCGCTTATAAAGCTCGCCCCATTCAAACGCGGTTTTTATCTGCGAAAACTTCATCGCTTTAAGCGTTTTTTTCATTTCGCCGCTGGCATAGTCGGCTAACAGAAAATGAAACGCGCTTTTACATTCAACCTCTTGCAGATACGCCTTTACTTTCGTTTTTTCGAACATAGCTTACCTCCTAAATATAATAGCCCAATATCTTTATACCGCAAATTAAATACATAACATTTATCGCAAGCATCGCAAAAGCGTATGCGAAATAACGTGCGATTCCGATATCACCTATATCATCTAAAATATATGAAAAACGCGGAAACGGCTTAAAATAGACTATCGTGACCTTAAAAGGCGAGTTTTTCGGAGTTACATATCGCGAGCAACGGCGTTGATATTCTTTTCCGTTAACAAGATAGGTATAGGTGGCGCGAGTAACATCCTTGTATGTGCGTCTTCTTCCTCGCACGTTTTTATCGTGCCGCCAATCGGTCATAACACCGATAACCCCCGCAGTATTTTTGCTTCTACGCTGAAATTCCAAAGAAACGAAAAGCATTACCGCAAAGGCGATAAACAAAAGACCGCTTATTATTAAAAAAACTATTCCAACACCCATTATTTACCCTATAAGCATCTTTTTTATATATTTAAGTGTCTTTTCTGTCTTGCTTTCGCAAAAGTAAGAAAATTTCTCCTAAGCCTGTTTAATATAGTCAAATCGCTTTGCTGTTGCGGCGCCGAGCGGGTCGGTGATTATAGCGACGCTCCAATGCGTAGTTGCAACGAAATCACGGCCCTGACCCTCCTCGATATCCGAAAGATATGCTATATAAAGCAGGTTTTCGTTCTTATCGTAATACATGTGCATATCTGCCGCTTCGATAAGACTGCCGATAGTATATATTATTTCGCCGTCGCGGAGAAGCTGGATAATATGGGCGTCGCCCCTGCCGTAAACCCCGCGGTGAAATACGAAGCCGTTGCCAAGCACAAAGCGCTTACCGTTGACGTCGAGCACACAAAGCTCATGCGGGGTGAAATGCTCGCCGTAACCGCGCTTGAAGCCGACACAAAGCTCTTCCCAGCTCGCGCCGATTTCGATTTTTTCCTGCGATTTGTCGTATTTATAATCCCAAAGCTCGCCGTATTTGCCCGAAAGCTCGATGCCTTCCATGCTTTTGCTGACGATATTAACGAACATCTGCGCTTTGGTTTCCAAGCCCTTGCCCGAAAGGTATTCCGAAAAATACTCTTCCGCTTCTTCGTTCTTGCCCTCATCGAAAAGACGCTTATAGTTATTTATAAGCAAATTCATCTGCTTTTCCTGCGTTTCGATACCGAGCGCTTTTTTAATTTGCTCGATAAGCTTTTCATCGAACGGGGCGTTGTATGCGTTTATACACTGCTCGGCGGTAATATCGATCCACCAGTCGAGCATATTTATCGGCACGTCGGCAGGCTTTATTTCGTCGATCAAGACGATATAAACCTTTTTATTAAGGTAATCCTTCGCCATTTTATATTCTTTTTTAACGTATGAATTGGCTTTTTGAAGAATTCCCTTTGTAAAAAGCAAAAGCACGGCTTGGGATTTGCTGAGCTTTTCGTTAATTTGGGGCGCCCAACTGTCGCCGTATTCGATACCGTAATCGTACCAAAGCGGAACGCTTGAATGGGTGAGCCCGCATACAAGCGGCGTTAAGCGTTCGGCGTCCTCGGTGTTATAGCTTACAAAATAATACCCCGCTCTGTCGGTCGGTTCGAAGCCAAGATAGGTCGACATAGCGTACCCTCCTTTTATAATGAGGCACAAGGCAATTTATAAATCCCTGCATTATTTTTTCATATTATATCATACACTTTAACTTTTTACAATAGTCAGTATTTTCACGCACGCGGTTTTCAAAACTATTTGTTATAATGTCGGAAATTATTTGTCAAAGCTATTGAAATTATCTTTCAAAAGGTGTATAATGGCTTTATAAAGCCGAAAGGATATTATTATGACTATATACGAGCAGTTTTTAACAAAAAAACACAAAACTCGCCCTGTTTACGATTTCCGCGAGCTTGTTTACGAAAGCGAAAAGGATTTTGCTACCCTTCCCGCCTTCATTCTGCGCGACCGCACCATACTCTATTCCGAATTCGCGAAGGAATACCGCGCGCTTTGCACCGAATTTATCGCACGCGGGTACGAAAACAAGCGTATTGCCATTATCGGGGCGAACAGCTATAATTGGATTCTTTCCTACCTTGCCGCCGCAACTGTGGGTGTTGCCGTGCCTATCGACAAGGAGCTTTCGCACGAGGATATGGAGCTGTTCATTGGCGAATCGCTTTCCGAAGCTGTGTTTGCAGACAGCGCGATACTTGCAAAGCTCGAGGTTTCGATAGAAAAATTTTCTATCGCGCCCTCTAAAAAGGAAGACAGCTTTACCAAGCTTACTTCGCTTATCGAAAACGGCGCGAAGCTTTATGCAGACGGCAACAAAAAAATCGACACTATGCCGATAAACAAGGAGGAAATGAGCATTCTCATCTTCACCTCCGGCACAACCGGCAGCTCAAAGGGTGTTTGTCTTTCGCAGAAAAACATCTGCGCGAACATCAACCAAACTGCAACAATGGTTAAGGTGGACCCCAACCTGCACTCGCTTTCGGTGCTTCCGCTTCACCACACCTACGAAACCACGCTTGGACATCTTTTGCTCCTTTCGGGCGGCTCTTGCATTTCTTATGCAGACGGCTTGCGTCAGGTTGCGAAGAACATTACCGAATACAGCCCCAGCGTGCTTATCGTCGTACCGCTTTTGCTTGATTTTATTCTTAACCGCGTGGAAGCGAATATGCGCAAATCGCTCCCGAAGATGTTCTTGCTCCCCGAGGGTGCAAGCGTTTTGGAGCTGCTTAACCACCTCCCTGCACCCCTGCGCTTTATCGTTAAGCGCAAGGTAAAAAAGACGCTCGGCGGCAAGCTTCGCCTGCTTATCGTCGGTGCGGCGCCCATTAAACCCGAGGTTATCGAAACCTTCTGTATGCTCGGCATTACCACCTACCAAGGCTACGGATTGACCGAAACCGCTCCCCTGCTCGCAGGTAACAACGATTTCTTTATGAATCCCGCCGCTGTCGGCTTGCCTATTCACGGTGTTGAAATTAAAATCGAAAACCCGAACGAGGAAGGCATTGGCGAGGTTGTCGCACGCGGCGACAACGTTATGATAGGCTATTACAACGACCCCGAAGGCACCGCCGAGGTTATGCGCGGCGGATATTTCCACACGGGCGACCTCGGAAAATTTGACGAGGACGGCTTCCTTTACATTACGGGACGCTGCAAGAGCGTTATCGTTGCCCAAAACGGCAAAAACATCTATCCCGAGGAGCTTGAAAACCGCCTTACCGAAGAGCTTTTCATCACCGAAGCGCTCGTGCTTGGCGTACCCAACGCAAAGGGCGGCACCGCAGTTAAGGCGAAGATTTTCCCCTGCATCGAAAAAATAAAGGAGCATTACGCCGACAAGGTACCTTCCGAGGAGGACATCAAGGCGGTAATTGCAGAGGTCGTTGCACGCATCAACGAAAAGCTTCCCACCTACAAAAAAATCGTTATTACCGAAATTGTTTGGGAACCGTTCGAAAAAACCACCACCAAAAAAATCAAACGCTTCGGCGCGAATATGGCTTAAAGCGCTACGCTTTCCCCTAAAACGCTTTACGTTTTAAGCGACTCCTTTTTCCGCACGGCGGAGCCTGTAACATAAAAAACATCTATTATCTAAACAAAAAAGCTCACCCGCAGGTGAGCTTTTTTACTGTTTATGTATTTGGGTCGAGTGTAAAGCGATAATTACTCTTCGATTTCTGCTTCGGGAGCGTTCTTCTTTACGCTTTCGATACCGTTGAGTGCGCTTGCCTTGGTCTTGTAGCCTTCGGAGGTAGCGATAACTTCGCCGTTGGTTGCCTTAAGACGGAAGCGGAATTCGCCTGCTTTGTCTTCATAAAGCTCGAACTTGGGGTGCTTAACGGTTTCGATAGGTTCAACAGTCTGGTCTTCAACGCCGCCTACACAGTTCTTCTTAACACTTTCGATACCGTTGAGGCACGATGCCTTGGAGGAATAAACCTCGGAGGTAGCAATAACTTCGCCGTTGCCTGCCTTAAGGTCGAACTTAACGCCGGTTGCGGTTTCTCTAACAACAAACTTGCCCATAATTAAAAATTCCTTTCAATTTTTATTTTCCAATAAGGAAAATTCTTACTGTTAACATTATAACACGCTTCTTTAATAAAATCAAGAGTTTTATTTTTTACGCTTGTTTTTCGTAAGTTGTGTTTGTAACGATGCTAAGGCTCAAACGTTACGCCCTGCAAACGCATCTACCCCTCTATTATCTATTATCTATTATCTATTATCTATTATTTATTATCTATTATCTAAACAAAAAGGACTCATCGTACAGATGAGCCTTTTTGTTATATTACTTATATTACTTCTTAATGTATTTAGGTCTGGGAATATAATGAGTATGAAGAAGCTCGTGTGCCTTATGGGAGTTCGGCTCGCCGAGGAATTCCTTATAAAGGGTCTGAACTTCAACGTTTTCGTGCGATTTACGCTTTGCCTTGCCTGCATCTTCGCCGTAGAGCGCCTTTGCACGTTCGGTCTTAAGGTCGATATAGGAAAGCGTGGTTGCATCGACAATAGGAGTACCGCCGCCGGTTACACAGCCGCCGGGACAGCCCATAATTTCGATGAACTGATAATCCTTTTCGCCGTTTTTAACCATATCGAGCAATTCCTTTGCGTTGCCGGTGCCGTGAGCAACAGCTACGCGAACGGTAGTGCCGTTAAGATCGATTTCTGCTTCCTTGATGCCGTCGGTGCCGCGAACGCATGCAAATTCAACGTTTTCGAGCGTTTTGCCGGTTACTACCTCGTAAACGGTACGCAAAGCCGCTTCCATAACGCCGCCGGTTGCACCGAAGATAACGCCTGCACCGGTGGATTCACCGAGAACAGAATCGAAATCCTCGTCGGGAAGACGCTTGAAGTCGATACCCGCGTTCTTAATCATTCTTGCAAGCTCGCGAACGGTGATAACCGCATCGACATCTTGCAAGCCGTTAACCGAAAGCTCTTCTCTGCCTGCTTCGAACTTCTTTGCGGTACAAGGCATTACCGAAACAACGTAGATATCCTTCGCGTCGATGCCTGCCTTTTCTGCATAGTAGCTCTTGATAATCGCGCCGAGCATTTCGTGCGGGGATTTGCAGGAGGAGAGGTTGGGAAGGAATTCGGGATAGAATTCTTCGCAATATTTGATCCAGCCGGGCGAGCAGGAGGTAATCATCGGGAGCTTACCGCCGTTATTGAGTCTGCCGAGAAGCTCAGTACCCTCTTCCATAATGGTAAGGTCAGCCGCGAAGTCGGTATCGAACACCTTATCGAAGCCGAGTCTGCGCAAAGCGGAAACGAGCTTGCCGGTTACGGAGGTGCCGATTTCCATACCGAATTCTTCGCCGAGAGTTGCTCTTACTGCGGGAGCGGGCTGAACAACAACGTGCTTGGTGGGGTCTGCGATAGCCGCATAAACCTCTGCGGTGCTGTCCTTTTCCTTCAATGCGCCAACAGGGCAAGCGAGGATACACTGACCGCAGTTAATGCAGGGGCTGTCTGCAAGGCTCATATCATAGATACAGCCAACGGTGGTATTGAAGCCGCGCTTCGAAACGCCGATAGCGCCGATCTTCTGTACCTTATTACAAGCCGCTACGCAACGGCGGCAGGAAATACATTTGGTGTTATCACGAACGATGGAGGGAGAAATATCGTCGATCTTTGCTTCGGACTTGTTGCCGTCGTAGGGGTAATCCTCTACGCCGTATTCCTTACAAAGCTGCTGAAGCTCGCAGTTGCCGCTTCTTACGCAGGAGGTGCATTCGCGGTTGTGGTTGGAAAGAATAAGCTCTAAATTAAGCTTTCTTGCCTTGCGAAGCTTTTCGTTATTGGTGCATACCACCATACCTTCGCCTACGGGAGATACGCAGGATGCCTGAAGAGCGCGCGCGCCCTGAATTTCAACAAGACAGAGACGGCAAGCGCCGATTTCGTTCACATCCTTAAGATAGCAAAGAGTCGGGATATTGATGTGAGCCTCGCGTGCAGCTTCAAGAATTGTATAATTAGCGGGAACAGTTACCTGTACGCCGTCTATTGTAAGAGTTACCATATTCATTTATCCTTCCTCCTTATTTCTTCGAGATTGCGCCGAACTTACAGCTGTCGATACAGGTGCCGCACTTGATACACTTATCCTGATCGATAACGAACGGGCTCTTTACAACGCCTTCGATAGCGTTAACAGGGCACTTTCTCGCGCAGAGCGAGCAGCCCTTACAGAGCTCACGGTCGATAACGAATCTTGCAAGCGCCTTACACTGACCTGCGGGGCAGCGCTTTTCACGAATGTGTGCTTCGTATTCATCGCGGAAGTAGCGAATGGTGGAAAGTACGGGGTTAGGAGCGGTCTGGCCCAAGCCGCAAAGCGCGGTAGCCTTGATATTGTTAGCAAGCTCTTCGAGCTTTTCGATATCGCCCTCTTCGCCCTTACCCTCGGTAATGCGGTTAAGGATATCGAGCATTCTTCTCGTACCGATACGGCAGGGGGTGCACTTACCGCAGGATTCGTCAACAGTGAATTCGAGGAAGAACTTCGCGATGTCAACCATACAGTTGTCTTCGTCCATAACGATAAGACCGCCGGAGCCCATCATCGAGCCGATAGACATAAGAGATTCATAGTCAACGGGAGTATCGATAAGCGATGCGGGGATACAGCCGCCGGAGGGGCCGCCCGTTTGAGCCGCTTTGAACTTTTTACCGTTGGGGATACCGCCGCCGATATCTTCGATAATGGTGCGGAGAGGAGTACCCATAGGAATTTCAACAAGACCGGTGTGGTTGATCTTGCCGCCGAGCGCGAATACCTTTGTACCGGTAGACTTTTCGGTACCCATAGACTTAAACCAATCTGCGCCGTTATTGATTATCTGTGCAACGTTTGCAAGAGTTTCAACGTTATTGATAATGGTAGGCTGACCGAACAGACCCTTTACTGCGGGGAACGGAGGACGGGGTCTGGGCTCGCCGCGGTTACCCTCGATAGAGGTAAGAAGCGCGGTTTCTTCGCCGCATACGAACGCGCCCGAGCCAAGACGGATATGTACGTCGAAGCTGAAGTCGGTTCCGAAAACGTTTTTGCCGAGTATGCCGTATTCACGAGCCTGCTCGATAGCGATAGCAAGACGCTTAACCGCGATAGGATATTCCGCACGGACGTAAACAAAGCCTTCATCTGCGCCGATAGCATAGCCTGCGATAGCCATAGCTTCGATAACAGCGTGGGGGTCGCCTTCGAGTACCGAACGGTCCATAAATGCACCGGGGTCGCCTTCGTCGGCGTTACATACAACGTACTTCTTGTCCGAAACGCTGTTCTTTGCGAACTGCCACTTTCTTGCAGTCGGGAAGCCGGCGCCGCCTCTGCCGCGCAAGCCCGATTCGAGCACTACCGAGATAACCTCGTCGGGAGTCATTTCGGTAAGCACCTTACCGAGTGCGAGGTAGCCATCGGTAGCGATATATTCATCGATGCTTTCGGGGTCGATAACGCCGCAGTTACGCAAAGCAACGCGGTTCTGGTCCTTATAGAAGCCGGTTTCGTTAAGTGCAACGGGGCCTTCTGCCTTTTTGCCGCCGCCGATATCATCGTAAACCAATCTTTGAACGAGGTCGCCGTTCACAAGGTGAGAGGAAACGATTTCGGGAACGTCCTCGGGGGTTACCTGAGAATAGAAGGTGCCTTCGGGATATACGATAACAACAGGGCCGAGTGCGCAAAGACCGAAGCAGCCGGTTTGAACGATTTTAACGTCGTTTTCGATACCGCTCGCCTTAAGTTCCTTTTCGAACACTTCGCGAATGGTTACCGAGCCCGAGGAGGTACAGCCGGTACCGCCGCAGACAAGAACGTGTCTTTTAGCTTTGTTATCGGAAAGAGATTTATCCTGCATACGGATCGCAATGGATTTTTTCATTTCACTGCGGATCTCGGCAAGTTGAGCTAATGATTTCATTTATTGAATTCCTTTCGACAAATAATTCTTAGTATTTAGCGAGAATATCCTTAACGTCGGCGGGGTCGAGTCTGCCGTAAACATCGTTATTGATGACCATTACGGGAGCAAGACCGCAGCAACCGAGGCAACGGGTATCCTGAATGGAGAACTTGCCGTCTGCGGTGGTTTCGCCCGATTCGATACCGAGCTGATTCTTAACTTCATCAAGAACTGCCTGCGCGCCTTTAACGTAGCAAGCGGTACCTGTACATACCGAAATAACGTGGTCGCCCTTCGGGGTGAGCGAGAAGAGTGCGTAGAAGGTTGCTACGCCGTAGATTTCCGAAACGGGAACGTCAAGACGTTCGGAGATAAGCTCCATAGTTTCGAAAGAAAGGTAACCAAAAAGCTCCTGCGCTTTTTGCATTACGGGGATAAGTGCGCCCTTAACATCCTTTTGCTCGGATATGTAGGCTTCGAGCTCCGCGGTCTTTTCCGCGATCTGCTGCTGGGTAAGTGCCATTCGGGAATTCCTCCTGATTTATGTGTTTTTATTTTTTGCACGAAAATAAGCGGTGTAATATCAACCGACACAACACCGATATATAATATAACATATAACTCGTGCTTTTTCAATGGTTATTTACAAAAAATATATAACAATTATTGTATTTTACGAAAAATTATGGTATAACCGAATTCGGAAGGAGTTGATTTTTTATGAACAACCAAAACTGGAAAAGAAAAATAGCTTACCAGATATACCCCCGCAGCTTTTGCGACGCCAACGGCGACGGTATCGGCGATTTAAAGGGTATTACAAGCAAGCTTGATTATTTAAAAGACCTTGGAATCGACTATATTTGGATATGCCCCGTTTACGCCTCGCCTATGGACGACGGCGGATATGATATTTCGGATTACTATGCGATAAACCCGATGTTCGGCACCATGGAGGATATGGACGAGCTTCTTGCGGAGGCGAAAAAGCGCAACATAAAAATCGTTATGGACCTTGTTGTAAACCATTGCTCCGACGAGCACGAATGGTTTAAGAAGGCGCTTGCCGACCCGAACTGCGAGGAAGCCGAATATTTCTATTTCCGCAACAGCGAGCAGGGTCCGCCCAACAACTGGCGTTCGATGTTCGGCGGAAGCGCGTGGGAGCACGTGGGCGACGGCAGATACTATATGCACCTCTTTTCGAAAAAGCAGCCCGACCTTAATTGGGAAAACCCCAAGCTTCGCGAGCGTATTTACGAAATGGTAAATTGGTGGCTCGATAAGGGCTTGGGCGGCTGGCGTATCGACGCGATAACCCACCTTAAAAAGGAGCCGACGCTCTCTTCCCTCCCGCCCGACGGCGACGACGGAATGGTTGGCTGCTTTGAGCCTACCCGAAACTACCCCGGCATCGGCGATTTTCTTACCGAGCTTCGCGAGCGCACCTTCGACCGTTACGATTGCTTTACGGTTGCCGAAGCGGCGGGCGTGCCTTACCATCAGCTCGGCGAATATATCGGCGAAAACGGCTATTTCTCTACCCTTTTCGATTTTTCGTATTCCGAGCTTTATTCCTACGGTCACACCTGGTACACCTGCAAAAAGGCTTGGGAATGGCCCATAACGCTGCTTCGCGATAAAATGTTCGCAAGCCAGATAGAAACCGAAAAAATCGGCTTCGGCGCGGTCTATTTCGAAAACCACGATTACCCCCGTGCCTGCGAAAAGTTCCTCCCGCGCGAATACCAAAACGAATACACACAAAAAATGCTCGGCACGCTTTGGTTTTACCTGCGCGGTATTCCCTTTATCTATCAGGGGCAGGAGCTTGGTATGACCAACACGGTGTTTGCAAGCATCGACGACGTTGACGATATTTCTACCAAAAACCATTACAGCATCGCCATTAACGACGGTCTTACCCCCGAAGATGCAATTAAAGCCGTTAACCGTTACAGCCGCGATAACGGACGCGTTCCCTTCCCGTGGACATCGGGCGAAAACGGCGGCTTTACAAGCGCAAAGCCTTGGATGAAGGTGCACCCCGAATACATTCGCTTTAACGCAGAGGACGAAGCAAAGGACGAAAACAGCGTTCTGAATTACTACAAAAAGATGATATCTCTTCGCAAAAACGAGGAATACGTGGAAACGCTTTCGGTCGGCACGATAAAGCCGGTAATGCTCGATTACAACGACGTTATCGCTTATCAACGTATCGGCAACGGCAAAACGGTTACCGTGGTTTGCTCCTTCTCGCCCTACCCTCTCGA
The DNA here is from genome assembly GCA_045637685.1 of Eubacteriales bacterium. Taxonomy (GTDB): domain Bacteria; phylum Bacillota; class Clostridia; order Oscillospirales; family CAG-382; genus Coliplasma. The sequence goes on along the minus strand of JAZTZW010000014.1, from coordinate 13,827 downwards.
CGTCAAGACCGAAATCGAGGGTAAAAAGCTTCTTATTTCCAACTTCGAAGAAGCAACACTTCCCGAAAACGGCGTTCTTAAGCTCGCCCCCTTCGAAGCGGTTGTGTTTGAAAGCTAAATTTGAATGTTTTGATTACGAGAGAGAACTTTTTGAAAAAAGTTCTCTCTCGCGCTCTCTTTCAAAAACTTTTTTTGCGAAAACAAAAGATAAAAAAATGCCACTTCTCACCGTGGACAAAGAAAGGCTTTTGCGAAACACCGCAAAAGCCTTTTATCTCTTATCTGTTGCTTATTCCCAAACCTCTTCGCTTTCTTCGTTTTCGCCGATTATCGCAATCTCGCATTCATCCCAAAATCCGCCCGAAAAGCCTTGCGCGTTTTCGTTGATATAAACGGTAAAATCGGTATTGTTCGGGAACGAATAATCTATTTCGTAGCCGTATCCGTCGTCCTCGTCGGAGGTTATCTTCACCTCGGGCGCATCGCCGAGGAAGGTAAGCTTTTCGAGATGGTAACAGCAGTTAAATGACCAGCCCCAGAAGGTCTTGAAGCCCGCAGGGAGCGTAAGCTCGGTTATACCGGTGCTTTCGAACGCTTCTTCGCCGATATATTCGAGCGATTCGGGAACATTTATGCTTTTCAGCTTGGGCGTGCCTTCGAACGCGTAATCGCCGATAATCTTTAACCCCTCGGGGAACGTGAGCGATTCGACTTTTGTGCTTCTTAGCGCGCTCGGACCTATCTCCGTAAGCCCTGCGGGGAGCGTAAGCTGTGTAAGAGAGTAATTCGCAAAGAACATACCGTCCGGCAAAACCGTCATATCCGCAGGAAGCGTCACGTCGCTTATTAAATTGCAATTCTGGAAAATATGGTCGCCCCAATTCTTTATCCCTTCGGGAAGCACTACCTTTACAATTCCGTCGTTAAAGGCAAAGGCATCGTTGCCTATTGCTTCTACACCTTGAGGGATATTCACCTCGGTAAGCGCGCTGCAACCCGCAAATGCCGCGCCTCCTATCTCGCGAACCTTTTGAAGCTCGAGCTTTTCCAATCCCTCACAATTCATAAACGCGCGGTCGCCTATCTTTTCGAGTGTTTCGGGAAATTTAACACTTTTGATAGTATTTTTGCCGCCGAAGGCGCGTATGCCTATTTCGGTTACCGCACGCCCGTCTATACTTTCGGGAATAACGACGCTTTCGCCATTACCCAAATAACCCGAAATTGTAACACCGTTTTCGTTTTCGAAATATTCAAAATCGCCGCTTGTTTTGGGCATTTCGCTCGAATCGGTGTAGCGCACGGGGAAGCCGTTCCAGCGCGGGAAGCTAAAGCCCTTTGCCGATTTGCTTATATGAATTTCATAAAATCTATCCGGCTCGTTGAACGCATTCTCCCAATCGGTATGGAACTGCGGTGCATCGCCGAGGAAGATAAGTCTTTCGAGCGTTTCGATTCCGTTGAAGGCGATATCCGAAAGCTCCTTTACGCTTGCGGGGATGGTTACTTCCTTTAGCTTTGTGCCGTAAAATGCGCGTTCGTCTATTATTTCCAATCCTTCGGGAAGGGTAATTTCCTCTATCGGGCAGTTATAAAAGGCGGCATAGCCGATTTCCTTTAGGGTACTCGGCAGGGTTATATTTTTAACAGCCGCGTTTGAAAATTCTGTATAATCAAGCTTCGTTACGCCCTCGGGAACGACGATGCTTTCGAAGCAACTGCCTTGAAGCGAAGCATATCCTTTACCGAAGCAAGCGGCAGGAAGATAGGTGCTCTTTAGACTTACACAGCCCTCGAATATCGAGCCGCCGACCTTTTCCAAGCTGTCGGGCAGGTTGATTTCGCGCAGGTGCGCGAAGTTCTTGAAGGCGCTGTTGTCTATGTGGGTCAGGGTGCTCGGGAGCACGATTTTTTCGACGGTGGTGGTAGCAGCCTGATCGTTTGACATTATCCAAGTGCTTAATTTGGTTACGCCCTCGGGGATATAAAGAGTTTTCAGCTTTTCGTTAAAGCGGAAGGAACTAACACGAACGTCCTTTACCGGCTTGCCCTTTATCTCTGCGGGAATAACGACAACCTCGTCGCCGCCGTAGTAATATTCGACGCTTAAGCCGCTTCCGTCCTCGAGCTCGGTGTATTGAAAATCCTCGGCGGGTGTTTCGGGGTAGGATTCGATTTGCGATGATTCGTCTACCGTTTCTTTTTCGCAGGCGCAAAGCGCAAAAAGCATTGTAAATACAAGCAGTATTGATAATATTTTTTTCATAATTTACTCCTATTCGTTCTCTTCTGGCTCTCTGTATTCTCTCGGCAGAGCGCCGCAGCCGTAAAAGCTCCAATAGCTCCATTCGGTACCTTCGGGAATGGTTACCCTTGCAAGCCGCCCACATTCCTGAAAATCGCTCGAGCCGATTTTTGCAAGCCCTTCCTCGAACACGACCTCGGTAAGTCCGCTCGAGGCAAAGCTGCTTCCGCCCCAATAGTTGACGCTTTTGGGAATTTGAACGTATTTTAAGCCGTAGCATTTTTTGAAAGCGCCGTTTCCGATTCTTTGCAACGTGCTCGGAAGCTCGATTTCCTTTAAGCTCTTGCAGTTTGCAAAGGCGTGGTCGCCAATGCTGTAAAGCGCGATGGGAAGATGCACCGTTTCGAGATACATACAGTTTTCGAACGCACCGCCGTTTATCTGGTAAACGGTATCGGGAATATAAACGCTTTTTATATTCATATTCGATTCGAACGCCGAGCCGGATATCGTAATAACCGCCTTGCCGTCGATAACGGTGGGGATTACAACGTTTTCATCGTTGCCGTTGTATTTAACTATCGACTTTCCGCCGTAATAGTTGTTGCGGTATTCAAAATCGCTTATCGGCGAATGGTTTTCAGGCGGGAGAGTGCCGAAGGTGTGAAGCGAAACAACCTCCTTTAAACGCGGAATGCGTTCCTCGGTATCCCAATCGCCCTTGTGCACCACGCGCACCTTACCGCCGATTTTTATTTCGGGTATGCTTCCCTTTTGCGTCTTTAGCGGAATGCGGTAAATTCCGTCCTCGGCATCGGGCAAGGGCGCAAAAACAATATTTCTTGCCAGCATATACCCGCTTTCGACGTCGATGACTATCGTATCCAAGAAGAATTCGCCCTCGTTTGGCTCGGTCGGCATTTCGTCGGCAGGTGCGGGCTTGGGGTTTGTAAGAAAGAATATGGGTATGACCGCAACCGCGATAACCGAAACTGCGATAACCCAAAACGCAGGCTTTTTATAATTAAGCACGTTTCTTATTCTGCCCTTTATCGCGTTTTCGCCAAAGGCAACGGGGCAGGCGGTAATAAATCGGCGGTCGCCCGAGCAATTAAGCAGGGCTTTGCTGTATTGAATTTTTATTTCCTCGCCCTTTGATTTTATAACCTTTTCGTCGGTCGCCTGCTCGATATCGCGGCAGAAAATAATATAAGCTACCCAAAGTATCGGGTTGAACCAATAAACCGAAAGAAGTAAAAAGGCAAGCGGCTTCCAGATATAATCTCTTCTTGCGATATGCGCCTTTTCGTGCGCGATAACGCATTCGGCATCTGCCCGCGAAATAACAGACGGCATATATATTTTCGGCTTTATAAGCCCCAAAATAAACGGCGAAGGAATGTAATCACAGATATATATGCGCTCTTTTTTGGTAAACAGCGGAACAGCCTCGCGCAGTCTGCGCTTTATTCTTATATAGCTTATAACCGAATACAAAAGCATTACCGCAACGCCGATTACCCACACGGTGCTTGCAATATCGAAAAACAGCTGCATCGGTGCAATACTTTCGGCATCGCCGTGGGTAAAGTTTTCGACAAGTATTCCGTCGACCGCCGAATCGATAAACGGCAGGTTTGAATTTATCTGCGGAACGGCTGTGTCGGTTATATTCTGCGGCAGAGTTTCGCCCGAGGGGATAAGCGATATTTCGCTTTCGAAATTAAACGGCAGAATAAGCCTTACCGCCACGAACGCCCAAAGTATTACCGAAACAAACCTCGGCAGCTTTTTAAATATCGCGTTCAGCAACAAAACGGCAAGCGCAAGAACCGATGCGGTTATGCTCATATTTATGAGCTTTATGAATATCGCACTCATTCCGTTCCCTCCGCAAATTCCTCGAGCATTTTTTTAATTTCGTCAACCTCCTCGCGGGTTAACGATTTGCTTTTGGTAAACGCGGTTAAAAACGCGGGCAGCGAGCCCTTGAAGTTATCCTCGACAAAGCGTTCGCTTTGAAGCGAATAAAACTCCTCTTTGCTTATAAGCGAGCTTACTTTTCCGCCTTCGTTTTTGAAAATGCCCTTGTCGCAAAGCCTTTTAAGCACGGTATAGGTGGTGCTTTTCTTCCACGAAAGCTTTTCGAGGCTTAATTTTGCAAGCTCTGTCGAGCTTATCGGCTCGTTTTCCCATATAATTTCGGCAAAGCGGGTTTCTATTTCTCCCATTTGGTAATCGTTCATAATATTTCCTCCATTCTACACCTTGTAGACCGCCCTTATTCTACACTTTGTAGACCAATTTGTCAAGAGCTTTTTTTATAAAAAAGAAAGGCTTTTGCATCTGCAAAAGCCTACCTTACTTATTCACTCTTCACTATTACCTTTTACCTCAAACCTCCCGAACGTGCCTTGCGCGCGGGCATCGCATTCGGCGGTTATAAGCGCGCCCTCTGCGATATATTCACATTCCAGCACGGTTGCAAGGCGGTAAATTTCGGTAACAACGCCCGCTTCGGAATGGGGAACAAGAAGCTTCATTTTCTTCTTGCCCGAGGAAACGAGCTCATCTAATTTTTCGAGCAGAGCCTGCGTACCCTCGCCGCTTTTTGCCGAAATTTCGATAGTGCCTTTGGGGAACGGCGTATCGCGCAGGGCGATATCGCACTTATTGAACACCTCGAGCATCGGCTTATCGCCCGCACCGAGTTCCTGCACGAGCTGAAGCGTTACCGCTCTCTTGCGCTCGCGCTCCTCGATATCCTCGCTCGCGTCGGTTATATTAATAATGTAATCGGCGTATTTAAGCTCCTCGAGCGTCGATTTAAACGCCTTTACGAGGTGCGTCGGCAATCTGTCGATAAAGCCTACCGTATCGGTAAGCAATATTTCGGCTCCGCTGGGAAGCGTTAATCTGCGCGTTGTCGGGTCGAGCGTGGCGAAAAGCTTATCCTCCGCCAAAATGCCCGCGTCGGTAAGGGTATTCAAAAGCGTCGATTTGCCCGCGTTGGTATAGCCGATTATCGCGGCGGATTTTATACCCGAGCGCAATCTCGTCGCGCGCTTTACGTTACGGGTGCGCTCGATTTCGGCAATTTCCTCCGAAAGCGCGGCAATACGGCGTTTAATGTGGCGTCGGTCGCTTTCCAGCTTCGATTCACCCGGTCCGCGCGTGCCGATACCGCCGCCAAGGCGCGAAAGGTCCTTGCCCCTGCCCGTTAGGCGGGGTGCGGTATAGCGAAGGCAGGCTATTTCTACCTGCAGCTTACCCTCGCCCGTTACGGCGTGCAACGCGAAAATATCCAAAATAAGCATCGTTCTGTCGATAACGCGAACGTCCTGAATCTCGCGCTCTAAATTCGCAATCTGCGAAGGGGTAAGCTCGTTATCGAAGATAACAAGCGAAATATCGCCGTCGTTCTTTATAAATTCGGCTATTTCCTGCACCTTGCCGCTTCCGATATAGGTTGCCTTGTCGGGTGTAGCACGGTTTTGTATCACACGTGCCGCCTCTTCCCCGCCCGCGGTTTCCAAAAGACCCGCAAGCTCGTCGAGCGAGCGGTTGGCGCGCTCGTTTTCGTCAACGGTAGAAACGGCAACAAGCAACGCCCTGCCGTTCCCGCTTTGTAATTCGTTAGTTATATTTAAGTTTTCAGGCATAGTTTTTTCTCCGAAAAAAGGTTATAGGTAATAGTGAATAGCGAAGAAGTGCGGAAAGCTTTTCGCGGGCGAAAAGCAATTTGATTGTATTTTTCGGTTTTTCTTGCAAAACCAACCTTACCTTTCACTCTTCATTATTACTTATTACTTTGATTTATTTCTTTTGCAAAACCAAAAATAAAGGCGGCACATTCCTGCGCCGCCCTTCAACTATGCTACGATTAGTCGAGATTGAACTTCTTCTTGAACTTGTCTACACGTCCGCCTGCATCTACAAACTTCTGCTTGCCGGTGAAAAACGGATGGCATTTAGAGCAAATATCAACCTTAACGTTGTCCTTAACAGACTTGGTAACATATTCTGCGCCACAAGCACACTTGATAGTGGTGGTCTTGTAATCGGGATGGATACCCTGCTTCATTTTATTATTCCTCTCTTTCGATATGATAAGGAGCGCAAAGCTCCAACAATTCGCACACTAAAGTATAACACGCATATTTAAAAAATGCAATACCTTTTTTCGAATTTTTATAAATTTATTTATCTTTTTTAAATATAGCGCTTTTATACTTGAAATTCGGTGCTTTTAATATTATAATGTAAATTGTAATATTATGAATTTTTTATACGAGGATTACGTTATGAAGCTTACATATTTAGGAACTGCGGCGGCAGAGGGCTGGCCCGCGATATTTTGCAACTGCGAATACTGCGTTCGCGCAAAGGAATTGGGCGGCAAAAACATACGCACCCGCTCGCAGGCGCTTATAAACGACGATGTTTTAATAGATTTCCCCGCCGACACATACAGCCACATGCTCAACAACAAGCTCGACCTTTCGAAGGTGAAGTATTGCTTTGTAACCCACTCGCATATCGACCATTTCGAGCCGACCGACCTGATAATGCGTATGGAAAGCTGTTTTGCCCACGATATGAAAGAGCCGACTCTGCACATTTACGGAAACAAGGCGGTGCTCGACCGCTACAAGCACTTCGTGCATGACACCGACGAGGAGGAAATACCCCCTTCGGTTACGGTTAACGAAATAGAAGCCTACGACGTTACAAGCGCGGGACGCTACACCGTTACCGCACTTCCCGCCTTCCACGCGCCGAAGGAAACGCCGTTCGTTTATATTATCACCGACGGCGAAAAAACTATACTTTATCTCCACGATACCGGCTTACTCTTTGACGAGGTTTACGATTACCTTGAAAAGAACGGCATAAAGGCAGACCTTGTAAGCTACGATTGCACCTACGGCGCGCTCCCCAGCGCGGGCGGACATTTAGGCTTGGACAGCGTGCCCGTTGTTAAGGAAAGGCTTACAAAAATAGGCGTTTGCAACGAAAGCACGGTGCATATCGTTAACCATTTCTCCCACAACGGTATGCTTCTTCACGACGAGCTTTGCGAAGAAGCGGCAAAGCTTGGATTTTTAACCTCTTACGACGGAATGGTAGTTGAAATATGATGCTCAAAAGAATATTTTCCCTGCTTCTTTCGGTATTACTGCTCACTTCGATGCTTGCGGTAATGCCCAAAGCCGAGGAAGGACCAAGCTTTATATTCGTAAACGGCGAAAACATAACCCGCTCTGCCGATACGGTGATTATATATAAGGGCGTTTCCGCAACAGGTCAGACCCAATGGGGCCACAATGTCGTTATCGATTCCGAAGGAAAGGTAACCGATATTGTCGAAGCGGGCCTGCCCGAGGCTGAAAACCTTGCTGTCCCCGAAAACGGCGCCGTAATTTCGGCTTCGGGTACAAAGGCACAATGGTTTAAAACCAACGTAAAGGTCGGAACGCGTCTTTATTACGACAGCTACACACAGCGTCTTTTCCTTTGCGATGCCAACGGCAATTTCGACCCTTATTTCGAAATAAGCGTTGAAGTAAGCGGTAGCGAAAGCGCATATATCATCTCCGACCCGCTTGCCGAAAGCTCGCCGAATTATACCTACGATATTATCGTGAATTCCGAAGGCTTTATTGTTGCACGCGGTAGCAACCACGCTATTCCCGAAGGCGGCTTTTCGCTCTCTGCCGCAACCGAGGGTACGATGCAGCAGCTTATTGCATATTCGCTTCTCGGCGCAAAATGCGTTGTGAGCGAGGGCGTTGCAACCCTTACCTACGATAAAAACATGTTCAAGCGCACGCTTGAATACGAGCTTGCAAATTCCGAAAGCCTTATTAATGCATCGCTTGCCGAATACCGCAATATCAACGCCGATTCGATGAACGCGATTATTGCCGAGCTGCGTGCAAGCACAAGCGAGCTTAACTACAAATCGCTTATCGCAAGCATCGAACGCTTGGAGTCCGAAATAAATTCGCTCTGCCGCGACCAACGCTTTGCCGAAACCCGCGGCGCGTTCCATACACCTGTCGAAACCGACATTAACCAAGTCCGCGCAACCGTTAAAAAGGCAAAGGCGGCGGGCTTGAACACCCTGTTTTTACGCGTTTCCAACGGCTATGCCACCTGCGTTCCGATGCCCGAAAACGCAAAGTTTAAGCAAGACGGCGCGTTCGGCGGCTTTGACGTTTTAAAGGCGTATATAACCGTTTGCGAGGAAGAGGGCATCGCGCTGGGGCTCTCGCTCGAGGTTTATTACAACCAATACGCATCTATCGCCGCGCCCGATTGGATGACCAAGCAAAACGGCAGCGGTGAAGGCTTGGCGAATAAATATTATTCGCCGCAAAACGCCGAATTCAAGGCATATTACCTTGATTACGTTAAGCATATAGTAAGCAATTACGATATAAATACGATTATCTTCGAGCATCTGCGCTACCCGAAATTCCAAACCGATTGCGATTTGGGCTACGATACCGCAACGCTTAACGATTTTTCGGACAAATATCAGATCCCGATAGGCGAAGTTAGCGAAATAGGAAGGCTTTTGTTCGATTCGCCCCATTGGGACAAATGGGTGGAATATAGAACAGCACTTGTTACCGATATGGCAAAAAGCCTTTCGGAAGCCGTCCGTGCGATAAGAAGCGATACTACCCTGATTGCCGCCGCAGGACGCGACAGCGTGGCGCATTATTATATGCAGGATTCTATCGGCTGGATAGAAGAGGATATTTTCGACGGGCTCTGCTTGGTGCTTTACGAGGGCGATTCCGACGAAAACGACAAAACCGACCTGCTTGCCTATTCCGACGGCTACGTTGCGGCAAAGAGCGCGCTTTTCGCCGCTTATACCGACAAGGAAAAATACTTTTTCACCGCGCTTGAATCCGAAAAATCCTTCCCTGCCGAGGTTATCGCACGCGCGATAGACGAAGGACGCTCGCTTAATTCCGACGGCTTTATTATGAGCTCGCTCGATTCCTACTGCGCGCAGAATTATTTCAAATATCTCGAAAACAACCTGTTTAAAGAGGGCTCGGCTTCTACCCTGCTTACAAACACCGCAACGGTAAAGGCTGTGCTTGAATATTCGAAAACCAAAATAAACGGCTATATTCTCGCAAACGGCGGAACAGATGCCGACACAGCCGCACTTGCGCTTTCGAAGATAAACAACGCGCTACTTTTGCTCGATTCGGGTATGATTACCCACGCGCAGGCGCAAACGCTCGAAAACGATATTGCTATGCTCTTCTCGGCAAGCCCCGCGAAGCAGGTGATTTTAAAGGAATTCGAAGCTGTTACCAAGCTTGCCCTGCTTTATAAGGAGGAATCGGCTGTTGTTCCCCCCGTGGATCCCGATAACAGCGCACCCGATAACGAAAGCGAGCCCGATACAAGCACCGAGGAAAGCTCGGAAGCCGTTGAAGAAAGCACCGAGGAAAGCGTAAGCACCCCGATTCAAAGCAACGAGCCAAGGGTAAGCATCGGCGATGTTTTGGTTTACATCTTTGTTGCGCTTGCATTTATCGGCGGTGTGGCGGTGATGATTATTGCGATAAAGCGCAAAAACACCCGCCCCAAGAATGCTCACATGCCCAAAGCAAGCCAAACCGACGAAGGCAACGAGCAATAAAACGCAAAAAGACGCAAAAATGTGTTGACTTAATCGCGTGTTTGGTGTATAATTAATCGAATTTAAGTATTTTCGGAGGATATTACAATGAAACATATCAAAACCTTAGAAACCCGTAACCTTTGCGAAAGCGCGAAAAACGGCGGCTGCGGCGAATGCCAGACCTCCTGCCAGTCTGCTTGCAAGACTTCCTGCGGTATCGCAAACCAGCAGTGCGAAAACAAAAAGGAAAGCAAATAAGTTTTACAGGAAGTGCCGCCCGCGTGGCGGCACTTTTTCATAAGAGGAAGAAATGATACATCAATACAAACTCCTCGGCTGTAATATCGTGCTCGATATATGCTCGGGCTCGGTCCACGCCGTTGACGATATCGCTTACGATATTATTTCGCTTTACGAAAAAGAAAGCAAGGAATTTATCCTTGCGGAAATGAATAAAAAATACGCGGGTATAAGCGGCGTTACCGAAGCCGATATTGCCGAATGCTACGACCAAGTAACCGAGCTTAAGGAAGCAAACAAGCTCTTTACCCCCGACAGCTTTCAGCCTATGGCGGGCGAGCTTAAAAGAAAGACCGCCGGAGTTGTTAAGGCGCTTTGCCTGCATATCGCGCACACCTGCAATTTGAATTGCGAATACTGCTTCGCAAGCCAAGGCAAATACCACGGTGAACGCGCTGTTATGAGCTTTGAAACCGGCAAGCGCGCACTTGATTTCCTTATCGAAAATTCGGGAACAAGACGCAATCTTGAAGTAGACTTTTTCGGCGGCGAGCCTTTGATGAACTTCGAAGTTGTAAAACAGCTCGTTGCTTATGCGCGCTCTGTCGAAAAGGAAAAGAATAAAAATTTCCGCTTCACGCTAACCACAAACGGTCTGCTTATCGACGATGACGTTATCGATTTTGCCAACCGCGAAATGAGCAACGTTGTGCTTTCGCTCGATGGCAGAAAAGAAATTCACGACAGATACCGTGTCGATTACGCCGGCAACGGAAGCTGGGAAAGAATCGTTCCCAAGTTCCAAAGGCTTGTAAATGCACGCGACGGCAAGGGCTATTATATGCGCGGAACCTTTACCCACGCAAACCCCGATTTCTTAAAGGATATTCAAACAATGCTCGATTTGGGCTTTTCCGAATTAAGTATGGAGCCCGTCGTTTGCCCCTCGGGCGATAAAAACGAGCTTACCGAGCAGGACCTTCCCATAGTTCTTTCGCAATACGAACAGCTTGCGGAATTAATGCTCAAGCGCGAGCGCGAGGGCAAGCCCTTTACCTTTTACCACTATATGATCGACCTTTCGGGCGGTCCCTGCATTTACAAACGCATTTCGGGCTGCGGAAGCGGCACAGAATATATGGCGGTTACCCCTTGGGGCGACCTTTACCCCTGCCACCAATTCGTCGGCGAAGAAAAGTTCAAGCTCGGCGATATTTGGAACGGTGTTTCGAACACCGAAATTCAGCAGGAATTTATGGATTGCAATGTCTACGCACGTGAGGATTGCAAGGATTGCTGGGCAAAGCTTTACTGCTCGGGCGGTTGCGCCGCAAACGCCTACCACGCAACCGGCTCTGTCCGCGGAATATACGAATACGGCTGTAAGCTGTTCCGTAAAAGAATGGAATGTGCCATAGCCGTTCAGGTCGCGAAGGCGTTAAGCGAATGATGAATACGCCTATATGTGATTTTGTCGAAAAATACATAAAAAGCTCGCCCTGCCGTTTGCACATGCCCGCGCACAAGGGTGTTTCCCTGCTCGGTTGCGAGCAAGGCGATATTACCGAAATTTCGGGCGCAGACAGTCTTTACCAAGCAAGCGGCATTATAAAGCAAAGCGAGCAAAACGCGCAAGAATTGTTCGGCTGTGAAAGCTTTTATTCAACCGAGGGCTCTTCGCATTGTATCCGTGCGATGCTTTACCTTTTAAAGGCCTACGGCGTTACCCGCTTTATTGCCGCGCGTAATTCGCACAGCGTTTTTCTTACCGCCTGCGGGCTTTTAAATATCGACCCGATATGGCTTTACGGCGAAGGCGAAAGCTACCTTTCCTGCAATTTTTCTTTGGAATCGCTCGAAACCTTGCTTAAAGAAGGCGGCGAAAAAACGGCGCTCTATATCACCTCGCCCGATTATTTGGGAAATATCTGCGATATTGCCGCCGTTTCGCGGCTTTGCAAGCAATACGGTGCGGTTTTATGCGTCGATTGCGCCCACGGTGCTTATCTTAAATTCCTCTGCGAATCGGCATATCCGACAGACCTCGGAGCCGATATTTGCTGTTCCTCGGCGCACAAAACGTTACCCGTGCTTACGGGCGGCGCATACCTTCATATCGCAAACGACGCGCCGAGCTTTTTTAGTGAAAACGCAAGGAACGCGCTCTCGCTCTTCGGCTCGACAAGTCCTTCCTACCTTATTTTGCAATCGCTCGACCAAGCAAACGCATATATTGAAAATAAGTTTATATCCTCGATTCGCGCCTTTATCCCGCAGGTGAACGCTTTAAAAGCCGAGCTTTTAAAAAACGGCTTTACCCTTTACGGACAAGAGCCCTTAAAGCTCACGCTGTTCACAAAGCCTTACGGCTATTACGGAGCAGAGCTTGCGAAAAAGCTTGAAGAAAGCCGAATTTTCTGCGAATTTGCCGATAATGATTGCATTGTTTTTATGCTTTCGCCCTTGAATTCCGAATCGCTTACCTTGCTAAAGGCATCTCTGCTTTCGGTTGAAAAACGGCAACCGATAACCGAGCTCGCGCCAACCGTTACCCGCGGCGAAAGGGTGCTTTCGTTAAGCGAAGCGATTTTTACGCAAAGCGAACGCGTGGACCCGAAAGGTGCAAACGGTCGCGTGCTTGCTCAAGCGTCGGTTTCCTGCCCACCCGCCGTACCGATAGCCGTTTGCGGCGAACGAATTACCGAAAACGCGGTAAAATGCTTTGAATATTACGGCATAAGCGAAATTTCGGTAGTAAAGCAATAACTTCCTATAAAAAAGGAGGCTTTTAAATGAACGAAAAAACGAAAAACACAATACAGCTCATAATCCCGATAGCGCTTTGCGTTATTTTCGCGATATTCCCGATATTCGAGCTTATCGCGCTATGCACGGGGCTTGAATTCCGCATTCACGGCGAAGCCGCGTTCGCGATAATCTTTGCCCTGCTCGCTATCGCTTCCACCGTGTTTCTCTTTATCTTCAAGCCGAAATACAAGCGCGTCGGCAAAATCCTCTTAACACTCGCCGCGCCGCTTTCGCTCTTAACGTCAATCTGCTTTATTTGCGGTGATTGGGCGGCATCGGTCATTTTCGCGCTTATTTGGTCGGGCTGTGTGTTCGCGCTTTATATCAAGCTTGTCCCCGACAGCAATTTCAAAGCCGCGGCGGCGGTCGTTTCGGTACTTCTCGCAATCGCGTTCGTTGTAATTTACCTTTGGGGCGTTATCTATTCCGCGTTTATCAGCAAAACCGAAATAAATTCTACATACCCCTCTATCGACGGCTATTACCAAGCCGAGCTTGGCACAGAAAAATCTCTCATCAGCACCAAAACCGTTATATACATCTCGCGTACGGACGCCGAATTCGGCGTACTGCTCGGAAGCTTTTGGAAAAAGCCCCTGCTTGTTTACGAGGGCGAGGACTACGAGGTTAAAACCGCCCAGATAAACTGGCTCGACGAATCGACCGTTATCATCAACGGCGAGGAGTATGCGGTAGGATAAAGTATTGCATTAATAAAACGTTACGAGAGGGGAACTTTTCAAAAAAAATTCCCCTCTCGAGCTCTCCCTTCAAAAATTTTTAGTTTTAAAAATTTTTAAAGTGTGTCATTTTTTCGTTATACGAATTTGTTGTGCGGGTGTTGCCGGAATACCTAAACGTTGCACTCTACAAAAAC
>JAZTZW010000013.1:0-178868 GCA_045637685.1 Eubacteriales bacterium | reverse complement strand
GGCGAAATAACCATCTGCTATCAAGACGGCAACATAGAAACAATAAAGATGACCCCGGATATGTTAGATGAGGATTGCAATTTTTCTATGCCTGGCACACATAACGTTTGGATTAATTATCAAGGCTATGCATTTTTCTACGAAATCACTGTAACGGATACAATTTTGGGAGATTGTAATTTTGACGGCAGCATTAATCAGTACGATTATATCTACGTTAAACGCTTCCACTTTAAAACACTTGAGTTTAGCGCGGCGCAAATGCTTGCTGCCGATGTAAACGAGGACGGAGATGTCGATCAATACGACTATATTCTCATAAAGCGTCACCACTTCGGAACCTATTCGATCTCACAATAAAAGCTACGCCGCCACGCTCAATAGAGCGTGGCGGTATTTTTATACAAAAAAGACGGTTCCAAAAGTGCTTCCTTTTGGAACCAAGAGTGTGTTATTGTAAAAATGCAACGGCAAGATCCGAAAAGAGAACATGATTTGAGTCAACAAAAGGTCAACAAAATACAAAAATATAATAAATTCACAGCGAAAAAGCAAGTAGATATGAGGGTTTCACGCCGTCAGGCGGGCTTGACATGCAAGGGGTCGTTGATTCAAGTCCATTCATCCACACCAGAAAAAGCACCATTTTGGTGCTTTTTTCAGTTATATTAGTTATGTGCGGAACGCGTTCTATTGCTTCGCAATTTTATTTACTTCGCAAGCAGTATTGTCTGCGGCATTTAGGAACGATTAGAACAATAAAAATCGGGGCGAAGCGCCCCGATTTTTTATTGTTCTTTATTTTTTATCAACCGCCGATGTTGAAGGTGCCGAAGTAGTGACGTGCGATGAGAATATAGTCGAACTGGTCAACCTTACCGTCAGAGTTAACGTCCGCGCGGGAGAATTCATCCGAAGTAAGGATACGGGTTTCGAAGTAGTGACGCTTAACGAGGATGTAGTCGTATTGGTCGATTACACCGTCGTTGTTAACGTCGCCGAGCTTCATTTCGGGGTCTACAACGGGAGGTTCTACAACGGGAGGCTCTTCTACGTTCAACTGCTTATAATAAGAAGTACAAACGTATTCATCGTCGTACCAAACCAACGAAGGAGTGGTGGTGCAAACAACGGGATCGATAAGATCGATGCCGTAGAAGGCGAATTCGTCGCCAACCTTCCAATTAACAGCATCCTCAAGTGCGGTGTTGCAGTTGTCGGAGGTATAGTCGGTGTCGCCTATGCCTAATTCAATATAGTTGTTACCCTTGTTAATCGCGTAAACGAAGCCGCCTGCGGGAATATCGAGCGGGGTTGCCGAGCCGTCGGAAAGGCCGTTGGAAATAGCGGTAATCTTGTAGCTGTCGTTTTCGGTAGGTGCGAAAGCAACGTGCAACCACCAGCCTGCGCCGGTGTAAGGAACGGTAAGAATGGTACCGGTACCCTCGGAGGTGTTATCGTTAATATGAGTTACCCAGAACACCTTTGCATCGTCGGGCTTTTCAACGGGGTCTGTAGTCTTCTTGATGATTTCGATGGCAGGAGCTGCCGATAAAGTCTTGTTTTCAACGTCGATGCCGGTAAGCGTAAGAATGTCGCCTACGGCAAGAGTGTTGGCGCGTCTGCAATTCACGCCCGAGCCGATAATCGAGCTATCGATATTGTCTCCTTCCCAGTTGTGTACTGCAAGAAGGAGCTGATCGCTATTGAGGGTGATCGAGGCGGTATCGGGACCTTCACCCGTGCTTACCGAGGTTACAACGTAGTTCGAGCCACTCTTGGTAGCTATAACGTTGGTGGTGTAGGAATGGTTGAATTTTGTAGTAGTAATTTCGCCCTGATCGGGAGTAATAATAACTGCGTCACCCGAGTTTACAGTCTTATTCATACCGGTTACGTAGATTCTGCCGGTAGCCGCCGCAGGAGCAAGGCACGCCTCGATTTCTTCGAGCCAAATGTGGTTGCTTCCGTTTTCAATGGTGAATTTAATATATCTTTCGTTGCGTGTAACGTTTGTCGTTAAGGTGTATATGTAGGTGTTCCAAGAATCGCTCGCGTTGGTGCATTCTTTAATTGCGGTTGAGCCTACCTCGGTGTAGGTTTTACCGTCGCCGGAAACCGAAACGGTAAACTTGGTAGGCAAAGAAATGCCCCAGCCCTCGTTCCTTGCGGTGTAAATACGGTAGGTGTTGGTAGGATTACTAGCGCCGAGGTCTAATACGATATCGATAGGCGCCTGAGTGTTAAATCCCGCAAACTTATCGGTGCCGCCGTTATCCGTACCCTTTTCGCCGTCGGTAAGGCGCTTGCCGTTATCAACGTAAATATCGGTTCTGCCGCTTGCGGGTGCGGTGTAGGTTTTGCCCATAGAAGCATTGGTTTCAAGGCTCTTTACCGTGTTCTTAACTGCCGCATCAAGCGTCTTTGCCATATTGGAAAGCTGATCGTCGGTAGCGCCCGAGTTGTTGTAAAGCGCAAGCGCTTCGTTATAGGTCGAACGCAAGGAAGCAAGTCCCGATTCGGTATAATGGTCATAACGCGCACTCTTTGCCGCGTCAATAGCCGCTCCGAGCGTATCCTTCGCGGATAAGCCACAGTTGTTGTAGCCGTACTTCTTCATAATTGCGGGGTAATCCTTGTAGCAAACGTTTACGTCGAGGTTTTTATTCGAAGGAATACCGTCGTAGTTATAGCCCGAGGAAGCGAACTGCCACATACCGCAGTAGTCGCTCTTGTCGGTGGTAAGGTGGGGGTTCTGTGCGGAGGGATATGCCGCGTACCAAAGGTCGTACTTCGATTTGAAATCTGCCGAAAGCTTATCGAGAACCGGTCCTCCGTTGCCGTAAATGCCGGGGAAATAGCCTGCAGCCTCAAGAGTTTCGCACCAGCCAAGGCAAAGCCTCTCCATGCTTGCTGCATCAAGAGCCAAGGGGTTATCGCCGAGGTCTCCCCTGTCCTCCACATCATAATAAATGGGGTATTCAAAGTACATATCGTACTGTTCGATAATGCTGATTACCCACTTTGCGTCTTCAACAGCCGACTCATAGGTAGTGCCGAGCTGATAGAAATATACGCCCAAAGGCATACCTGCCGCACGCGCACGCTTGTAATACTCTACAAACGCGGTGTCTACGGTGTTCTTGCGGCTTGCACTTGCCTCGTAACCCAAACGAAGAATTACGTATTGGCAGCCGTCTGCCTTCATTTTTACAAAGTCAACTTTGGAATAATCGTTTCCATTAGAGGTGTTAACGTTCCAGAACGAAATATCTGCACCGTAAGAACGGAAGCTTGTCTGCTGTAAGCCTGCGCCCGCTACCGCAGAAGCTGTAACGCCCGAAATAATGACCATAGAAAAGATCATAACGAGCGAAAGACAAAGCGCGAGAATATGTTTAATCGCTTTCATTGGGATATTCCTCCATTTTAATATGTTTTAACTATCGTATTGTACATTTTTCCACAACAATTTGTCAATGGTTTGCTCGCTATCAAAAATCTTTTTGTCTATTCCCACAATATCGCCCTCTCTATTTTGGTGTTTTGTTACAAGTGGAATTAAAAAGCGCGCCACAATGGCGCATTAAGACAAAACGCGCTTCGCTTCATAAATTCGCAAAGCGAATTTGCTTCATATTGCGTGGCACGCGAAATGCTTCGCGCGAGCGCAAGCGAGTGCTTCATTAATCGCAACACAAAAACCGATTTGACGTAAAATCAAATCGGTTTTTATTTCGGATGTTTTAAATTTTGCGGAAGCCCGAGTAAATAATCCGCGGAAATTCCGAAAAACGCACATATCACTCTCAAGTCATCGATGTTAGGCTCGCACTTGCCGCACTCAATATATGACAGTTTGCGCTGTGTCATACCAAGCTTTTTTCCTAATTCGGTTTGATTAAGTTCTATTTCTTCGCGGAGATTTCTTATTTTCTCGCCTATCGTCAGTTTCATTTTCATCACCGATAATATTTTACCATAGACAAAAACTTTCTATTGACATTTAGACAAAAACAGTCTATAATAGTTGTTGACAACCCCACTTCAACCCGCTGTTTAGCAACGTTGAGTTGATAAAAGGGCGCAGAGAACGCGCAAAGCACCTTCGCGCGGCGCAAATATCTAAACCACGCGGTTATTGATAAACCGTATTTTGTATGATATACTGTAACTGCGAAAAACGAAGCGCTCGTCCGCCGCGATTTACTATAAAACAAGAGGTGTCACATAAAATGAGCAACCACAAGGCAGAAAATATAGGCAGGATTATTGCAGAAAAGCGCAAGGCAGTAGGTATGACACAGGACGCGCTCGCATCGCGCCTGCATATCACGCCGCAAGCGATATCCAAATGGGAAAACGGAGTCGGACTGCCCGATTTAACGCTTGTACCGCAGATCGCGGCGGCGCTCGAAATTTCGGTAGCAGAGCTTTTTGGCGAAAACGAACGCCCAAAAGGAGATATTCCGCAGGAATATATGGGCATGAAGTTCGTCTGCTCAAATGGCAAATACGCGGTTTACTCGAACAAAACGGTCGAGCAGTTGCAGGACGATACAGTTTGCTTTGCCGACGGAAGCAGTGCCGATATGCTGACCGAAACTGTGGTGAACTGCGGCGCGGGCGAAATACGGATTTTCGACCTTCATGATATTATTCCTGCCGTTTTGGACGGCGGGTATGAACGCGACGCAATAGCCAAATCGTTTGGAGCAACACACTCGCTCAATATTATCAATTCCGCCGCTTGTCAGATTGAGGTAATACGCGGCAACGACGACGAAACGATAGTTACCGCCGAGGGAAGCAATCGTTTTTTGGACCGTCTACTATTAAGCGAATCGAACGGCTTACTTACCGTCAATGCACAGCAATGCTCTAACCACGGAACAGAAACGGGAAACCGTATAACGATAGCCGTCGGCTATGACCGCGGCAAAGCCTTCGGCGCAAGCATAAACGGTTGCGGTGAAATAAAGGCACAGCAATCCTTTGACCACGCAGAGCTTGTAATAAGCGGAAGCGGAAATATAAACGTGCGCGATCTCGGCGCCTGCGATATACGAATTTCGGGCAGCGGCAACGTTGCAACCGAGGACGTAACCGATTCGCTCTCTGTGGCAATAAGCGGAAGCGGCGACGTAGCGTGCGCGCACGTTCGCAACGTAACGGTACGCATCGCCGGCTCGGGCGACCTTGCCACAATGCAGATGGACGGCTTTTTGAACGCAAAAATCTCGGGTAGCGGCGATATTGCCTGCTCGGGCGGCGAAATGCACTCGCTCAACGTCGGCATAAGCGGAAGCGGCGAGCTGGCTTGTGGAAATCTTACGGTACAGGAAGCAGATATTTCTATCCGCGGAAGCGGTTCTGTCACGATTGGTCGGATAATCGGCAAATCGGTCGAAAAGCTTTCGAAAAACAGCACGCTCAACGTAGGCAAACGCGGTTAAAAATAAAAGAACGGCTTGTCCGTTCTTTTTTTCTTGCCAAATCGCACCATTGACAAGCATACGCGATTGTGCTAAACTGAAAAAAAGCGTTTAGAGGTGTTTTTATGAAAAAGCTGATATTTTTCGGCTTATGTTTTTTATTCCTTCTCGCATACGGTTGCAGTAAAACGGACGAAACGACGAATTCGAGCGAGCCGCCCGTTACTCAAAGCCAGCCCGAAAGCAGTGTTGCGGGCATATCCTCGCAAGGCGCGGACGAAAGCTATGAATCCGCTGTTTCCAACACCGAAAACAGCGAAAGCTCTTCGGTGAGCGAAAGCGAAACGAGCGTCGAATCAACCGTCGAATCAAGCGTTGAATCGAACGTTGAATCAAACGTTGAATCGAATGGCGAAACGAGCGACGAGGAAAGCAACGAAAGCATTGTTACCGAATCGAGCGAAGCTTTGCCCGAGCAATCCGAAGCAAGCAAGGAGGAAAGCTCGGTATATGTTCCCGAGGAATCGAGCACGACCCCGCCTCCCTGGGAAAACTCGCAATACGTTCCCGACGATGAATCGAGCGTAGCGCCGCCCCCCGAGGAGAGTTCTGAATATGTACCCGAGGAAAGCTCGGAATATATCCCCGACGACGAATCGAGCATCGACCCGCCACCCGAAGAAAGCGAGGATGAAGATATGGAGGGAATAGGTGACGCAGAGATTCTGCCCACAGGCTACCTTATATATAACGGTGCAGCTTACAGCGGCACGCAGTATCGTTCCGATATCGCGCAGGCTTACGCAGACACATTTGCACGCTACGCAGAGCTGTTCCCCGAAGTTGGCATAAACGTGGTTATGCCTCCCCAATCGGCGATAAACATTAAAAACCCGAACGTTGCCGCGATGATAAACGATCAGGGCGAGGTGCTTGATCTTTATGAAACGCATATCTACGGTGACGTTAATTTCGTTAACCTTCGAAGCATTTTCGAAGCGCACAAGGGCGAATATCTCTATTTCAAGAGCGATTACCATTGGACACAGCTCGGCGCATATTACGCGTACTGCGAGTATGCAACATCGCTGGGCCTTACCCCCACCCCGCTTTCGAGCTTTGAAAAGACGGTGGTGACCGACAGCTTTATCGGCAGAACGAACGACTACGCGCACGACGACCGAATTCTTACCTTTGTCGACACGATATACGCATATATGCCGACCAAAGAGCACACGATGACGGTTTATAACTCCGACCTTACGGTAAACCGCGTATATGACAACTGCATTTATACCAAGCGCGACAGCTATTCCTGCTTTATTGCGGGCGACCAGCCCTATACCGTTATAAACGTTCCCGAAAACGACCAAGACAAAACCGTTTTAGTAATAAAGGAATCCTCGGGCAACGCGTTTGTTCCCTTCCTTACCGAGCATTACGGCAACATTATAGTTATCGACCCGCGTTCCATTAATATCGATATCCGTAATTTGGTAGACGAGCTTGGTGTCGACGATATTATCTTCCACGCCACCGCCAGCACAAGCAACAGAACAGATTACAACAATTATTATCGAAGACTTATCGGCGAATAGAAAGGAATATTTATGAAAAGAATTTTAGCCCTTGCGCTTGTTTTAATTCTTACGCTCGGCTTTGCCGCCTCGGCGAAACCGAAAACACATCGAGCTCAGTATTCTCTGCCGCCGAAATTTCGAACAGCGAATCATCGCTTGCAGAAAGCAAAACGGAAAGCAATATCGACGAGGTTTCGGAAGAAAGCACACCCGATACCCCCGATTTTATCAGTCAATTCGTTTCGATCGGCACGGTGGATACGAAAACGAACGCATCGTCGGCAAATTCGATACGCCTTACCGCTATCGACTCTGTTTCCGAATTCGGTGCTATAACCCTTTACACACCCGATTACGGCAACGTTTTTGAAGAAGGCATTTCGGAATGCGCAGTTGCGATATTCGATTACAGCGAAAAGGAATTCGGCTACGTTATGACCGATTTCTTCGAGGTGGGCAAGGTCGACAGCTTTGACGTTCCGACAGACGGTTTTGCTATCGCGGCTCATTCCTACCACACCGCTTATATCGACAAGCTTTCGAAGATAAACGAAGAAACGGCGTTCCCCCACGGCATTCACCTTTATAAGGGCGCGGACCACAAAATAAAAAAGGCAGACAAAGCACCCGAAATCGACGGCAAGTTCGATAAAAACGAATGGAAAGATTATAAAATCGAGGACGTCAATTCCGAAAACAAATCGTGGTCATACGAACAGTTCGAGGACAACAACTACTACTCTACCGCAACCTACTACACGGCATACGATGATAAATATATCTACCTCTGCGTGGTTGTCGATTCGCCTTATCATCACTGTCCGATAACCCAAAGCGCGGCAACCGATATGTGGCAGTATGAATGTATTCAGGTTAAGGTAAGCTCGGAAAGCCCCGACGGCGATTATATCGCCGAAAACTTTGACCACATCGCAAACGCAAAGGCGGCAAACGAAGGCATTGTACGTTCCTACGGCTTCGCGGCAAGCGACAGCGGCGAAACCTGCTATTACGAAGGCGGCATAACGACAGAATTCACAGGGTTGGTTGCCTGCACGCGTGACGATGCCGCACAACAAACGGTTTACGAGGTTGCAATACCCTTTGCGGAATTCGAAATCGTTCCCGAAGAAGGCATGAAGCTTGGATTTACCTTCTCGATCAACTCTACCAACGAGGTCGATAATGTTTGGAAGAACGTTACCTACCGCAACGGCGGCGGTGTTATCGGCAGAAACGATTGGACCAAGATACCCGTTATTACGCTTGAATAAAGATTAACAAAATAACAAAAGAGAGGAGCTTATTAAAAGCTCCTCTCTTATTGCTTTTATTATTCGTATTATGTTGCGTACATCCCGAATTGCTTCCGCTAAGTGGTTTTAAGACCGTTTAGCTTCGTTCGGAATGACATTAACCGATAACGTAAGTACCGAAGTAGTGACGTGCGATGAGAATGTAGTCGAACTGGTCAACCTTGCCGTCAGAGTTAACGTCTGCGCGGGAGAACTCATCCGAAGTAAGGATACGGGTTTCGAAGTAGTGACGCTTAACGAGAATGTAGTCGTACTGGTCGATTGCACCGTCATTGTTAACGTCGCCGTTGCCGCCCATAACCTGAATGTAAGCCGCAACGCCGATATTCTTGTTAGCAACGTCGATACCGTAGAACTTAAGGGTATCGCCTACCTTTGCCTTCTGAAGAATGTCGTGGCTTATCTTACTTGCCGAGGTAGCACCGTTATGGCAAGCGATCATAATCTGGTTGGATTCAAGGGTAACGTCGGTAGCGGAGCCGGTATTCTTCTTAACGGATACAACGGTCCATTCGGAAGGATCGTCGGTCGCTTCGAGTATAACGTTGCAGGTGTACTTGTGGTTAATCTTAGCCGCGGTAAGAGTACCGAAATCGGGAGTGTAGATGAAGCAGTTGCTGTCATAGACATACTGGTTAAAGCCGTGAACTTCAACAGCATCGCCTACGGTCTTGCCGGAATCGCTGCCGACACCTACTTCAACCTCGTCGATCCAAGTATGAGTACCTACGCGGGTCATTGCAAACTTAACGTAGCGTGCGCTCTTTGCCTTATCGAGTGTTACGGTAAAGGTGTAAAGAACAGCACCGTTGCTGCCGTTGCCGACAACGACGCCTGTTGCAGAGCCAACAGATTCGAAGGTCTTGCCGTCGGTAGAAACGCTTACTTCTACCTTAGAGGGAGCGGAAATGCCCCAGCTCGAATATGCAGCCGCATAAACCGTGTAAACGCTGCTATCTGTTACAGAGCCAAGGTCAACAGTAATTTCGGTAGGAGAGTTCCAACCCGAATAAGCGTTGGAGCCTGCGTCTGCGTTGCTCTTCGAGCCATCGGTAAGACGAACACCGTCATCGTCCCAGCTGTCCTTACGGTCGGGAGTGGTGGTGGTGTAGGTTTTGCCCTTGGAAAGGAGCTGATAAGAGCTGTTTTCAAGATATCCGGAAAGCTCTGCGCTAATCTTTGCGATATCTGCCGCGGTTGCATTAGAGCCGAAATATGCTTCAAGTGCTTCTGCGTAAGATGCGCGGAGAGCGGTAAGAACGGTTTCGCTGTAATCCTTGTAGGAAATGGTGGAAGCCATAGCGATGAGCTCGCGAAGCTCGCCCTTGCCCGAAAGCTTAGCAAGCATATTGCGTGCATCGCTTTCGAGAATGATGCCGCCTGCTACGAGAGCTTCTGCTTCCTTAATATATTCAGAAAGCTTAGCGTTGGGGGTTTCTGCAACAGATTTCTTTGCATCCGCAATTGCACTCTTAAGAGCCGTGTTGAGCTCGGTATCCTGCACGCTGGACTTCTTAACGATAAGGATACAGTCTGCAACCGCGCGGTCTTCGCTCACGTAGAGATAGCCGGGATTGTTATTGCCGTCAACGTTGCTGGTGTACATAGCGGTAGATCCGCCGCCGTCCATACGGATAACGTTGGTACAGCCGAGCTTGATCATAGCTGCCGCAACCTCGCGGAGCGAGATAGAACGGTCGGAGGAGCCTGTTCCGGCGCCGTCGGAGTTAAAGAATACGTAGGTGCCGTCGGGCTTGGTGCCGAATGCAGTCCAACGTGCATAGGTGGTGTTAACGTTGTGCGAGCCGACGGTGGAATTGGTTTCGGTCTGGTCTACACCGTTTTTAACGAGCCAACCAACGTTGGTAATAACGCTGTTTGCGTTTTCCATAATTTCCTTGGAAGCCGAGATGGTTTCGTTAACAGCGATAGCGATATCGTCGCCTGCCTTAAGATCCTTAATGTAAGGAACGTATGCAGAGGTGCTTTCGCAGTAGAGAACGAAGTTATCGGATTCTTCGCCGACAGTATCGAATTTGCACAAAGGCTTATCCTTTTGAACCTCGATAACCTCTGCAAAAAGAGTACCGCCGATAGTAAGGTCGGTGTTGTTAACCTTTTTACAAAGAATCTGATAACCGCTGGTGTCGGAATCGGCAGTAGTACCGCAGGAAGTATCGTAATAATAGAACTTGCCTGCCTTCCAGCCGTCTGTTTCAAAACGCTTGTTTACGTAACGGATAGAGTTATTAAGTTCCTGACCGTTAACGAAAACAGAAAATTCAAGCTTACTGGAGACAACGTTCATTTTGCCGTTCGAATCGAAGGCAACAACTTCGCCGGTGAAGTCGTTGTGGGTGCAGATAAGTCTGCCGTTGGAAACAGCCATACCGGTAAGGGTGCTGTTGGCAACGCCGAAGAACGAGCCGTTGATAATACCGGCTACTTCATAACCATATTTGGTGGTAGCCGTAGTATATTGGCTGGAAAGTTTGCTTACCGAACCGGCATAATTCTGGAATACCATAGGAATATAGCCGTCTTCGGGGTTAAATTCGAGTATGTTTACTTCTTCGGTGTGCTTGGTGTTGCCACCGTAAACGTCGTACTGTGTCCAAACAACTTCGCCGCCGGAGGTGATGTTATGTCCGTCGGTTTCGGTCATAGTCACGCTTGCGGTTGCCGCGTTCGAGAACACACAGCAAGAAATAAGCATTATTGCGCACATAGCGAGCGCAAATGTTCTTTTTGCAAGTTTCATCATTGTATCTCCTTGATAATTTATTTTTGTTAAACTATTATACAAAAATCATACTGAGATGTCAATAACCTTATACAATTTAACATAATTTTTCAACTGCAACATTGTTTAACAATCCCATCGGGTATGGGATTAACACACAAGAAAAAATCCCAAAACTTCAAAGTTTTTGGGAGAGAGCACGAGAGAGGGTCTCTTTGAAAAAGACCCTCTCTTGTTGTATTATTTAGTTGTTGCGTATATCCCGAATTGCGCTTACGCAATTCGCTTCCGCTACGGCGGAGGTTAGACTTCGCAAAACGGTAATAGCACCATTTTTGCTATGAGGACCCCGAAAATATCTGCATTTTGGGGATTAAGCGATGGGTAACATTGACATTACTTAATCACGTAAGTGCCGAAATAATGTCTTGCGATAAGGATGTAGTCGAACTGATCGACCTTGGTGTCCTTGTTAACGTCCGCGCGGGAGAATTCGTCGTCGGTGAGGGTGCGGGTTTCGAAATAGTGACGCTTAACGAGGATGTAGTCGTACTGGTCGATAGCGCCGTCGTTGTTAACGTCGCCGAGCTTGCCGAGCACGGGCTTATCATTGTTGTTATTATCGTCGCCGACTATCTGAATGTATGCCGCAACACCGATAGACTTCTTCGCTACGTTGATACCGTAGAATTTAAGGGTATCTCCGACCTTCGCGCCCTTAAGAATCGCCTGACTTACCTTACTTGCCGAAGTGTTACCGCTATGGCAAGCGATCATAATCTGGTTGGATTTAAGAGTAACATTTGCCGCAGTACCGTAATTGGTGCCAACCGAAACAATTTTCCATTCATCGGATTTAGAGGTTGCTTCGAGAATTACGTTGGTGGTATATTTGTGGTTAATCTTACCCGCGGTGAGAGTACCGAAATCGGGAGTGTAGATGAAGCAGTTGCTGTCGTAAATATACTGGTTAAAGCCGTGTGCTTCAACTGCATCGCCTACGGTTTCGCCGGCATTATTGTTGCTCCTGCCGACTTCGACTTCGTCGATCCAAACGAATTTGGGACTCTTTATGTTAAATTTAACATAACGAGCAGATTGAGCGCTGTTTGCCTTAACGGTAAGAGAATAAAGGGCGATTGTTTCGCTTCCCGACGTTGCACCGTTGCCTAAGCTCTTAACTGTCGTGCTTGTGCCGACATCGGTAAAGGTCTTGCCGTCGGTAGAAACCGAAATCTTGAGCTGGTTCGCAGCCTTAATGCCCCAGAAATTAGATGCACCGTAAATGGTATATGTATCACTGCTTACAACCGAGCCGAGGTCAACCGTAACGTCAACGCTTGTGGTATTCCAACCGGAATAGAGCGTTGTGGCTTTGTGGGCTTCTTTATTGCTCTTACTACCGTCGGTAAGGGAAATTTTGTTGTCGTCCCAGCTGTCCTTGCGGTCGGGAGTGGAGGTGGTGTAGGATTTACCCTTGGAAAGATTTGTATATTCGCCTTGGTTAAGACTCTGTTCCAACGCTGCCGAAAGCTTCGCAACGTCGCTCACGGATGTGGTTGCGGAATAATAAGCCGCGAGAACAGCATCGTAGTTTTTGCGAATTTCGCTAAGAGTGGATTCGGTGTAATCCTTATAGGAGATCGCTCTTGCATCTTCAAGAACTTTAAGAAGGTCGCTCTTGCCCGAAAGCTTTGCAAAAAGTCTGCGTGCTTCAGATTCGACAACCGCGCCCTTTGCAAATGCCGCTTCGGCTTCTGCAACATACGCCGAAAGAGTTGCGTTCGAGGTTGTAGCCAGATATTTTTTTGCGTCTGCGATTGCATTCTTAAGCGCGGTATTCAGCGCCGTATCCTGCGCGCTGGTCTTCTTAACTATCATAATGCTGTCTGCTACGGGACGGACATAGCCGCCGTCGTTGTAAACGTTATGATAACCGTCCGTGCCCTTGCCGTCAACATTCGTACTGTACATCGCAGCAGAGCCGCCGCCGTCCATACGTATAACGTTGTTACAGCCAAGCTTAATCATAGTTGCGGCAATTTCGCGGGGCGAAAGGCTGCGCGAGCTATCGCCGGTCGAACCGCCGTCGGAAACGAGAAATACGTAAGTACCGTCGGGCTTGGTGCCGAATACGGTGGAACGGTAGTATGCATCAACGGAAAGGCCGCCGACGGACGAATTGATGTCGGTCTGGTCGACGCCGTTTTTAACGAGCCAGCCAACGTTGGTAATAACGCTGTTCGCCGTTTCCATTATCTGCTTAGAAGCCGCGACGGTTTCGGTTGCGGTAATGGTAATATCGTCGCCTGCTTTAAGATTTTGAACTATAGGTGCATAGGTAGAGGTGGAACGGCAGTAAAGAACGAATTTATCCGATTCCTTGTTCGCGTCGGTTTCGAAATAGGAAGGACCTTTATCCTTTCTTACTTCAACAACCTTTGCAAAGAGAGTACCGCCAACCATAAGGTCGCTGTTCTGTACCTTTTGACAAACGATTTCGTAGCCGGTAGAGGAGGAATCCGCCTTGTTGCCGCAAGAGGTGTCGTAGTAATAGAACTGGCTTACGGTCCATTGATCTACATCAAAGCGCTTGTTGATATAACGGATCGCATCGGAGATTTGCTGACCGTTAATAGTCATATTGTATTCGATCTTGGTGTCTACAACGTGCATCTTGCCGTCAGGTGTGAACGCGACGACAGAATCGCTGTATGCGTTGTGTCCACACATAATTCTACCGTTGGAAATAATCATACCGATAAGATTACCGGTAGCTGTATCGAAGTACGAGCCGTTAATGATGCCCGCCACTTCGTAGCCGTATTTGTTCTGAGCATCGTTAAACTGATCGGGAAGACGAGTTACCGAGCCTGCATACTTGGTGAATACCATAGGCATATAGCCTTTGCTCGGGTTAAATTCGAGTATGTCTGCTTTTTCGGTGTGTCTGGTGTTTCCGCCGTAAACGCTGTACTCGGACCAAACAACCTCGCCGCCGGAGGTAATGTTGTGTCCGTCGACTTTGGTCATAGACACGCTCGCGGAAGCAGAAGTCGAGAACACACAGCAAGAAATAAGCATTATTGCGCACATAGCGAGCGCAAATGTTCTTTTTGCAAGTTTCATCATTGTATCTCCTTGTTAATATATTTATAAACTATTATACAAAAACATCATCAGTATGTCAATAACTTTATACAAGTTTACACAAAAATAAAGTAAAAAGGAGTTTCCGAAGAAACTCCTTTTTGTTTAATGCTTAATTGTTTTCGCTTTCCTGCGGGTGGTTTTCCGCGGGAGGGGGATTTTCGCTGCTGTCGGGAAGTACGGGTTCGGATGTGTCGTCCTCTGTGCCTTCCTCGCTCATCGTGTAATTATTAATCATATTATAGCTTCTTATAAAGGTTTCGCCGTAATATGTATCCGTTCCTGCAGATGCATAGAAATCCACATAGGGACAGAAGCTGAACTTCATATCCTCTGCGCCTTCAATGCCCCAAATAGTGATATAGAACACGAAGTTTTCGTAATCCGCGAAGTTCGACCAGCCGCCTTCAACCTCATCGCCGTCCTGCCAGTTAACAATATTGTCGGCAGGCGCGGTGAAGATATCGGGCGTTTCGAGCGTAAGCTCTTTATCTCCGAGGAGCATCGTGGGCAGAACTGCTATACCAACCTCTGCGATATCCCAGTAATCGTTGGTGCTTGCGGTGTACATTTCGTTACTCTTGTCAACGCTTGCCGCATCGGTTTTTGCCCAATTACGCAGATAATCTTCGGTATAAAGCGCGCCGAAGCGGATTGCCTTGCAGGTTTCTCCGTTGTCGGGTGCAATATAGTTATCGCTTATCTTCGCGCCGAGCGTTACAACGGGCTTGCAGTTATTACGCATTCTCATCGCACCGCAGGTCAAATCCTCAACGGTTACCTTTGCCGCGTTCTTGCTGTCCCATTCCCACATCGGGAAATAAGCAAGACGATCGTTGCCTTCGGCTTCGGGCTTTGCGTAAACGATAGGATAGAAGAGGTTGTAATCCAGATAGCCTGCTTCTGTGTAGTATTCAAAGCCGTTTGCACCGTTAAATTCATCAAGCGCAATCTTGAACTCAACGACAATGGGGGCTTTGTTATCATCGTTGAGCGCTTTCATTACCGCACTTTCTTTACCGAGATAAATCTTTTCGGTCTTGATAGTCGGATAATATTCGCCCGAGGTCTGGTTTTCCTGTACCTCTTCGGTGTAGCCATAGAGGGCAGAATCACCGTATGCGCCGTTTGTTTTAAGGTTATTCAATCCGTTAGGTGTTTTTGAACCGTTCTCGTCGAACGAGAGCTTATTCGCAAAGGCAAGCTTCGTGGTGTCTGTTATCTCACCTTGCGGACCGACAAGCTCGGGATTTTTGCCGGCGATAATGTATGCGCTGTCCGCAATCTGGGTATCGGTCTCGGAAAGCGTTACACTGCCGTCTTTCGAATACGCAATTTCATATCTGTGAGTCCAGGTGTTTGCATCGCTATCGCTCTTTATCCACAGCGTGAACGACGGCATATTGTAGTCCGCATAGTTAATCGTGGGATATTCGGCTCCGACGTAGAGGTATTCGCCGTCGGTACGGAGCTGATATTTAAAGAAGGTTTGATACTTAAGACTATCGATAACCCCGCCCACCTGTTCAAGTGTGCCGTTTGCGGTTTCGATAACATAGATCCACTGGTCATCGTCCCAGCCCGCTTCGTTAAGCATACCGTCGATCTTGATTACTTCGGGAGCGAAATGCTCGAGCGGTTTAACCTTTGCCGCATTGACCCTGTCCCAGTTAGCGGTGGTGGGAACATTAACAATGTATGCGTTGTGTTCTTCCTTCTGAACCTGTTCGCTTCTGCTTATATACGCAAAAGAGTTGTCGGAAATGTAGGTGGGGTCATACCATTTTAAATCAATAATATCGCCTGCACCGTCATTTCTGAAGTTCATACCCGTTTGTGCAAGGTACTGGTCGTGTGTGGAATTCATTTTCGCCTTCACTTCGTCAGCGAGATTAAGCTTTATAACGTCGCCTACGGTCCACTTCAAAAACCTTGTATTGATCATAGCGTTACACTGTTCGCTCGTGTAGTTCTTGCCACCGTGCTTTTCCGGCAAGAGCTGGTCTGGGAGTATGTGCGCGTAGATGTCCGTTTCGCCTTCTTTTAAGGCGTCTTTGTAGTTTTGAATATGAATATAGTCGTTACCGTAGTTAATACCGTAAATAAGATCGCCCGGTTGCAAATCTGCCTTTGTATAGGGTTTGATCTTGCCGGCATTATCGCCCTCCAGACCGTTTCTGATTTCAACTATTTCGTACTGATCGGCAACACCCGTAGGTCTGAGTATTGCAAGACCCCACCAAAGCTTTTCGGCTTCCCAATGGTATTTTTCGGTCTGAACATAATCGTAGGTAAAGAGAACGCCCGAGCCTTCGTTATATACAGAGTTAATGTGGGTAACCCAAAGGGGTTCATAGTTGCCGACTTTGGAAATTGCGGGATATACGAGGGTAAGGGTTTCGTCATCGGAGGTATCGGCGGTTTCGGTACCGAAGGAATGGGTTGCCGAAACGTAATAGTTTATACCTGCATCGGTGCAATATACGTTATCGAGCTTAATCATAAACTCAACGTAGGTAACACCGTTTACGGTAGACATACCCCAGCTCCAATTAGTTTCGTCAACCGGCACAGAAACCTTCGGATCTGTAGCTTCACGATCCGGGTCGTTGATATGGTTAGGCGTCGAACCGCCGCAAACCATCTTCCCGTCACCCGAGCCTGCGCGAACGTCAAGTGTATCGTCCTCGCAAAGGTATATGTTGTAGTAATAGTTGGTGTAATATTGGACGTCGTATTCGCGAGAGCCGTTGTATCCGTTCGGTTCATTGCCGGCACCGTTTTCGAATCTTGATTTGTCGATCGAAACGTTGATATTGGTTTTATTGTTGCCGTCGTTAATCCAATTGTACTCATCTACACGGTTATCGATCCAAATATCAAAACGGGTAATCGGAACGTTTTCGTACTCGTAAGCTTTGGCTGCCGCTATTGCGCTTACGTCGATAATCGCCGCGCCGTAAAGATAGTTTCTGCCCGCGTAGATCTTGTAATCGTAGCTCAAGGTGTTGCCCTTGGTGGGTGCTTTCTTCCAAGTACCGTTGGTGGCGTCAACGTGTTGCATTTCCAATTTCTTGTTTACGCCGTCGGCGTTGTCCTTGCCGTTGCCTATCCAATACTTTTCGTCGAGCTTACCGTCGACGGTAATATTGCCCGACATATCGTCGCAGGAAAAGAAGCCCGCGCCGTCGTAATTTTCGGTCATCGTCCAGTTGGAAGTATGCTCAAGATATTGACCCGAATCATTTCTCGGATGCTGCAAGCCCGAAGCATTCCTCTGTTCTACCGAGACGTAGTAGGCAAATATTTCATCAAGCTCATCGGCAGAAAGATCGTAGTCGAGACCGAGCGCACTAAGAGAAATTTTAAACTCAACCGCTCTTTCGTTGTTACCGTAAGAAACCCACTTGTAGTCAAAATCTATCGTTTCAAGCTCTTTCTCGGTCTGATTGTGGTAGAACTTGCTGCTGGAATCCCCGTAAAGGCGCATATTTACGCCATAGTATTCGCCGTGAGTTTCTGTTACGAAAACGTCAACCTCGCTCATCCAGATAAATCCGCCGTTGCCTTCCACTTGAAGTCTTATATATCTTGCCGAAATATAATCGTCAAGGGTAATTGAATACTTATAACCGTGGAAATAGTCGTCTACTACGTGGTCACTGCCCTCTGCTGCAGTGGTATCGTTAATCTTTTTTGTCTTAACAACCGTAGCAGCGGCTTCTTTATATTCAATGCCGTCTAACGAATAGAAAATCTTAACGTTTTTGGGAATATAAATACCCCACTGACCTTGCTCCGCCGTATCACCGCCTGCAAAATATGCGTCGATATTTTTAGTGGTGAAAAGGTCGGTAAGCGTAAGGTCGACGTTTGCCCTTACGTCGCCGGTACCGCCGGCTTTTCTTTGCCAGGTTGAGAGTCCGTCGTTATCGGGGCCCCAGTTAGCCGCTTGGTAAACACCGTCGCTTAGTCGTGTGCGGTTAGAGTCTATCTGAGCTGTATCATTAACTCCGTTTGTCCATTCTACAATTTCGTTGGTGGCGCCTTTGACCGAGTTTACAGAATAAGTCTTTATTATATCTATTCCTTGGCTATTATCCTCATCGACAAAATTCGCCGCGTTCAATTCCTCGTAGGTCTTTTTACGGTTTATAACAAGCTTAAGCCATTCGTCCGCGTCCCAGCTATTGCTTAAAAGTACCGCGCCGTAAATATATTCGTAATCGGCAGAAAGCTTATAGGCAAAAGATTTATTGCCGGACAAAGCAGTGTTCTTTATTCTGCCGTCAACGAAGTTGTCTGCGCCCGAAAGTGCCGCCCAAATACCTTGGTCAAGCTCGGCGTTGTCTGTGAAATCGGTTTTTTCGGTTACGTTAATCGCTGCCGCGTTGCTGATCTGCTGTGCGGTGATCTTGTTTATATCCTTGTTTCTGTCGTAAGTGTACTGCGGATAAACATTACCGCCGTAGTTGTCGCCGTTAGCAGAGCTGCCCGCGAAAGCGTTTGCACGGTAATTGGTGGTGGTGCCTGAAATAGGGGTAATTGCATATCTGTCGTAAACCGCAATCGAGAATACGATATCGCCTTCTGCGGTTTTGGGGACCTTATCGATATCGATCTTGAATTCAAAATTCCAAAGGTTACCGGGGAGACATTCGCTTCTCGAGCCCTGGAAGCCTTTTTCGTCATTGACCATACCATTACCCCAAGTAATATGTGAAGGCTTGGTTTTGTCATTATTATTAAAATATTTGTCTACCCAAATATTTGCGTAAGCCGCGTAAATTTCGTCGCCTGCAGTATAGTCGGGACGCTTAGAACGAATTTGCACTATCGTTTCGGGAAGGTACCCGTTATGATTATTTGTTGTATTAGAACTGGAAACCTCGTTGGCATTTGTATTTCCGCTGTGCTCGATATCGTTTCTTTGATTATCGAAGAAATACACGTTAAGGTCGGGAGATGTGTTGACCCAAACCTCCGCACCGTTATCAATGTATTTATCTCTGTCTTTGTAAGATTGTATGGGCGGAACGTAGGCTACTACCGCACCGTAAAGATAGTCGCCGTCTACACGAAGCTCGTATTTAAAGCGAATCTTATCACGAGTGGGATTATCTTTAGAATCGTAGTTTTCTACATAACCGAGGTTATTCGCGCCCAAAGGCAAATATGCGTCTTTGTTGCTGTATTTAACGCCGGTGCCGTAAGTGGTATCGCCGTTAAGCGAAGCATATTCTTTATTGTTGCTCTGTGCATCTTCATCGTGGATATAGAAGTTAGTGAGCTCAGACCATACTGATTCATCGAATATACCGTCAACAGTTACTTCGCTGGGAATGCTGTCATCATTGCTATTCGCCAAAGTGGTGTCTATATGGACACCGCCTACGCTGCCGTCTGAATTGGTGGGCCAATAATCGTAGGTAGGAAGTAGCGAACTGCCGGCATAAGCAACCTTCGGGTGAACGAGCTGGTCGTATTCAGGATTTCCTGCCGAGCTGATATTGCCTGTAGGAAGATAGAGCACCACGTAGTAGGTAACAGCACTGATATCTTGTACCATATTGGCAATTTTGTTGCGCATTTCGAGCGTTACAACGCAATTACCCTCTGCATCGGTCGAGAACTCGCTTACAAACTGATGTGCTTCTGCGGGAAGCGTGCCGTTTTCAACGGTGCTCATCGCAGCTTTGTCGGGACCTATCGATACAGTTGCGGTTTTGTTTGCAACGTTAACGGTAAAGGTAATGGTGTCGGTATAACCGACATTCGACGATGTGCTGTTTGCGTCTTTCATAAAAATATGGAAAATCGCTTCATCTTGACCATCAACCAATTTGGGCAAAGTAAGAGTAGCCCCGACATAAAGCTGTTCGATGTCCGAGCGTATCTGGTATTTATAGGTTGCGTCCGCGTTTTTGCCCGCAAGGTTATCAACGTCTTCAACATTCCAATAGCCTGTATTGCCATCGACATAGCTAAAGCCGCTTTCGGGCCAGCCGGTGTCGTTCAAAATGCCGTCAACTTTAATCGTTTCGGGTATGTACTGTCCGGGCGCGTTGTCAAGACTCTGGTTTTCAACCAAGTCGCCGTAAACGCCCTTGCCGCGCGCAAACGCCGTAATAAACGTCGCAGGCAGCATACAAAGGATCAAAAACGCCGCGAGAATTCGCGATAGGTTTTTCTTCATAAGTGTTCCCTCTTTTTCTTTTATGGTAATAAGCAACATGTGCAAATGTGTATTTTGGTATCTTACAGTATATAACCGTTTCTCACATTTTGTTAACACATAAGTGTTCAAATGCGGGCTTAATGCCGAAATTTTAAATATATTTCCAAAGATTTTTGTTCTTTTACGCTTTTCAACATATCTATTTTCGGTTTTTGGCAAAAACAAAAGGAGCCTCTTACGAGACTCCTTCATATATAGCATTTTTGAAAGATAAAGCCGACGAATTTTTACGCGGTTTATTTCGCTTTGGTCGCGATTTCAAGCGTAAATTTCGCAAGCATTTCGTCAACCGGCATCGCGCCCAAATCTTCGCCCTTACGGTTACGAACCGAAACGGCGCCCATTTCCTGCTCCTTCGCGCCGACGATAAGCATATAGGGTATCTTTTCGAGCTGTGCTTCGCGAATGCGCTTGCCCATAGTTTCGTTTCTGTCATCAAGACGCGCGCGAACGCCGCAGTTTTCAAGCTTTTTCGCAACTTCTGCCGCGTAACCGTTCATATCGGCGTTAACCGGAATTACCGAAACCTGAGTGGGCATTAACCACATCGGGAGCGCGCCTGCATATTTTTCGAGCAGGAGCGCGAGCGTTCTTTCGTAGCAGCCCATACTTGTGCGGTGAATGATATAGGGGTTAACAAGCTTGTTTTCGCTGTCTACGTATTCCATACCGAACTTCTTTGCAAGAAGCATATCGATCTGAATGGTAACGATAGTATCTTCCTTGCCGAAAACGTTTTTGCACTGAATATCGAGCTTGGGGCCGTAGAAAGCGGCTTCGTCTATGCCGATTTCGTACTTAATTCCGAGGTTGTCGAGCAATCTGCCCATAATTTCCTGTGCTTCGTTCCATTGTTCGGGCGTGCCTTCGTATTTGTCGGTACGCTTGGGGTCCCACTGCGAGAAGCGGAAGGTGCAATCCTCCCAAAGACCGAGTGTTTCGAGGCAATATTGAGCAAGCTCGACACAGCCCTTGAATTCTTCCTCGAGCTGATCGGGGCGGAGCACAAGGTGACCTTCGGAAATGGTGAACTGACGCACGCGAATAAGACCGTGCATTTCGCCGCTGTCCTCGTTACGGAAGAGTGTGCTGGTTTCGCCCAAGCGCATAGGAAGGTCGCGGTAGGAGCGGCGCTTGTTAAGAAACACCTGATACTGGAAGGGGCAGGTCATCGGGCGGAGCGCAAAGCATTCCTTGGTTTCATCATCGGGGTCGCCCATAATGAACATACCGTCGCGGTAATGGTCCCAGTGACCCGAAATTTTATAAAGCTCGCGCTTTGCCATAAGCGGAGTTTTTGTAAGAAGATAGCCGCGCTTTTGTTCCTCATCCTCGATCCAGCGCTGCATAAGCTGAATAACGCGAGAGCCCTTCGGAAGAAGTATGGGAAGACCCTGACCGATAACGTCGACGGTGGTAAAGAATTCAAGCTCTCTGCCTATCTTGTTATGGTCGCGCTTGCGAGCCTCTTCGAGCTGGGTAATGTATGCGTTAAGCTCGTCCTTGCTCGGGAACGCCGCGCCGTAAACGCGCTGAAGCTGTTTGTTATTCTGGTCGCCCTTCCAATATGCGCCGGTGCATTGCATAAGCTTGATCGCCTTTACCGCGCCTGTCGAGAAGAGGTGCGGGCCTGCGCAAAGGTCGACAAATTCGCCCTGACGGTAGAAGGAAATGGTTGCGTCCTCGGGAAGCTCGTTAATAAGCTGTACCTTATAAGCCTCGTCCTTTTCCTCCATAAGCGCAATAGCCTCTGCGCGCGGAAGCTCGAAGCGTTCGATAAGAAGATTTTCCTTAACGATCTTCTTCATTTCGTCCTCTAACTTCTTTAAAACCTCGGGGGTAAAGGGGGTTTCGCTGTCGAAATCGTAGTAAAATCCATTTTCAACCGCAGGACCTATGGTAAGCTTGGTTTCGGGGAAAAGTCTTTTAACCGCCTGTGCGAGTATATGTGCGGCGGTGTGGCGGAACACCTGCTTGCCCTCTGCCTCGGCAAAGGTAAGAAGCTCGATCTCGTCGCCTTCGTTTACCGCGGTATTAAGCGCGCAAACGTTGCCGTTTACCTTTGCGGCGATAACCGCGCGGGAAATAAGCTCGGCTTCCTTTGCCGCTTCGTAAACGGTTGCCGCGTTTTCTGCATTGAATTCGTTTCCGTTGATAAAGAGTTTCATAATTAGCCTCCTGAAAAAATAAAAATCCCGACAGTAATAAAACTGTCGGGGTGCAAATCAATAAATTCGCACGGTTCCACCCGTACTTTTAGCTTTTTATTTTATTTTCGACGCTAAACAGGCGGTATCTTTTGCGGCGTTTCTTTATTGCACTTTCAGCCTATGATGCAAATTCTCTGTAAGCCGTTTCGCAAAAAACTTATTCTGTTATCTTCGCGTTCCGACAATTAGTATATCACTTTTTTTGAAAATGTCAATATTTTTATTTCCCGCGGTGGTAGGTTATATTGTTGTCTTTCGTTCTACCCGCGTGGGTGTTATGTTTTTTATATTCGTAACGTTTTTACCCTCTTTATATTCTTTGCCCGCGTGGGTGTTGCGGTTTTTATATCCGTAACGTTTTTAGCGTCTTTTATTCTTTGCCCGCGTGGGTGTTGCGCGACACATTTTTCCAACGCTTTTTGCTTCTTTCTTGCCCGCGTGGGCGTTGCGTTCTTTCTTTTTTTATTTTCTGCCCTTGAATTCGCGTATTTTCATCTGGCGTTCGCGCGCAGAAGCAAAGGTGCCGCAGGGAACATCTTTATATATACGGTGCGGGGTGAATCCGCCCTCGTAAAGAAACGGTCCGCAATAGCCCGCGTTTTCAAGCAAACCGATAAGCTCGTCCCAATTAATATCCCCGTTACCGCAGAAAAAATGCTTTTCATCGACAAAATCGTAATCGCTTAAATGCACCGTTTCTATCTTATCGCCCAAGGCTTCAACAAAATCGCGGTGCGTGTCCTTGAATTCGGCAAGCAGATGGTTAACGTCAAAGCAGACGCGCAACCTTTCGTCCGCCGACAAAAGCTCAAGCATTTCCCCAACGTCGTGCCCCAAGCAGGAACGAGGAAGGTCCTCTACACATATAACGGCTTCCCTGCCTTCGGCATATTCGGCAAGCGCTTTAAGCGATCGCTTTGATTGCGACATACGCAAAGCGCGCGCCGTATCGGCAATAGGCTCGTAGGAAGGATGCAGCACAAAGCGTTTTATGCCTATTTCGCAAGCTTTATCTATAAGTCCACGGTAAGCTTCGAGCGCGTTTTCGCGTATTTCTTCGTTCGCCGAGGAAATATCCACGCTGTCGCCAAACGGCAGGTGGTAGGACC
The DNA here is from genome assembly GCA_045637685.1 of Eubacteriales bacterium. Lineage (GTDB taxonomy): Bacteria > Bacillota > Clostridia > Oscillospirales > CAG-382 > Coliplasma. The sequence goes on along the minus strand of JAZTZW010000013.1, from coordinate 155,087 downwards.
AAAGCTCTATACCCGCCTCGCGCGCGTTTTTACCGACGCTTTCCCAATCGATATTCTTATATTCCCATTCCGAAACAGAAAGCTCGATTGCGGTTATTCCGAACGAATAAAGCTCTAAAAGAAATTCGCGGCTGTATTTCGCCGTCGATACGGCTGTTTTCCAATCTGTGTGCTTCATTTTTTACCTCGAAAAGAGCAAACGCCCCCTATTTAAGGGAGCGTCGTTTTATTTAATATTGTTCGCCGTCTAATAACTCGCAGCCGTGAGCCTTAAGCGCGGCAACCGCCTTTTCGTTATCTGCAACGCGAAGCACAAAATATGCGTGGTCGGCGTTGCGGGGAACGAATTCGTAAACGTATTCCACGCCTACGTCCTTATCGGCAACAGCGGAAATGGTTTCGGCAAAGCCGCCGGTTTTATCGGGAATACCAACAGCGATAACGTCGGTAAGCGAAACGGTAAGTCCCGCATCCTTAAGCTTCCTTTCGGCCTCGAAGGGTTTATCCACAATAAGGCGGAGAATGCCGAAATCGGTAGTGTCGGCAATAGAAAGCGCGCGGATATCGATGCCCGCGTTAGCCATTATGGTAGTTATTTCGGCAAGTCTGCCGTCTTTATTTTCGACAAAAACGGATAGCTGTTTGATATACATATCGACAGTCCTTTCGTGTTGTTTGCGTTTGGGTTAAATGCCGTAGCCGAGAGCGAACGCCTTTTCGTTCACCTCGATGGTTTTTTGAGGAACGGTCGCACGGATAGCGGCAAGGCATTCATCGTAATCGAGCCCCAGCTGCTTTGCGGCGATGCCCAAAAGCACGATGTTTACGGCTTTTGCGCTACCTGCCTGCTCGGCAAGCGCAAGCGCATCTGCAGAAACCACCTTAACGCCCTTTTCCTTTATTTTACCGAGAATATCCTCGGGATATTCGGCGTTGCCCATAATAACCGGCATAGGGTCGATTTGCGCGGTATTCGAAATTATAACGCCGTCCTTTTTAAGATAAGGAAGCCAGCGCGCGCTTTCGAGCGCTTCGAAGGATATCATCATATCTGCTTCGCCCTTATCGATAACGGGGGAATAAACCTTTTCGCCCGCGCGAACATAGGTTACAACACTACCGCCGCGCTGGGACATACCGTGAACCTCGCTAACCTTTACGTCGAGCCCCGAATCGATAAATATCTTGCCCATAAGCTTCGAGGCAAGCAAGGTTCCCTGACCGCCGACGCCGACGATAAGAATATTAATGGAATTCATTATGCTTTGCCTCCTTTTAATCAACCTTAATTATTGCATCCAAACGGCAGGTTTCAACGCAAACGCCGCAGCCAAGACATTGGTTGGGGTCGATAAACGCCTTTGTTTTGCCGTTTTCCTGCTTTTTCTGCGAAATTGCGGGGCATCCAACCTTTAAGCACATCTTACAGCCAACGCATTTGCTTTGGTCGACGGTGAGCGCCTTGGGATGCTTAACGCTTTTAAGCAGAGCGCAGGGTCTTCTTGAAATAACGAGCGAGGGCTCTTCTGCCGCGAGCTCTTCCGAAACAGCCGCCTTTGTTCCCTTGATGTCGAAGGGGTCGACAACGCGCACGCGGTTTATGCCGATAGCCTTTGCAAGCGCTTCGAGGTTGACCGCCGTGGTGGGGTCGCCCTTTATCGTCTTGCCGTTTAAGGGGTTGTTTTGGTGGCCCGTCATACCGGTTATCGAGTTATCGAGCACGATAACGGTAGAAATACCCTTGTTGTAAACTATATCGATAAGACCGGTAATACCCGAATGGATAAAGGTCGAATCGCCGATAACCGCGATAGATTTCTTTGCCGCTTCGCTTCCGCGCGCGGTGTTGTAGCCGTGGAGCGCCGAAACCGATGCACCCATACATACACAGGTATCCATCATCGAAAGAGGTGCCTGCGCGCCAAGGGTGTAACAGCCGATATCGCCGCTTACGTAAAGGTTAAGGTCCTTAAGTGCGTAATAAAGACCTCTGTGCGGACAGCCGGGGCAAAGCACGGGAGGACGCGCGGGTATATCGCAATCGACCGCAACGACTTCCTTAACGCTTCCCAAAATCGCCTTTTCGATAACAGACTGGTTGTATTCGCCGAGCGGCGAGAAAATTTCTCTGCCGATAACCTTAACGCCGAGCTTAATACAATGTGTTTCGATAACGTCATCAAGCTCTTCGATTACGTAAAGCGTTTTTACCTTCTTTGCAAAATCAATAATCGCCTTTACGGGAAGCGGGTTAACTATACCAAGCTTTAAATAGCTTGCCTTTTCACCCAAAGCCTCACGCGCGTAAGCATAGGTGCTGCCCGCCGCGATAACGCCGATTTCTTCGGAATAAAGCTCTTCCTTGTTGACGCCGAGAGTAAACGCTTCGGTATCCGCCCATTCGGTAAGTGCGGCGTTGCGTTCTTCTACCTTGGCGTGCGCCTTGCGAGCCATCGCGGGCATCATAACGTTTTTCATAACGTCGCGCTGATAGGGTTTAAGCCCTACTTCCTGTCTTTCGGAAAGCGTAACGAGCGAGCGCGAGTGCGAAATACGGGTAGAAAGTCTTAAAAGCACGGGAGCGTCGAAGCGTTCCGAAATATCGTAAGCGATTTTTGTAAAATCGAGCGCCTCCTGACTGTCCGAGGGCTCGAGCATAGGTACCTTTGCCGCGATAGCGTGGCGGCGGGAATCCTGCTCGTTCTGCGATGAGTGCATACCGGGGTCGTCGGCAACGGCGCAAACCATACCGCCGTTTACACCGATATAAGAAGCGGTGTAAAGCGGGTCTGCCGCAACGTTAAGACCGACGTGCTTCATCGCGCAGAACGACCTCGCGCCGCCGAACGAAGCACCGATAGCAACCTCGAAGGCAACCTTTTCGTTGGGCGCCCATTCGGAATATATTTCATCGTATTTGCTGACAGCCTCGGTTATTTCGGTACTCGGAGTACCGGGGTAGGAGGAAACGACCTGCACGCCCGCCTCGTAAAGCCCCTGCGCGACAGCTTCGTTACCCAAAAGTAATTTCTTTTCCATTATAATCACCTTTTTATTACTGATTTCTCAAATCAAGCACACGCTTTGCCTTGCCGGTAAAGCGCTCGATAGAATTCGGCTCTACAAGCGTTACCTTAATAGCGATGCCGAGAATGTTTTTAATGTTTTCCTGAATGCGCCTCTGCAAAGCGACAAGCTCTGCGAAACGGTCAAGCAGACCGCCGTCGATAAGCTCTACGCGCACCTCCATAGAGTCGGAATAGTTTTCTCTGCGAAGCACTATTAAGTAGTTCGGGCTTATTTCGGTCATACCGATAAGCGCGCTTTCGACCTGCGACGGGAACACGTTTACGCCGCGTACCTTTATCATATCATCGCTTCTGCCGATTATCTTGTGCATTCTTGCACTCGTTCTGCCGCACTTGCAGGGCTCGTAATTAATGTTGGTAATATCCTTCGTGCGGTAGCGCAAAATAGGAAGCCCGCGCTTTGTAAGGTTTGTAACGACAAGCTCGCCCGTTGCGCCCTTTTCGAGCACGCTTCCGCTTGCCGAATCGATAATTTCGCAAAGGAAGTGGTCTTCATTTATATGCAAACCGTCGCGGTACATACATTCGCCCGACATACCGGGACCGTTAAGCTCGGACATACCGTAGTTATCGGTACAGAAAAATCCGTTGCCCCAATGGTTTTCAATCTCGTTACGCATTTCGGGTGTACAGCCCTCGCTGCCGAGAATACCGTATTTAAGCTTATACGAATCCATAGGATATTTGTCCTGCATACCTCTTGCCGCTTCTGCAAGATACATACAGTAGGAGGGGGTCGCAACTATCGCCTGAGTTCCGAAATCGCGCATGAATTTAAGCTGCTTTTCGGTATTGCCCGAGCTTGTGGGAACAACAACCGCGCCGATTTTTTCCAAGCCGTAGTGCAAGCCGAGCGCACCCGTGAACATACCGTAGCCAAAGCAAATCTGAACTATCGTGCTTTTGGTTACACCCGCCGCAACGGCAAGGCGCGCAACCTGCTCGGACCAGTTTTCAAGGTCTTCACGCGTGTATGCAACAACCGTGGGGTTGCCGGTTGTGCCCGAGGAAGCGTGAACACGCACTATTTCCTCCATAGGCACCGAAAGCATACCGAAGGGGTAGGTATCGCGCAGGTCGTCCTTTGTGGTATAGGGTATGTATTCGATATCCGAAAGACATTTAATCTTATCTGCCGTAACGCCTGCCTTTTCAAGACGCTTTGCATAAAATTCGGAATTCTTTTCGCAATATGCGACAAGCGATTTTAAGCGTTCAAGCTGGAGTGATTCGAGCTCCTTGCGGGGCATACACTCCATTTCTTTGTTAAAAATTCTGTTTTCCATTTATTTTGCTCCTTCGGGGAGTTTTTCGCATTTTTGAGTAAGTGCGCTGACAGCAAAAACGAGTATTAACGAGATAAGCATCGCGGCGCAGGCGAAGTGAGCGCCCATATCGCAAAGCTTGCCAAAACCGCCGAGCGCGAATTCGCTGCCCATAAGCTTTGCGACAAGCGGAGGCAACGCAACCGCAAAGCCGCCGATAATGCCTGTCCAAGCACCCGCTTTCGTAACCTTTTTCCAATAAAGCGATACTGCATAGGGCGCAAGGAAGCAGCCCGAGATGATACCCCACGAATAGCTCATCATATCAAGAATGGGGGTACCCGTTCCCTTCCACGCGATAAGGAAGGAAAGAAGGACAAACACCAAACACACAAGTCTGGTAAGTCCCGATATGTCCTTTTCCTTGTTTTTTATAAATCTGTCGCGGATTATGTCCATCGTAAGCGTCGAGGATGCGGTTATGGTTATCGAGGAAAGCGTAGAAACGCTTGCCGCGATAAGAAGCACAAGGATTATGCCGACAAGCACATCGGCAATTCCTGCACCCGCAAGCATATTCGGAATAAGATAATCCGTTCCGCCCTCGGGAAGCTCGCTGAAGAAAAGGTGCGAAAGCGAGCCGATAAGATAACCGCCGCCCGCAACCACAAACGCGAAGAAGGTAGAAATAACCGTCCCGCGTGAAACCTCTTTATCATCGCGTATGCCGTAATATTTCTGTATCATCTGCGGCAAGCCCCACGTGCCGAACGAGGTCATAAGCACGGTTGCCCACAAGCCTATATGTGCAAAGCTGTTAAGACTTAGCTTTTCGGTTTCCGCCGCGATGTTTTTAAAGCCTTCCGAAAGACCGCCGACGCTGTCGCTGTTAAACACAGCGACGATAAGCGCGAAAACACCCACGAGCATCACTGCGCCTTGAACGAAATCGGCGCGGAGCGCGGTAAGATAACCGCCCGCAACGACCAAAAGTGCGCTGACTACCGCGATTATTACCATGCAAACCATTTCGTCGATACCCAAAAGCACCGAGCAAACGCTGGTAAGTCCTTTATAAACCGATGCCGAATAGGGCAAAAGGAAAATGAAAATAACTATTGCCGAAAAAAGCTTCATCGCACGCGAGCCGAAGCTTTTTTCGAAAAGCTGGGGCATAGTGGTTATGTTATTTTCACGCGTGACCTTGCGGGTGCGCTTTGCAAGCACGAGCCAAGCAAAAAGTGAGCCGATTATCGCGTTGCCGATACCGGGAAGCACGCCCCAAAGGCCGTATTTCCAACCGGTGCCGCCCGCGTAGCCGATAAACATTACCGCAGAAAAATATGCCGTTCCGTATGAAAATGCCGACATCCACGCGCCCGCGTTTCTTCCGCCGACGGTAAAGTCGCTCATATTTTTTGATTTTCTACCCGTGACAAATCCGATCACCGCCATAAACACGATGTACACCGCAATCGTAAGCCACATTATCGTTTGCTTTGACATAAAATGTTCCACCAATTCTTGTTTCAAAAAGGTATATCCAATGTATTATACTACTTTAATTCGCAGTTTGCAATAGTATATCACCGAATTAAAGTTAATTTTTTCCTTATTTCGCAATATTTTTGCAAAAAAACGCACCGTTTTTGCAACGGTGCGTCGATTTGGAAATATTTACATAGGAGAGCCGTCTTTAGCGCGGCGAATCTTTTTAGAGGAGGTAATGACGAAGGGTTGTTCACGAATAATAACCTTGGTCACCTGCTTATATGTAGGAAGCTTTGCAAGCACGGTGAATACGTCGTGCTTTAATTTTGCTTCGAGCGCTTCCTTGCCTTCCTTTTCAAGAAGCTCGGGGTCTACAACACACTGAACCGCAAGCGCCGCTTCGCTGCCGCTTTCGTCGCGGTCTGCGTAAACGATATTTTCGAGAACGTAAGGAATGCCGCCGATATAATCCTCGAGCTCCTCGGGATAAATGTTTTTACCGTTGCCGAGAATGATAATATTCTTCTTTCTGCCGGTAATAACGATTTGACCCTTCTTGTTAACCAAGCCGTAGTCGCCCGTACGGAAATAACCGTCCTCGGTAAATACCTCTGCGGTAGCTTCTTCGTTCTTGTAATAGCCGAGCATTACGATATCGCCCTTAACGCAGATTTCGCCTTCGCCGTCTTCGTTGGGTTCATCGATACGAACGTCGATACATTCCATCGGGAAGCCGACGGTTTTCGGGTCGTTAATAAAGTCGGTGTTAACCGAAACAAGAGGCGAGCATTCGGTAATGCCGTAGCCGTTGGTGCAGATTATACCGATATCTTCGAAGAAGTCTGCAATCTCTGCACGCAAGGGCGCACCGCCGCAAACCAGCTTTTCGAGATTGCCGCCCAACGCCTGATGAAGCTCTGCGAATATCTTTCTTCTTTTATCGATACCGATAGCGCGAAGGAAGCGCGAAAGCTTAATACCGGTTTTAACCGTCTTGGTCTTGCCCTTTTCCTCGATGCTTGCCCACATTTTGCGGTAAAGCACCTCCATAAGCGCGGGAACAACATACATATAACCGGGCTGATAAAGCGCAAGGTTTTTAACAACGCGCTTTAAGCTGTCGTTAATGCAAAGGGTGGAATGACGGTGAATTGCAACAAGAATACCTGCAACCGCTTCGTAGGAATGGTGGTACGGAAGCACCGAAAGACCTACCTCGCGGATAGAAGCGAGCTTAAGACCGTAGTGAACGAGCGAAACCAAATTGTGCTCGGAAAGCATAACGCCCTTTGCAAGTCCGGTAGTACCAGAGGTGTATATAAGCATTTTAAGAGCGTTTTCGTCTGCGGTCTTCATATCGCAGTATGCTCTGTCGCCCTTTTCGTAAAGCTCTTTGCCCTTTTCGAGAAGCTTTGCAAAGGAAAGGAATTCGCCTTCGTCCTCTGCTCTGTCGAAGCAGACGAAATATTTAACGTTGGGAAGCGATTCGCGAATACGGCGGAAGGTTTCTTCGCGTCTTTTGTCGCAGAAAACAATCTCGTCGTCGCCGCCGTGAATAACGTTTATAAGGTCTTCATCGGGAAGCTCTTTATCGATAGGGCAGAAAACGCCTTCGCTTTTAAGCGCGGTAAGGTAAACCAAAATCCAGTTGTAGCTGTTTTCCGCCGAACAGCCGATATGACCGCTTGCTACACCGAGCGAATTGAGCGCGGTACCGAGCCAGAAGGTTTCGGTTTGGAATTCTTTAAAAGAAACTTCGCGAATGCCTTCGCCCGAACGGTACTTGAATGCTATCTTTTCCGCCGCTTCGTTAACGGCGATTTCCATTAAATGCTTAATGCTGTAAGGTCTTGTAAGATCGGGGCTTTTTTTAGCCAGAACGTTTTTTGCCATAAAATACGTTGCTCCTTATATCTTGAATATTTTTGCAATAACTATTATATACGGTTTTGAAAACTATGTCAAGAGCTTTTGAAGATTGTTTTTCGCAATTTTCACTTATTTGCACAAGGTTTTGTTGACAATTTTTCGTTTTGATGATATGATAAGCCTTGTGCCACAACAAAACCGCAAAACGGAGCTAATTTATGAATCTTAACAACAGCGAGCTTTTGAAAATACATCTTCCGCGTTGGGATGAATTCCCCGCGTTCGAGCTCTACGTCGATCAGGTAATAGCCTTTATCTGCGAAAAGCTCGAGCCCTTTAACTGCAATTCCGACGAGCCGCTTATAACCCAATCGATGATAAACAACTACGTAAAAAACGGCGTGCTTCACCCGCCGGTAAAGAAAAAATATAACAAAACGCACCTTGCAAAGCTGGTGGTTATCTGCATAAGCAAGCGTATGCTTCCTCTTTCTTATATTTCCGATGCGATAACCGTTATGTCACGCGTGTTTGAAATCGAAAAGGGCTACGACCTTTTGTGCGACGAGATAGAATACGAAATAAAAAGCACTGCCGCACCCAAAGAATTTCCGCCGCGCTCGATAGGCGATTCGCCCTCGCGAAAGGTCGCGCTTATGCGCTCGCTCGCTTCCGCGGTTGCAAGAATTCTCGTCTTCGACCGATTTATCGAGCAAAGACGCCGTTTAAGCAATATAGTTCTTAATATGAAATAATAAAAGAGGCAAAACGGGCTTGAGGCTCTGCCTCGAGCTCCGCCCAAGAAACCTTCTTTAAACAAGCAAGTTTCTTGGGTGTTTTTAAAGAAATTAAAGATTTTTGAAAAAAGAGTTTGAGAGAAAAGCTTTTTACAAAAAGCCTTTCTCTCAATGAAATTTATATGCTCACTTCGGCTTTCCGCAATCGGAAAGCCCCTTTTTATATCGTTGCTTCGAGGTCGATAACCGCCTGCTCTATTTCGGGACAAAAGTCGAGATACCATTCCCTGCTTTCGGCGATATACTTTTTGCGAAATTCGACGCTTGCATTGGGCGCACAGCGCAGATTATGCAGCCGGTCCGCACCCTTTACGGCAAAGGCGATAGGGTTACGCTTTATACCCTCTATATACTCGCGCATATTATAGCCCGTTTGCTTGGTTAAAAGCTTTACCGCGGTAAGCACCGCTTCGCCGCCGAGGTCTGCAATTTCCTCCTCGGTCGCGTCGGTATCCTCCAAAAGGTCGTGAAAAAGTCCCGCAATAATATAATCTATACCGTATCCCTTTTCCTGCAGTATTTCGGCAACCGCTATCGGGTGGGTTATATACGGAACACCCTCTTTTCTGGTTTGACCTTTATGCTTTGCAGTTGCAAAAGCAAGTGCCGCAGTATATTTTTCGCCGTCGGTCATCTTATCTGTCCCTCTCCGTTTATAACGTACTTATAGGTGGTCATTTCGGCAAGCCCCATAGGGCCGCGCGCGTGCATTTTTTGGGTGGAAATGCCTATTTCCGCACCGAAGCCGAATTCCTCGCCGTCGGTAAATCGGGTGGAAGCATTCACATAGACCGCCGCCGCATCGACGTTATTGCAGAAAAGGGTAGCGTTTTCGGTGTTTTCGGTAATTATCGCTTCGCTGTGTCCCGTACCGTGGGTGTTTATATGCGCAATCGCCTCGCGCACGCCGCTTACCACCTTCACCGAAAGGATATAATCGTTATACTCGGTAAAGAAATCCTCGTTTGTGGCGGGAGCGACATCGATTATCGCGCAGGTCTTTTCGCAACCGCGTATTTCAACGTTGTCAAGACGTGCTTTTACAAGCGGCAAAATTTTGTTTGCGATAGCTTCGTGTACAAGCAGGCTTTCCGCCGCGTTGCAAACCGAGGGACGCTGACGCTTCGCGTTGTCGATAATATTCAATGCCATTTCGAAATCGGCGAATTCGTCGAAATATACGTGGCAGTTACCCGCACCCGTTTCGATAACAGGAACGGTCGCGTTTTCCACCACCGAACGGATAAGCGATTTGCCGCCGCGCGGGATAAGCAAATCAATACCGCCCTTCATTTTCATTAATTTATTCGCCGTCTCGCGCGAGGTGTCGGGCACGACCTGAACACAACGCTCGGGCAGACCGACCGATGCAAGCGCGTTCGAAAGCACGTTTGCAATAGCAAGATTTGAATTTATCGCTTCTTTGCCGCCGCGCAGAATAACCGCGTTGCCCGATTTTACGCACAAAGCCGCCGCGTCCGCCGTTACGTTCGGGCGTGCCTCGTAAATTATCGCGATAACGCCGAAGGGAACGCGCTTTTTGGTTATTTTTATACCGTTCGGGCGGGTCCATTCCTCGTTGCGCGCAAGCGGGTCGGGAAGTGCGATAACCTTTTTAACGCTTTCGGATATGGCGTTTATACGCGCCTTGGTAAGGGTGAGCCTATCGAGCATCGAATCGCTCATACCGTTTTCCTTTGCGTTTTGAAGGTCTGCAAGGTTTGCATTTATTATTTCTTCGGCGCGTGCGTTAAGCGCGTCTGCCATCGCCAAAAGCGCGCTGTTACGCTTTTCGGCATCTGCCGAGCCGAGAATCGCCGAGGCCTCGCGCGCAGAAGCGCACATTTCGGTAAGCATCATACATTCAAGCCCTTTCGGTCAGTTTTTATCGTGCGCCGCAAAGTATGTTCCCACAAATTCGCCGTCGAACACGTCGTAAAGAATTTCGGGGTTTGCGCCGTTTAAAATTATCATCGCGATACCGCGTTCGGTAACGTATCTCGCGCTTTCCAGCTTGGTTGCCATACCACCCGTGCCGCGCGCTGTTCCCGCACCCGCGCCCATCGCGAATATTTCGTCGGTAACCTCTTCCACGTATTCGATAAATTTTGCGTTTTCGTTGCTTCGCGGGTCGGAATCGTAAAGTCCGTTTATGTCCGACATATTTATAAGCAGGTCGGCGTGGCAAAGCCTTGCAACGGTCGCGGCAAGAGTATCGTTACTGCCTATTTTTATCTGCTCGTTCGAAAGCGTATCGTTTTCGTTTACAATAGGAATAATTCCCTGCCCCAAAAGCAATTCGAGCGTTGTGCTTGCGTTCTCTCTGCGTTCCTTGTTATCGATAACGCTTCGCGTAAGCAATATCTGCGCGATAGTAATGCCGTAATCGGCAAAACGGCGGTCGTACATATCGATAAGCTGGCATTGACCGACAGCGGCTGCGGCCTGCTTCTGCTCGGTGGTGAGATTTTTTCTGTCGAAGCCGGTTTTTGCAAGCCCGCAGGAAACGGCACCCGAGGAAACGAGTATTATTTCCTTACCGCTGTTATAAAGGTCGGCAAGGCAGGCAACCAGCTTTTCGACCTTTCGTATATTCATATATCCCGACGCGTGCGTAAGTGTTGATGTTCCCACCTTTACGACAACGCGTTTTATGTTTTCGGTATTGATTTTCATAATTTTGCTCTCGCTTACTATTTACATTTGATAATTTATTATTATAATATAATAAAACACAAATATCAAGGTTTTTTTAAAAGGATATGGATATTATGGCAAAAAAGCTTATACTCGCTTCGGCTTCTCCCCGCCGAAAAGAAATACTTAACACCGCGGGCTACACCTACGAGGTGATTCCCTCGAACGCAAACGAGCTTACACAGGGCGAAAACGCCTGCGAGCTTGTGCGCGAAAACGCGCTTGTCAAGGCAAGAGAGGTATTTACGCGTTGCGGAGAAAACGCAACGGTTATCGGTGCGGACACCGTCGTTTGCCTTAACGGGAATATACTCGGCAAGCCAAAGGACGAGCGCGATGCGTTTTCAATGCTCAAAAGCCTTTCGGGAAGCGTTCACGAGGTAATAAGCGGCTACGCCGTTATCGGCAACGAGGGCGAGGAAAGCGGATATTGCGTTACCGAGGTGCGCTTCCGCGAGCTGACCGACGACGAAATTAACGCGTATATAAAAACGAACGAGCCTATGGATAAGGCGGGCGCATACGGTATTCAGGAAAGAGCCTGCCTTTTTGCCGAAAGCTTTACGGGGGATTTTTACAACATTATCGGTCTTCCCATCTCGCCGCTTTATTCGCTGCTTAAAAAGTTCGGCATTTCGCCCGATTGGCAAAAGTGATATTTGGCTGTTTGTGCCATTGACTTGCTTTCGGGTTTTTGTTAGTATATATATTTGGAAGTCAAATTTAGAACAAAGGAAAAAACAAGATGAAAATCACAAAAAGAGCTCTTGCGATGCTTATCTGCGTGATAATGCTCGCATCCTCCTGCGTTTTTGCAAACGCGGCAACCGTCAGTATGTCGGTTTCGAAAAGCTTTTCGGTCACCTCGGGTGTCGATTACGCGAAATACAACGTTTACGGCAGTCAAAGCAAGCACACCGAAGCCTGCACCGTGCTTGAATTTTCTCCCGACCAATATATGGCCGTTCCCTTCATAGGCTACGCGGGCTCGGCAAGCCTTCTCTCCGAACACTACAGCCGCGCTGTAAACTCCTTCGGCTACGAGGTTGCAGGTGTTATCAATGGCTCGTTCTTCGGCACTGCGAACGATGCGCTTATCGGACATATTATTACCAACGGCAAGCTTTCCTGCGCGCATTTCGGCGATACTCAGGAAATGGTTACCTTCGATGCAAAAGGTAAGATGACAAGCGTCAGCAGCGTTCTTTCGAGCACGCTTAATTCAAACGGTACCGTTCTCACCAACGCTATCGCCTATGTAAATAAACGTCAGGATGCCGCTTGGTCCGGCGCAACCCATAAAATATTCTATTTCGACGAATCCTGCGGCACAAAAGCAGATACCACCGGCACAAACTACGAAGTGGTTTGCCGCAAGCTCGACAACACCGAAATCGGTGTCGGTCAAACGCTCAAAGGTGAAGTAGTTGCTATCTATCCCGCCACCAACAAAACCGCAATAGCATCTAACCAGTTCGTGCTTTCGGTAAAAACAAGCTCCGACCATCTCGGTTACCTTAACACACTTAAGGTCGGCGACCCTGTCAGCATCTCGGTAAACGAAACCAACGCAAGTGCACGCACCGCGATGGAAAACGCTGTCGGCGCGATAACCAACGTCGGCTGGCTCGTTAAAGACGGTGTCGACCTCACTCTTACTCAATCCACGGTCGGTACTCACTCGGTAACCGGCACCTATGCACGTTGGACCGCATTCGGCACCAAGCCCGACGGCAGCTACGTGTTCTTCACCTCCGAAGGCGGTGGCACCGGTGCTTCCTCTCGCTCGCTCACCCTTCGCGATGTTGCCGCGGCGATGATAAAGCTCGGCTGTAACAACGTTATCCGTATGGACGGCGGCGGAAGCTCGGCGATGTACGTTTCGAATACCGGCAACGGAAGCGCGGGCTACGTTCAAAGCCATTCGCGTTCGGTATGCGACGTTATCCTTGTTGTAAAAAAATCAAGCCTTGTAAACCAAAGCCTTATCGCGGATCTCAACACCGCGTTATCGGAAGCAAAGGCATACGTTTCCATTACCCCCAACGCGGCAATTTCGGCGGCTATCGCCGAAGCCGAAGCGGCATTGAGCGCAGGCAACGTTATTGCAAGCGAAGCGCGCAGACTTATTAAAAAGCTTTCTGTTTCGAGCAAGGACAGCCTTAAAACGCTTATCGACAACGCCGCGTCGCTTTCCTACGCCGGCTTTAGCGAAGAGCAATTATCGGTTATCCGCGCAAACTACGAAAGAGCAAACGAAATATATTACAAAGCCAACGCCACCGCCGCAGAGGTAGTTGCGGCATACAACGCGTTGAGCCAAACCCTTAACCTTACGAGCAAAACCGTAATTTCTGTCGGCAAGACCTATACTACAAGCGGTGCAAAGCACGGCTCTTATCCCGACAATTCTGTTCGTCTTACCGACGGAACCAAGCAAAGCCCCGACGGCGGCTCGGTTGAAGCATATTCGGGCTGGGACGCACACACCGATGCACAAATCACGGTCAACCTCGGCTCTGCTCAAAGCAGCGATACCTATACCGTTTACGGCGCATACGGTTTTTACGGCATTCTTTCTCCCAAGGGTATGACAGTTTCGGTTTCGAACGACGGTACCAACTTCACGACCGTAGGCTCGACCACCGAAGTAACTCCTATGGGCACGGGCAACGCAATGAGCGACGGAGTGACAAACCTTTACGCGCTTACCGTCACCGCGCCTGCGGCAAAAACCGCAAAATACGTCCGCTTCACCGTCAACGCCAACAACTTCGTTTGGATAGACGAGGTTGAAATTTCGGTATCTCAAGCAACCGCGCTTACGGTTTCCACAGGCAAAAACTACACCACATCGGGCGAAAAGCACGGCACCTTCGGCGATAACGGCGCAAAGCTCACCGACGGCGTTAAATCAAGCGCAGACGGCGGCTCGGTTGCCGCATATTCGGGTTGGGCAAACGGTGTCGACGCGGTCATCACTATCGACCTCGGCTCGGCAATAAAGAGCGACACCTACACCGTTTACGGCGCATACGGATTTTACGGTATCGACCCCGTTAAGAGTATGGCGGTTTCTGTTTCGCAGGACGGCAAGACCTTTACGAGCGTCGGCACGACCTCTTCGCTCGTATCGCTCGGCAACGGCAATATCATAGACAACGACACGGCAAAGCTTTGTAAGCTTACGGTTAAGACCGCCAATATGAACACGGCGCGCTATGTCCGCTTCACCGTCACCCCGACCGATTTTGTTTGGATAGACGAGGTCGAGGTTTCGGTTTCCAACATCGAAAAGCTCGACAAGCTTACCGAAGCTGTCGAAATCCACGGCTTTAACAACCATATTTACGATAGCAACTGCTATATCTACACCCCCGATTTCGGCACACTTACCACCGATAAAATCAACCACCGCTACACCTGCAACGTTATTCTTACAAAAACAAGCGACCCCAACGTCTATACCATAAAATCGATAACCACCGCAAACGGAAGCGCGGCTGACGTAAACCTCGCATCGAACGAGATTATGATTGCCTGCCACAGCGGTAATTCGAGCCTCAGCGTAATAAGCCACACGCTTCTTAAAAATGCATCCGTCGGCAAAAAGGTAACCTTCTACGGCGTCGATTTTGCAAACAAAACGATAAGCACCGCGGCTTATGCAACGGTCGAAGGCAACAACCAGCCCATCGTTCCCCCTGCCCCCGTTGTCGGCAAGCTCGGCGACGTTAACAAGGACGGCACGATAGACCAGTATGACTACATTCTTGTTAAACGCCACTATTTCGAAACCCGCACTCTTTCGGCAGACGAAAAGACCCGTGCAGACGTTAACAAGGACAACAAGGTCGACCAATTCGACTATATTCTTATCGCACGCCACTACTTCGGCACGTTTGTGATTAAGTAATGTCACTGTCATTCTGAGCGAAGCAAAACGGTGACAGCGCCGTTTTGCGGAGTCGAACTTCCGCCTTAGCGGAAGCGAATTGCGCTCGCGCAATTCGGGATATACGCAACAATTTAACAATACAACGAGAGAGGGGATTTTTGTAAAAATCCCCTCTCTCGAGCTCTCTCCCAAAAACTTTTGGTTTTGGGCTTTTTTTATTGTGTTTCATTTTTTCGTTATACAAATTTGTTATGCGGGTGTTGCAAGAGTGGCAATATATATCGCTCAACAGATATGAGGCGGAGGCAAGCCGTCCGCCCTACTTTTAGTTTTGGGCTTTTTTTATTGTGTGTCGTTTCCCTAAACAAACAACCATTCCGAAAGCCTTTCCATTTCGCGCTTTGCGTCGGCAACACCGATATCGTAAACGGCGCGCACGCGTTCGGGGTCGTGCTCCATTCTGCCGATTGTAAGCGGCTCGCTCGGGCGGATAACGAACACCTCGCCTAACCGTTCAAGCTCCCTTATATATTCAAGCGTTTTATTGTAACGCTCCTGCAAGCCAAGCAGAGTCTGCACAAATTCGGGATATTTACGGTACAAAAGCTTTGCAAACAAGCCGTGCTCCTGCTTTTTTACATATCCGTCGTGGCGGGTAAGCACGATAACGTTACGTTTAAAGCCCATATCGCGGAACGCCTTTATCGGAATACTGTCGGCACAGCCGCCGTCGAGATATTTTTTACCGTTTATTTCCACAATGCGCGAAAAATAGGGCAGCGATGCCGAGGCGCGCAGGTAATCTATATCGGCAAGCATATCGTTTATCTTTATATATTCGGGCTTGCCTGTTTCGAGGTTGGCAACGGTAACATAAAAGGGCACACCGCATTTATCAAAAGCCGCGTAATCATAGGGCACTAATTTTTCGGGCAGCTCATGATAGGCGAAATCGGTTCCGACGATGTTCCCCGTCTTTATAAAGCTTTTCAGGCTCATAAACCGCCAATCGTTACAATATTTCGTATAGTAATCTATACTTCTTCCCTTTTGATTCGAAAGAAAAGAACAGCCGTGTATCGCACCTGCCGAAACACCGACAACTCCGTCGAACGATATTCGGTTTTGCATAAATACGTCGAGTACGCCCGCCGTGTATATTCCGCGGAAGCCGCCGCCCTCCAAAACAAGCCCTGTTTTCAAAATTTTTACCTCAAATACGCCAAAATTTAATTTTTTCTGCAGTATTTTATCATTTTTATATAGGATAATCAAGCCGTTGAATAAATTTAACAAAAAAGCGGATATTAATTACAACAAATATCGGAAGGACAAAGATATGAAAAAGATATTCATTTTATTTCTGGCAGTTTTTCTCGCGCTTGCGTTGATGTCTGCCGTTTCCGCAGAGGGAAGCGAGATATCCTACGGTAAAAGCTACACTCTTGTAACCCCCGCATCCGCGGCATACCCCGACGACGGCATAAAGCTGACCGACGGCATTTACGGCACTATCCCCGACGGCGGAAGCGGTTATTATTCAAGCGGCGCGTACGTCGGCTTTAATCAGGTCGATGTGGACGATAACGGAAATTTCGAAATTATTCTCGACCTCGGACAACTGCGCGAGGATATTTCGGCAATAACGATAGGCTTTCTTAACGAAACCTCGGCAGGCATATACGCGCCCAAAAGCGTTTCCTTTGCACTTGCCGACGATCGCAACGGCAGTTACAGCGAGCTCGGCACGCTCGACACAGAAAAATCCACCGAAAACGGACTTTCCGAAACCTTTGCGATGACGCTTGCGGCAGAGGATGCCTCGGGCAGATACCTTCGTGTGACGATTGAGCATCTCGGCGAATTCCCCGACGCGAACGGCGAAACCAAAACCGCCGGCTGGACATTTATCGATGAAATAAGTGTTTATTCCTCGGGCAACGCATCGAACGGCGCGGGCGACGAAAGCATTGACGAATCCTCGACCACCGTTAGCGAATCCTCATCTCCTGCCGAAAGCAGTGAAATAAGCGAAAACGAAACAAGCGCGCCCTTGACCGAATCGAGTACCCCCGAAATACCCGACGCGGGCGATAACAGCGGAATTTTGGCGTTTATCCTGCTTGCACTTTCGTCATTCGCAATGATCGGCGCTTTGTTTACAAGCAGAAAAATAAATAATAGAATATAACAAAAAGCTTTCCGTTTTTGCGGAAAGCTTTTTGTTATATTCTTTTAACAGTTATATACTTTTGTTTTGCATTATAATACACAGATCTGTTTTTTCTTTCCAAAATACAGCCTTGTATATATTAGAACATCAAAGATCAAATGCCACGATGTAATAAATAATGTCGGTTTTTAATCGCAGTATTACATAGTTGAATCAGCGAATTAAATTCCGCTTTGTTTGATCTTTGCAGTACGACAATTAAGGCGGATAGGCTTTCCGTCGGAAACAACGTAAATCCGTAATAGTTTAAACCTTTATACGGTATAAACCCACCAAACAATGTATTTACAGCTTCAAAATCGGGTATTAGCGGAAGGATAAAATCGTCGTGTACCGAGATACAGTCTTTGTGAGAATCTTCGATGATTTGCAAAAGAACATCGTCCGCGTCCTCATGTTCCGACGGCCAATATATGTTATCTCCGTTTTTATATCGAATTTCCTTGTCTGCGAATAACATTTTATTTAGAGATAGGAGTGATTTCAGTAGATCGGGAGATACATCCACAAAATCATGCATCAAAGCCATTTTTCACCTTTTACTGTTTCCCAAACGAAACGATAAAACGCTCGCGTCCAAAATCCGCGCTCGAATTTTTTGTGTTTTTACTATTAATGCTGCCAAGCGCCGAGATAGTTTTTCTGGTTTTCGGTAAGAGTATCGATCTTACAGCCCCAGAATGCGAGCTTTCTGCGTGCGACCTCTTCGTCGACCTCACGCGGAACCTTAATAAGCTTTTCTTCGATCTTGCCCTGATTGGTAACAAGGTGGAGTGCCGAAAGCGCCTGAATTGCGAACGACATATCCATAATTTCGGCGGGGTGTCCGTCGCCCGCACAGATATTAACCAATCTGCCCTCTGCGATAACGTAAACGGTGTTGCCGTTCGGGAGCTTATATCCGATAATATTGTTGCGTGCCTCGAAGGTTTCTACCGCGTATTCGCGCAAAGCCTTCATATCGACCTCTACGTCGAAATGGCCTGCGTTTGTAAGAATTGCGCCGTCCTTAAGAAGCGGGAAATGCTTGGTGGTGATAACCTCGCAGTCGCCGGTAACGGTACAGAAGAAGTCGCCCTCTTTTGCCGCATCCTCCATAGGCATAACCGCAAAGCCATCCATAACCGCTTCCATAGCGCGAATGGGGTCTACCTCGGTAACGATAACCGAAGCGCCCAAGCCCTTCGCTCTCATCGCAACGCCCTTGCCGCACCAGCCGTAGCCTGCAACGACAACCTTTTTGCCCGCAACGATAAGGTTTGTGGTGCGGTTAATGCCGTCCCAAACCGATTGACCGGTGCCGTAGCGGTTATCGAAAAGATGCTTGCAGTCTGCATCGTTTACCAAAACCATGGGGAATTCCAAAATACCCTCGCGCGCCATAGCGTGCAAACGGATAATGCCTGTGGTGGTTTCTTCGCATCCGCCGATAACGTTCGGAAGAAGCTCACGGTATTTTGTATGGATAAGGTTTACCAAATCGCCGCCGTCATCGATAATAATATTGGGCTTGCCCTCTTCGATAACGCGCGAAATATGTTCCTCGTATTCCTCGTCGGTGCAGGCGTGCCAAGCGTAAACGTTAAGTCCGCCGTGAACGAGCGCCGCCGCAACGTCATCCTGCGTGGAAAGAGGGTTGGAGCCGGTAATATACATTTCGGCACCGCCTGCCGCAAGAACGCGGCAAAGGTATGCGGTTTTTGCCTCCAAATGCACCGAAAGCGCAACGCGAAGACCCGCAAACGGCTTGGTTTTACTAAATTCCTCTTCGATACCGCGAAGAAGGTCCATATTGCTCTTTACCCACTGTATTTTTGTTTCGCCGCTTTCCCAAAGCGTAATATCCTTAATAGCGTAAGACATTTTCTTTCTCCTTAATTATCCAAAAAGTTAACTATCTTATTTATGTTATAGTAAAGCTGTTCGGTATCGATAGTAAGAAGCTCTTTGTGCTTCATAACCACGCGTCCGTCGATAATAAGCGTATCGGTTTCGCTGCCGTCACAGCAATAGCAGACCGCCGCGTAATAGTTGCGAAGCGGTATCATCTGAGGTACGTCGGTATCGAGCAGAGCAATATCCGCCGCCCAGCCCTCTTCTAACCTGCCGAGCTTTTCAAAGCCGAGCGCCTTCGCACCGTTGACGGTTGCAAAATCGAGCGCCTTCTTCGCAGGGATAGCCGTGGAATCGTAATTCGTGCCCTTGTGAAGCAGAGTCATATAATTAAGCTCGGAGAACATATTAAGGCTGTTGTTCGAAGCCGCCGAATCGGTACCGATACAGATATTAACGCCTGCCTGATCGAGCTGATATATCGGCGCGATACCGTTGCCGAGCTTAAGGTTTGATTTGGGGTTCGAAGCAACCGAAACGCCGTATTTCGCAAGTATCGAAATATCGTTTTCGGTAAGCTGAACACAATGTGCGGCAAGCGTTTTGTTTTCGAACAACCCGAGCGAAGCGACGTATTCGGTGGGGGTACAGCCGTTATCGCGCATACAGTCGTTGAATTCCGCCTTGCTTTCCGAAAGGTGAATATTTAAACCCAACCCCAAGCGCTTTGCCTCGCTTGAAATTTTAAGAAGATATTCCTTATCGCAGGTATATATTGCATGAGGTGCAAGCATAAACTTAATGTTCTTTTCGTGCTTCCATTCCTCGATTTCTTTGAACTGGTCGTCAAGGCGTTTTTGCCCGCCCTCGCTTCCGACAAGCCCGCGCGAAACGACAGCTCTCATACCGCATTCCGCCGCCGCTTTCGCCGAATTACCGGGGAAAAGGTGCATATCGCAAAACGTCGCACAGCCGCGCTTTATCATTTCGGCACAGGAAAGGAGCGAGCCCCAATATGCCTGCTCGCAATCCAAGCGGTCTTCCTTCGGCATAACGCCGTTGAAGAGCCATTCCATAAAGGGAAGGTCGTCCGCCGCGTTGCGAAGCGTCGACATATACATGTGCGTATGTGCATTTACAAACGCGGGAATGGCAAGACGGTTGTTTCCCTCGATAGTTTCATCGGCAACGAAATCGACATCAACCTTGCCGATTTTTGCAATAATACCGTCGGTAACGGCAATATCAACCGTTTTTAAACCGTCTCCCTCGGGAAGAATTACGTTTTTAATAAGAAGATTCATTTTAAACCTCCGTAAACATTCTCGAAAATGCATAACAATTAATCACGAACGCTATACATTTTACATTATACTATGGAAATTCCTGAAAATCAAGAAATCGCTCCGCTCTCCCCAAAAATGCAAGCATTTTCGGGGTTTAGATGCCCGTTCGCTCGCGCAAAGCTTGTGCGCGCCGCAAACGGCTTGTCCAAGCTTTCGGACATCATAGGTATATTTTTCGACGCACCTGTCGCCGAAAAATATGAATTTTTTATTGTATTCCGTCGCGATAACACTAATTTCTTACAAAAATTAATCACGAACGCTATACATTTTACATTATACTATGGAAATTCCTGAAAATCAAGAAAAAAGGTTGATATTCTTAAGATTTGGTGATATAATTAATTGGATAAAATTTCGATTTTGGAAATCAGGTGTTAATATGTTTAAAATAGTCAAAAAGGAATCGCTTAACCCGACCGTTTCTAAAATGGTCGTAAGCGCACCGCAAATAGCAAAAAAGGCCGAGCCCGGTCAGTTTATAATCCTTCGCGTTGATGAAGAGGGCGAAAGAATTCCCCTTACCATCGCCGATTACGACCGCGAAGCAGGCACCGTCACCATTATCTATCAGATAGTCGGCGGCACCACCAAGCTTCTCGATTCGAAAAAAGAAGGCGACTACATATCCGACTTTGTCGGCCCGTTGGGCAAGGCGACCGAAACCGACGGCATTAAAAAGGTTGCCGTTATCGGCGGCGGCGTGGGCTGCGCTATCGCGCTCCCCGTTGCAAAGAAGCTTCACGAGCTCGGCGCAGAGGTGCATTCTGTTGTCGGCTTCCGTAACAAGGACCTTGTTATTCTTCAGGATGAATTTACCGCTTGCAGCGATAAATACCTTATTATGACCGACGACGGCTCTATCGGCGAAAAGGGCTTGGTTACCGACGCGCTGAAAAAGCTTATCGAAAGCGGCGAAAAATACGACGAGGTTATCGCTATCGGTCCGCTGATAATGATGAAGTTCGTTTGCAAGCTTACCAAGGAATACGGTATTAAAACCACCGTCAGCATGAACCCCATAATGATCGACGGCACAGGTATGTGCGGCGGTTGCCGTCTTACCGTCGGCGGCAAGGTTAAGTTTGCCTGCGTTGACGGTCCCGATTTCGACGGACACGAGGTCGATTTCGACGAAGCTATGGACCGCGGCTCTATGTACCGCGAATTCGAGCGTCATTCTTACGAAGACACCTGCAATCTTTTAAATAAAACGGTTGAATAAGGGGAGGAACAGAAAAATGCCTAATATGTCTTTGAAAAAGAATCCTATGCCCCACCAGCCGGCAGAGGTCCGCGCGCACAACTTCGAAGAGGTTGCGCTCGGCTATACCGCAGAACAGGCTATCGACGAAGCAAAGCGTTGCCTTAACTGCAAAAACCGTCCCTGCGTTTCGGGTTGCCCCGTAAATATTGCAATTCCCGAATTTATCGCACTTGTAGCAGAGGGCGATTTCGAGGGTGCATATAACGTTATCACCCGTCAAAGCTCGCTTCCCGCCGTTTGCGGCAGAGTTTGCCCGCAGGAATCTCAATGCGAATGCAAGTGTGTTCGCGGCATTAAGGGCGAGCCGGTTGCAATAGGCAGACTTGAACGCTTTGTTGCCGATTGGCACAACGCAAACTGCGACACGCTCCCCGTCCGTCCCGAATCGAACGGACACAAGGTTGCCGTTATCGGCTCCGGCCCCTCGGGCTTGGCTTGCGCGGGCGACCTTGCGAAAAAAGGCTACTCCGTAACCGTTTTCGAAGCATTACACGTAGCGGGCGGCGTGCTTGTTTACGGAATTCCCGAATTCCGTCTTCCCAAGGCTATCGTTGCAAAGGAAATTGAAACGCTTAAGGCTTTGGGCGTTGAAATAAGAACAAATTACGTTGTCGGCAAGACAATTTCTGTCGACGAGCTTATGAAGGAAGAAGGCTTTGAAGCCGTATTCATCGGCTCGGGTGCAGGTCTTCCCCGCTTTATGGGTATCGAAGGCGAAAACCTGAAAGGCGTTTATTCCGCCAACGAATTCCTTACCCGCATTAATCTTATGAAAGCCTACCGCGAGGATAGCAAAACTCCTATCTTCCACGCGAAGAAGGTTGCCGTCTGCGGCGGCGGTAACGTTGCTATGGACGCGGCAAGAAGTGCGCTCCGCTTGGGTGCTGACGAGGTATATATCGTTTACCGCCGCGGCGAAAGCGAGCTTCCCGCTCGTGCCGAGGAAGTCGAGCACGCAAAGGAAGAGGGCGTAATATTCAAGCTCCTCACCAACCCCACCCGAATTATTAAAGGCGAAAACGGCTTTGTAGGCGGTATGGAATGTGTCGAAATGACCTTGGGCGAGCCCGACGCTTCGGGCAGAAGAAGACCCGTGGTTAAGGAAGGCAGCGAATTCATACTCGACGTCGATTGCGTTATTATGGCTATCGGCACCTCGCCCAACCCCCTCATCAAATCCACCACCGACGGTCTTGCTACCGAAAAATGGGGCGGCATTATCGCCGACGAAAACGGTCTTACCTCCCGCGAAAACGTTTACGCGGGCGGCGACGCGGTAACCGGCGCGGCAACCGTTATTCTCGCTATGGGCGCGGGCAAAACCGCAGCAAGCGCGATAGACGAAAAGCTTTCTAAAAAGTAAGCACCGAAACCCAGCCAAAGCGTTACGACTTGAATCAGCCCAAAGGTCGTCTTTTTGCTCGCTTTTACATCGTTTCGGCTTTGCAATACCTAAATTAAAATCACGGAGGTTTTATATGAAATGCCCTTCCTGCGGACATATCGAAAGTAAGGTTATCGATTCTCGTCCTTCCTCCGACGGCTCTTCCATAAGACGCCGCCGCGAATGTCTTGAGTGCCAAAAGCGCTTCACTACCTACGAAAATATCGAAACTCTTCCGCTTATCGTAATAAAAAAAGACCTCTCGCGCGAAACCTTTGACCGCAACAAGATTCTTAATTCCATTATCCGCGCCTGCGACAAGCGTCAGGTTACGCTTTCGCAAATGGACGCCGTTGTTACCGAAATAGAAAACGCGCTTCAAAACACGCTCCAGAACGAGGTTACCTCCGAGCGTATCGGCGAAATGGTTATGGAAAAGCTTAAAGGGCTCGATGAAGTTGCATATATCCGTTTTGCTTCGGTTTACCGCCAATTCAAGGATATAGGCGCATTTATGGCAGAGCTTCAAAAGCTGCTTGCAGAAAAATAAAATCTGCGCTATGCTTTTTAAAAACGAAACCGAATTCAGCTCGGACAAATTTCAAAAAATACTCGAAACGCTGTTATCACCCGCTTTATTGCTCGACAGCCGTCTGTGCGTTTCTGCGATGAACGCCGAAGCAAAAATAATGCTTTTCGAAATAGCAGAGGGCGAGGATATTTTGCCCTATCTTTCGGAAAGTGCGGCAGAAAGCATAGCTATGATGATATCGGGCGAGATATGCACCGTCGATTTCGTATGCGACAGCTTTAAAGGAAGCGCAAACGTAATAAGCGGCAACGGCGAACGGCTGTTAATTCTCGCAACCGCGCCGTACAGAAGCCGCGCGGGGATTTTCTCCGATTCGGGGTACGGTCGCGGTGAAAAAGACGAAGAAACGCCCGAATCCGAAAAACTCGTTTCCCGCCTGCGGGAAGAGCATTATAAACCGCGTTTGCTTCCGTTTTTCGAAAGCGGCTCTCTGCTTACCGCCTTTAAGCGCGAGCTTGAAGCGGCATTTCCCGAAACGGCAAAGCGGCTTATTTTGCACAGCGACGGAGAAAAATACTTTGCCAAAGGCTCGGAGCGTGATTTTGCGCTTATTACGGCAGAGCTTACCTGCTTTTGTCTTTGCGCGTCGGACGGCGGATATGTAGATATCTTTGCCGATTGCGAGCAGGATGAGCTTGTGATTTCGGTTTCCTGCGTGCCATCAAAGCTTGGGTTTGCCGAAGCCGAATCGGGCATAAACATCGAAAAGCTTGCGCTTCTCGCATCGGGCAATCTTTGGGAGCTGACCGTTTCGGAGCAAAGCGGCGACCGTCTTGCCTTTTCTTTGCGTATGCCATTCGTAAAGAGCGGCGAGGAATTCCTTGTACGCGATATTTCCGCAGAATTCCTACGCGAGCTTGTTGCATCTATTTTTGCAGGTATTTAACAAAAAACGGCTGCGCCTGAACGCAACCGGAATAATATTAAAAAGCAAAAAAGAAAAAATCTCTTTTCAAAAAACTTCAACATAATATTAAACGGAGCTTGAGGCTATACCCCAAGCTCCGTTTATTTTTGCTATGATTTTAACCGAAAAACAGAAAGGCAATAAGCACTATTACGCCGAGCACAAGAAGTGCCGCGGGAAGAAACACGAGCAAAGCGGAAATAACCATCGCAAGTCCGTCGTCCTTTTCGAGCCCGCCTTCTGCCTCTATCTGATTTCTTAATTCCTTTTCCTTTTCGGGATCAAACTTTTTTAAGCGTTTCCAGATAGCCATAATTATTCAGCCGCACCGCTTTTGTTGATATCGAAAAGATAGTTGCCGTTTTCATCGATCTTTTTATCGAGGAAGTGGCATGCAACAAAGTGACCCTCGCTCACCTCTACGTAAGGAGGCGGAACGCGCTTACACTTTTCGCAAGCCATATAGCAACGGGTGTGGAATTTACAGCCTTCGGGAGGTCTGATGGGAGAAGGAATGTTGCCTTCGAGAATAATCTTTTCCTTGGTTGCCGAATCGGGGTCGGTAGTAGGAATAGAAGAAAGAAGCGCAACGGTATAGGGGTGTCGAGGATCGGAGAATACCTCTTCTGCAGTACCAAGCTCAACCATATTGCCGAGATACATAACGCCGATACGGTCGGAAATGTATCTTACAACCGAAAGGTCGTGCGAAATAAAGAGATAGGTAAGGTTTTCCTTTTCCTTTAATTCCTCGAGCAGGTTAATAATCTGCGACTGGATCGAAACGTCGAGAGCCGAAACGCATTCGTCACAAACAATAAATTTGGGTTTTACCGCAAGCGCACGTGCGATACAGATACGCTGACGCTGACCGCCCGAGAACTGGTGCGGATAGCGGTGAAGCATATAGCCCTGAAGACCGCATTGATCCATTACGTCGAGAATATATTTCTTCATCTGGGACGAGCCCTTTTTGAAGAATTTGTGAGTGGTAAGACCTTCGCCGATTATCTGACCGATAGTCATACGGGGGTTAAGCGAGGAATAGGGATCCTGAAAGATTATCTGAATATCCTTGCGGAGCAGACGCATTTCGGAATACTTAAGGCGCGAAAGGTCGATGCCGTTATCACGCATAGCTTCGTATTCTGCGAATTTTGCGTTGCCTGCATAGCTTGCGCGGATACCGTCGAGCTTTTTGTTTGCCGCTTCAAGCTCTTTTTCGGCAGAATTGATAATCGGCTGCAGCTGATTTCTCTTGGCGCGCACCTTGTCGGCTTTTGCAATAACAGCCTTGATTTTGATTTCGGAGTCGCTTACCAATCTGTCCTCGCGAAGCTCCTTTGCCATCGCTTCATACATAGCGATTTCGCCGTCGAGCTCACGCGCGGTTTCGTTCACATTGCGAAGCTTTACGGTAATCTTGTAGCGATCTGCCATCACTTTAAGGCCGGCGCTTGCATCGTCAACCGCGGCAAAGCCGCCAAGTATCTTTACAACGTTCTGAAAAGCGGTTTCGGCTTCCGCAAGCGCAAGGTTTTTGTTTTGGTGCTGGAAAAACGTAGCGTTTTCGCCTGCGGCATCGCATTCCTTCGAAAGAAGCTCTGCCTTTGCCTGCATATTCTTATACCTTGCGATAAGCGATTTTGCTTTGTTTATCGTTTTAAAAACGTATTTCGGAGCAAAATCATCAAGCGTTCTGCCGTAATAAAGGGTACTGCCCGCGGTTTGATCGTAAAGCTGAAGAATGGTACGTCCGAGTGTGGATTTACCGCAGCCCGATTCGCCAACCAGACCGAAGGTTTCGCCGTTTTGAATATCGATATTGATTTCCTCGTTCGCGCGGACATAGAGCTGTTCACGCTGGAAGATTCTCGATTTAGCGATAGGGAAATATTTTTTAAGATTCGTGATCGATAAGAGCGTGTTTGTGTTCTTCACTGCGACGCACCTCCTTTTCAGGATAGTGGCAACGAATCTTCTGACCGGGAGTAACCTCCGCCAAAGCGGGCTCCTCGTCCAGACATTTCTGTGTTGCGTATTTGCATCTCGGTGCAAATTTGCATCCCTTGGGAAGTGCCAAAGGATGAGGCACAGCACCGGGGATAGGCTCCAGCTTGCTTCCAACGCTGTCGAGGCGCGGAATAGAATGCATAAGACCTTCGGTATAGGGATGGCTGACAGGGCAATCGGTGAAGATCGTCCTTGCGCTGGTTTGTTCTACAACCTGACCGCAATACATAACGACAACGTCGTCTGCCATTTCGTTAATAACACCCAAGTCGTGGGTGATGAATATAATCGCTGTGCCGTTTTCCTTCTGAAGCTCGTTCATCAAGCGAAGGATCTGCGCCTGAATAGTAACGTCAAGCGCGGTAGTGGGCTCGTCCGCAATAAGAATCTTCGGCTTGCAGGCAAGTGCCATAGCGATCATAACGCGCTGACGCATACCGCCCGAAAGCTGGTGCGGATATTGACGCAAAACCGCTTCGGGGTTGGGTATCTGCACCGCGTGAAGCATTTCGAGCGCTTTAAGCTCTGCCTGCTTCTTGCTCATATTCTGGTGGATCATAAACGGCTCGCTGAGCTGCTTTTTGATCGTAAATACAGGGTTTAAGCTTGTCATCGGCTCCTGAAAGATAACCGATATTTTGTTGCCGCGGATCTCATACATTTCCTGCTGAGAAAGCTTTGTAAGGTCACGTCCTTCGAACATAACCTCGCCCTCGGCGATATAACCGTTGCCGTCGAGCAGCCTAAGAATGCTCATCGCAGAAACCGATTTACCCGAGCCGGATTCACCGACTATACCAATCGTTTTTCCGCCTTCGAGCGAATAAGAAACGTCGTTAACAGCCTTAACAGTACCTTTTCTGGTTTTGAAATAGGTATGAAGGTTTTTTACTTCCAATAAAGACATATTATACCTCCACCTTTATTTCTCCTGGCTGCTCTTGGGGTCAAGAACGTCACGCAGGGTGTCACCGATAATGTTAATGCTGATAGTTGCGATAGAAAGGAATATTGCGGGGAATACCCATTGCCACCAATAGTTTTGAATAACTATCGAGTTGTTTGCGCCGTTAAGCATATTACCCCAAGTAGGCTGAGGCTGCTGAACGCCGAAGCCGAGGTAGGAAAGGCTCGATTCGGTAAGCATACAGCCCGCAAAGTCAAGCGTTACGGTTACAAGTATTACCGAAACAACGTTCGGAAGAATATGCTTAAATGCAATTCTCTTTTCCTTAACGCCCATCGCCTGGGCGGCAATTACGAATTCCTTTTCGCGCTCGGCAAGAATCTGCGCACGGATCATTCTTGCAAGACCCGTCCAAGAAAGCAAGCCGAGAATCATCATAATAATTATAATTCGTGCCGTTTCACCGATAGGATTCTTTTGTATTACGTAAGAAAGCATCATCGCAAACGGCAGGAAGGGGATCGACGAGAAAATTTCGGTAATACGCATAAGTAGCATATCCACCCAGCCGCCGAAATAACCCGAAAGACAGCCAACGATTATTGCGATAATTGTAGAAACGACAACCGCAACCGCACCGACAGTCATTGTCATACGGCCGCCGTAGATAATACGCTTGAACACGTCGCGGCCGCTCTTGTCGGTACCCATAAGGTAGCCCTTAAAGCCGGTCGAGTAGCTAAGCTCGCCGTTTTCATCAACGAGATAGGTTTGCTTCGCGCCTGCGTAAACCGCGCTTGCGGGTTCGCCGAACACGTTTGCCTGCTTACCGTCGTTATGACCCCAAGCGTAAGCCTTGCCCTGATCGGTAATGCCCACGAAATGGTTTGTGCCGCTTACAACCGAAACAAGCTTTCCGCCTTCGAAATCGGGAAGGTCGTATTCGCCGTACTGGTTAGCACCCTGAATAAGAAGCTCGCCGTCATCGCAAAGCAAAGCAAAGCAGTTTTTGGTAGCGGTTATATCGATAACCTTCTTGTTGCGAAGATGTGCCTGAAGGTTTGCAACCTTGTTGCCCTCTGCAATATTGGAAAACGCCGACTGGCGGTTAAAGGTAAATGTCTGACCGCCGGTTGTAATGCTTCCGTCCTCTAAAAGCGCGATAGCGTAATAGTTGGAAATTGCAACCTGAGTAACGTTTTTGGGAGCCTCGCCGCCCTCTGCGGGAAAGCTGTAAACAGAAAGGTCCTTCATATTGAGCATACCGCTGGGGTTGCCCCATACGTAAAGCTTGCCGTCGTAAACAAGCGCGGTACACTGATAACCGCAAACAAGCTGCTGAACCTTCGAGGTATCGATAGTGCCGGTTATAAATTCCTCGGGCATTTGAATATAGGGGTCTGCCTCGTTAGCTTTATAGCCGAACTGACACTGATAATTTTTACCCCAGCCGACTATTTTGCCTTCGGTGGTGATAGCAATAATATGGTCAAGACCTGCGGAGGCATACAAAACGTTGCCTTCCTTAATCTCTTCGGGGAAATCCGAATATTCAACCTTGCTCAATGCATCGAATGTGCTACCCCAGATGTAAAGGGTATTATCGTCGCTTACGCCGACGGTAAAATCAGCAAAGCCGCTTATCGATTTAACGTTATCCTCGAGCTCGCTCGGAACGTCGAGCATTTTGTAGTTGGGGGGAAGATTTGCAAGGTTTGCGTCGGTATAGTTAATGTCCATCGGGATGAAAAAGGGCCCGATAAACACGAATACAAACATACCGACCAGCACAACAAGCGCAACCACCGCAAGCTTTCTGCGGAAGAACGCCTTTACCGCCATTTTAGAGGGGCTTTCAATATTTTCTACCGAGAATTTATCGGAATCGGCAAGCTCCTTGCTTGCACCGAAGAACATTCTTCTAAACCAACTGCCGAGCGTCGCGAAAAAGCCCTTTTTTTCGGCAGTACCGTTTGCATTTTTCTTCTTGTCTGACACAGATACCGCCTCCTTTACTTATTAACGCGTACACGCGGGTCGACAACGCCGTAAATAAGGTCGATAAGCAGGTTGCCGAGCAGCGAAATTGCAATATAGAACATCTGCACCGCAAGGATAATATCGTTATCGTTTGCGTTAAGTGCGTCGAAATAGGTTTTGCCCATACCGTTTAACGAGAAGATATTTTCGATCATAACCGAGCCGCCGAAAATACCCAAAAACCAACCGACGATAAGGGTTACAACGGGAAGAAGCGCGTTACGCCAAGCGTGCGAATAAACAACTATCTTTTCACGCAGACCCTTTGCGCGTGCGGTACGGACATAGTCCATGCTCAAAGCCTCGATCATAGCGGCGCGGACGTAACGTGTCATACCGCCGAGCGAGGTAAAGGTCATAACTATAAGCGGGAGCGCGAAGTGATACATCTTGTCCCAGAACTGTCTTACAGGCGACCAGTCGAGATAACCGGGGGTCTGCATACCCGAAACAGGGAACCACTTAAGCATTACCGAGAATATCCAGATAAACACAATCGCGATAATAAACGTCGGCAAGCTGTAACCGATAAGCGTACCTACCTGCACGCCGACATCGCGCTTACTGCCGCGCTTAACTGCACAGAATATGCCCAAGGGGATGGTTATGCCGAGCGCAAGTATTGTTGCAAAAATATTTATAAACACCGTGTTTTTCATCGGTGCGCCGAGAACCTCGGCAACAGGCTTTGCATACTGGCGCGATTCACCAAGGTCGCCCGTAAATATACCGTGGAGCGAGCCGTCGGAATATTTATAAACACCCAGCCAACGGCCGTATTGCTGTAATTTCGTGCCGTCGGTACCGTATTTTGCCGACCAATATGCATATCGTTCATTATAATCGAGATTTTCGTTCGCTTTTACTTCGTTTCTTGCCGCTTCGCCTGCTTTATCAACAGGAAGCATACCATAGATCATAAACAAAAGGTACGAAAGGAGAAAGAATACAAGTACAATATACAGCAAACGCTGCAATATGTATTTTAACATAATATCCTCCGCTTTCTTATCTGTAAGTATTTTCCGATTCTGCTTGTAGGGCGAGGGCGCGCCGCCGAACAGCGACTCCTTTCGGAAGTACGCCCTCACCTTACAATTTAAAGACTTTTTAAAGTCCACAATAGGAACGGCACTTTCGCGCCGTTCCTATTGCTTTTATAGCTTATAAATAAACTATTTAATTACAAAAACTATATCTTATTTGCTGTAGTTTTCGTAGAAGTCAGCTTCGTCCATGAGGTAGTCGTTCGAGTAGATATCGAAGAGCTCAGGATCGATAGTCCAGTTGAAGTAGAAGTCGTAAATGGTGCTGGTGAAGCCGGTAGCAAAGTTAATTGCAGTACACTTAGCAACGCCATCCCAACCATCAGCTTCGCTCTGGAGGTATTCAGCGTAAAGACCACTGGTGAAGTCGCAGGAGATGTACTGGATATACGCACCGATATCGGTGGTAGCAGTAGCATTGTTCTGCCATGCGGTGATAAGGAGGTCGGTTACGTCGTTAGGCTGAGTACCGTAGTAGTTGATTGCGAGAGGCATGTAGTATTCGCCGTTGATCTTAACGGTCTTGTACTTGCCGTCTACGGTAGCATACTGGAGGTTCTGCTTGGAGAGATCGTAGCCGGAGAGCTTCTTGTAACGAACTGCGTCAACGCCAGCATCGAACTGGTTGCCGTTTTCGTCATAGATCCAGCCGCCTGCAACGAGAACGTCGATAGCGCTGTCCTTGGAGTAGGTGTACTGGTTGAGGTTGATGTCGTCCTTAACGCCCTGGAATGCAGAGTAGCCTTCGTAGTAGGGGCCGTGAACAACGGTACCGTAACCGCCGGTGAATGCCTGTGCGAATTCGGGACGGTTGATGGTGTACATAACTGCCTGACGAACTTCAAGGAATGCTGCAGGACCGAGGTCAGCACGGAAAGCGAGCTTACCGTAGCCTGCACGGTCGTAGTGAGTTTCTGCATACTTGTCGGGGTTTTCGGTTACAGACTTAAGAGCAGCTTCGGTTTCAGCCGCGCCGGTAATGCCTGCGATAACGTCAACTTCACCGTTGAGGAACTTATCCATCTGGGTTTCGGTTTCGGTCTTGATGTAGGTAATGGTCTGGATGGAAGCCTTGCCGCGAGCGTCGTCACCGGGATAGTTGGGGTTGAGCTCGAGAGTAGCGATAAGAGCAGCTTCGTCATAGTTCTTTACTACGTAAGGACCGGAGTAAGGAAGATCGGAATCCCATGCAAGGTTAGCCTTAATGGTTTCAACCATAGCGTAGGTTTCGGTGCCATCCTTTTCGACCTTCTTATAGAAGTCGTCGGAAAGGCCGCAGGAGCCGTCTTCAGCAACGATGATGTCGTTGTTGCCGAGGTAGAGAGCCAAGGGAGAAGGACCGTATGCAGCATACTGCATTACATAGTAGTAGTTAGCATAGTCCTTAAGGAAGGTTACAGAGAAGGTGTAGTCGTCAACGAGCTTAACACCGGAGAAGTACTTGGAAGCGGTAATTGCTTCGTCGCCTTCGCCAACGGTAGCGCCGTCGTTGGTGCCGTCGTAAGCCTTGAATGCGTCAAAGCCAACGTTGAGCTGACCGGAAGCGCCCGAGCCGCCTGCTGCTACGCCAACGGGAGTAGAGTTAGCAAGAAGACCTGCGATATAGTGCTTTGCGTTGATAGCAGAGCCATCGGAGAATACAAGGCCTTCCTTGATCTTGATGGTGTAGGTAAGGGTGCCATCTTCGTTCATGGTCTTAACGGGTTCTTCTGCGAGAGCCTGCATATTCCAGATCATGTTACCGGACTTGTCGGTCTGAACGGTAGAATAACCGGAAACAAGGTTTTCGATATCAAGGTCAGAGGAACCGGGGCTGGATTTACCCCAAGAGGAGTTACGGAACGCACCGGAAAGTTCGGTAGCGTTACCGAGGATAACGGAGTTGTCGTTGCCTTCCTTTACGGTAGCTGCGATGATAGCATCTGCTGCTGCCCAGTAGGGAGTGGTAACGAAGCCTTCGATCTTAGCGTTGTAAAGGTCGAAGTACTGGTTGGAGTAAAGGGGAATTTCGGGAACGAGATAGTTCCATCTCTGGATGTAGAGCTTCCACCACTGGTTGAAGGTATCTTCATCGGGAGAGTTGTAAACCATCGCGCCGGAGAGGAAGTCCATACCGAGTTCATACTTAACGCCGTCAACGGTAACGTAAGCAAGTCCGGTGTCTGCATCTTCTTCTACCATATCGAAGGTAACTTTAGAGCCGATCATTTCGTAAACAGAAGTAAAGTCCTTATGTTCAACAACGTCGGCGAGGTCGATTTCCTGGTAAGTCGCCTTGGGCTGTTCGTTAGTGCTTTCGTTGCCGCTTGCGTTAGAAGTGTCAGTGTCATTCTGGCAAGCTGCGAACGCGAAAACAGAAAGAGCCATAGCGAGTACCAATGCGAGAATACGCTTTGTCATTTTCTTTTCCTCGTTTCTGAGAGTATTTTGTTTATATATTCGGAAGTGTTTCCCGATATATATCGAATTATGTTTTTCATAGGATATGCTATCCTATGAAACAAAGGGGCACCCCTTTGTTTTGCGCGGTTTTTCGCCTTTGATCTGCCGAAATACCGTCACGCATTACTATATTATTACTTTATTTTTACCATATTTCCGCGCTTTTGTCAACCGCTTTTTAATATTTCGGTGTATTGTAAACAAATTGGCATTTGCCGTTTTGCGATATTTGCACAAAACCTTTGTGCTATATCCATTATATGCCCGAACGAACACTTTTTCTACCCTGCTTTATTCCGCGCGCCTGCATTTCGCGGTTTATCGTGTTCATTACCCGTTTTTTATCGCCGCTCCATAGCGGAGCCGCAAGGTAAAGCTTCGGCGCGTCGCCGGTTATGCGATGAACAACCACCCGCTCGGGCAGACGCTCGATGCATTCGAACAGAATATCCATATATTCATCAAGCGAAAGCTCGGAAAAGCTTCCTTTTATATATTCATCATAA
Organism: Eubacteriales bacterium; assembly: GCA_045637685.1. Lineage (GTDB taxonomy): Bacteria > Bacillota > Clostridia > Oscillospirales > CAG-382 > Coliplasma. The sequence continues at coordinate 121,465 of JAZTZW010000013.1, read as the reverse complement.
AGCTCGGTGCCGCGCAGGATATGCAAAAGCTGTAATTTAATTCCGTCCGTACCCGCGGCAACCGCAAAATCGACCGAAGCGAGCGCATCTTTTTCAGCCTCGTTCGGCAAGCCGATAATAATATGGGTTATCACCTGCACGCCCGCCGCCTTAAGCCTTTGCACCGCGTCGGTATAAATTTCGTTTTTGTAGCACCGCCTTATATATTCGGCGGTTTCCTCGTTCGCCGTCTGCAAGCCAAGCTCTACCCACACGGGCTTTATCCCGTTCAGCTCACGCAGAAGTGCAACAACCTCGTCGGGCAAACAGTCGGGGCGAGTCGCTATCGAAAGCGCAACAATATCCTCGCGCCGAATGGTTTCGTAAAACACGCTTTTCAAATAATCTATGGGCGCATAAGTGTTGGTAAAGCTTTGGAAATAGGCGATAAATCTGTTCGCCTTTGTCTTTTTCGCAACAAGCTCCTTTGCCTTTTCGATTTTTTCGGAAATACTTCCCTCCCGCGAGGCAAAATGAGAGCTCCCCGCAAGACAGAATATGCACCCGCGCGTATCGAGCCTGCCGTCGCGGTTGGGACAGGTCAAGCCCAAATCGAGCGATAGCTTATAAACCTTTTCGCCAAAGGTTTTTTGTAAATAGTCGTTAAGCGAATAATAATGTTTGTTCATAGCCCTATTTTAGCAAAAAATCGCCCAAGAATCAATAAATTTATTGACTAACCTAACTCGGTTTGCTAAAATATCCTTAAAATAATGCCTTTGAGGACAAACAATATGCTTAAAATATCCACCGAAATACGCTCCGCCGCAAACAAAGTCGGCGAAGAAAAGGCAATCGAGCTTATCGCGAAGGCGGGATTTCACGCTTTCGACCTCTCGATGCTCTCTATGGTAAAATACGATTGGGGCAAAAACGTGTGCTATCCCTGCGACCACCCCTTTGCGAGCGACAACGCAACCGCGTTTGTTAAAAAGCTGCGCACAATCGGCGAGGAGCACGGAATAGTCTGCAACCAATCCCACGCGCCCTACCCTACCTATTGCCCCGAAATTCGCGCCACCTATAAAAAATGTATCGAGCTGACCGCTGTCGCAGGGGGCGAAATATGCGTTATTCACCCCGATAACTACAAATCCGCCGAGGAAAACGCCGAAATGTTTTTCGAGCTTTTGCCCACAGCGCACGCCTGCGGGGTTAAAATCGCCGCCGAAAATATGTGGTCTTGGAGCGACGCAACACAGTCGGCTTCCTTTGCCGCCTGCTCAAACCCGAAAAGCTTTTTGGAGCATCTTAAAGCTATTAACGACGACCATTTCGTAGCCTGCCTTGATATAGGGCACGCCGAATTAAAGGGGCTCGATACAAGCGCTGTCGAAATGATCGACTCCTTGGGTGGATATCTCCAATGTCTGCATATTCACGATAACGACAAAAAGGGCGACCGCCACGCGATCCCCTTCTCCGACAGTATCGATTTCGATGCGGTTGCAAAGGCGTTGAAGCGGAACGGCTATAACGGATATCTAACACTCGAGGCGGTTTCTCACCTTAACCGCTTCGTCCCCGAAAACACGCTCGAGGGTCTTACCGAGCTTGCAAATTCGGCAAAAAAGCTTGCACAAATGATAGAAGAAGCATAAAAAAACGGAGGTGCGAAAAGCACCTCCGTTTTGTGTTGAGGGGAAAACTTTTTAATATTAGTTTCTTTGAAGCTTCTTAGGCGAAGCTTGAGGCAGAGCCTCAAGTGTGTCGCCTTTTTTAGTCTTCTGCTTTTGTTGCTTCGTCAAATATAGCAACGACCTCTGCGGAAGGCTTTTTGTCGATAAGGGTAACGGCAACCGCCGCGATCATACCAACCGCAAAGCCGGGGATAAGCTCGTAAATGCCGGTGCTTCCCGAAAGGAATATATACCAAAGCACGTCGGTAACCGCACCCGCGATAACGCCCGCAAGCGCGCCCTTATAGGTAAATCTGCGCCAGAAGAGCGAAAGGATAACAACGGGGCCGAACGCCGAGCCGAAGCCCGCCCAAGCATTTTCAACAAGATTCATAATCGCTTGCGCACCCTCTGCCTTACTGCTTGCGATAAAGTATGCGATAACCGCAACCACAAGCACAACGCCTCTGCCGACCCAAAGAGTTTCCTTGTCGGAAGCCTTTTTGCGAAGGATAGGCTTGTAAATATCCGAGGTGAACGAGGACGAAGCTACGAGAAGCTGGCTGTCCGCAGTCGACATCGAAGCTGCGATGATAGCCGAAAGAAGAATACCTGCGATAAACGAGGGGAAGAGCAATCTCGAAAGCTCAACAAATACCATACTCTGGCTATTGTCCGCAAGAAGCCTTGCGCCGATAAGCATTCTGCCGAATACCGCGATAAAGATTACCGCAACGAGCGCAAGCACAACCCAGATAATAGCAACGAGCGACGATTTTTTAACCATCGAGGGCTTTTCTATCGACATAAATCGCACGAGGATGTGCGGCATACCGAAATAGCCCAAGCCCCAAGCAAGACCGCTTGCAATTTCTGCGGGCGGTGCCGCGAAAAGGTCGCCGATAAAGCTGTACTCCGTGCCGTCGTTGGCATATACCACTGTATCGAGCAGGCTCTTATCGAGATCCTTCGTAAGTACGATAATAATAGGCACTGCGAGAACCGCAACTATCATAAGCAAGCCTTGGAAAAAGTCGGTCCAGCAAACCGCCTTGTAGCCACCAAGGAAGGTATAAACAATAAGTATTGCCGCAAAAATAAGCATCGCGGTGCCTTTTTCTATGTTGAACATAGAGGTGAACACGTTCGCGCCCGCAACGAATGCCGATGCAACGTAAAGCGTAAAGCAAACGAGGAAAACTATCGCGCATACAACCTGCAACACCTTGCTTTTTGTAACAAAGCGGTTGGAAAGATACTGCGGAAGCGTTATCGAATCGTTAGCCGCCTGCGAAAAACGGCGCAGTCTTTTTGCAACGAGAATCCAGTTAAGTGCAGTACCGAGCGCAAGACCAATACCAATCCACGCCTGACCCAAGCCAAATGCAAGCACGCTTCCGGGCAAGCCCATTAACAGCCACGCCGACATATCCGATGCCTGCGCGCTCATCGCGGTTACCCACGGGCCCATTTTTCTGCCGCCAAGGAAATAATCCTTGTCGGTCTTGCTCTTCGAGCGCAAGAAAAACACTACGCCGATGGTAAGCATTGCTGCAAAATAAAGTATTAATGCTAAAACTTCATAATTCAAAGCAAATACCTCTCTTTCGATATTTCTTTACCCAAATTTAATTATTATAGCGTTACTATAACATACTTTTCACGAAAACGCAATAGTATTTTATCATCTTACCGAAATAAAGTGATGCTTAAATTCAAAAAATCGCCCTCTCGACTCTTTTCGCCTTGACAAAAGGCTTTGTTTGCGGTATAATTCCCACACAAATGCAGGCGTAGTTTAGTGGCAGAACTTCAGCTTCCCAAGCTGACTGTGCGGGTTCGATTCCCGTCGCTTGCTCCAAATACAAAAGACGGGTTTTGCCCGTCTTTTGTGTTTCGTTTGTAAAGTTCAAGGGAATCGAAGGGCGGGTAGTGAATGACAGTCCGGCGGACTGTCAGAGCCCGCCACCGCTCCTGCCGCAGCAGGGCGATTCCCGTCGCTTGCTCCAAATACAAAAGACGGGTTTTGCCCGTCTTTTGTGTTTCGTTTGTAAAGTTCAAGGGAATCGAAGGGCGGACAAAAACGAAAACCTTACTTTTTTCTAAAATTTAGTGCGTTTAAATTTCCGAAACCCTATTGCAAAGGCTTTGAATATTTGATAAAATAAGCCGAATGCAGAAATTCAGGAGCTATATAATGAACGATCTTTGTGCCGATATCGGATATAAAAGCTATAATCACTTCGGCGAACAGCTTTGCGGCGACCACGTCGACGTTGTTGAAAAGGACGACAATTCCACCGTTATCGTACTTACCGACGGCTTGGGAAGCGGCGTTAAGGCGAGCATTCTCTCTACCCTCACCTCGAAAATCATCTCGACGATGATGGCAGAGGGTCTGCCGATTGAGGAATGCGTTGAAACTATTGCGGCGACTTTGCCCGTATGCTCGGTGCGCAAGGTGGCTTATTCGACCTTTACCATTATTCATATAATCAATAACGAGGTTGCCGAGCTTATTCAGTACGACAACCCGCATATAATTTTCCTGCGCGACGGAAAGAACACCGAATATCCTATGACCGAAACGATTATAGGCGGCAAAAAAATATACCGCTCGTCGATAAAGCTGCGCGAGGACGATATTTTTATTGCGATGAGCGACGGATGCCCCCACGCGGGTGTCGGTCTTACCTATAATTTCGGCTGGAAGCGCGAAAATATTGCCGAATTTATGGAAACGGTGTCCTGCGCGGGCTTTACCGCAAAAACGCTTTCTACAATTCTCGTTGACGAATGCAACAAGCTTTACGGCGGCGAGCCTTACGACGATACCACCGCCTGCGTTGTGCGCATACGCAAGCGCGTTCCGATGAATTTGCTCTTCGGACCGCCCGCAAACCGCGATGATTGCGACAGAATGATGTCGCTCTTCTTCTCGAAGGCCGGCAAGCATATTGTTTGCGGCGGTACCACCTCGTCTATCGCGGCGAAATACCTGCGCAAGCCGATAAAAACCAGTCTTAGCTTCGAAGCGCCCGACATCCCCCCGATTTCGTTTATCGAAGGCGTAGACCTTGTTACCGAAGGCGTTATCACGGTGAACAAGGTGCTCACCTATGCGCGCGACTATCTCGAGGACAATAAAACCTACGAGCATTGGGGCTTTAAGCGCGACGGCGCATCGCTTATCGCGCGGATGCTGTTCGAGGAAGCGACCGATATTAACTTCTATGTCGGCAGAGCGATAAACCCCGCACACCAAAACCCCGACCTTCCCATTAATTTCAGCATTAAAATGAATCTTGTAAAAGAGCTTTCGGAATGTCTGAAAAAAATGGGCAAGCGTATTAAGGTAAGCTATTTCTAAAATTCAAAAACCAACCATACATTTATATAAAAAGGAAAAGGAAGCTTTTTATATGAATCGTTTCGGTTGGTTTTTTGTTTTAATCGCAGTTTTACTCGGCTTGATCCCTTTTGCCGCATCGAAAAGCGTTGCCGACAGCGGGAACATCTATATCTCGGTTATGCTTGCGGACGGAATATGCGAAATGGATATTGAAGAATACACCCTGCGCGTGCTTATCGCAGAAGGACATAAATGCGAAAACGCCGAAACAAAAAAGGCACTCGCGGTTGCGACACGCTCCTGCGGAATGTATTTTGCTCTTTACGGTATGAAGCACGAGAACTACGATGTATGTACCGACAAAAACTGCTGTCTGCCGCTCGGCGACCCGAAAAACGCCGAAGGGCGGTATTTAGCCGAGCTTGCCGCCGCGGCGAGCGAAACAAAGGGCGTTATACTAACGCTTGACGAGCTCCCCGCTATGTCGCTTTTTACGCTTTGCGCTTCGCGCGGGACGCGTTATTGCAAGGAGTTTGAATATCTTGTTCCCATCGAAAACCCAGAAAAATGCAACAAGCATATTACCGAGCTCGTTTTTTCAATCGAGGAATATTCAACCGTTCTGCAAGCCCCGCAAGGAGCCGATTCTTGCTTGGTCTATTGCGAAAACGAAAAGTGTGAATTCGGCGTTTTTGGCAACAAAATGCTTTCCGCCAACGAGCTTGTTGCCGCGTTTTCGCTTCCCTCTTACGAATTTACTCTCGATATTTCCGAAAACGAAGCAAAATTCACCTGCTACGGTGCGGGCAACGGAATAGGGCTTGACCTATGTGCCGCCGACAAGCTTGCGGCAACGGGCTACGGTTATGAAAATTTACTTATGATTTTTTATCCGAATTTAGAAATAAACAAAATATACAACGCTTGAATAATAACCCCCGAAAGTGCGAACAATAGAATTGACAAAACACTTTCAGGGGGTTTTCCTATGAACGACAATTTCGAAAACAATAACCATTCCGATGCACCGAACGGGCGCGAGCCCTTTGTGAAAAGAATCGCAAGGTTTTCCGCTTTTATATATCTCGGACTCGCGATAACCGTTGTGATTGTCGCAACCGTGGGGATATTCAGCATTTCCTACGATTACGACACAAGCCTTCCGCCTATTTCTATCCCCGAAATCGATTTTACGCCCGAAATTTCGCTCCCCGACGAGCCCGTAATTAACCCCGAAACGAGCGACCTGCCCGCGGGTAACGAGCAAAGCGGTGTCGACGCCGAGATTAGCGAGCCCGAGGCTCCGCGCGTTATGTATTACCGCCCCGTCGAAGGCGAAATTATTAAATCGCACAGCCTCGACAGACTTGTTTATTCCGAAACGATGAAGGATTACCGCGTTCACGGAGGTATCGATATCGCCTGCGCCGAGGGTGCAGAGGTCGTCGCCTTTGCCGACGGCACGGTAGCTTCTATAACCGAGGACTATTTCAAAGGTGTTACCGTTGCGATAACTCACGATAAGGGCATGATAAGCTATTATATGAACCTTTCGCCCGAGCTTGCCGAGGGAATTTCGGTGGGTGCAGAGGTGCTTGCGGGACAGGTTATCGGTACTGTCGGCACGTCGGCACGTGCAGAAGCGCTCGACCCAAATCATCTTCACTTTGAAATGACGGTAAACGGCCTTCCCGTCGACCCCGAGCCCGAATTGCCCTAAAGCACTTTGCGCTCAATAAAAAATTATATAAAGGGGCTTTGTTATTATACAAGGGGCGCTTTTGAAAAAGCACCCCTTAAACCCCGCAAAACTTTTTGTTTTTAAACATTCAAGTCTATCATTGTTTAGTTATCTAAACCCAAAATTCCGGCGAATGCAGGAATGACACACAATAAAAAATTTAAAACTTAAAATTTTTGAAAAGAGCGCGAGAGAAACTTTTTATGAAAAGTTTCTCTCGCATCTTTATTTTCTATTCAATTACTTAATTTCAAAAGTGCCGAAATAGTGGCGTGCGATGAGGATGTAGTCGAACTGGTCAACTACTGCGTCCTTGTTAACGTTTGCGCGGGACATTTCGTCTGCCGTAAGAGTACGAGTTTCGAAATAGTGACGCTTAACGAGAATATAGTCGTACTGGTCGATTGCGCCGTCGTCGTTAACGTCGCCGAGCTTACCCTTGGTGTCAACGGGAGGGTTAACGGGAGGGTTAACAGGGGGATTAACGGGAGCGTTGCTCTTGCGTACGAAATAGGATTGGCAAACGTATGCATCGTCATACCAATTCGTCGCGGGGGTAGAAGTGTTTACGACAGGCGAAAGCGGATCGATACCGTAGAAGGTAAATTCGTCGCCAATCTGCCACTGTTGTGCAAGCGCCAATGCTTCGTTGCAGTTTTCGGAGGTATAGTCAATATTGCCCGTACCGAGCTCGACATAGTTGTTACCCTTGTTTATAGCCCATACAAAGCCACCTGCGGGAACGGTGAGCGCAGTTGCGCTGCCGTCCGAAAGACCGTTGGACATATTAACGATTTTGTAGGTGCCGTTGCTGCCTGTGGGTGCAAATGCTACGTGCAACCACCAAGCCGCGCCTTCATATTGGGAGGTGAAGATAGTACCTGCACCTTCGACGGAGTTGTTGTTCAGGTGAGTTACCCAGAAGGTTTCTGCGTTATCGGGAAGGTCTGTGGGTGCCGAAGGAGCACCGATTATCTCGATCGTAGGCGCAACACCGAGAAGCTTGCCATTTATATCGACGTTGGTGAATACGAGCTTTGCGCCTACGCCCGCACTCTTAAGGCGCTGAAAATTCTCGTGCGAGCCGAGAATAGGATCGTCCGTGCCTTCTTCCCAAGAGTGTGTTGCTATAAGGATCTGGTTGCTCTGGAGGGTAATCGAGGGAGTGTCTGCTCCGCTGCCCGAGGTGATCGAGGTGATCACGTAGTTCGAGCCGTCCCAAGTAGCAACGATATTGCCGGTATAGGTTATATTGTGATCCTTAACACTTATCGTGCCCTGATCGGGAGTGTATATAATGGTATCGCCGCCGCGGATATATCCGTTCATACCCGTAACGTAAACCTTGCCGGTTGCCGCAACGGGATTGTTCATGACCTGTACTTCTTCAAGCCAGATATGGGTGCTGCCGTTGGTAATGGTAAACTTAATATAGCGTTCGGTGCGGGTGGTCTTGCTGTTTACCGTCATAGTAAACATATTCCAACCATCGCTCGCATAAGTGCGGCTTCTAACGGTAGTAGAGCCGATAGAGGTGAAGGTCTTGCCGTCGTTAGAAACAGAAACCTCTACCTGTGTGGGGCAAGATATACCCCAATCCTCCTGCTTCGCGGTGTAAATACGGTAAGCATTGGAGGATACGTTGCCGCCGAGGTCGATAACTACCTCCATCGGGGTGGTGGTGTTAAAGCCCGAGAACTTATCGGTGCCGCCGTCGGTAGTGCCCTTGGCACCGTCGGTAAGACGCTTGCCGTCATCGACATAAATATCGGTACGTCCGCCATCGGGAACGGTGTAGCTCTTGCCAACAGAAATAACCTTTTCGTTGTTTGCAACGGTGTTGTTGATCGCGTTTTCAAGCTTCGCGGTCATAGCGTCAAGGCTTGCATCGCTTGCAGAGGTGTTTTTCAAAGCAACAGCTTCTGCATATACGCTGCGAAGAGTAGCAAGATTTGCTTCGGTATAGTGGTCGTAGCGTGCGCTTTGTGCCGCTGTGATAGCGTCGTTAAGCAGGTTAAGAGAATTCTTCTTGGAGGATGTAAGCTGAATAACTCTGTCGGAGCTGTTGAGAATCCAACCGGTAACGGTTGCGCCCGAAGAAGTGGTATAGGTAGCCTTTAATCTGCCGTTGGAAGCTATTTCGGTTACCTCAAACATAGTGAATCTGGGCATATTTGCGGTAACAGTCGTGCCGGTAGAGGTAGAATAAACGTACTTAACCGCATTGGAGATGTAAATACCGGTTGTGGGCTTTGCGCCGCTGTAATCTATCTTGGGAACAGAGCTGTTGGTCTTATAGGGAAGCACGCCGTAGCCGTCGATACCGGTATTGGTCAACGCATACGATTTGAAAAATACGCCGCCGCCTGCAGGTTCGATACCCGCTTGGTCGCTGGTGTTGCCTTCGATGGTGTAAACGTAGTTGCTGTCGGAATATACAACCATACCGATGTGCGCTGCACTGCGGAAGAATATAAGGTCACCGGACTGGGGTTTATATCCGCTCGAACGAGCTTTCCATCTGCCTGCGGATTTAAGGTTGCTTACCCAGCTGGGGCAACCGATTTCACGCCAAATATAGTTAGCGTTGCCTGCGTTATAACGGCAAAGGGTATTGGATGTTCCGCCCGAGCCATGATCGGTCTGGCGAGCCTGATAAAGGCTCCAAGACATAAAGCATGCACACCATTCGTAATTATAACCGCCGGTGTACTGGTTACCCATATTGTAGTTATATTCGGTAAAGTTTCCGTTACTGCTGGAAATACCGTCCATATCGCTGGTCGAAGCGCCTTCGTGATAGCCGAGCTGAGAAAGCGCGATTGCCAACGTGTCGGTCACGCCGTCGCCGGTAAGCTCTATTCTCGTGAAGTGCTCATAATATTTACTTGCTTTGTAGGAAGCAGATGCGCCGTTCTTCGCGGTTCTGTATGTAACTGCTCCTGCTTCGGGGACCATTTCGGGAATAACAGCTATTAATGTAGTCGCCAAAAGCACTACACACAGCATTACCGAAAGGACTTTTTTAAGGTGTTTTTGCATAATATACCTCCATAGTTTTTGCTCGCATAAGCGAATATTACGCGATTATATTTTTATACGTTATCATTTATATCACAAAAGCAATAGTTTGTCAATAAATTGTATGTTCTTTAGTGAATCACGATTATTTTTTTGTTAGATATGTACAAAAGGAATGCTGTTTTTTGTAACAAAAAACAAATGCAATATTGGTTTGCTCTTGCAACACCCGCATAACAAATTTTCTATAACGAAAACCGACACACAATAAAAAAGCCCAAAAACGAAAAGTTTTTGGGAAAAAGCTCGAGAGAGGGGATTTTTACAGAAATCCCCTCTCTCGTTGTATTGTTAAATTGTTGCGTATATCCCGAATTGCTCTCGCGCAATTCGCTTCCGCCAAGGCGGAAGTTCGACTCCGCAAAACGGCGCTGTCACCGTTTTGCTTCGCTCAGAATGACAGCGACATTACTTAATCTCAAAAGTGCCGAAATAGTGGCGTGCGATGAGGATGTAGTCGAACTGGTCAACTACTGCGTCCTTGTTAACGTTTGCGCGGGACATTTCATCTGCCGTAAGAGTACGGGTTTCGAAGTAGTGACGCTTAACGAGGATATAGTCGTACTGGTCGATTGCGCCGTCGTTGTTAACGTCGCCGAGCTTACCATTGGTGTCAACGGGAGGGTTAACGGGAGGATCGACGGGAGGATCCACGGGGGGATCGACGGGAGGATTCTCAGGAGACTTCGAGATGATTTCGATAGTGGGCGCAGCGGAAAAAGTCTTGCTGTTAATATCGATGTTTGTGAATACAAGCTCGTCGCCAACGCTTGCCGATCTAAATACTTCTGCATTTGCAACAGAGCCGAGAACGGGATCGTCGGTACCGTTTTCCCAAGAGTGAGTTGCTATAAGAATCTGGTTGCTGTTAAGAGCGACCGAAAGATCTTCGGAGCCGTCGCCCTGAGTGATAGAGTCTATAACATAACAGCTTCCGTTCCAAGTCGCAACAATGTTTGTAGTGTAGCGTATGTTGTGAGTCTTGCCGGTTATAGTGCCCTGATCGGGAGTATATATAACGGTATCGCCGCTGCGGATAAAGGAGTTGAAGCCGGTTACATAGGCCTTACCGGTCGCCGCAACAGGATTGTTCATAACCTCAACTTCTTCAAGCCAGATGTGGTTACTGCCGTTTGTGATAGTGAACTTAATGTAGCGTTCGGTGCGAGTGGTTTCGCTGTTTACCGTCATAGCAAACATATTCCAACCATCGCTCGCAAAAGTGCGGCTTCTGATGGTCGTACTACCGATATCGGTATAGGTCTTGCCGTCGTTGGAAACCGAAACATCTACCTGTGTGGGGCAAGATATACCCCAGCCCTCATGCTTCGCGGTGTAAATACGGTAAGTGTTGGAGGACACATTGCCGCCGAGGTCGATAACTACCTCCATCGGGGTGGTGGTGTTAAAGCCCGAGAACTTATCGGTGCCGCCGTTGGTAGTGCCCTTGGCACCGTCGGTAAGACGCTTGCCGTCATCGACATAAATATCGGTACGCCCGCCGTCGGGAACGGTGTATTTCTTGCCGACAGAAACAACCTTTTCGCTGCCTCCAACGGTGTTGTTGACAGCGTTTTGAAGCTTTGTAGCCATCGCGGTAAGCGAGGAATCGCTTGCGCTCGAATTGTTGTAAAGTGCAACCGCTTCGGTATAGACCGAGCGGAGAGTAGCAAGGTTTGCTTCGGTGTATTGGTCGTAGCGTGCGGTTTTCGCAGCGTTGATAGCCGAACTAAGGTTATCACGCGGGGTTACCGCAGAGGCGGTCAGCTGAATAACGCGATCCTCGTTGTTAAGAATGTAACCGTCAACAACTGCGCCGGTAGTGGTGGTAATACCCTTTACCTTAAGTCTGCCGTTGCTTGCAACGCCGACAACCTCGAACATCGAAAATCTTTGCGAATAGTAAGATACGTTGGTTGCGGTTTCGGATGCATAGATATACTTGGAAACGTTGCAGACATAATAACCCGGTGTGGGGTTTGCACCGCTGTAATCGATCTTCTTAACTGCGCTGTTGGTTTTGTAGGGAAGTACGCCGTAGCCGGTTATGTAGTTGTAACCAAGCGAATACTTTTTGAAGTAAGCACCGCCGCCGTCGGATTCAAGACCGCTCTGGTTGCTGGTGTTACCTTCGATGGTATAAACGTACTGACTGTCGGAATAAACGACAATACCGATGTGGTCTTCGCCGCCGGAAGGTCCGTCCCAGCAGAAGAAGATAAGGTCGCCCGGTTGGGGCTTGTAGGTGTTGCCGTTATATGCCTTGGAGCGCTGGAAGTAGCCTAACTGGCGAAGCTGGTTTGCCCAATATACACAGCTAACCTCTCTCCAGATGTAGTTTCTATCGCCCATATGTTTACGGCACCAGTCGCTCATACTTTTCTGGTCGGTACATTGGGACTGATAAAGTGCCCAAGCAACGAAGGTTGCGCACCATTCGTAGTCGTTGCCGTAACCCGAGCCAAAGTCGCCCATATTGTAGCAGTATTCAGTGTAGTTATAGCTACCGCCGCCGATGCCGTCGAAGTCATAGGCGGTGTTGCCTTCCTGATAACCAAGCTGAGAAAGAGCAACAGCAAGGACGTCGGTTCTGCCGTCGCCGGTAAGTTCAATCTTTTGGAAATTGCGGTAATATTTACTGCCGGTATAGGAAGAGTGAGGGCCGTTTGCGCCCGTTCTGTATGTAGCGGCAGAAGCAGGTATGACCGATTCGGGAATGACAGCAACAACGGTTGCGATAAGCAAAACAAGGCAAAGCATTACCGAAACGGCTCTTTTGATACACGTTTTCATAAAAACCTCCGTTTATTTTTATGACCGCGCACGCGATATTGCGCGATTATAATTTCAATACAAGCCATAATATCATATATCATTACGATTGTCAATAACTTGTATATTTTTTCTTAAAGCGCGCCCGATATTTGTTCGTTTTGCACAATTTGATTCCCCGTTTTTTGTTCGAAAGAAAAAGACCCGCGGGGATTGCTCCCTGCGGGTCAAACAGCTTTAAATTTTACTGCTTCTTCTTAACGAAAAATACAACTACTGCGCCGATAACGACAACAGCCGCAACGATGATTGCGATGATTGCGCCGGTGCCGAGGCCGCCTTCTTCAGCTTCTGCTTCGGAGGATTCGGTTGCGGCAACAGATTCTTCCTTGGATTCTTCCTTGGATTCAGCTTCGGAGGAAGCGGTTTCTGCTTCGGAGGATTCTTCGGTAGATTCTTCGGTAGATTCTTCTTCGGATTCGCCGCCTACGTTAGCGTCGCCTTCATAAATGGAGTATGTAGCGGTGCAAACGTAATCGTCCTCGTACCAGTTGATATCGGGAGTAGAGGTAGGAATGGTCTGACCTTCAAGGTCAAGGCCGCTGAACTTAACGAGAGTGCCGGTCATCCAGTTCATCGAAATGTCGTCAATGCAGTTAGAGCAGTTATCGGACGTGTAGTCGATATCAGCAGGATTGTTGTTAATGGTAGCATAGTCGTTACCGTAGTTAGCCGCCCAAACGAAACCGCCTTCGGGAATTTCGAGAGCAAGCGCCGTGCCGTCTGCAAGACCGTTAGAGGTTTCTACGATCTGGTAAACGCCTTCAACGTCGGTAGGAGCGAACGCAAAGTGAATCCACCAGCCTGCACCGGTATAGTCCGAGGTAAAGACAACGCCCGAGCCTTCAATAGTGTTGTTGTTGAAATGTGTTATCCAGAGAGGCTTTTCTTCTTCTGCTGCTACGCCCGTGGGAATAAGAAGGCAAAGCATAAGAAGCGCGATAAGAAGTGCTGTAATTCTCTTCATTATTAAATCTCCTTTTAAAAGTTTGCCTGATTATACCTCATTTTGGCAAAAAAGTCAAGTGGCTGTACCAAGCATCAACGCCAAATCGTCGGTTATATCGTGCGCACTTTCGAGCCCGACCGACAATCGAAGCAGCTTGTCGGTTATGCCTATCCTCTCGCGCATTTCCTGCGGAATAGATGCGTGTGTTTGGGTAAGCGGATAGGTAATAAGGCTTCTGAAGCCGCCTAAGCTTTCGGCAAATTTAATTATTTTACCGCCCTTTATTAAGCGTTTTGCGATTTCGGGGCTTTTAACGCTGAACGAAACCACGCCCCCAAACCCGCTTGCCTGACCTTTCATCAATTCGTGCCCTTTATGCTCGGGCAGACCGGGGTAAATAACGCTTTCCACCTCGGCACGCCGCTTTAAAAATTCCGCCGCCGCAAGCGCGTTCTGCTGGTGCTTTTCCATACGCAAAGAAAGCGTTCGTATTCCGCGCAGAACAAGCCAGCTATCGAACGGCGAAAGAGCGTTGCCGAGCGTCATCGATATAAGCGAAAGCCTTTCGGCAAGCGAAGAATCGTTAACAACCACAGCCCCCGCGACGGTATCGTGGTGCCCCGAAAGATATTTTGTCGCGGAATGTATCACAATATCCGCGCCGAGCGAAAGCGGGGTTTGAAAATACGGTGTTAAAAAGGTATTGTCGACGGCGAACAGCGCGCCGTGCCTTTTGCACAACTTCGCAATTTGGGCAAGCGGAGCAACCTTCATCATCGGGTTTGTCGGCGATTCGGCAAAAACCATTTCCCCGCCGTTTTTCAATGCGTGTTCCACGGTTTTTGTGTCGCTCATATCGATAAATTTAAATTCTATTCGATATTTCGCGTATATGTTCTGCGCCATACGGTAGGTCCCGCCGTATAAATCGTCGGAAATAAGCACTCTGTCGCCGCTTTTCAAAAGCGAAAATACGCTGTTTACCGCCGCAAGCCCCGAGGAAAACGCAAAAGCGTGCCTTCCGCCCTCCAAAGCGGCAAGCTCGCGTTCAAGCATCGCGCGCGTCGGGTTGGAAAGCCGCGTATAGGAATAGTCGCCGCCCCCTTCAAAGGTCGATGTTTGAAATATCGGCGGCGAAACAGAAGCCTCGTAGCCTCCCCCACCCTCGCCGATTATACATTGTGTTTCCTTATTATACATATTGCATCACCGTATTCAGTTTATGCAATATGAGATTTTCTGTTCAAACCACTCAACTTAACAAAATAAAAACAGACAGGCTTTGCCTATCTGTTTTGTTCGCAAAAGAGCAGTATAACGGTGCGTGAATGATCAGATGACTTCAATCTTCCCAATGATATGACGATTGAACTCCTCCAACTCTTCCGCAGGAATCCAAAACTCTTGATGGTAACCCGCTCCTACGGTCTGAATATCAAACTTGGAAATATACGCATCATCGATTTCGAATGTTGTAACATATCCGGCATAACCCGAATCTGCAGATTTCTTGTTCCATTTTTCTGCAATTTCACGAGCATATTTTTCATTCAATACGGGATAAAAGATTGGCTGTTCAGGTAATCTTGGGGGATAGGAGCGAAAATCCGCCGCAACGATTAAATCAAGTTCTGCTTGTCCAACGGGTCTATATAATCTCATAAACAGACCTCCTTTTGATCAATTATATCACAAAACACAGTACGTTTCAATGATATATTGCTAAAAGGGCAAGCCAAATTCTAGCAGATGAAAAACAAGTGACGAAAATAAATTCGTTCTGTGTTTTTTCATAACCTTCGCTACCTTTCTGTTTTATTTGCAAAAGAGCTGTATAACGGTGCAAATTGGGTAAAGAAAAGCGAAAAGGTACTTAACTACACAACAAAGCTTTTGATAGCTTCAAAAATTTCTTTTTCTGCTTCTTTGCCGTAAGAATAAAGCATAACGGCAATATTGGTTCCGTCTTTTAATTTTAGAGTATATAAAAAACAATCGCCGGAAATAATCTTATCGCCTTTGTGGAATTTGCTTTCAACAGAATGGATTTCAGATGTTTTGACAACCGTTTTTGAAAAAACGGTTTTTCCGTTTATCTTTGCGCCTCTTGGAAAAACAATCCTATCTGCATCTATTATTAAAACTCTGCTTTTTTCGGCAAGAAAGCAACTCAAGCACAAAACACCCAACAATCCACCCATCAATATCAGACCAATAGGCAATCCGATATTTGGAATTTCCATAAAAGCAAGGACTATGCCGGTTAACAACACGGCACAACAAAGCAAAGTAATAACTATCAACCACTTTGTCGCGGGTGAAGTGTACTTTTTCATTTCGCATTCTCCTTTGCTGTTCTACAGGATGCAACCAACATCGCTCTTAAAGAGGTGCATTTGGATGCGAAAGAACGACCAAACGGTGTATAAGTGGGGGTAAGAACGACCAAAAGTATTGTGGCAGCGCTGTTCGACAAATTGTAATTTTTTTATTTCAAACCGCATTCTTTATACAGTTCTTCGATGCACGGTGATTTATAGTCTATGTATCCGTCTATATCATTTGGGAATAATTCAGCGGCTTTTTCTTTTATCAAGCTGTACTTTTTTACTGCTTCGGGATTGCTTCGGAGAAAATCTCTGAATGTGATATGACGGTGCAATTCTTTCGAGTATTTCGGACATACATACAAGTGATGCATTGGCAGATGCTCTTTGCCCGAATACTTAAATGCCTCTCTATCCTTAATGCCAAGGTCACCCTCGTGGATATATCCGATTGCTTTCAAACCATCAACCACCGCAGTAAATACCGAGTAATCCCTAATAATCACATCAATATCAATGCAAGGCTTGGCAGACATTCCTTCGACAGAGGTACTGCCGACGTGTTCAATGTCAATGATTAAATCGCCAATTGCTTCTTCAATCTCACCCTTTGTTTTTTCAAAAGCTGATTGCCATGCCACATCATATGGCAGTACAACAACCTTTCTTGTTCTCATATAATTCACCTACAAATTCTTATTTATCGAACAGATTATATCACAAAATTATGGATTTTTCAACCAAACGAAAAAAGCGCCCCCAACAACCGATTTGGCTGCCGATCGAATCCCAACTCAACTTAACAAAATAAAAACAGACAGGCTTTGCCTATCTGTTTTTATTTGGCAGCGGGATAGGGATTCGAACCCCAACAAACAGAGTCAGAGTCTGTCGTGCTAACCGTTACACAATCCCGCTATATTCAATTCCGCGCTTTCTCGGCGCGACATTTATTGTATCACCGATTTTGCAGAATGTCAAGACCTTTTTGCGTATTTTTTATTTGTCTTTATCTTATTTTCTCCAATTACTGCCGTTTATTTGCACTTTTTCGCTTTAAATCTTTTAAAAATATGTAAACAATCCCGTTTCCCCTTTACAAAACCCGTTAATTGCATTATAATAACGTAGTTATAAAGATAAATTTCGGAAAGGTGTTGCTTATGCGCTCGCAAAAATTACGTGTTGTCGCGGTTGTTGTCATTTCTATCGTTATGGCTTTTCTTCGCACCGTTATCGTCACGCTTAATATGGAAAAAAACGTGATCAGCAACGACACGTATTATCTCCCCGACAAAGCAGAGATTACCGCCTTTACCGTTATCTGCGTTGTTTTCGTGCTGCTCTTCCTTTATTCGGGCATCGCGCTCGGCAGAAAAAAGGTAATCCATCTCGAACGCTCGCTCGGTGCTATGCCCGCGGCGTCGCTCATTCTTGCCTTTTCGCTTATCGGTGCGGCGTTGTTTTACGTTGGCGTTCTTATCCGCGGCGGTTACGAATTTACTGTTTTTGAATTTATTCTCGCAATTCTAACTTTGCTTTCGGCAATAAAATTCCTTATTTCGGGTCTTAATTACAACAAAAAGCTTAAAAACGAAAGCTATCACGCCGCGGCGGCACTTATCCCCATCGTTTTCTCCGCTGTGCGCATCCTTTCCGATTTTATAAACACAAGCGCAGCTCCGCTGGCGTCCTCGGGTGCATACCATATTATCGGTCTTGTTGCGGTTTTGCTTTATTTCCTTTCCGAAGGAAAATCCTATATCGCCGAAACCTCTGCCGCGACCTTTAACAGCTTTGGCTATCTTTCGATATTTTTCCTGCTCGTTTATTCGATTCCCAACTTTTTCCTGCATTGCTTCGGCACGTTCTTCTTCGATTTCAAGTCCGCCTTCTCGGTTGTAGATTTCGGCTTGGTAGTCTATATCGCCGCTCGACTTTCCTCGGCGCAAATCACCGCAAAAACCGAAAAAGCAGAATAATTAACGCAAGTAATAAGTATTTTGAGAGGAAAACTTTTAAAAAGCTTTCCTCTCAAACTCTCTTTTCAAAAACTTTTAATTCTAAAAGATTAATTTTACGCGAAGCTTGAGGCAGAGATTCAAACAAAAGGAAGATGCAAAATGCATCTTCCTTCTTTTTTTAAAAATCCATTTCGGAAAGCAAGCTACCTTCGTAAAATTCAAGCTCGCCCTTATCGCAAAGCGCGGCAAGCGCGGGATTGATAGGCATTTTTGCAACCTTATTAATACCGTGCGCTTCGGCAACGGCATCCACCTTGCTTTCGCCGTAGATATAGTGCTTTTTGTTGCAATCGGGGCATTCGAAATAGGAATAGTTTTCTACCAAGCCGAGAATAGGAATATTCATAAGCTCTGCCATTCTTACCGCCTTGCCGACGATCATCGAAACCAAATCCTGCGGGCTGGTAACGATTATCATACCGTCAACGGGAAGCGATTGGAACACGGTAAGCGGAACATCGCCCGTTCCCGGAGGCATATCGATAAACATCACGTCGTTTTCGCCCCAATTAACATCGGTCCAGAACTGCTTTACACAGCCTGCGATAACAGGACCTCTCCAAGCAACAGGGTCGCTTTCGTTGGGGAGCAAAAGGTTCAACGACATAATCTTCACGCCCGTTTTGCTTTCAGGGGGAAGCATCGCCTCGCCGTCGCTCAAAACGCCGCCGTTCACGCCGAAAATTCTCGGAATCGAAGGGCCGGTAATATCCGCATCGAGCACGCAAACCTTTTTGCCGCTTCTCTGTGCGTTTATCGCGAGCAGGCTTGTTACAAGCGATTTACCAACGCCGCCCTTGCCGCTTACAACAGCGATTACCTTACCGATCTTACTGCCCTCGCGGAGCTTTTCGATCATACTTTCTTTGCTTTTTTCTCTGCTCGAGCAGTTTGCACTGCAGGTCGAGCAATCGTGAGTACATTCGCTCATTTTTTATTCCTCTTTTCTAAGGGTGGTTACTTATTTATTTTTTTGAGAGTGTCTATGCTCATTTTCGCACATTTAAGCTCGCTCTTTTCCATAGAGGGCATATCCTGCTCGACGATAAGCCATTCGACACCGCATTTTTCGGCGGTATCGATTATCGGACCGAAGTCCTGAACGCCGTAGCCGACGGGACGGAATTCAAAGCTTTGCTTCTTTTCGCTTTCTTGGCTACCGTCAACGCCGATAAGCGCATACATATTATCGCTCTTTTCGCCCACATAATCCTTTAAGTGCAGAAGCGGGCAACGGTTTGCATATTTTTCCAAATAATGCAACGGGCTTTCGCCTGCCACCGAAACCCAACACGTATCGAGCTGCATCTTCAAATGCTCGGGGGAGGTGCTGTCATAAAGATCGTCGAAGCCGAATTTTCCGCTTTCTAGACGCACGAATTCAAATTCGTGGTTATGGTAGCTGAGCGACATACCGTTTTCCGCCGCAAGCGCGCCGATACGTGCGATATTTTCGAGTGTCGTCTTGTAATTTTCGCCGCCAGGACGATCGCTTTCGGAAAGCCAAGGTATAACAATATGCTTACAGCCGACCGATTTATAATCGTTTATAACCTTTTCGGTATCCGCCAAAAGCTGGGGCAGCGACACGTGCGCCGAAATCGGAACAAGTCCCGCTTCATTTGCAAGGCGGGCAAACTCCTCGGGCGTTTTTCCGTAAAGGCCCGCAAGCTCCACGCCGTCGTAACCATATTCCTTAACCGCTTTAAGCGTTCCCATCAAATCACGTTCGGCATCGTCACGAAGCGAATACAACTGAATCGCAACCGGCAACATTTTTATTTTCGCGATGTACGCTTTTGAAAATTTGTTGCCCTCTACCCGCGAGCATTGGGTTTCTTGTTGCAAAACCGCTTTTGCTCTACCCGCGAACTCAGAGCTTTTGTCGCAAAACCATTTTTGCTCTACGCGAGTGCAGGGCTTATTGCAGAAATACGGTTTACGCCTTCCCCGCGAGCTCGGGCATTTATCTTTTCAAAAGAGTAACTCCGCTCTCCTTCTTTATATTATTACATTATTTCCAAAATCTATTCTGCCCACTTACCGTCGACAAATATCGGGGTTGCCTTGCCGTCCTTATAACCCGTAATACAAAGGTCCTTCGAGCCTATCATAAAATCGACGTGTATCATCGAATCGTTAACGCCAAGCTCGTGAAGCTCATCGAGCGTCATATTTTCGAAGCCCTTTACGCAACCCGTATAGCCCATACCGAGCGCAACGTGGCAGGAAGCGTTTTCGTCGAACAGCGTATTATAGTAAAGCAAACCGCTTTCCGCGATAGCCGAATCCTTCGGAACAAGCGCAAGCTCGCCGAGCATTCTGCTGCCCTCGTCGGTGGTGATTATCTTACCCAACGCATCTTCGCCCTTTTCGGCGTGCCATGCAACCGCACGTCCATCCTTGAAATCGATATAGAAATTCTCGATAAGCGTGCCTCTTGCCGAAAGCGGCATAGCCGAAACAAGTCTACCGCTGCACTTGCCCTTCATCGGGGTGGTAAATATCTCCTCGGTGGGCATATTCGGGTTATAGAACGTACCCGAAAGGGTATATTCCCCGCCGCCGCACCAAACGCTTTCCTTCATAAGCTCGCACTTAAAGTCGGTACCGTTTTTCGAGGTATAGTGCAGATAATCGAACTGCTGTGCGTTTAACCATTCGCATTTTTCGCGGAAGTTTTCGTTCTTTTTATCCCAAGCGGCGATAGCATCGTTTTCTTCATCGCAAAGCACGGTTGCAAGTATCGCTTCCCAAAGCTTTTCAACAGCAACGCTTGTGCGCTCGTTCGGGAACACTTTTTTCGCCCACGCCTTGCCGGGAATAGCGCAAACCAACCATTGGTGCTTATTATCCATCGCATCGCGATAGGGCTTAACCTTCTTCGAAACCGCTATGCTCGCGCGCGAAACCTTTTCCTGATTAACGCTTGCCAGCCCATCGGGATCTTCGCATATCAAGCGGATACGCGCGGGAAGTATTTCGGAATCGTGCTTTACCTTTTCCACCTGCCAATCGGGCACGTCGCAAAGCGAGCGCACGGTGCGGTGTCTGTAAGAAAGCTTTGTAAGCTGCGTCATCGACCAGTCAACTCTTACGTTGCCCGCGCCTGCGCGGTATGCCTCCTCGGCAAGTATCGCAACAAATTCCGCCGCTTCAACGTCCGCGCCGATATTTAGCTGCTGACCCTTTTGAATATTAACGCCCTGCTTTATAAGCAATTTAGCGTATTTTCTTTGCAGTGATTTTTTCATTTTTAACTCCCCTTTTCGAATTTTTGGAGATTTTTGCAAAATAGAACGGGACTGTAAAAACAGCCCCGTTTGCATTATTTATCTTCGCTGTTTTTTTTGCCGAAAAGCGATTTCTTTTCCTTCTTTTCGGACTTATCTTCTTTTTCCTTCATCTTAATGCCGCTGTCCGCCTTAACAGACTTAACTTCCTTCGTCTCGGGCTCGTTTGCCTTTTCAAGCACCGATTGAACAGCCCACTTCTGGATCTGGATTTTCGTTCTGTTTCCGCTGGTTTCGATAAGAAGCATTTCATCGGTCACCTTTACGACCATACCGACAATGCCGCCGGTGGTAACGATAACGTCGCCAAGCTCTACCGAATTACGCATATCGGCAACTTCCTTTTCCTGCTTTTTCTGCGGGCGGTAAAGGAAGAAATAGAAAACGATTGCAAGAAGCGCGAGCGGAAGCAAAGTCATAAGCATCGAGCCCTGACCTTGAGTAGGCGCTTCGTCAAGCATTAAAAGATTCGTTAAATTCATTTTAAATTACCTTCGCTGTATTTTATTCTTTTTACGTTTGTGCAATAAAGCGTGCTTTCGTCGATATCGAACACCGCACCGCGCAGACACACGTTTTCCTTCGAGGGAATGCCCTTCATACGGATATTTTTCGTGTATCTCGGAACAGCGGTATCGTAGGTTACACCAATTATCGAATCCTCGCCGCCGCACATACCTATATCGGTTATATATCCGCTTCCGCGGTCGGTCAGCCGTTCGTCGGCTGTTTGAATATGCGTGTGCGTTCCGAAAACTATCTGCAATCTGCCGTCGAAAATATGCATAAACGCAAGCTTTTCGCTCGTTGCCTCGCCGTGAAAATCGCAAATCGCAAAATCGTACTTGCCTTCAAGCGAATTCAAAAGCTTTTCCACCGCGCGGAAGGGTGAATCGTTCGGGTCCATAAAAATCTGACCGCAAACCGATATAACCAGCGCGCGCAAGCCGTTTTTAACCGGCACTATGCAATAGCCCTCTCCCGCAGAATCGGGCGGAAAGTTAAGCGGGCGCAAAACTCTCGGTTCTTTTTCCAAGAGGTCGAATATCGCGTACCTGCGGAAGGAATGGTTGCCCCCCGTAAGCACGTCCGCGCCGCTTTCAAACAGCAAATCGGCATCGTTTTGGTCCAAACCGCTGCCCTCGTGCGCGTTTTCGGCGTTTACTATAACAAGATCTGCCTGCTCGGCGTTAATTATTTTTCTTAAGTTTTTACGGATAAATTCCATACCCGGCGCGCCGAATACGTCACCCACCGCAAGGACCTTTATCATAATAACACCAACCTTGCAGAATTTTCTGTTATATATTTCGCAACAAATCTGTTAAAACCGTTCAGCGCGCTGTGCGCCGCTATGGACGGTTTTGCTTATTTAGCGTAATCGACCTGACGCATTTCGCGAATAACGTTAATCTTAATCTGTCCGGGATATTCAAGCTCCTCTTCGATCTTGCGAGCGATATCCCTTGCGATAAACACCATTTCGTCGTCGTTCACCTCGTCGGGCTTGACCATTATGCGTACTTCTCTGCCCGCCTGAATAGCGAAGGATTTTTCAACACCGGTAAACGAGGTTGCAATCTCTTCGAGCTTCTGCAAACGCTTGATATAGGTTTCTAAGTTTTCACGTCTTGCACCGGGACGTGCCGCCGAAACCGCGTCTGCCGCCTGAACTATCATAGCAACAAGGGTATGGGGCTCAACGTCGCCGTGGTGTGCCTCGATAGCGTGAACTATTTCGCGGCTTTCCTTGTACTTACGGGCAAGGTCGACACCGATTTGCACGTGCGAGCCGTCGATTTCGTGTGTCATCGCCTTACCGATATCGTGAAGCAGACCTGCGCGCTTCGCTTGGGCAACGTCAACGCCCAATTCGGAAGCGATCATACCTGCGATATGTGCAACCTCAATAGAGTGCTTGAGCACGTTTTGACCGTAGCTTGTACGGTATTTAAGTCTACCGAGCAGCTTAACAAGCTCGGGGTTGATGCCGTGAACGCCGGTTTCGTAGGTGGCTTGCTCGCCTTCCTTTTTAATAACGGCTTCTACTTCCTTGCGGCTCTTTTCAACCGTTTCCTCGATTCTCGAGGGGTGGATACGTCCGTCGGAGATAAGCTTTTCGAGAGTCATTCTCGCAACTTCGCGGCGAACGGGGTCGAAGGTAGAAATTGCAATAGCTTCGGGGGTGTCGTCGATAATAAGGTCAACACCGGTAAGCGTTTCGATCGCGCGGATGTTTCTGCCCTCGCGGCCGATAATTCTGCCCTTCATTTCATCGTTGGGAAGGTCGACTACCGAAACGGTAGCTTCGGAAACGCTGTCGGCTGCACAGCGCTGGATAGCGAGAGCGATAATGTTCTTTGCTTCGTCCTCTGCCTTATCCTTGTATTCCTGCTCAACCTCGAGCAGCTTCATAGCCATTTCGTGTCTTGCTTCGCTTTCGACACGTTCCATAAGTGCGGCACGCGCGTCCTCGGCTGTCATACCCGAGATTTTCTGGAGCAATTCCTCCTGCTGTGCTACAACTTCCTCCGCTTTTGTTTTCAATTCCTCGTTTTCGCGGATCTTCGCATTAAGCGTTTCTTCTTTCTTTTCGAGGTTTTCATACTTTTTGTCGAGATTTTCTTCCTTCTGCATTGCGCGTCTTTCCATGCGCTGAAGGTCGTTTCTTCTCTCTTTGAGTTCGCGCTCTGCATCGTTTTTGATTTTGAGTGCTTCCTCTTTAGCTTCTACAAGCTTTTCTTTTTTAGCCGTTTCGGCGGCTTTCGTGGCATCTTCGATCATCCTTTTGGCTTCTGCTTCGGCGCTGCCGATCTTCTTTTCGGCGATAGCCTTGCGAACCAACATACCTATAAGGATGCCTACGACGGCGGCAGCGGCGATTAAGCCGATTGCTACGTAAAGGTCCATTTTTTGCCTCCTTAAATTTATTTTATCCCGAGGCAAGGGAGTTTGTCCGACTGATAAGTTTTATATTCGGATTTTAATTCAAATATATTGTTATTTCGCCGTGCAAAGCATTTTGCGGCACAATTCCGCTTATTTTTCTTTGACTGACAAAGCCTTGACATCGGTATTCACGATAATTATACAACTTTTTATTTCGAAAGTAAACCCCCTACATATAAATATATGAAAAAAATTTACAATATAGCCATAGTGAAAAGCCGATTAGAGTTACAATGCTTTGGCTAACCGCCTGTTGACATCTTTGTTCTTTGTGTTATAATGTAACATAATAGGAGCTTACTATGGATATTATATATTTCGACTCGGCGGCGACCACAGTTCCTCTTGAATCTGCGAAAGCCGCCGCAATAAACGCGATAAACGAATACGGCAACCCCTCCTCGCTTCACGGTGCAGGCATTAAGTCAAAGCGGCTTATCGACAGCGCGCGCAAAAGTATTGCCGATTCGCTTTACTGCAAGCCCGACGAGATAATTTTTACGGGCGGCGGAAGCGAAAGCAACAACCAAGCGATATTCGGCGCGGCAAAGCTGCGTGCAAGACGCTCGAAGCGCATTATCACCACCGACAGCGAGCACCCCTCGGTATCAAACCCCTTGAAGGTGCTTGAAGCAGAGGGCTTTGAAACAGTAAAAATCCCCACGCTCGGCGGGAGGGTGGATATTTCCGCGCTCGAAAGCGCATTAAGCGAAGGCGCGGCTTTTGTAAGCATTATGCTTGCCAACAACGAAACCGGCGCGAAATACGATATTGCGGCAGTAAGAAAGGCGATCGATAAAAGCGGCTGCGGCGCGCTTCTGCATTGTGACGCCGTTCAGGGCTATTTAAAAACCGACGACAGACGCGAAATTACAAAAAACTGCGACCTTGCAAGCATTTCCGCGCACAAGATAGGCGGTTTAAAGGGCGTCGGCGCGCTTTACTGCAAAAACGGCGTAAGGCTTCCCGCATTTATCCACGGCGGCGGGCAGGAGCGCAATTTGCGTTCGGGCACCGAAAACGTTCAAGGCATCGCCGCGTTCGGCGCGGCTTGTGCCGAATTTCCGAAGTATTCCGAGCATATTTCAAGGCTTTACGAAAAGGCGGTTGCAATTTTTTCGGAGCATAGCGATATATTAACGCTTAATATCCCCGAAAAGCATATAAACACCGTTCTTTCTATTTCGGTTAAGGGCGTTCGGAGCGAGGTTATGCTCAACGCGCTTGACCTGCACGGAATATGCATTTCGGCGGGAAGTGCCTGCTCGGCAAGAAAGGGTCCGAGCGGTGCTTTAACGGCATACGGTCTTGCAAAGGAAGCAATCGACGGTACGGTAAGAATAAGCTTCGGTTGGAGCAACACCGAGGAAGAGGTTGAATTCCTTGCCGAAAAGCTTATTGAAACGGCAAATAAACTAAAAAGATAAATAACAGAAATGACTCGCGGGGAGAAGGAAATCG
Organism: Eubacteriales bacterium; assembly: GCA_045637685.1. Lineage (GTDB taxonomy): Bacteria > Bacillota > Clostridia > Oscillospirales > CAG-382 > Coliplasma. Next base: position 95,798 of record JAZTZW010000013.1, on the reverse strand, counting down.
GTTTGTTTTATCGTACACCGCGAAACCAAAAAAGAAAGAACTCGCGGGGAGAAGGAAACCGGTTTGTTTCATCGTACACCGCGAAACTAAAAAAGAAAGGACTCGCGGGGAGAAGGCAGAAGCTTGTTGTATCGCCTATCGCGAAACTAAAAAAAATGAAAGAGGTTTTACTTTTAAAATACGGCGAAATCGTGCTTAAGGGGCTTAACCGAGGCTATTTCAACTCGGTGCTTGAAAGCCGCGTTAAGCGCGCATTAAAGAATATTCAGGGCGAATTTTATTACGATTACGCGCAATCGACGCTTTGCATTACCCCTTCGGACGATGCAGATATCGACGCGGCTTACGAAAGAGTGAAAAAGGTGTTCGGTATCGCAACAGTCTGCCGCGGGCTCGCTTGCGAAAAGGATATGGACGATATACAGCGCGTGCTTGCCGAAAACGTCGACGAGCTTTTGGGCAACGCAAAAACCTTTAAATGCGACGCAAAGCGAAGCGACAAGAAGTTTCCGCTTAAATCGCCCGAAATATGCGCGATATGCGGCGGTGTTGTGCTTGAAAACCGCCCCGATATGAAGGTTGACGTTATTAACCCCGAACGCGTGATAACAATAGAAATCCGCGACAGACAGGCGTTTATTCACGGCAACGGCGAAAAGGGCGCGGGCGGTGTTCCCGTCGGCTCCTCGGGCAGAGCGATGCTTATGCTTTCGGGCGGTATCGACAGCCCCGTTGCAGGCCACATGATTGCACGCCGCGGCGCGGCGATAGATGCCGTTTATTTCGAAACACCCCCCTATACAGGCGAAGCGGCGGCGGAAAAGGTGCGCACGCTTGCCGAGATTCTTACCGAATACTGCGGCGAGATATATTTGCACTCGGTATCCTTAACCGAAATTCAGGAAACACTTGTTTCGACCTGCAAGGAAAAGCTTTTTACCCTGCTTTTGCGCCGCTTTATGGTGCGTTGCGCTTCGAAGCTCGCGGAAAAATACGGCGCAGGCTGTCTTATTACGGGCGAAAGCTTGGCGCAGGTGGCAAGCCAGACAATGCAATCGCTCGCCGTTACCGATGCCGTTGCGACGGTACCCGTACTGCGCCCCTGCATAGGGCTCGATAAAGAGGAAATCGTCGTCCGCGCAAGAGAAATCGGCACCTTCGAAACCTCGATTCTTCCCTACGAGGACTGCTGTACCGTGTTCACACCCAAGCATCCCGATACGCGTCCCGATATGTCGGAAATATTGGAGGAGGAAGCCAAGCTCGATATAGAAGCTCTTGTCGAGCGCGCTCTCGCAACCGACCATTTTGTAAAGCTCGGTTAATTATTTAAAAAGAGGCAATATTTATGAAATCGCTTATCAACCGCTTAAAAAAGCAAAACAAACGTATCGCCGTGGCAGAATCCTGCACGGGCGGTCTTATTTCGAAAATAATTACCGACACCCCCGGCGCAAGCGCGGTGTTCAATATGGCGGTGACCACCTATTCCAACGAGGCAAAAATGAAGCTTTTGGGCGTTTCCGGCGAAACGCTTAAATGCTACGGCGCGGTTTCGGAGCAAACAGCCTGCGAAATGGCTTCGGGTGTGCTCGCGCTGGCAGAAGCGGATATCGCAATATCTGTAACGGGTATCGCAGGCCCTTCGAACGACGGCACGGTTAAACCCGTCGGCACGGTTTGTATCGGCATTGCAACAAAGGAAAAATGCTATTCGACCACCTTTGTTTTTGCGGGAAAACGCAGCGAGGTTAGACGTATGGCGGCAAAAATGGCGCTGAATATGGCTTACGACGAATTGGGCGGCACGAAAAAGAAAAAAGACGGCAACGCAATAACGAAAACCGTCAAAAAAACCACCAAGGCTATCGGAAAGATAATTAAAAAGAAGTAAAATTTATTGTAAAAAGCAATCAATGAGAGAAAAACTCTCTTTTCAAAAACTTTAGGTTTAAGAATCAATTTCTTAGGCGTAGTTTGAGGCAGAGCCTCAAATCCTCCGTGCACATAAAATAAAGGGAAGCACCGATTTCGGCCTTCCCTTTTATTGTTTTTTACGCAGTCTTTAAAGTAATTCCATTGAAGAAAAATTCAAGGATATACTTATAGCTGTAACCGTCCTTCGAAAGCTGTTCGCTTCCCGTTGCCGAAAATCCGACACCGTGGCCGACGCCCGCGCCGTTTACCGTAACGGTATCGGGTGCGATGCTTGTACCCATAACCGTCTTTACGCTGTCGCCAAAGCCTTCGAATTTTTTATATCCGTCGGCGGTGAGCACGCCGGAAACGGGGCGTTGCTCGATTTTTCCGTTTTCGGTAAGCACCGAAACGGTTGCCGTGTAATCAAGCTCGAAATTCGCGCTGGTAAATCCGCAAGCGGAGCGCACGTCCTCGCTCGTTTCAACGGTAACGGTGTTGCCGCTTCCGTCGGAAACCGAAAGCACGGTGATATAATCCGAGCCGTAGGGGTCTGTTTCGAGAATCTTCATCGTTATATCGTCGTCCTCGAGCGAAGAGAAGCTGTTGCGCGAGGTGAGATATTCATAAAATTCCTGCTTGGTGTAAACTCTTTGCCATTTATCGCCGTCGTCGTGCTCGGGCTGGAACACGGTGGTAAGATAGGGCACTTCCTTGCCGCCCCACGCCGCAACCGACGAACAGCTTGCGCCGCCGTTGGAATTGTGGTAAAGCACCATAATGGGCGCGTTGTTATAGGTGGCGATAAGTCCGCGAGTTGCATCGACTATCGCGTTGTTTTCCTCGCTCATACGGTAAAGACCGTGGTAAACCTGACAGCAGGCAGAGTTCGTGCATACGTCAAAGCCGCGGTTTTCGTGCTTCGCATAAAGCGGAACGGTGCGCGCAAGCACGGCAAACGCCTTACGCGTTTCGACAGAATAGTTCGTGCCGATTTCGTTCGCCATTACGCACTTGGTGTAATCCTCGAGCCCAAGAATGTTTTCCATCCAAAGTCTGCCCTCGGACACCGAATATTCAAAAATACCGCAGTAATCGTAATTATTTATACTTCCCGAGCGGTGGCGCATAGGAAGATTTACCGAGCCTCCGTTCCCCCCGCGGAGTGTAAGACAGCGCGAAGAATCCTCGAAGCTGATTAATATTTTGCCGTTTTCGTCAAGCACAAAAATTCCGCCCGAAACGGGAGAAGCAACGCTTCTGCCGCCCGATGCCTTTTTTGCGCCCTCTGCCGTAGCAGAAGCGTAGGCACGTGCCTCGTAGCCGCCCTTGACAATTGCAACGAAGCCGTTTTTCGCCTTTGCCGCGTTATATGCCGAAGCATAGCTCGAAAAACTGCCCAAAACCGCGCTGTAAGCGCCGATATTGCCGTTTTCGGCGGCGGTCGCTTTGCCGTTTTCGAAGCTTGCGTTGACCTGCGGAAGCAGTATAAGCGATTTGTTCGAAAGCGAGAAAAGCTTAACAAAATCATCGCCCGCGGTGTGGCCTATATCGAAGCCGCTTGCCGACTTAATGCCTGCCGAGAATACGCGTGTATCGAGCGTGGGCGAGTTAACGTACATACCCACTCTTACAAAAGGCTCGTTGTATTCGGTTTTTTTGGCGGATGCGTCTATCGGGAAAATCGCCGCGCCGATGCAGAATACGGTTGCAAGCGCGAGCGAAAGCATACGTTTAAGCAATCTCATAATCGCCTCTCACGGTAAAATACGCCGTGCCGCCTGTAATAAGTATTGCCTTGTGAGATTCGCTTTCGGAGGCAAAATAGATATGTCCGTATTCCAAGGGCTCGCCCGAGAAAAGCTCTCTGCCCTCTGCCATATCGGTAATGCCTTCGTTTTCTTGGTTCGAAGAGGTAATAACAACAGCACCGCCGCCGCGATAAACAAGCTCGCAATCGGGCGCGAGAATGATTATCTGCCCTTCCTTAAAGGACACATCCTCGTAAACCGTTGTAACAGTAATACCGCCTTGAGCGGTAAGCTCCTCTATAAGCTCCTGCTTAAGCTCTTCCTTGAACTTCTGCAGATAGCCGTAGTTAATAAGCGTGTCATCGGGAATACTGTTTTCCGAATCCGCGCTTTCCGCCGAGGAGGTCATCGCACATATCGGATAAACCGAAATAAGGAGCGCGACGAGAATAAGCGGAATCAATAGCTTTTTCACTAAAGTTCTCTCCTTAAATTTTTTCGGGAGCGCAGGCGCAAAATATGCTTCAATATAATAATATGCTGCTCCCTTTGGAAATATGCACTAAAATGCTCGATGCTTTATGTGCGTAAACGACAAAATTTTTGCCATTTTTATGCAAGCGCACTTACTTCCACTTAATATTATAACACACCTTGTCAAGTCCCATAGAGAGTGGTGCACCGTTTGGCGGCAACTATATCTTGTGAAATGCAAAAATAACGGCTTTCGCAATTATTTAAAGCGAAAGCCGTTGATTATTCAATGATTCTCGGTGTTCATACGCGTTCCTTAGCCAACACAGAACGAAGCGAAAAGCTCCTCGTTTTCGGTGAAAAAGTACCGCCTTATATAAATGTAATCGTAAACGTCGATGCTTCTGTTGCCCGAAACGTCGGCGGCATTCTTTTCGACATCTGTCAAGCTGTAAGTACCCATATATGCACGCTTTGCAAGTATATAATCGCCTACGTCAAGCGCACCGTTGCCGTTTATATCGCCCGCAAGACATACCGTCGCCGTGTCGATAATTTCGCCGTTAACGGCAAGCGTAACGGTACTGCCCGTGCCGATAAAGCCCGAAGCCGAAAGGTCCTCGCCGTTTTTCGAAGCCACGGTTATGCTTTGCTTGTCAAAATGCTCGGAAAAGGAATCGAACGTCAGCTTCCACGCCACACCGCGCAGGTATCCGTCCTCGCCAAGCGTAAACAGCCCGCTCGAGGGGATTATTTCAAGCCTGCTGAAAAAGGTAGTATAATCAAGCAAAACCCAGCCGCTATATCCATTATAGTCGGTTTTGCCCCAAAAGCCGTCAACCTCGGTCACGCTTATTATTGCCCCGTTCGGGATAGAGCAAAGCGGCTCGGAGGTGGTGTTCGCTTCGGCGCGGAGATTAAGACTGCTTGCCTTTATTTTGTAATATCCCACCTCTTTTTCGGTGATAATCACCGAAGAGCTTGGATGATTATAGGGCATATTAACGTAAAGTATTCCCTTCGCGCAGGCTGTGGCGAACTGTTCCCAAGTGTAGCGCCTTGTCGAAACAATGCAGGGCTGTGAAATAACGCCGTCGCCGCCCGCGTTTCCGTGATAAATAACTATAAAATCCTCGTCAACGGTAAGCACCGAAACCGAATGCCCCGCCGCCAAGCGCACGTGTGCGCCCGGTTTGGATTGCATCATAAGCGCCTTTACGCTGTTTGCCGTTACCGACCCGCTTGAAAGACTGCCGACGCTGTAATAAAGCGACTGATTCATCGAATGGTCGATAAATCCGAAGCATTTCCAGAAAATCATTCTTGCAAACGCAAAGCATTGTGCGCCAAGCAGGTCTATTTCGCAGGTTTCCTTTTTGCCTGTCGGATAATAACGCATACAGTTGCAGTTTCCTTCCGACTGTATGCAATAGGTTGAGCTTGTATTATGGCATACGCACGCCTTACCGTTCTTCGAAAAGAAGGTGCCGGGCATGTGGTTTTCGAGCGGAAGCGTAACCTCGCCCACCTGCACGTACGGTCCGGAATAATCGCCCGTGCTCGATACGACCTCTACCCCGTATTCGGCGCTCGGTGCGGCGGTATCGCTTTCCTCGCCGCTGTTTATTTCCGAAATATACTCAAAATATTCATCGTTTCCGTCGGAAAATACCGCGTCGCCGTTTTCTTCTATATAAACATAGCTCGGATTTTTGGCTATCCAGCGTATTTTTCCGTTATTTTCGGGCACAAACCCCGCAATACCCTTGCGGGTAAGAAGCTCATCTTCCCTGCCGCCGTTCATTTTAAAAACGGTTTCGCCGCGCAGGTAAAAATAGCAATCGGCTTGAACGTAAAGGCACTTTATTTCTCTTTCGAATTCGCGAACAACAGCCATTTCGCCGCAATCGGGGTTGCATTTTATTATTTTATTGCCGCTTACAAACCAAAGCTTGCCTTCGAAATAATTAAGATATTTCGCGTCGACCTCGGCAAGAAGCTTCCGTTCGCCGTTTTTGCCGACCCGCCAAAGCGCGCCCTCGGAGGAAAGAACTGTGTCTTCGCCGATATCAACAGCCGTGCCGCCGTACATTATTCTGTCGCCGTAATCGACAGCTTCGGCGTTAACGTTATTTAGCTCGACCGCGGTCATCGGAAGCAATCCCGCCATAAAAACCACACAAAGCAACACCGAAATAATGCGTTTTTTCATCATTTTCCTCCCTTTTTCGCTATTACCTTTTATGATAACATATATTTTTCAAAAACGCAAGGTTTTGCGAAATATGCGCGATGATTTATGATACGGGGTCCCCGAAAATGCTTGCATTTTTGGGGTAATAGTGGGGTCCCCGAAAATGCTTGCATTTTTGGGGTAATAGAGGGGGTCCCCGAAAACGCTTGCGTTTTGTGTCGAGAGCGACGCGACAAAAAGGCGCACCCTCTTTTAAAGGGTGCGCCTGATTATATTCTGTTTAAAGAATCTGCGTTAAATTACTGCTTCTTCTTAAGAACTACGAATACAACTGCTGCGATTGCAACAACTGCAACGCCGATGATAACCCAGAGCCATACGCCGAGGCCGCCTTCATCGTCAGTAGTAGCTTCGGAAGATTCTGCTGCTGCGGTGGAGGATTCTGCTTCGGAGGGAGCTTCGGAGGATTCAACGGTGGATTCGGGTTCGGAAACTGCTGCGGAGGATTCTTCTTCGGAAACTTCACCGGAGGTTTCGCCGCCTGCTTCGCCGAGAACATAGAACATAGCGTTGCTGTATTCGGTGTCAGCCTTTTCGAAATCTACGCCGAAGAACTTAACGGTAGAATCAACAACGAGTGCGGTAGCTGCTTCCTTACGTGCGTTGCCGGTGCCTTGACCGTCGGAGTGAGCCGCGTAAACGAGCATACCGTCGGTAATTTCGGTGGTGAATGCGATCTCTTCGCCTGCGCCAACTACAACTTCCTTAACGGTGTAGGTGCCTTCTTCGCCTTCAACGGGAGCGAGAAGTACGTTGGTTGCCCACTTGGTGTTCATTGCTGCAAGTGCGGAAGGATCGGTGTAGATGTAAGCCATTTCGGAGGTGATAGCGGTGTTAACGCCGTCGATGGTGAGCTGGGTCTTGCCTTCTGCATCTGCAGGAATGGTGCCTTCTTCCTTGGTAACAGGCTTTTCCTGAGGAATTTCGCTCTTTTCGATTTCTTCGTTACCGGTAAGCTCGATAACTGCAGCGTTATCTGCGTTCTTGCCGCCGAGGATAGCATCCTGCCATTCGATCATACCACCCTTGGTAGCGTCGGTAGCATCATAGAATTCCTGAGCTGCAACAGCATAGGTAAGACCGAACTTTGCGCCGTTACCGGATTCAGCAAGACCGGACTTGGACCAAGGAATACGAACTTCGTAAGTGGTGGTCTTCTTAGCGTCATCTCTTACGATAGCTGCGTCCCAGTCGTTAACTTCGAGGTCGGGAGCGATGCTGGGCTTACTCCAAACTGCACGGATCTGTTCGCCTTCTGCAGAAAGAGCAAGACCTACTTCGAGGTAGTCGCCGGACCACTGAGCGGTCTGGAACTTAACTTCGTTAGTATTGGGGATACCTGCGGTAAAGATGAACTGTACGCAGGAGTACTGCCACATAAAGTTGGAGTCGTTGATGTCGTAAGTGCCGTCGCCGTTATGGTCGGTTTCGGGAAGACCTACGTGAGTTTCGGTGTTGAGCACCCAAGCCATATAAAGGTATTCAGCGTCCCAAGCTCCGTAGAAGTCGAAATCCCAAGCGGATTCGGGATAGTCGTTGTTTGCAACGTCTTCAAACTGAGCCTTGTTTTCGGGATAGGAGTGAACGGGAAGAGTGCCGTATTCACCCTTTTTAACTACGCCGTCGATATCAGGAGCTTTCTCCGCAAAATCGAACTGGGTTTCGAAGTTTACGTTGTCTGCTGCTGCCGAGGGCATAACAAACATAGCAACGAGCATGGTTGCTACGAGAAGAAACGAAAGAATCTTCTTCATGATGATTTTTCTCCTTACAAAAAAATTTTTCGGGCTTTGAGCCCTTTTGTGGTGATGATATTATAAACCATAGGTTTAAAAAAAGCAAGAGGAAAAACACATTTTTTTGTTTTTTGGTCATTTTGTTATTTTTTCCAAAAACCTATTCCAACGGTAACCGAACAAATTTGATATATCCTTAATCACAGCCACAAAAAACTATTGCAATTTTCGCGCTATTATAATATAATGAATTGATTATGTTTCAGCGAGGACGTTAATGGATTACAATTCGCTTAAAAAAGCGTTGTTTGATAAATATTTCGGTTTTCTGAACGTTCGGCAAAGGGAAGCGGTATATACCACCGAAGGACCGTTGCTTGTGCTTGCGGGTGCGGGGAGCGGAAAAACCACGGTTATAGTAAACCGTATTGCGAATATAGTGCTTTTCGGGCGGGCGGCAAGCGAAACCGAATTGCCCGAAAACGCAAACGCCCTGCTTGCGCCGATGAAAAGCGCGCTTGAAAGCGGAAAAACCGAATATATACGCGAAATACTTAAAAAATGCGCGGTTGCCCCCGCCGCTCCTTACCGAGTGCTTTGTATAACCTTTACCAACAAAGCGGCAAGAGAATTTAAGGAAAGGCTTGCCAAAACCTTGGGCGAAAGCGCAAGCGATATATGGGCGGGCACCTTTCACTCGATTTGCGTGCGTATGCTTCGCAGGTATATCGACAGGCTGGGCTACCGCAACGATTTTACGATATACGATACCGACGATTGCAAAAAGCTTATAACCGATATTTTAAAGGAGCTTAATATTTCGGAAAGTGCGCTCCCCCCGAAAATGGCGATATCTTCGATATCGAAGGCAAAGGAAAACGACCGCACCGCGCACGACGAGCTGCTCGACGCGGGGAATAACAGGCTTGCGCTGAATATCGCAATGGTTTACGAAAGCTACCAAGCGAAGCTAAAGGCGGCAAACGCGCTCGATTTCGACGATATAATAATGCTTACAAACCGTCTGTTCGAAACACACCCCGACGTGCTGGACCGATACAGAGAGCAATTTGAATATATATTGGTAGACGAGTATCAGGACACAAACCCATCGCAAAGCAGGCTTGTTGCTTTGCTTGCGGGCAGAAGGCGCAACGTTTGCGTTGTGGGCGACGACGACCAGTCGATATATTCCTTCCGCGGCGCGACGGTGGATAACATTCTCGGCTTCGACCGCGAATATTCGAACGCAAGGGTTATAAGGCTTGAGCAAAATTACCGCTCGGTAGGGAATATACTTACCGCCGCAAACGGAATAATACAAAACAACGAATCGCGCAAGGGAAAAGAGCTTTGGACCGAAGCCGACGAGGGCGAAAAGGTACATATAAGACAGCTTGATACCCAAGTAGAAGAAGCGGCGTTTATCTGCGATACGATAGCGGAAAAGGTAAAAGAGGGCGCAAGGTATTCGGATTTTGCCGTGCTTTACAGGGTAAACGCGCTTTCGAACTCGCTCGAAACTGCGTTTGTGAAAAAACGCATACCCTATAAAATATTCGGCGGTCTGCGGTTTTACGAAAGACGCGAAATAAAGGATATTTTAGCCTATCTTTCGGTTATCGCCAACGATTCCGATACGGTAAGGCTTCGCAGGATAATTAACGTTCCGAAGCGTGCGATAGGCGATGCGACGGTTGAAAAGATAGCAAGTATTGCCGACGAGCTGAACGTCGGAATGATGACGGTTATCGAAAATGCGGCACAATACCGAGAATTACAGCGTGCCGCGCCTAAATTGGAAAAATTCGCTTCGCTTATAAACGGTCTGCGCGATTACAGCAAAACGCACAGCTTAGACGAAACGGTTTCGCGGGTCATCGAAGCGACGGGCTACCGCGCGATGCTTCTCGAGGAGGAAAACGGCGAGGAAAGAGAGCAGAACGTGCTTGAATTACGTACCTCGGCGCAGATGTTTGCCGAAACGAGCGAAAACCCCACGCTTTCCGAATTTTTGAACGAGCTTGCGCTGGTAAGCGACCTCGACGGCTACGAGGAGGAACACGATTCGGTTGCGCTTATGACGGTGCATTCGGCAAAGGGGCTTGAATTCCCGACGGTGTTTATCGCGGGATTTGAAAACGGTCTGTTCCCGATAACGCGTTCGTTCAACGAGAGCGAAAGCGCCATCGAGGAGGAACGCCGACTTGCATACGTCGCGGTAACGCGCGCCAAAAAATCGCTATATCTGTTGCACGTTTCGAACAGAATGCTTTACGGCCGTACAGAGCCGAAAAACATTTCGAAATTCGCAGGCGAAATCCCGCAGGAGGCTTGCGATAGAACGGCGGCGCGAAATACCCGTTCGCGTCCCGAAGCGGATGCATACAAACCAGAAAGCGGCGACGGCAGCGACAAATTTTGGAAAGATCTCCGCGAGAAGGCCAAAACCGCACAGCAAAGCGCGGCGGTGTTCGAGGTCGGAACACGCATATCGCACCCGATGTTCGGCGAGGGCGAGATATTGAGCGCACAGCCGATGGGCGGCGACGTGCTTTATGAAATAGAGTTTGCAAACGGCAGTACAAAACGCCTTATGGGCAATTTTGCAAAGCTGAAAAAGATATAAAAATAAAGAAAGGGAATACACGGCACGGACGGTCGGAGGTACGACCCCCGCGTGAAGGCAACGAAAGCGTTTCGATTATCGTTAACGCAACGCCCTCACGGCGAGAACGTCGCAATCCAACTCAGCCTTACACCGTGGAACTAAAAAAAGATGGCAGTAATTAAGCCGATAAAGGCATTGAGATTTACCGAAAAGGCGGGCAATATAGCAGATTGCGTCTGCCCTCCTTACGATATTATTTCGGAAAGCGAAAGAGAAGCGCTTATCGAAAGAAACGAGCATAACATAGTGCGCCTTGAGCTCCCCGCAGGCGAGGATAAGTATAAGGGAGCGGGCAAAACGCTTAACGATTGGCTCGAAAAGGGGGTTCTCGCACGCGACGAAAAGGCGGGAATTTACGTTTACCGCGAGGAATTCAACGTAAAGGGCAAGGAATATTGCCTTACCGGCATCGTTTGCCTTGTCGAGCTTTGCGAATTTTCGGAAAAGGTAGTGCTCCCTCACGAGGAAACGCTTACCAAGGCAAAGCAGGACAGATTAAACCTTATGCGCGGCACGGGCTGTAATTTCTCGTCGATTTATTCGCTTTATTCCGACGAAAGCGGCAAAATTGCCGAAATTATCGAAGAAAAAACAAAGGAAGCTCCTATTCATCGCTTTACCGATGAGGAAGAGGTTACCCACACCCTGTGGAAAATCGAATGCGAAGAAAAGATTTGCGATATAGTCGGCGCGCTTAGAGATAAACAGCTGTTTATTGCCGACGGCCACCACAGATACGAAACCGCGCTTAATTACAGAAACGGACTTACCGACCCCCCTTACGGTGCCGATGCAAGCTGTGTTATGATGACGCTTGTTGATATGGACGACAAGGGCTTGGTAGTATTCCCGACACACCGCCTTATAGTCGACCGCGAGGTGGATAAGGGCGAGATCGAAAGCAAGTGCGGACAGGATTTCGATATTAAGCACCTTCCGCTTTGCGACCTCGAATGCGCGCTTGCAAAGGGCGAAGAGGGTCATACCTATGCGCTTTACACGGGCGGAAACGATTTTATGCTTATGACGCTTAAGGAAGAGGCGAAGCACAATATCGACGGCAGAAGCGACGCTTACAGCGACCTCGACGTAAGCATACTTCATTCTTACGTGCTTGAAAACGCGCTTGGAATCGATAAAGAAAATATGGCAAATCAGGTGAATTTGCGCTATACTCGCTCGATGGACGAGGCAATAGACGCCGTAAACAGCGGCAAAGCAAGCGCGGCGTTCCTTATTAATGCGACAAAGGTAAGCCAGATAAAGGCGGTTGCACTCGCAGGCGATAAAATGCCGCAAAAGAGCACCTATTTCTACCCGAAGCTCAAAACCGGATTGGTCATGAACGTGTTGAAAAAATAGTCTGTCATCCTGAGCGAGCGAAGCGAGTCGAACTTTCGCGAAAGCGAAAGCGATTTGCGTAAGCGCAAATCGGGATATACGCAACAAACAGAAAACAAAACTGTCATCCTGAGCGCAAGCGGCTGTGACGCCGAAGTCGAAGGATATACGCAACAAAATGTACTACATATACATTATCACCACCAAAAATAACGCTATGCTGTATATCGGCGTAACGAACGATCTTCAAAGACGGCTGTACGAACATAAAAACAAGCTTATAGACGGTTTTACCAAAAAGTATAATATTTCAAAGCTTGTTTATTTTGAAGAATATGCCGATATAGAAGAAGCGATAGGCCGCGAAAAACAATTAAAAAGTTGGATACGGGCGAAAAAAGATAAACTTATTGAAAAAGAAAATCCAAAGTGGGAAGAATTGAGCTTTTGATTATTCGAGGCGTATATCCCAAACGAAATTGAATTTCGTTTGCTTTTGCCCGATAAATCGGTCAAAAGTTCGACTTCGCGGCAAAAATGCCGCTCCGCTCAGGATGACATACCTTTTTGAAAGGAAATAAAAAAGATGAAGGAACTTGAAAAGAAATACAACCCTGCCGAGTTCGAGGAGAGGTTGTATAACGAATGGGATTCGAAGGGCTATTTCAAGCCCGCAGCAAAAGAGGGAAGCGAAGCATTCTCTATCGTAATGCCGCCCCCCAATATTACCGGTCAGCTCCACATGGGCCACGCGCTTGATAACACCTTGCAGGATATTCTTGTGCGTTACAAGAGAATGTGCGGCTACGAAACGCTCTGGCTTCCCGGTACCGACCACGCTTCTATCGCAACCGAAGCAAAAATTGTAGAAGCGATGCGCAAGGAAGGCATTACCAAGGAAGACCTCGGCAGAGAGGGATTCCTTGAACGCGCTTGGGAATGGAACAACACCTACGGCGGCAGAATCTGCGAGCAGCTCAAAAAGCTCGGCTCCTCTTGCGACTGGACGAAGCGCCGTTTCACACTCGACGACGGCTGCAGCGAGGCTGTAAAAGAGGTTTTTGTCAAGCTTTATAACGAAGGCCTTATCTACCGCGGAAACCGTATGGTCAACTGGTGCACCACCTGCCAGACCTCTATTTCCGATGCAGAGGTAGAATACGACGACCAGAACGGCAATTTCTATCATCTCCTTTATCCCGTTAAGGAAACCGGCGAGATGCTTGAGCTTGCAACCACCCGTCCCGAAACCATGCTCGGCGACACCGCCGTTGCTATCAACGCAGACGACCCCCGTTATGCGCACCTGCACGGCTGTCACGTGGTGTTGCCGCTGATAAACAAGGAAATCCCCATTATATGCGACGAGCACGCCGATATGACAAAGGGTACCGGTGTTGTTAAAATCACCCCCGCGCACGACCCCAACGACTACGAGGTAGGTCAGCGCCACGATCTGCCCTTGGTACGTGTATTTACTTACGACGGTAAGATGACCGGAGCTGACGACAAGGCTGCCTACGAGGAAAGCTTGGCTCGCGGCACCGCTGCCGTTGGCGAGCCCGAGGTATTGGACTGCGGCAAGTATGCCGGTATGACTACTGCTGAAGCGCGCAAGGCTATTTTGGCTGATCTTGAAGCGGCAGGTCTTTTGAAGGCAATAGAGCCTCTTACCCACAACGTCGGCACCTGCTACCGCTGTCACCACGTTATCGAGCCGATGATCTCGAAGCAATGGTTCGTTTCGATGAAGCCGCTCGCAGAGCCGGCTATCGAGGCTGTTAAAAACGGCGATATTCGCTTTATTCCCGACAGATTTTCGAAAAACTATCTGCATTGGATGGAAAATATCCGCGACTGGTGCATTTCGCGTCAGCTTTGGTGGGGCCACAGAATCCCCGCGTTCTATTGCGACGATTGCGGCGAATTGGTGGTAACCAAGGACGAAAGCGCGGTTTGCCCCAAGTGCGGCAAGGAAATGGTTCAGGATCCCGATACGCTTGATACTTGGTTCTCCAGCGCGCTCTGGCCGTTTTCGACAATGGGCTGGCCGAACGAGGACGCAGAGGATCTTAAAAAATTCTACCCGACAAATACCCTTGTTACCGGCTACGATATAATTACCTTCTGGGTATCGAGAATGATATTCTCGGGCCTTGCACACACCGGCAAAAAGCCGTTTTCGGATGTATTTATCCACGGTCTTGTGCGTGACGCGCTTGGCAGAAAGATGTCGAAATCGCTCGGTAACGGCATCGACCCGCTCGAGGTTATAAAGACCTACGGCGCAGATGCTTTGCGCTTTACGCTTGCAACCGGCAACAGCCCCGGAAACGATATGCGTATTTCCGACGAACGCTTTGAGGCTTCGCGTAATTTCGCAAACAAGATTTGGAACGCAGCAAGATTCGTTATGATGAATCTCGACAGAGATTGCGATACCGAAAGCATCGATATTGCTACGCTTGCTGAAGAGGATAAGTGGGTAATTTCGCTTTACAACCGCCTTATCGGCGAGGTACGCGAAAATATCGACAGATACGAGCTTGGTATTGCGGTTTCGAAGCTTTACGACTTCATTTGGGACGTATTCTGCGATTGGTATATCGAGCTTGTGAAGCCGAGATTGCAGGAAAAGGGAAGTGCATCGAATATTGCGGCGCAAAACACCCTTACCTACGTTCTTTCGAATACCTTAAAGCTTTTGCATCCCTTTATGCCGTTCATTACCGAGGAAATATGGCTTTCCTTGCCTCATAAGGGCGAAAGCATTATGGTTTCGAGCTATCCCACCTTCAACGAAGAGCTCAATTTCCCCGAAGCGGAGCGCAATATGGATATTATGCTTACCGCTATCCGCGCAATCCGTAACCGCCGTGCCGAAATGAACGTTCCCCCCAAGAGATTGGCAAACGTTATTATCGCAACGGCAGAAAAAGAGCTGTTTGCCGATAAGGAGCCCTTCTTTACACGTCTTGCTTCGGCTTCGGGCATTACCGTTGTCGATA
Source organism: Eubacteriales bacterium (assembly GCA_045637685.1). Classification (GTDB taxonomy): domain Bacteria; phylum Bacillota; class Clostridia; order Oscillospirales; family CAG-382; genus Coliplasma. Next base: position 80,646 of record JAZTZW010000013.1, on the reverse strand, counting down.
AATGCGAGGACGAGGGCACGGTAAGAATAGTCACCAACGCCTGCGAAATCTTCCTCCCGCTTGCGGATATAGTAGATGCCGACGCAGAGCGCGAAAGACTTACGAAAGAGCTTGAAAACGCCGAAAACGAGATAAAACGCGCACAAGGCAAGCTTAACAACGCCGAATTCGTGGCAAAAGCACCCGAAAAGGTGGTTAACGCCGAAAAAGAAAAGCTTGTAAAATTCCAAGAGCTTGCAGAAAAGCTTAAAGCAAGCATCGAATCGCTTTAAAATAATAATTGCGGAAGAGGTTTCAGCCTCTTCCGTTTTTATGTAAGGAAAATTCATATTTTTGTTTCATTGTGTACTTGACAGGGTAAAGTAATAGGAGTAAAATCATAATGAATATATATAATAATGAAAGGGAACGGTTATGGCAAACAGTATAGATGAACAGATTATTTTAAGTGTTTTCCCAAAAACCGTAACAGAGCAGGCGGCAGTTGCTTCGAAAATCAAGCCTGCATCATATCTCCCGCGGCGCCTTGACCTGCGCGGAAAGACGGTGCTCTCTTTCGGCGATACGCCAAACGGCTTTTCCGAATGCGCGCTTTCGCTTTACAGAACGTCCTCCGGCTGGCAATTAGGCGTTCACATAGCCGACGTTGCCGAATATGTCTGCGAAGGCTCCCCGCTCGATAATGAAGCCCGCCGCCGCAGAGCCTCGGTGCATAACGGCTTTGTAAACGTCGATATGCTCCCAGAATCGGTCGCGCGCGATATGTGCAACCTCGCGCCGAGCGGCGATAAGCTCGCATTGTCCGTTTTATTGGACATTGACACAAACGGACAGCTTGTTTCGGTTAAGTTCGAGGAAAGCGTTATCCGTGTTGCCGTGCGCTGTATCTACGGAGAAATAGATCAATACGGGCTTGCGCAGGAGGCATCCTCGGTTTTAACTCTGCGCGATAAATACCAGCCATACATCGGTATTCTTGCGGATATGTACGAGCTTGCCGCAATGTTTTGCAGTAGACGTCTTGAAAATGGCGCGATAGATTGTCCCGTGTTCCGCCGTAGCTTCGAACGAGATTCCGAGGGAAAGCCTATATCCTTCTGTCTTGAAGCCGAGCCCGACGCGCGCGCCATGGTGCGCGAAATAGGATATTTTGCCGCCGAAGCGATAGGCAATTATATGCACGAAAACGGCTTGCCCTGCATTTTTATCGGTCAGGAAACGCTCGATACAACCGCAATCAATTATCTTTGCAGGCTTCTTAATATAGAAATGCCCGAATGTGACGATAATAAGATAACCTCGGAAATTATCCGCAACGCAAAAGGCTCGCCCTATTACGATTTTGTTTGCGAAGCGCTCGCTTTGGGTATGCCGTGCGCGGAATTTTCCACCTCGCCCATATATAACGCGCATTGTGCTTCGGATAAGGTGGTTTCCTTTGTGCGCCCCGCAACAAGATATGCCGACCTGCTTACACAGCGCGCGATAAAAACAAGCATCGCCGCTTCCGGCAATCCAAAGAATATCAACCTCAACCGTCAGCGCGCTATTATCGCCGCGGCGGCAGATGAGGCAAACAACGCCGAAAAATTTGTTTACAATACAAATCGTAAATTTTACAACCTTACCGCAAGAGAGTATCTCGAAAACAGCGGCAAACGCATATTCGAAGGATTTCCTCTTGTCCGCGACGAAAGCGGTGCAATCCCCGTGCTTTTGCACTGCGGCGCAAAGACTGTTATACCTTCCGAATACGCAACAGCGCCCTTCCTTGCGGGAAGAACTGCCAAATTCGAAATAATCGCGCTCGGAACAGAAGAAGAGCCGAGCATCGTTAAACCGATAACAGAATAAACGTTTCACGTGAAACAACAAAAAATGTTCCACGTGAAACATTCGAACGGAGAATTCATTTGAAAAAAATAATCTCAATACTGCTCGTAATATTGTTCTTATTCGTCGCAGTAGGCTGCGAAAACGTCGAATATCTCGAATCATCGAGACCCGACGAAGAATCGAAAAACATATACGAACAGCTCGAAAGCGAGCTTCCGCCGATACAAACCGACGAAAACGGGGAAGTAAAACAACAAAAATTTACCGTTGCGACCGACGAAAAGCAGGTGTTTTACAACGAGGAAAGCACAGCGGGCTCGATGAGCAAGGCTGTCGAGCAGCGAAACACCTTCCTAATGGATAAATACGGCGCGCAGGTAACGGTAATGGAAATTTCGCCGAACAGACTCACCGCAGAGCTGAAGTCGGCAATAGAATCCGGCACCGAATATTGCGATATGATATGCTTTTCGGCGAAAAACACAGCAAAGCTTTATACCGCGGGTCTGTTGACCGATATGAACGCATTACCGAATTTCAACGCCGAAAGCGCATATTTTGACCCCAAAAACGCAAAGGCGCTCGCGACCAACAGCACGCTTTATCTTTTGCCCGACCCAACAGCACAGATATACGACGAGCTTTACGTGTTGTTTTTTAACCGCGAGCTTGTTAACGTTGCAGGCGAAAAAGACCCCGAAAGCCTTGTAATGCAAGGCAAATGGACTTGGGACGCCTTTAACGAAACGGCAAAGGCCGCCGCACCGAAGGTATATAACAAATCCTCATCGGATATTTATTTAGACACCTTTGGCTTTGGGGCATATTACGGCGAGGGCACTTATCCTTTAATTATGTGGGCATCCACAGGCGAAAAGCTTGTCAGAAACACCTATAAAAACCCCGTTACGCTTTCGCTCACCTCCGATTATATAAACGAGGTGTGCCAGAAGCTCGTTAAAAGCTACAATACTCGCGGCAGATTCCCGCTCGAAGGAAACGACGCGATGAAAGCCTTTACCGAGGGACGACTCGCATTTTTCAGCAATAAGCTTTCTTATTTTTACGCCCTGCGCGACGGCACAGGCAAGGGAAGCGAATACGGAATATTGCCGATGCCCAAATACAGCGAGGAGCAAACCGATTATTACAGCCTTACAAGCACCGATGCACACGTTTTTTCTGTCCCCAAGACGGTTGAATTTGCGACCGACGAGCGCAAGACCTTTGTTTCGGCGGTAATTCAAGCAACCTGCGCGGCAGGCAGAACCACCGTGCACGATGCTTTCGTTGCCCATTTTATCGGGCAGTATCTTAATAACAATACCGAAACGGTAATGCTTCAAACCATTATCGACAGTGCTACCTTCGATTTTGCGCAGGTTTACGGAAGCGTTATAAGCGAGGTGCGCCGCCCGACGACCGACGCGGTTGCCGATTATATAGACTTCGGATCTGCTATCGGCAGTTCGATAAGCCGTACACAGGCAGGGTTTAATAAATATTCCGAGGAAAATTTTAAGTAATAGCTTAAATTGATTCCAAAAAATCCTTAAACCCCTTGATTTACAAAGATTTTTGTTATATAATAAATTGATTTGGAATCTGTTTCCAACAAACTGTAAACAAAAAATTTCAATAAAAGTCAGGAGAAAAACCAAATGAACGCAAAAAAGTCTGTTGAAGATCTTAAGGTCGCAGGTAAACGCGTGCTTGTTCGTTGCGATTTCAACGTTCCTCTTAAGAACGGCGTGATCACCGACGAAAACCGTATCGTTCCTGCACTTCCCACCATCGAATACCTTCTCGATCAGGGCGCAAAGCTTATCCTTTGCTCGCACCTCGGCAAGCCCAAGGGTGAACCCAAGCCCGAATTCTCTTTAGCTCCCGTTGCAGTGCGTCTTGCAGAAAAGCTTGAAAGAGACGTTGTTTTCGCGGCTGACGATTGCGTAGTAGGCGAAAACGCTAAAAAGGCTGTTGCCGAAATGGAAGACGGCGACGTTGTTCTTCTCCAGAACACCCGTTACCGGGCAGAAGAAACCAAAAACGGCGAAGCTTTCTCGAAGGAGCTCGCTTCTCTCTGCGATATCTTCGTAAACGATGCATTCGGCGCGGCTCACAGAGCGCACTGCTCTACCGTTGGCGTTGCTTCCTACGTTGAAGAATCGGCAAACGGCTTCCTTATGGCAAAAGAAATCAAATTCCTCGGCGATGCTGTTAACAACCCCGTAAGACCCTTCGTTACCATTCTTGGCGGCGCAAAGGTTGCGGATAAGCTCGCTGTTATCGAAAATCTTCTCACCAAGGCAGACTGCCTTATCATCGGCGGCGGTATGGCATACACCTTCCTTAAGGCTCAGGGCAAGGAAGTCGGCTTGTCGCTCGTAGATAACGAAAAGCTCGATTACTGCAAGGAAATGCTTGAACGTGCAAAGGCAAACGGCGTAGAAATCCTTCTTCCCGTAGACTGCACCATTACCAAGGAATTCCCCAATCCTATCGACGCTGTTGTTGAAACCAAGACCGTTTCTGTCGATGAAATCCCCTGCGATATGGAATCTCTCGATATCGGTCCCAAAACCCGCGAGCTTTATGCAAGCAAGGTAAAGAAGGCAAAGACTGTTGTTTGGAACGGTCCTATGGGCGTTTTCGAAAACCCCATCTTCGCAGAAGGCACCATCGCAGTTGCAAAGGCACTTGCTGAAACCGATGCTACCACCATTATCGGCGGCGGCGACTCTGCAGCAGCAGTTAACATTCTCGGCTTCGGCGATAAGATGAGCCACATCTCCACCGGCGGCGGCGCATCGCTCGAATATCTCGAAGGCAAGGAACTCCCCGGCATCGCGGCAATGACCGACAAGTAAAATCCCATTCGGGTATTTTACAGTGATATTTTGCCTCACGGCAAAGTGATATTTACGCTTCGCGTAAGTGATATTCCGCTTACGCGGAGTGATATATTTCGGCAATAGCCGAAATGTTAAGGTATATAAACAATATATTGCAAAAGGATTAATAAATTATGAACAAGGAATTCAGAAAAGCTATTATCGCAGGTAACTGGAAAATGAACAAGACCCCTGCGGAAGCTGTTGAGCTTATCAATGCTATCAAAGCAGAGCTCGAAGGCAAGGACACCTCGGGTTGCGGCATCATCGCTTGCGTACCCTACGTTGATATCGACGCGGCTGTAAAGGCAGCGGCTGGCTCGCCTATCGAAATCGGCGCAGAAAACTGCCACTGGGAAAAGAACGGCGCATACACCGGCGAAATTTCGGCAGATATGCTCGTTGCTTGCGGTGTTAACTACGTTATCATCGGCCACAGCGAACGCAGACAGTATTTCGGCGAAACCGACGTTACCGTTAACAAGCGTGTTCTCGCGGCTCTCGAAGCAGGTCTTAAGGTTATCCTTTGTGTTGGCGAGCTTTTGGAAGAACGCGAACAGGGTATCACCGCTGAAATCGTTTCGATGCAGACCAAGATCGCTCTTATGGGCGTTACCGCAGAGCAGATGAAGAACATCATCATCGCTTACGAGCCTGTTTGGGCTATCGGTACCGGCAAGACCGCTACCGCTGATCAGGCAGACGAGGTTTGCGGCATTATCCGTAACGTTGTTGCAGGTCTTTACTGCGATTGCGTTGCAAAAGCTACCACCATTCAGTACGGCGGCTCGATGAACGCAAAGAACTGCGAAGAGCTTCTTTCCAAGGAAAACGTTGACGGCGGTCTTATCGGCGGCGCTTCTCTTAAGGCTCCCGATTTCGCAACCATTATCAACGCGGCTTGCTAATTTAAATAACAAACGCAAAAGAGAGAGGTTTCGCCTCTCTCTTTTTTTTGTATGTTAAGAGAAAAGCTTTTTGAAAAAGTTTTTTCTCTCAAGCTATCTTTTCATAAACTTTTATACCGAATTTCTTTGAAGATACATAAGAATCATTCTTTTGATAAAAAGGCTTCTTATGCGGAGCTTGCGTCAGAGCCTCAAGCCGCTTTTTCGTGGAACAAACCGTTATAATTTACGTACATAATACCGTCTTCGCCGCGCTCGAACATATCGAGCGATTCAAAAAGCATCAGCGCCCCGCTAACCGTCTTCTCGTCCACGCCGAGAAGAGCGGGCAGGTCCTCTTCGAGTATCGATAAGCCGTTCGGAAGGTACAATCCGCTGTTCGGAAGGTCGTTTTCCGAAATGCCGACAAGCATCATAAAAATCAAAACATATCTGTCGCCGTATTTGCGAATTATACGGATGCGCGCATCGTCGAAAAATCCGCGCTTCATTACCAAGCTCATAATCAATATCCCCTTTCTGCTGTTGTGATAATTTTACCACGCGGAAGGAGGCATTTCATCTCATCTTTGTCTCACCAAAATCTCACGCTTTGCGCTTTTAAACGCCGCTCGAAACGCTTGAAATAAAAGGCGAAAATGCGTTTAAATGTATTTTTGCTTGTTTTGTTAATCTTATTTACTAAAATTTCGAGGGATTTTTTAACGATTTGCAAGAAAATCGCATTAATTTGTTAAAATGTCTTGCAAAGTGAGAAAATTAATTGTATAATAAACTAACGCATTAATGTTTAAAAGCAGGAGGGGTTTTGCAAAATGAACGGTAACGTGAATTTCTACGGTGATTTCGAGCTCGAAAAATTACCCGAAAAAGAAGTAGAGAAAACAAAGGATATAAAAAATCTTTTGCTCGGCTTGCCGCAGAAGATAATGAATTACGAAAAAATCGCTACCCAGCACACTACGGAATGGTTTAACAGCCCTGCCGATTGCCAAAACCTTACCGACGGCAAATATGCAGAAAAAGCAAGCTGCCACGATTCCGCTTATTTCCACTTCACGGGCGGATGTGCAAGAACCGTTTTGTACGATTTGGGCAGCGTTTGCAAGCTTGTCGGCGCGGGCGTAAGCCTATTGCGTGAGGATGAAGTCGGTGTCGGCGTTCCGCCGAGAATAACCGTGCTTCTTTCCGAAGACGGCGAAGGCTGGCAGAAGGCCGGCGACATTAATGGTCTTTGCTCGGAAGCAACGCCTGCGTTTATACGCAAAAAGACCGATTTTGCGGTTGCGCTAAAGGCAAGATACGTTAAATTCTGCTTCAACGTTTCGGTTCATATCTGGATCGACGAGCTCGAGCTTTACGGCTGTACCGATACAGAGGGCGCGGAAGATATAGTGCCCGAGGAAATAAAAGAAAGCGAATATCCCGATCAATTCGCATCTACCGCCGCCTTGGGCGCAAAGGACGTTTTGCTTGCATATTTCTGCCACGAAAGCAGAGCGCCGATAACAAAGGAAATTTTCCTGCCGCACGTTGCATATATCGAGGATGGCGAGATAAAGGATACACTCTTCGACGGATATTTGTTCCTGCCCTACGTTGCTTTTCTTTACGATAAATATAAAAAACGTCCGCTTACCAAGGAAAATTGGCAGCATTATATCGATACCCAGTTTATCGAAGGCTATAATATGGACGCGCTCGACGAAGCGGTAAAGGAAGTCGGCGAAAAGCTCGGCATTAAGGATTATAAGGTAAGCGTTTATTTTTCGATTCTTTATCCCGTTACCGAGGTTAAGGAATTCGGCATTGTCGACGGTAAAAACCTTAATTTCTCTCTGCTCGAGGATAGAAAAGCCGCGCTCAAATGGCTTATCGACGAGCAATACAGACGCTTCAACGAAAAGCAGTATAAGCATCTCGACTTAAAGGGCTATTATTGGTTTACCGAAGAAATTAATTACGCCGATAATCAGCTGCTTGAATTGCTTCACTACACCACCGATTACATTCGCGGAATGGGGCTTATAACCACTTGGATACCCTATTTCCACGCTTCCGGCTATAACGATTGGCGCAATTTGGGCTTCGACGTAGTTTGCTACCAGCCGAACTATGCGTTCAACCAAGCCGTACCCGATTCACGCCTTTTCGATGCGGCGGCAACCGCAAAGCTTATGGGTATGTGTATCGAGCTTGAAGTCGGCGGCACGCAGGAATGGAATATCGAAAGAATTAAAAAATATTATGCAGCAGGCGCGATAACCGGCTATATGAAGGACGCGGCTCACATGTACTACCAAGGCGGAGTGCCCGACGTGTACTATGCGGCATATAAATCGGAAGACCCCTATCTGCACTCTGTATATAACGACACCTACCGCTTTATTAAAGGAACCTTTAAAGCGGATGAAATAGAATTCAAATTGGAGGATTAAAAAATGATCGAAAGAATAAAGGATTCCAACACCGATAAGCTTGCGGCGGCAATAGTAAGCGTTCGTTCCGTAGAGGAAGCATACCGTTTCCTTTCCGACCTTTGCACGATAAGCGAAATTACCGAAATGAGCAAGCGTCTTACCGCGGCAGAAATGCTCCGCGACGGCAATACCTATAACGAAATTGCCGAAAAGACCCACCTTTCGACAGCTACCATCACCCGCGTTAACCGCGCACTCCGCTACGGAAGCGACGGCTATGCAATGGTGCTTGACCGTATTTCTGAATAATGAGCTACACGGCACTCGCCTCTGTTTACGACAGAATAAACGGCGAGGCATATAAGCCATACGCCGAAATGCTCTGCGAATATTTTTCGCTTGCCGATATCGAGGTTCGCGAGGTGCTCGATTTAGGGTGCGGCACGGGGGGTATAACCGCCCTGCTTGCCGATAAAGGCTACGATATGATAGGCCTTGATATATCGCCCGAAATGCTGAACCTCGCGCGCGAAAGGAATTACGGCAAAAACACGTTACTGCTTTGTCAGGATATGTGCGAATTCGAGCTTTACGGCACCGTGCAGGCGATTTATTCTTCCTTTGATTGCCTGAACTATATTACGAAAAACAAAGACCTCGCGCAGGTCTTTGTTTTGGCGCGCAATTATTTAGAAGCGGGCGGACTTTTTATTTTCGACGTAAATACCGAGTATCGCTATAAAAATGTCTTCGGCAGGAATAATTTTGTTTATGAATTCGATGAATTTTTCGCCGTTTGGCGTAACAGCTACGACGAAAATAAGAAAATCTGCGAATTCGAAATAGATATTTTTACAGAAAACGAAGATAAAAGCTATGACCGCGAATTTGAAAGCCAAACGCAAAAGCTCCACCCGCGTGAGGAGCTTTTAAAGGCGGCAGAGGGCTTTGAGCTTGTGCTTGTAAGCGGCGGCAAGGGATTTGATGGCTGCGAGGAAAAGGAAAAGGAATATTACGTTTTCAAAAAACTGTAATACTACGCGCCCAATTTTATAAGAAAGGTATCGGGGAGAAATGAAGATAAGTGAGATTTTAAAGCAAAAGGAAATCACCGTTTCTGCCGAAATATTTCCGCCGAAGCTGGGAACAGAGCTTGAGCAGAGCCGAAAAATAGTTACCGAAATGGCGGCACTAAAGCCGGATTTTATAAGCGTTACCTACGGCGCGGCGGGCTCGACCGCGCGCTTTACGGCAGAGCTTGCCGAGGCGGTGGAAAGCTGCGGCGTCGCTTCGCTCGCGCATGTTACCTGCGTTTCGTCGGACGAAGCTACGCTTAACGAATATTTAGGCTCGCTTAAAGCGAACGGTATCGAAAACATACTCGCCTTGCGCGGTGATATGCCGCAAGGCAGAGAGCCGAAAAAGGTTTATGCCCACGCAAGCGATTTGGCGGTCGCGATAAAGAAAAAGGATAATTTCTGTGTCGGCGGTGCCTGCTATCCCGAAGGACACCCCGAAGCGGCAAGCGTCTCGGCGGATATCGAGGCGCTGAAGATAAAAGCCGAAAGCGGATGCGAATTTTTCACAACGCAGATGTTTTTCGATAACGATATAATGTATTCATTTATGACCAAATTCCAGCGCAAGGGCATAAATATCCCCGTTATCGCGGGTATTATGCCGATAACCAACGCAAGACAGCTTGCGCGTAGCGCGTCGCTTTCGGGCACAACCGTCCCCCGCCGCCTGCGCGAAATAGTCGAACGTTTCGGTGAGCATCCACAAGCGATGCGTCAGGCGGGTATCGCATTTGCGACAGAGCAGATAATCGACCTTATCGCAAACGGCGTGAACAATATACATATTTACGCGATGAATAAGCCCGACGTGCTTGCGGAAATACTCGAAAATATATCCTATATCCGCGAAATTTAAAAGATTTTTGGAGCAAAATATGAAATTTACAGAGGTAATCGGCAAAAAAATACTCGTTTTCGACGGCGCTATGGGCACAATGCTCCAAGCGGCGGGCTTAAAAGCGGGCGAAATCCCCGAAACGATGAATACAAATGCCGAAGAAGCTGTAATTTCGGTCCACCGCGCCTATATTGAAGCAGGCGCGGACGTTATATCCACAAACTCGTTCGGCGCAAATGCGGTAAAGCTTGCGCCGCATAATTTAGATGCCGAAACAGAGGTCGCGCGCGCAGTCGCTTTGGCAAAAAAAGCGGCAAGCGGATATGAAAAGCAAATATTTATCGCGGCAGATATCGGACCTACCGGAAAATTAATGCCGCCTTTGGGCGATTTTTCGTTCGAAGAAGCGGTAAACGCCTTTAAGGGCGCGGTAATCGGCGCGGAAAAGGCGGGCGCAGACCTTATTTTCTTCGAAACCTTTTCCGACCTTTACGAATGTAAGGCGGCAATAACCGCGGCAAAGGAAAATACAACCCTTCCCGTTGCCGTTTCGATGACGTTTGACGAAAGCGGACGTAGCTTAACCGGCGCATCTGCCGAAACTGTTGCGGCTTACCTTTCTGCTGTCGGTGCGGACATTTTAGGCGTAAACTGCGGCTTGGGCCCCGATGCGATGCAGCCGATTGCAATAAAGCTTGCTGAAATAAGCGGTAAGCCGATAATTGTAAACGCCAACGCGGGGTTACCGAAGATAGACGAAAACGGCAAAACCTATTTCGACGTACCGCCCACGCGCTTCTTCGGATTTGCAGAAACGCTGGCATTAAGCGGCATCGCCGCTGTCGGCGGGTGTTGCGGCACAACGCCCGAATATATAAAGCAGGTTTCGCTTGCAATAAGCGGAAAAAGCTGTTCGCTTCCGATGCCGAAATGCATACGCACGGTCTGCTCGGGTACGCAAAGCTATACCTTCGGCAAAAAAACCGCCGTTATTGGTGAAAGATTAAACCCCACCGGTAAAAAGAAGCTTAAAGAGGCATTAAAAAGCGGCGACCTTGATTATTTGTGCGGCGAAGCGGTTGCACAACAGCAGGCGGGCGCAGATATTCTTGACGTAAACGTCGGCATACCCGAAATTAACGAGGTTGAAATGCTACCCAAGGTGGTGCTTGCGCTTCAAAGGGTGACCGACCTTCCGCTTCAGCTCGATTCCGCCAACCCCGAAGCTCTCGCGGCGGCGGCAAGGGTATATAACGGCGTTCCGATAATCAATTCTGTCAACGGCAAGCAGGAAAATATGAATGCCGTTTTGCCGATAGTAAAAAAATACGGCGGACTTTGCGTTGCGCTCCTGCTCGATGAAAGCGGTATTCCCGATAATGCGTTTGGCAGGCTTGAAATTGCAACGCGTATCGCCGAAAACGCCGAAAAACAGGGTATTTCGGCAAAAAGATTGCTGTTCGATGCATTAACTTTAACCGTCGCAACCGATGAAGCGAGCGGCGAAAAAACGCTTTCCTGCGTGGAAAGCCTTGCAAATAACGGATATTTAACCGCTTTAGGCGTTTCGAACATTTCGTTCGGTATGCCCAACCGCGAAACCATAAACGCATCCTTCCTCGGCGCGGCTATGGCGCGCGGGCTTTCCGCCGCGATAATCAATCCGTCGAGCGTAAGTATGCAATTAATGCTTTCCGACCCGAATCCCCCGCGCGATTTCGTGTTCAGCACCGAGCCGACCGAAACGGCACAGCAGGCGACAGAAAAAAAAGAGCTCACCCTCTTCGAAGCCGTCTTTACAGGGCTTTCGGCAAAGGCGAGCGAGCTTGCAACCGAGCTGTTAAAAATCAAAACACCGCTTGAAATTATAGAACAAGACCTTGTTCCCGCGCTCGATGCGCTCGGAGAGGCATACGAAAGCAAAAAAATCTTCCTGCCCCGTCTTTTGGGTGGCGCAGAGGCGGCAAAAGCGGCGTTTTCGGCGGTTAATTCCGCGTTTTCTGAAAACGGTAAGGAAAAAGGCGAAAAATTCGTTATCGCAACCGTCGAAGGCGATATTCACGATATCGGCAAAAATATAGTAGCAACTCTGCTTTCGAACTATGGCTTCGAGGTTATCGACCTCGGCAGGGACGTACCCCCGCAAAAAATACTCGATGCGCTTGTCGAAAGCAAGGCGAAGCTTTTGGGGCTTTCGGCACTTATGACAACCACCGTACCCGCTATGGCGGAAACGGTAAAGCTTGTAAAATCCAACCTGCCCGATGTGAAAATTGTGGTCGGCGGCGCGGTACTTACCGAGGATTACGCGCTTTCTATCGGCGCAGATTTCTTCGGCGCAGACGCTATGGCAACCGTAAAATTCGCCCAAGGTGTTGTTTGATATTTGATGTTTGAATAATTAACATAAATTAACGAGAGAGGGGAACTTTTTTTAAAAAAGTTCCCCTCTCGTATCTTTATTAACTTAACTTATTTCTTCTCCGGCGAGATAACGATTTTTCTGTCTGCGCCTTCACCAATCGAGCGGGTGGTTACACCTGCGATGTTTTGGCATTCGGAGTGAATAATTCTGCGTTCGTAAGCGTTCATCGGCTCAAGCGCGAAGCTTCTCTTGTACTTAAGCACCTTTTCACTCATACGTCTTGCAACGCCGCGCAGAGTTTCGGCCCGCTTTTCGCGGTAGCCCTGAACGTCAACGGTAACGCGGTAGAAGCTGCTCTTTTCGATATTTGCGGCAAGTGTTGCAAGATACTGAAGCGAATCGAGAACGTCGCCTCTTCTGCCGATAAGAATACCGAGATTGTCGCCGTTGATAGCAATAGTAACGCCCTCTTCATCCTTTTCGGTAATTTCAACGCTTGCGTCGAGATTCATATTTTTAATAAGATTTTCTATAAATTCATAAGCCTTCAAAGCAGGGGTCATTTTAAGCTTTACGCTAACCTTCGCGTCGCTTGCACCGATACCGAGAATACCCTTCTTCGGCTCTTCAAGCACAACGTATTCCACCTCTTCAGCGGTAACGCCGAGCTCTGCACACGCCGCAGTTACAGCCTGCTCTGTTGTTTTAGCCGTTACAACGGTTTCTTTTAACATATTTTTTACCTTTCAATTAAATCAGTTTTCGCCGTTACCGTCCGAATTTTCGTTTTCGTCTTCATCTACGGTAAGCATTTCGATACGGCGAGGTGTACGTTGTGTCGGGTCGACCTTTTTATTCGAGCCCTGAGTGTTGCCCTGAACGATCATATCGTCGTAGCTGTTATCGTCCTCATCAACCTCGATAGTAATAACCTTCTTTTTCTTTACCTTCGATTTCATTTCCTTCTTCGCCGCGGCAATATCCTCTTCGGTTACAGCGGGAATAGGCATAGTCTTTGCGAAAACAAAGGTTTGAACCATCGAAAGCAGAGTTCTCCAAATCCAGTAAACACCGATAGCCGCAGACATACTGTATGCAAATATCGCAGAGATAAGAGGCATACCCACTTCCATAAACAAGCCGCCGCCAACAGGGTTGCCGTTTGCATCGGTTTGGGTTGCCGCACCGGAATAGCGTCTGGTGAACTTTGTCGAAATATACGAGGTAAGGAATACCAAAAGCGGAACTATCATAAGCCAGATATTTCTGTTAAAATCGGGCTCGTTGATAAAGTTAAGACTGCCGATCTTGTAATCGGGAAGCTCATCGGCATATTCGCTAAACGAAACAAGCTTTTCGTTAAGCGATGCAGTCTTTTCGGAACTGATTTTGCCTTCTTCAATAAGCTTATCAAGCTCTCCCTTGCCTTCGATAATAAGGCGGGAAAGCGCCATTTCGTTACTGCCGGTTTCTACACCGCTTGCAAAATATTCTTCGCCGTTATAGTTGAATTTAAAAGCGTCTTCGGGAGTGTTGTCGTTAATCTTGCTAACGCCAAGCTCGCTCTGGTAGCCGCTGTATATCGAAATATATTCGTTATACTCATCGCCCTCGAAGGCATCCTTATTAAGCGAATCCTTAAGCTCCTGATAATAAACAACAGCTTCCTTCGACTGTGCCACAGTATCGAAATTTTCGATATTACTTGCATAAGAAATAGGTGCTTTTACAATAGCAAAAAGTATTAAGATTATAGGAAGCTGTATAAGCAACGGCAAACAGCCCGAAAACTGGTTGTAGCCGTTTTGTTGATACATTTCCTGTATCTCCATAGTCATCTTCTGCTGAGTGACTTTGTCGTTTCTGCCCTTATATTTTTCGCGGATAGCCATTTCCATCGGCTTTACCTGCGCCATTTTTATCTGCGTCTTATGCTGTTTAATAGCAATAGGAAGCAAAATTACCTGAAACGCAAGCGCAAAAAAGAACAGAGCGATAATGTAATGGTTACCCGAAATATAAAGGCAACCCTTCATCAAATACGAAAAAATATCGTAAATAAAACTCATTTTCTTTCCTTTCTTATAAAGGCGTACAAAAACACAAATATTACGTTTTGTGCATAATCTTAAGCATTTAAAGCAACGCTTAAAATACCCTGTTTTACCTTTTCTTCGGCGGTACGGGATCGTAGCCGCAATTTTTATTAAAAGGATTACACCTTAAAACACGGTATAACGCAAGCAAAAGCCCTTTAAAGATGCCGTGTGTTTCGATAGCTTCTATGGCGTATGCCGAGCAACTCGGCGTGAAACGGCAGCAACGGGGCTTGTACGGAGAAATATTCTTTTGATAAAACCGTATCGGATAAATAAAAAACCTTTTCATAAAAGTGCCGCTTTAGACAATAAAGCCTCGAGCTCGCTTACGACCACGGAAACGTGAGCTTCAACGCAAGGCTGACGCGCGACAATGACGAAAATATGACCTTCTTTTATAAACGGGTGAAAAACACGGTAGGCTTCGCGTATAACGCGCTTTGTCCTGTTTCTCTTTACCGCGTTTCCGCGGCTTTTCGATACGGTGATCCCGATTTTGTTAACATCTTTTTCGCGCGTATTTTTCAAAACATACAGCGCGACATACTTACCGGAAAAGCACCTGCCCTTTCGATACGCGCGTGAGAACAGGTGGTTTTCCTTTAAAGTTTGTATCCTGCGTGTTTTTTCCATAAAAAACCTCGCTTCGGATAAGTATTCGTCAGAATAAGTTTAGCAAGAAATTAATAGGTAAGTCTTGCTCTGCCCTTTGCACGTCTTCTCTTAAGAACCTTTCTGCCGTTAGCGGTAGCCATTCTCTTTCTAAAGCCGTGTTCTGCCTTTCTGTGTCTTTTCTTAGGCTGATATGTTCTAAGCATTGGTTTTGCACCTCCAATTATTATTCAAAAACAAGTAATTATAGCCTGCTCCGAAGCCGTGGTCCGCAGAGCATAGCAACATATTATATAATAAAAAATCCCCATTTGTCAAGTGTTTTTGGGGATTTTTATTAATTATGTTAAGCCGCAGTTATATATATTGCAAGGCTCGAAAGGGCAAAAACGGTAACCAAAGCGGAAAGCGATATACGCAACACTTTGTCGAACATTTTGTTGTTTTTTTCGCGGTCCTTTAACAAAAGCCCAATATATAGCGCACCAAAAACTACGGTTATTGCGATATAACGGAAGTCCATTGTGCAAAAATGTGCGAATTCGAAGCAGAATTTTATATAAGAAAAAATTAAAGTTGCAACGCAAATTAATGTAAAAATAAGCTCGCTTAAAGCAAAATCTTTGCATTCTTTTCTGTTTTTAAGCGTTTTTACAAGCATATAAACCGCCGAAACGGTGGCAATTACCGCAATTAAAACCGCCGACCAGAACAAAAGCTGTGCACACAAAAGACCAAGACTGTGACCCTGCCCGAGATAGTATTCACCGAAAACGCTCGATTTAAGCGCGCCAAGCGGAATATTGTATTCGTAATAATCGTAAATACCCACCTTACTGCTTATCATTCTCGAAGGGTAAACGCCTATATCGAACACCGACGAAAAATCGAAAAGTCTTTCGAACGTGCTTCTAAAACCGATGTATTGCGAATGGGTATCCGAAAGCTTCGGAACGTAGGTGAAGGGAGTATCGAATTTTATAAAGTTTCTAACCTGCCACCAAAGCGCGATAGGCACGCAAAGCACGCCGAACGACGCGAACTGACCGATAAGACCGATTTTGTTTTTATACTGCTTTCCAAACAGTCTTATCGCAAAAAGCGTTGCAACGCCTAAAGAAATCAAGCCGCCCGAAAGCTTTACGCCCATAGAAAATCCGATAGAAAGCGCAAGCTTTAAAATGGTTGAGAGCTTCGGGTCGCGATACCATTTAATCGCAAGGTCGACCGAAACGAGTGCAAGCAAAAGCGATAAAACATCGTTATTTATACTGCCCGCAAGGATAATAAATGTTGGGTGAAATGCAATTATTGCAAACGGAATAATTATTGCAATACCTTTTAAATTGAACCTTTTAAAAAGGTTGTAGGAAACGAGCATTATCATACTCGAGCAGAAAAGAGTTATAAGCTGTAAATTTTCCTTTGCAATATCCAACGCGATGCCTGCGGTGGTTTGAATGTGAAGGAAAAGCGCGCAGAGATAATGCCATATCGGCGGCTGATAATATTGCCAATTAACCGAATTAGGAAGCTTTTGATGAGTATAGAACTTTAAAATGTATTCGAAATGACCGTTAGTTCCGCCAACGTCGTGCTGGCGCACCAAATATCCCGTCGACTGAATATAAACCAAACGGAAGAAAAAGCCTATTATAAACAAACAAAAGATAATAGTTTTTTCGTCCAGCGGCTGATTTTTGTAATATTTATAGCCGAACAGCGCAATAAGTATTATTCCCGCAGGTAAAAAAAGTATCTGCGCGGGGAATTCAAACCATTTCTGCCAGAATGTAAAAATATTAAAAGCCCCGCAAAGCATACAGCAGATAAAAAGTATTCTGTATCTGTATTTAAGTGCCTTTTCTATAAGCATTTTAAAACGTCCTTTTTATTATCTTTTCTGCATTATAGGTCATTTAATCCCGATTGTCAAGAAAAACAGCTATTTTGTATAATAAGTATATATATTATATATAGTGTTAAGTTAACTTTATATGTAAAAGGGGTTTACTTTTTAAAAAGACTGTGCTATAATAAACTGAATATACGTATCCACTCCTTGTGGATTATTTCATATAATAAAAACCGAGGAAGTTATGACTAACGAGGAATTAAAACAGATAAAATTATACGTTCTCGAAGAGCTCGCTAAAATATATACCTCTACCTCTATGAATCTTTGGCTTAAGCCGATGAGATTGGTTTCTATCGAAGGCACAAGCGTAACGGTTTCGTTTCCGCAAAGCAAAAAAAGCTTTGTCGAATCTACCTATTATGAGGTGATAAGAAGCAAATTTTCTGAAGTTATCGGAATGCCTGTCGAGCTGAAGGTTATTTCCGATGAGGAGGAAGCCGAGCTTCTTCCCGAGCTTGAACAAAAGGTCGATTCGGCTTACAAGATGAGATTTAACCCCGAATACACGTTTGAAAATTTCGTAGTCGGTAAATCGAATCAGCTTGCACAGTCGGCTTCGCTTGCGGTAGCACAGCACCCTGCCGAGCTTAATAACCCGCTGTTTCTTTACGGACCCTCGGGGCTTGGTAAAACCCACCTTATGTTCTCGATAATGAACGAGATACGCAAAAATCATCCGAATTACAATATACTTTACGTAACCGGCGAAGAATTTACGAACGAGCTTATCGATTCGCTTTCGCTTAAAAAGCCCGTCGTATTCCGCGAAAAGTACCGCAATCTCGATGTTTTGTTGGTCGATGATATTCAGTTTATCGCGGGTAAGATGTCGGTGCAGGAGGAATTTTTCCACACCTTCGATACGCTTTTTAAAATGAACAAGCAGATAATTCTTGCTTCCGACTGCGCACCGAAGGATATAAACAACCTTGAAGACCGTTTAAAAACCCGCTTTATAATGGGCTTGGTCGCAGATATTCAGCCGCCCGATTTTGAGCTTCGCGTTGCAATATTCAAGCGCAAGGCGATGGATTTCGGCTACGAGCTTGATAACGACGTGCTTTACTTCCTTGCGGGAGCAATAACGACTAACATACGTCAGATAGAAGGAGCTCTTAAAAAGCTCAAGGCACATACCTTTATAACCGGCGAAAGCTGTGACGTATTCGTTGCGAAAGAGGTTTTAAACGAATTCTTTGCCGCAGAAAACAGCAAGGAATCTATAATCGATAAGGTGTTTGAATATGCCGAAAAGCGTTACGGCGTTAAGCGTGAGGATATTTTAAGCACCCGCAGAACAGCAGACGTTATTGCGGCAAGGCATTATGCTATATACCTTGTAAGAAAAACCACAAATCTTTCGCAAACAGCAATAGCAAAGCTGTTTAACAAAAAGGACCACACGACGGTTATGAACTCGTTAAGCTTTATCGAAAAGAAGATGATTAACGAGCCCTCGTTTGCACGTGAAATAAAAGCGGTTATAGCCGAGCTTATCGGTCAATAACCCTTTAAAAAGCGCGAAGCGCAAAACAAAAAGAAACATTTATTTATAGTATTTATTAGTAGTATTAGTATTAGTAGGCACGGTGGATATTGTGGAAAAGCCTATTGTGCAGTGATTGCAGTCAAAAAGCGACATTTAATGCGTGGACAGGCTGTGATAAACAATGTGGAAAACCCGTGTCTTAATGTGGATACACCTAAAACTCCAAAAACACAGAAAGGAAATCCGCGAAACGGTTTTAAAATATCCTTGTTATAAAAACCACGCGGAGGCTTAAAAAAATGAAATTTGTTGCGGATAAGAAAACCTTATTATCGATGATAATACCTGCGGCTTCGGCGGCTTCGAACAAAACCACGCTGCCTGCGCTCGAAGGCTTGCTGTTTACCTTAAAGGGTGAAACTCTTACCGTTTGCGGCTACGACCTCGAAAAGGGTGTAAGAACGGTTGGTACGGTAGTTCCTATGGAAGAGGGCGCGGTTATTATCAATGCGCAGAAGATAACCTCTATCGTAAGGAATTTCCCCGATTGCGATATATGCATCGAATCCGACGACAGAAATATGGTAAGAATCACGGGCGGAATGTCGGATTTTTCGATTCACGGTGTAACCGCAGAAATGTTCCCCGGCTTGCCCGAGCTCGGCGGCGAAAACGCGTTTAATATTTCGAGAACGCTTATGAAGGATATTATAAACAGCACGGTTTTCGCGGTTGCACAATCCGAAGCAAGACCGATACTTACCGGCGAGCTGTTTATGGTAGAAAACAGAACGCTTACCTGTGTTGCGCTCGATAACTTCAGGCTTGCTCTGCGCGAGGAAAAGAATTGCGTTTTCGATAACGATAACAGATTTTCGTTTATTGTTCCCGGTAAGGCACTTTCCGACCTTGCAAAGCTGCTTGACGATGATGAAGAGCCTTTAAGAGTGGAATTCACCGCGAAATATATTATTTTCAAGCTTGGCGACATTATATTCTTCTCGCGCTTGCTTGAAGGTGAATATCTCGATTACAGAAGAGCGCTTCCGCAATCGAACAGAATTTTTGCAACCGTTAACAGAAGCGAATTTATAGAATCGGCAGAAAGAGCAAGCTTGCTTGTCGATGAAAAATTAAGAACACCGCTTCGCTGTAAGTTCGAGGATAACAGCCTTAATATCTCCTGCAGTACACAGTACGGCAGCGTTAACGATAATATAAGAATTAAAAAAGAAGGCGATGATATCGAAATCGGCTTTAATAACAGATATTTGCTCGACGCTTTGCGTGCCTGCAAGGACGAAAAGATTATTGCATCGCTTTCTACTCCGCTTATGAGTATGATGATAGAGCCTGCGGAAAAGGACCCCGACAGCAGCTATAAATATTTGGTATTGCCTTGTAAGCTTAAGGATTAAATAAGTTTGTTTTATAAAAAATAGCGAAACTAAAAGTTGCGTTACGCACCCAGTACGAAAAAAATAAATTAGTGCAGGTATCGCGACGAGAAGAAAATAAGTTTGTTGTATCGCACATCGCGAAGCTAAAAAATGAGAATAGAGCATTTGTTGTTGCGGAATTTCCGTAATGCCGAGGAAAGCGAGATAGATTTTTCCTCGGGTGTAAACGTTATATGCGGTGCGAACGCCGCGGGAAAAACAAATATTTTAGAAGCGATATTCTATTTTGCGGCAGGAAAAAGCTTTCGTAACTGTAAAGATAAAGAGCTTATCAGATTCGGCTGTGAAAAGGGGCAGATAGGCATTAAATTTGCCACCGAAAGCGTTACTTGGGATATGTCTGCAACGCTTAATAAAAGCGGCAGACGTGCGATAAGGTTAGGAGAAAGCCCGCCGCTTAAAATGACCGAATATATCGGCAGATTCCGCGCGGTAATATTTACTCCCGACCATTTGAGCTTGGTTAAGGGCTCGCCCGAAAACAGAAGACGTTTTTTAGACCTTGCAATATGCCAATCGTTTCCGCGCTATGCGCCTACGCTTAATGAATATAACCGCGTGCTTGCGCAAAAAAACGCGCTTTTAAAACGCGGCAGGGTTAACGATGAGCTTTTGGCGGTATATAACGAAAGGTTGGCATCGCTTGCGGCGGTAATAACCGTTAACCGCCGTAAATACGTGCAAAAGCTCGAAGAGGAAGCAAAAAGATTTTTGCTTGATATGAGCGGAAATAAAGAAAATTTAACGCTTAATTATCAATCACAGGCAGGCACGTTCGAATCGCAAGAGGAATTAAAGGAAAAATATAATCTGCTTTTCAATGAAAAGGCGGAATATGAAAAGGAACGCTTTCTTTCCTTTTACGGCGCGCATAAGGATGATTTTTCGGTCTGTATAAATAAAAAAAGCGCAAGAATGTACGGCTCGCAGGGGCAGCAAAGAAGTATTGTGCTTGCATTAAAGCTTGCGGAGGGTGAGCTTTCGGCGAAGCTTACGGGCGAATACCCTGTGTTTCTGCTTGATGATATACTTTCCGAGCTTGATAAGGACAGAAAAGAATATATACTTTCGCGCATAACCGACAGACAGGTAATAATAACCGGCTGTGAAAGCGAAATTTTCGAAAGCGAAGGCAAAATATTCGTCCGCGACGGAAAAATATCGCAGTAAGATATAATTCGGAGTAAAATATGAGATATTTACAGCTCGAAAAGGGCGAAAGCATCGATAAAAAATCGATAATAGGCATATTTGACCTCGATTCGTCAAGCAAAGCGGGCGCAACGAACGACCTTTTCCGCCGAAAGGAAGAGGAGCACGGCGTTGTAAACGTTTGTAACGACCTGCCGAAGAGCTTTATTCTTTGCGACGGCGAATACAGCGATACCGTTTATATAAGCGGAATTTCGACCGAAAGTATAAAAAAACGCCTTAAAAATGAAATAAAACCCATTTGGGAAAAATAAAAAAAGACATTATCATTAATTTTATAAACCGAAACAACCCCGTATGGAGGTAAAAATGGAAGAAAACAGAAACGATGCATTGAATCCGGTAGAAAATGCTTATGGCGACAGCCAAATTCAGGTACTTGAAGGACTTGAAGCGGTAAGAAAGCGTCCCGGTATGTATATCGGTACGACTTCGGTAAAGGGTCTGCATCACCTTATAAGCGAAATTGTCGACAACGCTATCGACGAAGCGTTGGCAGGCCATTGTAAAAATATTTGCGTAATTCTTCACGCCGACGGAAGCTGTGAGGTAACCGACGACGGCCGCGGCGTTCCCGCAGGTATTCACCCGACGGTCGGACGCCCCACGCTTGAGGTTATTTATACCATACTCCACGCGGGCGGTAAATTCGGCGGCGGCGGTTATAAAATCGCGGGCGGTCTGCACGGCGTTGGTGCGAGCGTTGTTAACGCGCTTTCGCGCCGTGTCGAGCTTCATAACTACCGCGACGGTATGGGCTATTATATAGCGTTTGAGCGCGGAAACGTTGTCGAGGAATTCCGCGAAACGGGTGCGACCGATATGCACGGTCTGCACGTTCGCTTCTGGCCCGATGATACTATTTTCGAAACCGTTGAATTCGATTACGAAACGGTTAAAACAAGACTGCGCGAGCAATCCTTCCTTAACGCAGGTGTTTCTATTACCATTACCGATAAAAGAACGGTTGAAGAAACCACCGAGCATTTCTGCTTTGAAGGCGGCATACGCTCGTTCGTTGAATTTTTAAACCAGAAAAAGGGCGCAGACCCCATTCACCCCGTAATTTACGTTTCGGGTGAAAAGGATAGCTCTGTTGCAGAAATCGCGCTTCAGTATAACGAAACTATTACCGATTCGATACTTTCGTTTGCAAATAATATGCATACCGTCGACGGCGGTACGCATGAAACCGGCTTTAAGGTCGGTCTTACGAAGGCTTTGAACGATTACGGCAAAAAATATAACCTTTTCAAGAACGATGAAAAGCTTACCGGCGACGACGTAAGAGAAGGTCTTTCGGCGGTTATTTCGGTAAAGTTAGAGGATGCACAGTTCGAAAGCCAGACCAAAGCAAAGCTCGGTAACAGCGAAATAAGAACGCTTGTTGAAGGCATTGTTAACGAAAAGCTTTCGGTATTCTTCGAGGAAAACCCCGATACCGCAAGAATAATCATAGAAAAATCGGTGCTTGCCGCAAGAGCGAGAGAAGCCGCAAAGAAAGCGCGTGAATTAACAAGACGTAAGGGCTTGCTCGAATCCTCTTCGCTTCCCAGCAAGCTTGCCGACTGTAACGAACGCAGAATGGAATATACCGAGCTTTATCTGGTAGAGGGTGACTCGGCAGGCGGTACGGCAAAGGACTGCCGCGACAGCCGTTTCCAAGCGATACTTCCTTTGCGCGGTAAGATACTTAACGTTGAAAAGAACAGAATCGATAGAATTTATTCCTCGGTGCAGATAATTCCGATAATTCTCGCGCTCGGCACGGGTATCGGAAGCGAGTTCGATATTTCAAAGCTCCGCTACGGCAAGATAATTCTTATGGCCGATGCAGACGTTGACGGCTCGCATATAAAAACCCTGCTTCTTACCTTCTTCTTCCGACACATGCGCCCGCTTATCGAAGCAGGCCACGTATATTCGGCAATGCCTCCTCTTTATAAGGTATATAGAGGTAAACAGCAAAGATATGCCTTCTCGGACGAGGAAAGAGATATGTATCTTGAAGAGCTTGGCGGCAACGCGCAGGCAGAAAGATATAAAGGTTTGGGTGAAATGGACCCCGAACAGCTTTGGGACACCACAATGGACCCCGAACGCCGTATTTTAAAGCGTATTACGATAGACGATGCGTTCGAAGCGGATGCACTCTTCTCGGTGCTTATGGGCGATAAGGTCGAGCCCAGAAGAGATTTTATCGAAGCAAACGCGAAATACGCTAATTTGGATACCTAACTTTTTCACTTTTCACTATTCACTATTAACTTGGAGCGAAGCGAACTATGGCTCACGAATACGATTACAGTAATCACGAAGAACAGGTTATTCATAATATCGGAATAGAAAATGAAATAAAAAGCTGCTATATCGACTATGCTATGAGCGTTATTGTCGGCAGAGCTTTGCCCGACGTGCGCGACGGTATGAAGCCGGTACACCGCAGAATACTCTATGCGATGTATGAAGACAGACTTACCTACGATAAGCCCCACCGTAAATCGGCAACGACGGTCGGTAACGTGCTTGGTAGATACCATCCGCACGGCGACGCCTCGGTTTACGATGCGATGGTGCGCTTGGGTCAGGATTTCTCGATAAGATACGTTCTTATCGACAAGCACGGTAACTTCGGTAATATCGACGGCGACCCCCCTGCGGCATACCGTTATACCGAAGCGAGAATGTCTAAAATCGCCGAGGAAATGATGGCGGATATCGAAAAGGACGTTGTTGATTACGTGCCTAACTTCGATAATACCCGCAAGGAGCCGGTTGTGCTCCCCTCGCGCTTCCCTAACCTTTTGGTAAACGGCAGCGTGGGTATCGCGGTAGGTATGGCAACGAACATTCCTACGCATAATTTAAGAGAGGTTGTCGAAGCAACGCTGCATCTTATCGACCACCCCGATTGCTCTATCGTTGACCTTATGCAATACGTAAAGGGTCCCGATTTCCCGACATACGGTACAATTTACGGCACGAGCGGTATTTACGAAGCGTATATGACGGGCAGGGGCAAGATAAGAGTCCGCGCAAAGGCTCATTTTGAGGAAAAGAACGGCAGGACAAGCATTATTGTTACCGAGCTTCCTTATCAGGTAAACCGTTCGATGCTTCTCGAAAGTATGGTTGAGCTTGTAAAAACCAAGCGTGTAGAGGGTATTGCCGATATCCGTAACGAATCGGGCAAGGCGGGTATGCGTATCGTTATCGACGTTAAGAAGGATGCGAACGCGCAGATAATTCTTAACCTGCTTTATAAATATACCCAGCTTCAGGATACCTGTGCGGTTAATATGGTTGCGCTTGTAAACGGCGTGCCGAAGCTTTTAAACCTTAAAGAGGTGCTTAACCACTACCTCATTCACCGTAAAGAGGTTGTTACAAGACGCGTTAAGTTCGACCTTGCAAAGGCAGAGCACGAAGCGCATATTTTCGAAGGCTATAAGATAGCGATAGATAATATCGACGAGGTTATTGCGATAATCCGTGCAAGCGAAAGCATTTCCGATGCGAAGTCGAACCTTATGGAACGCTTTGCTCTTTCGGAAGCGCAGGCGCAGGCGATTGTCGAAATGACTCTCGGTAAGCTTTCGGGTATGGAACGCCAGAAGATCGAAGACAGATTGGCGTATTTGTATAACCTTATTAAAGAGCTTAAGGAAATTCTTGCCGACGAAAGCAAGCTTGTTGCTATTATTAAGGAAGACCTTGAATTTATTAAAAATAAATACGGCGATGCAAGACGCACCGATATTGTCGAAGCCGAAAACGATATTCTTATCGAGGATCTTATCGAGCGCGAAAGCTGTGTTATCACCGCTACCCGCGCAGGCTACGTAAAGCGTTTGCCGAGCGACACTTATCAGGCACAGCGCCGCGGCGGTAAGGGTATTACCGCGATGGGTACGAGAGAAGAGGATTTTGTCGAGGACGTTATCATTTCGCACAGCCACGACTTCCTGCTTATGTTCTCGAACACCGGTAAGGTTTATATTAAGAAGTGCTACGAAATACCCGAAAGCACGCGTACCGCAAAGGGTACAAACCTTGTAAACCTGCTCTCGCTCGATAGCGAAGAAAAGATAACCGCGATAGTTCCGGTAACCGAATTTACCGAGGACCAAAACCTTGTGCTTATTACCCGCTTGGGCGTTGTTAAGCGTATTAACCTTATGGCTTACAAGACAAGACGCCAGAACGGTCTTTACGCTATTACGCTTGATGAGGGCGACCAGCTTCTTTACGTCCTTAAATCGAAGGGCGATGACGATATTATCGTTGCAACGAACAGAGGTATTTCGATTCGCTTTACCGAAAACGACGTTCGCGAAATGGGCAGACACGCGCGCGGTGTGCGTGCCGTTACGCTCGATGAGGGCGATTACGTTGTCGGTGCGGGCATTATACCCGAAGGCAACGACGATAACGAGCTTTATATTCTTACCATTACCGAAAACGGCTTCGGTAAGCGCAGTATTACAAGCGAATATAAGCGTCAGCACCGCGGCGGCAGAGGTCTTATCTGCCACGGCATCAGCGCGAAAACCGGTGTGCTTGCGGGTCTTAAGCTCGTGCGCGCAAACGAAGAGGTTATGCTTATTACCGATGGCGGCGTGATTATCCGTACACGTATTTCCGAAATACCCGTTTACGGCAGAAGCGCGTCGGGCGTTATAGTAATGCGTCTTGAAGAGGGCGCAAGCGTTGCGAGATTCGCAGTAGTCGACCCCGATACCGAGGAAAAGGAATCGGAAATCGAGTCTGAAAACGCCGAAAATGGCGAAAACAACGCTGAAATAATCGAAAACACAGCAGAAACAGAGCCCACAAGCGGGGAGGAACAGTAAATGGCTTTAAAAACCTTTATTCTTGAAAACAGCTCGACCAAAAGACAGCGTCAAAGCGATATTCAAAAGGCGGTAAGAGATTATCTTAAAAACCCGAAAATAAAGGTCGAATACGACGAAAAGGGCAGACCCTCTATTACCAATCACGATAAGAAAATGAATATCTCTATTACCTGCTGCGGCAATGTAATGCTCGTTGTGCTTTTCGAAAAGGCAATAGGTATCGACGGTGAATATCTTCCCGGTATTCTTAATTCCGAAAAGAAGATAGACCATACAACGATTGCCGAACGCTTCTTCGCCGAGGAAGAAATCGAATATCTTAACGATTCCCCGCGTGAAGCCGAGCTTGAAAACTTTGTTAAAATCTGGGTCCGCAAGGAAGCATACGTTAAGGCGGCAGGCAAGACGGTTGCCGAATTCCCCCACTTCTCGGTGGTGGAAAACAACCGCTTCGTGAAGAAAATACACAGCATATCGATTAAAACCTTCGCCATTAAGTTCGAGGACTGCGAAAACTACTCCTTCGCAATCGCAGGCGCGCTTGAGTAAAAACGAATAGTTGAGTTAGTGGATAATACGATACGAGAGGGACTTTTGAAAAAGTCCCTCTCGTGCTCTCTTCAAAACTTTTTAGTTTTAAAAAGTTTTAAAGTGTGTCATTTTTTCGCTATACAAATTTGTTGCAAATAATAAAACAATAAAAAAATCCCAAAACCAAAGGTTTTTGGGATAGAGTTCGAGAGAGGGGATTATGGGGTCCCCTCTCTTGTATTTTAAAAAATCAATACCTTATTTTCTCTGCGAAGCGGCGTAAAATTCCTCGAAAGCGGTGCCGTCGAAGGAGGGGTCGGATTCGGTAAGCTCTGCGATAAGCTCGGTTTTACCGCCGTTTGCGGCGCTCTTAATGCCCGCGAGCATAATTTTAACCGAATCGGTCATCTGCTTAACGGTTGCAAGTTTGTTTTCCTTGCCTGCCATATACGCGCAAACCTGCTTAAGCATCGCTTCGTAAACCTTGCTGCTGTCTATCTTATATGCATAGCTGGTTTTGCTTGTCATAACAAGCGCGGTGGAGGGCTGCCAGCCCTTTTTGCAGATATGGTAGCAAGCGGTCGCGCCGTTTTCGAATACAACGTAGTAGCTGTCGCAGGGGACGTCGCCGGCGATGCTTGTGCCGATAAAGCGGGTAGAAACGGGGGTAACGTCACCGAGGAAGCCCATTATCGATTCAACCGCGTGGATAGCGTAGTTGAATTCGTCAACGCCGACCATAACCGAGATGTGAACAATGTTTCCGCGTTCCTCTTCGGGTATAGCGAAGAAGGATTCGTGTTCATAGGTGTAGCGCATCGCGCTCGTGCCGAGAATTACCTTGCCTTCTTTATCGAGCTGCTCGAAAACCTTAAGGTCTTTAAGATTGCCCGCGATAGGCTTATCGATAAATACGGGAACGCCCGCTTCGATAAAGGGCATAGACTGAGCGACGTGGTTATCCCAGTTGCAGCTTTGGATAAAGGCGATATCGATATCCTTTGCCATTTCGGATAAGTCGGTATAACGCTTGTCGAGCCCGAATTTTTCGATAAAGCTGTTTACCTCTTCATCGGTGCGGAATGCGTCGTTGTAAATTGCGGTGTAGCGTCCTTCGTCGCCCTTTAAAAGAATTTCAGCGAACGAGGGAGCGTGCGATGTGTCGATGTTGACTGTGCCGATTCTGAACATAGTTATTTCTCCTAAGCAGTATATAGGTTTTATTATTAGCCGATAAGCTTTCTGACTTCTTCAAGGGTGGGAACGGAATTTACCGCGCCGAGCTTTGTTACAGCTAATGCGCCCGCGGCGTTTGCGAATTTTGCCGCAGTAAGAATATCGCCCGTGCGGAGATATTCGGTGGTAAGCGCGGCGGTGAATACGTCGCCCGCGGCGGTGGTATCGACAACGGGAACGTCGAAGGGGCTTATAAGGTCGCAATATTTGCCGTCGTAAACGTAACAGCCGCGTTCACCGAGCTTAAGCACGACGTATTTTATATCGACCTTGTTGCACAGCGCGATAGAAGCGCGCAGGCAATTTTCGAGATTGTTGGGGCGAATGCCGGTAAGTATTTCGGTTTCGGTTTCGTTGGGCGAGAATACCTCAACGCGCTCGAGCTTGCTAAGCGGAAATTCTGCATCGGCAGGGCCTGCATCGACAAAGAAGGGAATCCCTTCGTCGGCGGCACAGCGTGCGGCGGCGATAACAGCGTCGGGGCGTACCTCAAATTGGGTAAGCACAGCATCGGGGTAAGCGGAAAAAGCGTTTTCAACGTCGCTGTCGCTGATTTTGCTGTTTGCACCGCTGAAAACGATAATACGGTTTGCACCGTTCTTTTCAAGCATAACGACAGCAAGACCTGTCTGTTCAAGACGGTCTACTTTAATATATCTCGTGTCTATGCCGCGTTCGTTAAAAAGCGCAACAAGCCTGTCGCCGTAGGCGTCGTCGCCCACGCGTGAGCAGAAAATAACTTCTGCGCCAAAGGCTTTTGCGGCAACAGCGGCGTTTGCGCCCTTTCCGCCGGGGGTAAAGGCGTATTTACCGCCCGAAATAAGCGTTTCGCCGGGGGCGGGAATATAAGGCGTGGTGAGCAGAAAATCGATATTCGAGCTTCCTGCGACAAGTATTCTCTTTGCCATTTTTTCACCTCATAAATACTTCTGTCAATACTTTTCTTATACATTTTACACCATTAATAAAGTATTGTCAATATTTTTAACGTTCACAAAAAAATCATTGACTTTTCTGTTACAATGGGTATAATGTTAGGGTACTAATTATTTAGGAGGCGAAGTTTAGTGGAGCGTGAAGAAACCATAGGCTTCCGTGCGAGAACGCTTTCGGTCGCGATAAAGCGCGCCGTCGAAGCGAGCAGAGCGCGAAGCGGGTTTTCCTGCACGGGAACACACGGCTGGATAATCGGGTATCTTTACGATAACCGCCATCGCGACGTTTTTCAGCGCGATATCGAAAAGCAGTTTTCGGTGCGCCGCCCGACAATGACCGAAATACTTAAATTAATGGAAAAAAACGGTCTTTTGGTGCGCGAGCGCGACGAAAGTGATGCCAGATTGAAAAAAATCAGGCTAACGCCGCTTGCGCTTTCGATACACGAACAGCACGAAGCGCATATCGAATCGTTCGAGGAATTTCTGCGCGACGGAATAACCGAGCAGGAAATGAAAGCCTTTTTTTCGGTAATGGATAAGCTTAACAGCAACATTCAGCGCGCCGAAAAGGAACATTATTACAATTCCGAGGAGTTAGAAAATGCTTAAAAAGCTCGCAAAAAGCGTAAAAGGCTACACAAAGCACGCGGTCCTTTCGCCGTTGCTTATTATGGGCGAGGTAATTATGGAGGTAATAATCCCCATATTGCTCGCTCTGCTTATCAACTGTATCGACCCGACGACGGGCAATTCGGATGAAAGCACCAATTTTATTTCGAGATTTTTCGAAGGCATTATCGGTAAGCCCGAAAGCGCGGGCGATATTAAATACGTGCTTATAATCGGCGGACTTATCGCAGTATGTGCGATAATATCGCTGTTTTTCGGCGCGGCGGCAGGCAGAAGCGCGGCTATCGCAAGCACAGGCTTTGCAAAAAATCTGCGCTCGCGCTTGTTCGAAAGAATATCGCACTTTTCGTTTAAAAATATCGATAAATTTTCGACATCGAGCCTTGTTACAAGATTAACGACCGATGTAAACCGTCTTCAGGACGCGTTCCACATGATAATACGTATTGCGGTAAGAAGTCCTTCGATGATGATTTTCTCGCTCGTAACGGCGTTTACCATCAATTCAAGGCTTGCGCTTATTTTCCTTGCGGCTGTGCCGGTTTTGGTTATCGGTCTTACGCTTATTATGACAAAGGCGCACCCGATATTCAAGCGTATGTTCAAAAAGTACGATAAGCTTAACCGCGTTGTGCAGGAAAACCTGCGCGGTATTCGCGTTGTAAAGGCTTTTGTGCGCGAGGAAGAGGAAACCGAAAAGTTCAACGAGGTATCGGGCGAGATATACGGCGATACCGTTAAGGCGGAAAAGATACTTTCCTTCAATATGCCGCTTATGCAGATAACCGTTTACGCCTGCATACTTTTGGTTTGCTGGTTCGGCGCGACGCTTATCGTTAATTACAACGTCGCAGGTGTTGGCGAAAGCCTTACCACGGGCGAGCTTACCGCGTTGCTTAACTACACGATGCAGATACTTATGTCGCTTATGATGCTTTCGATGATATTTGTAACCGTGGTTATGTCGCGCGCGTCGGCAGAGCGTGTGTGCGAGGTACTCGACGAGGAATCGACGATAAGAAACCCCGAAGAAAACGCGGTATATAGCGTTGAAAACGGCAGTATCGAATTCAAAAACGTTAATTTTGCCTACCACGAGGGTAAAAACGTTCTTAAAAATATTAATTTCTCTATCAAATCGGGCGAAACCATCGGCATAATCGGCGGTACGGGCAGCAGTAAATCGACGCTCGTTCAGCTTATTCCGCGTCTTTACGATGCGGTTGACGGCGAGGTGCTTGTCGGCGGACGCAACGTGCGCGATTACGATATTCACACCCTGCGCGATGCCGTTGCGATGGTTTTACAGAAAAACGTGCTTTTCTCGGGTACTATAAAGGAAAATCTTCGCTGGGGTAACGAAAACGCCACCGACGAGGAAATGAAGCAGGCGTGTATCGCCGCTTGCGCCGATGAATTTATTTCGGCGTTCCCCGACGGATACGACACCTATATCGAGCAGGGCGGCAGTAACGTTTCGGGCGGTCAAAAGCAAAGGCTTTGTATCGCACGCGCATTACTTAAAAACCCGAAGATACTTATTATGGACGACTCTACCAGCGCGGTCGACACCAAAACCGATTATATGCTGCGCGAAACTATGGCGAATTCGATTCCCGATACCACTAAGCTTATTATCGCACAGCGTATTTCGTCTGTTCAGGCGTGCGATAGGATTTTCGTTATCGATAACGGCGAAATAAACGGTATCGGAAGCCACGAGGAGCTTTTGAAAACCAACGATATCTATCGCGAGGTATATGAATCGCAAGTGAAGGGAGATGACGAGGAATGAGCGAAGAAAGAAAACCCCAAGGCCCGATGCCGCCGATGAGAGGCGTGCGCATCCCCGGTCAGAAGCTCGATGCAAAAACAGTAAAACGCGTGCTTTCCTACCTTGTTGCGTATAAATGGCGTTTGCTCGTTGTCGTTGTCTGTATAATTTTCAGCGCACTTGCGGGCGTTTACGGCTCTAAATTTCTGCAAACGCTTATCGACGACTATATAAAGCCGCTTATCGAGGCAAAAAGCACCGATATGTCGGGGCTTTTAAGGGAAATGATTATCCTCGCCTGCGTTTACGTGCTCGGCGCGCTTTCTGCATTTGCCTATAACAGAATAATGGTAAGCGTTTCGCAATCGGTGCTTAAGGATATCCGCGACACTATGTTTGCGAAAATGCAGAAGCTTCCTATTAAATATTTCGATACCCACTCTTTCGGCGACACGATGAGCCGCTATACCAACGATACCGATACGATGAGAATGATGATTTCGCAGAGCTTGCCCCACATTTTCTCGTCGCTTTGTACCGTTGTTGCGGTATTCTTCGCGATGATTACCACAAATCTGTGGCTAACCATTTTCGTCGTTGTATTTGCATTTCTTACAATGCTTGTGGTTAAATCCATCGGCGGCAAGAGCGGTAAATTCTTCGTGCGTCAGCAAAAATCGGTTGGTCAGGTTAACGGCTATATCGAGGAAATGATAAACGGCCAAAAGGTTGTTCAGGTTTTCTGCCGCGAGGAAAAAACCAAGGAAGAATTCAACAAGCTTAACGACGAGCTTTGCGAAAACGCGAAGAATGCAAACGTTTTTGCAAACATTCTCGGCCCCGTTTCCAACAACCTCGGGCACTTGCAGTATATACTTGTTGCAACGCTCGGTGCTTTGCTCGTTATTGCCACCGAAAGCCTTACCGCGGGCGGCTTGGTTGCATTTTTACAGCTTTCGAAGAGCTTTACAAACCCGATAAATCAGGTTACACAGCAGTTAAACGCCGTTATTATGGCGCTTGCGGGCGCAAAGCGTATTTTCGAGCTTATGGATGAAGAGCCCGAAGAGGACAACGGCTACGTTACACTTGTAAACGCAAAATACGACGAAAACGGTAACCTTACCGAATCCGAAGCACGCACGGGTCTTTGGGCGTGGAAGCACCCCCACGGTGACGGTACACTTACCTACACCGAGCTTAAGGGCGACGTGCGTATGGTCGAGGTCGATTTCGGCTACGTGCCCGAAAAGACGGTGCTTCACGACGTAACACTTTACGCCGAGCCGGGTCAAAAGGTGGCGTTCGTCGGCGCAACGGGCGCGGGCAAAACCACCATTACCAACCTTATTAACCGTTTTTACGATATCGCCGACGGCAAAATCCGCTACGACGGTATAAATATCAACAAGATTAAAAAAGCCGACCTGCGCCGTTCGCTCGGTATGGTGCTTCAGGACACCCACCTCTTCACAGGCACGGTTATGGAAAACATCCGCTACGGCAGGCTCGATGCGACCGATGAGGAATGCATCGCCGCCGCAAAGCTCGCAAACGCCGATTCCTTTATTTCGGTGCTTCCCGAAGGCTACAACACAATGCTCGAGGGTGACGGCAGCGGACTTTCGCAGGGGCAGCGTCAGCTTCTCGCTATCGCACGTGCCGCGGTTGCCGACCCGCCCGTTATGATACTTGACGAGGCAACGTCGAGCATCGATACCCGCACGGAATCGATAGTGCAAAAGGGTATGGACAGTCTTATGCACGGCAGAACGGTATTCGTTATCGCGCACAGGCTTTCTACCGTTCGCAATTCCGACGTTATTATGGTGCTCTCGCAGGGCAGAATAATCGAACGCGGCAGCCACGAAAAGCTTATCGCCGAAAAGGGTCAGTATTACAGCCTTTACACCGGCGCGTTCGAGTTGGATTAAGCTGAAATAAAATAAATAGGAGAGAGGGGATTATGGGGTCCCCTCTCTCGAGCTCTCTCCCAAAAACATTTGGTTTTGGGATTTTTTTGTTTTATTATTTGCAACAAATTTCTATAATGAAAAAATGACACACTTTAAAAATTTTTAAAACTAAAAATTTTTGAAGGGAGAGCGCGAGAGGGACTTTTTCAAAAGTCCCTCTCGTATTATTTCCTAATTTCTTACTAAACACTACTCCCCGCGACGAAGGCGGTGGAGAATGCGATTTGAAGGTTGAAGCCGCCCGTGTAGGCGTCGACATCCATTATTTCGCCCGCGAAGAAAAGGCGCGAGATAAGCTTCGATTGCATTGTTTTCGGGTCGATTTCGCGGCAATCGACACCGCCGCCGGTTACAATCGCTTCGTCTATCGGTCGGGTACCGATAATTTTTACCGGGATAGCCTTCATAAGCGAAACGATTTTCGCGCGCTGTTCCTTTGTAAGGCTGTTAAGCTTGGTTTCGGGCGATATGCCTGTAAGCTCGATAAACGGGTCTATCAATTTCGAGGGCATAAGAGCCGAAAACGCGTTTTTTAGCGCCTTGTTCGGTATTTCCGAAAAATCGCGAAGCAGGCGTTTGTCGAGCGTTTTTTCGTCAAGCGCAGGCTTAAGGTCGATTAAAAGCGTGCAGGGGTAGCTGTTTTGCAGATGTGCCGAAGCCGAAAGTATGCAGGGCCCCGTTACCCCGAAATGGGTAAACATCATTTCTCCCTGCTCTAAGTATATCGGCTTTTTGCCGTTTTTGTAAAAAGAAATTCCGACGTTGCGGAGCGAAAGCCCCATACAGTCGCGGCAGAGCTTATCGGGCGAAACGAGGGGGACGAGCGAGGGGCGTATCTGCGTGATAGTGTGTCCGACCGATTCGGCTAACCTGTGGCCGCTTCCGTCCGAGCCGGTTTTCGGGTAAGAAGCACCGCCGCAGGCAAGTATGACAGAGGAAGCGAAAATTTCTTCTTTTCCGCAACGAACGCCCTTTATTTTCGAGCTTTCGGTAAGAATTGCTGTAACCCTTTTGTGCTGAATTTCAACGCCCGCGTTTTCGCAGGCGGAAATAAGGGCTTCGGTTACGTCGTGCGCCTTATCGCTTTCGGGAAAAACGCGGTTGCCGCGCTCGACCTTGGTTTTTACCCCCATCATTTCAAAAAAGGCAACCGTATCCTCGCTGTCGAAGCGGGAAATGGCGCTCATAAGAAAGCGTGGGTTGGCGATAACGTTGTTTAAAAACTCCTCACGCGGGGAAGCGTTTGTAACGTTGCATCTGCCCTTGCCGGTAATATCCAGCTTTTTGCCGCAACGGTCGTTTTTTTCCAAAAGAAGCACGCGGTTTCCGTTTATTGCGGCGTTATATGCGGCGAAAAGTCCTGCGGGTCCGCCGCCGACCACTATACAATCATAAGTCATTGTCATAAACTTCGTTTTCTGCCCAGATGCGCTCGAGCACCGAAAAGCGCGATTGCGTTCTTTCGGGGTCGCGTCTGCCTATTTCGTGAATAAGCGCGTTTATAAGCGCAAGCGGTGCGGTTAG
Organism: Eubacteriales bacterium; assembly: GCA_045637685.1. GTDB lineage: Bacteria > Bacillota > Clostridia > Oscillospirales > CAG-382 > Coliplasma. The sequence goes on along the minus strand of JAZTZW010000013.1, from coordinate 46,054 downwards.
GGAATCTACAAAATTATCGCTTTCGTTGTCGGCGTAAAGGGTTATATCGGCGGTTTTTGCAATAGGGCTGTGAACGCTGTCGGTAATGCCCAAAACGGTTGCGCCCGCGCGCTTCGAAAATTCAAGCACGTCAACTGTCAGCTTCGAATATCGCGGGAAGGTGATGCCCAAAACGACGTCGCCCTTTTTAACGCGGAAAAGCTGGTCGAATGCTTCGCTGCCGATAACGGTATGGACGATATGAACGTTATCGAAAATAATAGAAAGATAAAAGTTCATAAAAATCGCAAGGCTTGCCGCGCTTCTTGCGCCGACGAGATATATGTTGTTCGCCTTCATTATTGCCGAAACGAAATTATCGAAGCTCGCCTTGTCGGTAAGGTTAAAGGTTTTTCTTATGCTTTCTATATCCGAATTAAAGCTTGCCGTGAGCGTGTCGACATCCGAGCGGTTTTTCAAAAGCTCCATACGTTCAACGCTTGTGAGCTTGCTTCTTGCGGCGTAACGCAGAGCCGATTGAAGCTCGGGATAGCCGTCAAATCCAAGCTCGGTCGCATAGCGCACTATCGTCGATTCCGAAACGCCGACGGTTTCGCTTAATTTTGCCGCGGTCATATATGCCGCCGCGGCGTAATTTTGCAAAAGATATTCGCCTATCTTTTTTTGGCTCTTCGAGCATTGGGGCATACGCTCGCTTATTGTTTCCAAAACGTTGTTGTTTTGCATTTTAAGCCTCTTAGAAATGCGAGGAGCTGTAAAAATCCGAGAATTTGCACAGCTCCTTGTTGCTTTTTATGTGATTAGAAACGTATTTTTTCCTCGATATAAGCGCGAACTTCCGAAATAGGCATTCTTACCTGCTCCATAGTATCGCGGTCGCGGATGGTTACGCAGTTATCTTCCAAGGAATCGAAATCGTAGGTAATGCAGAAGGGAGTACCGATTTCGTCCTCGCGGCGGTAACGCTTGCCGATAGAGCCCGCTTCGTCGTAATCGCAGGGGAAGTATTTGCAAAGCTCGTTTGCAAGCTCGTGAGCCTTTTCGCCGAGCTTCTTCGAAAGGGGAAGCACAGCCGCTTTAAAGGGCGCGAGTGCAGGGTGGAAGCGAAGCACGGTACGAATGTCATCGTTGCCGTCCTTGCCGATGTTTTCTTCGTCGTATGCGTCGACAAGGAACGCAAGCACCGAGCGTTCAACACCGAGCGAGGGCTCGATAACGTAGGGAATATATCTTTCGTTCTTTTCCTGATCGAAATAGGTAAGGTCGTTGCCCGAGGTGTTTTGGTGCTGGGTAAGGTCGTAATCGGTTCTGTCTGCAACGCCCCAAAGCTCGCCCCAGCCGAACGGGAAGAGGAATTCAAAGTCGGTGGTAGCTTTAGAATAGAAGCAAAGCTCTTCGGGGTCGTGGTCGCGCAGGCGAAGGTTTTCTTCTTTAATGCCCAAGGAAAGGAGCCAATCGCGGCAGAAGCCTCTCCAATATTCAAACCATTCAAGGTCGGTGCCGGGAGCGCAGAAGAATTCAAGCTCCATCTGTTCGAATTCACGCACGCGGAAGATAAAGTTACCGGGGGTAATTTCGTTACGGAAGCTCTTACCGATCTGACCGATACCGAAGGGGAGCTTTTTGCGGGTGGTACGCTGAACGTTTGCAAAGTTTACGAAAATACCCTGCGCGGTTTCGGGACGGAGATAAACGGTGTTTTTCGCGTCCTCGGTAACACCCTGGAAGGTTTTAAACATAAGGTTGAATTGACGGATGTCGGTAAAGTTGTGCTTGCCGCAGGTGGGGCACTTAATGTTCTTTTCTTCAACGAAATCCTTCATTTCCTGCTGAGAAAATGCGTCGATAGGCTTTTCGAGGGTGTATGCGTTTTCTGCGCACCAATCCTCGATCAATTTGTCTGCGCGGAAGCGTTCCTTACATTCGCGGCAGTCCATTAAGGGGTCGGAAAATCCGCCGAGGTGACCCGAAGCGACCCAGGTTTGGGGATTCATAAGAATCGCCGCGTCAAGACCTACGTTGTAGGGGTTTTCCTGAACGAATTTCTTCCACCAAGCGCGCTTGATGTTATTTTTAAGCTCTGCGCCGAGAGGGCCGTAGTCCCAAGTGTTTGCAAGACCGCCGTAAATTTCGCTGCCTGCGAAAATAAAGCCTCTGCCCTTGCAAAGCGCAACCAGCTTGTCCATTGTCTTTTCTGTATTTTTCATAGTTATCCTCCATCAAAAAACAGGGTGATATAAAAATTCATAATATTATACACTATTTTTTTGTATTTTGCAAGGGGGCATAATGCAAGAGCGCGAATTTTTATAAAAACCCATTCCCAACAAGCTTGTAGGATTAAAAATGACACACTTTAAAACTTTTTATATTGAAAAGTTTTTGAAAAGAGCACGAGAGAAACTTTTTTCAAAAAGTTTCTCTCGTATCTTCGTATTATTGCATCATCTAATTCTTCGTCGTGTCAGGTGTCATTTTGTTTACCTGCCGTTGCGCCATAACAAGGCGGTAATATCTGCCCTTGTTGCGCATAAGCTCGTCGTGCGGGCCGACCTCTTCTATTTTGCCCTTTTCGAACACGACGATTTTGGTCGCGTTGCGCAGGGTGGAAAGTCGGTGCGCGATGGCGATGGTTGTTCTGCCGCCCGCAAGCCGCGCGATAGCTTCCTGAATCTGCTTTTCGGTTTCGGTATCGAGCGAGCTTGTCGCTTCGTCGAGAATAAGTATGCGCGGGTTGCGAAGTATCGCACGGGCGATAGCTATTCTTTGGCGTTCACCGCCCGATAAGGTGTTGCCGCGGTCGCCGACGTAGGTGTTGTAACCGTCGGGCTGCTTCATAATAAATTCGTGCGCGTTTGCAAGCTTCGCGGCGCGAATAACCTCGTCACGCGTTGCGCCCGGCTTGGCGTAGGCGATGTTGCTGTAAATAGTGCCGTGGAAGAGGAAGTTTTCCTGCAATACCACGCCGATTTTCGAACGGTAGGAGTGCTGGTCGATGTCGCGCAGGTCCTTGCCGTCGACGGTTATCGAGCCTTCCGAAACGTCGTAAAGCCTTAGCGCAAGGTTTGCCGCGGTGGTTTTGCCGACGCCGCTTCTGCCGACAAAGCCGACCATTTCGCCGTTGTTTATTTTCAGGTCGATGTTTTTAAGCACGTATTCGGCGTCTTCGTAGCCGAAGGAAACGTTTTTGAATTCGATGTCGCCGTGAATGCTTTCGAGAATTTCGCCGCTTCCGAGCGATTCGCTCTTTTCGTCAAGAAGCTCGGTTATTTTCGAAAGCGAGGTGGTGGCGCGCGCTATGCGGCGGGGAACGAAGGACATCCAGCGTATCGGCTCGTACATGAGACCGACGTAGGAAACGAACTGCATAAGGTCGCCGAGCGCAAAATTCGCATCGCCCGAGGTGATGAACGAGGGGTCGCCGACAAGCTCACAGCCGAGGAAGAAGAGTACGGCGTATTCGCCGATGCCGAGCAAAAAGCTTGCAAACGGCATTATCATATTCCAAGTCAGCTCGTTCTTTTTGCTTATTTCGGCAATACGCTTTGCCGCCGTGTCGAAGCGCTTTTCCTCGCGCTTTTCGGTGCCGTAGGTTTTAACCACGCGCATACCCGAGAAAACGTCGTGCATAAGCGTGCCCGCGTCGGATTCCACCTGCCATTGACGGTGGTATAGCTTGTGGGTGAAGCGGTGCAACGCTCTGAACATAACCACGAGCAGGGGAATGGGGACGATAATGATTATAGAAAGCTTCCAGTTGAAAACAAAGAGAATTACGGCGATAGAGCCGAGCGTTAACGCCTGCTGTATAAGGTTGGGGACAAGCCAGGTTATGAACTCGCGAAGCTCCTCGGTATCGCCCGAGACGCGCTGTATAAGCTCGCCCGCGCTGCGCTTGTTGAGCCCCGAAAGCGAAAGCTCCTGTATCTTTCGGTAAACCTCCTCGCGCATTTTTATAATTATTTCCTTCGAAGCCTTTGCGATAACAAGGCGTCTTACCGCAACGAAGAGCGCGCTTAATAAGCCAAGCGCCGCCATAGCGGCAACCAGCCATATAAAGCCGCTTTTGTCGGCAGGTGCGGGGGTAGCCGCGATGTAATCGTTAATAAGGTGCTTGTTGATTATCGGAAGCACGACCGATATGCCCGAAACGCCGATAAGAAGCGCGCCCGCAAGCAAAAGCTTGCCGAGATGCGGCTTCATATAAGGCAAAAGCCGCTTAAAGAGCTTCTTTTTGTCGACGCACTTTTCGCAGGTCGTTCTGCCGCGGGCAAACGGCTTGCCGCATTTTTCGCAGGCGGGAATCTTCGGGTCGGGAATATTTTCGCCCTTGCGCGCACCCTCCAGCTTTTTCGCCGCGGCGCGGAAAAGGGTTGCAAACTTCATATCCGCGCGGCAAAGCTCTGTTTCGCCGCTTGCGCCGGTCGCTTCGAGCGAAACACAGCCCCAAAGGCTTACGAACTTAATTTCGGTAAGCGATGAAAGCTCAAGCGTTTTAAGCTCCTTGCCTTCCTCGAGCATAAAGAGCTTGCCCTGCGAAAGCGCACAAACGCCAACCGTTTTTTGGTTGTCGAACGCAAGGTTGAAATTAAATGTATAGGGTTTTTCCTCGCCGACCGCAGATAAAAGCTGCTTCCTTACCGTTTCGAACGGGCTCGGCTTTGGCTTTTTGCGGAACAGCTTTGCGAAAATTCGTTTAATAAGTTTCATTATAAATACAATTCTATCTTCTTAAAGCTTTTTCTGTCCAATTCGGCAACGTCGTCAATACGGTAACGGTTGCCGTCCACATCGGTTATAATAAGCATACCGCCGCCCACGCGCGCGATGTTGCGGTAGGTGTCGTGCATCGAAAACGACATATCGCCTCTGTCGGTTTCGACCTCCCAGAAGGAATAGTCGAGCTTTTCCTTAAGCGATTTTATCCTTTTCACGGTGGGGCAAAGGTATTTTCTGTTCAGCTCTGCGCGGATAATCTCCTGCGCGTCAAGGGGAAGCTCGTTTAGGTTGCGTATCATCGCGTATTCGCGGCCGTCCTTGTTAAGCACCGATATGTATTCGTCGGGGGTTTCGAAGGGGAAGCAGCGGTGGAAAAATACGCGTCCGAGATCCTGCTTAACGGGGGTTTTGTCCTGCTTTTCTTCAAGGTCGTCGCCGAATTTGGGAAGCACCGCCTCGAGCGCGGGGAATCCGTTTTCGGTGCGGTAAAAGCGCGAGTTTTCGGCGGTGAGGTAGGTTACCTCCGCCAAATCGAGAAAATTGTCGTTTCTGTTTTCCATAATATCACTTCTTATCGTTAATTATTCGGCAATACCAACGGTTTTCAATGCTTCTGCCTGAAGCTTGTAGAGCTTGTAATAAACGCCCTTTTGCTTTAAAAGCTCCTGCGCCGTGCCGCTTTCGGCAACGCGTCCGTTTTCTATTGCAATAAGCTTGTCGGCATCACGCAGGGTCGAAAGCCTGTGCGCGATAATAACCGTGGTGCGGTTTTTGGTAAGTCTGTCGAGCGCGGCTTGAATGTTGCGCTCGGTTTGGGTGTCCATCGCCGCGGTGGCTTCGTCGAGAATAAGTATCTTCGGGTTGCGAAGGAGCGCACGTGCAATAGAGATACGCTGTTTTTCACCGCCCGAAAGGTCTTTTTTGCCAAAGCCTATTTCGGTATCGTAGCCATCGGGGTATTTTACTATAAAATCGTGCGCCGAAGCGGTTTTTGCCGCCGCGATAACCTGCTCTCTCGTCGCGTTCGGGCAGGCATAGCGGATATTATCCAGTATGCTTCCGCGGAAAAGATAGGTTTCCTGCGAAACTATCGCGATGTTTTCACGCAGAAATTCGAATGGAAGGTCTTTTATGTTCACTCCGTCGATATAAACACCGCCGCTTTTTACGTCGTAAAGCCTTGTTAAAAGGTTTGCAAGCGTGCTTTTGCCCGCGCCGGTTTGCCCGACAATGCCGAGCGTTGTGCCTGCGGGGATATTAAAGCTTACGCCGTCGATAACCTTGCGGTTTTCAACGTATGAGAAGGTGACGTCGCGGAATTCAACCTCGCCCTTGCAAACGGTGGGGATTATCGGGCTTTCAGCCTGACGTACCTCGGGCTGTGCGTCGCGTATTTCGAAAAGACGCTGTATCGCATTAAGAGTTTCGCTCCACCAGTTCGAAACGTCGGCAAGCTGCTCGATAGGTCCGTATATGAGCGAGAAATAGCCGATAAACGCCATTAAGCGTCCGTAGCTCATATCGCCCGTGGCGTTCATTACCTGCCAACCGCCGACACCCCACACAACGTAAGAGCCGATGCGAAGAAGGTAATACAAAAAGGGATAAATGCGCGCCGAGAAGGTTTGAATATCGTTTCTCGCCTCTGCCAAATCGCGGTTGCGCTTGCCGAAGCGGTTTAGCTCCTCATCCTCGCGCGAGAAGGATTTAACAACGCGCATACCGTTTAAAACGTCGGAAACCAGCGAGTTAAAGGAACGGCGCTTGGAATAGCTTTTCGCGTGGAGCTTGTCAAAAATATTGAATATAAACTTAAACGCAAGGAAGAACAGCGGAATGGTAACGAAGGTGTAAAGCGCAAGCACAAGGTTTTGCGAAAGCATTACGCACATTATCACCACGAGCTGAACGATGTTCAGAACGAGATAGGGGAAGCCGTCGCAGAAGAACCAATAAAGCGTTAGGCTGTCGCTGTTGACCTGAGTCATAAGCCCGCCGGTTTGTCGGTTTGTGAAAAACCCGAGCGAAAGGTTGCTTATCGTGTTGAAAATCATCTTTTTCAAATCGTAGGTGACGTTTGCCGCAACCGTCGAGCTTATTGCGCCCGAAAGCAGGTTTACGCAAAGCGCGGCGATACGAACACCGACGATAAGAAGAACGATTTTAAGAACGTCGACCGCAACGGAATTAGGGTTGGCAAGCACCTCGTCGTAAAGCTTTTCGTTGCTGATATAGGGGGTGACAACGCCCAAGCCCGCGATAAGCGCAAAGGAGATAAGCACCATCGCTATCGAACGCTTGTAACGGAAAAACAGCGTTGCAAGCCGCTTTACAAGTCGCGCCTTATCCATACAGTTAGGGCATATCTTTAATTCCTCGTCGGGGTAGCGTTTGCCGCATTTCGGACAGACGTGCAGCTCGTAATTTTCTTCCTTGTAGCTTTCGAAATCGAGCTTGCCTTCCTTTTTAATATCCTCCACGGCGCGGCAGAACACTGCGGCACCGTGCTTGCAGGCAGACGAGAAGTTGAAAATAAGCTTGTCGTTACCGTTTATTTCGGCAACCACTCTGCCTGTCGAAATAAGCTGTTCGGCTTTGGGCTCGCCAAGCTCAGAAAGAGCAAAGCGTTCGAATCGGCTTATTTTAAATTCCTCGCTTCGCACGGTGTTGCCGTTTGCGGCGCGCCCTGCCGAGGTAAATTCGATTATGCCCTCGGCAACCAAAGCCTCGCTTTCGGTAAGCATAACAAAGCAATCGCCCCTGCTTCCGTCCGCGCGCAGGTCGCTGCGTAGCGCAAGAAGGGTGTTTTCGCCGTTAATGCCTTCGGAGGCGAAATATTGCGATACCACAGAGGGTATCTTGTCTACAAAAACAGTTTTCAATTTTTTACCTGTACCTTTTAAAAACCAAAAATCTAATAAGATACCATAATTTTACACCTATAATTATCAAAATGCAATAGTTTATTATAAGGTTTCGAGCAACTCAACCAACGATTGAGTGTGCATACTGCCAAAAAACACTTGAAATATCTTAAATGTTGTGATAGAATAGATTGATTTTATAAAATTGGAGTATTATCGCTATGACGAACATTGCCATACTCGGCTTCGGTACTGTCGGCGGCGGCGTTTACGAGGTTATCTCGCGCTGTAACAAAAAGCCGCTTAACGAAGTCAACATTAAATATATTCTTGACCTCCGCACCTTCCCCGACCACCCGCTGGGCGATAGGGTTACCACCGATTTTGAAAAGATTATCAACGACGAAAGCGTAAGCGTTGTTGTCGAAACGATGGGCGGCGACGGCGTTGCATATAAATTCAGCCTTGCCGCGCTCAAGGCGGGCAAAAACGTCGTTACCTCCAACAAGGCGGTTGTCGATAAGTACGGACATGAGCTTGAAGCCGCGGCGAAGGAAAACGGTGTCGTTTATCTTTACGAAGCATCGGTCGGCGGCGGTATTCCCATAATCGCACCGCTTAATAACTGCTTTATGGGCGACGATATTTTGCGTGTTGCGGGTATTCTTAACGGCACTACCAACTATATTCTTACCCACATGCAGAGCGAGGGTAAATCGCTTGAGGAAGCGCTGAAAATCGCGCAGGAGCTCGGCTATGCCGAAGCAGACCCCCACGCAGACCTTGCGGGGCTCGACGCGGCAAGAAAAATCGCAATTCTTGCGGGTATCGCGCTTAATAAATATATTTCCTACGAATCGATTCCCCACATCGAGGGTATCGAAAACGTAACCAGCGAGGATATCGCGCTTGCAGAGCAGCTCGGCTGTGTTATCCGTCTTATCGCAGTTGCCGAAAGAGTTGGCGACAAGGCGAGAATTCTTGTAGCTCCCCACCTCGTCGGCAAGGACAGCCTTTTCCATGCTATCCGCGAAGCGTTTAACGCCGTAAGTGTAACCGGCTCGGCTGTGGGCGAGGTAGTGTTCTACGGTCAGGGCGCGGGCTCGCTTCCCACCGCGGCGGCGGTTTGCGGCGATATCGAGCGTGCGATAAGCGGCAAGGCAAAAGCGAATGTTCGTCAAGCTTGCGAGGAAGGCTTTATTCTCGATGGAAGCATCGGCGGCAAGTTTATCACTCTCTCGAACGGCAAGAAATACAGATACTTTGAATAAATGTAAAAAGCTCCCTTCGCGGGGAGCTTTTTTATATAATAGATTTAGATAATAGATAACTCAAAACTTGCATTTTACGCATAATCTCTATCTATGCGGATAACGCAACGATATTCGGGATTTTTTGCGCTTATTGCTGTCGAAACGGCAAGCTTAAGCGCGTCGGTATCTAAAGTGCTGTCGGCAGGAATCGCTATATCAAAAACGATATTTGTGTGGGTCTTGCCGGGCACTATGCGGAAATCGTGCGCCTTCATTCCCGCTCCCAAGCCGCAAAGCAGGTCGCGCACGGTTTGCTTAATTTCGTTCAAGCGCGGGTCACGCGTGTCTATCGGGTCGGTGTGAATAACCGTTTCTATCCCAAATCGCTCAAAAATTTCTATTTCAATATTATCCACAACGTCGTGAACATGCAAAATATCCTCGGTCATCGGCACCTCTGCGTGAAGCGAAAGAAACCTTCTGCCGGGGCCGTAATCGTGAAGAATAAGGTCGTGAACGCCGGTTATCGGCTCGTGCGAGAGCACAAGCGCTTCAAGCTCGTCGACCAGCTCTTTATCGGGGCGCATACCCAAAAGCGGCTCGATAGTTTCCTTTGCGGCGCGGTAGCCCGCAAAAAGTATAAACGCCGCCACAAGAAGCCCGATATATCCGTCGATAAGCAGACCCGTTATGCGCGAAACCACGAGCGAAACAAGCACCGCAAGGGTCGCGCAGGCGTCGCCGATGCTGTCGGATGCCGTTGCAACCATCGCCGCCGAGCCTATTTTTTTGCCGATTGCGCGGTTGTAAAAGAACATATACAGCTTTACGAGGACCGAAAATACAAGTATTCCCGCCGAAAGAATATTTATCTCTGTCGGTTGGGGGTCGATTATCGCGTTTATCGACGAGGTGATAAGCTCAAACCCCATAACGAAAATGAGCATAGCAACGATAAGGCCCGAAATATATTCGATTCTGCCGTGACCGAAGGGATGCTCGGGGTCGGGCTTTTTGCCCGCAAGGCGGAATCCGACCATCGTTACCGCCGAAGAGCCTGCGTCGGAAATGTTGTTAAAGGCGTCTGCCGTTACCGCAACCGAGCCTGTAAGAGTACCGACAAACAGCTTTAACAGAAACAGCAGTATATTCAAAGCAATACCGCAGCCGCCGCAAAGCACGCCGTATTTTCTGCGCACCTCCGCGCTTTCGGTGCTTTTGCTTTCCTTTATAAATATTTTTGCAAGAAGCTTTATCATTTTTTACCTCGTTATGTCGGCAGAGCCTATTTTTATCGCTTTCCGAAGCTCGGCAAGGCTAATTTCTATCTGCCTGCCGATTTTGCCTGCCGAAACGATTATCTTTTCTTTGTCCTCGGCGGAAATATCGATAACCGTATCGAAAAATTTCTTCATTCCCACGGGCGAACAACCGCCGTGAACATAGCCGGTCAGCGGCAAAAGCTCGGCTTGCTTTATCATCGCGACAGATTTTTCGCGCACGCTTGCCGCCGCCTTTTTTAAATCAAGCTCCTTTGCCGAGGGGACGATAAACACGTAGTGCTTTTTCGACGCCGCGACGGTGACGAGCGTTTTGAAAACCACGCTTTCGTCATATCCCAGCCTTTTTGCTATTTCCACGCCCGAAAGAGCGTTTTTTGTTTCGTAGGAATGTGCAATATATTCCGCGCCGACCGAGTCGAGCACGCGCATCGCGTTTGTTTTGTCTTCCTTCATTGTTGCTCCGAAAAATACCTGCGTTTTTTCTATTTTACTTTGCTTTCCGCTGTTTGTCAAGGGCGGGTCGCTTTTTGCTCTTGCCATTGTGCGTCCGTGCGGAATCGTATTTGCGCTTGGTTGCATAGCCGCCGCGAAGATGTCGCTCTGCACGGTTTTTGGCAAGAATTTCGCTCACCCTTGCAAATAACTCGCTGTCAATACGCTTCAACCGCTCGGTAAGGTCCTTGTGCACCGTTGATTTACTTACTCCGAATTTTTCTGCTGTTGCGCGGACGGTTGCGCCCGTTGCGGCGACGTATTCGGCGATTTCCGCCACGCGTGTTTCTATTTCGTCAGTAAACATTACATCAACTCCGTAAAAGGGTTTTGTTGATGTATATGTAGTTGCAACGAAAAAAAGACGAAAAAGGACCTTACAAAAGCCCGAAACGGGGTTATTGCGCGGCGGCGACGGCGGAATATTGCAAAATTCGTCAAGCTGTGCTACAATATTAAAAAACCCAAGGAGGGACATATATGAACTACATTGGTATTTCGTTTCTTGCGTTGGTGCCCGCGCTTCTTTTGTGCTGGTACATTTACGCGAAGGATAGGGTAGAAAAGGAGCCTATCGGCTTGCTTTTGCTTTTGTTTTTGGCGGGTGGCGCGCTTTATTTACCCGCAATATTGGCGGAAAACGCAATAATCGGTTTGTTCGACGGCGTTTTTGCCGCGGATATCGAATACAGCCTTACCGGCGTTGCCACCTTTTTATCGACCGGCGCAAGGGTAAAGCACAGCCTGCTTTGCGGCTTTATTGCGATAGCGGTTATCGAGGAAGCGGCGAAATGGCTGGTTTTATACCTCATAACCTTTAAAAACAAGAACTTTTCGCACCTTTTCGACGGTGTTGTATATTCGGTTTTCGTGTCGCTCGGCTTTGCAGCGGCAGAAAACGTGCGCTTTGCCGTTATGGACGGCTGGGACACCTTTGTTATACGCTCGCTCACAAGCGTGCCTGCGCACATGATATTCGGCGTGCTTATGGGCGTTGCCTATACCGCGTGGCACATGTGGCTGCTCGCCAAGAAGAAGGAAAAAATTCTTGAGGGCGAGGGCGTGATAAAGATAGAAAAGACGGTTAAAAGCGGACATTGGCTCTTTGTAAGCCTTGCTTTGCCGATAGCGGTGCACGGCTTTTACAGCTTTACCGAGCTTTTCGATTCCGAAACGGTTACGGCGGCTTATTACGCGGCAATACTTATACTTTTCGCAATCTGCTTCGTATATCTGCGCTGGCTTTCGGCGGTCGACCGTGTCGACGACGAGGTCGCGTTCGGTCTGCTCGGCGTGAAATATCCCGAGCTGAAGAATAAAGAGGACACCACTCTCGACGATTTAGAGGCTATGGAGAGGGGTGAAGCCGAATGAAAAAGGGCAACCTGATATTTACGATTCTTATTATCGCCTGCATAGCGTTTGCGGTGAAAAATTTCGCCTCGGACGATGGCAACACCTCGGGCGGCGATTACGGATACAGCATTGATATGACCGACGTGTCGAGCCTCGGATATACTCTGCCCGAGCACAGAAATATGTATAATCAGCTCGATTCCGACGAGAAAATTATCTACTCCGCGCTTCGCGACGGCATTGCGGAGGGCAAGTCCGAAATAAGAATACATACCGACGATTACGATGGCTACGTCGAAGCGCTTTATCAGGCGTACGACGCGCTTTATTACGATTTTCCCGAATTTTTCTGGCTGAACGGCGGCTGGAGCTGTAACGGCGAATATGCATCGAGCGGTTACACGCTTATAATTAACCCCTCGTTTTACGATTATTGGCAATATACCTCCGATAAGGACGGCTATATCGAAGCCGTGCTGACCGAGGCAACGCGCATCGCCTCTATGGCGGACACGCTGAACAGCGATTACGACAAGGTGAAATTCGTTCACGATTATCTTGTTGTTAACGCCGAATACGATTACGTTTGCCTTGAAGAGATGAATAAAACCGTACAGCGCGCTTCGAGCCAGCAATCGCATACAGTTTATGGCTGTCTTGTGAACAAGGTCTGCGTTTGCGACGGTTATGCAAAGACTTTTCAGCTTATTATGGGCATACTCGGCATCGAGGCGGAATACGTCGAGGGTGATGCGGGCGGCGGACACGCTTGGAATTACGTAATTCTCGGCGGCGACGAATATTGGGTAGACATTACTTGGGACGAAAACGAGCTCGAGGACGACCACGGCAGGCTTCTTGCACCGCAGGGCGCGAATTACGGCTATTTTTGCGTTACCGATAGCGAGCTTTACGATACCCACACGCCCGACCCGACGTTCGATATTCCGGTTTGCGATTCGACCGAATACAACTTCTTCCATTACGAGCAGAGTTATCTCGAAAAATACGATTTTTCGGCTGTTTGCACCGCTGTTTCGGAACAGAAGGGCTCGCAGATAATACATATTAAATTCGGCTCGGCCCAAGAGCTCGAGCAGGCTGTAAACGAGCTTGTTTATAAATCGAAATATACGGATATTCCCGAGCTTTCGGGCGTAACCCCGCAGTTCTATTCAAATAAGGACGATAATATTTTGCATATCTTTTTGCCTTAGGCAAGGCGTTGTAGTCCGAATCGGATTTTCGAGCGCGGATTTTGGTTATCGCATCGTAAAAATACTTATGAGGCACTGCCTTAAGCTACACCCAAGAATCCTTCGAAGGATTCTTGGGTGGATTCAAATAAACCGTTTTTGAAAAAATTTTCCTCAATATCTTTTATCTGTAAATCGATAGCGGCACCGCCGCTCTTTTTTGTTCACAAAAAATTTGTTAAAAACTTATAATTTAATAGCATAATAAAGTCTTTTTTTCTTGACAATAGGTACAATTAATGATATTATTATCGTGTATGACTGTATTGAGGTTTATAAAAGGAGGGATGGGCTCTGGGCAGAGTAATATTTGTTACCGGCTTTAAGGGCGGCGTTGGAAAGACCACGGTTTCGGCGAATCTTGCGGCAACGCTTCACGCGCTCGGAAACAAGGTGCTGGTTATCGACGGCGACTTCGGTATGCGCTGTATGGATATGGTGCTCGGCTTGGAAAGCGAAACGCTTTTCGATTGCAGCGACGTGCTTACCGGCATGTGCTCGCCGACGGCGGCGATGTGCGACGTTGGAAGCGAAACGGGCTTTTCCTTCATTCCCGCGCCGATGAACCTTACAGATGAAAAATTGCCGAAATCGGCGTTTGCTGATTTTATAAACGAGGTACGGAACGAATTTGATTTTGTAATAATCGATTCCTGTGCCGAAATGACCGACTATTATATGGCGTTTGCCGCAACGGCGGACGAGGCGGTAATAGTTACGCTTCATCAATCGACCTCTGTACGTGCGGCGGAAAAAACTGCGGCAAGGCTTTCGGCGATGGGTATTAACAAGCAATCGCTTGTCGTTAACGGCTACCGCGCGGGCTTTGCCGAAAAGGGCAAGCTACCCGATATTATCGAAATAATCAATCGCTCCTCGGTACGCCTGCTCGGCGTTGTTCCGTACGGCGAAAAGCTTCAGGCTTCGCAAGAAGCGGCAGAGCTTGCGTTTATGGGCGATATGAAGAAAAAGGCGAGCAAATGGGAAGCGGCATTTTACAACATAGCCCAACGGCTTTGCGGTGAACGCGTGCTTTTGTTCGCGGGGGCGGAATCGCCCAAAAAACGCGGTGCATATAAGGGGATAGCATCGCAAGCAAACAAGGAAATAAGGGAGGAATAGAAATTGAATATTGCTATTATTGCCAACGACAAGAAAAAAGAGCTTATTACCGAATTTTGCATCGCATATTGCGGAATTCTTTCCCGACACAATATCTGCTCGACCGCAATTACGGGTAAATACATATCCGAGGCGACGGGCCTTAACATAGAAAAATTGCTTTCGGGCTCGCACGGGGGCATAGAACAGATCGCCTCGAAGATAGCATACGACGAGGTCGACCTGCTTATTCTCCTGCGCGACACGAATAACGATACCGAATACGCAGAAACCGAGCTTAACCTGGTTAAGCTTTGCGATAAATATACCGTTCCCGTTGCGACGAATATTGCAACGGCGGAAGCGCTTGTCCTCGCGCTTGACAGAGGCGACCTCGACTGGCGTACAAATCTCAAAAACGGAGCAGGAGCATTTTAATTATGAATAAAATACAGAAGCCGAAGGGTACGCTCGATATCCTTCCTGCCGATATCGGGCTTTGGCAGTATATCGAAAACGCCGTGCGTGAAACCGCGCGTATTAACGGCTTTTCGGAAATAAGAATGCCCACTTTTGAAGCGACAGAGCTTTTCTGCCGCGGTGTGGGCGACACCACCGACGTTGTCGGAAAGGAAATGTACACGTTTATCGATAAGGACGGGAGCAGTCTTTCCCTTCGTCCCGAGGGAACGGCAGGCGTTGCCCGTTCTGTTATTGAAAACGGTCTTTATGCCGGCGCGATGCCCTTGAAGCTGTTTTACCTTTCGAACTTTTTCAGGCGTGAAAAGCCCCAGGCGGGCAGAAGCCGCGAATTTTGGCAGTTCGGCACCGAGCTTTACGGAAGCAGTCTGCCCGAAGCAGACGCGCAGGTTATATTGCTTGCCGACGGTTTGTTCAAAAAGCTTGGTCTTACAAAGGTAACGCTACGTATAAACTCTATCGGCTGTCCCGAATGCCGACCGAATTACCGCAAGGCGTTGCTCGATTATTTTTCGCAGTATGAAAGCGAGCTTTGCGACACCTGCCGCGAAAGATTGCAGAAAAACCCGCTTCGCGTGCTCGACTGCAAGAGTCCCGTTTGCTCGGGTATTGCGAAGAACGCGCCCAAAACGCTCGAGCATTTGTGCGGCGGCTGTGAAAGCCACTTCGAAAAGCTTAAAAAGCTGCTCGACGCTTGCGGCGTTGAATATGTTGTCGACCCCTCGATAGTGCGCGGACTTGATTATTATACCGGCACGGTGTTTGAATTTACCGTCGATTCGATAGGCGCGCAAAGCACGGTTTGCGGCGGCGGCAGATACGACGGCTTGCTTTCCTCGATAGGCGGCCCCGAATTGCCCGCAGTCGGATTCGGTATGGGTATTACCCGTCTTATTCAGGCATTGAAGGACGAAAATTTAGTGCCCGAGCTTAAAAACGGATGCGATATTTATATAGCACCGCTCGGAGAGGGTGCTTCGGACAGCGCGTTCCTGCTTGCGCAAAGGCTGCGCGAACAGGGAATTGCGGCGGAAACCGATATTTGCGGCAGAAGCTTAAAGGCGCAGATGAAATATGCAGATAAAGCGGGCGCGGATTACGTGCTTGTTGTGGGCGATAACGAAGTCGCCGAAGGCGTTGCCGAGCTTCGCGATATGCGCGGCGGCGACAGAATAAAGGTTGCTTTAAGCGTGGAAGCAATAATTAATGAGATAAGAAAATAAACGAGGCATAAAATGGCAGAATTACTTGGAAACGAACGCCGCACCCACTATTGCGGCGATTTAAGAGAATGTAATATAGGCGAAACCGTTTGTGTTATGGGTTGGGTAAAGAAGGCGCGCGATTTGGGCAGCCTTGTCTTTGTCGACCTGCGCGACAGAAGCGGTATAGTTCAGCTTGCTTTCGACGAAAACAGCGAAAAAGAGGTTTTCGCAAAGGCACTTGAATTAAAAACCGAATTCGTTGTTTCGGCAATCGGCGTAGTGCGCGAGCGTTCAAGCAAAAACCCCGATATTCCCACGGGTAATATCGAAATTTTCGCTTCCTCGGTGCGCGTGCTCGGCGAAAGCGAAACTCCTCCCTTCGATATAACCGATGATTGCAAAACGAACGAGGAATTGAGATTGACCCACAGATATCTCGACCTTCGCCGTCCGATTTTGCAAAACAACATAATCTTCCGCGCAAAGGTTGCAAAATCGGTGCGCGACTATCTTTGCGATAACGGCTTTATCGAAATAGAAACCCCCATTCTTATAAAATCCACCCCCGAAGGCGCGCGTGACTATCTCGTGCCCTCGCGCGTGCATAAGGGCTCTTTCTATGCGCTTCCGCAATCGCCCCAGCTTTATAAACAGCTTTCTATGGTTGCCGGCTTTGATAAGTATTTCCAAATCGCGCGTTGCTTCCGCGACGAAGACCTTCGCGCAGACCGTCAGCCCGAATTTACACAGATAGATATGGAAATGTCGTTTGTCGATACCGATGACGTATTAGCTGTCGGCGAAGGACTTATAAAGCACATTTTCAAGGATTGTATGGGCGTGGATATTCCCACTCCTCTGCCTCGCTACACCTTCCGCGAATGTATGGAACGCTTTGGCTCGGACAAGCCCGACCTTCGTTTCGGTATGGAAATAATCAATCTTACCGATGCGCTTAAGGGTTGCGGATTCCCCGTGTTTGCTTCGGCTATCGAAGCGGGCGGCTCTGTTCGTGCGCTTAACCTCAAGGGCTATGCCGAAAAGCTTTCGCGCAAGGAAATAGACAAGCTCGGCGAATACGCAAAGGGCTGTGGCGCAAAGGGCTTGGCTTGGGTAAAGAGAAGCGAAGCCGACAGCGGCAGCTTCCTTAAGCACATGACCGAGGACGAGCTGAACGCGATTTATGCGGCGGCAGAATGCGAAAAGGGAGATATTCTTCTTATTCTTGCCGACAGCGATAACAACAAGGTGCTCACCCAGCTCGGTCAGCTCCGTGTTGAAGCGGCAAACAGACTTAATATCGAAAGAAGCGGTTATAACTTCCTTTGGGTTGTTGAAATGCCCTTCTTTGAATACGATTACGAATCGGGCGAATGGGTTGCGATGCACCACCCGTTCACCAGTCCTATGGACGAATGCCTTGAATATCTCGACAGCGATAAGGGCAAGGTGCGCGCAAAGGCTTACGACTTGGTGCTTAACGGCATCGAGCTTTCGAGCGGCTCTATCCGTATAACCGATCCCGCGCTTCAGGCAAAGATTTTCGATCTGCTCGGTCTTTCCAAGGAAGAAGCACAGGTTAAATTCGGTTACCTGCTCGAAGCATTCCGTTACGGTGCGCCTCCTCACGGCGGTATGGGTATCGGTCTTGACCGTTTGGTAATGCAGATGGTCGGCGCGACCAGCCTGCGCGACGTTGTTGCATACCCCAAGATGCAGAACGCAAAGGAATTGATGACCGACTGCCCCGCAGAGGTACCCGCAGAAGCGATTGCCGAATTGGGAATCAAGATAGAAAAAGAAGATAAAAAATAATAGATAAGAGACAAAAGATAAGAGATAAAAAGGAGAGTCCCGAGGGGCGAAAGAAGTCTTTATACGTTGCGGATTTGTTGCGGGTAACGCCCGCGCGGAGCTTATGCAACTGATAAATACCACCTTTGCCGTGGGAACTGAAACTAATATGGTTGAAATTACTGACGTTCGGAAAAGCTATGGTAATAAGCACGCGGTAAACGGAATATCGTTCGAGGTTAAGGAAGGCGAAATATTGGGCTTTCTCGGTCCGAACGGCGCGGGCAAGAGTACCACGCTGAACATTATAACCGGATATCTTTCCGCAGACAGCGGAAGCGTTAAGATAGACGGCACCGATATACTTGCAGAGCCCTTGAAGGCAAAAAAGGATATCGGCTTTTTGCCCGAAATTCCGCCGCTTTACGTGGAAATGACGGTGCTTGAATATTTGAACTTCGTTTACGATTTAAAGGGCTGTAAGCTTCCGAGAAAGCAGCATTTGAAGGAAATATGCGAGGTTGTAAAGATTTGGGACGTCGGTAACCGACTTATAAAGAACCTTTCGAAGGGCTACCGCCAAAGAGTGGGCATCGCGCAGGCTCTTATCGGCAACCCGAAGGTGCTTATTTTCGACGAGCCGACGATAGGTCTTGACCCGCGACAGATTATCGAAATAAGAAACCTTATAAAAATGCTCGGTCGCGAGCATACGATAATACTTTCTACCCATATTCTGCCCGAGGTTCAGGCGGTTTGCGACAGAATCGTTGTTATTAACAAGGGCGAAATCGTTGCAAACGAAAAGACAGAGGACCTTATAAACGCGGTCGACGGCTCGCGGAAGCTTGTTGCGAAGATAGTCGGCCCCGAGGAAGAGGTGCTTAAGGCTTTGCGCTCGCTCGGTGGCGTTAAAACGGCAGAGGTTTTGGGCAAGAGAGATACCGACAGTATAAGCTATATGATAGAATCGCAGGAAAGAGTGGATATAAGAAAACCGCTGTTTGCGCTTCTTTCGGGCAGAAATTGGCCGTTAATAGGTCTTGAAGGTATGGAATTGAGCCTTGAAGACATATTTATGCGCCTTGTCGGCAAGGAAAAGGATAAAGATAACGGCAAGAAAGCAAAGAAAGGTGTGAAATAAATGTTTGCAATATATACACGTGAGCTTAAATCGTATTTTCTCACACCTATCGGATATATTTTCTGCGGTATGTTCCTTGTTGTTTCGGGCTTGGTATTCTCGCAATGCACGCTTATGCTCGATGCTCCGAGCACCGAAAGTCTGGGTCAATATTTTATATGGATGATGGCGATATTCGCTATCCTTCTTCCGCTTTTAACTATGAAATCCTTTTCGGAGGACAGAAAAAGCAGGACCGACCAAATACTTTTAACCAGCCCTGTTTCGATACTCGGCATAGTTTTGGGTAAGTACCTTGCGGCGCTTACCGTGTTTGCGGCAACCTTTGTTGCAAACAGCTTTAATTTCGTGCTTTTGTTTATGTACGGCACACCGAACGCGGTATCTATACTTATGAATATCTTCGGTATATTCCTTCTCGGCGCGGCGTTCCTTGCAATAGGCGTTTTGCTTTCCTCGCTTACCGAAAACCAGCTCATCGCGGCGGTTTCGGCTATGGGCGTTAACGCGGCTATGCTGCTTATCAGTATGATCGCAGGCTCTATCGAAAGCACGTTCTGGCGCACGGTGCTTAAATGGTTTTCGGTTATCGACAGATTCGTACCGTTCACCAACCAGATGCTCGACATTTCCGCGATAATTTATTACATCAGCCTTGCGGCTATCGCAGTATTCCTCACAACGCGCGTTATCGAAAAACGCCGTTGGGCATAAAGAAAGGCGGTAAAAGAAATGAGTAACAAAAAAAATACCGCCGTAAGAGATAACCGCCGTTATAAATACGGTTCGCTTTCGGTCGTGTTCACGGTAGTGTTTATCGCACTCGTGATCGCGATAAACCTTTTCTTCTCGGCACTTTCGCTTTCGGGCGATTTAACGGTTGACCTCACGCAGGAGGATTTTACCTCTATCGGCGAGGAATCCGAAAGATTGCTTACCGAGCTTGGTAAGGATCTTGAAATAACTATCACCTTTATGTCTGCGCGTGATAAGTTCGATATGGCAGAAAATAACTATAACGGTATAAACCTTACCGGTATAGTTCGCGACCTTGCCGAAAATTATCAGCGCGAATTCAACGGAAGCGGCGATAAGGGTACGGTAAAGGTGCAGTACAAGGAGCTCGATACCGACCCCGAATTCGAAAAGAAATATTTAGAGGAATCGGCAACCAAGCTTTCGGCTACCAGCGTTATAGTTCAGGGTAAGTATCACTACCGTGTGCTCGACCTTGCTTCCTTCTTCACGCTTAACGAAAACGGCGCGTACCACGCCTTTAACGGCGAATACCGCTTTACCACCGCTATGCTTCAAAGCTCTATTACCGAATCGCAGGTGGTAACGCTTACCTACGGCAACGGCGAGCCTATCGGCGCGGACGGTTTGCTTTCTCTCAATTCGTCTGCGGCAGGTCTTGCGGCGGTGCTTCAGGACGCGGGCTTTGAAATAAAGACTGCAAATCTCGAATCCGAGGATATCGATCCCCGTACCGAGATACTTATTACCTACGACCCCGTAACCGACCTTACCACGGTCGAAACCGATAAGATAACCAAATATCTTGCAAGCCGTAATTCTTATATGGTGTTTGTCGATTCGCAAACCTCGGCTTTACCCAATCTTCAGTCGATGCTGAGCGATAACTGGGGTATCGATTATAAGCCGATGTACCGCGTTACCGACGAAAGCCATTCGCTCGGCTCGATAAGCACGATTAACGCGAAATATCCCGAAATAAACAGCGACGAGCAAAACGGAAGCGCGGCTTACCAGATACGTAAAACGGTAAGCGATATGGGCGGCACTATTGCCACCGCGCTCCCCGAAAGCGTTGAGCTTGTTATTCGTGACGGCCTTACGCAGGATTCCTTTAAGGTCGAAACCGTGCTCACCACCTACGAAACCGCAAAATCGGCAACCGAAACCGAAGCCGGCACCGAAGGCGAAATGCCGCTTATGCTGCTTTCGACAAAATACGGCTACGGCGAAAATAACGTTACCGAATATTCCTACGTTTCGCTTATCGGCAGTACCGAATTTGCCGATACCGCGCACCTTGTTTCGGCAAACTACGGCAATAAGAGAGTCGTTCTCTCCTCCGCGCGTATTTTCGCGGCAAACCGTGTAGCGCCCGATATCGAGTCGCGTCAGTTCTCTTCTACCGCGCTCAATATCGAAACGGGTACGGCAAGATTCCTTTCCTGGACAATCTGCACCGTGCTTCCCGCGGTAATCATTATTTGCGGCATTATCGTATTTTTCCGCAGACGACACATGTAATAGCAAAACCTTTTCGCGCGGGGAAGACTTCCCGCGCGAAAATTGACAGAAGGATGTTTTAAATGAAAAAACAAATTATCGTAATAGCATCTGCTGCACTTGCGGCGGTGCTGCTGTTTACGTCATACGCCGTATTTTTTAAGGACGACGGCATTGAAGAGGTGGGCGACCCCTTTTACACACTTACCGATGAGGTAAAGAGCGCGCTTGCCGAAACCGAGGACGACGTTACAATAACGCTTTGCGGATATGACGGCGACGACGAAAATTGGGAAAGAATTTACCTTTTTTCGGAAGCGATTGCCGCGGCAGACCGCGATATCGAGCTTGAAACCGACGACGAAAGCTCTTTTTCCGGCGTTAAGATAGAGGCAAACGGCAGCAGCAAGGAAATTGCGAAGGACGATTTTTATAAAAAGCTTTACGACGGCACAAATTATGCCTTCGACGGCGAAAATCTTATTACAAACGCAATTCTTTCGCTTTTGGGCAAGGATGGGCTCGAAATTTCGCTTCGCGCGCTTGACGGTTACGATACCGACGGCGATACCGTTACTGCGACGGGTGCGCCCTTTATATTCCCTTCGCTCCAAAGAAGCCAAATATCGTTCCTTACCGTAGGCAACACCCACGGCGAATACTCGATATATAAAGACGGAAGCGATTTTTATTTCGGCGCTTCACGCGCGGTTGCATATAACGACGAAGCGTTTTCGCAGCTTACCACCGACTGCCGTTACGTTGTGGCTTACGGTAAAATGAAGCTACCCGAGGGCAAAAGCTGGGAAAATTACGGGCTTGCCGAAAAGGAAGATGCCACGGCGTACTTTTCGCTTATGAGCGATACCGATGCAAACGGCAACTATTTCCTTCATACCGTTTATATAGGCGACCTTTCCTCGACGGGCGGTTATTACTACGCGCGTTATATCGGCGGTATTTTCACCCCCGCGAAGAACGAGGGCGAATCGGATACGCTCGTGCAGAATCTCAGCAAGGATTTTATATACTTCCTTCCCACAACCGCGGTTGACGAATCTATTGCACTTCCGCAGACCGCTATTATGAAGCCGACTATTGTTAACGCGATAACCAATAACGAGCAGCTTCTTACTATTGATGATATCCGTATCGACCTTTATGGCGACGGAGTAAGCGCGGTTGCCAAGAATATGGGCGATTTTAACCCCGCGGCGAACCTCAGCGCGATAGATGCCTCCTCGCTCACAAAGGTTATTTCCGATAAGACCTCGGTAAACGATTATTCGGGCTATTCCGACGGCTGGCACAAGCATATCGACGTTTTCGGCGGCTTTACCAGCTCGAACGGCAAAGCGACTTATATCGAAGCCGCGCTTGCAAGAAGCGGTGCGAACGGCGAATATAAGCTGAACTTCGGCTTGCTCCGCGACGAGGCGAACGGCGCATATCTTCCTTCGAAGGTTACTATAACAAAATCCTACGACGGAGTTAACTGGCACGATATCGAAAACGGCGAAATTTCTATTTCGCACAGCGATAAAGCAATTAAGAGATACGAAATTAGCTTCAGCGATGAAACCGCGGTGAAATTTGTGCGTATCGGCTTTGATGTGCCGCAGAAATCGCAAACCTACGTTGTTTTCGATGAAATAAGAATATACGCCGACGGCGAGGACGCACAGCCCTCCAGTGCAATCGGCGGACAGTGGAAGCTCACCGCACCGACAAGCTATATCAAGAGCGGTATGAACTATTCCTTCCTTGATATGTCGAACTTCAATAACTTCGTGCAGATAATGGCGGCGCTCGAGGGCGAACGCGTTGTTGCCTGCGGATTCGGCGACAACGGTGATGCGACGAGCCTTAAAACCGAAATTCTTGCCGAATACGGACTCGATAACCCCGATAAGCATTTCGGCTTTGAATACGACGGCGTTATTACCGACCTTTACGTTTCGAAGCGCAACGAAAACGGCAATTATTACATTTATTCCACCTTCAAGGGTGAGCTTAACGGACAGAAAATCAACGCGACGACCGACGTTATAGTTGAGGTTTCGGCAGAAACCGCGCCCTTCCTCGCTTGGGATATAGTTGAATATCTCGACCACTCGCTCTTCTCGATATATATTGTCGATATTACCGAAATGGAAATTTCGGCAGACGGCAAGACCTACGAATTCGACCTTTCGCTCGATTCCGAGGGCAAGCTCGGCGACGTTAAGTACGAGGGCAAGAGCTACGATGTTACCAGCTTTAAATATCTCTATCAATCGATAATCGGTATTTATATGCAGGACGAATATACCCCCGCAGAGGGCGAAAAGCACGAGGAATATCTTAGAATTAAGGTACACACCGAAACCAATTCTCCCGAAATCGTGTTCTATCGCGTTTCCTCCTCGAAGTGCTATTTCACTATCGACGGCGAGGGCAGCTATTATGCTCTTGTTGAGGACGTAAACGAGGCAAGAGAAAAGCTGTTTGCATACGTTAACGGCGAAATTATAACCAAAAAATGAAAAAATTCCTGATTTTACTTTTAACCCTTGCGCTTCTGCTTTGCGGTTGCGGTGAAGGCGAAACCCAAAGCGACGCGAGCGAAACGCTTTCGGCGGCAATCAACGCCACGAACTCCGAAACGGCTTTTTCGGGTGACTATATGCTCGAAATAAGCTTCGGTCAGGGCGTTGCGATGTATTACGCTTACGGCGAAGCCGAATGCGACAGGGCGAAGAAGACGGCAAGCGCGGTTTTCAGCCAAACCTATTTCGGTGTTTCGGCGAATTCCGAAAACTATATTGCGAACGGCAAGCTTATTTCGGTCGAGGGCGGCAAAGCCGCCGAGGTCCCGCGTGATGCCGAAGCGCTTCTTGCAAAGTTCCCCTACGGCCCGATGTTCACACTTCCCGAACAGACCGAAGGTATAGCGGTAAGCGAAAGCATGGTGGGAACAACCTACACCGTTATGCGAAACGATACCGAAAACGTGTGTGAAAGCGTTGTCGGCGGCGATATTTACGACCTTGTCGACGTTTTGAAGCAACCGCAAAAGGATAAAACCGAATATAGCGAAACGACCTGCGTTTATACCGTTGCCGACGGCAGAGTTACGGGCGTTCGCTACGAATTCGATATGAAGCTTTACGATACTCCCGCATACGTGCCGGGGTACAGCGTGCCCGAAAGCGAATATACCGTTTCGCTCCACGTGGTTGCAAAGATAAGCTATAAGCAATTCGGCGAAGCCGTAACGGTAAAGGAATACAGCGAAAGCGAAATTTTCTCTTGACAAATTGCGTTTTTAGCGTTATAGTATTTGCAAGCAAGAGCTCTGCTTAAAAAAATTAATATTAACGGGGTGCTGTGTTTTTAAAAACACGGCTGAGAACATACCCGAGGAACCTGATGCGGATAATCCCGCCGTAGGGAGCGCGCACAAGCTGTTTGTGCGCAATACTCATTGTAATCAACCCCGAAAGCTTATGTTTTCGGGGTTTTTTATGTCTTGTGCGCGTATTTTCGCGGTTCCGGAAAGGAAAAATATTTATGACAAAAAGAAAAATTAAACTAAATCTCCGTGCACTTTGCGAAGCGGCTATTATGATCGCGCTTGCAACCGTATTTTCGCTTTTGCGCTTTCCGCCGTTTCGAATAGACCTTTGGGCACAGGGCGGAAGCATCGATTTCGTTATGGTGCCGATAATTATTCTCGGCTGGCGCAGGGGCGCACGCTGGGCAATACCCGCGGGGCTTGCGCTCGGGCTTATCGAATGCTTAATCGCGGGCGGTATCGGTTGGGGGCTTCCCAGCGTATTGCTCGATTACGTTCTTGCATACGGCGCAGTCGGCGTTGCGGGCTTTTTCAGGAACGAAAAATGGGGCCTTACTGCGGGTACTGTTGCGGCATCGCTTGCGAGATTTGTAATTCACTTCATTTCGGGCGTAACGATATATAAAATTGCGTTCGGCGACACAATGGAGATTTTCGGAATGCAGTTTACAAGCGATATGTCTTATCTCTATTCGCTTGTTTACAACGGCAGCTATATGCTCGGAAATATGATCGTTGCATTATTGCTGACGTTTGTGCTTACGATACCTTTGCGTAAATTGCCGAAATAACACAATCGGTTGGGCAATAAGAGCCAAAGCGCGCACAATATATTGTAAATCGCAAAAAATATAGAAAAATGCGCAAAAACACTTGATTTTTCTTGATTTTCGTGATATAATTGGTCGTTAAATTACGGGCGGTCCTCTGCGGCTGCGTACGAACGCCTAAGAAAAATGGAGGTAAAAGCTTTGGATATTTTGAAAGCATTTACAAATGAGCAGCTTAAAACCGAAATCCCCGAATTCAACGTTGGTGATACCGTTAAGGTAGCACAGAGAATCGTCGAGGGAACAAGAGTCAGAACCCAGATCTTCGAAGGTACCGTTATTTCCAAGAAGAACGGCGGCATTTCCGAAACCTTCACCGTTAGACGTGTTTCTTACGGTGTCGGCACCGAAAAGACCTTCCCCATTCACTCCCCGAACGTACAGTCCGTAGAGGTTGTTCGCCGCGGTAAGGTTCGCCGTGCTAAGCTTTATTATCTTCGCGATAAGGTCGGCAAGAACGCTAAGGTCAAGGAAAAAATCTAAATCGACTCTTTGGTGTCTGCGTTTCTCCGCAGACACCTTTGCTTTTTATTAAAGTTAGGATTGATATTAATGAACGAATTCGATAACAAGCCTGAAGAAAAAGGCGCAGAAAATACCGAAATAGCGCAAGCGGTGAACGACGAAACGGTTTACCTCGATCTCGAAACCGTTGAAAGAGGTTTTTCCGCCGCAAAGCTTTCTGTCGGCAACGAAGCCGAGGAAGAGCCTGAAAACGCATCTGACGAAGCATCCGACGAAACGCTTGCTCAGCCCGAAGAGAAAAAGGAAAAGGCTTCGGCGTTGACGCATATTTACGATTATGTCGAAACCTTTTGCTATGCGCTTTCGCTTATGATGATTTTGTTCCTTTTCGTTTTTCGCTACGTTTCTGTCGATGGCGATTCGATGATGGATACGCTTCACAATAAGGATAAGCTTATAATTTCGGACCTTTTTTACACCCCGAAAACCGGCGATATTGTCGTTATTAACCCCGAAAGTCACGGCGATAACGGCGAGCCGATAATCAAGCGCGTTATTGCGACCGAGGGACAAAAGGTATATATCGATTACGAAAAGTGGGAGGTTTACGTCGACGGCGTAAAGCTCGACGAGCCGTATATCGAAACGATGCGCAAAATAGAACAGCAGCGCTGGGGCGAGGATATTGCGATGAACGGCACAAGCGTTGCCAAATATAAAAGCGAATTCACGGTAGGCGAGGATAAGGTCTTTGTTATGGGCGATAACCGCAATAATTCAAAGGACAGCCGCTCGCGCGAATACGGTGAAATGGATGAAAATCGAATTCTCGGCAGGGTTATAGTACGTATCTCTCCCGATTTCGGCAAGGTAGAATAAAATTTATTGGAAAGGGAGTCTGAAATGGCTGAAATAGTTTGGTATCCCGGGCATATGGCAAAAGCGAAGCGGCTTATTAAAGAAGCCCTTCCGAATATAGATATGGTTATCGAGCTGTTGGACGCGCGCGCGCCCATCTCGAGCGCCAACCCCGATTTTAAAAGCCTGTTCGGAGGCAAGCCGACGCTTACGTTGCTTACCAAATGCACGCTTGCCGACCCCGAACAAACCAAAAGATTTGAGCTTGCGCTTAAGGGTGCGGGCAGAGAGGTTATTGCGATAGATTGCAAATCGGGCCAAGGCATAAAAAACATTCAAAACGGCATAAGAACGCTTATGCGCGAAAAATTAGAGCGCGATGCCGCGCGTGGGATAAAACGCCCGATCCGTGCGATGGTTGCGGGCATTACCAACGTCGGCAAATCGACGCTTATCAATACGATAAGCGGCACAAAAAAGGCGGTGGCGCAGGACCGTCCGGGTGTTACCCGCCACAATTCGCGCATTTCTGTTCCCTCGCTCGGCTTGGAGCTTACCGACACACCGGGTATTCTGTGGCACAAGTTCGATTCCGAGCTTGTCGGCATTAAGCTTGCCTGCTTGGGCTCGATAAGGGACGAAATTTTAGATACGCTCGACCTTTCCTGCCGACTTATCGGATTGATAAGAGAAAATTATTCGCATTGTCTTACCGAACGCTTCGGAATAGAGATAAACGAGGAAGACAGCGATTACGATATTTTCGAAAAAATCGGCAGACGCCGCGGATTTTTGCGTTCGGGCGGGGTTATCGATGAGGACCGCGCTGCAGGAGTTATACTCGATGAATTCCGCGCGGGCAAAATAGGCAGAATAACACTTGACAGGGTGTGAAAAAATGTCACTCGACTGGCAATACGAAATTTCCTTCAGAGTAAACGGCGAAAATATAGTTTGCGGCTGTGACGAAGCGGGCAGAGGGCCTTTGGCGGGACCTGTTGTCGCCGCGGCAGTCATATTACCCGATGGACTTGTTATCGAAGGGCTTGACGATTCGAAAAAGCTTTCGGATAAAAAGCGCGAGCTGCTTTATAACACCATTCGCGAAAGCTGTGTTGATTGCGCTGTCGCCCACGCGAGCGTTTACGAGATAGAAAAATACAATATTCTCAACGCTTCAATGCTTGCGATGAACCGCGCGGTGGCGAAGCTGCGTGTTCGTCCCGAGCTTGTGCTTGCCGACGGCAACATCGTTCGCGGCTTCAAGGTGCGCGCCGTTCCTGTAATAAAGGGCGATGCGCTTTGCCATTCGATAGCGGCGGCTTCGATATTGGCGAAGGTCGCGAGGGACAGACTTTTGGACGAGCTCGAGCTTCTTTACCCCGATTACGGCTTGGGCAAGCACAAAGGCTATGCAACAAAGGCACACAGACAAGCGTTGCTTGAAAAGGGAATAAGCCCGATTCACCGACCGAGCTTTTTAACAAAGCTTTTGGGTGAAAAGTAATGATAAATACAAAAATCATCGGCGATTTCGGCGAAAATCAAGCCGAAAAATACCTAAAAAAGAAAAATTGGCACATACTTTCGCGCAATTACCGCACGCGCGGAGGCGAAATAGATATTATCGGCTATAAGCGCGGCGTGCTTGTGTTTTTCGAGGTAAAAACACGCTCGAACGAAAGCTACGGCAAGCCCCGCGAGGCGGTCGACGAAGAAAAGGTGCAAAAAATAAAAACGGCGGCGCGTGAATTTTTGAACAGCTACCGTTTTGGCGGAAAAATATCGGTTTTTTACCCTTTCGGAATAGAGTTAAAAAGAAAAATCCGCAAAACGCGAATAGACGTTATTGAAGTTTATATATCGCAAAACCGAGAAAGTGTCGGTATAAATCACATTAAGGACTGGGAAAACAAGCTATGAATTACATCAGCACCCGCACCGCAAACAGCGAAAAGCAAACGGCGGCGTACGTTATTAAAAGGGGTCTTGCGCCCGACGGCGGACTTTACGTTCCCGAAAGCATACCCACGCTTACAAAGGAAAATATCGAAGCGCTCATCGGTATGAGCTATACCGAGCGCGCAACCTATATACTTTCGCTCTTCCTTACCGACTATACGAGCGAGGAGCTTAAAAACGCAGCCGAAGCCGCATACAGCGCAGAAAAATTCGGCGGTCCCGCCGCGCCTATCGCGCGCGTTGGCGACGATTACTTTTTAGAGCTGTGGCACGGCCCCACAAGCGCTTTTAAGGATATGGCTTTGCAAATAATGCCGCGCCTTCTTTCGCTTTCGCTCGGCAAAACGGGCGAGGAAAAGGACGCCTATATTCTTGTTGCGACAAGCGGCGACACCGGCAAGGCGGCACTCGAGGGATATTGCGATATCGACCGCGTGCGTATTCAGGTATTTTACCCCGTTAACGGCGTTTCGAACATTCAGAAAAAGCAAATGGCTTCGCAAAAGGGCAACAATGTTAACGTAGTTGCGATAAACGGTAATTTCGACGACGCTCAAAGCGGCGTAAAGGCTATTTTTGCGAACGAGGAAGCAAGAAAAATGCTCGAAAGCAAGGGTCTTTTCTTCTCGAGCGCGAATTCGATTAACTGGGGCAGACTTGCACCGCAGATAGTTTATTACGTTTCTGCATATTGCGACCTTGTAAAAGAGGGCGAGCTTAAATATGGCGACAAGCTCGATATTACCGTTCCCACGGGTAACTTCGGCAACATTCTCGCCGCGTATATCGCGAAGAAAATGGGGCTTCCCTTGGGCAAGCTCGTTTGCGCGTCGAACAAAAACGATATTCTTACCGATTTTATAAACAAAGGCGTTTACGATAAGCGCCGCGAATTCTTTACCACCGTTTCTCCCTCGATGGATATTCTTATTTCCAGCAATTTAGAGCGTCTTTTGTGGTTTGTGCTCGGCGCAGACAAAACCCGCGAATGTATGGAAAAGCTTGCAAGCGAGGGTATTTACACGCTCGACGACGAATCGATGAAGCTCATCCGCGAGGATTTTGCGGGCTATTCCTGCTCGGAGGAAAACACGAAAGCCACCATTTCCGAGCTTTTCGACGAATATGGCTATCTTTGCGATACCCACACCGCTGTTGCGGCTAACGCGGCAAAGCAGTATAAGAGCGAAGGCGGCAACAAAATGCTCGTTGTTTCCACCGCTTCGCCCTATAAATTCGCGCCCGCTGTGCTTTCCGCACTTGGCGAGGAGGTCCCGAGCGACGATTTCGACGCGTTGGACAAGCTTTTTGCGGTTACAAAGTGTGCTATCCCCAAAAATCTCGCAAGCCTGCGTGAAGCAGAAGTAAGATTTACAAAAACGATCGATCCTAAGGATATGATTAATTCTTTATAAATATGTAACGCGCTAAAAGCGCGTATCAATCGAAAGTCTGTGCCTTAAAGGAATATGGCACAGAGGAGATTGTTATTATCAACCGAAGTTCTTCGGCTTAAAGGTGGCACAAACGGTCTGCGAGCTGTTCTGTGCTGTCGAAGGGCCAACGGTGATCTGCGGTGCGGTGCAGTAGTGAACGCCGTCGTGGTATGCGCAGTTCATAACGCTGCAGGAAATGCCGTGGATGTGCTTGGGCACTTGGTTGAAGGAAATATCGTTCATAAATAAGCTCCTTTTTTAAAAAATTCTGCTATTATTATTCGCAAAAACACAAAAATTATTAGGAGAAAAAATGTCGGTTTTTACGATTGCAGACCTGCATCTTTCGCATACAACGAATAAGCCGATGGATATTTTCGGTCCGCGCTGGGAAAACCATACCGAGCGTCTGCGCGAAAATTGGCAAGCCTTGGTAAAGCCGGACGACACGGTTATAATCGCGGGCGATATTTCGTGGGGTATGCGCACCGACGATGCGCTTGCCGATTTGGAATTTATCGAAAGCCTTAACGGCAAAAAGATAATCGCAAAGGGCAACCACGATTATTGGTGGCAAACGATGAAGAAAATGTACGAAATGCGCGATAATATCGGCGCATACAGCATCGATTTTCTTTTCAACAATGCCTATATTGCCGAAGACTATATAATTTGCGGTACTCGCGGCTGGTTTCCCGAAAGCAATTACGGGCCCGACGACGAAAAAATCGTCAACCGCGAAGCCGAGCGTTTGCGCACCTCTATTCTTGCGGGGTTAAAGCTAAAGGAAGAACACCCCGAAAAGGAAATGCTTGTCTTTTTGCACTATCCGCCCGCTTACGGCAACGTAAGGTGCGAGCGAATATGCGAGGTTATACATCAATACGGCATAAAGCGCGTTTTTTACGGACACCTGCACGGCGCGCAAAAACCGCGGCTTATCCACCAGATAGCCGGCGCACAGCTAACGCTTGTCGCCGCCGATTGGGTAAATTTTACGCCTGTGGAGATTATTTAAGGAAAAAGGAAATACTATGAATAATCATTCGACCGGAATATGTGATGAATGCGGAAGCGAGTTTATTCTCGAAAAGTCAAAAATGACATCACTTTGCCCGAACTGCGCACATTTGATTTATGGATATGAAAACTGCAAACACGTTTTTGAAAACGGAAAATGCGTTTTGTGTCTTTGGAACGGCAACGAAAGCGATTATATTAAATCCCTGAAACAAGGTTGAACCAATATAAATATAAAAACATAAAACGCTTCTCAATCGAGAAGCGTTTTTGTTTGAACTAATGATTATAAAACATTCAAAATTTTTGAAAAGAGAGCGCGAGAGAAAAAGCTTTTTTAAAAGTTTTTCTCTCGCTTATTTTTTTAAATAATTATTCCAAAATGTTGCTGGTTACGTACTGAACGCCCCAAGAGATAAGCTTTTCTGCAAGCTCCTTGTTGTCGACAGTCCAAACGTTGACCTCGATACCCTCGTCGAGAAGGTGGCGTACCTGAGCTTCCTCGGTAAGCGCGGTCGACCAGATGTCGATGCCCATTTTGTGTTCCTTAAGACGGTCGATAATTTCCTGCTTGTATTCGCCGGTAAGGAACTGGCAGTGCGATTCGGGGCATACCTTGCGGAGATTTACAAGGTTGTCGAACGAGAAGGAAATGAAAATCATTTTTTCGAGGCAGTATTCCGCCTTGACGATTTCTACCACCTTCTGCATATTTTCTTCGCTGAAATAGCCCTTGAATTCAAGCACGCAAACCTTGTCGTAACGCTTGCAGATACGGAGATAATCTACCATTTCGGGAACGCGAAGGTCAACTCTGCCGCGCTTGCCGTCCATATCGAAAAGCTGAACGGACTGAATGGTCTGAAGTGTAGACTGTTCGGGAATAACCATATCGCCGCCGCAACGAACGGTATCGTTATCGTGAAGAAGGATAAAATTGCCGTCTGCGGTAACGCGAACGTCGGTTTCGATGCCGAAATAGCTTCTGTTACCTGCCGCAACGAAAGCCGAAGCGGTGTTTTCTCTTTCGAGTCCCGAAAGACCTCTGTGTGCAACGATAAGCGCGTTGCCTTTGTTTATCTTAATGGTATCCATAGTAATCCTCCGAATTTTTATTTGGAAAATTTGTATTTTTGTTTCGGTGAGAGCGTAGCGGTTTATTTCGCAACTATGTTGAAGATTTTATCTTTAATATAAATCTTCTTAACAATCTGCTTGCCTTCGAGAGCAGACATAACGTTTTCGTTGCTCTGAATTATATCCCAAACGGTGTCTTCCTCCGCACCTGCGGGGATAAGAACTACACCCTTGAGCTTGCCGCAAACCTGAACGGCGATTTCTTTTTCATCGTCGACGGTAAGCGCTTCATCATATTCGGGCCAAGGAGCAACCGAGCAGAAGCCGTTGCCGCCAAGCGTTTCCCACATTTCCTCGCAGATATGCGGAGCAAACGGACAGAGCAGGCGGGTTAATGCAAGCAGGCTTTCCTTGTCGATAGAGCCGATTTCGTAAACCTCGTTCATAAAGCTCATCATCGCCGCGATTGCGGTGTTGAACTTCATTCCGTCGATATCGTTTGTAACCTTCTTTATAGTCTTGTGGAGCGAGCGTACGAGACGATCGTTCTTCGCGCCGAGCATTTCCTCGAGCGCGGCAAAGCGTTCAAGGAAGCGCTTGCAACCGCGGACCGAGCTTTGCGACCAAGGTGCGGCGGAGGCGTAATCGCCCATAAAGAGGGTATAGGTGCGCAAAACGTCTGCGCCGTATTCGTCAACGACGTCGTTGGGGTCGACAACGTTACCGAGCGATTTGCTCATTTTGTTGCCGTCGGGGCCGAGAATAAGACCCTGCGCGGTACGCTTTGCATAGGGCTCTGCGACGGGAACAAGACCGAGATCGTAGAGGAACTTATGCCAGAAGCGCGAATAAATCATGTGGCGGGTAACGTGCTCCATACCGCCGTTATACCAATCGATGGGGAGCCAATATTTAAGCTTTTCCTCGCTTGCGAAGAAATTGTTGTTGTGGGGGTCGCAATAGCGGAGGAAGTACCACGAAGAGCCTGCCCACTGGGGCATAGTGTCGGTTTCGCGCTTTGCGTCGCCGCCGCACTTCGGGCACTTGCAGTTAACGTAGGAATCGATTCTTGCCAAAGGCGATTCGCCGCCCTGACCGGGTGCAAATTCATCCATTTCGGGAAGCTTTAAGGGAAGCTCATCGTAGGGAACAGCAACCATTCCGCACTTTTCGCAGTGAACTATGGGAATAGGCTCGCCCCAATAACGCTGACGGTTGAATGCCCAGTCCTTCATCTTGTACTGAACGCCGCCTTCGCCGCAACCGAGCTTTTCTAATTCTTCTATTGCGCGGCGGATAGAATCCTTTTTGTTGGTAAATCCGTTAAGGAAGCCCGAATTTACCATTTCGCCGTCGCCGGTATAGGCTTCTTCTGCAATATTGCCGCCTTTAATAACCTCGATAATATCGATACCGAACTTGCGCGCAAAATCGTAGTCGCGTCCGTCGTGCGCGGGAACCGCCATAATTGCGCCGGTGCCGTAGCCCATCATAACGTAGTCTGCGATATAAATGGGAATTTCCTTGCCGTTTATCGGGTTTATTGCGGTAAGACCGTTAAGACGCACGCCCGTTTTTTCCTTAACGAGCTGTGTACGCTCGAATTCGGTCTTTTTCGCACATTCTGTGCGGTAGCTTTCTACCTCGTCCATATTCGAAATGCTTGCGGCATACTTGTCGATAAGCGGATGCTCGGGTGCCATTACCATAAAGGTAACGCCGAACAGGGTATCGGGACGGGTGGTATATATGCGAAGCTTGTCTTCCTTGCCGTTAAGTACGAAGTTTACAAACGCACCCTCGGATTTGCCGATCCAGTTTACCTGCTGTTGCTTTATGTTGGGAAGATAGTCGACCTCTTCAAGACCGGTTAAGAGCTTGTCGGCATATTCGGTAATGCGTAAATACCAAACGTCCTTCGATTTTTGAACGATATCGCTGTGGCAGATATCGCACTTGCCGCCCTGCGAATCCTCGTTCGAAAGAACAACCTTGCATTCGGGGCAGTAGTTAACGAGCGCGGTATCGCGGAAGGCGAGGCCCTGCTCGAACATTTTAAGGAATATCCACTGCGTCCATTTATAATAATCGACATCGGTTGTGTCGACAACGCGCGACCAATCAAACGCGAAGCCCGCGCGCTTTAACTGACCCGTGAACTTTTCGATGTTTTTATCGGTAACCGCTCTGGGGTGCATACCGGTTTTAATCGCGGTATTTTCTGTGGGAAGACCGAACGCGTCGAAGCCCATAGGGAACATAACGTTGTAGCCCTCCATACGCTTCTTGCGCGAGATTACCTCAAGTCCCGAATAAGCCTTAATATGTCCGACGTGCATACCCGCACCGCTGGGGTAGGGGAATTCGACAAGCGCAAAGAATTTAGGCTTTTCGCTGCCCTTTTCGCCGGGGTCTGCGGCTTCAAAAATCTTCGCCGCGTCCCATTTGTCCTGCCATTTTTTCTCTGTGTTTTTAAATTCGTGCTTCATTCCTCGATACCTCCGAATTTAATTTCGTTACCGCTCCAAAGGCGTTCCAATTTATAAAAATCGCGTGCCTGTGCGGTGAATATGTGGATAACCACACAGCCGTAGTCCAAAAGCGTCCAAGCGTTGCCCGATGCGCCCTCGATATGGCTCGGCTCAACACCAAGCTCTTCCTTTAGCTTGAATTCCACCTCGTCGGCAAGTGCGCGCACGTGGGTGTTCGAGGTACCCGTTGTAAGCACGAAATAATCGGCAAGAATGGTTTGCTCTCCGACCTCGAGCAGGGTAACATCCATACCCTTTTTATTGTCAAGCGTGTTTGCGGCAAGCTCGGCTATCGCCTTTGCCTGCTCCTTTTGAATTTTTTCGTCTTTCATTCTTTATCCTTTCTCGGCGGTCAAAACTTGATCGCGTTGAGCTGATTTATATAGTAATTTCTCGCCTCTACCGTGGCGGAATTTATGGTTTTTTCATCTGAAATAAGGTATTTTATCGTCGTATCGAACGACCTTACGAGCGTTTTGTGGAGCGCTGTCATTTTATCGGATTCCTTTTTCAACGCCTTGTAATAATATTCGCGAAGCTTTATACAGCCTGCGTCGTCGCGGAATTCTTCGATATAATCTGCAAGGTAAATAACTATTTCAAATGGGGTCATCGCCGCTCTGCCCGTTGTGTGCCAATAAATTGCCGAGCAGGCCTCGGTGGGTAACGAGAAGCGGTGCGAAGCTATCATCGCGCCGGTTTTCGAATGTAAAAGCTTGGGGTTTGCCTTTTCCTCGTCGGTAAGCTCGATATTGTATTGCGCGCAAAGCTCGAGCTGACGTTCAACGCTGTATTCCTTTGTAAAGTCGTGCATAAGCGCGGCGAGCTCTACGGCTTTTAAATCAAGCGCGGGGAAATGGTTTTTTGCAATTTCCTTTGCCGCTTCCGCAACACCAAAGGTGTGCTTCATTCTGCGTTCGGATAGATTCATCGCCGATATAATGCTGTTTGCGTCTGTCATTTGCGGTAAAGCCCCCGTTCTTCAATAAATTCGAATACCCCTTCGGGAAGTAGGTTTTTATCGCGGTGCTCACGGAAATCGGTCGAGGAAAGCTCTGCCTTTTCGTTGTTTAAAAGCAAGGCGCGCTTGCCCGATAAACGGAAAAGCCGTTCAATAGGCTCGCTTATATCTCGCATTCCGCGGTAGGCAATAACGAGAGTCAATTTTTCGAGTATCCTTTTATAATTCTTCCACCGGTCGAAGCGGTCTATCCAATCGTCGCCCAAAAGCATAAAAAGCGTATCGTTCGGGTGCAAATTTTTAATTTCGTCAACCGTATCGCAGGTGTAGCTCATACCGCCGCGTTTTATCTCGGTATCGCTTATTATTACCTTTTTTTCATTCGCGAACGCTATTTCGAGCATTTTTATTCTGTCCTCGCCCGAAACACCGTGCGAATCTTTAAGCGGCGGAATATTGTTAGGTATAACGTAAAGGCGGTCGAGCGCGAATTTTTCGATAAATTCCAGCGCGATTCCGACGTGTGCCTTATGTATCGGGTTGAACGTGCCGCCGAAAATGCCGATTTTATTCCTCGTCATCCCAGTTGTGCCAAACCTCGGTAACGTCGTCGTTATCCTCGAGCGCTTCGAGAAGTCTGTTCATCATCTTTATCTGCTCCTCGTCGTCAAGACGCACGTAGTTTGCGGGAATTTTTTCGGGGTCGGCAGATTCGATAGTGTAGCCCTTCGCTTCAAGCGCTTCGCGTACGGCAGAAAGCTCGCTCGCGTCGGTGAATACCTCGCCGTGGTCGTCTTCGCTGGTGAAATCGAGCGCGCCCGAATCGAGTGCGGCTTCCATAAATTCGTCCTCGTCCTTAATGCCCGAAACAACAACAACGCCCTTTTCGGCAAAGAGATAGGATACACAGCCGCTTGTGCCTAAATTACCGCCGAATTTATCGAAATAATGGCG
Source organism: Eubacteriales bacterium (assembly GCA_045637685.1). Lineage (GTDB taxonomy): Bacteria > Bacillota > Clostridia > Oscillospirales > CAG-382 > Coliplasma. The sequence goes on along the minus strand of JAZTZW010000013.1, from coordinate 9,417 downwards.
CACCTCGCCCGCTGTTCTGTTGCGGTTGTCGGTAGCCGCTTCGACGATAATAGCAACCCCGCCGGGGCCGTAGCCTTCGTAGGTAAGCACCTCGTACTGAACGCTGTCCGCGCCCGAAGCCTTTTTTATAACCCTTTCGATATTATCGTTGGGCACGTTAAGGCTCTTTGCCTTTGCTATAAGGTCGCGGAGTCTTGTGTTGGAGGTAGGCTCGGGACCGCCGTCGCGTACCGCGATAGCAATTTCCTTACCTATCTTTGTAAAGACCTTTGCGCGCTGTGCGTCGGTTTTTTCCTTTTTGTGCATTATGTTTTTCCATTTGGAATGTCCGGACATAAAATTTTGCTCCTTGCTTTAAAGTTATTGTAAAGTGGTTAAGCCTGTTTCCAGATATATTCTATTGTTGCATTCTCTTTTGGGATGATTTTGCAAGGGTTTCCGATAACGATGCTGTGATCGGGAACGTTTTCGTTGAGAAACGTATTCGGCGCAATCAGCACATCGTTTCCTACCGTGATACCGCCCAAAATAGTGGAATTAAGTCCGATATAAACGCAATTCCCGATAATCGGCGAGCCTTTGCGTTTTCCGCCACTAAAGCCAATAGTAGAGCCTTTTGTCATGGTTACATTATCACCCAAAATGGCACTTGGAGTAACGGTAATGTTGTAGGGGTGGGTCATTACGAAGCCTTTGCCGATTTTTGTTGACGAGTTAATCTCGATTCCGTATTTTCGGCTGTAACGAAACAGTTTGTATTCGTAAAAGCGTTTGAAGACTTTGTTTTGTGCATTTTGCGCTTTTCTAAAATATATCATGTATCGCAATCGATGCTGAAACAAGTATGTTTTAATAAAATGCGACAGAACAAACGACTCATCGTCGACCATGCGATAATAGTCGTCGTACCATATAGGCTTGCTTTTCATAGAAACCTCTAAAACAGTTTTAAATTTCCTCTGTTCGTTTAATGCCAAGCAGATCAAGGCAAAGGCCGAGAATATTTCTCGTTGCTTCGGTGAGCGCAAGGCGGAACTGTTCGGTTTCGCCGCCCGAGCCTAAAATACGGCAGTTGTGGTAGAATTGGTTAAAGAGCGTGCAGATATTAAGCGCAAAGCGCGATATTATGCTCGGCTCGTATTCGTTTGCGGCGCGCTTTACGGTTTCTTCAAACTCGCAAAGCTTGCGGATAAGCTCGGATTCCTCTGCCGCGAGGGTATGGTTGGAATAAGCTCCGCCGCCGTTACCTCTGCGAAGCACGCTTGCCGCGCGCGCATAGGTATATTGAACGTAAGGACCTGTGTTGCCTTCGAAGGAAAGGGTGCCCTCCCAAGTGAAGTTGGTGTCCTTTATACGGCTGTTCGAAAGCGCGCTGAAGAGAACTGCGCCGATACCGACCGCTTCCGAAATTTCCTCTTTGTTTTCGTGCGCAACGTTCTTTTCTTCGATTATCGCTCTTGCCTTTGCAACGGCTTCATCGAAAACGTCGTTAAGAAGAATAATGTTGCCGGTACGCGATGCCAGCTTTTCGCCGCCGAAGCTCATTGTGCCGTAGGGGATATGAACAAGGTCGGTTGCCCATTCCTTGCCCATAAGCTCGGTCACCTTGAACCACTGCGCAAAGTGGAGCGATTGCCCAGCGCTGGTAACGTAGAGGCATTTATCGAACTTGTATTCGTTGTATCTGTCCTGCGCCGCGGCAATATCACGCGTGGGGTAAAGCGTGGTGCCGTCGCGCTTAAGAATAAGCGCGGGGGGCATATTCCATTCCGAAAGGTCGACAATAGAAGCGCCGTCGTCGACTTTCAAAAGCTCTTTTTCGCGCAGCTCATCGACGATAGCGGGCATTTTATCGGTGTAAAAGCTTTCGCCGCCCCAAACATCGAATTCGATACCCAATCTTTTATAGGTTTGGGTGTATTCGCGCATGGAAATTTCCTTGAACAGACGCCAAATTTCCAAATATTCCTCGTTTCCGCTTTCGAGCGCCTTAAAAGCGGCACGCGCCTGATCGTTAAGCGAGGGGTCGTTTTCGGCTTCCTTGCCGAAAAGCACGTAAATGCGTTCAAGCTCCTTAATGCCTTCGCGTTCAAGAAGCTCGCGGCTTGACCACTTTTTAAAGGCAACTATCTGCTTGCCGTTTTGTGTGCCCCAGTCGCCGAGATAGTTTATCGAAACGGTTTTGTAGCCGCAGAAATCATATATATTGCGCACAGCGTTACCGATAACAGTTGTGCCGAGGTGGCCCAAATGGAAACGCTTTGCGATATTGGGAGACGAGAAATCGAGCACGACGGTTTTGCCCTCGCCGATAGCTTTAAGCGCGGGGAATTCGTTTTTAAGCACCGATTCAAGGTCGGCAAGATATTTCGCGTTGCCGAAAAAGAAGTTAAGGTAACCGCCGACAGCTTCGACCCTTTCAACGCCTTCCATTCCGTTCAATGCGACTGCAAGCTCGCTCGCGATTCCGTCGGGACGCGAACGCAAAAGCTTCGAAAGCTTGAAGCAGGGAAGAGCAAGGTCGCCCATTTTGGAATCCGCAGGAGTTTCCAAAAGCGCAAGCGCTTCCTCGGGGGTAAGAGAAGCGTTCTTCGAAGCGACATATTCGCTTACCTTTTCGCATATCGTATTCTTGATATTACTCATATTAAAACTCTACTTTCCGAGTGTATAATTATTATATAATATTATCACACAAATGCCCGAAAATCAAGCACAAAGTAAGCATTTACTACCTTATATAATAAAATTTTTCGCAGACAGAGGGATATTATGCAAATTCATATCGTGCAGGGCGGCGAAACGCTTTATTCAATCGCCGAGCGTTACGGTGTCGACCCATCGGTGCTTGCCTTTAATAACGATGTTGCCGACCCGTACCGACTTCCCGTCGGTCAGCCGATAGCGATAGTTATACCGACGCTCACCCATACCGTTCAAAGCGGCGAAACGCTTTTTTCGATAGCCGAGCAATACGGCGTTACGCCCAATCACATTTACAGAAGAAATCTTTTTTTGAACGGCAGTCCCGATATTATCATCGGGCAAACGCTTTATATTCAAACCGAGCGCGAGCCTTTGGGGAGCTATGCAACGGGGGGATACGCTTACCCCTTCGTTTCCGAAACCCTGCTTCGCCGCGCTTTGCCCTTTATGGGGGCGTTAATGCCGTTTACCTACGGCTTTCGCGAGGACGGAAGCCTTGTTGTGCCCGACGACGAGGCTATGCTTGCCGCCGCGCGCGATTACGGAACAGAGGCGGTTATGCATCTTTCTACGCTTACCGATAACGATAATTTTTCGGTAGAGCTTGCAAACGTTTTGTTTTCCTCGTCCGAAATTCAAAGAATTTTGCTCGATGCCGTTATCGAAAATATGCTGAATAAGGGCTATACCTCGCTCGACGTGGATTTTGAATTTTTGGGCAGAGAAAACGCGGCAAGATATGCCGAATTTATCGCATATTGCGCATCGCGCCTGCACGAATACGGGTTTGGGGTAATGACCGCGCTTGCACCCAAAACCTCCGACGACCAGCCAGGCGCGCTTTACGAGGGGCACGATTACGCGCTTTTGGGAGAAGCGGCGGACGCGGTGCTTTTAATGACCTACGAATGGGGCTATACCTACGGTCCGCCGATGGCGGTTTCGCCGATAAAGCCGGTGCGCGAGGTGGTCGATTATGCGTTAACCCGCATTCCCGCCGAAAAAATACTTTTGGGCATTTCGAATTACGGCTACGATTTTACCTTGCCCTATGTTCAGGGTGTTTCGCGCGCGACCTCGGTTTCGACAAGGCGGGCATTCACGATTGCTTCCGAAAACGGTGCCGAAATATTTTTCGACGATTCGTCGCTTGCGCCCTATTTCGATTATACAACCAACGGAAACGCCCACCGCGTGTGGTTCGAGGACGTGCGTTCAATCTCGGCGCGCCTGCGCCTTATGGCAGAAAAGGGTTTGCGCGGTGCGCTGTGGTGGAATCTCGACCGCGAAAACAACCAAAGCCTTATCGCGATAAACAATCTTATCGACGTCGAGGGTCTGCGGCTATATCCCGATTCGCAATAAAAGAAAATATTATCCACAACTCGCCAGCTTTCATTTAAGAATTTACATTTTCACGCTCGACCTACCAAAACACATAAAACAACACAAAAAAATCGCTTGCGCTTCGACAAACCGCGCAAGCCTTTTTGGGTAGAATTAGCAACACAGAGAAACAAAAGGAACGGAACGTGAAAAAATGGAACTTACAAGGTTAAAGGGTTTGGCAAACGAGCGCAAGGAAAATATTTTTTATGCAATATTCGGATTTTTGTTGGGTATCGCACCGCTTGCCGCGGGGGTACTGCCGTTCGGCTGTGCGTTTTTGTGCGCCGTGCCGAAAAAGGGAAGAAAAAGCACGCTTTTCGGGGTGCTGGCATCGTCGTTTTTCGACCCCTGCGTGCCGCTTGCGCTGTTTTGCGCGGTGTATCTTTATTGTGTTCTTGCCGCGAAGGAAAAAAGCTCTTCCTTGCCGCTGTATTCAAGGCTTTTGCTTTCGCTTTCGTTAAGCGCGTTGCGCGCGGCGTATATCGCCGTGAACGGAATAGAGGATATTAACGGAATTTTCCGTCTGCTCGCGGCGGTTATCGCCTACCCCGCTTTCACCTATGCCTTTTCGGGCTATTTCGACCGAAAAAAAGAACTGCACCCAAAGCTTTACGATATTTCGTTGCTCGCCTTTGCGTTTGCCTTTTCGGTAATTTTGGCGCCGTTTGAAATAAGCGGAGTTTCGGTTTCGCTTATCCCCGCCGCGGCGTTTACCCTTTGCGCGGCAAGAACTCGCGGCTTTGCCTTCGGGGGTGCTTGCGGCGTGCTTTGCGGGCTCGCCTCGGGCGGGGCGGCAACGGGTGCGCTCGGCGTACTCGGTATGGCTTACGGCTTGCTCGTAAACGAAATAGAGCCGCTTGCGCTTTGCCTTTCGTTTATGCTTTCGGTAAGCGGCTATTTTTACCTTTCGGGGGTGGAAGGGGTTGCCGTCGCGACGGGTATGCTCGCCGCGGTCTATTCGCTGTTTATTCCTTTGCGAAAACGGCTTCCTACCTATAAAAACGCTCAATCGAGCGCCGAAAAGCGCGCGCACGACAGACGCATTTCGCGCTATGCCGCGGCGTTTTCATCGCTTTCCTCGCTTTTTTACACCGTTTCCGACAGCACGCGCGCGGTGAGTATATCCGATTTAAACACCCGAATCGTCGGCGTGGTGGACAGGCATTGTTCGCATTGTGACGGCTGTGAGCTTGAAAGAAGCGAAATATCCAACTATTTCACAAGCGAGATAAGGCGCAACGGCGTTGCCGCCTATTCCAAAATACCCGTGCATATAAGCTCGCGTTGCCCAAACGCTTGCGCGATGGCAAGGGATATAAACAACCTGCCCGTAATGCGCGAGCGAGAGGGCGAAAAGGGCTTAAAGCAGATGGCGGACGAATATTCTGCCTTCTCCTCTATACTTATCGACGCGGCGAAGCGGCAGGAGGCAGATTCTGCGGTAGATAAAGAGCTTGCAAAAGCGCTTAAAGCCGCGCTGAACGGCAAAGGAGTTTGCTGTGACGGCGTGCGCGTTGTGGGCGACAGAAAAAAAGAGGTAACGGTATTCGGCGTTGACCCCGAAAAAATAACCGTTTCTCCGAACGAAATCGCCGAATGTATTGCGGGGTATTGCGGTACGGCGATGGCGAGCCCCGAATTTTTACTGCACGACGGCTATACACTTATGCGGCTTCGTTCCGTGCCTGCTTTGCGGGTGGAATTTGCCAAAATCTCCGAGGCAAAAACCGGCGAAACGGTGTGCGGCGATACCGTAAGCGTTTTCGAAAACGACGAAAAGTATTTTTATTGCCTCGTTTCCGACGGTATGGGAAGCGGGCGCGACGCCGCGTTAACAAGCCGCCTTTCGGCGATAATGCTCGAAAAGCTGCTCTCTGTTGGCGCCGAAAAGGAAAGCGCATTAAAGCTTTTGAACAAGGCGCTTGTCGAAAAAGAGGAAGAGGTTTTTGCCACGGTGGATCTGCTCGAAATCGACAGACTTCGCTCCCGCGCAACGGTTATAAAGGCAGGCGCGGCGCCGACCCTGCTTATACGCAAGGGTAAAACCGCGCTTATCGAATCGCGCACCCCGCCCGCGGGGATAATGAAAAACGTTATCGCCGAAAAACGTAGCTTTAAGCTCGAAAAGGGGGATATGCTGGTTATGCTGAGCGACGGTGTTTTGCAAACGGGAAGCGAAAACACGCTCCTGCCCGAAAAGGGCTTGCCGCCGATGCCGAGCGCGCGTGCGCTTGCCTCGAAAATCATCCGCGAGGCGCGCAAAAGCTGCGAAACCGCCGACGATATGTCGGTTTGCGTATTGCGGGTGTATTAAGAACGTATAACGAGAGGACCCTTTTTGCAAAAAGGGTTCTCTCGTGCTCTTTCCCAAAAACTCTGATTTTGGGAAAATATATAGTGTGTCATTGCCGTTTTTATTAAAGCAGCAATGACACACCATTTTTGTTTTGATATAAAAATTTTGGCGGGGTGTTTTTCAAAAGTTCCTGCGAAAAAATTCACGCCATCTTCAAAGAAGTGTCCTTTAGTTGTCTTTTTTGGGCGGATAAGGCGTTTTTTCGTCGGTTAAATCCATCAAAAAATCAAGACTGGTGTTATAATATTTTGCAAGCAGCATAAGATTTTCGGTAGTGGGGATAAGCTCGCCGCATTCGTATTTTGATAAGGTGCTTTGGCTTATGCCCGTGTCCATCTGCACCTTTAATTGAGTATAGTCTTTGAAGACTCTTATTAGCTTAATATTTTTAATGTTTCTCGCCTCCTCCTGCTATTCTATATTCAATTATTGCATATTTTAGTCTTGACATTCATAATTTATATGAATATAATATTCATATAGTGAATATTAGGAGGGATTTTCAATGAAAAGAAGAATCACAAGCCTTATCTTATGTGCGATTATGATTTTTGCCAACATTCCGCTAATTGCGTTGGCAGGAAACCAAGACGGATTGGAATACGAAGTTTGGTATGACGAACAGGACAACGAGTATGTTGCGATAGTGGGTTATACCGGCAATGCCGCCGAGCTTGTTATTCCGTCAAGCATTGACGGATATACTGTTAAATGGATTAGTTATTCTGCATTTAACGGCTGTGAAAGCCTAACGAGTGTAACCATACCCGACAGTGTTATCTATATTTATTCGTCGGCTTTTGGTGATTGCTGCAATCTGACGAGCATAACCATACCCGACAGCGTTACATATATTGGTGAATGGGCGTTTGACGGTTGCTGGTCTCTTGAAAGCATAACCCTTCCCGATACCATTACAAGTATCGAAGCTTTGACGTTTAGAGGTTGCTCAAAGCTAACGAGTATAACCATTCCCGACGGCGTTACAAGTATTGGCGGAAATGCATTTGATTATTGTCTCGCTCTCGAAAGCATAGACATACCTGATAGCGTTACAAGTATTGGCAGTTATGCGTTCTGGCATTGCGAAAGTCTTAAAAGCATAACTATTCCCGACGGGGTTACGAGTATTGAAGATCATACATTTGATTATTGCCTCGCTCTTGAAAACATAACCATTCCCGATAGTGTTACGACTATTGGAGAATCCGCTTTTGAAAACTGCAGAAAACTAACGGGTATTACTATCCCCGACGGTGTTATGAGTATTGGCGATGAAGCGTTTTTCCTTTGTACGAGCCTTGAAAGCATAACCATTCCGGATGGCGTTGCAAGTATCGGTGCGAGAATGTTTGCGAGTTGCGCAAAACTAACGAGCGTAACCATTCCCGACAGTGTTACCTACATTGGTGAGGCTGCATTTAGTTCGTGCGCAAGCCTTGAAAGCATAATTATTCCTGATGATGTTACTGGCATCGGCGAATCTGCGTTTAGTAGGTGTACAGAGCTTAAAAACATAGCTATTCCCAATAGTGTTACGAGCATAGAAAATTCTTTGTTTTACGGTTGCGAAACGCTAAACGGTATAACCATTCCGAATAGCGTTACAAGCATTGGCGAATATGCATTTTATCTTTGCGGTGGTTTAACGGATATAACTATCCCCGACAGCGTTACCAGCATCGGCAACTATGCTTTTGGTTACTGCACAAGTCTATCAGGCATAACCATACCCAATAGTGTTACAAGAATAAATTTCGGTACGTTTGGATATTGCGAAAATCTAACGAGCGTAAATATCCCCAATAGCGTTACGAGTATTGATGGATTTGCATTTTACTTTTGTACAAGCCTTGAAAGTATAACCATTCCTGACGGTGTTGCAAGCATCGGTGAACGTGCGTTTGCGGATTGCTTCATATTAACGAGCGTAAATCTTTCGAAGAGCGTTACCAGCATTGGTGAAAATGCATTTTTGAATAGCACACTTCAGCATGTTTGGTATACGGGCAGCGAAGCGGACAGAGAAAATATGGAAATAAATTGCAACGATATCGATCGCAAATGGCACTATAACACCTGTGTGGGCGCTCATACGTATTCCAGCGAATGCGACACAGAGTGCGACAATTGCGAATGGACTAGAGAAACACAAACCTTGCACGAGTATTTCGGCAGCTGTGACGAAGACTGTAACGTATGTGGCTGTATCCGAGTTGTTCCCTTTTATGTTGAACACGGGTATTCCGGCGTTTGCGACGACGATTGCAACGTGTGTGGAAGCACTCGCGAGGCACCTGAGCACGTATACACGGATGATTGCGATGCAGACTGTGACGAGTGCGGGAAAGTTCGTGTACCTGACCATATTTACGACAATGCCTGCGACGTAGATTGCAACGAATGCGGAGCTACTCGCGAGGCATCTGACCACGTATACACGGATGAATCTGACATTAACTGCAATGAGTGCGGCTACGTAAAGGCACCCACAACGATAACATCTTCAAAGTATACCGTCATCGAGAATTACGTTAGCGGCATTTCGGAGAAAACGACAGTGACCGAACTGCTGGTAGCGGTGGCAGAAAGCGAGTATTGCAAGGTCTATAAAGACGGACAAGAAGCAGATGCCGAGGCTACGCTTGCAACAGGAATGGAAGTAAAAATCATCGTAGAGGGAAGCGTAATAGCATCCTATACGATCATCGTAGATGGCGAAGTAAACGGCGATGGAATAATCGACCAGTACGACTACATACTCGTTAAGCGTCACTACTTCGAAACTCGTAGTCTTGCAGAAAACGAAAATCTCGCCGCGGATGTTAATGCAGACGGTGTTGTCGACCAGTTCGACTACATCCTTATTGCAAGACATTATTTTGGCACTTATGTGATTGATTAGGATTGAGATTTATTGACGAATATTGATGATTAATAACGAGAGAACCCTTTTTGCAAAAAGG
>JAZTZW010000012.1:0-32341 GCA_045637685.1 Eubacteriales bacterium | reverse complement strand
AGCTGTTTTTCGTGATAAAATAGGTTATAGGTTATTATTATATTGACATTATGAATTAAATATTGCATAATATTAAAAAAGTATTTTCGGAGGGTTATTATGAAAAAGGTTTTGGCTTTAACGCTTATTCTTGTTATGCTTTCGATGTCGCTCGTTTCCTGCTCGGCAATTCTTGAGGGCAAATGGAAAACGACCGAGGACATAATTACAAAGGAACTCGTACTTAACGACGGCAACGTCGGCACATACACCGCGCTCGGCATCGAGCAGGATATCGTTTGGAAAATCGAGGACGGCAAGCTTACCGTTACTACCTCTGTGCTCGGAATTTCTACCGACATCTACAAGGACGCCGAATACAGCATCAGCGGCGACGAGCTTACCATTACCGAATCGAACGGCGAGGTTACCGTTTATACACGTATTGCGGAATAGCTTTGCGCTTTGGCGGGTTAGGTTTTTCATAAGAAACTTTTATTGTTAAATATATAATAAATTTTAAAATGCAACGTTCCTCGAAAAGAAACGTTGCATTTTTGTTGTATTTTTGTATCACCGAGGAACAGCAACAGGGCGGATACAGAAGTGAATCGATTAACATTGTAGGCGCCCTTGTGTAAAGGGATTTTTGTGATGATTTTCGGCGGCTGAGGTTGCCGCAATACCAACGTATTGCAAAGCCGAAACGCCGTAAAAGCGCGCAAAAAGACAACCTTTGGGCTGATTCGAGTTACAATGCTTTGGCTATGCTTTTACGGATGTTTTGTTGTTTCGGCATATAGGCGGAGGATTTTTATTGCGTAGCGCGATGCCTGAATTTCCTCGCCGCGCAGAGTAAGCTTTGCCTTTGACGCGTATTGATAATAATGTGTAAGCTCGTGAGCGAACGTCCAGATAATCGAAGCGAGCGCATCGTCGCGGCCGCTTTCGGAAGCGAGCTCGGCATAATCGCCCGTTGCGAGCTTTATATAGGGAATATCGCCGTAATTATCGGGCCGAAAGAAGATGCCGCAAACGCATTCACCGTCGCGCGCGGTAATGCGCGGCTTACTCTTTACATACACGTTAAGCTTTATCGGGAATTCGTAATTTGCGCGAAGCCATTTTACAAAGCGCATAAGCGCGCCCCTTACTTCGGGGTCTACTTCCCTTTCAAAGCGGATAAAAATCCCGTTTTTATTACTGCTTTTTTTATTCTGCCATATCATTTCTTTTACTCCTTATCGGTTTCTCCAAGGCACCCCAACGCCCATTCGGTATCGGTTTTGCGAAGCTGTTCGATATATTCGTCACGCGCGACGGGGTACGCCAAGCCGTGGCCCGCGCCGTTGATTTTTATTAGCTTTTTCTTTTCGTTTGTGGTTGCATTATACATTCTTTCGCTCATAGAGAAAGGAACGAAAGCATCGGTATCGCCGTGGACGAAGATAATGGGGAGCTTTGTTTTTGCAACCGCTTCGATAGGCGAGGTTTCTTCTAAATCGAAGCCGCCGAAAAGGTACGCGCCGAGCCTAACAAAGGGATACGCAAGCTTTACGGGCAGACCCATTTCCGCCATTACCTTTGAAATTATATCCTTGCCCGAGGAAAAACCGCAATCGGCAAGGACGAATTTTACATTTTCGGGTAGCTTTTCCGCCGATGCCATTAACACCGTCGCCGCGCCCATTGAAATTCCCGTGATGCCGATTTTAACGTCGTTCCCGAAGCGTTTTACCGCAAACTCGACCCATTTAACACAATCATGTCGCTCTTTTATACCAAAGGTGCAGATATGTCCGTCGCTTCTGCCTGCGGCGCGTTGGTCGACAAGTAGCGCATTTCTGCCCAATTTAAAGCAACGCTCGATACCGCCGCTCATATCGCGTTCGGAATTGCCCTCGTAGCCGTGGAAAAGTATCTCCATCGGTGCGCCTTTTTTGCATTCGTAATATCTGCCGCGAAGCGTTAAGCCGTCGAAGGACTTTATTTCGACGCTTTCGTTCGGGAGCGTGCGCGCCTGCTTTGCCCAATTTACCATATCGTCGCGGAAAACCTCGTATATATCGCCGACAGGAATTTCGTATTCGTTTTCTGCCGCGGGCTTGCGCGATTTAAACCAAAAAACGTGCAGGAACACCCCGAACGATACGGCGATTACGACGAACGCCAAAAACGCGATTATTCCGACAAGCCACCACAAAATACCCATATTCCACCTCCGAAACGATATAGGTTTATTTTAAAGCTTTGTTTTATATTTGTCAATATTGAAATAGTATTAAAAAAATGCTATAATATCGTGAGGTGTAGTAATGATTATTTTATATTGGCTTTTCCAACTGACTTGGGGGATTTTGCAAACCTTTTTCGGCTTTATATTATTTTTAAAAAACATCAAGCGCAGGCATTTTATTTACAAGGGCGCGGTTTTTACCGAATGGGCGCGCGGGGGCGGAATATCGTTAGGTCTTTTCGTTTTTGTTAAGCCGAATGCCGAAAGCGGGCTTATATGTCACGAATACGGACACACCCTGCAATCGCTACTGCTTGGCCCGCTTTATTTACTTATTATCGGTCTGCCTTCGTTTATTTGGGCAGGACTTCCCTATTTTCGCAGGCTAAGAAAAGAAAAAGGGATTTCTTATTATTCGTTATATTGCGAGCGTTGGGCAAACGCGCTCGGAAACAGTAAAAAATCACCGTGAGCTTTAACCCACGGTGATTTCTTTTATTGCGTTATTTTATTAGTTGTAGCACTGCTCGATAAGCTCATCGAGGCCTGCCTGATAGCTGTTCTTCGAAGATTCGTACTTCGAAACGATATCGGTGCTGAGCTGACCGATAAGCGAGGTATAGAAGTAGAGCGAGCCGCTGCCCGAGCCGTTGCTGAAGTCGAAGATAGTACCTAAATCGTATGTTCTGTTGCGGAAGATAAGGTCGAGCATTTCGCCCGATTCGTCATCCTGAAAACGCTTATAGGTAAGGGTACGGTCATAGTATTCGGGAGTAACGATTTCTTTTCCGTAGTATGCCATAGCTTCGAGTGCATAGCAGGTAACATCGAGCTTTGCAACGTTGCTGGTGGGAATAGCGATTACGGGATAGTGGTAAACGTTGATAGAAGTGGTATATTCGTCCTGAAGCTCGTCTGCTTTGGGCATAGGAAGAATACCGTAGTGGATGTCCGCATTGCGGATAACCTCATTGTTTACAAGCGAAATAGAATAAGGCATAAAGAGCGCGTTACCGTTTGCGAAGATTTGGGTTTCGTAGGGATACATATCCTCCCAATGGCCGTGACGGTCTGCGATACCTACGTTCTGTTCGTCATATACCATATTGGTGAACTTGGTAAATACCTGAATGTTACGAGCATCGTCGATACGGAACTTGGGAACGTCGCCGGTATTATCGACAAGAGTCTGACCTGCGCCCTGCATAAAGAGAAGGAAGTCGTAGGACTGCAATACCATACCCCATCTGTCGCCAACTTCGGGATCGTAGGATTTGGTAGAGCCGTGCATAAGGTCAACCTTTTGAATAAGCTCGTGCATTTTATCGAAGGTCCAGTTACCGTCGCGAACGATTTGGTAGGGATCTTCGAGGTTGTAGGTTTTTACAAGGTCTTTATTGAAGAAAACAGCCCAAGTAGCTTCATCGTCTTCGACTATTGCATCGCCGCTGGCAAAATAAACGTTGCCGTTGATAGCGGTATCGCGGGTGAGAGTCTGGTCCCACCATTCCTTATCGAGGTGGATATAGCCGTTGGAAAGATCGCGAAAGTCGTACAAAACGCCTTCTGTACCGAGAGGAGCAACCTTACCGATCTGACCGACGATAGCATCGTATTCGTTAAGACCGCTTTGCATATCGTTGCGGAAAACTTCGATCATATCTTCGTCTTGTCCGGTGAAGTGAACAACGATCTTGATACCGTATTTTTCTTCGATAACTGCGTTTCTTTCATAAAACGCATCGTTAACGGGTTCGTCCAAAAGTTCTGCGGCTGCAACCTGACAGTCGCCGAAGGTATAGGAATCCTCATGGAAAGTAAGTATGTTTACTTCCTGTCCGCCCCAGTTCTTTGGTTCATTAAGGAAGCCGCCGTCTTGAACGTCCGTTGAAACGTCGGCTTTGGATTGTTCTTCTTCGCCGTTGCAGGCAACAAGCACAAGCGAGGATGCCGCAAGAAGCATACAAAGAAGAAGGCAGGTTATCTTTTTAAACATAGTGCACCTCTTTCGTAATTGATTAACTATATTTTATACCAAAACCCGCTTTATGTCAATGAATTTCAGAAAATTTATAAACCCACGGTTGATTTTTACATAAAATTTTAAACCGAGGGTTGACAGCAGCAGGATATGGCAGAATACGACAGAGGAAATGGATAGAATAAAAGAAAAAAAGGAGTGTTTGAATGGAAATAAGGAGCGAAAGGCAGGGCGGGACCGCCACCGCCTATATCTGCGGCGAAATAGACCACCACAACGCAAAGGAGGCGCGCGAGCGGCTGGACGCGATTATCGACAGCGAATGCCCGATAAGCTTTCGGCTTGACCTTTCGAGCGTGAGCTTTTGCGATTCCTCGGGGTTGGGCTTGGTTATGGGGCGGTTGCGCAAGTGCAACACAGTCGGGTGTACCCTTACGATACAAAATCCATCGAGCGCGGCGATGAAAATACTTGAAATTGCGGGTATGGACAGAATTATTAAAATCGAAAGAGGTGTTTGAAAATGGCAGACAGGGTTATTAACAGTATGAAAACCGAATTTTGCGCAAAGAGCGTTAACGAAAGCTTTGCACGTTCGGCGGTGGCTTGCTTTGCGGCGCAGGCAGACCCGAGCATTGGCGTTATTGCCGACATTAAGACGGTTGTGAGCGAAGCGGTGACAAACTGCATTGTTCACGGATACGCGGGAATCGAGGACAGAGAAGGCTGTCCTATTTACATACAATGCAAGCTTTATGAAAGCGGAAGGCTGATTATTCGCATTAAGGACCGCGGGTGCGGTATCGAGGACATCGGGACAGCTATGCAGCCGCTTTTTACCACCGACCTCGGCGGTGAGCGAAGCGGTATGGGGTTTACTGTTATGCAATCGTTCACCGACGGTATAAGGGTAAGCTCGAAAATCGGAAAAGGCACTACGGTAACGCTTGAAAAGAGGCTTAATTCAAGGTGAAAGAGGGCACGGGATTGCTTATCGAGCGCGCAAAGGAGGGCGACGGCGACGCGCTGACACAGCTTGTGAGCGAGAACACAGGCTTGGTGCGCTCGATAGCTTTACGCTTTACGGGGCGGGGTGTCGATTACGACGACCTTTGTCAGATAGGGCATATCGGAATGATAAAGGCGATACGCAATTTCGATATTACGCGCGGGTGCGCATTTTCGACCTACGCCGTGCCGCTTATAATCGGCGAGATTAAGCGGTTTCTGCGCGATGACGGCGAAATAAAGGTATCGCGCGAGCTTAAGCGCAAGGCGGCGATAATTATGGCGGCGCGTGAGAAATACATTTCGCAAAACGGGTACGAGCCGGCAGTTTCATCGCTTGCGGCGATGTGCGGGCTTTCGGAGGAGGAAACGGTGGAAAGCCTTAACGCGGCAAGCGCGACGGTTTCGCTTTACGAGCAGATTGGCGACGAATACACGCTCGAGGACAAGCTTGGAGTTGACCTTATGCCCGACATTAACGAGAAAATCGCGCTGAAGCAGGCGATATCCCGTCTGCCCGAAGCCGAACGCGAGATTATACTTTTGCGGTATTTTAAAAATATGACCCAAAGCGAGGCGGGGCGCGTGCTGGGTATGACGCAGGTAACCGTTTCACGCAGGGAGCAAAAGGCGCTCACAAAATTGAAGGACGCATTAAAGGAATGATAAAAACGAGAGAACCACCTTTGAAAAAGCGGTTCTCTCGGCTATCTCCCGAAAGCTTTTGGCTTTTGGGATTTTTTATTGTTTTTTTGCAGGATTTTGCTCGCGGTGCGGAATTTATTTATCCTTAATACCGCGAATGAGCTTATAATATTCGTAAGCGGCGCGTTCGTTTTTATTATCGCCGAATTGATAGAACGAGCCTTCCTTTATATCGGGGGGCAGATAGCGCTGTGCGACGTAGTGGTTGGGATAGCTATGCGGGTATTTATAGCCCGTATCTGCATCGGGGCGGTGGGTATCGCGCAGGTAGGATGGGATATCTCTTCCCTTTCCGCTGTTTATCGCGCTTACCGCCGCGGCATAAGCATCGTGCGCCGAATTCGATTTTGGTGCGGTGGCAAGAAGCACAACCGCATCGGCAAGCGGGAGGCTTGCTTCGGGCAGACCGACCGAGTTTGCAATATCCACGCACGCCTTAACTATCGGAATACACATAGGGTACGCAAGCCCGATATCCTCGCAGGCGATAACCATTAAGCGTCGGCAGGCGGAAATAAGGTCGCCGCCCTCCAATATCCGCGCGAGGTAGAATATCGCCGCATCGGGGTCGGAGCCGCGAATCGATTTTTGGAAAGCCGAAAGCAGGTCGTAATGCTCGTTCCCATCGCGGTCGAAGCGAATGCCCGAGCGTTGCGCAAGCTGCTTTGCAAGCTCTGACGAAAGCTCGCAATCGCTTGCATAGTAAAGGTTTTCGAGCGCACCTATACCCTTTCTTACATCGCCGCCGCAGCCTTTGGCGATAGTAAGCAAAACGCTATCGGAGCACACCTTATTAAGCCCTTCCGATTGGTTGCATATTTCGAACGCGCGGCGAAGCGCAGGCAGCATATCTTCCGGCTCGACAGGCTTGAATTCAAACACGGTGGAGCGCGAAAGCAGCGCGGGATAGAGCGAAAAGAAGGGGTTTTCGGTGGTGGAGGAGATGAGCGTTACGCGACCGTCCTCAACATATTCAAGCAGCGATTGCTGTTGTTTTTTATTGAAATACTGAATTTCATCGATATAAAGAATAATGCCGTCGTAGGCGGTGATGGTATGCGAAAGGTTAAGTATTTCCTTTATATCCGAAAGCGAAGCGACCGTTGCGTTTATGCGGTAGAATTCCCTGCCCGAAAGCTTTGCGACAATTTCGGCAACCGTTGTCTTGCCCGTGCCGGGGGGGCCGTGGAAGACGAGCGATGGGAGATGCCCGCTTTCGATTATTTTGCGAAACGGCGCACCCTTCGAAAGCAGGTGCTTTTGCCCTGCCACTTCATCAAAGCTTTTTGGTCTTACTTTATCTGCAAGCGGCATAATTTCCTCCGTTATCGGAATTTAAAGCGAAAATTGGTTTTGCAAGAAGCTTTTATTTCTTCTTCTTTCTTCTATCCGTTGCGGGGGGATAGTAGCTGTTATCTGCGTCGTTTTCTTTATCCTCCATATCCAAAACCTCTTGGGTTTCGGGCTTTTTGCGGAAGGAGAATTTAGATTCCTGATTATTAAATATACGGAAAATATTCGAGCGGTGCATATAGATTACAAGCAAGCCGACGAACAGCGCGAAAAACAGCTCGAAAAATTGCGGGCCGTGACCCGTGCGTGCAATAGACGCAATTTCGATAGAAGCGGGATACATAAGCGCCGCGATTATCGAGGAGAGCGAAACGTAGCGCGTGATAAGCAGCACGAGCGCGAAGATGCAGAAGAGCACCGCAAATATCATCGGGTCGATAAGCAATATCATCGTAGCGGCGGTAAGCACGCCCTTGCCGCCCTTGAACTTATAGAACACGGGGAAAATATGGCCGATCATACAGAATGCACCCGCAAGGTATGCGCCTGTTTGACCCAAAAGGATAACGCCGAGAAGCACCGAAACGATTTGCTTTGCTATATCGCCGAAAAGAGTCCAAAGCGCGCCGTCCTTGCCGTAAACACGGTGCATATTGGTAAGGCCCGCGTTACCGCTGCCGAAATTGCGTATATCCTGACCGAACTTATATTTCGAAACGATTATTGCCGAATTGAGCGAGCCGAGCAGATACGCCGCACCTGCACAAATCACCCAAGCCGCAACAAAAATGATATTACTTAATGCGGCGTTTTCGATAGCTTCTGCCCATTTAACCATTAAGCCGAACATCGCGGGAACGAGGTTATATAAATATACCATTTTCCTTGCTCCTTTAAATAGTCTTGGGGTTTTCGCCCTTTTGCTTGATTACCAAGCGTATAGGAGTGCCCGAGAAGTCGAACGCTTCTCTGAGGCAGTTTTCGATATAACGCTGATACGAGAAGTGGAACAGCTCGGCATCGTTACAGAAAAGCACAAAGGTAGGCGGGGTGACGCCCGTTTGAGTCATATAGTAAATCTTTAATCTTCTTCCCTTATCGGAGGGCGGCTGAACGCGCGCAGTAACGTCCGAAAGGAAATCGTTAAGCAGACCCGTGGTTATACGGCGGTTTGCGTTTTCGTAAATTTCGTTGATTTTCGGGTAAAGCTTTTCCACCCTTTGACCGGTTTTTGCCGAAACAAAGGCAACCGGCGCATAGCGCATATAGCCGAGCGCGGTATAGACGTTCTTTTCGAAGTTCTTTACCGAGGAATTATCCTTTTCAAGGCTATCCCATTTATTAATAACGATTATGCTTGCCTTGCCCGCGTTATGTGCAAGACCCGCAATACGCTCGTCCTGCGCGGTAACACCCTCGTTCGCGTCGACCATAATAAGGCAGACGTCCGCCTTTTCGACAGCGGCATTGGCGCGAATAACAGAAAATTTTTCGATTCTGTCTTCGACCTTTGCGCTTCTGCGAATGCCCGCGGTATCAACGAAGATATATTTACCGTATTTATTTTCCACAAAGCTATCGATAGCATCACGCGTGGTACCGGGGATATCCGAAACAATCGCCCTCTCCTCGCCCGTGATACGGTTGATAATAGAGCTTTTGCCTGCGTTCGGCTTGCCGATAACGGCTACGCGTATAGAGCCTTCCTCTTCGGGGTTTTCGGTTTCCTCGGGCAGGTAGGATATAACTGTATCCAAAATATCGCCCGTGCCCGTACCGTGAACAGAGGAAACTGCGATAACATCCTCGAAGCCAAGCTCGTAAAATTCGTAAAAGCCTGCGGGAAGGTCGCCCACGGTATCTACCTTATTAACCGCAACGATTATCGGCTTGCGGCTCTTTTTGAGCATCGAAGCGATTTCGCGGTCTGCCGCGGTAACGCCCGTATGGAGCTCGGTCATAAAAATAATAACGTCTGCCGAGCCGATAGCGATAAGCGCCTGCTCACGCATTTGGCGCAGAATGGTGCTTTCGGTCGAGGGCTCGATACCGCCTGTATCGATAAACAGCATTTGCCTGCCGTTCCATTCAACGTCGCAATAAATTCTATCACGCGTTACGCCGGGGGTATCCTCGACAATCGAGATACGCTCGCCCGCTATCTTATTAAAAAACGTGCTTTTGCCGACATTCGGTCTGCCGACTACGGCAACGGTACATTTTGCCATTTTAAATCAGTCCTTTCGTCAGAACTCGTATTTAAGCCCCGTCATCGCTTCGCAAAGCTCATATCCGCCGCGCGGGACGACAGTCACTCTTACGCCGAGCGAGCCTTCAAGCTCGGAAAGCGTTACGTTATCCAAAAACATATCGCCCTCGGCTCTTAACATATTTTCGGGAACAAGCAGCTCTTCGCCTATTACTTTTCCCTTAAGCTGTTTTATTATATCGCCGCCGGTTACAAGACCGCTTACCGTTACGCTTCCGCCAAAGAAATCGTTACGGATGGGATACACGTTCACCCTTAGGGCTTTATATTTATTCATCGCGTGCTTCGCAAGCGTTTCTATAAATTCACACGCCGCAAAGCCGGTTGCGATGCTTACTTCTCTATTATACTCTATTTCGCCGATATTTTCAAGACATTCTAAAAATTCGTCGCTATCGCTTCTTATCATTCCGACACCGTTTTCGAGCTGGGGGTAGCCCTCGTAGTAATCGGAAGAAGGCATTTCTCTTTTCGAAAGCAGGAAGAATTCGTCGGAGGGGTAAATAAGCCTTAAGCCCTTTTCGCTTAGGCATTTATCACCTATTGCGTTTGCAATATCTATAACCTCGCCCGCCGTTTCCTTATCGTAGGGCATTAAGGGATACAAGCCATCTCTATGCCCCGTAAGTCCGCATGGGACAAGCGCGATGCTTTCGATATTTTCGAGGCTCGAAAGCTCGGCAAGGCTCTTTTTAAGATATTCGCCGTCGTTTATGCCGCGGCAAAGGACAAGCTGTGCGTTAATGGCTATTCCGCCATCATCAAGCATTTTAATAAAGCGCAGGCATTCACCCGCATAGCGGTTATTCATCATTTTAACGCGAAGCTCGGGGTCGGTGGTGTGGACCGAGATATTCACGGGCGAAATACGCATTTTTATAATACGCTCGATATCGCTTTCCTTTAGGTTAGTCAGCGTTACGTAGTTGCCCATAAGGAAGCTTAAGCGTTCATCATCGTCCTTGAAATAAATCGTTTCGCGCATACCCTTTGGGTTTTGGTCGATAAAGCAGAAGATGCAATTATTTCTGCAACGCTTTTTTTCGTCCATAAGATAGGTCGAAAATTCAAGCCCGATATCATCGTATTCGTCCTTTTGAATAGTAAAGCAAAGCTCGCAATCGCCGCGCTTTACCAAAAGAACAAGCCTTTTATCCATTATATAAAAGCGGTAATCGAGCACGTCGTTTATCGCGTTGCCGTTGACCGAAACGAGTATATCGTTTGCGATTATGCCGCATTTTTGCGCGTGGGAATTTTGCTCGACAGACGAAATTTTAACCATTTTTACACCGCCTTGTAAATTACAAAAAAGCGTGTTGCGGGGTGCAACACGCTAATTCGTTTAGTCTTTATCCTTAACCTGAAGTACGACCTTGCCGCCGTAGCTACCGCAGCTCTTGCAAACACGGTGAGAAAGAATGTATTCACCGCACTTGGGGCATTTGGTCATTCCGGGGAGGTCGAGCTTCCATACAGAAGATCTTCTCTTATCTCTTCTTGCCTTGGATACTTTTCTCTTAGGTACAGCCATCGCCTTTATCCTCCTTGATAGTTATATATTTTTCTTTTTTACAAAATTTAGTCGAAGTAGTCCTTCAACACGTCCCAACGTGAATCGCGTTCACGTGTTTCGCAATTACAGGTATTTTCGTTAAGATTGATACCGCATTTAACGCAAAGCCCCTTGCAATCCTCTTTACAAAGATAGCGGGTGGGAAGCTCTAAGATTAGGGCGGTGCGGA
Organism: Eubacteriales bacterium; assembly: GCA_045637685.1. Taxonomy (GTDB): domain Bacteria; phylum Bacillota; class Clostridia; order Oscillospirales; family CAG-382; genus Coliplasma. Next base: position 21,125 of record JAZTZW010000012.1, on the reverse strand, counting down.
CGATATCTTCGATATCGATAGCGAAATCCTGCATTATGATAAACTCGTCTTCATCCTCGTTGGCGAGCTTATCGGTAATTTTTGCGTTCAGCGCAATAGGCGTATTATAGGTATATTCCCTTCCGCAACGGGCACAGCTAACCTTAAGCTCGGGGTGGATATTGCCCGAAAGCAATATAAGACCCGAATGGTTGGTGATTGTGCCGCTTGCAACGGACACGCCGCAAAGCACGTCATCGATAAACGAGCAATCATCGAGCGAGAGTGAAAAATCTATACTGTTTAAGCTTCCATCGAGAAGTTTTTTTAAATCGAGCATCTCTTTACCCTTTCGCAAGACGCGCGGAAAAAATACGCGTAAAAGCGCACTATCCATTATATATTTGAAGATACGATTTGTCAATAGTTTTTCCCGAATTTCTTGTATTTTTAACTATATTCGGGCAAAAAACGGTTGAAAGAAAGTTATTTATGTGGTAGTATAACTTAAACGCTTACGATGCATAATAGCATCGAGGTGATAAATATGATGAATTTGAACAAGGCGATTGCAGGAAACAAGGCTTGCACCTGCATCGGTATGACTGTGCTCGGCGCGATTTTGGGTTGGACCACCGCCAAGATTATTATTACCCATTGTTGCTGTGCCGAAACGCTTGCCTGCAAAGCGAAAAAGGCTGTTCAGGCAGTCGAAGACAAGATAATGCCTTAAATTAATTTGACACGGCGGGTATTCCCCGCCCTTGCATTTGGGAGTTACATAATGAGCTATATGGGCGAACGCCTTGAAGCGGCGGCAAGACTTTTAAAAACCGAAAACAACACCCTTTTTGCCGACATCGGCAGCGACCACGCCTTTCTTGCCATTGAGGTTATAAAGCGCGGTATCGCGAAAAGCGCAATCGCGGCGGACATTAACGAGCAGCCGCTTTTGAAGGGGCGCGAAAACGCCGCTATGCAGGGCGTGGCTATGAATTTTATTCTTTCCGACGGATTTAAATCGCTCGAGGAGCATTCGGTTACCAGCGCGGCGGTTTGCGGTATGGGGGGCGAGCTTATTGCGCGCATTGTGCTTGAAAGCAGCATCTGCAAAAGCGCGCTTTTGGTTTTACAGCCCATGTCCGCACAGGAAATATTGCGAAAAGCCTTGTGGGACAACGGGTTTGACATTTTAACCGAAGCATTTGTTATCGATTCGGGCAAGCCCTATACGGTTATGCAGGTTAAATACGGCAAGCAGGCCGCACAATACAGCTACACCGACCTTTATTTAGGCAAGGAAAGACCGCGCACCGCGGAATTTTTAGCATACTGCGAAAAGCAGTTAAATTCGGCATTAAAGCGCAAAATCGGCATTATCGCGCGCGGCGAAAGCACCGAAGATATAGACGCGCTTATTTCCTATTGTCAAACACAAACAACAAGCTTTTGATCGGGCACGAATTTTTTCAGAAACGCGACCGCTTCGATCGGGGCAATATTGATATTACGCTTGGGGACGACGATCACCGAGCGTTTTTCTATATAAATATACATCGCCTTGGGGGCAAGATAGATAAAGTCGATTTCGTCATAAAAAATTTCGTTATATTCGTTTTCCTCTTCGTTTTGGAACAGAAGCTCGAAAACAAAGCCGTTTTTACCGAACTGCACCCTTTGCTTTGCACGTATTACCTTTGCCGATTTATTGCAGACGCGCTTTACGTTTACGTTTATCGTATAGAAAAACATAACAACGCAAAGCAGTATCGCGCCTGCGGCGATCCAAAGGCTTTTATTATTGTAAGCAAAGCCCATCCAAAGCAGAGAGATACACAGCAAAGACAGCAACAAGGTAAGGCAGATAACCTTTATACGGTAATATTTACCCTTTAAAAGGTTGAATCTTATATAAGAATTATAGTCGCGCGGGGTGACAAAGCCTTCGGCGCTTAGGGGTTTTAGCTTCATATCTTATCTCCTAAAAGCATACTCATTAACGTTTCGCCGCGTTCCAAATAAATGCCGCTTGCTTTTCCGCTTTTTTCGGAATAGCAAATATTCCCGTTATCCTTTTCGTCGCAGGAATCGTAAATAACAAACGGAACGGGGGCGCGGGTATGTGTTCTTGCGCTTATCGGCGTGGGGTGGTCGGGCAGAAGCAAAACGCGGTAGCGCTCGCCCGAGGCGTTTAAATATTCAAGCAAGCCCGAAAGTATAAGCTTATCGATATTTTCTATCGCCTTTATTTTTTCCTCCGCCTTGCCCTGATGGCCCGCCTCGTCGGGTGCTTCGACGTGGATATAAACCAAGTCCGCACCGTTTTTAAGCTCGTTTATCGCGGCATCGCGCTTACCCTCGAAATTCGTTTCTATCGCGCCGGTTGCGCCCTCTACAAAAGGCACGTTCATTCCCGCGCAAAAGCCGATACCCTTTATAAGGTCGACAGCGCAAACGACCGAGGCGTTAAGCCCCGTTTTTTCCTTAAAATCGGGGAGCGACGGCTTTTTACCGGGGCTCCAAAGCCAAAGGCTGTTTGCCTTTTTCAAGCCTCTTTTTGCGCGGTCGATATTAAGCGGGTGGTTATTCAAAAATTCATAAGAAGCCTTCATAAGCTCGCGCATTGGGCGGGAGCTTTCGCTTTCGGGCAGGTAATCGCCTACCCTTCTGCCGATTATATCGTGAGGGCGAGAAAAATCGTTGAATTCGGGGCAGTTTTTCCAGATAAGACAATGGCGATAGGAAATTCCGCAGTAAAAGCGCATAAATTCGTTACCGAAGCGTTGCTGAACAGCCTCGATAAGCACGCGCGCCTCCTCGGTGGGGATTTCGTCGGACGAATGGTCGAGCATTATTAAATCCTCGTACTCGCCGCTTCCGCCGAGCGCGACGATATTTGCGCGTATCGCGGTTTCGTCGTCCGCCATTTCGATACCCATACTTGCCGCCTCGAGCGGTGACCTACCCTTACTGTAAACGCGGGGGTCGTATCCCATTACCGCCAGATTCGCGGTATCGCTTTCGGGGACCATTCCTTCGGGAACGGTATCGACATTACCGTTCACGCCCTTACTTGCGAGCATATCCATACAAGGCTTATTCGCCGCTTCGAGCGGTGTTTTTTTACCGAGCGCGGCTATCGGCAAATCTGCCATTCCGTCGCCGAGCATTACTATATATTTCAAGCTTTTTCACCCTTTTTCTTCTTATTAATGTAAGTATAACAAATTACGACGCCAAAATCAACAGTTATTATTCACGGATTTATCGCGCGTGCGTGATTTATCGTTGACAAAAGCGTCACCGCGCTTTATAATAAAAGCAGAAAGGGGTGCTATTATGAAGCTTAAGCAGGGGCTTATTCTGCGCGAGGTTGCGGGCAGCTACGTTGTTATCGATCTCGGCGGCGGGCTTGATTTTAAGGGTATGCTTACCCTTAACGAAACCGGTGCGTTTATATGGCGCGCGCTTGAAAGCGGCAACAACCCCGAACAAATTTCCAAGCTTATGGCGCAGGAATACGAAATTTCGGAAGCCGACGCGCTTTCCGACGTTAACCGTTTTTGCGAAAAAATGAAGAATGCGGGCGTTTTTGAATAACCCGCCATTTCAACGAAAGAGTGTTTTAGTATGAAGGTTGCAATAATCGGGTCGCGCGGGATAACCGATTACGACATTGGGAAGCGTATCCCACCCGACACGACTCTTATAATCTCGGGCGGTGCTTACGGTATCGACACGCTTGCGGAGTGCTACGCCAAGCAGCACGGCATTCCGACCAAAATATTTTACCCGAATTACGAGCTTTACGGAAAAAGCGCGCCGCTTATACGCAACAAACTTATTGTCGACAGCGCTGATTTGGTTATCGCGATATGGGACGGCGAATCCCGCGGGACCGAGTTTACCATAAATTACGCCAAATCCCGCAAGGTGCCTTGCCAGATATATATTGGGTAAACAAGAGCTTCGATTTCTGTTTTTCGTTTTTTGTTTAGGGGATTTTTTGAAAAAAGTTCCCTATAACCCTCAAAAACTTTAAATTCAATAAAAATTTTCATAAAAATCGGGGACCGCGTCCTCGATTTTTATACCTTGGAGTTCCGCAACCTTGGATAAGACGCGCGCAAAGCAAGCGTTATACAATAAGTAATTTTGTATTTTTCGGGGACATGCGCCTCGAAAAATACACCTATGATGACCGAAAGGGCGGACAAGCGTAGCGCGCACGCACTTTGCGCGAGCGAACGGTCATCCAAAAAGAACACCCAAAACTTGTGTTTTCGGGTAAAAGCAAAGCATAGCACCCAAACCCGACCGAAAAGATGCTTTTCGGTCGAGCGCGTTAGCGCTAAAAAAAGAGATGCCTGCCACCTTACAAGGTAGCAGGCATTTGTAATTATATCAGGCGTATGTTAATGCGCTGTGAATGATTACGCGTTTCTCTTTTTCGCGAAGCAGTCGCTGCAGTAAACAGGTCTGTCATCGGAGGGCTGGAAGGGAATCTTTGCTTCGCCGCCGCATTCAGCGCAAACTGCGGTGAACATTTCCTTGGGAGCGCGGGTAGCCTGCTTTCTTGCATCTCTGCAAGCCTTGCAGCGCTGGGCCTCGTTCTGGAAGCCGCGTTCAGCGTAAAATTCCTGTTCGCCTGCGGTGAAAACGAATTCGTTACCGCAATCTTTGCAGGTGAGAGTCTTGTCTTCGTACATTTGGTGTTCTCCTCTTGTGGGTGTTTTATTTTTGCCCTTTCGGGTTTTTAATCCTGTTGTTCAGCCGAATTATCAGCGTTTCCGATTATTTGCTTTAATTTTGTCCTTATTCTAAAGACCGCGTTGGAGATGCTTTTAACATCCTTCCCCGTGACAAAGGCAATAGTTTCGTACGGGACGTCCGACAAATACATATCGAACACAATACGCTCGTAGGGCGAAAGTGCTTCGCACACCCTATCGTATAAAAGCCTTGCGTTTACGCTATCGAGATGGACCTGCTCCGCAGAGGGAACGGTTTCTTCGACAAGCTCGGTTTCGGGTACGGTATAGGTCTTCGAAGTTTGGCTTGAATATTTTCTGACACCGCTGATGATACTGTTTCTGATACAAGAAGAAGCAAATGTAGCAAAGGATGCAGATTTTCCGTCATAGCTGCGAACAGCCTTTAGCAGACCGATAAGCCCTTCCTGAAAAAGGTCTTCGTAATTCGCGGGGGTTGGGTCGATCTGTCTGATATGATATTCAAGTATGCGCTTATGGCTTTCCGCCAACGATTCAAACGCGCGTTGGTCACCGTTCCGCGCCGCCTTTACAAGCTCGGCTTCTGCGGTATCGGTATAATTATCCTGTGTGTTTATTGCCACGCGTTTATCCTCCAAGATGTTCGGCATATAGTTATACCGAATATCCACTGTAATTTATTATTATACACATTTCATTCGTTTTGTCAAGATTTTTTCAAAAACGCTTAACATATTTCTGCGAATTGCACAATTCAGCAGTTGAAAGTTTTAACAATAGAGTCTAATCTCGCTCTTAATTCGGGCATTTTGCCGAAAATATCCTTTGCAAGCTTTATCTGCGCCTTTGTGCGTATAAGGTTATGGTTGGGCTTTTTGCACTTAAAATAGATATCGCCGTTGAGGTAATCGGTAAGAAAACGCGCCGCAAGCTCGAGCGTTATGGCAAGCACACCGTCGGGCAGGGTTTTAATTTCTTCGTTGGTAACCTTACCGCAAATTCTCGGCACAAAGCCTTCGGCAAAGGCGGAATAATATTTGGTATCGAGATATATCTTCGAAAGGTCCTCGTTATCCTCGCCGCCGGGGTTAGCCGCAAAGCGGACGGCATCGCCGAAATCGTATGCAACAAGACCTTGCATAACCGTATCGAGGTCGATAACTGCAAGATGCTCGCCGGTAACCGAATCGAACATAACGTTATTGCATTTCGTATCGTTATGCACCACGCGGAAGGGCAGCTTCCCTGCTTCGGAAAGCTCGCAAAGCACGCAGGCTTCGTTTTCCATAGAGAGAAGGTATTCGTATTCCTCGCGGACGTTTGCAAGCCTGCCTGCGCTGTTTTTCACAGCGGCGTTTTTTAAATCGGCATAGCGCTTTTTGGTGTTATGGAAATCGGGAATAGTTTCGTAAAGCGTTTCGGCGGGAAAATCCGAAAGATAATTTTGGAATTCGCCGAAGGCGATACCCGCCTCGCGCAGGTGGGGGATATCGGCAAAATCGACACTTACCGCGTTATACACGCAGGAAAGCACGCGCCAATATTCGCCCTGCTCGCTTATATGGAAATAGCTCCCGTCGTTTTTGCGGTAATAGCGAAGCACGCGGCGGCGTATATCGGGCACGCCCGCTTCGCGAAGCTTTTTTTCGACGTGGTCGGTCACCTTGCATACGTTTTCGGCAACAAGCTCGGGGTTGGCAAAGACGAGGTGGTTTACGCGCTGAAATATGTATTCCCTTTCAGCTTTGCAAAACTCGGTCTTTACCGAATAGGTATCGTTTATATTACCCGTGCCGACGTATTCGATATGGGTGAGCTCGCCCTTAAGGTTAAAATCGTTTATTATTTTGTTGAACAGCGGAGTGAGTTTACAGTTATTCATTTCAGCCCATTCCCTTACTTATATTATATAATGGAAGCTTTTACGCCAAATCAATGAAATAATGAGGGTCTTCGCGGTATTTTTTATCCGCCTTTTCCCACATAGGGATAGCTTTTACCAAATGGCATTCCGCCTTTAAAATATTGCCGACACGCAATTCATCGCCGCAAAGCAGGTCGGATAAGCGGTAATAGCATTGAATTACGCCCTTAAAGCCGTGCGCGCGGCAGGTGGCTTTATAGCTGTTTCCCTCTTTATCGGTAATTGCATATTCGCAATCCTCGCCGAAAAGGTAATCGGGCACGCTTAATTCCTCGACAGCGTGCATAGAGGTATTGCAGTTCATACCGCAACCGAGGAAGAGTATTTTACCCCCAAGCTCCTTAACACGGCGGAAGGGTGAATTTTCACCGCAGGGAGTTTTATCGTTTTTATGACCGGAAACGATATATTCCGCGTTTTTACCCAAAGCGGCGCAGGAATGCGTGGGGCAGATACTGCGCACAACGCCCTTTACCTGCGTGCGGAAATATTCGGGCAGGTAGCCGACGTTCGATTTGGTTTCGTAATAATCGAACACGGGTTTATTCGGGTTGCAATTCATATAGGAAAGCGTGGGAAAAACGAGCGTACCCTCCTCGCCGAGCGCGGAAAGCAGACCGCTTACAGCCTCCTCTGCGCTTGCACCGCCCAACGAGCGGAGCGAGGAGTGAACGAGCAGTACATCGCCCTTTTCGATACCCAACGCGGTTGCATCGGCAGCTATTTTTTTTGCAAGTTCTGTCATTTTAAGCCTCTGTTTTTAAAATTATAACCTTTTTCGCGTTAAGAGTAAAAGCTCCGCAATAGGTTTGGTTTGTGAGGATATCTGTCGATTCTTCGATATTAGTATGGTATGCATTATCCGACATATTTGCCATAGCAACGAGCTTTTTCCCGTTTTTAACACGTGTTATACGCAAAACGCCTTCGGCAAGAAGCTCGGATACAGTTTCCTCTGCTTTAAACAGCTCTTCGCTTCTGCGGATTTTATTAACCGTTTTAAAGAAGCTTGAATAGCTATCCGAAAACCCTTTTTCGGGGAAGGTTTTTCGGTTGAACGGGTCGTGATAGCCCTCGAGCGCAATTTCATCGCCGTAGTAAATACAAGGCACGCCGGGTATTGCGGCGAGAAGCAAATACGCCTGCTTTAAAAGCTCCTTCGTTTGCTCGCGTACATCGTGCGGCATTCTTTTTACCGCAAGCTCGGAATTGGGTTGTCCGACATCGGGCTCACCGCCGAGCACGGTCGTTATTCGTTCGGTATCGTGCGAGCCGAGGAAGTTCATCAAGCATTGAAGCTTATGCGGCGGATAGTTACGGCAGAGCGTATTAACGGTATCGCACAAAAATTCGGCGTTGCCGTATTTAACAAAATCGATTATCGCGTTGCGTATCGGGTAATCGGTGACCGAATCGAGCTGACGCCCGCGGAAGTAGCGCTTTCTTTCGCCGTATGCGATTTTGTTTGAAGCGTCCTCCCAAACCTCGCCGATTATAAGCGCATCGGGCTTAATTGCCTTTATCGCGCTTGCGATTTTATCTAAAAAATCGCTTTCCAATTCGTCGGCAACGTCCAAGCGGAAGCCGTCGATGCCCATATTCATATATTTGGGAATAACCTGCTCGGTAATAAAATTCACATAAGAATCGCAACGCACCGTGCGGGGAAGGTTTTTAATACCCCACCAGCTTTCATACACCTCGGGGTATTCGTTAAAGCTAAACCAGCCGAAATAGGGCGAATCCTTACTTTGGCAGGCGCCCTTGCCGTATTTTCCGTAAGCGTCGAAATAAATACTGTCGTTCCCGACGTGGTTGAAAACGCCGTCGAGAATAACCTTTATTCCCTTTTCGTGCGCTTTTTCAATTAAATGCGCGAGCGCTTTATCGCCGCCGAAGCTTTTATCGACCGAAAGAAAATCGGCGGTATCGTATTTATGGTTGGAGTATGCTTCGAATATCGGGTTTAAATAGATACAGTTAACCCCGAGCGATTCGATATAATCGAGCCTTTCGGCAACGCCGTAAAGCGTGCCGCCGAAATGGGTATTATTCGGGAAGGAATCGCCCCTTATTTCGGGGTATTCGGGAATACCGTTTTCCCAATCCTCGTTATATTTCGCGTCCTCGCGGCGCGTTACCTCGCCCCCTTTTGCAAAGCGGTCGGGGAAAATTTGGTACATTACCCCGCCGTAAAGCCATTCGGGCGGAAGATATTTTTCGTCGTAGACGAGTATTTGCGTTTCGTTTACAAAATGAGTATCGATATAGCAGCGGTTGCCCTCTCCGAACGCGGTGTAATAGCGGGTGCCGCCGCTTATAAATTCAAAGTGGCAGAAATACAAGCCGTCGGGCGCGGGAAGCTCTTCGGTTTCGATATTCACGGCGCAGGAAAAGGAGAAGCCGTTTTTCACATATTCGACTTCCCTTTCGATAAGCACCCTTTCATCGTTACCGAGGTAAAACCAAGCGCGTTCGCAGTCTGCCTGCGCGACGTCGAGCCTTATTTGTATTTTGCTCCCCTTCGGGAAGGTATAATTTCCCGAAGGGGTGCTTGTTGACGTTATATTAACCGAGGCGATCATTTCTTATTGGGAACCTTAACCGGCTTTAAATGCCAGATATTTTCGGCATATTCGCGGATAGAACGGTCTGCGGCGAAGAAGCCCGCGCCTGCGATATTGTTAAGCGCCATTTTGTTCCACTTTTCGCGGTCGTTGTAGTCGGCGTACATCTTTTTGCGTGCGTCGGCATAGTAATCGAAGTCCGCAAGGCACATAAACGGGTCGGACACGCCGAAGGAGTAAAGCAGGTAGTTTGCTATATCGGCAAAGCTTCTGCCGTTGAAGCCGGTTTGCAGATAATCGATAGCCGCCTTAAGCTCGGGGTTACGGTTATAGAAATAGGAAGAAGCGTAGCCTTTACGCCAAAGCTCTTCTACCTCGGGCGCGGTGTGGCCGAAGATATAAATATTATCTCTGCCGACCTGCTCGGTCATTTCGACGTTCGCGCCGTCGAGCGTACCGATAGTGAGCGCGCCGTTTATCATAAACTTCATATTACCCGTGCCGGAAGCTTCCTTACCCGCAAGCGAAATCTGTTCGCTTATTTCTGCGGCGGGCATTAAATGCTCTGCAAGGGTTACGCAGTAGTTTTCGAGGAAAACCACGCGCAGCTTTTCGCGGATTTTGGGGTTCTTTTCGATATCCGCCGCGATATAGCAGATAAGGCGGATAATATCCTTTGCGGTATAGTAGCCGGGTGCCGCCTTTGCCGCGAAAATAAAGGTGGTGGGGGTCACGTCGGCATCGGGATTTTCCTTTAATTTAAGGTAAAGTGTAATAATGTTCAACGCGTTCAAAAGCTGACGCTTATATTCGTGCAATCTTTTTGCCTGAACGTCGAACACGGTATTCGGGTCGATAACTATACCCTTTGTTTGCTTAATATAGTTAGCAAAGTCGACCTTGTTTGCCTTTTTAATCTCATCGAGCTTAGCGAGCACCGCGGAATCGTTTTCGAACGCCTTAAAGCTTGCAAGCTTAGAAGCATCCGAGCGGTAGCCCTTGCCGATGGTTTCATCCAAAAGCTTTGCAAGGCGGGGGTTGGAGTAGCAAAGCCATTTTCTGTGCGCGATACCGTTTGTAACGTTGGTAAAGCGTTCGGGATACATATCGTTGTAATCCTCGAAAACGGTTTCCTTAAGAATATCCGAATGGAGCTTGGAAACGCCGTTTACGGTATGCGAGCCGACTACCGAAAGGTTTGCCATACGCACGGTACCCTTATTGAGTATCGACATACGCGAAACCTTATCCCAATCGCCCATATAAGCGTTCCACGCGTCGGCGCAGAAGCGGCGGTTGATTTCCTTGATGATCGCGTGGATTCTCGGCAATTTAATTGCAAAAAGATCTTCGTTCCAGCATTCGAGCGCTTCGGGAAGAACTGTGTGGTTTGTATAGGAAACGGTGCGCGTTACGATATCCCAAGCCTTATCCCACGAAACGTGGTGGTCGTCGATAAGTATTCTCATAAGCTCGGGTATGCAGAGCGCGGGGTGGGTATCGTTTATATGAATGGCAACCTTATCGGGAAGATTGTCGAGCGATTTAAAGCGGAAGAGGTGACGCCAAACGATATTTTGAAGCGATGCGGAAACAAGGAAATACTGCTGGGTAAGTCTTAAAAGCTTACCCTCGTGGTGGTTATCGGCGGGATAAAGCACCTTGCTTATCGTTTCCGCCATTGTATTTTCCTCGACAGCCTTTAAATACTGCCCCTGCGAGAAGGCTTCCATATTAAAGTTATTTATATCTCTTGCCTTCCAAAGCCTTAAGGTATTTACAGCCTTGCCCGCGCCGCCCGATATGAGCATATCATAGGGGACAGCCTCGACCTCGTTGTAATCCTCGTAGATGATTTCGCAGTGGTTATCCTTCCATTCCTCGCGCACTTTACCGCCAAAGCGAACGGTTGCCGCTCTGTCGTGGCGGGGGATGAGCCAGTTTTGTCCGTCGGGAAGCCAGATATCGGGAAGCTCTAACTGCTCGCCGTCGACAAGACGCTGCTTGAAAAGACCGTATTCATAAAGAATGCAGTAGCCTCTTGCGGGGTAATCCTGCGATGCGAGCGCATCCATAAAGCAGCTTGCCAATCTGCCAAGTCCGCCGTTACCCAAGCCGGGGTCGGTTTCGCATTCGTATATTTCGTCGAGCTCGAAGCCCATTTTCTTTAACACCTTGCGGTATTCCTCTTCGATACCGAGGTTGCAAAGATTCATTTTAAGCGATCTGCCTATAAGGAATTCCATACACATATAGTAGACCTGCTTTGCCTCGCTCTTGGCTACCGCGTCTTCAAATTCCTTGTTTTTGGTAGCAAGAATATCGCGTACCGAAAGAACGGTAGCGTTATAAACCTGATTAATATCAGCGTCGCCCTCGCTTATTCCGTAATAACGCGAAAGCTTTTGATTGAGTGCCTCGCGTATTTCGGAGGCGCTTACTTTTGTTGCCATTGGTGAAGTTTCCTTTGTCGTTTAGAGTTGATTATAAAGTTCTGTATAAGACAGCGCGCTTTGCTTCCAAGAGAAGTCGACGCGCATTACCTTTTTACGCAGCTTATCGAACGCTTCGCGGTCGTCGTAATAAAGCGATACAGCTCTGTTTACCGAGCCGAGCATTTCATACGCGCTGTACGCCGCGAAGGTAAAGCCGTTGCCGCCCTTTTCACAGCCGATATCCTTAATGCTGTCGTAAAGACCGCCTGTTTCGTGAATAACGGGCACGGTGCCATAGCGCGATGCAATCATTTGCGCCAAGCCGCAAGGCTCGCTCTTCGAGGGCATAAGGAATATATCCGCCGCCGAATAGATACGCTTCGAAAGGTCGCGGTTATAGGTTATTAGAGTCTTGCACTTTTCGGGGTATCTCTCCGCAAGGCTTTCGAAATATTCCTCATAGCTCTTATCGCCCATACCGAGTATAACGAGCTGGATATCGCCCTTTAGCATTTCATCGCCCGAAAGCATCACCAAATCAAGCCCCTTATGGCTTACAAGGCGGGAAATTACCGCAACCATAGGAACATCCCTTTCGGGGAGCCCGAGCATTCTTTGAAGACCCGATTTACAAACCGCCTTGCCCGACATATTGCGTGTCGAGAAGTTGGCAAATATTTCTTTATCCTTGCTCGGGTTATAATAATCTCTGTCGATACCGTTTAAAATACCCGAAAGCTTATAGGAATACATATTAAGCACGTTATCGAGCCCGTGCGAGAATTCGGGAGAAAGGATTTCCTTTGCATAAGTGGGGCTAACGGTGCTTACCCTATCGGCGCAGACTATCGCGCCCTTAAGCAGATTTATGCCGCCCTCGTATTCAACGATTTCCTTATCCCAAGCCATAAGGCCGAAAACGTCACCGAGTATCGAAAGGTCGTACTGACCCTGATACTGTATGTTATGAATGGTGAACACCGATTTGATGTTCGCGTATCTTTCGTCGGTCTTCGCATAGCACTGCTTTAAGTATATTACGCTCAACGCGGCGTGCCAATCGTGCGCGTGGAGGATATCGGGGATAAAATCGATATCGGGAAGTATTTCGAGCGCAGCGCGGCAGAAGAAGGCAAACCTTTCGGCATCGTCGTATTCGCCGTAAAGCGACCAGCGCTTGAAATAATATTCGTTATCGATAAAATAAAAGGTTACGCCCTTGTGAACGTATTTGAACAGACCGCAATATTGCGATCTCCACGAAAGCTGAATATATTTAGAGCCCAAATATTCGAACTTTTTACGGAAGGTTTCGGATATTTGCGAATAAAGCGGCATTACAACGCGAATGTCGTGCTCGCTCGATTCGTTCAAAGCCGCGGGAAGCGAGCCGATAACGTCGCCAAGTCCGCCCGACGAAGCAAAAGGAAGCGCTTCGCCCGCTACGTAAAGTATTTTCATGATTATTAGTCCTTTTATATGGATTTGTTGTATTTGATGTCGGGAAGAACGGCTTTTACCGCGTTATCGATACCCTCGCAGACACCGTTAAAATTCGAATAGATTTCCGAATTATCAATTCGGAAAACGGTAAGTCCATAGTTTTCGAGATATTCTGTGCGCTCGGCGTCGTACGCCATTCCTTCTTCTGAATAATGTTGAGAGCCGTCAAGCTCGATAACGAGCTTTGCGCTTGCAGAATAAAAATCGGCAATATACTTCCCCAATACCTTTTGTCGTGTAAATCTTGCCGGATGATCGCGCAGAAAATCGTACCACAAATGTTTTTCCTCATCGGTCATATTCTTCCGAAGCGATTTCGCAAGAGGAACGATGCGTTTGTTGTGTTTTCTGTCCATAATTGTCTTATGTTTGGTTAAATGATGGTGAATCTGTTAACGTTGTAGCCTCCCCTGTGTAAGGGGAGGTGTCGCGCGCGACCTCGCGCGCGACGGAGGGGTTGTTACGTTTTAATTTGTAAAAGGGCGCGGTATGAATAATCGGGAGCTTCTACAAACAATCCCTCAGTCTTCTCGCAAAGCGAGAATCCAGCTCCCTTTACACAAGGGAGCCTTCAAGACGTTCTACGCATAACGTTATGTTCTACTGATTTGAAGCTTTTCTAAGAGCCGTCAAAACATTTTACGCACTGTGAATCAGCAAGCGTTTACACGTTACTTCCCTTATCGATAAAGAAGGGTCTTGTTTCGTGGCCCGAGAGGACGCGACCGTCGCGGATAACGACGTTTTTATCGGTAATAACGCAATTAAGGTAAACGTTTTCGCCGGTTATCGTATCCTGCATTACGATACTGTTTTTAATATGAGTATTCTTGCCGACCTTTACACCGCGGAAGAGTATCGAATTTTCGACAGTACCCTGAATAACACAGCCGTCTGCGATGAGCGAATTACGAACTATTGCGCCGCTTGTATAGGTTGTGGGGGCGGAATTACGCACCTTTGTAAACACGGGGCGGTTACGCTCGCCGAACAGCGATTGACGGATTTCGTTATCCAAAAGGTCCATACTGCAACGGTAATAATCGTTAATCGAACGGATAGTTGCGAAATAACCGTCGAACTTATAGGTGCGTATATTGTGGTGCTTACTGTTTCTGACAAGAATATCCTTGGTAAAGCTGGTATAGCCGTGGGCGATAGCATCCGAAATAAGCTCTTCGAGATACTTTCTGCCGATAACCATTATTCTGACGTAAACATCCTCGAAGCCGCTTTGAAGGCTATCGTAATCGCCAACCTCGGTCACTCTGCCGCTTTCATCGGTATGCACAACGGTAATTGCTCTTGTGCTGTCCTGCGAAACGTAGCTGCTTTTTACGCCGAGCGTGATATCCGCGTTCGATTCCGCGTGGGCATCGAGCATTCCCTGAAGGTCAAGGTTACAAACGGTATCGCAGTCGGAAAGAACGACAAGCTCTTCCTTACAATCCGAAATAAAATCGCGGATGCTTATTAATGCTTCAAGTCTTGTGCTGTATAAATAGTTGCTCGAGTTTGCAAATGCGGTAATATAGGGCGGGAGTATTTTAATACCGCCGTGACGGCGAGCCAAGTCCCAATCCTTACCCGAGCCGATATGGTCCATAAGCGATTGATAGTTATAGTGGGTGATAAGACCGACGTGGTTTATACCCGAATTTACCATATTCGAAAGCGCGAAGTCGATAAGGCGATAACGGCAGCCGAAAGGAACAGATGCCATTGTGCGCTGCTTGGTAAGCTCGTACACGCTTTTTTCGTTTATGCTCGAAAAGATAATACCTACTGCGTTCATCTTATTACCCCCTTATTTCGCCGAAAGCTCGTTAAGCATTTCGCTTCCGCAGACAACACCGTCGGGAACGTTTACACCCTCGGGCACGGTCAAGCCGCCGCCGAGAAGCGTGATGCCCTTCGAGAACACCATTTCCTTACCGACGCTTGCGCCCTTACCGACAACGGTATCCGAATCGATTATCGAGTAATCGACGGTTGCATCGGCTTTAACCGTTACGTTGCCGAGAATAACGCTATCACGCACGGTTGCGCCTCTTTCAACAACAACGCCTGCCGAAAGCACCGAATTAATAACCGTGCCGTAGATTTCACAGCCTTCGGTTATTACCGAATTGCTTATAACCGCGCCGTGTCCGACAAAGTGGGGCGGGCGGGCATCGTTACGCGAAAGTATTCTCCATTCCCTATCCTTAAGCGGGAGCGCGGGTCTTTCGCCCAAAAGGTCCATATTTGCTTCCCAAAGGCTGTCTATTGTTCCGACATCCTTCCAATAGCCCGAAAATTCAAAGGCGTAAAGCTTTTCGCCCGCGTTAAGCATAGCGGGGATAATATTCTTACCAAAGTCCTTTTCGCTGTTTTCGTCGGCTTCGTCAGCCTCGAGATACTTAAACAGCTTGTCCTTGCTGAACACATAAACGCCCATCGAAGCCAAGGTGCTCTTCGGCTCCTTCGGCTTTTCGGCGAATTCGGTTATACGCATATTTTCATCGGTCATCATAATACCGAATCGCGAAGCTTCCGAAAGCGGAACATCAAACACCGCGATAGTGCAGTCCGCGCCGTTCTTTTTATGTGCTTCTACCATTTCGGCATAGTCCATTTTATAAATATGGTCGCCCGAAAGAATAACAACGTAATCGGGGTCGAACTTGCTTATAAAGTGCATATTCTGATAAATAGCGTTCGCAGTACCCTTATACCAGTCTGCCTTTTTCTGCGCCTGATAGGGCGGCAGGGTGGTTACGCCGCCGTATGTACGGTCCAAGTCCCAAGGCTGACCGTTGCCGATATATTCGTTAAGCGCGAGCGGCTGATACTGGGTGAGCACACCGACGGTATCTATACCCGAATTTATACAGTTTGAAAGAGGAAAATCGATGATACGGTATTTTCCGCCGAACGGCACGGCAGGCTTTGCGATACGTTCCGTTAACAGGTAAAGTCTGCTTCCCTGCCCGCCTGCAAGCAGCATCGCCACAGTTTCTTTCTTGGTAATCATTTACATTCTCCTTTTTGGTTCCCGCGGTGCAGAGGGCTTAAATTACCCCTCTCCCCGCGCGGGCGTTATGTATTTTTATCTTTTATCTTGTTGTTGCGTATCTTGTTGTCGCGTATATCCTTCGACTCGCTTCGCTCGCTCAGGATGACAGGCTTGTTGCGTATATCCTTCGACTCGCAAAACAGCCATAAAGCTGTTTTGATATGGGGTCTCCGAAAATGCTTGCATTTTTGGGGTTAAGCTCAGGATGACAGGCTCTGCTCGTACGCGTACACCGTGTCGAACGCGTTGCCGTCCTCGGCGTGGGGCAATTTGCCCGAATTAAAGGCAAGAATAAATGCCGCCATAAGCGCCGAAAGAGCTATTGCGGCAAGCACGCGAACTATTGATTGAAAATGCTTTTTTACGAATACGCTCAATTCCACGGCAGATTACTCCCTTTAAAATTATTAAGATTATATTAACACGAAACCTCTGCAAAATCAATACCTACCGTATAAAAAGTCAAAATTCTACATTAAATATTATATATATAAGCGGGCTGGTTGAAATTTTGTGTATTTTCGGCAGGAATAACAGAAAATTTTTCGAAAATACTATTTACAAACCGAAATGTTTGTGCTATATTATTGTGGAATGCGGATTTGCACGGTTTACGGACACACGGGGTTACCCCCGACTTCACCAACCGTTTACCGAGTTCTTCCCGTAAATATTTATTTTGAAAGGTGAAACACCATGATCGCAAAGGACACTAAGCAGAACATCATTAAGGAATTCGCAGTACACGAAGGCGACACCGGCTCGCCCGAGGTACAGATCGCTATCCTCTCCAAGAGAATCAGCGAGCTCACCGAGCACCTTAAGAAGAACCCCAAGGACAACCACAGCCGCCGCGGTATGCAGCAGATGATCGGTAAGAGAAGAAAGTTCCTCAACTACCTTCTTAAGAACGACATCGAACGTTACCGTTCCATTATCGAACGCTGCGGCATCCGTAAGTAATTCGAACAGTTGCTGCGGCGCATAGCGCACGAAACTCACCGCTCGCAATAGGGCTCTATTGCTTCGGGCTCGTTTCGCACGTTCTGCATCCACATCAATCGGTTCAAACAGTCCTTCAAAGGTCAAGCGATTGACCGACCAAAACTTTTGTAGATCGACACCTCGGGCATCTTTACGATTACCGAGGTGTTCTTCCGCAAAGCAGTAGCAAACCGAATTAAAGAATTAATTAAGTAAAGGAATAGAGGGGTTTAGCAGTTAACCGTGTGCCAAAGCCCATTTGACCTGCGGTTAAGTGTTAAACTTTCCTCGGTTCCTTTGAAACAAAATCAGAAAGGAAAAAGAAAAATGTTTAACAATTTCAGAACGTTCAAGTACGAGCTCGCGGGCAGACCCTTGGTTATCGAAACAGGTAAAATCGCACAGTTGGCAGGCGGCTCCTGCTTGGTACGCTACGGCGAAACCGCAGTGCTTGCAAACGCAACCATGTCTGCCGCTCCCAGAGACGGCATCGACTTCCTTCCCCTCTCGGTAGATTACGAGGAAAGACTTTACGCGGCAGGTAAGATTCCCGGCTCGTGGAACAGACGCGAAGGCAGACCCACCGAGCACGCTATCCTTGCATCGCGCGTTATCGACAGACCTATCCGTCCCCTCTTCCCGAAGGACCTCCGCAACGACGTTGTTCTCAGCCTCACCGTTATGTCGGTTGACCCCGATTGCTCGCCCGAAATTTCGGCGATGATCGGCGCATCCATCGCGCTTTCTATCTCCAACATTGCTTGGAACGGTCCTATTGCAGGCGTTTTCGTAGGTCTTGTTGACGGCAAAATCGTTATCAACCCCACCGCAGAGCAGAGAGCGAAGAGCGATCTTGAGCTCACCGTTGCAGGTAGCAAAAACAAGGTCGTTATGATCGAAGCAGGCGCTAACGAGGTTGACGACGACACCATGTACGAAGCTATTATGAAGGCGCACGAGGCTATTATTCCGATTTGCGAATTCATCAGCGATATTCAGGCACAGATCGGCAAGCCCAAGTTCGAATATCCCTCTTGCGATATCGACCACGATTTGTTCGACAAGATCGAAGCTATGGTTGGCGAAGACGTTAAGGCGGCGCTCGACACCGATGACAAGCGCATCCGCGACGCGGCTCTTCAGCCCATTTACGAAAGAGTTTACACCGAGCTCGAGGAAGAATATCCCGACAGCAAGGCTATGATCGACGAATGCCTTTACAAGCTCCAGAAGCAAATCGTTCGCCGCTGGCTCCTTGACGAAAAGAAGCGTGTTGACGGCAGACGTATGGACGAAATCCGTCCTCTCGCGGCAGAGGTTTCGCTCCTCCCCCGCACCCACGGCTCGGGCTTGTTCACCAGAGGTCAGACTCAGGTACTCACCATCGCAACCCTTGCACCCGTTAGCGAAGCACAGCTTCTTGACGGTATTGACGAAGAAGAAACCAAGAGATATATGCACCACTACAATATGCCCGGCTATTCGGTTGGCGAAGCAAAGGCGGCAAGAAGCCCCGGACGCAGAGAGATCGGCCACGGCGCATTGGCAGAACGCTCGCTCGTTCCCGTACTTCCCTCTGTTGAGGAATTCCCCTACGCTATCCGTCTTGTTTCCGAGGTAGTTTCCTCGAACGGCTCGACCTCGCAAGCTTCGGTTTGCGGCTCGACGCTCGCACTTATGGACGCAGGCGTGCCCATCAAGGCTCCCGTTGCAGGTATCTCCTGCGGTCTTATCACCGAAGGCGACAGCTGGGACACCATGATCGACATTCAGGGTCTTGAAGACTTCTTCGGCGATATGGACTTCAAGGTTGCAGGTACCAAGAACGGTATTACTTCTATCCAGATGGACCTTAAGATCGACGGTCTTACCCCCGAAATCATCAAGCAGGCGCTCACCACCACCCACGCGGGCAGAAATATGATTCTTGATGAGGTTATCTGCAAGTGCATCGCGGCTCCCAGAGATGACGTTTCGAAGTACGCGCCCAAGATGATCAGCACCAAGATCGACCCCGACAAGATCCGCGAGGTTATCGGCTCGGGCGGTAAGGTTATCCAGAAGATCTGCGCAGATACCGAAAGTAAGATCGACATCGAGGACGACGGCAGCGTATTTATCGCGGCTGTTAACAAGGACAACGCTTACAAGGCACTTAAGATTATCGAAGCTATTGCAAAGGACCCCGAGCCCGGCGAAATCTTCTACGGCACGGTTACCCGCATTATGAACTTCGGCGCGTTTGTTGAAATTGCCCCCGGCAAGGAAGGCTTGGTTCACATTTCCCAGCTCGACAAAAAGCGCGTTGCCAAGGTTGAAGATGTTGTTTCTATCGGCGATACCATTAAGGTTATCGTTTCCGAAATCGACGAAAAGGGCAGATTGAATCTTTCCCGCAAGGACGCCCTTGACGTTGTCGAAGACATCTAAGTCGCTTCGCTCTCGACACAAAACGCAAGCATTTTGGTCGGTTTTGTGATGTTCGTGCGCTCGCGCCAACCTTGTGCGCGCCCTTGGCTTGTCCAAGGTTGCGAACATCATAGGTATATTTTTCGACGCACCTGTCTCCGAAAAATATGAGATTTAATTGTAAAACAGCTCGTCTGCTCGGCGAGCTGTTTTTATCCACCCTCTCTCGAGCTCTCCGCTTGACAAGCGCGCGGAACTTTTTTATAATAATCTCGAAGAAATTTTAAGTGTTTTCCGATTCTCGTGCGTATAAATATACGAAAGTAAAAAAGGAGGGTTATCTTATGAAAAAAGCATTGGCGATTTTACTCGCGATTATTACCGCGTTTACAGCGACGGCGTTTTATGCGCTTTCCGAATCCCTTTATTGGTTTGATGCCGTAATTTACGACGATTCGTTCAGCGACGGCTCTATCGACATCGAATATCTCGAATCGGTTGCCCCTTCCTCGCGTTACGGCACGGGCTGTGTTCCCTATATTATCGAATCTTGGGAGGAATACGACCGCATCTTCACCCCCGACCCCGATAACTCGGACGGTGAACGCGACGAGGACTTTTACGACACCAACGCCACCGCGATAATTTACGCTTGGGCGCCCACGCTCGGGCACAGCTACGAGGTTACCGCAATCGGCCGCGACAACGGCATTTTAACAATACACTACACCTGCATTCTGCCCTCGGGCGTTTGCGCCGATGCGGTGCAAAGCACGATTATCGCAGTCACCTTCAACCGCGAAGACTTCGAAGACTCTGTTACGGTCAGCCTTGTTCCGACGCTCGAATACCAAGGCGCGATTGAATTCAAAGCACATCATTTCGACGACGGACATTTCGGCGAGGAGTATTACGACGGCAAGGACTGGCAATACCTGATGTACGGCGGAAGCAACGAGCCGACGATTATTACCGACGCAGAAGCGCTCGCCACGATTGTAAACGCTTCGGGCAGCGACGATTTTGCGGAATACGCAGGCAAGCTCGACAGCGATTATTTCGAGCAAGGCGCGTTACTCGTACAGTTTGCGCTCGCGCCCGACCAGCCGACCGAATATTTTGTTGAACGCGTTACGGTTGTTGACGAAACCGAGCTTGCACTTGTTTATACCTACACCGAGGGAATAGCCGACGCGATACAGGAAAGCGTTATCGTCGTCGAGGTTAACAAAGCCGACGTTGAAAATTGCGAATACACCTACGCAAGCCTCGCGCGCAAGCCGAACATAGTCGGCGACGTCGACGGCAACGGCTTCGTCGAGCCCTACGATTACATCTATGCAAAGCGCGCGTATTTCGGCACGCTTACCCTTAAAGACGAAATGCTCGCACGCGCCGACATTAATTCCGACGGAATTGTCGACCAGTACGATTACATCCTTATCAAGCGCATCTATTTCGGCACTTACAGAGTTGAATAATTAAGAAGATATGAAAAAGATACGAGAGAGGGTGTTTTTGAAAAAACACCCT
>JAZTZW010000011.1:0-6192 GCA_045637685.1 Eubacteriales bacterium | reverse complement strand
TTGCTCCTTTCCTAACAGAAGGATGCCCTTCCGTTAGCACATGCGGTATTAGCACAAATTTCTCTGTGTTATCCCCCTCTTTAAGGCAGGTTGCTCATGCATTACTCACCCGTCCGCCACTAAGTTATTCGAAAGCAAGCTTCCAAATAACTCCGTTCGACTTGAATGTGTTAGGCACGCCGCCAGCGTTCATCCTGAGCCAGGATCAAACTCTCTAATGAGTTGTTTTATTTATTCGAGCCGTGCTCGACTAAATTTCCTGTTTTGCTCTTTACTTTTTAAAGAATTAACGAGTCTTTGTTCTACTTCACATCTTAATGCTTTGTAGTACACTGTTGTTCAATTTTCAATGTCCGTTCGTGCTTCCGCTTGCTTCGGCTCTGTGCCTCTCTCGCGGACAGCTTGGCTATTCTACCACAAGTTTTTCCTTTTGTCAACCCTTTTTTTGAACTTTTTTTATTTTTTTTAAAAAAGTTCGAAAAGCGTTGCAAATACAAGGTTTTTGACGAATTAATTTTTAAAAAAGCCTAATTTGCTTATAATTTTTTTGCTTTTTCGAAGGCTTGCGCCGCATCGCCGTACATATAGAGCGAGCCGAGCATTACAAGCGGCACATTTTGTGCCTTTGCACTTTGATACGCCGCAGCCACCCCTTCCTCTATCGAGCAGTAGGCGCGCGATTTTACCCCTCTTTCGTTACATTCCTCCGCCAAAGCCTGCGCCGAGAGCGCACGGGGCGAATTCGGTGTAACACAATGCATTTCGTTTGCGAGCGGCAATATTTTATCGAGCATCGCATTCCATTCCTTATCGGCAAGCACGCCCATAAGCAGGCAAACCCTTTCGCCGCCGAAGAAGGCGCGCACGCTTTCCGCCGCCGCGGTAACACCCTGAAGGTTATGAGAGCCATCGAAGATAACGTAGGGATTTTCGCCGAGAAGCTCAAACCTTGCTCTCCAGCGCGCGGTTGCGAGTCCCTCTCTTAAGGTCTCTTCCGAAATTTTAAACCCATTTTCGTTAAGCGCGGCGACAGTTTCAATAACGGTTGCGGCGTTTTCGGGCTGATAGCTTCCGCAAAGCGAAAGCGATATACCGTTTATCCCGCGGTAATCGAACGTTGTACCCTTAACGCCGACGCTTTTTACGGCGAGCGTGTCGAGTGCGGTCCTCGTAAGCTTACAGCCGAGCGACTCTGCCTTTTCGCAGATAACGCCGAACGCGACATCATCCCTACCGCCGTAAACGACGGGGCGCGCTTTTTTTATTATGCCCGCCTTTTCCGCCGCTATTTCGGCAACGGTATTACCGAGTATGGCAATATGGTCGAGCGCGATACCCGTTATAACAGACACGACGGGCGACGAGATAACGTTGGTCGAATCGAGCCTGCCGCCCATTCCGACCTCAAGCACGACGATATCGCAATTATGTCTTTTAAAATAAAGGAAGGCAAGCGCGGTGATAATTTCGAACTCGGTGGGCTTATCCTCCATAGAATCGGCTATCGGTTTTAGCGTTTCGACAAGCTCGGCAAGCTCGCTATCGCCTATCGGCTCGCCGCCGACACACATACGCTCGTTAAAGCGGACGATATAGGGCGAGGTATAAAGCCCGACCTTGTAGCCCGCTTTGCGCAGGATACTGTCGAGCATCGCGCAGGTTGAGCCTTTGCCGTTCGTCCCCGCGACGTGGATATATTTCATTCCCTTTTCGGGGTTGCCGAGCTTGGAAAGAAGTTCCTGCGTGCGCGAAAGCCCCGGACGTGAGCCGAGCCATTCGACCGAATGGATATATTCAAGTGCTTCGTTATAATTCATTTCTGCTTTCCTTTTTCTGTTCCGAGCGAGGAGATTAGTTTATTTTTAAGTATGATATAGACAAGATAAGACTCGGCAAGCGCTATTACGGCATAGAGCGGAATACGCACCCAGAGCGTGGGCAGGAATTCAAGCGAATACAAATCGGCAAGCCCGTAGGTCTTTACAAGCATCGAGCCAACACCGTGTGCAATAAGCGAAACCGAGAGTGCCGACAAAAATCCCTTCCTTTTTATTATATAGCGCGGCAAAATGCCCGCAAGCAACCCGATGCACGCCGCACCAACGGTGATAATCGGGGTGGGCGCGAAGCCGGCGATAAGCGCCGAGATAATATCCGCCCCAACCGCCGCCATAGTGCTGTAAAGCGGGCCGAACATAAAGCCGAGCAGGATTATCGGCATATTATCGAAGGTTATGCGCAATATCGGCGTGAGTGTGAAATACGCCTTGCAAACGATGCCGATAATAATGCTCATCGCGACCATCAAAGCCGAAAAAACGATTTTTTTTGTATTGTTTTTTGCTTTTTCTTTGTTTTTCATAAAAATAAACCTCCTCCCCTGCAGCGGTGCTCACGCACCCGCCCAAAAAACAAGTTTTTCGGGCGATGGGCGGTCCGTTCATTCGCATCTCGCGCCGTGTTCACGGCACTCGCGAACCGCATAGGTGTATTTTTCGAGGCGCATGTCCACGAAAAATACCTGATTTTTATTGTATTCATAAAAATAAACCTCCTCCCCTGCATACATATAGCAAGAAAGAAGGTTTTCCGCAAAGGCGGGAACGCCTATGTATTTTGCCGTATGAAGCGGGATGCAGGGCCCAGACCGCAAACACAAGGTTTTTCGTCCGCACGGCAACTCCCCGTCCGCACGGCACTTCACGAATAAGCCCTTACTCTTCAAATTGTAGAGTGAGCGAAAATCAACCTACAAAAAACGATTTGCTCACTCTATTCATTATAGCACCGCGCGCCCGCCGTGTCAACGGTTTTCTCTGAAAAACAGTCGCAGTAACGGTTTTAAAAGCTTTGGAGAACGGAAACAGTAAATTTTCATACAAAAACCTCACTTAATAAACAGAGCCGCGCCCGCGCAGATTACGAGCGCCGATTCGATAAACACGAGCGCGCCCGTCGGGAGCACCAAGCAAAGCAATACCCCCGCGCCGAACGCCAGCGCGCCCACTCCCGCAGTTTTTGCGAAATGACAACGCACAACATCACAGCCTTTCGTTACCATTCTATTCATAATCTCTTCCGATTGCTCATATATTCTTACAAAAAACGAAAGGGCGCGATGAAAATAGCTATTACCACCAACGAAATACTTATACCTAAAAAGACCTTTACCCCAAAATTCGAAAAGGAGCTTGAATTCGATTTTCCCCTGCCTGAGCACTGCCCCGATATTGCAAGAATTATAAAAATCGACTGCACGCCGTTTTGCGAAGGCTGCGAGGCGGGCGAGGGCACGGCAACGGTTAAGGGAAAGGTCGTTTACGACCTGCTTTACGAAACCGATTACAAAAGCCGCTTGCGCTTTGTAAGCTTTGTTCAGGAATTCAGCCAAACGGCGGCGATGCCCCGCAATTTGGGCAAGCCCGCGGCGGCATTTTGCAGGCTTAATTGCGAAAGAATCGGCTGCAAGCTTTTAAGTCCGCGCCGCGTTATCGTTAAATCGACCGTCGGCGCACAGCTCGCGCTGGAAAGCGAAACGGCGGTAAAGGCTGTCGCCGTGAACGAGGACGGCAAAGCCTTTTTTCGCAAGAAAACGATAGGCTTCGACGGCATAACCAAGCAATACGACGGGAGCTATTCGTTTAAAGACATTCTTTCGCTTGCGCAGAGCGAAAAGAGCATCGGCGAAATTGTATGCGGGAGCATATCTCTGCAAGCCCCGCAAATAACCCTCTCACGCGGGCGCGCCGAAATACGCACCTCTGCGGCGGTGCGCGTGCTTTGCGAGGAGGAAAGCAACGAGGGGAAATACTTCACCTCCTCGAAAACTCTCCCGATAAGCATTGATTTTCAGAACGACGCGATAGAGGACCACAAGCAGATATCCGCCGAGCTTGCCGTTGCCGAAAGCGAATTCTCGCCCGAGCTCGACCAATACGGCGAAAGCAGGAACATCTCGCTTGCCTTTTCGGTAAAAGCAACGCTCCGCGTGAGCGAGCCGAAGGCATACACCGTTGCCGAGGATATGTTCGAAAAGGATTTCGACGGCGTTCCGACGTCGAGCAAGGTTGCGCTCCCCCACCTTTATTCCCCGACCAACTTCGGCTTTTCCGCCGAAATAAAGCTTCCGCCCGCCGAAGCGAAGCCCGAATTATTGCTCGATTCCACCGCGCGCGATTACGGCGCAAGCATTACCAAAGCCGACGGCGGCGCAGAGCTGAACGGCAATTTTATCGTTACGCTTCTTGCCGACACCGCAGAAGGGATTCAAAGCTTCGACCATTCCCTGCCTTACAGCCAATTCGTTCAGCTCGATATCCCCGAAGAAGCGACGCTCGACGCAGAGGTCACGCCGTTGGAGGTGGTTTCGACGCTTCACGCCGACGGAAGCGTTACCGTGCGCGTTATCGCTTCTGCAAAAATACAGATTTGCACCGAGGCGGAGGAAAGCTTTATTACCGAAATAACCAAGCGCACCGCGCGCGAGCAGGCGGAGCAGGGTGTTGCGCTTGTCTATTGCTTCCCGCAAAGCGGCGAGGAGCTTTGGAGCATCGCGAAGCATTATCGCGTTGACCCCGAAAGCATAAAAAACGCAAACCCCGAAAGCTTTGACGAATCGGGCGTCGCCTCCGAAAACGCGAAGCCGATACTTATAAAGCTGTAACAAAGCCCCTCTTTTCGGCATAATATAACAGCAGAAACGTCATTGGAGTGATTCGATGAAGATTGCTGTCGTCGGCGGCGACGCGAGAATGCTCGTCGCCGCAAGGCTGTTTGGAGAAAACGGCTTTGAAACTGCAACAGCCGCGCTCGGCGAGGGCTCGGCAGGAATAAAAAACGCGCTGTGCGGTGCCGCGGCGGCGGTATTGCCGTTGCCTTACGAGAAGGGCGGAATACTGAATTCGCCGATGTCGAATGAAGCAATAAATATCGACGAGGTTTTTGCCGCGGCAGAAGGCGGCACACTCTTTATCGGGGGTGGGCTTTCGCAACGGGGCGGCGATTTTGCCGACTACGCCGTGCGTGAGGATTTTTTACTGCAAAACGCGGTTATTACAGCCGAAGCGGCGGTCGAAATCGCCCTGCGCGAAACAAAATCCACCCTCTTCGGCGCAAAAATATTAATAATCGGCTATGGGCGCATCGGTACACAGCTAACCCGCCTGCTCACCGCCTTCGGCTCAAGCGTAACCGTCGCGGCGCGCAGAAGCGAAAGTCGCTTGCTTGCCGAGCTTTCGGGCGCGCACTCGGCAGATGTGGCAGACCTTGCAAAGCACGCAAGAGCCGCCGAAATTATCTTTAACACAGTCCCCCAATTAATGCTCGGCGAAAAAGAGCTTAAACAGCTAAAAAGCAACGCATTAATAATCGACCTTGCCTCGGGAGCGGGCGGTTGCGACAAAGCCGCCGCCGAAAAGCTGGGTATAAGGCTAATCCACGCGCTCGCGCTGCCGGGCAAGCACGCGCCCGAAGCCGCGGGGAAAGCTGTTTTTAAAGCCGTGAACGAGATCCTTTGCGAAAGGGGGCTTGTAAAATGAAGCTCGCCTATGCGTTCTGCGGGTCGTTTTGCACCCATAAAAATTCGCTCGAGGTATTGCGAAAGCTCGCGCAGAAGCACGATATAACCTGCGCACTTTCGGAATCCGCGCGTGACACCGACACACGCTTCGGCAGGGCGGATACCCTGCGCGAAACCATTACCGCCATAAGCGGAATCGCACCGATACTTTCGATACGCGCCGCCGAAGAGCAAATAACCCGCGGGGGCTTCGATGCGCTCATCGTTTCGCCCTGTACCGGCAACACGCTTGCAAAAATCGCGAACGGAATAACCGATTCGACGGTTACCATGTGCGTAAAAGCACAGCTGCGCAACCGCCGACCCGTAATAATAGCGCTTGCCACCAACGACGGCTTGGGTGCAAATCTTGCCAACATCGCGCGGACGCTCGAAAAGAAAAACGTCTATTTCGTGCCCTTCGCGCAGGACGACCCGAAAAGCAAGCAAACCTCGCTTATCTGCGACTTTTCGCTCGTCGAGCCGACGCTCGACTGCGCTCTCAACGGCATTCAAATCCAACCGTTGCTTTTATAGGAACGCAATAGTTTTTCGAGAGAGGACTTTTTTGAAAAAAGTCCTCTCTCGATCTCTCTCCCAAAAAACTTATTATCTATTATCTATTATCTATTATC
>JAZTZW010000010.1:0-19450 GCA_045637685.1 Eubacteriales bacterium | reverse complement strand
GATGGTTATTTCGCCACCAGAAACATCTATAGTATCGTCAATGGTGTTGTATACCAGTTTGTTTGGCAATCTGGAAATATCAATCGAAGTGATTTGACGAGGGTATATTTGAAATTCTTTTTCTAAAGTGCCGATGTAATAATCTCCTTTTCCGTTGATTATCATCGTTGCAGTACCGACTTCTACATTGTTCTTATAAGTCACCTCATAATGTTCCGCAGAAATAGTATCGTTATCATCGCAGACCCTATATCCGCTTTGCTTTTTTTCCGTCCCGTCATATTCAAAGTCCTTCATATCATAAGAACTGCTACTATAGGAACCATCGCCGTTCGAAACCCAACGTGTCGCAAGGGTGGCATTAGCCATATCAAATTTGCTGATATCAACACTTAGTGTTACTTCACCAAAATACCGATTTATACCACGCACAGTTATCATGCATGCTCCAACGTCCCAAATATATCGCGAACCCGAAATAGAGGGTTTCTCATATGTTTCTCCGCCCAGCGAGTATATGAGCATAAAATCTTCATTCAATATCAACTCTTTTTCAGAATAAGAAACGGGAAGATTGGGCAAGAGGGTATGGTATTGGAACGCTGTTTCATCCAACACAATCGTAGTATTTTTGATATTTACTTTAGTGTATGTATCGTGGCAAACACTACATTCATAATGCAAATTTTCATTTTCATCGGATGTCTCATTTTCCCATGTGTGGCCGGTAGCAGGAATAGTCTCCTGAGCAACCAATACTTCTTTGCATCTGGAACAATGCTTGCCCTCGGTTAATCCGGTTTCCGTACATGTCGGAGCCTTGTATGCATCAACGACCTCAATGTGAACAGGAGCATAAATTACTCCCGGTTCCTCATAATCGCAAAACTTACAGCGATATATTCCGGTTCCGTTATCGGTACATGTTGCCGGCGCAATCACTTCTGCGAGTTGTAATTGGTGAGTTCCTTCTTCAATGAGAAGTAATGCCTTGGACAAAACGAAACCAGTTTTATCAACGGTTCGCACAACAACATACCCTGGTTTTAACGGTTTGATTGTAGCCGCTGAAGCTACTTGTAGCGAGGAACTCCAACTGATGGTGCTTGTAGATATATTCGTGATTTTAGCAACTGACTCATCAGACAAAACGAAGTCAAAATCTTTTTTTGCTTTATACTCCAGTGTGATAGTTTCGTCTGTTGTTAATTTGTAATCGTATACCAAACTTAGATTGGTAACTTCAAATGTCAGGTTTTCTCCGCCATAGGTAATTGTAATAGTTTGTTGCCCAACTTTCGTTTTATCATATCCAGTAACCATAGAAGGTTCCACGGATATTTCTTCAAGGGTACCATCGTTATATACTTTTGCAAGTTTTGCTCCCGTTATATCAAGGTCCTCCAAGCCAACATAATACTCTGTTTTATACGGCAAGGAGCCAATAGTAATGCCCTGAACTTTTTTTGTAAAGTTCATTCTGTTATCAATTAGTTCAGGATACAAATAATCCGAATTATCAGACATGGTCCAAATGCTCTCAAAATCAAAGCCACCATATGTGTTTTGCAATATCATGTTTTCTTTTTTGCATTTAGTAGCACCATCATCGTCAACGCCCACATTTTGGTCATCGCCAACTAAGTAATAGCAGTATTCATTTTTCGCATCCGGATTACCGATATCTACAAGCAACGCTGTAATTCCACCTTTGAAACTTGCTGAGAAAATTTGGCCAATATTATAGCAAGCAGAAACAACATTGTGGTTTGTTCCACAGATGCCACCAGCATAGCAATAGGTATTATCACCTTTTTCCGCACATATAAATCCACTATTGAAGCTGTTTTCTATTGTGCCTGAATTTATACCTGAAATACCGCCAGCACTGTAATTAGAAGAGTAAATCATTCCAGTGTTGTAGCAATTTGCTATGCTGCAACCGTTTTTGTTGCTTCCAGCTATGCCACCTGCTTGACCACTACCAATACTTCCGTTCGCTTCAACTTTACATGTATTAAAACAGTTGGAAATCGTCCCCTTGTTATATCCGGCAACGGCACCGACATATCCGTATACATTGGTAGAAAAGGTAAGCACAATTTTGCCATTCTCTATACCCAAATTTTTGATTATGCCATTGTTTTGAGCAAAGAGACCTACACTTGTTGCAGCACTTGAATCTGCGTTGATTTGTAAATTATAGATAGAGTGCCCATTGCCGTCAAACACACCGGTAAAATACGAAGAGGATGTGGGAGATTTTATTGGCATCCAACCTGTGCCATTGTTATAGAAGGCGCCTCCCTCTTCAAAGTCTTCATCAGCAAATGTAATGTCCGCGACCAATTCATAATATGCATCAAGATCATTGCGAACGTTATTCAGGTGTTCTTTTGTTTCAATCAAATACGGATCGTTTTCTGTTCCGCTACCACCGGCAAATTCGGTGGTTGTTGCATAAGTCGACAAAGTTATAACAGGCAGCATCGTAACGGTTAAAGCAACAATAAGTAAGGTGGCAAACAACCGCTGTGCTTTCTTGCTAAATTTCATAATAAAAACCTCCTAAAGGGTTGACTTGCTCATTGGCGTAGCTTTTGATTTCTTCAAAAGTTGAACATCTGCATTTCTTGTGCTTCATTATATCATACACTATAACAAACCGCAATAGCTTTCGGTTTAATGGTCAAACAAGTCGTTTTCACTTGCCGCCACGCGGGATTTCCTTTTTTTCACACCTCGAAAAGCAAGAAACGCAAAAGTTGTTGACCTTTTTGTTGACCTTTTGGAAAAACGGGTTCTGCAATGAAAACAAAAAACCGTGAAAACCCTTGTGGTTTCACGGTTTTTTCTGGTGTGGATGAATGGACTTGAACCAACGACCCCTTGCATGTCAAGCAAGTGCTCTAACCAACTGAGCTACACCCACATATTCATTTGCTCGGCTATTCTAACACATCTAATATGAAAAATCAATACCTTTTTAGAAAAATTATTCGCCTTTGCATATACTGTCATCAGGGGGAACAAAACACCTCCTTGCCGAAACCTGTATTCGGCTGACGAAAAATGCAAACGAAAGGTGAATTTTAATGCAACCTAAAGAATACGGGCTGTTTTGTATGGACCAAATGCCCGAAATGCCCGAGCACGTGCAGGAAAGCACTTTTCCCGCGCACGTCTCGCTTGCAATGATGTACGTTCCGTTTCAGCGCTTCGAAAATCTTTACGACGAGGAAAAGGCGCTCACGCGCGGGACACTCTTTGCCGAGCTCGATATGCCGTTCTACGGCGGAAAGCGAGGACTGGGCAAATGATGCACGACAATAAACGCGAATCACTTATGCGCAAAATACAGATGTATGCCTTTACGGCGCACGAATGCGCGCTCTATCTCGATTGTCATCCGCACAACCGCCAAGCGCTTGAAAAGCACGGCAAAGCGATCGAAAAAATGCGCGAATACGTTGCACAGTACGAATCGCTTTACGGTCCGCTTACCAAAGAAAACGCAGGCGGAAAAGACTGGAACTGGGTGCACGGTGCGTGGCCGTGGCAGAACAAGGAGGACTAACCGATGTGGAGTTACGATAAAAAGCTTCAATATCCCGTGAATATTAAAAACCCGAACCCCGCACTCGCAAAGCTGATAATCACACAATTCGGCGGGCCCGACGGCGAACTCGGCGCGGCTATGCGCTACCTCTCCCAGCGATACAGTATGCCCTATAACGAAGCGATAGGGATCCTTACCGATATCGGGACCGAGGAATTGGCACACATGGAAATGATATGCACCATTGTATATCAGCTCACGCGTAACCTTACTCCCGAGCAGATAAAGGAGGGGGGCTTCGACGCCTATTTCGTAGACCACACAACGGGTCTTTATCCCGTCGCTGCAAGTGGTGTGCCTTGGAATGCGTACACCTTCCAATCCACGGGCGACCCGATAGCCGACCTCTCGGAGGACCTCGCCGCCGAGCAGAAGGCGAGAAAGACCTATGACAACATTCTTCGCTTCTGCGATGACCACGACGTTGCCGACCCGATCCGCTTCCTCCGCGAGCGCGAAATAGTGCACTTCCAACGCTTCGGCGATGCGTTGCGTATCGTTCAGGACAATTTGGACTACAAGAACTTTTACTCTTATAACCCGAGCTTTGATAAGAGATAAACGCATAGCAAAAGGGGCTTTTTGTAAAAAGCCCCTTTTGAAATCCCCAAAAACTTTTATAAACGGGCATATATTATATTCAAAAAAGCAGATGAGTTTGCTCTCATCTGCTTTCTGTTCGATATATTGGAATTTGATGGCTTATCAAAAATAGTGGCTAAATACTTTTTTGAAACGTGCTATGTTATAGTTCTGCTTTCGAGCCGCCTTCTTTGTTTTAGGCTCTTCCATTAACTTCATGCTTAAAACCAACCTTGATTTATTTAAAACCTCAACTTCAACAGAAAAAGAAAGGTCAGGGTGAAATATTAAGAACATATCTTTATCGTTTGCGGTAGAAAGTAAATAATAATTATCGTTCTCATCAATAATCCTGTATTTTCTTTTTCCAACTGTTGCTCCGACTCGGTTTTTAAACTCGAATTTATCATACTGCTGAATTTCCGCTATTTTGACAGTCAGTTTATCGATATTGTTGTGTTTTAAATCTTTCCTCACCTTGCAGTATAAGATTAGTAAGGGGAATGGTAGGCATAGGCATAAAATAATGAGGAACATAACAGGAATAATCCAGATGAAACCGTTCGCATTACCAAAAGCAACGACGGCAACAAGGGAAACGATAAATAAACAAGCTATAATTAATAGCCAACTAACATAATCTGAAAAGAAAATGCGGATGGAATTAATATATCGTTTACTCATATTGTCCTCCTTTTGCCAAAAGATGCATTCGCTAAATTCTTATTTATCGAACTGATTATACCACGAAATCCATATATCTTCAATACCTTACACGCATCTGTTTGAAACAGTATCTTCGCCGATGCACTCCGAATAGTGCAAGACAACCTTGACTAGAAGAACTTTTACGCTTATAACCCGTCGTTTGATAAGAGGTAAGCGAATAATAAAAGGGACTTCAACCGAAGTCCCTTTTGACTTTTATTTGTACTTTTCTAAAACATAATGATTTTCTTTATCTAATTCTTTAATTCCATTTTTGTAATCATAGCCGAACTTACGATAAAACTCGACAGCTGTTATGGAAGACGGAATTTCGATTCTGTTCGCGCGTATATAAAATTCGTCTTGTTCCAAGGTTTGTATAATAAGTTTGCCAATGCCGTTTCCATGCAATTCGGGCAACACGAATATAGTCAACAAAACACTTTCGGTTTCGCTACCCCAAAAACTTGAAATAGAGCCAACGCCCACAATCTGTTTGTTATACTCAAATACATACATATGTGCGTAGCCGGCAATTCTTTTTACCTTTTCTACGTCATAAGCTTTTGCAATTTCTTGCATAATTTCGATGCCGTAATCTTTGCTGTTAACCTCAAGAAAATTGCGCACAATCAGCGTTTGCACAGCTTCCGCATCTTTTTCTTCGAATCTGCGGATATTTATGTTGGATATTATGTTGCTCATTGTTCACCTTTTCATAAAGATATATCTATGAACTGCATTATATCATATTATGATTTAAAATCAAGGGCTTTTGGGCTTTTGTTTAAATCGGGAAAATGTGCGATGCGAGGGCTTTCGAAAAGCCCATTTTGTCCCCGAAATATCAATTTTCTTCCATATATTATAAAGAATATATAAGGGCGGGCGATGTGCCTGCTCTTTTGTATTTCCCTATGGCTTTTAGTTGTCACAAAGCACCAAAAAAGGAGCGCGGCGATTGTGTGAGATTACAAAAATATTTTCGGCACACGCTTTGTTATTGACATTTTGCCATAAAAAAGTTAAAATAAATCGATTATGTGATATTATACTTATGGAGGACACACATGAAAGCAATCAAACATATTCTCGCGCTTTGTCTTTCGCTCGTTATGGTCTTTTCTATGGTCATTGCGTCGGGCGTTATGACGGCGTCGGCTATAGCGGGCGGCGGTTTGCCGACCACGTATTACCGTTCTTACGGTGTCGACCTTTCCTATTGGAACGGTACCGTTAACTTTGCAAAGCTTAAGGCAAGTGGCTGCCAATTTGCAATTCTTCGTATAGGCTACGAAGGCAGCGCAAGCCGCACCGATACGCTTGATGACAACTTTATCGGATATTACAACGCCGCGCGTGCGGCAGGTATGCCTGTAGGTCTTTACTTCTACTCTCTTGCTACCACCTATGCCGGTGCAAAGCAGGACGCTCAGTGGGTAATGTCGCAGATCGAGAAGTACGATATGTACTTTGAATTCCCGATTTATTACGATGTAGAGGATAGTGCTCAGGTTAGCCTTGGCTCTTACTCTATGGAACAACTTTGCTTGGGCTGGTGCGAAACTCTTGAAGCAAACGGCTATTTCCCCGGCATTTACGGCGGCGGTTCTCAGGTTATTGATAAGCTTTCGAGCTCTTTTAAATCCAGATACGACCTTTGGTATCCCCGTTATAAGTCTAATTACGAGGGTAATCAGCACTCTGCGAGCGCTTACGACTTTAGTGACTACTGCGGCATTTGGCAGCATGCTATTTTCGGTTATTACGATGGCTTGTCCAGCACTTCTGTCGATATGAACGTGTGCTATAAGGACTACCCCTCGATTATAAAGCAGTACGGCTACAACAACTGCGGCTCGCCTGCAAGAACGAAATTGCAGGGTCTTGTCGACGAGGTTGCAGGTGCGCGCCACTTTGATTATTCCGAAGCTCAGCTTACCACACTTCGCAACGCGCACAATAACGCGCTCAGCGTTCTTGCAAGCTCTTCTTCGAACGATACTGCGCTCAACAATGCGTACAATACTCTTCTTAATGCATACAACGCATCCTTTACCGTAATTTCCAAGGGCAAGAGCTACACCACCAACGCAAACACCCGTGAAGATAAGTGGGCAGACGACAAAAAACGTCTTACCAACGGCACCAAGGGTGTAGCAGACGGCGGTACCGAAGGTTATTCGGGCTGGGGCGGCGGTTTAGGTGCTCAGATAGTTGTAGACCTCGGAGGCAACACCTCGCACAACGCATATAAGGTTTACTGCGCAAACAACGAGGGCTGGGGTATTACTTCGCTTCAGAACCTTAAAATCTCCGTTTCGAACGACGGTGTAAATTTCACTGAGGTTGCATCCTCCAACTCGGTTTCGGTAAAAGCAACAAGCGATACCTGGACCACATATACCGTTACTGCATGGGCGAACAGCGCACGCACCGAAAGATATGTTAAGTTCGATATAGTGCCCAACAGTCAGCACGTATGGCTGGATGAGGTTGAAGTAGGCACAGGTACAAAGGCTGTTCCTGCAGGTATTTACGTAACGGGCGTTAACAAGACTGTTACATCGGGCGCAAGCGTAATTTTCACTTCCTCGTTCGGCGAGCTTACACCCCAACGTGCTAACCACTCTTGGTCGAACAACGTATTGGCTGAATGGAGTGCATCCGATAACGGATATGTTGTAAAATCGGTTACCAAAGGTACCGGCGCATCAACAACTCCTTCGATTACCCTTAATTCCAATCAGATTTTAATTGCTGTTCACGGTTGGGAAGGCGAAAATGTAGAAACCCCCGTTTACGGCAGCTATAACAACCACAATATAGCAGGAAGCCTAAAGGAAGGCGACGTTATTAAGCTTAGCGGTGTCGACGTTAACACCGGCAAGCTTCAGGCGGCACCCTACGTTGCTGTTGTGCCCAAGACTCAGCCGCACGTTCACACTCCCGGCAAAGCGGCAGACTGCACTAACGACCAAACCTGCACCGGCTGCGGCGAGGTTCTCGTTTCTGCAAAGGGCCACGATAACGGCGAATGGACCACTCTTAACGACGGCACAAAGGAACGCCGTTGCACCGTTTGCAACGCACTTTTGGAAACCATTGAGCCTGTATTGGGTAAGCTCGGTGACGTTAACAACGACGGCGCAATCGACCAGTACGACTATATTCTCGTTAAGCGTCACTACTTCGAAACCCGTACTCTTACGGCAGACGAAATGTCCCGCGCAAACGTTAATAAGGACGCAGTAGTTGACCAGTTCGACTACATCCTCATCGCACGCCACTACTTCGGCACTTTTGAGATTAAGTAATGTCACTGTCATTCTGAGCGAAGCAAAACGGTGACAGCGCCGTTTTGCGGAGTCGAACTTTCGCCTTGGCGGAAGCGAATTGCGCGAGCGCAATTCGGGATATACGCAACAATTTAACAATACAACGAGAGAGGGGATTTCTGTAAAAATCCCCTCTCTCGAGCTTTCTCCCAAAACCTTTAGTTTTGGGCTTTTTTATTGTGTGTCATTCCTGCATTAGACGGAATTTCGGGTTTGGATAACTAAACAATGATAGACTTGAATATATTTAAAAAACCAAAAAGCCTTGCGGGGTTTAAGGGGTGCTTTTGAAAAAGCACCCCTTAATAGTCCTCTTATATAATTCCGAGGAAAGCTTGCGGCTTAGCTTTTGTTTCGCTTTGTTCTTCTGCTTTCGCGCTTTATTTTATAAAGCTCTTCGGCGGCGAGCCTTGCCTTGAACACCGGCACCTCGGGCGGGGTGAAGCAATAATAAAGCGTTTCTCTGTCGCCGATACAGATAATATCTCCCATCGTGTAAAAGTAAAAATCGGCGTTTATGCTGTGCGAGGCAAGTGCAGGCTGATTGAATTCAAGCGCGCCGTCACAGCCTTTAAGGTAAAAGCCGTCCTCGTTGTGCGTAAGTGTGCCGTTACCGACTCGATACAGCGCCTTGTGGTCCTTTATTATACCGATTTCGACATCTGTTTCGAGCGAATATACGCCCGATGCGATATCGTTTTTTACGCATTCGCGTTGCCAATCCACCCAATCGGGTATATGGGCAAACTCGGTCTTTCCGTCTTTGGCGTTCAACCTGCCGAGCGTGTCCATTTCGTAAACCTTGTTGCAGGCGTTGCATTTTAGCGTCGTGCCCTCGCCCTGCATTTTGCCTTCCGCAAGACAATGCGGGCATTTGTAAAGCACGCGGTGCAAGCCCTTTGCGCGGTCCTTGTGCGAAATTTCGACAGAATTTTCGTACTGTTCCTTAAAATTATCGAATGTGAATACCTTTTCTATCATACCGTCGAGCTCGTCCACGGTTTTTTCGGCTATTTCCTCGGGGGTAAGCAGGCATTGTACCTCGGCGGAGATATTCACCCTGTGCTTAATAAGCTCGTTGTAAAGCGGCTGGCGTAGAAACGCGCCCTTTGTTGTAACGGTTACAACAGGTACGTTTAAACGCTTTATAAGCATACCGAATTTCGGCGGGAGCGCGGTGGCTCTGCCATCGAGCGAATAGCCTGCCTCGGGAAACATAAGCACGCTCGCCTTCTTTTCGTGAAGCGCGTATTTTATGTCGGAAAGCAAAGTGATATCCGAAACGAATTTGTGGGTAGGAATACAGCCGATAAGCGGCATAAGCCAACGCTTTCCGATATATGAATCACGCGTGCTCACGATGCATAAAGGGCGGGGAAAGAAAATTTTATAAGCGATTTCAAGGTCGATAAAGCTCGAATGATTCATAAGAATAAGGCAGGGCTTGTTTTTTACAAGCTCCATGCGGTTTTCGGTATATTTAAACCGCGTTGCGAGCATATCGGGCAGGGAAAGCAGATAAATAAGCCCGCGAAGCACCGATAACGGCTTCATTGGGTTTTTGTGCTTTGGCGTAGGCAGCGCGACAACCTGTTCGTAGCTAAGCTTTTTACTTTTGATTTTCATAAATTGCCTGTTTCCTTTACGATTTATGCTTTATTATACAGTATTTTGCGGGTTTTGGCAATAGAAACGCGAATATACGCGAATATACGCGAAAAACGTTATGTTTTAGTGTAAAAATAAGTCGTTTTCCTTGACATATATGAATTTTTTGGGTAAAATATAAAATGATAGAATGGCGAAATGTATTGTTTTGGCGCGGTTTGGATGCAGAGAATCTTTACTGCCGATCGCACACATTCTACAA
The DNA here is from genome assembly GCA_045637685.1 of Eubacteriales bacterium. Taxonomy (GTDB): domain Bacteria; phylum Bacillota; class Clostridia; order Oscillospirales; family CAG-382; genus Coliplasma. The sequence continues at coordinate 9,333 of JAZTZW010000010.1, read as the reverse complement.
ATGTAAATAACATCACGAAAAATAGAAATTGCTGTTGAGTAAGGAGAAGAAAGATGAAAACTGTAAAAGGATTGTTCAAAAGAGCATTATCGGGCTTTCTTGCGCTGGTAATGGTCGTTATGCTTATTCCTATTGTTTCGGCGGTAAAACCCGAAGTGGTTGCCGACAGAGTTGTCGACCCGTCCACTATGAACGGTTGGGCAGAATGGTTCGGAAACTCTGTTAAGCACACCGAAAACGCAGGCGGTGTTTGGGCAGATAAATCGGTATTCACCGATGCTTCGCAATTCCCCGAAAATACCGTTACGCTCGACGATGAAAGCAACTTTCTCGTTGCGCTTTCGGCAATCGCGGCAAATAAATCTATCGTGGGATATACCAATATTCCCACCGACACGATGCTCGTGCTTGACCTTTCGGGCTCTATGGTTGGTAAGATAGAGGACCTTGTCGAGGCTACCAACAGCGCGATGAAGGCGCTTTATGCGGTTAACAACCACAACCGAGTAGGCGTTGTTCTTTATTCGGGTAACAGCAATTTGGGCACCTCCAATACCAATACGGCAACCGTAATTCTTCCGCTCGACCGTTATACCGCAAGAAACGCAAACGGCAATTTCTTTGCCTATTCGTCGCGCACGTCGGGAGGCAATACAGTTGAAACGATAAGCGTTGCTTCCAACGTTTACGGCACCAAAAAGTCGCAGGCGATGAGCGGCTCGAAGCAGGCTAACGGCGGAACTTACATACAAAACGGCCTTTACAAGGCTTATCAGGAATTCGCGAACGTTGAAAACACGGTTATCGAAAGCGGATTTCAGTCGGGTATGGAGATACTTCCCATTGTCGTTCTTATGAGTGACGGCGCACCCACCTCGGCTACCACCAACTATACCGACATACAAACGAGTAACGCGGGCAACGGCTCGAACAACGGCGCAAATACCGGTATGGCGTTCGTCACCCAGCTTACCGCAAGCTACATTCACGCAAAGATAGAGGAAAAATACAACCGCACCCCGCTTTTCTATACGCTCGGTGTAGGCGTAGGTAACTCCGAGGCGGCGCAGAGCGTGCTCGACCCCGTGGGTGCTACCGCTTCGCTTTGGGAAAGCTATTCGGAAAAAGACTCTATTTCGGTAAGTCTTCCTTCTACCAACTCAAGCGGCAGTCTCACGTTCAGCTCAAAAACGATTAACAAAAACAGCTATTGCACCCTTTCCGATTACGTAAACGAATACTATTCCTCCGAAGACGGCGAGGACATGGTAGAAAACTTCCAAAATATAGTAAACGAAATTATTATTCAGTCGCGCTATTACCCCACCCACCTTCAGGGACAAAACCCCGATTTCGCCGGATACATTACCTTCGAGGACAAAATCGGCGAATATATGGAGGTTAAGGATATCAAGGGTATCCTTGTCGGCGATACTCTGTTCGACGGTGCGATGCTTGCATCGAGAATAGTCGTCGAAGGGAACGGCAGCGTTTCGTTAGACGACCCCGAGCTTACGAAGGAGCTTATCGGCGCGGTTTGCGAACGTTTAGGCGTAAGCGAAACCGTTGCGTCCGAGCTTTTAAAGAACGCGGCGAAAGATAAACAGCTTTATTACAAAAGCAACGACGATTATAATAACTGCATTTCTTGGTATGCAAAGGCGGACGGAAGCTTCCTTTCGTTTGCGGATAAGGACGATACTGCTCCCGATGATGGCGCGGTATATCTTAACCGCTCCTACGGCTTCCTCGGCAAGTCGACCGGCAATATCAAGGACAGCGATATGATGTATATGTCGGTGCAGGTGAATACCGATATCGCAAGCGGACAGCAGATGGTTTATTGGAAAATACCCGCCGCACTCGTTCCGATGATAACCTACAGCATTTCGCTTAAGGGCGATAGCGTTGAAACCGCTACCGATGTTAAGCTTGATATTCAGGAAAACGACCCCATTCGCCTTGTTTTCGAGGTGGGCTTGCACTCGGATATTAACGAGCTGAACATAAATTCGATAATGGCTTCGGCCGACAGCAAGTTCAAAACGAACAACGGCTATCAGTTCTGGACCAACAGCTGGCAAAGCGGCGAAGCTTATGTTGCAACCTCGGTACAGTTCCACCCCTCGACCGAAAACGAAAGATATTACTTCATAGAAGATACCGATATTTACGTTTCCGACGGCAACGGCGGCTACGACAAGGTAACCTACAATAACGCAAGCGGCTTCGACAGCAACACCAAATATTACCGTATGAAGACGGTATTTACGCAGATTAACGAAGAAACCAAGGAAGCTGTTATAACGCAAACCGCGGAAGAGCTTACCGCAGGTGCGCTTGCCGAAAAGATGCGCGCCGAAGACGGCACGTGGTACATTCCCCGCGGCACGGTAAGCCACTTGCTCGACGAGTATATGGCGGACAAGTCGGAAAACCGCACCGAATCGCTTGAATATTTGGCAAAACCGTTTGTAGAATTGACAAACTCGTCTTATGATGCATATACCTATCTTGGCAACAACGGCAGAATTCAGGTAACGCCCGAGCAGGGTATAACCATTACCAAGCTGCTCGAAAACGAACAGCCCGACACCAACCGCGAGTTCAAATTTATTGTTGAGCTTGATGCTCCGATAGGCACAGCGCTTGCCAACGAATATCGTTGCGTTCTTACCGAAATCGGCGAATACGAGGGCGAGGAAGGTATGGTCGCTGTCAGAAACGGCAAAATGACCGTCACCGTGCCCGCGGGCAAGACAATGTTTATCGTTGGGCTTCCCACAAACACCGAATACACGGTAACCGAATCGAGCGAAAATCTCGATTATGAATTGAAATCGGTAAGCGTTAACGGCGTTTCGCAAAATGAAGTGGCAAGCGGCAGTATCACCGCATACAGCTTCGACGAGGTTGAATTTGTCAACGCTCCCACCGTAAAGGGCGGACTTACCATAAGCAAGACCGTCACCCACCCCTTCGGCAACAGCTATAATGTCCCCGAAGACCTTAAATTCAATATTGCCGTAACGCTGACCCGCAACGGTATTAATGTTGCAAGCACCGAATTTTCCGCAATCACGGACAAAGGCGCTACCACCGTTAAGAGCGATGAAAACGGCGTTATTTCGCTTGAACTCGCGCATGGCGACGATATTACGATTCACGGCATACCCGCTGGCACCCAATACACGGTGGAAGAAATAAATATACCCGCGGGCTTTACTCTTACCTCGCAGAGCACGGGACTTAGCGGCGCAATTACCGTCGATGGCAACGCAACCGCATCGCTTGTAAACAGCTATATTCCCAATCCCGTCACCCCCGATATAGAAATCGATATTACAAAGCTGCTCGAGGGCAGAGAATTTAAAGAAGGCGACAGCTTCGAATTTGTTCTCGCTCGCTCGTCCTCGGCAGACGCGCTTACTAACCTTGTTACCGTCGATACCGTAACGGCTATCGCTATGAAGGACGTTGTCAATGGTAAGCTCAAGGCGAAGCTCGATGCGTCGCTTGAAAGACTCACGCAGGTAGGCACCTACCATTACGTTATTTACGAAACCGACGCAAGCCTTTCGGGTAACGGTATTAAAGGTGTGGTCTACGACAACAGCATACTTCGCTTCGATGTAACCGTTGGCGACCGCGATATGGACGGTCAGCTCGAAATAACGGCTGTAACGCCCGAAGCACCGCTTACCGTAAGCGGCAACGCAAGCAACGGTTGGCGTATTTCCGCAACCTTCCACAATGTTTACAAAGCAACTCTTCCCGCAACCGTTACAATCGATATAACGAAATATATCAACAACAATTCCAACGCGCAAATAGGCAGAAACGGCTTTAGCTTTGCTCTTTACGACAGCTACGGCGAAGAAATAGCAAGATCTAATCTTACCGATAGCGACGGTAACGCGAGCATAACCATTACTTATCCCGCAGACCTTATAGGAAACATCTATTCCTACACGCTTAAAGAGCTTGTTCACGAAACGCCTATCCCCGGTATGACGTACAGCCAAGAGGAATACAACTTCACGGTTGAAATTATCGATAACGGCGACGGCACGGTAGGTACGCTTATAAACGGCTCGAAGGCGGGCGGCTACGTAACCGGCTTTACCAACACCTACGATCCCACCGACGCGGTGCTTATTATAAGCGGCGTTAAGGAATTGAGCGGCAGAGTGGTAAACGAAAACGAATTCAGCTTTAAGCTTTACGAAACCGGCGCAGACTTTTCGATCGAAGGTATTACCGCAAGCTACACCGCGTTTGCGGGCTACGACAGATCCTTTGCGTTCCCGATGTTCACCTATTCCGCCGCAGGCACTCATTACTACGTTATAACCGAAACGCAGGGCAACCTCGGCGGTATAACCTATGACGATACCGTTTACACCTTAAAGGTCGAAGTAGTCGACGTAAGCGGTGTGCTCACCGCGCGTACTACTTTGCTTGCAGACGGCAAAGCGGCAGACGAAATTATATTCAGAAACGAATACAACGCAACCCCCGTTAAAATTGCAATAAAGGGCACTAAGCAGTTAAGCGGTAGAGAGCTCGAAGCAGGCGAATTCAGCTTTAAGCTCGTCGATTCCGAAGGCAAAACTATCGAAACCGTGCAGAACGCGGCAAACGGCAGATTTGAATTTGCGGCTATCGAATATATCTCCGCAGGCGTTTACAGCTACACCGTTACCGAGGTAAAGGGCAATCTCGGCGGCATAACCTACGACACATCGGTGTTCTATGTCGATATTACCGTTACCGATAACGGCTACGGCGTGCTTGATTACAGCGTAAGCTACCGCAAGGGCGGCAATTCGGCAAGCGAGATTGTGTTTGTCAACAGCTATTCCGCTACTCCCGCAGAGGTGGAATTGGGCGGCAAGAAGACGCTTATCGGCAGAGAACTTATAGAAGGCGAATTTGAATTCCGCCTTACAGATAACTCTAACTCCCAGAAGGTACAAACCGCTTATAACGATGCCAACGGCAACTACGAGTTCGAGCCGCTTGTGCTCCGCGCGGCAGGCGAATATAGCTACACCGTTACCGAGGTAAACAACGGTCACGGCGGCGTTGGCTACGATGCCACCGTTTACTCGGTAAACATAAAGGTTACCGACAACGGCAAGGGACAGCTCGTTTCCGAGGTTGAATACCTTATCGGCGATAACGAGGCAGAAAATCTCGATTTCACTAACATTTACCGCGCGGCGGAAGCCAAGGTGACCCTTGTCGGCACAAAGCTTCTCGACGGCAGAGAGCTTAAAGAGGGTGAATTCGAATTCGTTCTTACCGACGCAGAAGGAAACAAAGAAATCGTTTATAACGACGCTGAAGGACGTTTCTCCTTCTCGGAAATTACCTATAACACCGTAGGCGTTTACAGCTACACCGTTACCGAAACAAATAACGGCTTGGGCGGTGTCGATTATGATGAAACCGTTTACAACGTTACCGTTACGGTTACCGATAATTTTGTAGGACAGCTTATTGCAGATATAGAGGTAAGCGGCGAAAACGGCGGAATAGTATTTACAAACGGTTACTCTGCCGAGCCTACCACCGCGGTTATCGCTGGTAACAAGACCTTAAACGGCAGAAACCTTGTCGAAAACGAATTTGCCTTTGAAATAAAGGACAATCTTACGGGCGAAACCATTACGGTTTACAACTCGGCGGACGGACGCTTCGCGACCGACCCGATAACCTTTGCGGCAGAAGGCGAATACAGCTACACGGTTACCGAAATAAACAACGGCTTGGGCGGCGTTATTTACGATGAACGCGTTTACGTTGCGGTCGTTAAGGTTACCGACAACGGCGAAGGTCAGCTTGCTGCCGAGGTTACCTATCTGTTCAACGACGAGGAGGTAGAAGAAATCCACTTCGTAAACACCTACGAAGCAGAGGAATACTACCTCACCCTGAACGGTAATAAGGAGCTTATCGGCAGAGATATTAAAGAAAAGGAATTCTCCTTCCTGCTTTACAGCGAAACCGAGCATAAGGAGCTCGAAACGGTATTCGCAAAGCTTGACGGCGGCATTGAATTTTCGCCCGTTAAGCTCGAACGTGTCGGCAAATATACCTTTACCGTTACCGAAGAGCTCGGCACGCTCGGCGGCATAACCTACGATAGCGGCGTAATCACGGTTATCGTTACAATCGCAGACGATCTCAACGGCAAGCTCTATGCCGAATCTATCGAATATATCAAGAACGAACAGACTGCCGAAGCTATCGTATTCACCAACGAATACAAGGCAGAAAAGAGTACGGTTACCCTCGGCGGTGTAAAAACGCTTTTGGGCAGAGAGCTTAAGGAAGGTGAATTCAACTTTAACCTTTACGAAACCGGCGAAGATTACGAAATTACCGACCTCACTCCCAAGACCGTTACCAATCTGGCAAGCGGAGGTTTCGAATTCGATACTCTCGAATATGAAACCGCAGGCGACAGATATTACGTCATTACCGAATCCGACGGCGGTTTAAAGAGCATCGTTTACGATACCACCGTATATCGCGTTAAGGTAAGCGTTACCGATAACGGCGAAGGTCAGCTTATCTCCGAAGTTACCCTTACCAAGGCAGACGGCGGCGAGGTTGATACCGCAGTATTTGCAAACGTTTACAACGCGCTTACCGTTAAAGTTACTCTCGATATCAACAAAACCGTCGAAAGCAAGCAGGAAAAGACTATCGGCGCAGACGGCTTCAACTTCATTCTCGTTTACGACGGTATTGCGATTAAAGAAACCGCGACCGACGCAAACGGCAAGGCGAAGTTTGAGCTTACCTTCACCGAAGAAGACGCGGGCAAGACCTACACCTACTTTGTAAGCGAGGTTAACCGCGGACTCGCGGGCGTTACCTACGATAAGAGCGAATATATTTTCGCAATTACCGTCGATTACGATTCCGAAGGCTATCTTGTCGCAACCGTTACAAAGGACGGCAGTACCGAAAACGCCTACACCGCAGATTTCGTAAATATCTACGAAATTATCGAGCCGGGCGACAATTCGAACCTTCTCCTGCGAATCGCGCTTATCCTTATCAGCGGCGGCGCGTCTATCTCGCTCTTTATGAACGACAGAAAGAAGCGCAGATCCTTCTGATAATCGAAAGCTACTCATTTAAAACGCATTTTCCTATTATATAGTTAAAAGAAATGTCCGTTTTCTCGGACATTTCTTTTTTTAGCTTGATTTAAAAACTTTTGCAATTTGCTTGAAACTCGAATTTCTGTGTGCTATACTGTTGTTATCAACCGATTCAAGGAGAAAAAATATGTCCAAGCTTATAAAATCAAACGCGTTAAGCGGAAAAATTATAGTTACCTTTGGCGACAGTATGACTAATTTTTGCGGCAATTCCTATGCATCGCATATCGCCGAGGATATGGAATTAACGGTTATTAACGCAGGTGCGGGCGGCAACACCACCTACCACGCGCGCGACCGTTTCGAGTCGGACGTTCTCGCGCACAAGCCCGATCTTGTTATTATCGGCTTTGGCGGAAACGATCAGGCAATCCAGCGCGATAGCCTTAAGAGCCTTGTTCCGATCGAAGAATACCGCGCAAACCTCGTTTATTTCCTCGAGAAAATACGCGAGCAGGGCGGCGACGTCGTTTTTATAACCGTAACCCCCACTATGCCCGAGCGTTACACCCCGTGGGATTACAATCTTCACTATATCTACAACGACGGCAAGGTGCTCGACCGCTATTGCGACGAGATACGCGATATCGCGCGGGAATATAACTGCGGTCTTGTCGATATCCACCGTGAATACGACCTTATCACCCTCGACGATTATATGCTCGCCGACGGTATGCACCCCTCGGACCTCGGCAGACGCTTCCTCGCAGACCTTGTCGGTGCTTATCTGCTTGCAAAATACGATAATGTGAATAAAGCCGAAATGACGCTTAACTGTATCGACGAATCGGGCAATATCCTTGCAAGCTATAAATATATCGGCGCATCGGGCGCGGCGTTCGCTATCCCTTCGCCTGCTATCAACGGCAAAACCCCCGAAACCGAAATAACGAATACGTCTTTCGAAGATGGAAAGATAATCACCGTTTTGTATAAGTAAAAAGAAAAAAAGACAAGCTTGCTTTTAAGCTTGTCTTTTTTGTGAAAAAGTGCGTAAGTATAGGTGAAAAAATCGATTATGTGAGTAATCAAAGCTTCATAAAATACGGACCGCACGTACTTTCGTGTGTTTTAATGTAGGTCCAAGAGAAATCCGATGCAACAACGTATATTTCTGTCATTTTGTCAAGGGCTTTTGCGGAGTTGAGTTCTTCCGTAAGGTCTTTGGCTTCGTCATCTTCAAACCATTCAATATATTTGGCATTATGTTTGTCTGCTTTGTCATAAGCGTTTCCGGCGCTTTCGCCTGTCAAAAATGCTTTTTTATCGAGAAGTTCCCAAGAGAACACATGCCACAAATAATTTCCTGTGGATACAACATACTTTTCGATATCTTTTCTCGAAATATCCTTTGCAAAATGTTTTAACCATGCAGAATAAAACTCATTTCTTGTCATTGGAATTCTCCTTTGCGGTGTTGATGGAAGCAATCAAGATGCGACGGATCGTGCCGCATTGAAAATTTATTGAAAAATCAAAGTGAAATATCCTTCGGGTGTGAAATAATGACCTGCGGTCATTGTGAAAAATTCGGTGTGCCACCGAATGTGCAGGCAGTTCACATGGCGGCGCAATATTTCACACGCGCAGCGTATTTCACAAATCCCAGGGGGATTTACTTCTTTTTTGCCAAAGAGCGACTAAAAGTAGCGAAAATAGGGGTAAAAACGACCAAAAGTAGTGCGCCTGTGCAGTTCGGCAAATTGGAATTTATCGGTTAAGTAAGCTCCATTCTTTTCGTGTTATAGCATACGCGTAAGAAATCTTATTCTTTGCATCGGGATATTCCTTTACTTTTTTCATTCCATTTGCAATGGCAGTAGAATATGACCCAATATTTGTATATTTCATATAAGAGTACAGACAATCATATTCCGTATTTTCAAATGCCCAATCTCTAACTGCTCTTGCAGCTTCGCTCCCAAACCCTTTTCTCCAATGCTTCTTATGAATATGATACCCAATTTCAGGAAGCAATTCTCCATCGATGCTTTGAATGGTCATTCCACAATCGCCAATAAATTCGCCTGTTTCCTTTAAGATTACAGCCCATATACCAAAGCCATATTTTTGATAGTTCTGAATATTCCATTCAATCCAATGCTTTGTCATTTCTTCGTCATAAGGTTTTGGATAATGCTGCATGGTTTCT
>JAZTZW010000009.1:0-89789 GCA_045637685.1 Eubacteriales bacterium | reverse complement strand
GCGGTCATAATAAATACGACAAAGGAGGCGATCACGTCGGCAAAACAAAGAAAATGAGAAAACTGATCAAGGCTGCTAAGATGGCCAAGCCCTATGCAATGTATCAGCTCGGCATCTGCTACCAGCTCGGTCGTGAACGCCCTCAGGATATAAACGAGGCGGCAGCGTGGATCACCGATGCAGCCGAAGCGGGCTATGCCCCGGCAATTGAATGGATGAAGGACTATAGTTTTGATGATAACGCTTCTGTTCAGGCAGAAGCATAAGGGAGGAAGGCACGATGGCTGATAAGAAGACTTTAGATGTCGTTTTGGAGAAGGTTGGCAATCAACCGTTAAAGACCACAAAAATATTGTGTGGAACGTTGGGGTTTGGGCTCGCTGCTGCAAAAGGTATGGTGGATAAAGCACCGACAACTGTGGCAAAGGGACTCGACAGTGACAAGGCAATCGCTCTCAAAAAAGAACTGGAAGCTCTCGGCAATACCGTGTCTTTCCCTGGTATGGAAACGAAAACGGAAGCTTCTGCAACGAAAAAAACTATCACGACAAAGAAGTCAACGACGAAAAAGTCCGCACCTACTCCGTTGACAGTAGCTACACCATCCAATGAGGATTTTGATGCCATCTTCGGTGGCAGTACCGCACAAAAGGCTACAACGACAAAAGTTAAAGCCACACCCAAAGCAAAAACAAGCAAATCAACTGCCGCTTCTAATGATGAATTTGACGCTATCTTCGGTAGCAATGAGTCGAAATAGAAGGAGCTACTATGAACGGTGAAGTGATATTATCCATATGCGCGATACTGACGTTGCTGATCTTTTCGGTTGGCGTTGTGCTTGTTATACTGAACAGGAAGGATCTCAAGCGCATTGTGCGTATTCTTGGCGTATGCGTCTTTTTGATGCTGATGTCGGGAATCTATCCCTACTACGCCGAGGAAACCTATGCCATAGGTCTTACGCTCGTTGAGAGTATGTGCGCAATGCTGTTAAACTCCAACCCCGGAGAGATTCTGGCGGGCTTTAACGGCTTTGACGTGGCATATATAGACGTATATAAAACGGTGCTACTTGTGTTGCTCATCGTTGCGCCTCTCTTCACTGTTGGTATTACCTTGTCCTTTTTCTCGGAGAAGTTCACGCGGATCGTATATCGCATTCGCTCGAACTTTAAGGATACCTACCTCTTTTCAGCGATCAACGAGCGTACGCTGTGTATTGCCGAAGATATTGCAACGACACATAAAAAGGCGGTCATCGTCTTTGCACTGCGGATATCCAAGGAGGATATCGATGCAGAGACACTTGCACGCATTAAGGATATCAATGCATACGTGATCAATGACGATATCGTGCAGATCGGACACACACTCCGTCATGTCCGCAATTATTACCTGTTAGGTACCGACAGTAGCGAAAACCTGGATACCGGTCTTCGTCTTTACAAAAAGTACAATGGCGAGCATACCGATAAGGTCAACATGTGGCTCTACACCAAGAACGAGATCTCCGAGGTAATCTTCGACCATCTGTACGAAACCTTCAACGTGCGGCTTATCAATGAAGAGGGGCTGATTGCAAGAGCTCTTGCTACCAACTATCCTCTCTACGATGCGGCGAAGGACGGAAAACTCTCAATCCTCCTTGTTGGCGGCGGTAATATCGGTCTTGAAATTCTCCGCACGCTGACGATGTGCTCCTGCCTCGGTGACGATGTGAAAGTGGATATCAACGTCATCGATCTTAACGGTGAAAAGGCAAAGGCTACCTTTGAAAAGACCTCTCCCGCCCTTGCGGAGAAGTGGAATATCAAGTTTTACAGTGCCGATATCAAAACCGCTGCGTTTGTCGAAGTGCTCGGCAGTATCGAACCTACATACATCGTTGTTTCCCTCGGCAGCGAAACGCTGAATATGGAAACTGCACTTTACATTCGCCGTAAATACGGCATTGATGGTGGTTTACCCCTCATTCACGCCCTTGTGGATCATAAGAGCATCGACGAGCAAATTACACCGAACCTCTGCGTTTCGGATTGGAAATATAACCCCGAGAATCGCAAATTCGAAAGCACGCCGATCTGTTCCTTTGAAATCAAGACATTCGGTAGCTATGAGGACACCTACAAGGGATTGCGTATTGGAGCGTCTTACCGTGATTGCCTTGCCGTTGCGGTGAACGCTGCCAACCGTGGCATTACGACGGTAGATAGCGTGAATAACGCCGAAGCACTCACCGACCTATATAATCAGGTGTGCTTTTACAAGGATTACTCCGATGCCTTTGCGGTATCCATTCCATATAAGCTGTGGCTTCTTGGATTAGAGCTTGTAGAGGATGGCAAGGGCGACGTTTCGGGTTTGGAAAATGCGCTTGAAACATGCGCAGACAACCTCCGCAAGCACGAAAACAAACGCTACGAAGCTTTCATGCGCGGCAAGGGTTGGACGCAGATGATGCCGAGCGAGGTTCAAAACGCAAGAATGGGCAACAAGCTTCAAAAGAAGCACGCAAGAATCGATCCGCAGTATACCGATGAGCTTGAGCAGATGACAGGACGGGATTTCTCGAAGGAGGACGTTCGCTCTATTATGAACCTTCCTACCGTCATTCGCCTTGCCAATGCGCTGTACGGTAAAAATTACTCAGTGAGAAAAAAGGAGATGTGAACATGAGACGCTTGGATAAGGATGAAATTCTTGCCCTTGAAAAGTTTTTGGTCGAGGACAGCGATGCGGTCGTCGGTATAGAGATCCACAAGGGCCTATCGGCAAGCTCCAGCAGGTCTTCCGAGCCTAAGGAGATTATAAAATATGCGATTGCGGATTTGGTGGGCGGAGATCTGATCACGCTTGATGAGTGCAGAACCCTATGCGCCGTGGTGGGCAATCAGCTTTACTATAGGGATGAATATGGCAATGCAAGGGCGTTGGGATCGGAAACAAACTTCCAATACTTCTCCACATCTGACAGATCATATTATGAAGAGTTGGTTAAGGTCTTGTACACCAATTCGGCAAATAAACTGCCGGATGCAGAAATCCTCTCCCTTAAAACCATTCTTGTTAAAGACAATAAACAGGTTGTTGGGGTGAGGATTGCTCGCGGATATATGGGAGTTGGCGGCTCCAACCGTTCGGGCTTTCAGGAGACACATTGCTATGAATATACCATCGAGCAGCTTGCCGGAATGGAGCCATTTGGGGTAATGAATTCACAGGTCTGCGCTTTGGTGAATGATATGTTGTATTTACGTTACAAAGACGATGATGGTATGAAGGTGTACACAATCGATTACTCGGGACGTACTATGACCGGAGACAGTGTAGCATATGACACCGTTACTGCCGTGAGGATAAGCTTGCTTTTAAAGGAAGATTGAAACAAGGAGAAGACTATGAAACCGGAAACTGCATTAAAACTTCAATATAGTCTTTTGGACAAATATACAAGAGAGCAGATCGAAGCGATTCGTGATGAGTGGATCGCCGCTTACCGTGAAATTGCGGGAAGCGATTCCTCTAAAAAAGAGCTATGCAATTCTCTTACCGAGCGCATCAGCCGTGCCGCTGAGCTGTTCATACGCCGCAAGATAGAGCCTGTAAAATCCGATGCCATAAGTCACGATGACTATTATTACGAGTGGCTGGACGAGATGAAAAAGGAAGAAGACGATAGCCTTGACGGCGACTTTCCCTTGGGAAATGAAGCGGATATGAAGCTCGCTTCTTCCTTCTTTTCGATCAAAGAGCTTGCCTTGTTACAAACGGGACTCGCCGAGCAGATTGACCCCGAACCGGTTGAACCCGATTGTGGTTTCGGAAGAGCAAAAACGGAGAAAAATTATGCGCGAAAGGGATTTTTGGCAGAATTAAAGGGACGCTACGAGGAGGCGAAGGAGTATTATTCCGAGCATTGCGACAACAGCAGATACCCCGATGATTATGTGCGCATGCGCCTCGATGCTATCAAAGATAAACTGGCATTGGTAAGCAACTCAGAATTACTGCTTGAACGTTCTGCCGAATACAAAGAAAAAGAAACGAGCATTCAATTCCTCCGGCGCGAATTCCATTCATACGGATTTATACACAGAGTGGCAGAAACCGAGGAAGAAAAAGCAATTGTGAGAAAATGCGGAGAGCAAATTTTAGACTGCTACCAAAGAGAGCTTGAAAGAAATTATAAAAGAATCGAAGCGTACAAAAAGCTCGGTGTCACGGATTTTGCTGTCGTTGATTCTTGGACTCTTACTTTCGATGAAAACGGCAAATTTGTCAGAGCATCCGTCGTGGGCATTGATGAAAAAGGAGATCCGATTTATAGTGGTAATTGCACGGCAGTCGATGTTTATGTCGAAAAATCATTGATCATCGATAGCCGTGATGAGCTGAAGGAAAAATTAAAGGAATTTGAGCTGACTCCTGCCGAGCAAAAAGTGTGGTTTGATGATAACCCCGATCTATATAAATTGCAAGCTGCGGCGCAAAGCTTAAAGCAAAGAGGTCCTCTTTACGGAGATGACAACCCCACACTGAATTACGATCTGGATGGTCTGGTGGGAGGGCAACTTGATGCGGCGGCGTGGCAAAACTATGCTATTGAAAACGGACTTACTCGTCCTCATATAAACTACGACGATACGCTTGACAGTCTGATCGATAGACTTCAGAGGTTCATCGAATTATACGAAAAAGCATTGAGCATCGTCTGACAGAACACAAACAGGAGAAGAATTATGGATAAACCTTGTATAACAATTATTCGTATGTACGAAACCTTCGGCGGCTCGGGCAAATCCGCCTACCGTACCGATATCAGAAAAGGCAAGATTCCCTATGCCGAGATGGAAAAGCTGTATGCGGAAGCTCCCTCGGATAGTAGCTTTGAAATAGTTGACGTAACCGATGATACCGTTTCCTTCGTTGTTGACGGCTCTTATCTTGACAGCGGAAAGGACGAAATTCATACTTTACCGCTACGAAACGGTGTTGCTATATTCAAGATAGTCGAAGAACGCAGAGGCGAAATTGAGGGCGATTCCTTTACCTATGAGGTCAGCCATATCATGAAGGTATGCACGGCAAGACGAATATTGAACGTCTACGCCAAGGTTACAAAGCAAACCGAAAACGGTGAGAAAAGCGAGCTGACGTATAAAATGTTACCCTATGCTCCTGGTGACTATGATCTGGGTGACGAATATCCCTTCTCCAAAAACGTATATACCGGCTCCGACACGGGATACTCATTCAGATGGTTATACGTTGACGGTGATATGCGTATCCGCTATCTTGATGAGGACTACCGTCCTGCTATAAATGCCGAAAAAGGACTCGCTTTTGTTCGTAAGTTCGGAAATGAAACCATCACGATCAATGTCAAGGAAGAGCCTTGGTCCCCGGTTCTTGGTGATTTTATTTAAAAAAATATCCGATGGAAGATACCGAATAATTTGAAAGAGGTGACACTGTGTCAAGCTTTGAAGGCGCAAGAGAACAATGGGAAAATTACCACTTGGGCAAAATAAAAGAATATGAGGAAGCCGCAAAAAGCGGCGATCCCGAAGCGATGGAGCATTTGGCGTATCATACCGATAAGGTGCTCTATCCCACCCGCGAAAAGATCATAGAAATGCTGACCTTTGCCGCCGAGAATGGTCGTGAAACGGCATACTGGAAGTTAGCAGACCTGTATGCCAATTGGGACAGTAAGAAATACCACGACAAAATTGAGCATTACTGCCGTTTAGCCTTTGCATCGGGCAAAATCTTTACGGATAAGGAACCCGAATGTCTTTACGGGTCTATTCAATATTGGATCACAGAGCATCACCCGGAATGGTGCGAAATGGAAGAAGGCGTTCACGCTGATGGCAGTTATTATTTACTGCCTGCCTATCCCCATCGTTATGGAATGACCGTATTCCATGGTGTAGGTGAAGAAGCTGCAAGACAAAAACTCTGTGAGAATAAGGATGGCTGATGATGAAACTGAAAGTTAAAAGATATAGCGATATGGGCGCACGAACACCATCTTCGGGCATTTTCGGCGAAACAGTCGAGATCGAACCAAAGGTGGGTGAATACAGCACGGTTGAGATGTTCGGTATTTTCCACGCCTTTCGAAGCTTTAAGATTTTGTCCATTGATAACAAGGGAATCTTGATTTCGGCGGTTTCTCAAACCTCCCGCGGAACGAAGGAGCACGAGCCGCAGTTATTACGATATGGCGGTTTTATTGGCTTTGAAGACGGTCAATACGAAACCAGCGACGACGGTCCGAGCTGGTATGCAACCGACGATCTGAACTTTGAGATCGTCGAATAAAGGAGTGATGCGTATGGGAAAGGCAATTAAGATTACTGTAAAAAAAGCCGCCGAGTCTTATGACCTCGGAGCAAGTAAGTTCTTCGGAACACCCACCGTTCCGCTTGCGTGGGACGGAGATTTCTACGATGACGAAATTTTCTTCTGCCAAATAAAGCTATCCGATATAGCGCATCTTGACAAAGAAAACAGACTGCCTCACACGGGTTATCTCTATATTTTCCTACATACCGAGGACGGAAAATATCATCTCGGCGCGGACGTGCGATACTTTGGCGGCGAACCCGAGCTTGCCATCGACGATTTCAACGCCGCCGTAGAGGAATACGAAAAATACACCGAGGCGTACCTAATGGAGTTTTCCGAGGCAGAAGAGGACGAGGACTGCACAAGGCTCTTCGGCGTACCGAGCGATTGGAATTACGCCGATGCGCCGCCAAAGCTCCTCTTGCAGTACGATCCTCTCGACAACGAGATGGATTTTCTTGACACACTTGACGGATTTTTATATTTCTTCTTCGGTGAAGATGAAAAAGACTTTGGAAAAATTACTCTAATGGAGGAATATACATAATGAAAAAGTTTATTAAATTAACAGCGTTGTTGCTCTGTATAGCAATGCTCACGTCAACCCTTGCGGGATGCGGTATGTTTTACGACGATACGCCCGAAGAAGTATTTGATCCTCCGTATCTTGAGAATTACTATCTGAACAAGCACGAGCCGGTTATGAAAGCGGGCGGCATAGATGTATACAAATACGAGGATGCCCAATCTTATAGTTTATCCATGGGTGGCAACAGATATAACGGTGGAGTTGTGCTTAGACACTTTGTAGGTCCGCTGGAATATTTTGATGTGGAATTTCCTCTGGAGGGACAGTACGATTACTTCTCCTTTGTGTTGGGCGGCGAATCTTGTGTGATCATGAAATACGCCAACGGCGAAGAATATTACGCCTCCACGGAATTTGCAATGGACGGTTCGTATCCAACCTTGGTGGGCCAAGCAAGAGAGCTGAAGGTAGCTCTGCAGGTCCTTGTTGACGGCAAGCTGGTAGATGAGTTCGTGGTATCCTGCTACGACGTGGTCAAACGGTTTACTTATGATGTAAAAGGCGCACAGAACATTGAAGTGAAGGCTGTTACGGGCGATGACGGCTTCAGCATTACCATGGCGGAGATCACCGTTTGGAACGGAGAACCTCACGAAACCGGCTATGTTCCCGCACCTGCAGGAAATGAACCAGTGCAGCTGATCAAGGATCTGAAGCCCTATTTGATTCCAAGCACCTCAAGCGCTGTGTATTACCCCAACGGCGGTGAATCCTCCGATGGCAGAAATTACATCAATATGAGTTCCGTTCGATATGAAAACGCTATCGCTACTTACATATCGCAAGGACTTATGACCGATGATGAAGAAGATATTTACTTCGACCTTGAAGGCAAATACAACTATCTTACCTTCACCGCAGGTGTGGCAGACAGAACCTCCAACAACAGTGATGGCTCGGCATGGCTGACTATCTTTGCCGATGGCAAGATCGTGCACGAGGAGGTCTATTCCTCCCACGAGCTTCCGAGAAAGACAACAGTCAATGTGGAGGGCTGCCATCAGCTCAAATTTGCATGGCTCACCGATGAAGGAAACCTGGAATACGGTGCTTCAACAGGTAATTTCTTCGGTATTGCCGACGCTTACGTCGCAACCACCAAGGAAGCTTTGGATAATATTTCAGGTTCGTCTCAGAATTTCCCCGACAGACCGGTCAAGATGGTATCCGAGCTTGGCGCATACGCGATATCCAGCAGTGTGGAGGAAGCCGTGTTTGACGGCTCCAGCAGCTTCACAACCTTCTCCATGGGCGGCGTGAAGTATAGCGAAGGCATTATTCTCCTTGCATCCCACAGTATTGCGGAAACCAGACCCGCGTGTGTTTCCTTCAACTTGGGCGGCAAATACGATACGATTTCCTTCACCGCAGGTCATATTTCTAACAGTGACGTATATAAGAATGATCAGATCGAGATTTACGCCGACGGTGTTTTGATCAAGACCATCGAGGTGGATTGTACCATGCTGCCTCAGGAATATGTGGTGGATGTGACGGGCTGTCAGCATCTTGAATTTATATCGGGCAAGGCAACCAACGGCAGTATGTACCGCCCTGCATTGGGCATTGTCAATCTGATCGCTTATCCCGATGGATATGTAAAAACCGATCTCTTCCCCGGGAGAAATCCCGCAGATTACGGTAAAACTTGTGATCTGATTGAAACCTTCGGCTTCTACGATGTACACAGCGGCGGACGCATGGATATCGACTATGGCGCTGTGGATGTAGAGGACGGCTATTACGACGGCTCGACCAAGAAAAACTATTTCATGATCGGCGACGAAAAGATTTACAGCGGTGTGCTGCTGCGTACCAGCGTGCACTTAAGCTTTGATTCGGATATGGTGGATGCTACCATTGTTTTTAGTGCACTCGGTTGGACGGCTTTAGGTATTTTGGCGTCAGATGAGGCCCACGAATCAGCCTTTGCTTTGGCAAACCTCAAGGACAGCGGCTATACCTCCGTTACCTTCACTGTTGCAATGCAAGAGGAGGTTAGTAGCATCATCGCCGAGGATGAAACGGTACTGAAGATCGGTGCGGACGACGAATGTGTGAAAGAGATTACGCTTTCCAAGGATATGAAGCCCACCACTTATACCGTGGAACTTGGTGAGGATTGCGGAAGACTTTTGTTCTTCCTTGAATGCACCGTTGAAGACGATGCTTCGCATACCTATGCTATCTACGATATTACGCTGAATAAATAATATGTCGGAGGCCTCTTTATGAAAGACCATTACTTAGTTATGAAATGGGACTACAAATACGACAAGGAAAGCACTTGGTTTGACGAGGACAGCGGCGAAAATCAATATGATCTGATTGAAGGCGCGTCATACAAGCTTCCTCACATAAGCGATAAAAGTCTTGAAATCCGTTCTGTTACGGCAGTAGGCGATCTCATTAAGGCAGAGATCTACGTGGATCACGAAACTTATACCGTTTGCAATAACGGCGAGAGTGTTGTTGCCTACGCGCACGACGATTATATGGTTGCAGGCGACTCCGTTTCTCAAATGCTTTGCATGAAATTTACGGTAACTCAAAAATAGGCAGTTAATAGCTTATAAAGAACTCATTATTTTACTGCATTTTTTCTCTCTGGACTTTCGTCCGATTCTGTGATATTGTGTGTGCTACCAACGAAGGAGGTAGTGCATATGACACGAAAAGAACAAGTAAATAACGAAAACGGAGCGGTTCTGAATCGGGATTTCACGATACGGAGCCGCTCTCTCATTATCGGGACTGAGGAGTTGAGGCGACTATTCCCGAATGTCAAGCCCGAGTACATCGACTTGGCAATCAAGCGGTTCGGCGACTATCGGTTTGGTGATGAGGAGAACGAGATCGAGGTGTTTGGCAAGATACTGGTTGCGGTGATTCTTGAGGACGAATTTGGTGTAAAGGAGGTGCAGAATGAACATCATTGAAGAATTGTGGCACGGCGACATCTCGCCATGCGCGAAAGACTTCAAGAAAGGCAGCAAGTATTCAGAACTGCTCGGGTACATCGTCAGGCATGAGGAAGATCTGAAGAAACGGCACCCGTAGTAAGAATTATCTTTGACTTATGCGCCGCCGGAAACGGTCCGAGGATCATAGCTAATATTCTGCGTGAGAGCAAAAACAAATGAACTTGGCAAATTAGAGAAACGTAACACGGAGCTGAACGCCTTGTTCAAAAGACTTTACGAGGATAACGTCCTCGGTAAAATCACGAACGAGCAGTTCAGAATGCTGTCGGATGGATATAATGCTGAGCTGCGTGAAATTCAAGAACAGATTCCAAAGCTACAAGCGGAGATAGAAGAATTGAAAGCCGCGTTCACTAATGTGGACAAATTCATAGACGTTGCAAACAAGTACACGGATCTGAAAGAACTGACCCCCGAAGTGCTCAGAGTCTTTATAGTCAAAGTAGTGATCCACGAACGCGAATGTAAGTGGTCTAAAGTATCGGAACAGCAGATCGACATCTACTTCCGATATATCGGTAGATTAACCGCAGAACCAACAAAACAAGCAGTATAACAGGAAAGGACGGACATCCTAAACTGTCCGTCCTACTCGGGAACACCGCCTTACGCTAAAACATCTTTATGAGAAGTAGCGTAAAGGTATCCTTTTTAATTCATCTGCTTGCGCATTTTATCTAATGCGCTTTTTTCAAGGCGGCTTACCTGTGCTTGTGATATTCCAATTTCCTGCGAAACCTCGGTTTGCGTTTTTCCTCTGTAAAAACGCATTAGCAATATATCCTTTTCGCGTCCGTTGAGTGTGTTTATGGCATTTTTTATCGCAATATTATCGAGCCAGATTTCATCGTTTGAGCTTTCGTCTTTTATTTGATCCAATACGAACAAAGCGTCGCCGTTATCGGTATAAATAGGGTCGTATAACGAAATTGGCTCTAAAATTGCATCGAGTGCTCTTGCGACAGCCTTTGGGTCTTCACCGATTTCTTTCGCGATCTCTTCGATAGCGGGCTCTTCTGAATTTTTGTTCGATAAACGTTCCTTTGCCTTTAAAGCTTTGTATGCAAGATCGCGCATCGAACGGGGCACTCTTATCGTATTGTAATCTCTTAAATATCTGCGAAGCTCTCCTATTATCATCGGAACAGCGTAGGTAGAAAACTTTACATCAAGATTGTAATCGAAGTGGTCGATTGCTTTTATCAGACCGATACAGCCAACCTGAAAAAGGTCGTCTGGATTTTCATTTCTGTTTTTAAAAGACTGTATTACACTTAACACAAGTCTTAAATTGCCGTTTATAAGCTCTTCACGCGCAGAAAGATCGCCGTTTTTTGTTTTTAGCAGTAATTCTCTTTTTTCTTCTTCGGTTAAAACCTTTAGTTTTGCCGTATTTACACCGCATATTTCAACCTTGTTATACATTAAAGACCTCCGTTATGGATTCACTATAATTGTTTCCATTTCGAAGGTCTTAAATTCGTTTTGCATATATTATCTTTTCGATTTTGTTAGCTTGAAGGTGTAGGTGAAGAGGTGGATGTTATTTGAAGAAAAAATATATATTATCTGCAAGACGGCGTACATTGTCGACAACAATAAATTAGAAAATGGCGGATTGCCCGCCATTTTTTTAATTTATAGATATTGTTTCAACCTCTACGGTTTCTTTCTTGGTATTGGACTTATCGTGCAGGGTAAGAAGGAATATAGCCGCGCCGACAGCCGCGAACATCAAGCTGATAACGAGCAGTTTCCAGAAGATTGCCGAATGATCGGTAAACAAATCAGCAACGTCGGCAGGTATTGTATTGCGAAGATGAACTAACCAAAAATGTTTATTGGATAAGGAGTTAAGCGAAAAGCCGTTTTTGGCAACGAATTCAAAAACAATACCTAAATACTGACCGATAGCGGTAAAAATAAGCGAATTGAGCGTTACGGTGACGTATGCCGCGAGACTTGCTTTTTTGCAGAACAGCACATATCCGAAATATGCAAGAACAGAGGTGACGAAGCCTGCAACACAGAAAACGTAACGAATTTCGTTAAAGCCGGATTCGCTCATTACGGGCGAAAGCCAATAATAAAGCGCAAAATATACGAAAACGCCGATGAAAGAGAAGAGTGTCGAAAAGAGAACCGCTTTTCCGATTTTTGAGCCGCTTAGTTCCTTGCGTTCTTCCTCGTTTGCTGTGTTTGCTTCTTCTAACGTTTCGAGTGCACAATGGTCGCACATAAGGTGGTTTTCGTTTCCGTTTGTGACCTTTTTGGGTTTGCGAGTTCCGAATTTATTGCCACATTTCGAGCAATACTCACAACCCTTGATATCGTTTTCGAGAATAAGCGCAATACAACGGTCGATGAGCTTTAAAAATACAGTAATAGAGCCGGAACAGCAGATTCGCATACCGTCTTCATCGATAGAATAATCGGTTACAGAGTATTCTTCGAGCTCGTTAGCAAATGTTTCAGAAATTTCGTATTTTTTAATATCGTTTTCTTCGTTTTCGGAAAATTTGAAATTTATAAAAGCAGTTTTCTTTCCGGCTTTTTCATATACGCTTACAAGATATCCGCCGTAAACCGCATAAGCGTGGCTCTTTTCGGCAGAATTTCCTTCGTTATATGTAAAGCCGATCTCTTCGAGAGCTTTGGTAAGGTTTTTTGTTATCATTATTTTTCTCCCAGACTAATCGATATACTTAAGTTATAATAACACTTTGGGCGAGAAAAATGATTAACAATTTGTTAACATTTCGTTTAATTGATAAGAATGTTAATAACGGAAGATGTCGAAAATCCAAAAATTATTGCGTATGTTTCCTGTTTGTGCAAATCGATTGCCTTTAATAAAAGTTTTGAAAACAGCAACGTTCCCAAAAGCGTCCCTACTGCAAGCGGAACCAAAAAACGCAAATCAAAACTGTTCAGGGACTCGATGAATTTGTTATATAAACCGAAAAATAAAAGCATATACGAAAAACTGATTGCCGGTAATATCAAAGCGAGCGAAAGCAGAAGTCCTATTGTGAATAAACCGAATAATTCGATTTTTATGTTGATTAAGCTTGAATTTGTTAAAAGAACGTTTGTTAGCAGAGAAATGGTTGCGCCGAATGTGATATAAAGAGCGGTTTTTAATTTGTCAGCAAAAAAAAGATTATTTTTTGCGAAAAGAAAGGTACTAAATGCGGAAATTGAACAAAAAATGTATTTCGAAAGCTGAGGAAAGGAAGCGGATAATATTTGAATTAACGGCGTAACTGCAAATATTGCGACAACACAACCGATAAAAATATGAATAAGCAAATTAATTGATTTTTTGAAATGTTTAAAAATCCCTGCGGTAGCTTCTAAAAGCGGCTCGAAAACACCCGTTACAACAGCCATTGTTCCGCCACTCAAACCGGGTATTAATGCGCCTACACCTATTAAAAAACCTTTTGAAATATAAGATATGCTTTCTTTTATTTTATTCAAAGTATCCTCCGAAAATATTTTAAGAAATTAATTCATTAAAGTATTGACAAAACGATAAAATATCTGTATTATCAAGATGTTACATTATATAATTATGATGTACAGGAATCTAATATTCGGAGAAGAAAATTGAACGAACTTCAACACGGCGCACTTCTGCGTCTTCAAAACATTTCTGTCAAATTTGACGATGAACAGATACTTAATAACATAAGTCTCGACATTAACGAAAAGGAGTTTGTAACCCTTTTAGGTCCCTCCGGTTGCGGTAAGACTACTACCTTACGCATACTCGGCGGTTTTGTTAAGCCCGATAACGGCGATGTTTTGTTCGAAGGGAAGAGGATAAACGAAGTTCCGCCCTATGAAAGACAGATAAATACTATCTTTCAAAAGTACGCTCTTTTTCCTCATCTTAATGTTTTCGAAAATGTCGCTTTTGGTCTGCGTGTGCAAAAAAAGCCCGAAAAAGAGATAAAGCAAACCGTTAACGAAATGCTTGAGCTTGTTAACCTTAAAGGCTTCGGTAAGCGTGATATTAACTCCTTGAGCGGCGGTCAGCAGCAGCGTGTTTCCATCGCGCGGGCACTTGCCGTTAAGCCTCGCGTTTTGCTTCTCGACGAGCCTTTGGGAGCGCTTGACCTTAAGCTGAGAAAAGATATGCAGGTTGAGCTGAAGAATATTCAGCAGCGCTTGGGTATAACGTTTGTATATGTTACTCACGATCAGGAAGAAGCGCTTTCTATGTCCGATACCGTAGTCGTTATGGATAACGGCAGAATTCAGCAAATCGGGACTCCGCTTGATATATATAACGAGCCCGAAAATGCTTTCGTTGCCGATTTTATTGGCGAAAGTAATATTATCGACGGCGTTATGCTTGAGGATTTCAAGGCTTCGTTTGCCGGCAAGAGCTTTGATTGTCTTGATAAAGGCTTCGAAAAGAACGAGCCTGTCGACGTTGTAATTCGTCCTGAGGACGTTGACGTTGTTTCCGTAGAAAAGGGTATGCTTTCCGGTGAGGTAACAAGTGTTACCTTTAAGGGCGTTCATTTTGAGATTATCGTTGATATTAACGGCTTCAAATGGATGATTCAGACAACCGATTTTGAGCCTGTTGGGGCAAAAATCGGCTTGTATATCGAGCCCGATGCTATCCATATTATGAAAAAAAGCGAGTATTCCGGAGTGTTTGGCGATTACAGCTCTTACAGCGATGAATTGGAAAAGCTTTCCGAGAATACAGAGGACGAAAATGAATAAGCGCTCATCTTTACTGCAACGCTTTGTTGCAGCGCCGTACACGGTTTGGGCTGTGCTGTTTATTGTAGTGCCGCTCGTAATGGTAGTATATTACACCTTTACCGACAGTAACGGCGTATTCACCACCGACAATGTTGTGAAGCTTTTTGAAAGGGAATATTTGTCTATATTCGGGCGTTCGGTTGCCTATTCCTTTATCGCGACTGTCGTTTGTCTGATAATCGCGTTCCCTTTGGCATATTTTATATCGCAAAGCAAGCCCTCTACACAGAAGCTCGCTATTATGCTTACGATGCTTCCTATGTGGACGAATCTTGTCATAAGAACCTATTCTTTGGCAAATCTTATTGAAGATACAGGTGTTATCAATACAGCATTGGGCCTTCTGGATGATCCTATCCATATGATCAATACGCCCTTTGCCGTTATTCTCGGTATGGTATATAATTATCTGCCCTTTATGCTATTGCCCATCCATACCGTTATTTCTAAGCTCGACAAGAGCGTTTTGGAAGCATCGCAGGATCTTGGCTGCAACAAATTTAACGTTATTATGCGCGTAATTCTTCCGCTTTCAAAGAGCGGTATCGTTTCGGGCATAACTATGGTGTTCGTTCCTGCAATCAGTACCTTCTATATTTCCAAAAAGCTCGGCGGTACCGATAACCGACTTATCGGTGAGGTTATCGAGGATTCTTTCCTCAACAGCGAAAACTGGAATTTCGGTAGTGCCATTTCCTTTGTACTTATGATAATCATTATGCTTTCGATTGCGGTTATCAATAAATTTTCGGACGATGAAGAAAGCGGAGGTATGATCTTATGAAAATACTTTCCAAGATTTACACGGTTCTCATTTTCCTTTTGCTCTATGCTCCCGTAATCGTAATGATTATATTCTCCTTCAACTCGAGCAACAGCCTTAGTGAGTTTTCGGGTTTTTCGCTTCGTTTTTATAAGGAAGCCTTTAACAACTCGAAGGTCATAGGTGCATTTAAGAACACATTGATACTTGCGGTGGTTACTGCTGCAATTTCCGGCATTCTCGGTACTGCTGCTGCGGTAGGCATAAGCCGTATGAGAAGTAAATATCTTCGCGGTGGCTTGCTTTCTGTTACCAATATACCGATGATGAATCCGGATATTGTTACCGGTGTGTCTATGATGCTCTTGTTCGTTTTTGTTGGCGGCATGTTGGGTATGCAGTCCTCGCTTAACTTCTGGACGATGCTTATTGCGCACGTGACGTTTAGCTTGCCCTACGTTATTCTTTCGATTCTTCCCAAAATAAAACAAATGGATAAGCATCTTCCGGAAGCCGCGATGGATCTCGGCTGTACTCCGCTTATGTCATTCTTTAAGGTAGAGCTTCCTTGCATTCTTCCCGGCGTAATATCGGGTATGCTTATGTCGTTCACCTTGTCGTTAGACGATTTCGTTATAAGTTATTTTGTTAAGGGCACGGGCTTTGAAACACTGCCGATATATATTTATTCGGCAGTAAAGAAGGGTGTGCGCCCTACGCTTTATGCCGCGAACACAATTATTGTGTTGGCAGTTCTTGTTCTGCTTATTCTCATTAATTTTGTTGGCAAGGATAACAATAACAAATCAAAAATTAAGTCCAAAAAGGAGATAAAAAATTGAAAAGAATATGCTCCTTTGCACTCGTAGCTGTATTGCTTTGCGTAATGCTTTCTGGCTGTTCGCCCGAAGAAGTGGTTTCGGATATCGAATATGTCGATACTACCGCAGGGATAGATTATTCCAAGTACGAAGGCGTTGAATTAAGCGTATATAACTGGGGTTATTATATTTCCGACGGCTCGGACGGCTCTATTGACGTAAACGAGGAATTTGAACGACTTACCGGTATTAAAATCGTATATGATAATTATGATTCGAATGAGAGCATGTATGCAAAGCTTGCAGGCGGCGGTGCCGATTACGACGTTATAATCCCTTCGGATTATATGATTGGCAGGCTTATCGACGAGGGAATGCTCGCCGAGCTGAATTTCGATAACATTCCGAATTATAAATATGTTTCGGAAAAATATAAAAATACCGAATACGATCCCGAAAACAAATACAGCGTTCCCTATAACGTCGGCATGGTTGGCGTTATTTATAACACTACTATGGTCGAAGGCGAGCCCACGAGCTGGTCGCTTTTGTGGGATGAAAATTATAAAGGAAAGATACTCAACTTTAATAATTCCCGCGATGCCTTTGCAATAGCACAGTTTTATCTTGGGCTCGATATAAACGGGAACGAAAAGTCGGACTGGGATAAAGCCTACGACGCACTTGCAGAGCAGAAAGAAATTCTGCAAAGCTACGTAATGGACGAGGTTTTTAATAAAATGGAAAGCGGTGAAGCAGCCGTTGCGCCTTACTATGCAGGCGACTTCTTTACCATGTACGGCAACAACGAGGATCTTGCCTTTTATTATCCGGAAGAGGGCACAAACGTGTTTATAGATGCGGCGTGTGTTCTTGCGACCTCGAAAAACAAAGAGGCGGCAGAGCTTTACATTAATTTCCTTATGGATCCCGAAATCGCAAAAGCCAACGCCGAATATATGTATTACGCTTCACCCAATACCGCGGTTGTTGAAAACGAAGAATACAGAGAATTTCTTGACGAACTTCACCCCGATGCTTTTGCGATTCTTTATGAATCTGGCGATGAAGTTCCTACCGATTCTTATGCAAATCTTCCCGACAGCACAAAAGTATATATGTCCGAAAAATGGACTGCGCTTGGCGCTACAATTACCGAGGAAAGCAGTAACGACACGGTTTATATTATCTGTCTTGTGTTGATCGTTGCGATCGGTAGTCTTTTCGCAATTAATAAAATCAAAAAGATACGACGCGAGAAGGTGGATTACGAATGAAAAAACTAATTTGTCTGCTTGTCTCTTTAAGCTTGCTTTTACCTTTTGTTGCGGCTTGTAACGAAGCTCCTCAAAATGATGGCGTTTATATCGAAAACGGTAAAGTATCGATCAAATTCGGCAACACCGAAATATCTGTTGTTCAGCTGAATTCTACCCCTGTGGGAGATAATGTTGTTGCATATAACAGATATTATAAGCAGAATGATAAGTATTCGATGACGGTTGGTGAGCAGCAACAGGGAAGAATAGCATTTTCTATACGTCGCGTGGATAATAACGGTGAAACCGAGTTTGATATTGTCGAACGTACCGAAGATGTTGCCAACGCACCTATTCCCGTAAACGGATTTGTCTTAAGTGTTCCAGCTTCGGTAATGGAAGGTGTACGTGCAAACAAAGGTCAGCTTGTTAAGGTAGAGGGTGGCGAAATCCTTATACCCACGTATGAGCGACACGATCTTGCATCGCTTGCGCCCGATTATCTTCTTTCCACAGCAACGAGAAGAATTAACATAGTAAACCCCGTTAACGAAATTGACGATAACAAAATCTACTATATCGACGCAGATTTTGAAGGCGAACAGCTGTTGCCGGCGAACAATAAAGTTGTTACGGTTAAGGTTGCTACTAATTATAGCTGTGAAATTGTTTCGGTTGAAGCAAAAGAAAAGATTGTGGCGCCCTCTAAAGACGAGGCTTATTTTGTATTTGTTGGCGACTATAACGTTGCTTACGCTGAAAAATATCTTGTCTCTGCCGAAAGGATTTCTTTTTCAATGATCGATAAAGCAAATTCTTATACGGATATACCTGCAGTTTTGACCGATAACGGAATTATTCGGTTTGAAGATACCGTATATAATATCGAAAAAATCGAAAACGATGGAATTTATGTATATGACAACGCGTTTACTGCTTCGGTGACTCCCGCGACCGAAAAGAAGCGCATTGATGTTGTTATAGTAGACGGTTACGTTGCTCTTGTTAATGACGAAAATTCGAGAAGCCTTATTCCGGATGGAAACGGGTTTGTTGTTTCGCTTGTAGGTGATGAGGCTATTAAGCAACTTGACAGCTTTACTATCGGCACAAAGCTTCAAACGTTTTATATTGATTCGCGTGTATTGCCCGAAAAATACGTAGAGATTAACAATAATTTCTTTGAGGTTTCTCACGTTGATGGTGTTCGTGCTCCTGAAGGGGTGGTTGTTCTTTATACATCAATGTATGGTGCTTCTACCGGTACAAACGAATACGGTACCGAAATTGTTATCGAAAACGGTAAGGTTACCGATATAAAGTCTTCTTCGGGTGACAGTAAAATACCCGAAAGCGGTTATGTTTTGAGCATCCATAAGGACTATACAGGATACTCCGAGGTTAAAAAGCTGAAGGTTGGCGACAGTGTTGATATTTGCCTTACCGGCACCGATTATTCGGTTACCGAACTCAAATACGACGCTATTAATCAAACCCGACTTGAGGATATGCTCATTCTTTACCGCAACAAGACAAATAGCGGTGCGAATGAATTTGGTTATGAAATAGCTGTTGATAAAGATGGTTTCGCGGTTTCCGACGGATACAGCGGAAACATCGCAATTCCCAAAGGTGGCTTTGCTCTTTCGGGTCACGGTTTGAATAAGACCGCGCTAGAAAACGTTTATTGCTACGGCGAGCGCGTGCTTGTTGATGACAAAACTAAAACTGTCACGTTTATCAGAACTCCTATACAAAAGCTTCAAAACGCGAATAATAGCTTTGCATTGGTAAACGATAAGCTTGAAGAAGCGAAGAAAGCGTTTTTGAATCTTAACTACAACGGCCTTGAAGAACAATTTTCGTTACTTTCAAGCATTATTGATGAGGCTGATGCGGCTTTCAAGAATTATGAGTTCGATAAAGCACTTGCAAGTGCAGAATCTGTAATTGCGACTATTGATAACCTCAAATATGCGTTAATTGAGTCTAAAGGCGTTGAAAACCGCGCTGTTTGGCACAGAAGCTACGAAAAGAGCGACGATGAGGTAAGAGCTACCGTTGAAAAAATGAAGCTTTTGAACGTCAACGCGGTATATCTCGAAACCTGGTACGAGGGTTACTGCCTCGGCGCAAAGGTGGATGTCGACGGAATCACAACCCCTTCCGCTAACGGCGATTACGACGCTCTTGAAGGCTTTGTAAGAATATGTCACGAATACGGAATAGAAGTTCACGCTTGGGTACATAACTTCTTCGTTGGCTTCTATTATGATAACGGCGTGGAAAATTACAATCCTATTTTTAAGAATTACAAAGACAAGTATCTTCTCGACATAAAGGGGAGAGATTACTTCTATTATTCCTCGAACAATAATAAGTTTATCTTCCTTAATTCAAATGACCGTGAATGCAGAGATCTTATTCTTGGTATTTATGAGCAGTTGATTACTAAATACGATATCGACGGCTTGCATCTTGACTATATCAGATATCCCGAGCTTAACTACGGCACGGACGATTTTGGTTACAATCAGGATATAATCGATGATTTTGCCGCTCAAAGCGGAATTTCTGCAGATCCCCATTATTTTAAAGAAGGATCTGCCGAAAAGAAGGCGTGGATACAGTTCCGTTGTGATATTATTACCGATTGGATGCGCGAAGTATATGAATTGGTACGCGAGAACAGACCGGAGCTTTGGCTTTCTGCCGCTACCTATCCCGATATTGAGCTTTCCAAGAACACAATCGCACAGGATGTACGTACCTTTGCCGAAAAGGGATATCTTGATGAAATTTTCTCGATGTCCTACGGCGTGGATAACAAGACTGTAATAACAAGTGTGAGCGATTATATCGAGATAACAAATGGAAAAACCTTCTATTCTGCCGGTATAGCCGCATTTCTCGAAACTACTCCTGAGAATTTTGCTTATCAGCTTACCGACGTCGAACATGCTGGCGCAGACGGTGTTTCGATATTTGCTCTCGGCTCTGTTTCACCCGAGAACTATCAGAATCAAATTGTTAACGGCGCGTTCAGAGATCCTTCGGTTCAGGTTTATAAGCTTTCGAAGACGACATCTGCACAAATGACTTATATTTCTCAAAAAGCAGATAATCTTAGTTGCATTTTTGAAACTCTTACCGAGGATGATATTAAGTTTATAAAGAGTAAGTGCGACGAGATAAAGGCGTTTTCTGATGCGTTTGATTACGAAAATGCTACTATAAGCGAAAAGCTTACTTGGTGTGCACAAGCTCAGGATAAGATAACTGCCACAATTAACGACATTAAGACCGAATGCGGCGATATTTCTGAAACCGAGGCGTTTATTACCGAATTTGAAGATCTTCAGTATTGGCTCGCGCTTACTGCTACACGTTTGGAAACAAGAAAATAATAGAAAAAGACTGCTTCGGCAGTCTTTTTTTACTGATATTATTGACAAAATAATTTTTAGTGTTATAATGCTAAAAAATGCAAGGAGATTAACAATGTTGAGTTTTGTGATTAACGCAAATAATCTTCATAATCAGACCGCTGATGCCGATTGGCAAACAAACGGTCTTACATTGTTATACTCTTTTCAAGTTCGATGATTAATTTATTTGTAAAGAATTTAACAGTGCAAGCTCTATATTTTAGCTTGCGCTGTTTTTATTTTGGAGGATATTATGGAAGAAAACTTGTTTTTGAAAAATTATTACGAAAATTACGATGAGGACAGCAGACTTGTTTCAAAACACGGAAGTGTTGAATTCCTAACTACTGTTCGTTATATCGAAAAGTATTTAATAAGGGGAATGAAAATAATCGAGATCGGTGCAGGGACAGGAAGGTATTCACACTATTTCGCGAAAAAAGGGTATTCTGTAGATGCAGTTGAGCTCATACAGCATAATATTGATGTATTGAACTCTAAAATTGAAGCCTATGAACCTATTACGGTTACAAAAGCCGACGCTCGCGATTTGACAAAATTTAAAACAGACACTTATGATATAACTTTGTTGTTAGGTCCAATGTATCATCTATATTCGCTCGAAGACCAAAGGAAAGCAATGGCTGAAGCGTTGCGTGTTACCAAAAAAGGCGGTATTGTTTTTGCGGCATATTGCAACAACGACAGTACGGTTTATCAATTTTGTTTTGCGCGTGGAAATATATTCAATGAAAGATATAAAGATTTGATTAATTACGAAATGTTTGAGTTAAAATCCACTCCTGCGGAAGTTTTTGAACTTTACAGAAAAGAAAAGATCGATAACATTATGTCTTGTTTCGGCATTGATCGATTACATTATGTGGGTACGGATATGTTGACAAGTTTTATCGCCGAAGCAGTTGACAAAATGGACGAAAAAACCTTTGAAAAGTATATGGACTTTCATTACTGTATATGCGAAAGAGCAGATATGGTTGGTGCAACGAATCATATACTTGATATTTTCAGAAAGGAATAGTTATGATAATTAAAAATGAAATACCGATTTTGGAATTCGATAATGATAAAAACGCTATTATCGTGCCAACACACGCTAATTTGGGAATCAAACTGCCCGAAAAAGCTGTGTTTGCCTTTTTAAGTGAGTATATCGATGAATATGCATCCGAAATAGGTGCAAAGCGGATTTGTGTATTTGAATCCGCAACAAAAGATTACCCCATATACGTACTTAATTATAAAGGTGAGGAAATATGTCTTGTTCAAGCACCCGTCGGCGCGGCGCCTGCAACACAAATTATGGATTGGTTGATTGGATACGGTGCAAACAAAATGATTGCTTGCGGTTGCTGCGGAGCATTAAACGATTACGATGAAGGTGTGTTTCTTGTTCCGTATAAAGCGTTGCGCGACGAAGGGACATCATATCACTATGCTCCACCATCGCGTTTTGTTGATATTAACAAAAATGCCTTGAAAGCTATCGGAGACACCCTTGAAGAAAACGGTTTTTGTTATGAAGAAGTCATCACTTGGTCAACTGACGGGTTTTATAGAGAAACGAAAGAGAAGGTTGAATACAGGAAGCAAGAAGGGTGTGCGGTTGTAGAAATGGAATGTTCTGCCTTAGCGGCGTGCGCACAATTCAGAAACGTTGTTTTTGGTGAAATCCTTTATACCGCAGACACTTTAGTGATTCCCGATAAGTGGGACAAAAGAAATTGGGGTATCGACAGTAGAGAGATTGCTTTAGAATTATGCTTTGAAGCTGTTATGAAATTATAGGAAATAAATGAAGAGCCTGCAACGATTTTGTTGCAGGCTTTTGTTTTAGTGTGTTTTGTCGTAAATAAGATCTGATATTTTGGAAAAATCGCTAATGCTTAATTCCTCTCCGCGGACGGTTTCGGAAAGAGCGGCGGCGCGTATAATATCCGATAGTTCATCTTTGGATAAGGAATTTCCGAAAGTAGAAAATAGGGAATTGATAAGTGTTTTTCTTCTTTGAGAAAAAGCGGCTTTTATTACTGCGAAAAGCAGAGATTTGTCCTTCGGTTCAACAGGAGGCTCTTTATACAAATCAAATCGAATAACAGCGCTGTTGACCTTGGGCTTTGGATCGAACGAGCCCGCTTTAACGGTAAACAACCGCTTTACGGATGCGTAATAGCTTATAGATGCGGTTATAGCGCCGTATCCTTCTGTACCTGCTTTTGCGCAGAAGCGTTCCGCAACCTCTTTCTGCACCATTACAGTTATTGTTTTAAAGCCGTAGTTGCCCTCTAAAAGCTTCATGACTATATCAGTTGTGATATAGTAGGGGAGATTTGCACAAACGCAAATATTGCGCTCGCCAAATTCTTCCTTTATAAGCTTGGCCACGTCTGTTTTAAGTATATCTGCATTTATAACCTTAACGTTATCGCATCCCGAAAGCTTTTCGGGTAAAATATCCATAAGCTCGGTATCGATTTCTATTGCAACAACCTTGTGTGCAATCGCGCTTAATTCGCGGGTTAAAATGCCAAATCCGGGGCCTATTTCTATAACGCAATCATCGGGTTCTATTCCGCTTTCAGCCGCAATTCTGCGGGGGATTGCAACGTTGGTTAAAAAATTTTGCCCGTACTGTTTTTTCTTTTTAAAATCTGCCATTATTCTTTATCGATTATAGTAAGAAATTTAGCGGTGCCTTCTACGGCGTACTGTCCGTGAGGAATCTCGGGGTTAAAATACACCGAATCGCCTTCCGAAAGCTCAAACGTTCTTGTGCCGATAGTAACGCCGATCTTGCCTTCGAGAACGTAGTTGAATTCCTGACCCGAGTGCGAAACGAGTGCGGCACGCTTGTCGGAAGCGGTAAGTGTAACGATCATGGGCTCTTTATCGCGTCCGATGAAGTTATGAGCAAGCGCTTCGAAGGAATAACCCTTGTAGCGTTCGATCATAACGCCCTGATTCTTGCGGGTGATGCAGTATTCTTCCATTCTCGGAGCTTCGCCGAGTATGAGCTCGGTGGGATCAACACCTAGAGCCGCCGCAACGGAGTAAATAACGCTTATGGGTATATCCTTTTCGCCGTTTTCGTATGCAACGTAGTCTTCGAGGGAAATGCTGATTGCGTTTGCAACTTCATCTTCGGTCATATCTAAAGCATCGCGGAGATATTTGATTCTTTGTGCTATTTGTTTGATTTGTTCGTTTACTGTCATAGCTAACTCCAAATTTAATGGTTAAGATAATTATAACATTAATTAACGATATAGTCAAGCGAGAGTGTTATATAAAATCTATATTATCCAAAACGATTTTTTTTCCTTTATAAGAAAACGCATACTTTTCGAATGCAGAGTCCGACAGCGATTCAATAAAGCTTCTATTTATAAAGTCGATTCTTGTGTTTTTGAAGTGGTCAATCGAGGATAGCTCGGCTTTTTCGTTATAAGGGCAGGCGAGTTGACAGATATCACAACCCCATACTATATTATGCTTTTTCAGTAATTCTTTTTCGTCCTGTGTTTTGTTCTTCTTTTGAGAAATTGCGGAAAGGCATGCGTATCTGTTGATGCCTTGTTCAATAATAGCGGAATTTGGGCAGGCTTCAAGACATTTTCTGCAATTTATACAATGCTCTATCGGAACAGTTTTGTTGTCGAATAGTGCATCTGTTAGCAACGAACCTATAAAAACGAAGCTTCCGTAGCGTTTATCTATAAGCAAGGAATTTCTGCCTATTACCCCAAGTCCACATTTTGCGGCTGCAAGCTTTTCGTTTATGGGTGAATGGTCGCAAAATCCGTAAAAATTATAACCGGTCGCCGATGTTAATGTATTGATGATTTTCCCATATAGCTCGGAAGAGAATTTATGATAATCGTAAATACGGGCATATTCCGAAAAACCATCGATTGCAACGGTTTTTACTGTACGATAGGGGATAATGAAAATTATAACGCTTTTCGCATTATTGGGAAGAATTCTTTCGTTAATTATTTCGCAATCCGAAATGGGTATCGTGCCGATGCGATCGATGCCCTCGGCTTTGAATATATCGTTGATTTTTTCAAACATACACACCTCAAAAAAATGCGGGTGACCTTTCGGTCGCCCGCATAAATTGACTTGTTAGTCGGTGATATAGGGAATAAGAGCGAGATGTCTTGCTCTCTTAACAGCGATGGTGAGCTGTCTCTGGTGACGTGCACAAGTGCCGGTAACTCTGCGGGGAAGAATCTTGTAGCGTTCGGAAAGATTCTTGGTAAGACGGCGAGTATCCTTATAGTCGATATAATCGATCTTATCTGCGCAGTATGCACATACTTTCTTTCTTCTCTTGTTACGGAAGGGTGCTCTTGCGCCGTCGCGCTGTTCGCGGGGTTCTCTGTTTTCTCTCGCTTCGTTCTGTTCAGCTGCGGGTGCAACAGTTTCTTCGGTAACAACAACCTGTTCGTTTTCCATGATGTTCCTCCTTGATTAATATTTAGAAGGGCAGTTCGTCATCGGCTGAAAGATCTTCAAAGCCGGAATCTGCCGTAGGTGTGCTGTAAGTGGGTGCGGCATTGGAAGCAGAAGGCTGACCGGGAATTCCGTCGCCCTTGCGATCAACAAAGGTAACTTCATCTGCAACAATTTCGACAGAATAATGCTTAACATTATTGTTGTCTGTCCAGTTGTTGTTTTGCAGAGTGCCCGAAACGAGAATGGGTCTTCCCTTGGTGAAGAAGCGCGCAATAAATTCAGCGGTCTGTCTCCACGCAACGATATCGAAGAAATCGGTCTTGGGCTGTTCACCTGCGCGGGTGAAGTTTCTGTTTACCGCAATACGGAAACGTGTTACGGAAGTTCCGTTGGGGGTAGTCTTCAATTCAGGGTCGGCAACGAGGTTACCTACAAGAATTACTCTGTTAAATGCCATAGTATTTCCTCACTTTTCAGCGGATGAATTCGTCACTGCTCGCAGTTGACGATGAGCGAACGAAGAATGCCGTCGGTAATGTTGTAAATTCTGCTAAGCTCGCTCGGGAATTCGGGAGCGGATGCGAATTTAACGAGAACATAATAACCTTCGGTCAGGTCTTCGATGGGGTACGCTAATTTTCTGTTACCCCATTCATTGATCGATTCGACTTCTGCGTTCGATGCAATGAGTGTGGTGAACTTTTCAACGATAGCCTTGACAGATTCTTCGCCAAGAGTATTGTTGACAACGAAAATTGTTTCGTACTTGTTCATCATTCTACACCTCCTTCTGGACATTGACTCCGACTCGTGGACGGAGTAAGGAGAAAACTAAAAGTTTTCATACTAATCTAATTTATCACATAAAAGCCGTTTTGTCAACAACTTTTTGCAATTAATTATTCGGAATCTTTTTGCTGATTGTGTCTCTTCAACAAACGGCGGATTCTTGCCGCGCTGTCAAGCAGGGGAGAGATGGATTCGTCGTTGTTGAGAGTGCAAAGGATCTTCGCAATGAATTTGGACATATCGACCTGAACAAACCAAGGACGTTTAAGAAGCTCTTCAGGCGCATAGGTAAGGTTGGTCGAATAGAGCTTTTTGAGCTTGCCTTCTTCGTAAAGCTTGTCGAACTTTTCGAGGCCGCTTGTGAAGAATGCAAAGGAAACAGCAGCGTAAACGTCGCTGACGTTCTGCTTCTGAATTTCGTTGATAACGTCGATAACCGATTCGCCGGAAGCTATCATATCGTCAATAATAAGTACGCGCTTTCCTTCAAGAGGTCCGCCGATGTATTCGTGCTGAACGATCGGGTTTTTGCCGTCGACTATTCTCGAATGGTCGCGTCTTTTATAGAACATACCAACGTCGAGTCCGAGAACGTTTGCGTAATAGATTGCTCTGTCCATAGCGCCGGTATCGGGGCTGATAACAGTCATATTATCCTTAAATATGTCGTCGCCTTCGTTCTGAATAAAGCGCTTGAGCATCGAGTAGGTGGGATAAATATTTTCGAAAGATGTACCGGGGATAGCGTTATAAATTGTAGAATCGTGTGCATCGAAGGTAAGGATGCAGTCTACGCCGAGATTTTGAAGCTCTTCAAGCGACTGTGCGCAGTCGAGCGATTCTCTGCCCTTTCTTTTGTGCTGACGCGAAGAGTAGAGCAGGGGCATAAGTACGGTAACGCGGCTTGCTTTACCGCCGATAGCAGAAAGAACGCGCTTTATGTCGCGGAAATGGTCATCAGGGCTCATATGGTTTTCGTAGCCGAAAAGATTATAGGTGCAGCTGTAATTGCCGATATCGCAAAGGATATATACGTCTCTGCCTCTGACAGAGTCTTTAATCTTGACCTTGCCTTCGCCGTTGCTGAAGCGAACTTCCTCGATAGGGATGATGTAGCTTTCGTTATCATCTTCGTTTCTTAGCTGACGGATAAACTGGTCGACTTCGCTGCCGAGCTGTTTGCAACTTTTGAGGACAATAAGTCCCATTTTTCCGTGATGTTGGTTTTGAGCCATGATTACACTCCTTTTGAAAAAACAGTGATTTTAAAGTTCATTCATATTTTAACCAATATTTATTGTTTTGTATATTGACTAAATAAACAAAAGCAGATAATTATTTTGATGTTTTTGCTTAAGAAATGTCTAAACTTGCAAAATAATGGACGTTTCGTAAATATATAATTGACAATTAAGATACGTTGTGTTATTATATATAGAACAAAAGTTCGAACGGAGGCAAAT
Source organism: Eubacteriales bacterium (assembly GCA_045637685.1). Lineage (GTDB taxonomy): Bacteria > Bacillota > Clostridia > Oscillospirales > CAG-382 > Coliplasma. Next base: position 62,063 of record JAZTZW010000009.1, on the reverse strand, counting down.
ATAATGGCTGTAAAGGATAGTAAAAACGACAGTAAAAAAATTGCTCTTGAAACCGCACTTGCGCAGATTGAAAAACAATGCGGAAAAGGCTCTATAATGCGTCTTGGCGAAAATGCCGGAATGGAAGTAAAAAGCGTACCCACAGGCTCGCTTTCTCTTGACGTTGCACTCGGCATCGGCGGTGTTCCTAAGGGCAGAATAATTGAAATATACGGTCCCGAATCCTCGGGTAAAACCACACTTGCGCTTCATATAATAGCCGAAGTACAGAAGCAGGGCGGAGAAGCCGCATTTATCGATGCAGAGCACGCGCTCGATCCTGTTTACGCAAGAGCCTTGGGTGTCGATACCGATTCCTTGCTCGTTTCTCAGCCTGACTATGGTGAACAGGCGCTTGAAATTACCGAAGCTCTCGTTCGTTCGGGTGCAATCGAAGTTGTCGTTGTAGACTCTGTTGCCGCGCTCGTTCCCAAAAACGAAATAGACGGCGATATGGGTGATTCCCACGTAGGCCTTCACGCTAGACTTATGTCGCAGGCGCTCAGAAAGCTTTCGGGCGCGATTGCAAAATCGAGCTGTATAGTTATTTTCATTAACCAGCTTCGCGAAAAGGTTGGTGTTGTTTACGGTAACCCCGAAACCACGACGGGCGGTCGTGCGCTTAAATTCTACGCTTCGGTACGTCTTGACGTGCGTAAGTCTGAACAGCTCAAGAACGGTAGTGAAATCATAGGTAACCACGTAAAATGCAAGGTTGTTAAAAATAAGGTCGCGCCTCCTTTCAAAACCGCTGAGTTCGATATAATTTACGGCAAAGGTATTTCGAAGGAAAGCGAAATTATTGAGCTTGGTATTAATTGCGGTGTAATTGATAAGAGCGGCTCGTGGCTTTCCTATAACGGCGAAAAGCTTGGTCAGGGCAAGGACAAGGTAAGAATGCTTCTCGAAGAGGATGAAGCGCTTGCGGCAGAGCTTTCGGAAAAGATTTTAGCGTACTACACCAATAACGGCTCCGAAATTCCCGAAGCAATAAGCGCCGAAGATATCTTTGACGTTGAATAATGCTTGTTATACAAAGAATATATCGCGATTGTAACAGCAACGAAGCTGTTGTAATCTGCGATGGAGAAAGCTACCGAATAACCGTTCACGATCTCGAAACCCTCTCACTTGAAGAGGGGGCGCAGGTCGAAGAGGAAACGGTTGAACTGTTGGAAATTGCGGTCGAACGACTTGCTTGTATCAAGAAGGCGTTTGAATATTTATCTTACGGCGATCTTTCCGAAAAGCAGCTACGCGATAAATTATGCAGAAAATTCCCAAAGGAGCTTTCTGCCGACGTTGCGGAGCTTTTCGTGGAACGCGGATACGTTAACGATGGAAAGCTTGCCGAACGTTATGCCGAAACCTTTTATTGCTTCAAAAATATGGGGCTCGGCAAGATTAGAAACGAGCTTTACCGTCGCGGCATCTCGCGCGAGGATATCGATAACGCACTCGAAAAGTATAAAGACGAAGATCAAACAGAGCGTATCGAGGAATTTATTAAAAAGAAGTACGATGTTTCGCGTTTGTCGGATATCAAATATCGTCAAAAGGTTTATGCCGGAGCGTTGCGTGCCGGCTTTAACGGATCGGATGTCGTCGACGTATTAAGAAAATTCGAAAGTGAGTAATAACCCCTATGTCTATTAAAGTTGGTTTTGTTTCTTTGGGCTGTCCCAAGAATCTTATTAATACCGAAGTGATGCTTGCTTCGTTGGTTGAACACGGTATGGAAATCGTCGCTGAGGATATCGATGCGGACGTTGTTGTCGTTAATACCTGTGCCTTTATTGAAAGTGCAAAGAACGAAGCTATCGATAACATTCTTGATATAGCTTGGCTTAAAAAGAATCGTGATCTTAAGGGTATTGTTGTAACAGGATGCCTGCCGCAGAGATATAAGGAGGAATTCCTTAAAGAGCTTCCTGAGGTAAACTGTATTCTCGGCACTGGCTCTATCGACGAAATCTGCGAAGCTGTAGAAATTGCATACAAGGGTGGTAGCTACTCGAGCTTTAAGAACGTCGATGAAACGCCTCTCGGCGGTGAACGCGTTATAACCACGCCTGAATATTTCGCCTATGTTCAAATTGCCGAAGGCTGTGATAACAGATGTACCTATTGCGTTATTCCCGATATACGCGGTAAGTTTAGAAGCCGCAAGATGACCGACATTATTGATGAGGTTGAAAATCTTGCCTCTATGGGGATAAAGGAAATTTGCCTTGTCGCGCAGGATACTACGCGCTACGGCGAGGATCTTTACGGCACTTATGCGCTCGACAGCTTGATTTCCGCGCTTTCCGAAATAGAAGGAATCGAGTGGATAAGAATATTGTACTGCTATCCCGACAGAATAACCGACGGTCTTATTGAAGAATTCAAAAATAACGATAAGCTCGTTAAATATATCGATATGCCTATTCAGCATATAAATGACGATATACTTAAGCGTATGAATCGTCGTGATACCTCGGAAAGTATAAAAACAGTTATTGAAAAGCTCCGCAGAGAGGTACCCGATATCGTTCTTCGCAGTACTGTTATAGTAGGATTTCCCGGAGAAACCGAAAAACAGTTTAACGAATTAAGGAGCTTTCTTAAAGAAACCAAGTTTGAACGCTTGGGCGCGTTCGAATACTCACGCGAGGAAGGAACGCCCGCATACGATATGCCTAAACAGGTAAGCGCAAACACGAAGAAAAAGCGTTGTGAAGCAATAATGAGTGATCAAAATCGCATTCATAACGATTTCAACGCAAGATTTGTAAACACTACGGTTAAGGTGATATGCGAAGGCTACGACCCTGTTTCGGAATGCTTCTTCGGCAGATCTTATGCCGATGCACCCGATATAGACGGAAAGGTGTATTTTACTGCACCGAAGCGTATTAAAGAAGGCGAATTCGTTAGCGTTTCGATTACCGAGGTTCTTGACTACGATTTATTCGGTAAGCTTTGCTAAATTGGAGGAATTGTAATGAATCTTCCCAACAAACTTACTTTAGGAAGAATAATAGTCATACCGTTTTTTGTGTTTTTTCTCGCGTATAACGTGTTTGACAATCCGAATATAAGCCGTATTATTGCCGCTGTGCTTTTTATCGGTGCATCTTTTACCGATTTTCTTGACGGTCACCTTGCGCGTTCTCGCAATTTGATTACCGATTTCGGTAAATTTATGGACCCGTTGGCTGATAAATTTTTAATTCTCGGCGCAATGTTTGCGATTTGCTTTTCGGACTATATTTTCGATTACGCTGCAGTTGGATTTACAACAACTGTATCTACGGAAATAATATCTCATCTTTTCTTCTGGACTGCGATAATAGTTGTTTTTCGTGAGCTTGCCGTAACTTCGATGAGGCTTGTGGTAGTTAAATCGAGCGGTGCGGTTATTGCCGCGAGCAGTCTTGGTAAAATTAAAACGGTAACTCAAATTATATCAGTAAGTGCGGTTATGCTGGAGCCGGTGATTTTTCCTTTTTGTTGCGGATGGATCACCGCTGTATCTACCGTTGCTATGCTTTTCTTCACGATCGTATCGGGAGTAAGCTATATTAAATCATATTGGAAATTTATCGATACGAATAAATAAGGGGTTTTTATGAAGCTTTTCAATACTTTGACCAGACAAAAGGAAGAGTTTGCGGTACGTGACGGCCATGTCAAAATGTACGTTTGCGGTCCTACCGTTTATAACTATTTCCATATTGGTAACGCACGTTGCTTCGTTGTTTTCGATATGCTCAGAAGGTATCTTGAATATCGCGGTAATAAAGTTACGTTCGTGCAAAATTTTACCGATGTTGACGACAAGCTTATACGTGCCGCTAAAGAAAACGGCACTACCGTTCCGCAAATCGCAGAAAAATATATTAACGAATATTTTACCGACGCGCGCGGTTTGGGCGTTAAAGACGCGACAATTCATCCCAGAGCAACCGAGAACATAGACAAAATAATAGAAATTGTATCTATGCTTATCGAAAAAGGTCACGCATACGTTTCGGGTAATGACGTTTATTTTGATTCTCAAAGCAATCCCGAATACGGCAAGCTTTCTCATCACAATATGGATGAGCTTGAAGCGGGCGCCAGAATAGACGTTAACGAAATAAAAAAGCATCCTTTTGACTTTGCTTTATGGAAGGGCAAGAAGGAAGAAGGAGAAATTTCGTGGCAATCTCCTTGGGGTGAGGGCCGTCCCGGTTGGCATATCGAATGCTCGGCGATGGTAAATAAATATCTCGGCACCGAAATCGATATACACGGCGGCGGTGTTGACCTTATTTTCCCGCACCATGAAAATGAAATCGCGCAAAGCGAATGTGCGACCGGTTGTGCGCTTGCAAGATTCTGGCTTCATAACGGTCACATTAACGTTGATAATAAGAAAATGAGTAAGTCTGCGGGGAACTTCTTCCTCGTGCGAGATGCGGCGGGCAAATACGGCTACAAGGCTGTAAGATTCTTCCTGCTTTCTTCTCATTACAGAAGCCCGATTAATTACAGCGACGATATTCTTTTGCAGGCATCTGCGGCGGTAGAGCGTCTTAATAACTGCCTTGTAAATATCGATTTTGCAAGCAAGAATGCAACGGGCGAGCTTTCGGAACGCGAACAGCAGAGTGTTAAGCTTCTCGGCGAAAAGAAGCAAAGCTTTATCGAAGCTATGGATGACGATTTGAATACAGCGGACGCCATTGGCTTTATCTTCGAAATGACGAGAGATATTAATACCGTTATTTCCGCTGGCGCATCTAAGGAATATATTGACGCGGTTAATGAAATTTACATTCCGCTTTGCGAGCTTCTCGGATTCGGGTTGGAAAAAGAAGACGAGGATGTTGCGTATATCGAAGAAATGATTGAAAAGCGTACCGCGGCAAAGAAAGCCAAGAATTTTGCAGAGGCAGATGCTATTAGAAACGAGCTTCTCGAAAAGGGAATTATACTTGAAGATACACGCCAAGGTGTTAAATGGAAAAGAGCGTAGAGTTTATTAAGCGCAATTACAGTCCCCTTGTGCTTGCGTATCTTGGCGATTCTTATTACGAAACGCTTGCTCGCGAATACGTTATTTCCGACGGAGATTGTGTTGTTTCGAAGTTAAATGAGACGATAAAATCGATAATCACAGCGGTTTCGCAAAGCAAGATAATAGGAATAATGCTCCCGTTGCTTAATGAAACAGAGCTTTGGTTTTATAAAACGGGAAGAAACGCAAGAAATACTCATCACTCAAAAAGCGCAGATGCGGTTGAATACCGCCGCGCGACAGGACTTGAATGTCTTTTCGGATATTTCTATCTTTCGGGTAATCAAGCAAGAGCGAGAGAACTGTTTTGCTATGCTGTTCAAAACGGCGACGAAAATAAGGAGTAATGAATATGAACGATCTTACTCAAAAAGAAAGAGAAGTCTACGAGTATATAAGCGAGTGTCTTGAAAAGAATGGTTTCGCTCCTTCTGTACGCGATATATGCGCCGAAGTCGGTATTAAATCGACTTCTTCGGTTCACGAATATCTTCGCAAGCTCGAAGCCAAGGGCTATATCCGCAAATCTTCGGGTAAAAGCCGTGCACTTTGCATCGAAAGCGGTTCTACAACCGAAAGCAGCAAGATGAAACGCGTGCCGATTCTCGGTCGAGTTACGGCAGGTCAACCGATATTGGCTGTCGAAAATTACGACGGATACGTTGATTTTCCCGCAACAATGGCGCGCGGAAAAGCCAACTTGTTTGCACTTCGCGTTATGGGCGAAAGTATGATCGAAGCGGGCATTCTTGACGGTGATATTGTTGTGGTTGAAAGCAAGCGCTATGCCGATGACGGCGAAATTGTCGTTGCGATGATCGAGGATGAGGCGACGGTTAAAAAGTTTTACCGCGATAACGGCAGGATAAGGCTTCAGCCCGCTAACAGTATGATGGAGCCGATTTTCGCAAGGGAAGTAACCGTACTCGGAAAAGTTATTGCTAACTTCAGATTTTATTAAATATAAAGAGGGCAAAACGCCCTCTTTAGTATTTATTGCGAATATAAACAAAGTTTAAGGTCATATTTAGGAATATTTTTTTGATTTTGCTATTGACATTACGTATTTGTTTGTGGTATTCTATTCTGCGGTTGCAGACGATCCATTAGCTCAGCCGGTAGAGCACATGACTTTTAATCATGGTGTCCGGAGTTCGATTCTCCGATGGATCACCAAAAGCCGAACACTGTAACGTGTTCGGCTTTTTTGCAATAAATAACAAGTCGGAGGACATTTATAAATGAAGGATATTGTTTTGGCAGAGATCGTTATGGAAAATGGTGGGGTGATGAAGCTGGAGCTTGATCATACAACTGCGCCCATCACCGTTGAAAATTTTGTGGAGCTTGCAGAAAAGAATTTTTACGACGGATTGATTTTCCACCGTGTAATCGCTGGCTTTATGATTCAGGGTGGCGATCCGCAGGGTATAGGAATCGGCGGACCCGGCTATTGCATAAAAGGTGAGTTTGCGGCTAACGGTGTTAAGAATAACATTTCTCATAAAAGAGGCGTTATTTCGATGGCTCGTTCCCAAAGTTATGATAGCGCGGGAAGTCAGTTCTTTATCTGCCACGCAGATGCTACCTTCCTTGACGGTCAGTATGCGGCATTCGGTAAGGTGACAGAAGGTTTCGAAGTAATTGACGAAATCGCTTCCGTACGCACTAATTTTAACGATAAACCCTTGCAAGACCAAACAATAAAGTCCATCCGTATTCTTGAGAAATAATCAGGTACTCTGTTATGTTAGAAAAATTTCTGTCGAGAATCGAATTTGATTCTTACGAGGATTTTAAAGCAAATTATAAGGTAAATGTTCCCGAAGGCTTTAACTTTGCATACGACGTTGTTGACGATTGGGCGAAGCAGGATTCCGAAAAGCCGGCTTTGTTATATTGCAACGACGACGGTGCACGTAAGCTTTATACCTTTAACGATTTAAAATTGCTTTCGAATAAAGCGGCAAATTTCTTTAAAGCGCACGGCGTTTCCAAGGGCGATAAAGTAATGCTTATGTTAAAGCAACGCGCCGAGGCGTGGATATGTATTCTGGCTTTATGTAAAATAGGCGCGGTCTGCATTCCCGCTACATATCAGCTTACTACGAAGGATATCGTATATCGCTGTAACGCCGCAAAGGTTAAAATGATAGTTGCTGTCGATGACGAGCATATTATTAAGGCAATTTCGGAATCTAAAAATGATTGTGAACCGCTGAAAAATATAGCAGTTGTCGGCGAAAATATACCCGAAGGCTATATCGATTTCAGAAACGAATATGTTTCTTACAGCGACGAATTACAAAGAGTCGAAAACGATGTTAAGGATCCGATGCTTTTGTATTTTTCCTCGGGTACTACGGGTATGCCCAAGATGATATTGCACAATTTTGCATATCCTATCGGACATATTCTTACCGCAAAATATTGGCAACATACCGAGGAAGGCAAGCTTCATCTTACTATGTCTGATTCGGGTTGGGCAAAGTTTGCGTGGGGCAAGATATACGGTCAATGGATATGCGGCGCCGTAATCGTTGCATACGATAACGAGAAGTTTAACGCAAAGAACACGCTTGAGCTTATTCAAGAAATAAAGCTTACTACCTTCTGTGCGCCTCCCACCATTTTTCGTTTCTTAATAAAGGAAGACATAAGCAAATACGATTTTTCTTCTATAAAGCATTGTTGTATCGCAGGCGAGCCTCTTAACCCCGAGGTGTTTAATAAATTTAAGGAGCTTACCGGATTGACACTGACCGAAGGCTTCGGTCAGACAGAAACCCCCGTAATTCTTGCTAATTACGACGGTGTTCCGATAAAGCCCGGCTCTACCGGAAAGCCTTCCCCTGATTTTGATATAGACATTGTTGACGAAAACGGCAATTCCTGCGAAGACGGTATTGTCGGCTCTATCGTAGTTAAAAATCTTTCGAAGCATTATCCTGCAGGCTTATTCCAAGGCTATCAGGAGGACGATGCAGCGAATGCACGCGCTTTCAGAAACGATTGTTATAACACGGGCGATACCGCATGGCGCGATGCTGAAGGCTATTATTGGTTTGTCGGCAGAAACGACGACGTTATTAAGTGCTCCGGTTACAGAATCGGTCCGTTCGAAGTTGAAAGTGCGCTTATGACACATCCCTCAGTGCTTGAATGCGCGGTTACCGCCGCACCCGATCCTGTTAGAGGTCAGGTGGTAAAAGCAACTATCGTGCTCGCAAAAGGCTTTACCGCAAGCGATGAATTGAAAAAAGAAATTCAAAATCACGTAAAAAAGGTTACTGCTCCTTATAAGTATCCTCGTATAGTTGAATTTGTGGATGAGCTTCCCAAAACGATAAGCGGCAAGATTAAGCGTTCGACGATAAGGCAAAACGAAAACAATGGATAAACTCTATTCTAAAACTGCATTGATATATAAGGCGGCGTTCTGCGTTATGCTTGCGCCGCTCTATGCGTTATTTTCGATGACCATACGAATAGACGATGCTTTTCTATATGTAATCGTATCGGTTTTGCCTATCGGTTGTCTTTATACTCTGCCGTTTTGGCCTTCGTTAATTTCGATAAAGAAATACCGTGTGGCGAAAATAGGGAAGTATATACTTTTTGATTTCTTGGTTTGCTTTTTGCCTGCGCTTTTAGGTATTTTATTTTTCGAGATAATAACTACGTTAATTAACGGAGCTACTATTGCAGATGGCTTTGCAACGGTAATTTTCTTTGTTATTTTCTCGATTGTTTCATTTGTTTTTTGGCTGTTGTATTTAGTTTTTTCGAAAATAAAATAAAACCGCTCTTAGCTCAGCTGGATAGAGCAACGGATTCCGATTCCGTAGGTCGGGGGTTCAAATCCCTTAGGGCGGGCCAAAAATAAGACAGTCTCTGGACTGTCTTATTTTATTTGAACCGAAAGACTTGGTATGCAATCACCCGTTGGGTGAATTTTATTTGTTCTTATTGTTGTAACAAAATAAATATATTTTTAAAAAATATATGAGAAAATAACATTGTCAACGGTTATATTGTATGATAATATTCATTTATAAAATATTAATGGGATAAATATATGTTTTTGACGAATAATCATACACCCCATATATCTGCATACGACGCGGAAGAGCATCATGCAAAGCATGCGCATAAAATAATAAGCGCGTACACGTTATTTTTGACCTTTTTGTTTTTTGCGGCGGTGCCCATTGCGGTTAATTATACAAACGAAAACGATTTTTGGAATAATCTGTTCCGCATTTTAACCTCTCCGTCGAAGCTTGTTACCGACTATTTCGCATTGGGCGGACTTGGCAGTACTTTTTTCAATGCGGCGATATGCGGTTTGATTTCAAATTTAATAATTTTCGCCAGCAAAATCAAATCAAAAGCAACGACCTTTGCGGGCTATATGCTTGTGGTAGCGCATTGCTTTTACGGCTTGAATTTTCTGAATATGTGGCCCACACTTATCGGCGTGTGGTTGTTTTGTGTTATAAGAAAAAAGTCATTTAAGGAATATGTTCACGTTGCTCTGTTTTCGACTGCGCTCGGTCCGTTTATAAGCGATTTTGTATTTCGATACACTTTGAGAGAAGAATTTGTGCTCGGCGAACCGAAGGTTTCTGCGATAGGTGTTGTTTTCGCTGTGATATTTGGTGTTGCTTCGGGCTTTGTTGTACCCGCGCTTTTACCAGGAACGACGAAAATGCATCGCGGATTCAATATGTTCAAGGCAGGTCTTGCGATAGGCATAATGGGTATTTTTGTATATTCTTTTATGTATCCTACCCTCGGTCTTGAAGCGCCCGACGCTCTTATTATTGATAATCCCGAATATTATTCGTTGAAGCTTGGTTATCATTCCTTTATGAACGTTTTCTTTGCGGTTTTGTTCGTATCGGCAATTATAATCGGTTACGTTTTGAACAATTACAGCTTCCGCGGATATAAGGAGCTGTATAAGAGCGTAAGTTATGGCGTGGATTTTCTGGACAAGTTCGGTATGCCCGTGTGTCTTATTAACTTTGGTATATACGGTTTTTGTATTCTTGCGTATTTGAATTTGGTCTTTTATTTGCCCGATATATTTCCTTTTTTACCCTCGGGCGTTGGTTTTACCGGACCTACTGTCGGTGTTGTTTTCGCGGCGTTAACGTTTTCTGCGGACGGGCAACAGCCCAGAACGGTTGCGCCTATTGCTTTTGGCTACGTTTTGCTTTCGGTTGTAGTATGTGTTGTTTGTGCAATACTTCATCGCGATATTCCGTGGACCCTTTCGACGCAGGGATATATTAACGGACTTGCATTTGCAACCGGTCTTTGCTCGTTCAGCGGCAAATATGGAAAACGTGTGGGTATTCTTGCAGGATTTTTGAGCGCTGTTATATGCACGTCCACCTCTGCGATGCACGGAGGATTTGTTTTGTATAATGGCGGCTTTACCGCAGGCCTTACGGCGCTTGTTTTACTTCCTGTGCTTGATTTTTACAAGGTACATCCGAAGTTCGAGGACGACAAGCATTGATGAATTTTGCCGGTTTTCTCTTCGATGTGCAAAATGCAACAGATTTGCCAAAACAGATATTGTAAATTCGTCATAAACTGTATTGACAAATGCACAATATATTGTATAATAAAAATGAGCTTTTACATAACTGACGGATTTTGCAGAGCACTGCAAGGAAGTGTAAAGGTATATATGTCGACCGTCTGGGCAAATCGGTGTAAAAAGCTGATTTGCCTATTTTTGTTTAATTGGAGGAATTTTTTATGGAACATTTGAATTGGAACGGATTTGTCGGCGGAGATTGGCAAAACGAAATTAATGTCCGCGATTTTATTCAAAAGAACTATAAGGAATATAATGAAGGTTACGATTTTCTCTCGGGCGCTACCGAACGCACTAACAGCCTTATGAAAAAGGTTAATTCGCTTTTTCAGCTCGAGCGTCAATACGGTGGTGTGCTTGATATAGATACCTCTACCGCATCTTCTCTTACCAGCTATTCGCCCGGATATGTTGATAAGGATAACGAAATTATAGTAGGCTTGCAGACCAACCGTCCGCTAAAAAGAGGTGTTAACCCCTTTGGCGGTATGAGAATGGCGATGCAGGCGTGCGAAGCATACGGTTATAAATTAGACGGTAAGGTACAGGAGGAATTCCGCTACCGTACCACTCATAATGACGGCGTTTTCCGCGCTTATACCGATGAAATGCGCGCGGCAAGAAAATCGCACGTAATTACCGGTCTTCCGGACGCTTACGGCAGAGGAAGAATTATCGGCGATTACCGTCGTGTTGCTTTATACGGCGTTGACAGACTTATTGCCGCAAAGAAGAAGGATAAGAACGAGCTTTCGAATTCTCCTTTTAATACCGACACTATTCGTCTTGATGAAGAGCTTTATCAGCAGATTGCATTTTTAGGTTACATGAAGGAAATGGCGGCTATGTATGGCTATGATATTAGCCAGCCTGCTTCTAACGCGCGTGAAGCGATACAATGGACCTATTTTGCATATCTTGCCGCAATTAAGGAACAAAACGGCGCGGCGATGTCGCTCGGCAGAGTTAGCACCTTCTTTGATATATACATCGAACGCGATATGGCTAACGGTATTCTTGACGAAGAAGGCGCTCAGGAGCTTATGGACGATTTTGTTATTAAGCTTCGTCTTGCAAGACATCTTCGCACACCCGAATACAACGAGCTCTTTGGCGGAGACCCCATGTGGATAACCGAAGCTGTCGGCGGTATGGGCGAGGACGGAAGGACGCTTGTTACGAAATCGAGCTACCGTATGCTTAACACGCTCTATACGCTCGGTTCTTCGCCTGAACCCAATCTTACTATATTGTGGTCAAACTCGCTTCCTACGCCTTTTAAGCGTTTCTGCGCGAAGGTTTCTGCGGATACCGATTCTATTCAGTATGAAAATGACGATATTATGCGCCCGATCTACGGCGACGATTACGCTATTGCGTGCTGTGTGTCGGCGATGAAGATTGGTAAGCAAATGCAGTTCTTCGGTGCGAGATGTAATCTTGCAAAGCTTCTTCTTATTGCTATTAACGGCGGTTACGACACCACGAGCGGTATGCATATCGGTCCACAGATGTCGGTTATGAACAACGATAAGCTCGATTATGACGAGGTAATGGAGCGCTTTGATATTTACGTTGCGTGGCTCAGCAAGCTTTACGTGAATACGATGAACGTTATTCACTATATGCACGATAAATACGCATACGAAAAAACCCAAATGGCTCTTCACGATACCAGCGTTCACAGATTTATGGCGTTTGGTATTGCAGGACTTTCGGTCGTTGCGGATTCGTTGAGCGCGATTAAGTTTGCAAACGTTCATCCTATTAAGGATTCCAACGGCTTTATAACCGATTTTGATACTGTCGGTGAATTCCCTAAATATGGCAACGATGACGACAGAGTAGACCTTATAGCAAAAGAAATGGCGCACAAGGTTATTACCGAGCTTCGCAAAACTCCTACTTACAGAAATGCCGAACATACCCTCTCGGTGCTTACCATAACCTCGAACGTTACCTATGGCAAGAATACCGGCGCAACCCCCGACGGAAGAAAAGCTTCTGCACCCTTTGCGCCCGGTGCAAACCCGATGCACAATCGCGAAGAAAACGGTGCGCTTGCATCGCTTAACTCTGTTGCAAAAATCGACTATAATGATTGCCGCGATGGTATTTCTAACACCTTCTCGGTTACACCTGAAGCTCTTGGCCGTAGTGAGGATGAGCGAATTTCAAATCTCGTTGCAATACTCGACGGATATTTTGCAAAAAAGGCGCATCATATTAATATAAATGTGATGAACAGAGAAACTCTCATGAAGGCTTATGAAAACCCCGAAGCTTATCCCAACCTTACTATTCGCGTTTCCGGATATGCTGTAAACTTCAGCAAGCTTTCGCGCGAGCAGCAACGTGAGGTTATAAGCAGAACCTTCCACGAGGCTATGTGATTTTGATATGAACGGAAAAGTTCATTCTATACAAAGCCTTGGAACGGTTGACGGTCCTGGAATACGTTTCGTAGTATTCACACAGGGTTGCAATTTGCGTTGCGGCTGCTGTCACAATCCGGATACGTGGGATATAAACGGCGGCACCGAATACAGCGCGGCGGAAATTGTTGACAAAGCAAAGCGCTTTAAGGAGTATTTTGGTAGCGAGGGCGGAATAACCCTTTCGGGCGGCGAACCTTTGCTGCAGGCTGATTTTGCTTCGGAAATTTTTACGCTTGCACACAATGAAGGTATTAACACCTGCCTTGACACATCGGGAAGTATTTTCAATGCTTCTGTTGAAAAATTGCTTTCGGTTACCGACAGAGTCTTGCTTGATATTAAATATACAGATAATCAAAGCTATATTGATTACGTCGGATGCTCTTACCAAAAACCGCTTGAATTTTTGAAGTATCTGGAAGATAACAATATACCCACCACTTTAAGACAGGTAATAATCCCTACCTTGAATGACCGAGCGGAAAATATTCAACGACTAAATGAAATTGCAAGGTTGCACAAGTGCGTTGATAAGATTGAGCTACTGCCATTTAAAAAGATATGTCAGGTTAAGTACGACAAGCTCGATATTCCCTTTAGGTTTGCGGATTTTCGTGAGCCCGAAAGGGAAGAGATGGCGTTGCTTAATCAAGCGTTGATCAAGCTATAAAAAATGTCCTCTGCATTTGTTAAATGCAGAGGACTTCTTTATTCATCGAGCTGAAATTCTTGGGGAAGGAATTCAAGCGGAATGTATTTATATAAAGTTTGTAAAAGAGTATCTTTCGAGTATTTGCCACCTACAAGTGTAGGACCGTGTGAGCGTTCGTAATCGCATACGCCGTGCTCTAATGCTTTTTCTGCGCTGTATTCAGAAAGGTAGCATATTTCGAAATCGCGGTAGCCTGTGTCGTTAGAAGACACTTTGCTTTTCTTTGTGTAATGTGTTACGGTAGGAATGAACAAAGGCGATTCGATAGTAATTTCGCCCGTTTCCGCACTTTTTCTTATATCGAGTGAAAGCATACCGGCAAGCATATTTTTACCGGCAACCATACCCGAAACAAAGTTTCCGAGCGAGTAAACAACTAAGGTTTTGTTGCCCGATTCGGAGGTCATCCATTCCATAGGCTGAATAACGTGCGGATGCATACCGAGAACAACGTCGACGCCCAAATCACACATAAGCTTCGAGTATTCCTTTTGCTCGCTGTTTATACCGAAAGTATCCTCGTATCCCCAATGGCAGGAAACGATTATTACGTCGGCAACCTGTTTTGCACAAGCGACCTGCTTTTGTACAAGCTCTTTGTCGAAATAAGGAATTACAAAGCTTGTTCCCGAAGGCGGTTTGATGCCGTTTGTGCTGTATGTGTAGGCGAGAAATGCTATGCGTATGCCTTCTTTTTCGATAACCGTTATATTTTCGGTTGATTCCTGCGTGGGATAGTACCCGATTACATCCAGACCGCGGTTTTCGAAATAATTATTACAATTTTCGAGATATCTTGTATCGCCAGAATCGAGCATGTGGTTGTGTGCAACGTTTACAACGTCAAAACCAAGCTCGATTACTTCATCGGCAATAGCATCGGGAGAATTGAAGCAGGGGTAGCCGTGAATACTGCCGCTTGTACCGCCTACAAGGGTTTCTTGATTGATATACGCAATATCAGCTTCCTTTATTACAGAAGCGACATTTTTGTAAATAGGAGAGAAATCGTATTCGGCATTATGAAGATCGGAATAGACGGGGTTCGTACCGTTGTTTCGTGCGGCAACCTCGATAGCGTTATAAAACACCGAAGGGTGTATAATGTTATCGGGGCAGGCAAGGAAGCTTACAACCGTGTCTTCAATTACAATACTTTCTTCGGAATTTTCAGTAGAAGATTCGTAATCATTATTGCTTATTTCGGAAGATTCCGCAGAATCATTCGATAGCTGTTGACTAATAACGCTATTGTCATCCGAAGATTCGATATTACCCAGAATATCGCATGCATTTAGAGATAAAATTACAGTAAATAACACCAGCATTAAAGCGAGTGATTTTTTTATTTTTCCTATCATATTAACCGTCCTTTAATTGTTATAAAAATATTATAATACTTTTTTGAAAAATTTCAACTGTTTTCTTTTAGTTCATAAGCGAAAGCTTCAGAATGCTTGACAATAATGATAAAAAAATATATAATAGGTATAATAAAGTCAAGGAGAATAGATCAATGAAAAGAACGTTAGGATTTCTTCTCACATTAATCTTTGTATTTTCGGTTTTTCCGTTTTCTGTTTTCGCGGCAGAGCCTGAAGTTTTGACCGGTAACGGCGCTACTATTTTTTATGATGCCGATTATATTATGATCGACGGAAATAAATTTACTCCCGCCTCCGAGATCGAACTATCTGCTTTGATAACCGTTTCGGGCTACGAATCTACCTACGGAGCTATTTATTTAAATGGCGAGCGTTTAGCAGATCTTGTTGACGGATTAAATACTGTTACCTTCAGCTCCAAAGCGTTGAATAGTGAAGCTAACGAGATAAGAATCGTTCTTTCGGCATCTAACAGCGAATACCGCGATACTACGGTTTACGGCAGTGTTAACGCCGATGACATTACCGTAGATTCGTTTGCGTTTGCAGATGACTTTATTAAAGCTTCCGAAAAGATTAATTACTATATGCCGATAGTTGGTCAGGCGGGCTATGAAATAACGGAAAAGCCTTTCAAAAACGGAATAAGTGTTGGCGACGGCTGGTCCTCGGAAACAAAGCTTGGCGGCACTACTCCCGATGTCCCCGTTTCTGTCGGTTATCTTTTCGATAAACCCCAAACCGAAGGAATGTTTATTGTAGATACAACGAAAATTCCGGATGGAAAGCATACCGTTGAATATTACAAGGGCACAGAAAAGATTTACGATAAAGAATATGTTATTGACAACAAAGCTCCCGTAATTAATTTTTCCGTTTCCAACAATGCAAGCATTTCGCGACTTGATAAAGTGACATACACGGTTGAAGATTCGACAAAAACCGAATCTGTTCTTTATCTCGATGGCAAAAAAAGTGAAACTATTAACCCTAAAACACTCGATATCGGCACTCATACCGCTGTTGTTACCGCTACCGATATTTGCGGCAATACCTCTACGAAGGTATTAAATTTCTCGGTTATCGATAAGCGTTATTCTGTAACCTTTGGCGATAATTCGGTTAAAATGTCTGTTTTGGGTGAAGCTGACGTATATACCGCAACGCTGCTTAAAGATATTCGTATGTTTGAAAATCAGATAGGTGAGGTTGGTCAGGATTATCTTCGTTCCGAAAATGAGGTGCTTGTTTCGTTTGACGATAAAGATGAGTTGGTAACCTCTGCTGTCGGTAATTCCTTGCCGTATCATTCGTTTGTTATAAATACCGACGGCGTTAAGGATGATTTTGTGGTTGTTTCCTATACCGGCGAAACCGGAAACGGTAGCGGAATTGTACTTAAAGCTTGGAACTACAAGGAAAGCCGTTGGGATGTTATCGCAAAAGGCGAAAGCGGCGAAGAAATATCTGTTAAGGTAGATGTCGAAACATATTCATATAAGAAAAAGATGCGTGTAAATGCGATGCCCGATATCGTGTATAACGGCAGCGACACATTGATATGGAACTCCGACACACAGTATTATTCGCGCTTTGAGGACCTTAACAAATTCTATTATTCTATTGCAAACTACACGGTAGAAGAATATAAAAACGGAAACATAGGATATTACGTTCATACAGGCGACCTTATCGACCAGACGAATGTCGGTGATAAAATTGCACACGAAGAATTTAAGGTTGCATCCAAGGCACAGCAGATACTTGATGACGCAAAGGTGCCTAACGGTGTAGTTAGCGGTAACCACGATATCGTTCATACCGAAGCAGACTATTCCTATTATTGGAAATATTTCGGGGAAGACAGATATAAGGATTTTGATTGGTACGGCGGAAGTCTTAACAACAACATGCACCACTATGACCTTGTATCGCTTGGCTCGTACGATTTTGTTTTCATATATCTTGGTTGTTATATGGAAACTCAGGAAGAGACTATTGCATGGGTAAATTCGGTATGTGAGGCATATCCAGACAGAAACGTGATTCTCTGCACACACGAATATCTTTTGCCTTCGGGTGAATATTCGAGCGAGCGCTCTCAGGTAATCTGGGATGAAATGGTCGTTCCCAACGAAAACGTTATTATGATTCTTTGCGGACATAACGAGGGCGTTTGCGACCAGATGAAGCAGGTTGGCGACAGCGACAGATATGTTCTTGAAATTCTTGCAGACTATCAGTTCGCGGAGCTCGGCGTAGGCCCTCAGCACGTTTTGAACGGCTGTACCTGCGACGGTGAAGGTTACGTTCGTATTATGACCTTTAACGATGCAGGACAATTGATTTCTACCACGTATTCTCCTATGGCGGAAAGCTTTGACAAGGATCCGTATAATTTCTATCCGTCCTATTCGGATAGCTTTGTATATGATCTTAAAATGATTCCTGCCAACCGTTCGATAAAAACGATAGATTTCAACGTTGCTTACAACCCCGAAAAGGTTGGCGCAATCGGCGAAGACGATATTAGCCTTAAAGGCAGCGAAGCCTTTTATGCGGTTATCGAAAACGGCGACGAGGATATTTATACCGCAATATACGTGCTTGATGAATATGAAGTAGATTACAAGGCCGATAAGAAAACCGAAATTAAGCATCCCGAGGCTGAAAAGATTTATTCAGGCGGTTACAGCAACGTAAGCGAAAACTTCCGTATGAATGAAAAGAACGAGCTTCCCAAGGATGAATTTATTACTCTCGGTTTAAATCTTTTACCCGTGAATGCGAATGCGCTCTATCAAACCTCGGGTAGCAAGGATTTTGTTAAATCGATAAACGAAAACGGCGGTGTTACTATTTCTCACGAACACGGTAACAACGCTAACTGGGTAACGCTTGCAAATAATGTTAATAAGAAGATAGATGTTACCGAATACGATAGGATTTATTTCGGAGTAACTGCCGATAAGAACGCAAAATGGAATATTTACGTAAACTTTATCGGACAGGAAATTAATTTCTCGCAAAACAGCGAAATAGCTTCCTTGTTTGGGTACGTAAACAAAGCACCGAGTGACATTCAGGGTACTTGGAACGGTTATATTGATATTTCCGATATTATTCAGGGCGAGCAGACGGTAAAGAGTATTTACATCGTTACCGCAACACCGGGACAAACAGTTACCTTCGATTATCTTTTCTTGGGCAAATCCGACGGCGGAAAGGTAAAGTTTATAACCGATGATACAACCGCTATTGCGTATGAAGCGAAGATCGGAGATAAGATCAACCTTCCCGGCGACCCCTTTAAGCAAGGCTCGACCTTTGAGGGGTGGTTTACCGCAAAGGAAGGCGGCGAAAAGGTTGAAGATGCTATCGTTGCATCTGAAAATATCACCGAAATTTATGCAAGATTCAGCCAAAATGCGGTTTCTGACGAATCTGCAAAAACCTATAATACCGAAATCAATCTCGAAAAGCTCGCTGTTGGTAAATTGATTTTTGTAATTGCAAGCCTTTTGATAATGATTGCGGTTGTTGTCGTTCTTTTGATGAAGATTAAGAAAAGTTCAAAAAAGCAGGGTAATGTAAAATGAAAAAAAGCTTCTTTATAATCGTTTTCTCTATAATGATGCTATTCAGTTCTCTTGTGTGTAACGCGCAGACAGCCGATGCGACACTTAAGGTTGATTATGAATACATTTCGGAAAGTAATCTTATAAAGGTTGATGCTAACTTTGTTGATATTAAGGCAAAAGAAGGTATCATAACGATAGAATACGATATAACCTATGATGCGAATGCTCTTGAGCTCGTTTCCTATAAAACCTATTTCCCGAAGGATTGGGAGCAGCTTCTTGAAAATGAAACGGTAGAGGATTTTACCGAAAAGACACAAAACGGCAAAATTCGTTGGGTGTTTGTAGTGATTGCTGTAGGAAAAGGCGCAAAGAACGATGCTGAATTGGGTATAAACCTTGAATTTAAACCTTTAAAGGACGGCACAGCAAACGTTTCGTTTAATTATAAAGATATAGGTACCGAAATTCTTAAAAACGGAATGACCGAATCGTTAGAACATATTTCGGGTAATTCGGTTAATATAGCAATCGATCTTTCCAAACCCGCAGAACCCGAAATCGACGATGGTAGCATTACCGTACCCGAAAACAACACCACGTCTTCTACCGAATCAAAGGAAGAAGCTTCCTCGAATTCTGTTGAGGGAAATGATGGAAACGTATCGATGCCCTCTGTTTTAGGCACCGAAAGCAGCGAAAGCAGTACGCACGATGTTGCAGGTGGCAGTAATATGTTGCTTTGGGTTATTATCGGTGTCGGCGTAGTTGGAATTGCCGTTGTCGTGGCGGTTGTTTTGAAAACGAAGAAGGGTTGATTTATGATTAAATTTATTCGCGAAAATATGAGTATGGTAACGAAATTCATGCTTACTCATCTTGTTATGTCTATACTCGGCATAATGGTGGGGCTTGCGGTGCTTTCTATCGAAGGCGATACGAGCGGTTTTTCGTCTATCGCTCTTATAAGCGGTGCATTTACCGTTGGCTTTATGTGTTTTATGCATTACGATGACAGCTTCTTTTTCGGTGTGAAGGAAGGAATACGCGTTCGCGCAGAGGGCGGCAAGACCGATATTCTTAAGGGGCT
Source organism: Eubacteriales bacterium (assembly GCA_045637685.1). Taxonomy (GTDB): domain Bacteria; phylum Bacillota; class Clostridia; order Oscillospirales; family CAG-382; genus Coliplasma. The sequence continues at coordinate 42,157 of JAZTZW010000009.1, read as the reverse complement.
TAAAATTTCGCTTATTGCCCACATACCCGTGATTATTGTCGCGATTATTGTAATTGCGTTCCAGCTTTTTAATCCCGAAAACGCATCTATTCCTATGCTTCTTTACTATTTCTTTCAAGGCAGCTATATTCCGCTTTATGCTTTGCAGCAGTTTGTAGGCGTTATAGGTTATGTTATTCTTACAATGCTTCCTGCGATTGTTGCGGGTACTTTGGGATATGCTATCGGCTCGAAGGACAAAACGCTTCGCGGAATGATGGGTATGAATGTTAAGCCGCCCTTCGACGGTCCTCTCGAAAGAAAGCCCAAAAACAAGGACAATCGGTAATATTAATAGGTTGATTCGCATATAAATTTCACAAATTGATTTTGTGAGGTTAATATGCGTTTTAACATTTATAAAGAGGCACGAGTCAGTTTATATATCATAGCATTCATTATGTCGGTTTTTCTGCTCTTTTACTTTTTTGCGGCTATGTTTACTTCGATGGGCTACAAGGATTTGAGAAACAGCAAAGCCGCCGATGAGGCTTTGGACAATAGACAGCTTATTATTATCGACGCAGGTCACGGCGGTGAAGACCCCGGCGCGACTGCAAACGGATTGATAGAAAAAGATATTAATTTTGAGCTCGCTTCGCTTTTAGATGAATTACTGAATTCCTGTGGTTATGAAACAGTGCTTACGCGCAAGGATGATAAGCTTTTATATACTAAAGGTCAGGAAAACAAAAAGAAATATTACGATCTCCGCAATAGAGAAGAAATTGCTGGTAAATACAGCGATGCTATTTTTGTGAGCATTCATATTAATAAGTTTTCTGCCGAATATTGTAAAGGGCTTCAAGCCTTTTATTCGGGAAATAACGAAAAAAGCGCAGAGCTTGCAGATTCGATACAAAACAGCGCAAGGATATTGCAAACGGATAATAAACGCCAAATAAAATGCGGCGACAAAACGATATATTTGCTTGAACATATAAAAATCCCCGCGGTTTTGGTTGAATGCGGCTTTATTTCCAATAATGAAGAAGCGGAATTGCTGAAGAACAGTAATTATAAGGTTGCTTTGTCGCTGTCCTTATATTGCGGGATAAGTGAATTTACGGAGAATATAAATGAAAACTGAGTATATTTGTGAAAATTGCGGTTTTGTTGCGTCAAAGTGGTACGGAAAATGCCCTCAATGTCAGGAGTGGAACACTTTTTCGGAAAGAGAAAGCATCGAAGAAACCACGCCAAAATCTAAAGCTAAAAGACCGAGAGCGAACAACAATGTGTTAACCGAAAACCCTAAGGCTTGTAAAATAAAAGACATTTCATTTCTTGAAAAGGAAAGAACAAGTACCGGAATTGGGGAATTTGACAGAGTTTTGGGCGGCGGTATCGTTGCCGGCTCTGTGGTTCTTCTTTCGGGCGAGCCCGGAATAGGGAAGTCTACCCTATTGTTGCAGATATGCCGTGAATTAGGCGATCACGGTCGAGTTTTGTATATTACCGGTGAAGAATCTGCGGCGCAAATAAAGATTCGTTGCAGAAGACTCGGGGTTGAACACGATGAGGTGTATGTTCTCAGCGAAAACAATATAGATAACATTATTGCCGAAATCAATACTATATCGCCCGAAATAGTAATCATCGACTCGATTCAAACGATGTATGACGAAAGCTATCCGTCGTCGCAAGGTAGTATCACTCAGGTGCGTCAATGTGCGCTTCGTCTTATAGGCAAAGCAAAAGAAGACGGCGTTTCGATGCTTTTAGTCGGACACGTTAATAAAGAAGGTGCGATTGCCGGCCCGAAGGTACTTGAACATATGGTAGATGCTGTTCTATACTTTGAAGGAGACAAGCAGCACGCATACCGTATTGTAAGGGCGGAAAAAAACAGATATGGCTCTACGAACGAAATAGGCGTGTTTGAAATGGGCGACGAAGGTCTTACCGAAATTGAAAAGCCTTCGGAAATGCTGCTTTCTCAGCGTCCCAAGGGTGTTCCCGGGAATTGCCCCGTATGTGTGATTGAAGGTACACGGCCCATTATTGCAGAGGTGCAATGTCTTGTCACGCCTACGGTATATCCTTCGCCGAGAAGAATGTCTTCGGGTATCGATTACAATAGAACGGCTTTGCTCCTTGCTGTGCTTGAAAAAAGGCTCGGTATGCGCTTTTCGACGCAAGATGTATATGTTAATGTTGCTGCGGGTATGCGTTTAATTGAGCCCGCTTGTGACGCCGCGTGCGCTATGGCGATGATATCTACCTATAAAAACACACCGTTACCCGAGGATTTGATTGTTTTTGGCGAAATCGGCCTTGCAGGAGAATGCAGATCGGTAGCCAACACGGCGCAAAGAGTTAACGAAGCCATTCGTCTTGGTTTTACCAAAATAGCAATCCCATATCGCTCTATTAAAGGGCTCAATAAGACTAACGGCGTCGAATTTATCCCTTTACGCGGTGTATTTGATTTGCTTAAGCTTATCGAATGTTAACAACTTGTTCATAAAATGAGGTGCATAGTATGAAAGAGAAGTATTGTACGCCGAATTTGCCGAAATCAAGAGTAAAAAGGGTATTTGTATCGGGTTTGATGCCTGAATATTTGCTTAACGAGCTTCGTGATATGATGATTAAGCCGTACATATTGGGAAAGTCGAGCAATTTATCGAGCGAGCTTGCATATCATCCGGATATAATAATCAATAATTACCGTACCGGTATGTGGTTTTGCGAGCATGATCCGAAATATTTACCGAAGGGCTTGCCGTTACAGCTATTTATGGAATCCGAGACAGAGCTCGATGATATGTATCCGTATGATTGTCCGTTTAATAATTTCAGATTGCGTAATGCGTTAGTCTGTGGCAAAAATGCCGATTATTTAATACAGGCGTATGCAGATTACGAAAATCTATTACGAATATTTGTTCCTCAGAATTATACAAAATGTAGTACGATAATTGTAAATGAGCACGCTGTAATTACTTGCGATGATACTATTGGAAAGACAATGCGCAAATACGGGTTTGATGTATTAACTGTTGAAGACAGCAACGAAATTGGCTTGCGTGGATTTAGCCACGGTTTAATCGGTGGATGCGCCGGCAAAATATCTGAAGATACGATTGTATTTACAGGCGACCTTAATAAATATAAATACGGCGATGAGATACGTGATTTTTGCGCGAACTACAGAATATATTGTCTGTCATTGACCGATCAACCGATGTATGATTACGGAGGGATATTACCGATAACGGAATTCACGCGTGATGAAAACGAAGAAGATGTTTCTGTGTTATTCGATGAGGCAGATCGTTTGGCGCAGGAACGCGAAGTGCTATTATAAAATATAAAAAGACCTCTTTTCAGCAGTAATAAACGCCGAGAGAGGTCTTTTGGTATATAAATCGTGCTTTATTGCTTCCCTATGATATATAAAATTTGCATTTTATACAATAGGCTATACAAGAAGAGGGGGATTTGTTATACTTTTCCCTATGGCTGGTTTATAAAGAAAAAGGCGGCAAATGCCGCCTTTGGGTTTTTGGTTGAATTATCCTCTGTCTACGAATACACGTTCGTCAGTCGACCAAGGATCTTCGGGACGTTCATCGGGATGTTCGTCGTAATAAGGATCAATTACGTAACGCTTGATTATCGGATACGAACAGTACACTCCCAAATAAGTTAAAAATGAAAATACAAATATGCACAGTAACAATATTGTGAACTGCGGTAGAATAATATAAGCATACAGCAAGAACACTGCGAACAGTATTGCGCCCAAAAGCCCTACGATGTTACGTTTGAATCCTAAGGCTGTAAGATACAATGAGTTCTTTATTATTTTCCCTATCGACATTTCGCAGGTTACGAGTTGTAGATAGATGTAGTATCTCATCATGTAATATATAGCGGCGAACGCAATAGACGCGTAGTAAAATACTAAATACATAAAGCTTGCATCTGCTGCGGAGCGGTACGCGATGATATTATACACGAGCAGGATAATCAAAACTGTATCCATTATGCCAACAACAATTCCCTGCTTGAAATTGCGTTTAATTGCATAGAAGAAATCATGCCAAGTGTCGATGTGCTCGCCTGTGCACACGTTGCGCATATTATATACCATACCAATGGTGGACACCCCGAACGTAAGAACAAGAATGTATATTGTATTCATTAATACGTTTGATGCGTCTGATACAATGCGAACGCTCGCGGAATTGCAGTATGTCGTATATAATGCCGAAATTGCAGGTCCCGAATCGTTCATAGCGGCTGCGCTGATTTGTGCGTATAACGGATCAGCCGCAGATGGCTTATAACCATCGAGTATGCCTGCTACGCCGAATAATGCAACAAAGAAGAATATATTGCATAACGCAAAGATAAGATTGGTTGCAGAGAATTTACCCAATCTCATCTTCAAAAGACGGAAGAAAAATCCGAATCCGAGCTTTTTGTCGAATTCAACTTGTTTTTTTGTAACACCTTTTCCCGCTTTATTATTGCCGGAAATAAAATCGAATAGCTTTCCCATTGAACATCCTCACGCCCGGGGGTGGAATTTAATATAACTGTTTTTCATTTTATCCTTAAGGAATTGAGCGTATCGCAAAGTTGAGGCTATATCGGAATGTCCTAATATTACCTGAATGTCGTGAATATCAGCTCCGTTTTCCAAAAGGTGAGCCGCAAACGAGTGTCTCAGTGTATGCGGCGTTATTTGTTTTTTAATATTTGCGGCAGTTGCGTATGCTTTTAAAATTTTCCAAAAGCCTTGTCTTGTCATTCTTTCGCCCGAAATGTTTACGAAAAGAGCTTTTTCGGCAGGATCGTTAACTAACAGCTTTCGAGATTTTTCCAAATAAATGCTTATAGCCTTTGCGGCAATGGGATAAATGGGTATAAACCTTTCTTTATCACTGTTTCCGCAACGAATAAAGGAAAGCTGTGCATTAAAATCGTCTATCGAAAGACCAATAAGCTCGGAAACCTTAATGCCTGTTGCATAAAGAATTTCAAGCATTGCCTTGTCGCGAAGCCCCTTAACGTCGTTAAGATCCGGTTGAGCAAGAAGAGCGTCTACTTCCTTTGAGGTAAGCACCGTCATTTCCTTCTTTTCGGCTTTATCGTTATGTACCGATTTTGCAGGATTAGAGGTGCATATACCTTCCGCAACTAAATACTGGAACAGGCTTCGCATGGAAGAAAGCGTTCTGCTAATAGAAGCGGAGGAAAGTCCCTTCCCTGCCAAATACTGCTTAAAATCAGACACGGTATCAGTATCGACGTTACAAAAATCATCGATTCCGACATTGTCGGCGTATTCGACAAACTTTTGAAGATCGCGTTTATATGCCTGCAGGGTGTTATCTGATGATTTTTTAACATCCCTGAGATATATAAAATAGTTATTCAGTTGTGTTTTGAGTTTATTATTTTCACAACCGGTCATTTTAATTTATCCTATCATTAAAAATTTGAAAAGTAAATGCAAAAGTAAATATAGAACGCAAACAAATGCTGCGGAAGTAGCGATATACGACGATATTTTTATATTTCTTGATTTTGGAGGCAATATGATAATTTCGTTAATATTTAAGCCGTAGCAGTTAACAGAAAAAATTACCGAAACAAACGACAAAACCAAAACTACAAAAAATGCGAAAAATGAATTTAAAGTAAATTGATTTAATGTTACAACGTACGATAAAGCAAGCGCCGAAAAGGTTGAAAGAAAAATTGCATTAAGTATTGCAAAGAGCTTCCTTATGAGCGATAGACCAAAAGCTGCAGTTGATACAGAGAAGATGACGCTAACAAATATAAGCGGTTTAGTGTCCGAAATAGTCTTCAAACCGTATAAAATAAGCGGATTAAAGAAAAACAAGCAGGAAGCGAAAAACGCTGTAAACAAATGCACTAAAGTGATCACAATAAGCGGATATCTGTTTCGCTTGAAATATTCGTTTGAAAGAGCGTTTAAACGCAAAAATAGCTTTTTTAGTTTAGAATCTTTTTCTACTTCGGGTGCTTTATAAACAATTAAAGCGGTTGTTGTTTTATTTCTCTCCAATTTTATCACCGATAAATCGATATGCGGGAGAGTAGATAAAAATTACAGCTCGGACGAAATTTCGTCGGCACGCTTGGTGCAGGCGGTCATCGCATTTTCTATCGTTTCGGAAAAACCGTTTTCGTAAAAGGTGTTCAGCGCAGCCAAGGTAGTGCCGTTTGGTGATGCGACTTCGCTGATCAACTGGTCGATAGGCTTATCGGATTTTTCGATCATAGAAACCGAGCCTTTAATCGTTTTAAGAATTAAAGGTAAGGCGGCTTCGGCAGATATGCCTTGGAGCTGTGCGGCATCGAGCATAGATTTAACAAACAGATAAACGTATGCGGGACTCGAACCGTGAACGGCGATGATCGGATTCATAAGCGATTCATCGATTGGAGTTACGAAGGCGACGGATGACATCATCCTACAGAAAAATTCAAAGTTCTTGGAATGAACCAGCTCGTTATGACAAACTGCAAGAACCCCTTCGCCTATCAGTATAGGCGTGCTGGGCATTGTGCGTATTACAGGTATTTCTCTTCCGCAGGAGTTGGTTATATGAGCGATCGAAACCGAAGCGGCAAACGAAACCACAGTGGAATTTTCGAGCATACCGCTTATTTCGGAAAGCTGCTTCATAACGACCTTTACAATAGCGGGTTTAACTGCAAGGAAGATAAAGTCACAATCGGTTGGTGCTAAAGCGAGCTCGGAACATACGTTAATTCCGAGATTAGCAAACCTTGTCAGCTTCGAGGGGTCTATATCGAAAACCGTAATGTATTCTGCAGGCACCGTGCTGTTATTAACAAGACCGCAGGCGACTGCTCCTGCTATATTGCCGCCGCCGATAAATAAAAGCTTTTTATACTGTGCCATATTATGTCCCTCAAATCGATGTGTCGTGTAAACAATATAATAATACAAATGTTGAACATTTTCAAGTGTTTTTTGAAATATTATCCAAAATTGTTGATTATGTCATATAATTATGTAAACATAGTTATGTAAACCTTTTGAACCGATACAGCATTTTGTGCTTTCTTGGCCGCGAGTGTTCTATATATAGTTTTTTGATTTGCGAAATTAGTTCGGAGTGTTGCTTGTGGTTTTTATTTTTAAGTTTACTTTTGATATACTTCTTGAAAATTATGTCGAATGATGTTATAATAAGATATCGTTTTTAAGGAGAAAAATATGAAACGTTTCTTTAGTATATTTTTATCGTTATTATTAATATTTTCTATAACCATCCCTTCCGCATCTGCTGCGAAGAGCGATTCTGAAATAGCTATTGTTTTTTCACATGATTTGCATTCTCACCTCGAGCCTTTTTTGTTAAATGGCAACGAGGTTGGCGGTTTTGCAAGAATCAAATCTGTTATTAATCAAACAGAATCCGAATACGATAACACTATCGTTTTAGATGCGGGTGATTTTTCAATGGGCACACTTTTCCAATCTGTTTATGAAACTGCCGCACCGGAATATTCTATGCTCGCTCATATCGGATATGATGCTCTCGCTTTCGGTAATCACGAATTCGATTACGGCTTCGAGGCAATTCGCAATATGATAAACAACGCAAACGATGGTGTTACCACTTCTCTTCCCCCTATTCTTTGTGCAAATATCGATACCGACGCAAGCGGATTAACAGATGCCGAGCTAAACAATCTGAACATACGTGAGTACAGTATTATTAAAAAGGGTAATTACAATATTGCAGTTTTCGGACTCCTCGGCAGAGATGCGGTTGAGCTTTCCTCTTCTTCCGGTCTTGTTTTTGAAGACTATATAGAAGCGGCAAAGAATACGGTTGCGGAAATTAAGAATTTGTATTCACCCGATATGATTATTTGTTTATCTCATGCAGGGACGGGCGATGACGTTGAAGACGAGGACATTAAGCTTGCCGAAGCAGTTCCCGACATAAACGTTATTATAAGCGGGCATACTCATTCCGAATTGTCGACTCCCATTGTCGTAGGTAAAACAGTAATAGGTTCTTGCGGGGAATACGGCGAAAAGGTCGGAAAAATTATTTTTGATTTATCGAGCGGCGCGCCCGAATTCGTTTCATATTCCTTAACAAACATCGATAACAGTATTCCTTCTGACAAAGAAACCGAAGAAAAAATTAATTATTTTAAGGGAAAGATAGCTGATTATCTTAACCGTTTCGGTTACGAAAGTGCCGATGAGGTTTTGGCATATTCTTCGTTTGATTTTCCTGAACAGTCTTCTATGGGTAACGGGCTTGCAGAGCAACAGCTTGGTAACCTTATAAGTGATTCTTACGTTTATGCTTTAAAGCAAGCAGAGGGCGACGAATATATTCCCGTCGACGTTGCTGTTGCTCCTTTAGGTGTTATACGTGCATCTATTGACAAAGGAAACATTACTGTTGCTCAAGCATTCGAAATAAGCTCGCTGGGTATCGGCAACGACGGCGTTGCGGGCTATCCTTTGTGCTCGGTTTATTTGTACGGGCGCGAGCTTTGGGACCTTGCCGAGGTAGATGCAAGTGTATCTTCGATTATGTCCTATGCACAGCTTTATTGCTCGGGGTTGCGTTATTCGGTTAATACCAACAGAATGTTTTTAAATAAGGTATATGACTGCTGGTTGGTTGACGAAAACGGCAACCGTGTCGAAATCGATGATGACAAGCTATACAGGGTTGTTTCGGGCAAATCCTCTGCGCTTATGCTTGGAACGGTTAAAGAAAAATCCTTCGGGTTGCTCGAAATCACCCCAAAGGATTCGAACGGAAATGAAATTACCGATTTTGACAAGTACATTGCTATCGACGCTAACGGTGCAGAGGTAAAGGAATGGAAGGCACTTGCCGATTATCTTTCATCGTTCCCTGTAAATTCCGAGGGAGTACCGCAAATTCCGACCGAATACGCCGCTTTGCAGGGGCGTAAAAATGTAAGTGATTCTTTTACTCTTTCGCAAATTTTCACAAAATGGAGCTTAATTTCTTGGGTAGTACTTTTTATCATACTACTGCTTGTTTTTGTAATTGCACTTTCGGTTTCTGCTATTATTAAAAAAATCCGCAGAAGCAAGAGAACCCTGATTGTCGAAACCGAAGATATGGACAGCTGAATAACGAGGCTTTTATGCAAGAGATTCTAATTAATAAAAACGATGCAGGTCAACGCATCGACAAATTTCTTACAAAAAAATACAAAAATATGCCCTTATCGATGATGTATAAGCTCATACGAAAAAAGGACATTACCGTAAATCGCAAGCGAGTTAAGGAAAATCAAATCCTTTGCGAGGGGGATCTTCTGCGTATTTTCGCCCCCGAGGATGTTTTGGCTGAAAATGCACCGAAGAAGATTGCTACCAAGGGCAAAATTTCGGTTGCTTACGAGGACGAAAATATTCTTATTGTCGATAAAGAATCGGGACTTCTTGTGCATTCCGATACAAACGAGGAGGGAGACACGCTTATCGACAGAATTACCGCTTATCTTATAGAAAAGCAGGAATATGATCCGAATTCCGAAAATAGCTTTGCCCCTGCCCTTTGCAACAGAATCGACCGCAATACCGAAGGGCTTGTAATAGCCGCCAAAAACGCGTCTGCGCTTCGCGAGATGAACGATATAATCAAGGAGCGCAAGGTGCAAAAGATTTATCTTGCTGCGGTACACGGCGTTATAAAGCCTAAAGACGGCGAGATTGTATTGAAGCTCGAAAAGGATGCTAAGGATAATATTGTTAGAGTGAACAATAATTCCCGTAATGCCAAAACCGCCGTTACTAAATACAAAACCGTTTCGATTTCAAAAAACAAAGAGCTTTCTTTAATAGAAGTAGAGCTTATCACCGGCAGAACTCACCAAATACGTGCAAGCTTTGCACATATAGGTCACCCTCTTTTGGGCGACGGTAAATACGCAATAAATAAAAAAGACCGCGAAATGGGTTACAAATCGCAGGCCCTTTGTGCATATTCGCTTACTTTTTGCGGATGTAAAAAAAGCGAGACTCTATTTTACCTCGACGGTTTGAACGTCAAAGCAAAGAAGCCTCGCTTTTTAAAGCTGTTTTAAAGCTCGTTCTTTAAAAGATCCTCGTAGCTTTCGCGTTTGATAACGAGTTTTGATGCTCCGTTATTCACGGAAACCATTGCGGGTTTGGGAAGTCTGTTATAATTCATCGCCATAGAATAATTATAAGCACCCGTAACCGCAACAGCAAGTATATCGCCGCGTTCGAACTGTTGGAGCGGCATATTATCGCCGATAAGATCGCCGCTTTCACAACATCTTCCAGCAACAGAGCCTACAGTGTCTCTCGGCAGGCTTGCGTTGCTTGCGTTATAAACGGTATATTTGGATTCATAAAGAGCGTATCTCGGATTGTCGCACATACCGCCGTCAACACAAACGTATTTTTTATAGCCCTCGATTTCCTTTACCGAACCGACTGTATAAATCGTCATACCTGCATCGCCGCAGATGTAGCGTCCCATTTCAAAAATAAATATAGGTCTTTCCAAGCCTCTTTCAGAAACGAGCACGTCGAGCTCGTTTTTTATTTTGCTCATTATATCATCTATATCTATGATAGGATCTTCTTCGACGTATCGTACGCCGATACCGCCACCAAGATTGATCTTTTTAAAAGAAATGCCGTATAAATTTTTAGCTTGCAAAGCAAAATCAAGCATTATTTTTGCTGAATCGGTAAAGGGGTATTTATCGAAAATCTGACTGCCGATATGACAATGAATGCCTTCTAATTCGAGGTTTTTGCATTCGAGTGCCGCGCCAACAAATTTAATTGCCTGACCGGTTTCGATAGCAACGCCGAATTTAGAATCGACACTTCCGGTAACGACCGCACGGTGAGTATGAGGGTCGATGCCGGGTGAAACACGAAGCAAAATCTTTTGAATTTTGTTTTCCTTTTCGGCAAGTGCGTTCAATGCGTAAAGCTCATCAAAATTATCGACAACAAAGCCGCCGATATTACTTTTTAAAGCATAGATCATTTCAGATTCGGTTTTATTATTTCCGTGGAAATATACCTTTTCTACGGGAAATCCTACGCTTAATGCCGTGTAAAGCTCACCGCCCGAAACTACGTCGGCACCCAATCCTTCGCTACCTACAATTCTGTATATATCCTTATAGCTCAAAGCCTTGCTTGCATAAAGCGGAAGACTTTCCTTGCCAAAGTACTTTTCAACCGCCGCTTTATATTTGCGGCAATTTTCTCTTATGCGGTTTTCGTCGGTTATATACAAGGGTGTGCCGTAGGTTTCGGCGAGTTCAACCACATCTACACCCGAAAAAGCAAGATGGCCGTTTTCGAGGATTGAAATATTACTGTGGATCATTATTGCCTCCGAAAGATCTTTCGATAATCTTATTCCAAAGAAGTTCCCTACCCGTACCCTTAAGTGACGAGTAAAGAATAATTTCGGTATTACTTCTTAATACACCGCTCGAAAGAAGCTTTGTGCAAGCTTCATTGAGCTGTGTTTTGTTGAGCTTGTCGCATTTTGTAGCCACGACCATATACGGAACATTAAAGTGGTCGAGATATCCGAGCATCATTTTGTCGTCTTCTGTAATACCTACACGAATATCGATAAGCTGTAAAACGAAAGTTAATGCGTCGTTGTCGACGAAGTAATGTTCGGTAAGCGACGACCATTTGCTTATATCGCTTTTAGCGCGGCGCGCAAAGCCATATCCGGGAAGGTCTACAAGGCAGAGCTTTTTATCCACCTCGTAATAGTTAACCGTAATGGTTTTACCCGGCTCGGAAGAAACTCTTGCAAGCTTTTTTCTGCCAAGCAGAGAATTAATGAGCGAGCTTTTGCCGACGTTTGACCTTCCGACGAAGGCAACCTGCGGGACACCTGCTTTTATCAACTGCCAAGTTAATCCTGCAGTCATTTTAAGATCTGTTTTATGGAGGTTTAAGCCTCCGAATGACATTTCCATATATTAGTTGAGGGCAGACTTGAATACTTCCGAAATATGTTTAACGGGAATAAATTCAAGAGCTTCCCTGACCTCCGTATCGAATTGTGCAATGTCAGGCATATTATCGGCAGGTATTATTACCTTTTTTGCGCCACATTTGAATGCCGCCATAGACTTTTCTTTAAGACCACCGATTTGTAATACCCTACCCGTAAGAGTGATTTCGCCGGTCATACAAACGTCACGCTTAACACTTCTGCCGGTAAGCTCGCTTAAAAGCGCAGTGGCGATTGTTATGCCCGCAGAAGGTCCGTCTTTGGGAATAGCGCCTTCGGGAACATGTATATGTATATCGCGGTTAGAATAAAATTCAGGATCGACGCCAAGTTCTTCGCTATGCTTGCGTATATAGCTCATCGCCGCTCTTGCGCTCTCTTTCATAACGTCACCCAAATGACCAGTAAGCTCAAGCTTTCCGTTACCCTTCATCGAACTGCATTCGATGCGAAGCATATCACCACCGAGATAGGTCCAAGCGAGTCCGTTTACGATACCGATTTCATCGTTTTCATAAATTGCGTCTGGGATGAATTTAGCGGGGCCGAGCATAACGCGAAGAGTTTTAATGTCTACGTTGACCTTTACGGCGCCCTCTACGATAAGCTTTGCACTCTTACGGCAGACCGATGCGATTTCTCGTTCAAGACCTCTTACGCCGTTTTCGCGGGTATAGGAGGTAATCAGTTCTTTGATTGCGCTTTCGGTTATCTTGCATTGTGATGCCTTTAATCCGTGAAGCGATAATTGCTTCGGAACGAGATGATGCTTCGCGATAGCCAGCTTTTCCTTATCCGAATAGCTGTCCATTTCAATAACCTCAAGTCTGTCAAGAAGAGGTGCGGGAATGGTTTCGGTTGTATTAGCGGTTGCTATGAACAAGCATTCCGAAAGATCCACGGGTATTTCAAGAAAATTATCGCGGAATGTACTGTTCTGTTCAACGTCCAATACCTCAAGCATAGCGCTCGTAGGGTCGCCATGAGCGTCCTTTGTGAGTTTATCCAGCTCATCGAAAAGTATAACGGGATTAGAAGTGCCCGCAAGCTTTAAAGCGTTGATTACGCGCCCCGGCATCGAGCCGATATAGGTTTTTCTGTGTCCGCGTATTTCTGCCTCATCGCGTATGCCGCCGAGTGAGATTCTTACGAATTCACGGTTTGTAGCGCGTGCAATAGATTTTGCTATTGAAGTTTTACCGACACCGGGAGGGCCGACAAAGCATAGTATTTGCCCCTTAAGATCAGGCTTTAACTGCTTTACAGAAATGAATTCAAGAACTCTTTCCTTAACCTTTTCGATGCCATCATGGTCTTTATCGAGTATTTTTCTTGCCGCATTGATATCGTTTCTATCCTTGCTTTTTTTATTCCAAGGAAGCTCAAGGCAGGTTTCGATATAGTTTCGGATAACAGTTGCTTCGGGCGTGCCGAAGGGCATTTTCATAAGCTTTGCATTTTCTGCAAGAAGCCGTTCTTCGACATCTGCAGGAAGATTGGCTTCCTTTATCTTCGCGGAATATTCATCACCGTCATCGTAATTATCGCCGTTATCGTATTCGCCCAGCTCGGATTTGATAGTACGCAGCTGTTCGCGGAGGTACATATCGCGCTGTTGCTTTTGCAAGGTGCGACGCACCTTTTGGTGAATGCCGTTATCGAGTTCGAAAAGCTCAATATCCTTTTGAAAAATCTCGCAAAGCTTTTTTACTCGCTTAGTTGTATCGTATTCTTCGAGAAGCTGTTTGCGTTCTTCGATGTTTACAACAAAATTGTTCGCAAGAAAATCCGCAATATGCGAGGGATCGTGAAGCTTGTTAACCTCTTCGATAATTTCATCCGAGGGCTTCGAAACGTAGTTAAGGTACTCTGTGAAGATTTCGTAAAGCTCCTTTACAGCAATACGTTCCTGCGAAAAGGAAGAAACTCTGCGGGGCTTACGTTCGATAATCTCGCAGGTAATAAGATCGTCTGTTATGGTTGTCTGACCGCGATCAGCTCTTCTTATACCCTCTACAACTACCTGAATTGCGCCGTCCTTGAGTCTTTCGGTATGAACAACACGAGCCACTACGCCGGTCTTCATAAGGTCGGATGGCATAGGGTCTGCAACCGAAGCATCCTCCTGCGTTACAAGAAACAACGGTTCGTCGTTCGCCTCTGCGTTTTTAAGAGCGTTTATCGACATTTTTCTGCCAATTTCAAAGCTTGTAACGATTTTCGGGAATACTACTATACCGCGTAATGCAATCGTGTTTAACGTCTGTGTTTCTGTTTCTAAAGTAAAAGCCATTTTTTCTCCGTTATTTACCCAACGATGCGGCGCCTATTATGCCCGCGTCGTTGCCAAGTTCTGCAATTTTAATTACCGTTTGTTTGTCGCTGTATCTTGAATATTGTTCCTTTTGAACAATTTCGCGAATGGGAGCGAGAAGAATTTCGCCTTGCTTTGAAATTCCACCGCCGATGCTCAACACCTCTGGCTGGAATATGTTTATGAAATTCGTTATACCGCAAGCAACATATTCGATATATGTCTTGTACACTTCCCTTGCGGATTCATCATTCAAAAGCATTGCGTCGAAAACGGTTTTTCCGTTAACCTTTTCTATATCGCCTTCGCAAACCTCCCAAAGCTTACTTTCTTTATTCGCAAGCATTTTTTCTTTGGTTTGCTTAATAAGAGCCGTGGCGGAAGCATAGCATTCAAGACAGCCTTTTCTGCCGCAGGTACACTCGTCACCGTCCTTAACAATTACAATATGACCGAGCTCTGCGCCGGAGAAGTTAAAGCCGGAATATATTTTGCCGTCTATAATTATACCGCCGCCAACACCTGTGCCTATTGTGAGAAAAAGCGAATCCTTGTAGCCCTTAGCGGCACCATAGGTTGCTTCGCCCTTTGCTGCCGCGTTTGCGTCGTTATCAATATATACTTTTTTTATTCCCGTCTTTTCGCGAAGCTTTGCAGCTATCGGATAATTGAGAAAAGGAAGCGTGGAAGCATAAATAATTACGCCTTTATCACTGTCTGCGCTACCAGGAGAAGCAATACCTGCATATTCTATATCTTCGGCCTTAAGGCCTGCGTCTGCTATAACCTTAAGGCAAAGAGCCGCCATATCGTTAAGTATTCTGTCGCCGTCTTCGTCGCGTACCGTAACGCAGGTATCCTTCGTAAGGATTTCACCCTCATCGTTACATACGCCCGCTTTGATAGACATTCCGCCTAAATCTATGCCAAGATAATACATTTAATTTCCTCCGTGTTTAGCTTTCGAATATTCCTGCCTGCTCCTGAAGACGCTTTTCGAACTCAGCGGCAGTATTATATCCCATTTTCTTTTGTCTGTGGTTCATCGCGGCGATTTCGATAATTACCGCAAGGTTACGTCCGGGCTTTACCGGAACGGTAATAGAGGGTATTTTAATGCCGAGTATTTCCGTATATTCGGAATCAAGACCGAAGCGGTCGTAAAGCTTACCCTGTACCCAGTTTTCAAAGTTAATAATAAGGTCGATTTTTTCGGAATCCTTAACCGAGCCCATACCGAAAATTCTGCGCACATCGACAATTCCGATACCGCGAAGCTCGATATAGTGTCTTATAAGCTCAGGCGCGCTACCGACCAAGGTTATCGCAGAAACCTTTTTGATTTCAACTGCATCATCTGCGATAAGTCTATGACCGCGCTTTACAAGCTCGATTGCAGTTTCACTTTTACCGATACCGCTGTCACCAAGAAGAAGAATACCTTCGCCGTAAACCTCTACAAGAACGCCGTGTTGGGTGATTCTTTCTGCAAGAAGCAGGCTTAATCGCGAGGTTAGAGCCGCCGTGAATGCCGAAGTGAGAGAATCGGTAGAAAGCAGGGGTGTTTTACTGTTCGAGGCTTCCGAAAGAAGCTCGGGGAAAATTTCAAGAGAGGTTGTCACAATTACCGCCTTGACGTTTAAGGAAAAGAACTTGCTAAGTGCTTCTTTGCGCTGTTCAGGCGAAAGAGAAGCAAGATAGCTATGCTCCATATTACCGATGATTTGAATACGTTCATTTTCAAAATCGGTGAAAAAGCCCGCAAAAGGCAGACCGGGACGACAAACGTCGGGACGGAATACGAGAATTTCCTCGTAATTTTCGGGGGCGTAAACTATTTCGAGATTAAAATGACGAGTTATATCGGAAAGCTTAACGCTATACTGCTTGCTCTGCATTGTCTGTATTTCCCCCTTGATTATTCGCTATTACTTTATTTTTTTCTGTAAATCTTTTTGCTTCTTTTTTACAGTAAATATACTCGTTAATATTGAACGCAAGACAGAGCAAAACGATTACAGTTATAGGTGCAGCAATAGAAATTACAGCTATCGCATCGCTTTCACCGAAGGCTTTTGTCCACAGTGAGATATATTTATTTACGAGCGACAAGAAGAAATTAACGACTCCCTTTAAGGCATTTAAAAGACCTTCTAAAAAAGAGCCTTTATCGGTAATTTCAAGCATTTCGCGAATTTGACCGTTACCAACATAGCCGATACGTTTAAGATACCCGACGGCAAACGCTTGATAACCGCAAAGAACTGCGCCGCAAAAAGCAAAGAACGAAAGATAGATAATTCTCCAAAAGTAGAATATCGAATTCTTTTTATGAATTTCGTAATTCGATACGATTTCCGAGCCTTCCTTTGCAAAATAGACCCAATTACCCGAGGAAAGCAACGGCATAACGCCTTCGGAGCTTCTTGATTTATAATATTCCTCCGCAGAAGTGCTTCGCGGTGAAAAATCCAAATATTCAAGGGAATAAAAATACTCTTTATCTTCCGAAACGGTAAAACAATACTTAGAATCATTTATGGAAGAAAGAAGATACCCCTTTTTTCCGAGTCGGTTAAGCCACTTAAGCTCCTTTTCCTTTGAAAAAAATATTTTAAAAAAGGTTTTCTCCAACTAACTCGCCTCCTTAACAACTTATTATAACTTATTTATAGTAGAAAGTCAATCACAATCGGATAAACAATATTGTAAAAACCTCTTGAAAAAACGGAGTATCCGTGATATAATGAAAAGGATGAGATATGAAATATGGCCATACTAACCGGGGAGTTAGCGGTGCCTTGTACCCACAATCCGCTATAGTGGGGGCGAAAGCCTATCAAGGGCACTGTTTGTGTCGCTGCGTCGAAAGATCCTTGTTGAGAGGCGGGTCCTTGCGCAATTCGTACCTGTGAATTATGTCAGGTGGGGAACCAAGCAGCATTAAGCAGATCTACGGATGTGCCGCAAGGGTGCCTGTCTTGAGAGGCGCTTTCGGCTTACGGGCGGAAGCATTGTTCGACATAGGATGTATGGTCATATTTTGTATCTCATAATTTTAATTACGGAGGTCAAAGGCTTTGTATCTTTCGCTTTACAGAAAGTGGAGACCGAAAACGTTTGACGAAATAAGCGGTCAACAGCATATAACGTCTATATTAAAGAAACAATGCGCAAACAACAGAGTTTCGCACGCTTATCTGTTTTGCGGAACACGCGGTACCGGCAAAACCTCTTCCGCAAAAATTCTCGCCAAGGCTGTTAACTGCGAAAATCCGATAAATGGCAACCCGTGTAACGAATGCAGCTCCTGCAAGGCTATCGATTCCGGTAGCGCGACCGATGTGCTTGAAATTGACGCGGCGAGTAATAACCGTGTTGACAACGTAAGAGATCTTCGTGATGAGGTTGTTTACCCTCCCTCGGTATTGAAGAAACGAGTATATATCATCGATGAGGTCCACATGCTTACCGACAGCGCCTTTAACGCTTTGTTAAAAACGCTTGAGGAACCGCCCGAATACGTTGTTTTTATTCTTGCTACAACAGAAATTAACGAGCTTCCGCCAACTATAATTTCCAGATGTATCAGATTTGATTTTTCGCGAATTGACGAAGAAGCAGTTCAAAAACGTCTTGAATACGTTGCCGAAGCAGAAGATATTAAGCTTGCCGACGGTGCTTCCGAGCTTCTCTCAAGGCTTGCTGACGGCTCTATGCGCGATGCATTATCCCTTCTTGAGGCTTGCTCTAACGGTCATGCAGGAGAGCTTACGAAGGACGCTGTGCGTTCTGTGCTTGGCTTGGCAAGCGATGAAACCATATATAATTTGTTAACCGCGATTGTTAATAAAAACGTTCCCGATGCTATTGATATTGTCGATAAGCTACACCGCTCTTCCAAGGATATTTCTGTATTTATCGACGATATGTCGATTGCGGTTCGCGACATAATAATCGATAAACAGTTAATTAAATTCGGGAAGCAGGGCAAAATGCGCCATGAGCTTGCTACCGTTGCAGAGCTTTTCACTCTTGAACAGCTATTTTATATATCTTCTGTGCTTGAGGAAACGCAAAGCCGTATTTCGCGATACGCTACAAATAAGCGCACGATTCTTGAAATGGCGATTATAAAGATGTGCGACAGATCAATTTCAGATTCCCCGAAGGCGCTTGCCGCGCGAATTTCCGAGCTTGAAAAGAAGCTTTCTGTCCTTTCTGCAACCGGTGTTGCGGTCGTTGAAAAGGCCGAACCTGTTTTTACTGAAAAAAATAACGATGAGGCTATTGTTCCTCAAAGCAAAGAAGAACACTCGGTTGAACGAATACCCTTCCCTAACGTTTCGGAAGTATTTGAATTTTTATCGAACAACCCTGCTTTAACTGCTTTTTTAAGTAAGGCAAAAATATTTATCGAGGACGACACCGTTATTGTTACAGCCGATAGATTTGTTCTTGATATTATACAAATGGAGGGCGGAAATTCACTGAACGACGCTTTTGCTTCTGTCGCCGGTAGGCGTGTAAAAGTTGTATTTGAAGAATCTGATGAGGCACCTGACGATTCTTCGCAGGTATCGTTCATCGATGAATTATGATTAAAATTAAGGAGTATATATTATGAAAGTCAGACTTCCTAAAGGAATGGGCGGCGGCCCTCAGGATATGAACGCGCTTATGCGTCAGGCGCAGAAGATGCAGGACGATATGGCGGCAAAGCAAGCCGAGCTTGAAGAACGCGAATATGAAATAAGTGCAGGCGGCGGTGTTGTTAACGTAAAAATTAACGGTAAGAAGGAAATACTTTCGATATCGCTTGAGCCCGAAATAATCGACCCTGATGATAAAGAAACGCTTGAGGATATTCTTGTTGCCGCTGTAAACGAAGCCATTAAGCGTGTTGAAGACACCAATTCCGAAGAAATGGCAAAAATTACCGGCAATATTCCCGGTATGCCCGGAGGCTTGTTTTAATCGGAGGCTATTTGAATGACACCTTCACTCGAGAAACTTGTTAACAGCTTTGCTTCTCTGCCGGGAATTGGTAGAAAAAGTGCGGCAAGACTTGCTTACAGAATAATTGAAATGTCCGACGAAGAGGTGAAATCCTTTGCGAATTCGGTGCTGGAAGCCAAAAACAGCGTTAAGCTTTGTTCTGTATGTCAATCTTACTGCGAAAACGGTGTGTGCTCTATTTGCTCGAACACCAAGCGAAGCAACGATACGATAATTGTCGTCGAAGACAATAAGGCACTTGAGGCTATTGAAGAAACGCACGAATACAGCGGAATGTATCACGTTCTTCATGGGGTCATTTCCCCTGTCGACGGTATCGGTCCGGAGCATCTTAAAATCAAAGAACTGCTTTCGAGGCTTGACGATAATGTGAAGGAAATTATTATTGCCACAAATCCGAGCGTCGAGGGCGAAGCCACCGCTATGTATCTGGCAAGGCTTATTAAGCCGTTCGGTATAACCGTTACAAGGCTTGCTTACGGTCTTCCTGTTGGTGCAACACTTGAATATGCAGATGCCGTAACTCTTTTGAAGGCAATAGAGGGCAGAACCGAAGTATAAATTTAAAACTCGATGAAATAAATTCATCGAGTTTTTCTTTTTATAATCTTTTTTCGAAATTACCGTAAATATCTATTCCGTTATTAACGCGAATAAATGCCTGCGGGTCGATTTTCGCGACAAGCTTTTTAAGATGAGAAAGCTCGTATTTAGAAACTACGATAAATAGCACGCGATTATTTTCGCCGGTGTATGCGCCGTAACCATTCCAATAGGATACTCCTCGACGCATTTCGCGCATTAGGGTGTTTTGAATTTCGTCATCGTTATGCTTGGTAAAAATCATAACCTCGCAGTTTATGTTTTGCGTGTGCATTCTGTCAAGCGCTATCATACTTATAGCCGCGAAGATAAGCGTATATATTATTTTTTCGATATCCTTCATAAGGAAAAATGCACCGGCAAAGACGACGACGTTAACCATAAGGCTGATTTTGCCTACCGAATAAGTGCTTTTCTTGGCAAAATACATTCCTATAATATCTACACCGCCGCTTGAGCCACCGTTTTGGAAGGTAAGACCGATACCAAATCCGCATAGAATGCCGCCGATAATAGCGGAGGTAAGCGGGTCGTCGATAACCTGTGATATGGGTACAACAGAGAGTAAAATAGATTGTGAAGCAACGCAAAAAACGGTTTTTACGATAAATGACTTCCCTACTGTTTTGTAAGCAAATACAAACAACGGAACATTAAGTACAAAAGAAATTATACCCGATATATCAAACCCGAAATTCATTCCAAAATATTGCTCGGATACCGTTCGAAGAATTTGCGCCAAGCCGAGAACACCGCTTGAATAAAGCCCTAACGGTACTATAAAAACATTCATCCCCAACGCATAAATTCCTGCGGCGACAATAATATACATAGCTTTTACAATGTCTTTCTTGTTGAAAAATTCTTTCATAAGGCTTGCTCTCTGTAAAGTTTTGATTTTTTAAGAATATACTCTAACGGGTGTTGTTTTTGAAAAGAAGAGTTTTTATTATATTACTTGCGGTGTTTTTGATAAACGGAGCGGCAACTTTAAGGATATCGCGCTATTATTCATACGCCTGCGAGGAATATGCCGAAAACGGATTAAGCGGTAAAATTTTAAGCGAGATTAACAGGAATATTGCTTTTACCCTTAACGAATCGAACATAAAAACCAACGATATTTTAAAGCCGAATTATGATGAAAACGGCAATCTGAAATCTATAAATATCGAAAGCTATAAGCTGAATTTACTTGCATTAGAAATTTCACAAGCTGTTTATAGGAGCATAGATTCTGCAGAAACGACCTTCGGCTTCCCTATCGGAAACGCAACTGGGTTAAAATATTTATCGGGAAAAGGACCGAATGTCGGCGTGAGCGTTATACCTACCGGTGCGGTAAGCTATGAATTGCAAAGCGAATTTCTTTCCGGTGGAATAAATCAAACGCTATATCGCTTAAATCTACTGTTAAATTGCAATATATCGGTTATCGCACCCTTTTTCGACAAGGATAAAATTATCGAAACAAGCGTTATAATTGCCGAAGTGCTTATAATAGGCGACGTACCGAAGGTTATGCTACCTTTTTCCGAATGATTCAAGCTTTCTTGCGCATTCAAATGCAATTATTGAAATAGCACTACACGCAGGAAGCGAGTAATGGCAATCGCGAGGATATTTGATTTTAATACAGCTTTGAGAAATTTCGAGAATTTCGCTGCTTATTCCACGCTTTTCACCGCCGAAAACAACACATAATGGACGCGAAAGCTTTACACGGTAAAGATCCTTTGCCTTTGGTGTTTTTGCGGTGGATGCGATATGATAGCCGTTGCTTTTGAGCGTTTTGCATGCTTCTGCAAGTTCGGGAACGCAACAAGCCTTTATTAGCTCGGATGCACCGCCGGAGGAACGAATCACAGTATCGCTAGCGGTAAAAAAGTTGCGTTCAGGGAGAATAACAGCATCGACTCCTGCCGCGTATAGCGAACGAAGCGCATAAGCAAAATTAAAGGGATCCTCTATGCCGTCGAGCATAGCTATGTAGCCGTTCCGAATTGACAAAACCTCTTCGGAAGGGGTGAATATTCTTTCGCCTACCTCTGCCGCAATACCGCCAGCGTTTGCATTTGGCATTATCGAGGCAAATTCGGCTTCGTCAACAAGCTTCCATTTAGCACCGCAGTTCAAAAGCGTTGAATACTGTCTTTGTTCAGAAACGCGAAGATCTGAACGCATTATTTTATCATAGCGCGATCTTTCGATATATATCATATAAATTTCGCGGCTTTTGGCTTCAATAACGCTTTTGACCGATACGAAGCCACCAAGAATGGTTTTATTCATTACTGCCTCCAAAGAAGGTATTTAGCAACGGAATGAAATTTCCGCTGATTGAATTTGTTGAATAACAGATAACTATACAATCGTCGTAATTATGCTCCGACAAGAACTGTTCTGCGCTTTTATCGAACGAGCGAGGATCGATTATATCAATTTTACTGTAATGCGACGCTAAAAAAGAAACCAAAGGGTGCGCGCTGCTATCCCCAATTATTAACAGTGAGCCACCGGTTGCGGTTGTTGATATCTCGTAACGAGGAGCTGTTCTACCAAGAAAAACGTTATACGCCGTTTGTACCGTAACGGGGTTATTACAAAGCGTGTAGTTGGTATATAGCATCCCAGAATCGTAAACAGTAACAGACGTCTTTACCGAAGGTATAGTGCCGTAGCAAATTAGACTATCGGGGTTATCTGACATTTCGGGAGCTTTTGTAGCGCTGTAAAAAGAGCCGAGATATTCGTAAGAATCGGTGACTGTGTGGTTTTCGAGCGAATGTGGAGCAAAATCTGCTTTTTCACAAAATTGACGGTAAGCGTAATACGCTCCGAGCGAGGTCCAATTTTTATCGGTTCTGAAAAAGACGTATTCATTCGCATCGTACTTTTCTTCAAGTGTTTCGACAATCGGCACAGATATAAAACGCTCATTAAGTTTAGAGCCAACCGTAGAAACAAATGCAGTTTGCGATTGGTTATAAAAGTTATCGTTTACGTATATTTCACGCGGAATATCTGCAAACGTGGTGCTGACAGGCACGGTAATGGTAAACAAACGAATATTTTCGGGTAAAGTATTTGCAACGTTATTCAAGCTATTCACATAGCGTTCGAGTGCCGTGGATTTATAATTGAATTGCTCGTACCCGCAATCGCCGTATATATATGTGTAACCGTATTCATTTATAACCCAGCCGTGTTCGGGGAGAATTTCGGAAACAGTTTCCGATTCTTCGTTAACATAGCTTGTTTCCTCGGATTCGTTAAAGACCAAAGATGCCTCTTGAGAAATTTCGTTACTTTGTTCCGTTTGCGAGGATTCTGATTCGGAAATTACCGGAAAAGAAGATTGTATTTCTTCTAATTCAGCGTCATCTTCTTTTAAAGAAAGGAAAATTGCATATAGTAGCAGTGCAAGTGCAAAGATTGCAGAAGAAATTATAATAACCGTTTTTTGATAATTTGACTTTTTGATTTCTTTTTCCATAGTGCATACCTCCGTCATTAATGATGATTGACGCAGATTCAAAAAAATATACAGAAAATGATTCTGTCGCAAGCAAAACCTGCGACAGAATTATTTTTAATACAGAAACTATGAATTAAGAATATCATCCGAAAAAACGTCGGTATCGTCGGTATCGTCCGTGTCGTCGGTATCGTCACCGTTATCGTTATTTTCGCCGTTATCTTCGAAAGTAGGAACGAGCTCGTCGTCTTCTGATTTTTTGTTTTTCTTAGCAGAAGCCTTTTTTTCTTCAAGTTCCTTTTTGCGGTTATCGTTTTCTATTTGGTTGGCTTTCTTCTTACGTTCGGTGACCGCATCGAGTGTTTCTTCGGTAACACCTTCGGTAAAGCAGAGCTCGAACTGTTCGCCGTCCATAATTTCGTGCTTTACAAGATAGTTGGCGATAAAAATCATAATATCTTTATTATCTTCGAGTATCTTAATTGCACGTTCGTAACCCGAGGTGACATATTTGTAAACCTCTTCGTCGATTTGAACAGCAACCTTTTCGGAATAATTTTTGGTAGTGCCGAAATCTCTTCCAAGGAAAACCTCGTTATTTTCAGCGGAATAAACTATGGGACCGAGAACGTCGCTCATACCGAGCTTGGTAATCATTTGTCTTGCGATAGAGGTTGCGCGCTCCATATCGTTGGATGCGCCGCCCGAAATATCGTCGCACATAATCTTTTCTGCCGCTCTACCGGCAAGAAGAATACAAATTTCATCGAGTAAGCCTTGCTTGTAAACGCTCATTCTTTCCTTTTCGGGAAGCGAGAGCGTGTAACCCAATGCTCTGCCGCTGGGGATAATAGAAATCTGATGAACGGGGTCCTGATTACCGAGCTGTCTTGTTACGATAGCGTGGCCCGCCTCGTGATATGCGGTTTTAAGCTTTTCATCAGCAGAAATGATTTTAGAACGTTTCTGAGGACCAACGATGACCTTAATAGTCGCTTCTTCGATATCCTCGGTATTGATAACAGTTTTTTTCTTACGAGCCGCAAGTAATGCTGCTTCGTTAAGAAGGTTTGCAAGGTCTGCACCGGTAAAGCCGGCAGTTGATTTTGCTATTGTCGCGAGGTCTACATCGCTTCCAAGGGGTTTTCCCTTTGAATGGACCTTAAGAATCTCTTCTCTGCCCTTAATATCGGGATGGTTTACGGTAACCTGTCTATCAAAACGTCCGGGACGGAGCAAAGCGGGGTCGAGTATATCAGGGCGGTTAGTTGCCGCGATAACAATTACACCGTCGTTAACGCCGAAGCCATCCATTTCTACAAGAAGCTGGTTAAGAGTCTGTTCGCGTTCGTCGTGTCCGCCACCTAAGCCTGCGCCTCTGTGACGACCCACAGCGTCTATTTCGTCGATAAAGATAATGCAGGGGGCGGTCTTTTTTGCGGTTTCGAAAAGGTCTCTTACGCGCGATGCGCCGACACCCACATACATTTCAACAAAGTCCGAGCCGGATATAGAATAAAACGGAACGCCGCTTTCACCCGCAACTGCTTTTGCGAGCAGGGTTTTACCTGTACCGGGCGAGCCTACGAGCAGAACGCCCTTGGGAATTCTTGCGCCGAGGTCGGAGAATTTATTGGGGTTGCGGAGAAATTCGACAACTTCCTGAAGCTCTTCTTTTTCTTCATCTGCACCTGCAACGTCGCTGAAAAGAACCTTTTTCTTTTCGTCGCTTCCGAGCTTTGTTCTTGCTTTGCTGAAGGAATTCATCTTACCAAGTCCCATTCCTCCGCCGCTTCCGTTTTTGGAGGTACGGGAAATAAAGAGCCAAAACACAACGATCAAGGCGCCTATAACGATAACATAAGGCAGATATGCCGCCCACCAAGGAATGCTTTCCTGTGCTTGATAATCGTATTCGAGAAGTGTTCCCTTTGCTGTCTGTTCGATAATAAGCGCGCCGAGATCAGATCTGAACTGTTCGATGTCCGCAAGATCGTGAACGTATTCGAAAGTAGAAAGGTCTACTTTATCTGTATTATTGTTTTGATACTCGTTCTTGGAAAGATAAAGTGTACCGGTGTTATCTACGTAATACCGCTTAACCTCCTCTTTCTGGAACATACTGACCACTTTGCTGTATTCGATTTCTTCCTGATTGTTGTTGCCCGAATACAAAGTATTTGCAATAATGATTATAATGGCAAAAAATATAAGATAAAACGCTATTATTTTGCCTGTGCCTTTATTTTTCATAGGCGTCTGTCCACCTTTCTTTTTGAACATTGTCTAAAGCAGTTACAATTTGCACGCGTTGTGAATTTTGCGAAGGAAAAGCTCTATCGGCTATTCCTATAAATGGTACATATAGTATTCCCTCGTCATCAAATATAATTGGAACTATATGACGGTATTCTTTAGGTATTTTTTTATCGATAAAAAGCTTTTTCAAGCTGCGATTGATACCGCGTATGCATATTTTATCGCCGATTCTGCGGTTTCTGACGCAGACGCTGCCTTTTATATTATCAAAAGTTATTACGTTAGTTGTTGAAATTTTGTTAATATTTTCCTTCTGCGGCGAAATTTCTTTGCAAGAAAGCGTTACCCTACCGCCGAAATATTTATTTTCTCCGCTTAAAAGCGGCTCTGTCGGGTAATCAAATTCGGTGTCGTCTATTTTACGGACAAATTCCACCTTGCCTTTACAAACTATAGCTTCGCCATTTGAGGTGAGCGGCACTATCTTTCTTCTGCCTGCGAACAGCGCACGTTCGAGGCTTTCAAGCATATCGCTGTTAAGGTGAATTTTCAAAACAGTTAAGGCTCTGTCTAAAAGCCATCTGTCGCGTACCGATTTATGAAGCTTGCGAAGGTCCGCATCGTAATTTTGGTTAACGAGCTCCGAAAAATATCTTCTGTCGGTACGGCAGGCTTCCGTATAACGCCCCAACGCTTCAACGACGCAGGGGTTAACCCTTTGCATAGAAGGAATTATAACGTGTCGAATATAGTTGCGTGTATATTCGTCGGTTTCGTTCGTGCTGTCATTGATATGGTTCTGACCGATTGATTCGAGGTACTCCTCTATTTCTTGTCGTGTGATTTTTAATAAAGGACGAATAATATTCGAGTTATATGGCGCAATAGCCGCAGCGCCGTTAGGTCCTGTTCCGCGAATAAGATTGAAAATCAAAGTTTCTGCATCATCATTCATATTATGTGCAGTTAGGCAATAATCAACCTTTTTCTTAGAATAGATACGCTTAAAAAATGCATATCTTCTGTCCCTGGCCGCCTCTTCAAGCGACATTTTCTTTAAAGCCGCGTATGCAGGAACGTCGTCCCTGCCGCAATAGATTTCTATATCGAGCGATTTGCAAAGCTCTTTACAAAATTCTTCATCACGGTCGGCTTCTTCGCCACGTATTCCGTGATTGAAATGGCAAGCCTTAATATTTACGTTAAGCTCCTCCGAAAGTTCTATCATACCGCGAAGAAGCGCAACAGAATCTGCGCCGCCCGAAAGACATACGCAGAGGCATTTGCCGTTTATATCGAACGGAAGCTTCGAAAAGAAGCTCCTGAGCTTACTTACGAATTCAGTTTTCCGCTGACTCATGGGAAACGTTATCCTCGATACTCATAAATTTGTAGTATTTACCTACCCACGCGAGCTTTACAACACCCGTGCTACCATGACGGTTTTTTGCAACATTACATTCGGCAAGAATATAATCGGAATTTTCGTTAGCAGCATCGGCATTTTCGCCGTCTTTGCGTTCGTAATAGTCGCTTCGATATATAAAAAGTACAATATCCGCGTCCTGCTCGATTGCACCCGAATCGCGAAGGTCGGAAAGCATGGGTTGTCTTTCCTTACGGTTTTCGGTCGCTCTGGCGAGCTGGGAACATAAAATTATCGGAATTTCAAACTCCTTTGCCATAAGCTTGATGGCGCGGGTTATGCTCGCGACGTCAAGAACTCGGTTATCGGTAGGAACGTCGGGATTCATAAGCTGAAGATAGTCGATGATAACGAGACCGAGATTATCAAGGCGGCGAAGCTTTGATTTCATAGCGGTCGGAGTGGTGTTGGGGTTAGGGTCGATATAAATATTCGTATTCGAAAGGACGCTTGATGCTTCCGCAAGATGACGCCAATCCTCATCAGTAAGCTGACCTGTACGCATATTCGCGCTATCAATCAAGGCTTCACTCGAAAGCATACGCGAAACGAGCTGTTCGGAGGACATTTCGAGCGAAAATACCGCTATGTTTTTCTTTGTAGTCTTTGCAACGTTTGTTGCAACGTTCATACAAAAGCTGGTTTTACCCATACCGGGACGACCGCCGACGACAATAAGGTCGCCCTTGCCCATACCGATTAAAACTCTGTCGAGCGAATCGAATCGCGTCGGAGTACCCGCAAGGATTTCGGGGTTTTCTTTAAGCATTTTAAGGGTTTTGTAGTGTTCAACAATAACGTCGCGAATTCTGTCAAAGCCGTCTTGATATTTATCCTGAGAAATTGCATAAATGCGCTGTTCGGCGTAGTTTACCGCTTCGGAAACCTCGCCTTTTTCGCTGTATGCAAGATCTGAAATATCACGCGAGGCTTCGATCAGCTGACGAAGCATCGCCTTATCTCGAATTATTTTAGAATATTCCTCGATATTTGCGGCATCGGACGCCAAGTCGACAAGGAGCTTGATATATTTAGCGGCATCGCCTTCCGTATAGGTACCCATTTGGGTGAGCGCGTCGATAAGAGTTACCGGATCGATAACTCTGTTGTTGTTGAACATATCGCGCATAGCCGCGAAAATTTGCTTATGTTGCTCGAGATAAAAATCGCTTTCCTTTAATGTTGCGATTTCTACGAACTTTTCGGAATCGATAATTACGGTTCCGAGAATAGCCTGCTCCGCCTCGAGCGAAAACGGCATTTTTCTGATACTGTCAAGCTCTGCCATGATGCAACCCCTTGATTTATGCTTCTACAACCAATTTGATTTCCGCTGTGATTCCTTGGAACAGTTTGATCTTTACGGGATACACACCCGCAGTTTTAATGGTATCGTTAATCGAAATATTTCTTTTATCAATCTTTAAGCCAAGATCTTTTTCGATTTTTTCGCTTATATCCTTGGTGGTAACGGCACCGTAAAGTCTGCCGTCTGCACCGCCGGTTGTTTTGAAAACAATTTGTTTATCTGCAAGAAAATCCTTGGTGGCGTTTGCCTTCTTCTTTTCTTCTGCAAGGTGGAAAGCTTCGCTTTCCTTTTTCATTTCGATTTCCTTGATCGAGCCTGCGTCGGCAGGCTTTGCAAGCTTACGCGGAAAAAGAAAATTTCTTGCATATCCATCGGACGTATTAATAAGTTCGCCTTTTTTCCCCTGACCCTTTACGTCCTCGAGTAAAATTACCTTCATTGTTAGTTCCTTCTTTCGTTCTTATATATCAAATATTGGATTCTCCGATATAATCGTCGATAACCGTCTTTAATATTGAAACGGCGACATCCATATCTCTAATTACCTCGCCAAGCGCTCCATCCTCACCGACACGGCGCATTAAAGCACCTGCCGACTGAAAATGGCCGCCGCCACCTATGCTTTTCGCAATATTTATTACATTAACAGATCCGTCGCTTCTTGCAGAGAGGTTGATTCCGTTTTCGAGCCTATAAAGCACGAAAGAGGCTGTAATACCATCGATATCGACCATACTGTCTGCGGCTTTTGAAGCAAGTATCTTGTTTTCGGGATTAGTGTTTTCGTCATAGGTGGAAATCACGAATTTTTCACGGTAAACAGACATATTGCTTCTTATGATATTCAGTGTACGGAATTGGTCCATATCGGTTTTGAAAAGCATTTTTGCTTTGCCTGCGTCCGCACCTGCATTTTTAAGATACATACAAGCAGAATAGGTTCTTGTGCCTGTATCTCTCGAGAAAAACTGAGTATCGAGAAGTATGCCCGCGAGTAAAACTTGAGCTTCCTCTTGACGCAAAGCACTCGGAGGAAGAGCGAGCTCCAATATTTCACAAACAAGCTCGGATGCGCTTGAAGCGGTGGGATCGATATTGGAAAGCTTCATAACCTGCGAACCGAGGCTCTGATTAACTGCGTGGTGGTCGATTACTATAACCTTGCTTGCTTCTTCATATACGGCTCTTGCCGCAAAAAGATCGGGATTGGAAGCATCGGTAATAATAACGAGAGTTTCGGGCTCGATATGCTCCTGG
The DNA here is from genome assembly GCA_045637685.1 of Eubacteriales bacterium. Classification (GTDB taxonomy): domain Bacteria; phylum Bacillota; class Clostridia; order Oscillospirales; family CAG-382; genus Coliplasma. The sequence continues at coordinate 12,397 of JAZTZW010000009.1, read as the reverse complement.
GCATACTGCGCATCCACGAAAACGGTATCATATTCGGGGAAAACCGAAATCATATCGATAATCTTAGAAATACCTTTATCGTTTTTATCCGCAACGATGCAATACGGTTTATTGTATGATTGAACAAGCTTTGCAATACCGATATTAGAAGCTATCGAGTCGAAATCTGGACGCAAATGACCCATTATGATAACATTTTTACATAACGGAATCTGTTCACAGAGAAGATCACGGCAAAGGCGGGAGCGAATTTTAGTTTGACGCTGAACCGCTTTAGTCTTACCGCCGTATTGATCATCACCGTTTTCTGTTTTAACAACTGCAACAGCACCGCCGCGTTGAAGCGCGAGACGAAGCATCGCTTGCGCGTCCTGCTCTTTTTCGCGAAGAGTGCCCTTTTCGAGCGAAACGCCGATAGAAATGGTAATGGGAACGGGAGATTCACCCAAAGAAGCTTCGACAACCTTATCGAGTATATCGAACTTTTTCAAAACGATATCTTCCATAAAGCGGTTTTCAAACTGCATTACGTATTTATCGCGCTGATACTCGGTAAGCATTGCGTTATATCCTCTTGCCCATTCAACAAGCAGGTTATTTACCGCAGCAGATCCGAAACGGCGGTTTTCCTGAATATCCTCTGAAACCTCGTTTGAATTATCGATAACTATATATGCAACTCTTACCGCACTTTCTTTCTTTTCGCTTTCGATTTTATCAATCTCGTCGCGATTATACCAAATAGAGCCGAAAAGACGCTGTTTTCCGTACTCAAGCGGAAAAACACGAACACCGTAAGAAGAATCGGAGGTTATTATGGGAATGTAATCAACGTATTTATTATACGCCGCTTCCATATCTCGGAAACACATTTTGCCGGAAAAAAGCTTGCTTGCACCTGCGCTTATATGCTTTTCAGATACTTCGCTAAGCGACAGGAATTCGTCATTACACCAAACGATATTATTCGTTTCGTTTACGACCATTACAGGAGAGTCTATTTTTTCAACAAGGTGTGCTATCAAGGAAGATAACGCACTTCCGTCGCGATCGCGCGCAATACGGTTTTTGTTCATATTAAGATAAATGAACATTATCAACGCATAAACCAGCGCACCGCAGAGAGCAAAAACGCCGGTAAGCCGATTCACAAAAAGTAATACCGCGGCAATAATTACAAATATAATTAAGCCGATAAGTTCGTATATATATCTTTTAAAGAAGTTACCGTGTTTCATTGCTCCACCTCCTAATCATTTAATTATAGCATTAATTGATTTCATTGTCAATCAATTAATGTTTGCTGAGTTATGTCGGGATCAACGTCTTCAAAGACAACACCGTTCGCAGGAAGCTTGCTTTTGCGATAGCGTGATTCCTTAACAAGCGGCTTCCTTGCAGGGTCATAAACTTCGGCAGAAACGATATTTTTACCTTTTTTAAGAGTAAATATCGTGCTACCGCAAGAGGTTTTTGTGGATTTTTCGAGAATCTGAGATTCTTTTATAAGCAGCGCTCTGTCATCGGATGAACGAATAAGATATTCGTTATTTCCGTTCGCAAGGAACACACCGACGGCGGGACTGCCCGCAAAAAATGCGTTTGTAAGCTTTTTGCGATTTGTTTTTGTTGCGTATGAATCAAGCGGAATCGAAACAGCCTTACCGTTTTCGAAGAAGATAATAACGCGTCCGCTGTATTCGCGCAGACATATAGCCGAAATAACCTTTTCATTATCGTTGAACTTCAGCTTGCCTGCAACATATTCACCGAGTGCGCTCGCCTTGCTATCTTCAAAATCATCAAGGCGAGATTTATAAACCTGCGCTTCGCTCGTAAAGAACAATACTTCTTCGTTATTATTTGTTACAAAGCGTGTGCGAAGCGAGTCGTTTTCTTTGAATTTTTGAACATCGTTACCGCGAAGCGAGGCAAGAGTACATTTTTTGAAATAGCCCTCCATAGAAAGGAATGCTTCGCAGGGGTATTCTGCCGCAACTTCTTCGACAGCATCCTCAACAATGTCGTTACGGTCGATAATATAGGTTTTGCGAGGGATGCCGTATTTATTGGCGATATCGGTTAGCTGTTTGATTATTCTTGTTTTAATTCGTCTTTCGCTCGAAATGAGAAGCTTTAATTCCTCGATTTCCTTTTCAAGCTGACCGATCTCTTCGATACGCTTTAAAATATACTGCTTGTTGAGGTTTCTTAACTTAATGTCAGCCACATATTCTGCCTGAATTTCGTCTATCGAAAAGCCGTTCATTAAGTTGGGAACTACGTCTTTTTCGTTTTCGGTGCCGCGAATTATCGCGATAGCCTTATCAATATCGAGCAAAATCGAGCGTAAACCGAACAAAAGGTGAAGCTTATCGCTCTTTTTGGCGAGATCGTAGATATAGGTTCTTCTTAAACATTCAACGCGGAATGCGCACCATTCCTCGAGTATCTGCTTTATTCCCAGGGTTTGAGGAACGCCGCCCACAAGAACATTGAAGTTGCACTTAAAATCGTCTTCAAGCTTTGTTAGCTTGAAAAGCTTTTGCATGAGCTTTTCGGGATCGGTACCGCGCTTAAGATCGATCGCCATTTTAAAGCCGTTGATATCAATCTCGTCACGGACGTCGGAAACATCCTTTATCTTCCCTTCCTTGACAAGCTGTATCATTGTCTCGCGGATTTTACCGAGTGTTGTCGTATAAGGAATCTGAAGCACCTCGATACGGTTTTCGCTTTTATCGTAAATATATTTAGCGCGAACCTTTATCGAGCCTCTGCCGGTTTCATATACCTCGCGAAGCTTTTCTTTATCGTATATAAGCAAACCGCCGGTAGAAAAATCGGGTGCTTTGAGTATATCCATTATTTCTTCGGTGGTTATATCTTCGTTACGAAGATACGCGCAGGTTACCTCGCACACCTCGCGAAGATTAAAGGAGCATATATCGCTTGCCATACCGACAGCAATACCCGAATTGGGCGAAACGAGTATGTTGGGGAAGCTTGTGGGAAGTAAAACGGGCTCAGTTGTGGTGCTGTCGTAGTTATCGATAAAATCAACAGCATCTCGGTCGATACCGTCGAAAATTTCTTCGCTGATCTTTGCCAATTTACATTCGGTATAACGCGCCGCAGCGTATGCGTCATCGGAATATTGCTTACCGAAGCTACCCTTAGATTCGATAAACGGGTGGAGCAAGCATTCCTTGCCGGTAGTAAGTCTTACAAGCGTTTCGTAAATAGCGGCATCACCGTGGGGGTTAAGCACCATTGTTTGACCGACTACCTTTGCACTTTTTTGCTTTGCGCCGGTAAGCAAGCCCATTTTATACATTGTGTAAAGCAGTTTTCTGTGCGCAGGCTTAAAGCCGTCGATTTCGGGAATAGCGCGCGAAACTATTACACTCATTGCGTATGGCATATAGTTCGTTTCAAGAACGTTTGTTATAGTGACATCAACAGGCTCGGAAACTATTTCGGGCTCTATTACCTTTGTCTTCTTTTTTGCCATAAATTACCTCATTAATAATCTGCGAGATCAAGATATTTCGCGCCGTTTTTCGCGATAAAATCCTTTCTGCCCGCGATATTGTCGCCAAGCAGTATATCGAACATTTCGTAGGTTTTCTGTTCGTCCTCGGGAGAAATACGGATAAGTCTGCGTGTTGCGGGCTTCATTGTGGTAAGGCTCATCATATCAGCGTCATTTTCACCGAGACCTTTTGATCTTTGGATAGTAAACTTTTTGTCACCAAGCTTTTCAAGTATCTGGAACTTTTCGGGCTCGCTGTATGCAAAAAATGTGTCGTTTCCGCAATTTATCTGATACAAGGGTGTTTCGGCAATATAAATTCTGCCTTCGCGGATAAGCGTGGGGAGAAGCCTATAAAACATTGTGAGTATAAGCGTTCTTATCTGATAACCGTCTTCATCCGCATCGGTACATATAATAATTTTGTCCCAGCGAAGCGCGCTCAGATCAAAGGCGGAAACGCCCTTTACCTTAAGCTGCTTTGCTTCTACACCGCATCCAATAACCTTTATAAGGTCGAGAATAATATCGCTTTTCATAATTCTGTCAAAGGAAGCCTTTAGGCAGTTAAGCGTTTTACCTCTGACGGGTATGATAGCCTGAAATTCCGCATCTCTTGCAAGCTTACAGCTTGTTAAAGCCGAATCACCTTCAACTATATAAAGCTCGCATCTGTCGGGATCGCGCAGGCGACATCCGACAAATTTATCGACAGTATTGGTTATATCAAGCGTTGCGGTAAGCTTCTTTTTTGAAGAAACGCGCATGTGCTCCGCCGTTTCGCGAGCACGTTTATTGATAAGTATTTGTGTTACAATCTTATCTGCTGCTTGCGGGTTTTCTGCGAAAAATACTTCCAAAGAACGCTTAAAGAAATCGGTCATCGCATCGGCAATGAACACGTTATTAATAGCCTTTTTGGTCTGGTTAGCGTAGGAAGTCTGCGTGGAATAGGAATTTACAACAAGCACGAGAGAATCTTCCACGTCGGAGAAGATAATCTTGCTTTCGTTTTTATTGTACTTTCCGTTATTCTTTGCATATTGGTCGATTGCCCAAACAAATGCACTCTTTGCTGCTTTATCGGGCGAGCCGCCGTGTTCAAGAAACGACGAGTTGTGATAATATTCGATAAGATTAACTTCGTTGGTAAAGCAGAAGGCGAACTGCATTTTAACCTTATATTCGCTTCTGTCGGGCGAATCTCTGCCCACGCGCTCGCTCGAATAATCACCTATCGGAGAAATAGCGCCTTCGCCGACAATTTCGCGAATATAATCGACGATACCGTTTTCATAATAATATTCTTCTTCCTCGAACGCGCCGTCGGGTCTTTGCCATTTAAGTGCGAGCGTTAGGCCTGCATTAGCGACCGCCTGCTTTTTAAGAACGGTGCTGAAATATTCGTGAGAAATAGCAATGTCGGTAAAAACCTTGCTGTCGCTCTTCCAGCGAATAACTGTACCCGATTTATTCTTTGGGCAATCGCTTTTTTCAAGCTGAGAAACGGGATTGCCTTCTTTGAAGCTTATGGTATATTTAGTTCCGCGCTGATAAGACACAACCTCCATAAATTCAGAGGCATACTGTGTAGCGCAGGCACCAAGTCCATTCAAACCGAGCGAATATTCGTATGCACCGCCATCGGCGTTGTTGTACTTACCTCCTGCATAAAGCTCGCAGTAGATAAGTTCCCAGTTATAGCGCTGTTCCTTTTCATTCCAATCGAGCGGTACACCGCGTCCGAAATCTTCGATTTCCATAACGCGATCGTTATATACGGTCACGTTAATGCGTTTACCGTGGCCTTCTTTATGCTCGTCGATTGCGTTTGAAAGAATTTCGAAAAACGAATGCTCGCAGCCTTCGATACCGTCGGAGCCGAAAATAACCGCGGGACGCAGTCTTACACGATCTGCGCCTTTTAACATTGTTATTGACTGATCATCATATTCTGCGATCTTTTTTGCCATAAAAATTACATTCCTTCTGTTTTACTTAACCGAATAGAAACCAACCTTGCGATAGACCTTGCGAAGTGTCTTTTCGGCTGTGTAGGATGCTTTTTGAGCACCGTCGATAAGTATTTTGTTCAACTGCTCTTTGTCGGAAATAAACGTATTGTATCTATCCTGAATTTCCGCAAGCGCATCCGCAACAACTTCGCCTACCGCAAGCTTAAAGCTACCGTAGCCCTGACCGAGAAATTCCTTTTCGATCTCTTCGAAGCTTTTGCCGGTAAATGCAGAATATATCGACATGAGGTTATTAATACCGTCCTTGCCCTCGGCGTATTTGATTTCGGAGCCGGAATCGGTAACCGCTCTTTTAAGCTTACGTATAACCGTATCTTTATTGTCGAGCAGGAATATGCTGCCGTCGCCGAGATCGGATTTGCTCATTTTTGATGTCGGATCGGAAAGCGACATTATACGTGCGCCTGCTTTTGGCATATAGGGCTCGGGAATCTTAAAGGTCTCACTATATACGTTATTAAAGCGGTTAGCAATATCGCGCGCTATTTCTATATGCTGCTTTTGGTCGTTTCCGACGGGAACCAAATCGGGCTGATAAAGAAGAATATCTGCCGCCATAAGCACGGGATAGGTGAAAAGTCCCGCATTGATATTATCGGAGTGCTTTGCGGATTTATCCTTGAACTGAGTCATACGAGAAAGCTCGCCGAACATTGTATAGCAGGAAAGCACCCACGCGAGCTCTGCGTGTGCGGGAACGTGGCTTTGGATAAAGAGCGCGTTCTTTTCGGGATCAATACCGACCGCAAGATAAAGCGCAAGTGTTTTAAGGCAGTTCTGGCGCAGTTCCGCAGGCACTTGGCGCACGGTTATTGCGTGAAGGTCGACAACGCAAAAATAGCAGTTATAGTCGTTTTGGAGCATAGACCAGTTACGGAGTGCTCCAAGATAGTTGCCTATTGTTAATGTGCCCGACGGCTGAACGCCCGAAAGTATTGTTTTTTTGATCTGTTGATTTTCCATTTTAAAGCACCTTTGCCAAACGTTTTACGCCTTCGACGATTTGTTCATCGGAAGGGGTTGAATAATTAAGTCTTACAGAGGGAGAATATCCGCCCTGAATGGGGTTGAAGCTCGAACCGGTAACAACAGCAAGCTTATTTTCGATAGCTCGTTTTGCGATATCGTCGCCGTTGCCGCCATTAACAGTAAGCCAGATAAACAGACCGCCTTCGGGACGGGTGTAAACGGCTTTGTCGCCTACTTCTTTGTCGAGCTCGGAAAGCATAAGGTTGCATTTATCGCGGTAAAGACCCTTTATGAAATCGATATGCTCGTCCAAGCCGTATTTATCGATGAATTTGGAAGCGACCATTTGGAAGAAAAGGTTTGTGTGAACGTCGTTAACCTGTTTAACCACGACTATCTTTTGAACAAGCTCCTTCGGTCCACAAACAAAGCCTATACGCATACCTGCCGAAAGAATTTTCGAGAAGGACGAGCAGTAAAGCACTCTTCCATTTGTATCAAGGCTTTTGATGGTGGGAACATCCTCACCTGCGAATCTTAATTCGCCGTAGGGGTTGTCCTCGAGAATAAGGCAATTATATTTTTCAGCAAGTGCAAGTATCGCTTTACGCTTTTCAAGCGAGGTGGTAATACCTGCGGGATTCTGGAAAGTAGGAATAACGTAAATGATTTTTGTGTTGGGGTTTGCTTTGAGCGCATTTTCCAACGCTTCGATATTCATACCGTCGTTTTCGAGATCTACACCGACAAGGTTAGTGTTGTAGGATCTGAACGCGTTAAGCGCGCCGATAAAGCTGGGGTTTTCGCAAATAACCGTATCGCCTTCGTTGCAAAGAACCTTTGCGCAGAGATCTATTCCCTGCTGCCCGCCCGTAGTGATAATAACATCGTCATCATCGCTACCTGTATTAAAACGAGTCTTCAATCTCTCTGATACTTGTTGTCTTAAACGGGGATAGCCTTCGGTAATTCCGTATTGGAATGCAAACGAAGCTTCGTTTGCAAAAATTTCTTCCGCAACGCTATGCATCTTTTCAACAGGGAACGAAAGCGGAGAGGGGTTACCTGCCGCGAACGAAATAACGCTCGGATCGGAAAGAGATTTAAATATTTCTCTTATCGCAGAAGGCTTCATATCGTTAACTTTATCTGAAAATGTAAAATTCATCGCATAATACTCCTATTATCCATTCAATTCCATTTATTATAACACAACAATAAGCTTTTTTCAACAGATATTCCGAAAAATATTATATCACAGCTATTCACGCACGGCAAGCATACTGGCCGATATGAGAAAAGGTTTTATACTTTGGAACAAGTTCGGAAAGTGACATAAAACATATAAACAAAGGGGCACCTCCGGCGAACTGCTTAAAACAGTTCGCCGGAGGTGTTAGCGACACAATCACTTTAAAGAGATTTTGTCAAGGAATATTCAGCCGTTAATTACTCTGCATGCTCAAACGTAAGCTTACCTTCTACGATTTTAAGCTTTGCATCGAATTTATTGCCGTCTTTTCCTTTAAAGCCTTTTATTACAGCAGTTTCTTTATCTTTACAAAGCTTTCTTAGTTGCGATTCGGTAATTTTTTTGCCGTATATCGTCCCAATTTTAAACCGACAGCCGTTATTCAGCGCGGTGCATTTATAGCCTTGCTCGCCCACGACTTCTATTGCCTTTCCACAAAGCGGACAATTCACGCCATCGAGAATGTTTTCATAAGAAACGTTCGAAACAGCAACCTTGGAATTAATAACGTTCACCCAGTTACGAACAACCGCTTCGAAATCGCGGCGGAACGCTTCGGGCTCTTCGGTGCCTCTTGCAATATCAGCAAGGCGGCGTTCCCATTTTGCGGTTAGCTCGGCGGATTTAATCTGTTCGAGGGGGAGCTTTTCTATTAGGTCTATTCCCTTTTGGGTGGCTCTTAACGCTTTTTTCTCGCGTACGATATATTCGCGTTGAATTAGTGTTTCGATTATCGCGGCGCGGGTTGCTTCGGTACCTATACCGCCTGTTTTCGGGTCGGACATAAGCTTTTTAAGCTCTGCATCGTCAAGGTCCTTGCCCGCCGAAAGCATAGCCGCGAGAATGGTTTTATCGGTATAACGCTTTGGTGGCTCACTCATTTTATCGCACAGCTTATATTCACCGTCGAGCTCTTCACCCTTTGTTAAATTCGGAAGGAGCTCGGTTTTAGATGCATCGCCAACTGCCATCCATCCCGCTTCGACTATAACCGAGCCGTTTGCTTTAAATTCTTCGCCGTTTACGTCAACGGCTACCTTTGTTTGCTCAAGCACGGCTGGACCGTAAAGCATTTTAATTACCGACCTGCATATAAGGTCAAAAATCTTTTTCTGTTGTTCGGGCAACCCCTTCGGAATATTTCCCGTAGGTATTATTGCAAAGTGCGATTCGACTTTTTTGTTATCGAAATAATGCTTTTTATCGAACACTCTCGGTCTGCCTTCGATAAGCCCCTTATATATAGAAACGGTTTGAAGCTTATCTAGAACGTTATTTACGGTCGGCTCCATATCCTCGGTCAAATACTGCGAATTTGTACGCGGATAAGTGGTAAATCCGCCGTCGTAAAGCTTTTGAACGTATTCTAGAGTTTGGTCGAGAGTGAAGCCAAACTTTGAGTTTGCGTCCATTTGCAAAGCCGAAAGACTATATAAAAGCGGTGGCTCTTTTTTAACCTTTTTCTTTTGAATTTCGGTTACAATACCCTTGTGTCCGTTCACTTTTTCGAAAAGTGCTTCAGCCTCTGCTTTATCGTGTATCTTTTCGATACTGTGCTTTGCCTTGAACTGTTCGTTTTCGGAGGTGGTAAACAAAGCTTCTATTGCCCAATAGGGCTTTTTTTCGAATTTTGTAATAGCAAGCTCGCGTTCAACAAGCATCGCAAGCGTGGGGGTTTGCACCCTACCGACACTCATTATACCCGCGCCGTAATGCTTAAGCGACATCGCCGTGGTAAGATTCGCACCGACAACCCAATCGGCAATTCCGCGCATTCTGCCTGCGGATTCAGTTAGCTTCATATCCTCGCCGAGCTTTATGTTTTTTGTAAAGCCTTCGATTATCCCCTGCTTTGTCTGCGAGGTGAAGCAGGCGCGTTTTACCGGCTTCGAAACGCCGCAAAGCTCGTAAATATAGGCGAAAATAACCTCGCCTTCGCGGTCAAAGTCGGTTGCGTTGATTATAAGATCGCTTTTTTCAAAAAGCTTCTTTACCGTTTCGAATTGCTTTGCAACCTTTTCGTCCCAGCTTGAATTATTGCTTGTTCGTATTTTTATCTCGTATTTCGAAGGAATATAAGGCAAAGGAAGATTGCGCCAATTTTTATATGCGGGGTTATAATCCTGTGCCTGCTTTAATGTGCACAAATGTCCGAAACCCCAAGTAACATAGCATTCGTGACCTTTGTATTCTATTTTCAAATAACCGTCGCGGTTTTGTTGCGATTTAACAGCTTTTTCGTTTGCTTTAAGCTGAGAAAATTCAACAGTTGTGCCGTTTGAAAGGTATATTTTATCAAGAGCTGCCGCAATTTTATTACCAACGTCAGGCTTTTCGGCGAGAATTGTTACCATAAGTTCCTCGTTTCGTTTTGTTAATTAATAATACCACAACCGAGAGTGTTTTGCAAGCAGAAGACCGATTAAAGGAAATATTAATTAATTTCGGCATAAAATTCGGAAAAAATATTTACAAATCAAAAGTTTTGATATATAATGACTTGATACAAAATTCAACAAAGGCGGTATAAAAATTATGGCTAAAAAAATACTTGTCGAAACCTCTGCCCGCCACGTCCATTTGAGCGAAGCTGATTTGGAAGTGCTTCTCGGCAAAGGTCAGGCTCTTACTGTCAAAAAAATGCTTTCGCAGCCCGGTCAGTTCGCCAGCAACGAAAGAATTAACCTTGTTGGCCCGAAGAATACTATAGCCAACGTTCTTATTTTAGGTCCGACCAGACCCTCTACTCAGGTTGAAATTTCGCTTACCGACGCAAGATCGTTGGGCATTTCGGTACCTGTACGTGAATCGGGTGACATCGCAGGTAGCGCAGGCTTGAAGCTTGTCGGCCCTGCAGGCGAAGTTGAAATTACCGAAGGCGCTATCGCCGCAAAAAGACACATCCACCTCGATCCTGCAACCGCAGAAGAGCTCGGCGTTACCGATAAGCAAATCGTTTCCGCTAAGGTTGACACCGACGGACGTTCCCTTATCTTCGGCGACGTAGTTGTTCGAGTAAGCGAAAAGTTTGCTCCCGCAGTTCATATCGACACCGACGAAGCTAACGCGGCAGGTTGCTCCGGCGAAGTTTACGCAGAAATAATCAAATAAAAAGACATAAACGAAAGGATTACTACAATGTTGCAGTATTCAAAAGAAGTTGAAAACATGTGCGTTGTGGCTAAAGGCCCGAAGCACGGTCCTGCACCTATTCCCGAAGAAGGCAAGTGGGTACAGGCAAAAGTAATCGAGGACATTTCCGCATACACTCACGGTGTGGGTTGGTGTGCTCCTCAGCAGGGCGCTTGCAAGCTCTCGCTTAACGTTAAGAACGGTATCATCGAGGAAGCTCTCGTTGAAACCATCGGTTGCTCGGGTATGACCCACTCTGCAGCTATGGCGGCAGAAATTCTCCCCGGCAAGACCATTCTCGAAGCTCTTAACACCGACCTTGTTTGCGACGCTATCAACACCGCTATGCGCGAACTCTTCCTCCAGATCGTTTACGGCCGTTCACAGTCTGCTTTCTCTGAAGGCGGTCTTGTTATCGGCGCAGGTATGGAAGACCCCGGCAAGGGCTCCCGTTCGATGGTTGGTACTATGTACGGCACCAAGGACAAGGGCGTTCGTTACCTCGAAATGACCGAAGGCTACTGCACTCGTATGGCTCTTGACGAAAACAACGAAGTTATCGGCTACGAATTCGTTTCGCTCGGCAAGATGACCGACCTTATCAAGAAGGGCGTTGAACCCAACGAAGCTTACAAGCAGTCTATCGGCACTTACGGCAGATTTGATGATGCGGTCAAGTACATTGACCCCCGTCACGAATAATTTAAGGAGGTAAATACCATGTCATTGTTTGAAGGTTACGAAAGACGTGTTGATAAAATCAACGCTGTTCTTAAGGAATATGGCATTTCCTCTATCGAGGAGTGCAAAGAAATCACTCTCGCAAAGGGCATCGACTGCGACAAAATCGTTCGCGGCACACAGCCTATTTGCTTTGAAAACGCTATCTGGGCTTACACCGTAGGTTGCGCTATCGCAATCAAGAAGGGTTGCACCAAGGCTGCTGACGCTGCTGCTGCAATCGGTATCGGTCTTCAGGCTTTCTGTATCCCCGGCTCTGTTGCGGAAAACCGCAAGGTTGGTCTCGGCCACGGTAACCTCGGTAAGATGCTTCTTTCCGAAGAAACCGACTGCTTCTGCTTCCTCGCAGGTCACGAATCCTTCGCAGCTGCAGAAGGCGCAATCAAGATCGCTCTTAACGCAAACAAGGTTCGTAAGAACGCTCTCCGCGTTATCCTTAACAGTCTTGGCAAGGATGCGGCTTATATCATCTCCCGCATCAACGGCTTCACCTATGTAGAAACCGAATTCGATCACTACACAGAAGAAGTTAAGGTTATTAAGGAAATTCCTTTCTCCAACGGTCCTCGCGCAAACGTTAAGTGCTATGGCTCCGATGACGTTTCCGAAGGCGTTGCAATCATGCGTCTTGAAAAGGTTGGCGTTTCCATTACCGGTAACTCTACTAACCCCACCAGATTCCAGCACCCCGTTGCAGGCACCTACAAGAAGTGGTGTGTTGAAAACGGCAGA
>JAZTZW010000008.1:0-63565 GCA_045637685.1 Eubacteriales bacterium | reverse complement strand
GACGACCGCATCGCTGTCCTCGACCAAAAACTTTTCAAGGGCAAGAATTTCATCCTTATCCAAGCGTCTCATGTTCACATCTCCTTTTTTCTCACTGAGTAATTTTTACCGTACAGCGCGTTTGTAAGTGGTTAGTCAAATAAACCCACAGCAAAAAATCCGTTTATTATTCCTCTGTCAGTACAGTGAAATATTCTTCAATAAACAAGGTTGCTATGCGTTCTGCTCCCATATGGGCATCACGTATTTTGTTGAATTTCTCTTTTAGTTCCAATAGCTTTTCTGTATCTTCTTCAATGCAATAGTAGCGTATCATATCCTGTACGATGTTTTCCAATTCGCCCTCGGTGCTTGCCGCCTCCAGCAATCGTTCCACATCATCGGTATAGGACAACAGCAACGCGAACGGAAGTATATCCACATAATCGGTGGTTTCTAAACCTTGCTTTGTCAAGTGTTCCGTTAAAGAAATGTATTCGTCTACAAGATCTTCATCCGGTTCATCCATACCCATTAAGTGATATAGCAACGCTCGCCAATACATCACGCAATCCGATGCGAAACCGGTGTAATTCCAAATTGCCGCCGCTTTATTCATTCTGTCGGCGGTATTTGCCTGCTCGTCACTAATGTTTAGCGCGACTTCGGCACGGAGCAAATCAATATCAAGAGGATATAAAACTTTACCGAGCAAAATCCAATATGTATCCTTTAGCAGTTTTGCCAGATACACAAAATCTTCCTGAACACAATCGGACACGTTGGCGGAGGTGGCAAGCTCGATTGCTTTTTCAAGGTAGGCTTGCTCTGACTCATAATCGAACACACCGACAATTTCGGAAAACTCGGTATATACCTTCATTTTAAAGATAGTTTTGTCGTATTCGTCCACATAGCGAAAAACGTTCAAATATTCTTCGCCAACGATATACTCGTCAAACAGTTCTTTGGATTTTGTTTTATTGACCGCTTTCAGCATCAAGAAGTACATTCTGTTGATAACTGCTACATCCATCTTCTGTGCGTATTGGCGGAGCAATTCATCTGCGTTAATCAGCATATTGATAGTGATTCGAGGGTCAATATCAAGTGCATATTCTGCCACTGCAAATCTTGCTTCTAAAGCCATTCCCAAAAGAAGCAAAGCGTCTTTTGTTAAACGCTCGTTACAGGCAGCCGCCAGTTCACCCAAGAACTCATATACCAATTTATGTTCCGACAACTTGAATTCACGGAAAGACGGTAGTAATTTGATGCTCCAAAAATCTTCATTTTCTGCAACGGCAAGCAGCAGTTTGATTGCTTTTTCTTTCAAACCACGCTCTACCAAGTAACGAATGCTGTCGGTGATATCGGTTATTTCAGAACGCTCCAACACAGAGCAAAGGTAATCGGGTTTTGCATCTAACACAGCCGCTCTGAATGCATAGGGACGCAGTTCTTCGTCATTCAGCATATATTCAGCCGCGGGAACGGCATCCCAAGTTCCAACAGCATTACAAATGCTGTTTTCGATTGCTTGATTTTTAATTTTGTAAAAACGGGTGTTGGGGTTGTAGCTCAGTACGTCCTCCAGCATCTGCACAGCCAATGAGAAATCAAGAGCATTAAATTCCCAACCATAAGCGGTAAAAATTCCGCGAATATCATCAATGCTCAAGCCAACGGGAATGTGTGTGAAGATACCCATTAACCGTTCTACAAAATTGCGGTTAATGCGGTCTTTCGCTTCGTCTATCAGTTCAGTTAGTATTTCATACCGACCGTCAGCGGTATCGTCAACAATGGACATCATATATTTATTGATGTTGTCCATGCCGTCGCCCATAGCACGAATAGCGGCAAAATCCTCACTGTCGAGAATCATCAATCTCTTAACAATGTTTTTGAGATACGCTGCACTGCAGCTGTTTTCCTTAGAAAGAATACGAGCCTTTACCACGTCGGAAATTTCTTTGTGATTGCTTCTTACGATACCGTCCAGCACCGACTCGGAATCTTCTGCCGACAGATCACCCATCACCAGCTTGGCGGACAACTCAAAGAAGGGGTAAAAAGGCAATTCCTTTTGCACTGCAATCATAAACAATGCGTTGATCTCAATCGATTCTTCGCTATTGCGATAGTCCATTTCCAGTCGGGAAAGGAATTGCAGAAAATCTTCATCTGCATTGTCTACATAGATGCCGATAGGCTCTTCCAAGGAGGAGAGTAACTTGAGAACGGTTTCGTCCAGCTGCTCATCCTCGTAATCTTCGTGCTCGTAGCCTAAAATGCCTTCCAATTTGTATATTAAGATTCGTTCAAAGTCGAAGGCATTACGGCTGAATTTATCAAACCCGAAAGAGAAAGCCAGCCTTTCGCTTTCGTCCTTGCAATAACCGTTTATAACCGTTGCGCTTTTACCGCTGCCTTCATCGCCCGAAACGTAAATAAACGTAGCACCGTCTTCAGCGCCCGAGCCTATGTAAGCAACGTCACCGCTGTTTGTAGATACCAAAGTTTTGTTGGCTTCTTCAAAATAACGACTAGCTGCCTGCATACTGCGTTCTTGCCAGGGGAGGTTGTTCTCATGCTCCAAATCTCGAAGCAACACATCTCCAAGATCGGACTCTACCTGCGAAAGAAAGCTTTCAAGACCGATAATCTTTTGAGTTTTCGCATCCCACGCCGCATCATAATAACGAATATGATTGGGATAAATTTCTCCGATGCGTCGCTTTAACTCTTCCACCTTTTGCAGATGAACATCGCTTTCCGCTTCATAATCACGACGCTCGTCATCTGTCATACCGGTTTTGTCAAGATTACGGAAATAAAACAGGATGCGCCCCTCGTATTCGGGGTTAAGCAATGCGCCGTAATCAATTTCCAGTTCTGTTACGGAAATATCGTTAATTTTCTCAATGCCCTTAAGCACGCACGCTTCATCGATCAGTTCCTGTGCCGGTATCCAGCCATAGCGCTCACCGATAAGCACAATCATATAAGGCTTGCAGTTATCGATTTGGTCAAGGCATACCTTAAGCACCTTGCGGCTACCCTCGTCCGAATCCAAATCGGTGGTATTAACACCCCAACGCAAATCACCGAAGTACGCTTTTTCACCATATTCACGCAGTTGCTCATTAAGCGCGGGAATGGCATAGGTCTGCAGCATATCCCGTTCAAACTGCATATCCTTAAATGTTGATGAAACAAATACCAGCTTCATAGCGTGCCTCCGTTAATTATTTTATTTTTCTATTACCGAATTAGCCAATTAAGCTTAAGTTAACATTTTCTTTCACTTGCTTTTCGAAAACATTTTCGGTTTCTTTCTTGTGTACGCTCATAATGTCTCCGATATCACAATCAAGAACCTCGCATATACGGAGCAATACGTCCATCGAAACCTTCTTGTCGCGCCTGAGACTCGTCATAGTGTTAGAAGCCATCTCGGTTGCGCGTCTAAGGTCTGCTTTGCTCATCTTCTTATCTACAAGTACCTTCCACAGCTTGTTATAGCTTATTGTCATTGCCATCGTAATCTCCTTTATTGCATCTTCGCAGTTTGTTTTTGTTTAATCAAAACGCACACCGGGATTCAGAACGGTCACAGGCCGCCATTCTATCCCGTATTCTCGGAGCAACCGACGAAACACGTCGCTCCTTTGAAAATGGTGCATATTCTTTACTTCATCGGTATCCATTCGGCGTTCAACTTCATCAATGACCGATAGATACATCGGAGTCAGCTCTACGGGATCATGCTTCAGCGGACGGAAATCTTCAAAGATCTCCTTCTCAACTTCTTTTCGCTTGTCCTCCGGCAGAAGCTTTTTTGCCAATTCAACAAGATCGTCGCAACTGTCTTTTCCGTAATAGTTACGTGCGCGTAGAGCGATGTAATAATCATCCTTGCAGTTTTCGTCGTTCTCACCGAAGCGACTTAGCAGTTCCGCTTGCAGCTCCAAAAGTCTTTTATAGTATCCGTTCGCATAGGCGATGCGCCACATATATTCATAGGCTGTACCGAGATATCTCATAGCACCAATGCTGTCGACGAGCGTATCACGGTCACAGGGCTGCACAGTTAGCTGTGCGTTTACAATTCTATCGATCTCCCGCAAAGCAGGAATATCCTTGTATGTAGCAGCCGCATTGGGATGTTCCTTGCGGTTTTCTATTTCTTTGATTAGTTCAATGATGCGATCGACATTTTTCCGTGAATACGGCATAAGATTCTCCTTTTATATCAATTTGAATCTCAATTAATTATCGGCAAAAGGCCCTAACAACGAGCTTACATTACAAGATATACTGCTTGTATTTTATATTATAACATGTTTTCGTAAACATTACAATAGAATTAGGGTAACTTTTGATGAACTTTCGCAAGAAGTTGATGTAGTTGGTCATTGTTTTATCATATTGCGCGCAAAAAAAGAACGGAAAAGTCTGTAATTATAGACCTTGCCGTTCCGTTTTAGCATATGCTTGTTTTTGCTTCGGCGCTCTACTCAAAATAGAACTTTCGCCTTGATGTTCTCTCAATTGGTTTGGAGCATATAGAAAAATCCATCACGGACAAATGTCTGTGATGGATTTTTCTGTTTTGCACTCGTCAATCGGCTGATTTCATAGGATATTCAAAACATCCTTATGAGAAGTAGCCTTTTGCGGTATCCTTTTTAATCATTTTGCTTCGGGATATTCGTTGCAAAGCAAATAAATGGGCGATTCATCCTCTTCGATAGTGGGAAATCTTCCCTGCGGCTCGTAAAAACGGTTATCAACGTTATCGTCATTAACCATAGATACTTCACCGATAAGCACCTTGCCGTAACCCTTTTCAGCCCAGAACGCGTGATATTGACGTTGAGGCAAGGTAATACTTTCACCGGGAGTAAGACGGATTTTAGTACCTGCAGGGACTGTTTCGGTGTGACCGTCGATATAAACGGTAACGTCGGTATCGGCAAGCTGATCATCATCGGTTGCATTAAAAACCTCAACAATCAAATTTCCGCCGCCGCGGTTGATTATATCTTCCATCTTATTGTGATGAAAATGCATAGGTGAATATTGGTCTTCATCGGATATAAGCAGCTTTTCGGCATAACTCTTTCCGAGCTTATTTATGTTGCCGTTTCTTATGGTGAAAAGAAAAAGTCCTATCTTCTCAAAATCGCCGTGACCGTAATCTGTAACGTCCCAACCAAGCATATTTTCGCGAATTTCGTTGTATTCACTTCCCTTTTCTTTCCATTCCTCAGGGGTAAAATATGCGAATTTCGGAAGCTTAAAATTCATTTTGTTAATAAAATCGATATTTTCAAGAATAATCTTATTAATTTCCGAACGTTTCATAGCAAACTCCTTAATTTTTGTGGTAAAATTATACCAAACTTAAATAGTCTTGTCAAGAAAATGAAAATAATAAGATATTTTTTTCCAAATAGTATTCACAAAAATAATTTATTGTGATAAAATCATTTCAAAGAGGAGGTATGAATATGAAAATGACATTCAGATGGTACGGTCCAACAGACTGTATCCCGTTAAATCATATCAAGCAAATTCACGGAATGACAGGCGTCGTTACCGCAGTTTACGACGTACCCGTTGGTGAAGTATGGCCTTTGGAATCGTTACAGAAGCAAAAAGCAATGTGCGATGAAGCAGGTCTTGAAATGGAAGTAATCGAAAGTATCCCCGTACACGAGGATATCAAGCTCGGACTTCCGACAAGAGATCATTATATCGAAGTCTATAAGCAAAACATCATCAACTGTGGAAAAGTCGGAGTAAAATGCGTTTGCTATAACTTTATGCCTGTTTTCGACTGGTTAAGAACAAACCTTTATTTCCAGCATAAAGACGGCGCAAACTCGCTTTCTTACAGCGAAGACGATTTCGCAAAGCTCGACCCGAGAAACCTTCATCTCCCCGGGTGGGACGAAAGCTATTCTACCGAGGAACTTAACGAGCTCCTTGATAAGTATAAGGATATGACACGAGAAAAGCTTTTTGAAAATCTCGTTTACTTCCTTAACGCAATTATGCCCGCGTGCGATGCTGCCGGCATCAACGTGGCCATTCACCCGGACGATCCGCCTTGGGCTGTATTCGGTCTACCCCGTATTATAAGCACTGAGGAAGACCTTGCGAAATTATTGGAAGCTGTACCCAACCCGCACAACGGCCTTACCTTCTGCACCGGTTCGCTCGGTGCAGGACGCTTTAACGACCTTGTTAAGATTTCCGCACGTTTCGCAAAACGTATTTATTTCGCACATCTCCGTCAGTTAAAATACATAAACGAAACCGATTTTTACGAAAACGGACATCAAACCGCAAGCGGCAATATAGATACTTATGCTATATGCAAGGCTCTTGTCGATAACGGATTCGATGGTTACGTCCGTCCCGACCACGGCAGAAACGTATGGGGCGAGGACGCAAAACCCGGCTACGGTTTATTTGACCGCGCTATGGGTGCAACCTACTTGACGGGTCTTTTCGAAGCAATTGAAAAAGACAAGGCGGAGGTATAATATGATAAACGATTACAGATTCATACCCGTTGTCGTCATTAACAAAATCGAAGAAACCGAGCATATACTCGGCGAGCTTTGCAAGGGCGGTCTTCCCTGTGCTGAGATCACCTTCCGTACCGCTTGTGCGGCTGAAGCAATCGAGCTCGGCAAAAAGCTTTATCCCGATATGTGCATTGGTGCGGGTACGGTTATTAATCTCGAACAGTGCATAAAGGCTCTCGAAGCCGGAGCAGAATTTATTGTGTCTCCCGGTCTTTCAGAAGAAGTGGCAGTATATTGTGTAGAAAACAATATTCCTTACTTCCCCGGTTGTGTTACACCTACCGAAATTATGAAGGCGATATCCTTGGGTATAACCACCGTAAAGTTTTTCCCTGCGGGCATTTACGGCGGTTTGAAGGCGATGAAAGCACTCGCCGCACCCTTCCCTCAGATAAAATTTGTGCCTACCGGCGGTGTTGATATGAACAATATCGAAGAATACCTTGCTTTCGATAAAATTCAGGCTATCGGCGGCTCATTCATAATGAAAGGAAACATTGCTGAAAACACAGCAATGCTTATGGAAAAAATCAATGGCAAATAAGATAATAACCTTTGGCGAGCTTATGTTAAGACTCGCGCCCGAAGGATATTTAAGATTCGTTCAGTCTGAAAAATTCCAAGCAACCTTTGGCGGCGCAGAAGCAAACGTTGCTGTGAGCCTTGCAAATTACGGCGAAAACGTTGCATTTGTAACAAAGCTTCCTGCACACGAAATTGGTCAAATGGCTGTAAACTCGCTCCGTAAATTCGGTGTTGATACAACCAAAATAGTTCGCGGCGGCAACCGTGTGGGCATCTACTATTGTGAAAAGGGTGCTTCTCAGCGTCCAAGCAAGGTTGTTTACGATCGTGCGGGCGCTGCTATCGCCGAAGCGGTTTGTTCCGATTTCGACTGGAAATCTATTCTCGAAGGCGCAAAATGGTTTCACGTAACCGGTATTACCCCCGCTCTTAGCAAGAATGCCGCAGAAATTACTATCGAAGCCTGCAAAACCGCAAAGGAAATGGGCATTACCGTTTCGACCGACCTTAACTACCGCAAAAAGCTTTGGACAAAAGAAGAAGCAAAAAGCGTTATGACCGAGGTGTGCAAATACGTCGATTACTGTATCGCAAACGAAGAGGATGCGAAGGACGTGTTCGGCATTGAAGCAGAAAACACCGATATCGAAAGCGGCAAGCTTAACCGCGAAGGCTATATAAGCGTCGCAAAGCAGCTTACCGAAACCTTTGGCTTCAAGGGTGTTGCGATTACACTTCGCGAAAGCATAAGTGCAAACGACAATAAATGGAGCGCAATGCTTTATACCGACGGCGAAGCATACTTCTCGCGCAAATATGATATGCACATCGTTGACCGTGTCGGCGGTGGCGATAGCTTCGGTGCAGGTCTTATTTACAGTATTGTAAACCAATTCGACAATCAAAAGACGATTGAGTTTGCCGTTGCAGCTTCTTGCTTAAAGCACAGCATCGAAGGCGACTACAATATGGTTTCGGTCGCTGAAGTTGAAAGCCTCGCAAAGGGCTCCGGCTCGGGCCGAGTACAAAGATAGCAACAAAAGCAGGACAATAAATGTCCTGCTTTTTCTTATATATAAATTAGTTAAGGCAATAAACAAAAGGCAGGTCGAACGACCTGCCTTTTAAAGCTTATTTTACTTCGCGGATGTTTACGTTATACTTAGCCTCGGAAGCATTTGCAAGTGCATTTGCAACAACAAGACCTTCATCGCGCTTGTCGAAGAACTTAAGAGCAACCTGATCGAAGAGCGCATAGGAAAGAACGTCTTCTTCCTGCTGTGCCTTTGCGCCAAGCTTTGCCTTAAGAGTTTCGAGTTCGGGCTTAATTTCATCTGCGGGACGGCAGGTGATCTGCTTGTCGTCGCCGATAATCTTCTTTACAAATTCAGGAGCGATAGGACAAGGAGTTTTACCGTAATCGCCTCTTACCATACCCTTGAATTCTTTAGTAACGTTCTTGTATCTTTCACCCATAAGAACGTTAAATACAGCCTGAGTACCAACGATCTGCGAGGTAGGAGTTACAAGAGGAGGATAACCAGCATCTTCTCTTACGCGGGGAACTTCTTCAAGAACCGCCTGAAGCTTTTCGCTTGCGCCTGCCTGCTTAAGCTGAGAAAGGAGGTTAGAAAGCATTCCGCCGGGAACCTGATACATAAGAGCATTAACGTTAACCTTGAGAAGCTTGGGATCGAGCTGACCGTTTGCGATATACTTTTCACGGAGAACATCGAAGTGCTTGGAAATCTTATCGAGCTGTGCAAGATCGAGACCGGTATCGTAGGGAGTATCCTGAAGAGTTGCTACGATAGGCTCGGTTGCGGGCTGAGAAGTACCGAGAGCCATAGGAGAAATAGCGGTATCAACAACGTCAACGCCTGCTTCGATAGCCTTAAGAACGGTCATAGAAGCAAGACCGCTGGTGTAGTGGGTGTGGAGCTGAACAGGAATCTTAACTATAGACTTGATAGCGGTTACGAGGTCATAAGCATCGTAAGGCTTCAAAAGACCGGACATATCCTTGATACAGATACTGTCTGCACCCATTTCTTCAAGAGTCTTTGCATATTTTGCAAAATACTCGTTGGTGAATACGGGACCGGTTGTATAGGAGATAGCAGCCTGAACGTGACCCTTTTCCTTTTTGGTAGCATCGATAGCGGTCTTGAGGTTACGGGGATCGTTAAGAGCGTCGAAGATACGGATGATATCCATACCGTTTGCGATACACTTCTGTACGAAGTATTCAACGACGTCATCTGCATAGTGTCTGTAACCGAGAATATTCTGACCTCTGAAAAGCATCTGGAGAGGAGTATTCGGGCAGTGGTCTTTTATGGTGCGGAGTCTCTGCCAAGGATCTTCGTTAAGGAAGCGGAGGCAGGCATCAAACGTAGCGCCACCCCAAGCTTCGAGAGAATGATAACCAACCTTATCGAGTTCGGGAAGAATCTCGATCATTTCTTCGGTGGTCATTCTGGTCGCGATAAGCGACTGGTGAGAGTCACGAAGGACTGTTTCTGTAATCTTAACTTTATTAGCCATAATATTTCACCTTTCCTTTAATTAGCTGAACATTGCAAGGAATACGCCTGCCGCTACAGCAGAGCCGATAACACCTGCAACGTTGGGACCCATTGCGTGCATAAGAAGGAAGTTTGCGGGGTTTTCCTTCTGACCGACGGTTTGCGATACACGTGCCGCCATAGGAACCGCAGACACGCCTGCAGAGCCGATAAGGGGATTGATCTTACCCTTGGTAACAAAGCACATAAGCTTACCGAAGAGCACGCCGCCGAGAGTTGCAACAGCGAATGCCGCAAGGCCAAGAAAAATAATAAGAATTGTCTGAGTTTTAAGGAAGTTTTCCGCATTTGCAGTAGCACCGACAGAAACACCGAGAAGGATGGTAACGATGTTCATAAGCTCGTTCTGTGCAGTCTTGGAAAGTCTTTCCGCAACGCCGCAAACCTTCAAGAGGTTACCGAGCATAAGCATACCGACGAGTGCTGCCGCGGAAGGAAGAATAATACTTACAACAAGCGCAACAACGATCGGGAAAATAATTTCCTCGGTCTTCGAAACGGTACGGAGCTGACCCATAACAATCTGACGTTCCTTCTTGGAGGTAAACGCCTTCATAATGGGAGGCTGAATGAAAGGAACGAGTGCCATATAAGAATATGCGGCAATCGCAATCGCGCCCAAAAGGTTGGGTGCAAGAGTTTTTGTAACGTAAATCGCGGTAGGACCGTCTGCACCGCCAATAATACCGATAGAAGCAGCTTCTTCAACAGTAAACGCACCGGAAGCGAGTGCACCGAAGAAAGCGACAAATACGCCGAGCTGTGCAGCCGCACCGAGAAGAAGGCTCTTCGGGTTTGCGATAAGAGGCTTGAAATCGGTCATTGCGCCAACGCCAAGGAATATGAGCGGAGGATAGATACCGAGCTTAACGCCGAGGTACAAATAGTCGATAAGACCACCGCCGTTAGCGAGATATGCCCAATCTATGTGACCAGACTCATTAATAAAGATCTCGCTGTGATAAACAGCGTCACCCACAGGACCGGGAATGTTTACGAGCAACATACCGAACGCGATGGGTAAAAGAAGTAACGGTTCAAACTTCTTTACGATCGCAAGATAGAAGAGCGCACATGCTACCAAAAGCATGATGATCGTACCAAAGTCAAAATTGGATTTAATGCCAAAATATTCAAAAGGTTCTTCGGCATTATATAGGTTTCCGAATCCGGACTGTCCAAACAGTCCCTTCAATGCTTCTAACATAATATAACACCTTTCTTAAAAATTCTTTTTCGGTAAATCGATTAACCGATAACGAAAAGAAGATCGCCGGTGTTAACAGAAGAACCCTTGGTTGCCGAAACAGAAGCAATAGTGCCGTCCTGAGGAGCAACGATTTCGTTTTCCATCTTCATCGCTTCAAGAATGCAAAGAATATCACCCTTCTTAACGGTTGCGCCGGCAGAAACCTTAACGTCGAGAATGTTGCCGGGAAGAGGTGCATTAACTTTAACGCCGTCTGCGGGAGCTGCTGCAGGAGCGGGAGCCGCTGCGGGAGCTGCTGCAGGTGCAGGAGCTGCAACGGGAGCAGCTGCAGGAGCGGGAGCTGCTGCGGGTGCAGTGTTAAAAGAAGCGTTAAGAGCAGCTTCTTCTACGATAACTTCGTAACCGGTTCCATTAACGGTAACAATATACTTTTTAGCCATAATGATTTTCTCCTTTAATTTAACATCAATGCAATTATTGAAATAATTTGTTTCTTTACAGAAATAAAGTGTTAGATTCTATTAACCGATCACAAAGAGAAGATCGCCGGTGTTAACAGATGAACCCTTGGTGGCAACAACAGTATTAATAGTGCCGTCCTTGGGAGCAACAATTTCGTTTTCCATCTTCATCGCTTCGAGAATGCAAAGGATATCGCCTTTTTTAACAGAAGCTCCGTTAGAAACCTTCACGTCAAGAATATTACCGGGAAGCGGCGCACAAACCTTTTCTCCGTCGCCGGTAGTAACAGGTGCAGCTTCCGCCGCGGGTGCGCTTGCAGCTTTGGGTGCTTCAGCAGTTTTAACTTCGGAAACAGGAGCTGCCGCAGTAGCAACTTCGGTTTTGGGAGCCGCTCCTCCGATAGGAGCGATAGACAGTACCCTAAAGTTGATTTCGTTTTGCCCACGCGACGCAGCAATAGCAGCAGTAGCAATCGCAACGATTTTCTGCTCTTCGGTTGCGTTAACAGCAGTGTTTACCGAAGCAACAGGCGCGGATGTTTCCGTTTTTACTTCAGGCTTGTTCTGTGTCGGCTTTTTTTCGCCGGAAAACAGCTTAAACAACTGTAAAATTCCTATGAGCAAAATAAGAACGCCGAACACAACACCCATACCGATAGCGACGACCTGAAGTCCGACAACGGCTCTTTCGCCGAACGTCGAATTTTCCGTTAGATTTTCGCCAATCTTTAAAAGAGTGGAAAAGTTCATAGAACGTACATCCTTTCGTAAGGGAAGAAATTCCAAACTCCCCTATTATATTTTTCTACAAATATAATACATCTTTCGTTATAAAAAATCAAGTTTTTTCTTCCTAAATTTTCATTTCTACATTTTACCCGACGCAATATAATTATGCGTTCATTTTTTGTTAAATTTGTCCATACTCTTTCAGAAAAAAAGAACGCGCCGAAGCGCGTTCTCATTTAAATTAATCTGCGTAAAGTTCCTTTAACTCATCAATATCGGTCTGTGCCTGCTGTTTCTTCGATTCAAGCGAGGAAGCGATAGCGTCGCTTCTGTCACGAGCAAGGTCATAGAACATTGTATGAAGTCCGCCGAAATCGTAGCATTCGCCGATATCATAAACGATATTTCCGAAGATTATATCGAGCATTTCTTCACTTTCGTCGTCACGAAGGTCGCGATAACGAAGGTTAACTTCATAGTATGCTTTGGTGAGATAGTTCTTCGCCCATGCGGAATATGCGTCGATCATATATGCCGAAAATTCGGGATCCTGAGCGCATATAGGAATTGCGATACCTGCGGTTTCGCTCGATCCGCAATAGCTGAAATACTCGGTCTGTGTTTCATCCATCAAAGGCATGGGAAGCACACCGAATTCGATCTGACTCAAGCTTCTGAGCTTAGTGGTCGCACTAAACGCCGAGGGTCTGAAAAGAGCGCGTCCCGCATAGAACACCTCGAACGAGGTTTCCCAAATCGGTGCAGCGCATTCCTGAGCATAAAGGAGCCAGTTATTTGCGCCGTCGTTCATTGTCTGGAGAACCTTCTGTGCGATCGTGGTCGATCTTTGAGAGCTACCTATTGCAAGATAAGGAAGGTCGTCTGCATCCTTAGCGCATATCAGCTCGCCCGCTGCGCCATAAAAGCCGCTCGCATCGCCGTAGGAGGAAACAATACCGTAGATATTTTCATCGGAATAGGAGCCATCTGCGGTAACAAGAGAAGCAACGTCCTTTGCACACTGTACCATAACGTCAAAGGTCCATTCTTTGTCACGCGCAAGCTGATAGAAGTCGGTGTCGGGGAAATACTTCGCCGCCATTTCCTTATTGAAAAGGATAGAGGGGGTATTTACCTTGTTGAGGATGGTGATATCACCAGTTGTGAAATAAAGCTGATCGTTTATCGAAAAAGCTTCGGAGCAATTTTGATCGTACCAAGGCGCTTCATCATCGAAATTGTTAAGCGATCTAAGATCATAAAGGTATCCCTGACCTGCAAGAGTCGACAAATGGGAAAGAGTGGGCATAATTGCATCATAGGTACCCAAAGACGACTGACAGTCGAGAAGAATATCATTATATATAGTGTCGCTCTTTATAACGTCAAGAGTTACGTTATAAAGTTGCTCAACCATATCGTTTCTTCTTTGTACCGCGTCTTCAATAAGCTCACCGTAAAGCTCACTTTCCGTGGTAAAGTCATCAGACTGATATGTACCTGCAGCAGAACCTCTTACTATAATA
The DNA here is from genome assembly GCA_045637685.1 of Eubacteriales bacterium. Lineage (GTDB taxonomy): Bacteria > Bacillota > Clostridia > Oscillospirales > CAG-382 > Coliplasma. The sequence continues at coordinate 49,942 of JAZTZW010000008.1, read as the reverse complement.
GTAAATGTTCTGTCTTGCAAATCTTTAACCTCATGTCGGGGAATGTAATTACCGTCGGCGTTCATAAATTCATTGCCGGACATTTCGCCGAGCGATTGATTAGACTCTTCAGTTTTTTTATCCTGACAAGCGGCCAAAGACAAAACCAAAAACGCCATAATCATTATAATAGAAAGCATTCTTTTGAAATTCATAATTCTACTCTCCTAAAACGAATATAGTAATTATACGCCGGAATAAGCGGCAAAACCGCCGTCTACCGGTATAACCGTACCGTTAACAAATCCCGATGCATCGTTGTCGCAAAGATAAACCAGCGTACCGATTAATTCCTTAGGCTCACCAAAGCGTCCCATAGGAGTTGCCGCAAGAATTTTTTCTGTTCTCGGTGTAGGATTACCATCAGCATCGAACAAAAGCGACTGATTTTGCGCAGTTACAAAAAATCCGGGCGCGATTGCATTTACACGGATACCAACCTTGGAAAAATGAACTGCAAGCCACATTGTAAAGTTGGAAACCGCACTCTTAGCAGCTGAATATGCGGGAATCTTTGTAAGCGGTCTATAAGAATTCATCGAGGAAATATTGATTATAACTCCCCCGCCCTTACACATTTCCGCGGAAAAGACCTGCGTGGGAAGCAAGGTACCCAAGAAGTTAAGATCGAAAACAAAGCCTATGCCTTTGGGATCAAGATCGAAAAAGGTTTTTATTTCCTCGGCAGAATCAAGATCTTCGGGATATAAATATTCCTTATCGGTTGTTGCGCGGGGATTATTGCCGCCCGCACCGTTGATAAGTATGTCGATTTTGCCGAATTTTTCGATAACCGCATCCTTTGCGGCAATAAGACTTTCCTTTTCGAGTACGTTTGCAGAAAGACCGATCGCGCTGCCGCCGTTTTTGACGATTTTATCGGCAACAGCCTTTGCGTTTTCTAAATTCAAATCCAAAACCGCAACGTTCGCGCCACGCTCGGCAAGCGCTTCGCAGAACGAGGAGCACAACACGCCGCCGCCTCCCGTTACAACCGCGGTTTTTCCGTTAAAAATCATATTCTGTTCCATATCAACCAAGCTTTATACCAAGCTTATTCAGCTTTGTGGTAAGAAATTCAACTGCCATTCCGATATCAGCCGCAGGATTATCGCCAACCTCGCGTTCAATGGTAAGATAGCCATTATATCCGATATCGTTTAATGCCTTAAGATAGTTGTCCCAATCTACTCCGCCTTTGCCGAGAGGCAGCTCTTCCCAAGCGTTTTCGCCAAGGCAAACGCCGTCTTTTGCGTGGGTATGAACTATATAATCGCGAAGCGTATAAACACCTGCAACGGGATCATCCTGTGCAACCATAACAAGGTTCGCAGGGTCATAATTTACACGAAGTCCCTTCGCGCCGAGCGAATCAAGGAAGGATTTGAGCACCGAAGCCTTTTCGGTACCGGTTTCTGCCGCAAATACAGAGCCGATACTATCTGCATAAACAGCAAGCTCCTGAGCGTTTTTTCTGATTTTTTCCATTCTCGCATCTTCGGTTTCATAAATATGACCGATGTGAGTCGTCACAATGTGACAGTCAAGTTCTTTTGCTTTGTCAAGCACTCTCTTGGAGTTTTCAACAACGTCGTCATCGTCAAGATCAACGCCGAAGTCGCCGCAAACAGCAGAGAAAACAAGACCGTTAGAGGACATAATGTCCTTAACTTCCATTACGCGCGCCGCGGTAAGCTCCGAAACAGCAAAATCGCCAAAAGTCATATACTTCTGAACGCCGCTTACACCCAGCTTGTTGGCAGCTTTAATGCTATCCTCGAAGCCAAGGCGAAACGAATCCGCAATAAGACCGATTTTCATAGAATCGCACCTCTCTGTATAGTTTTATATTATATCGTTTTGATATACAAAATGTAATTATTCCTTTTCGACAATAGAATCAATGGGCAAACCGAACGGCTCGAGAAATTCATCAAGAAAATACACAGCCTCTTCGCAATTCATAGCTTTTAGTGCCCCAAGCAATCGTTCGCCCGCCATTTCAAATTCTCTGCTACCGTAATTCTTTTCTTCAAGACACTTAATATATGCAGAAATCCTATCCGCCGCCTTTATAAGACGTTTTTCGTCATCGCTGTAAACGAAAAGCGATTCGTATTCCGATCGAAACTCCGCAGGAAGCATTTCGATAAGCTTTTTAAGCGATGCAGTTTCTACCGCATCATAAGCTTCCTTTGTTTCGCTGCTGTAATACTTAACAGGCGTCGGTATATCACCGGTGAAAATTTCGGGAACGTCGTGATATATTGCTTTGACCGCAATCGCGTTGCAATCGTAATTTTTGCCAAAAAACTCGTTTCCGATAAGCGAAAGTGAATGCGCAATAAAGCCCACCTCTAACGAATGGGTGGAAAGGTAATCGGGAATAAGCGAATGCATAATACCCCATCGCTTGATATGCTTCATTCTGAACAGCATCGAATAAAATCCGTTATTCACAATTTACCTCGCAAAATCTCTATTTACATCATTTTAACATAATTTATATTAATTGCAAGTATTTTTTTCATTTTCGAAAACAAAATAATATTTTTTTACATATATTGAAAAATGAAAGAAATTTGATATAATAAGGGTGACACTATGCGTTTTGTAAAAATGCAGGCTTTGGGCAATGATTTTATTCTGTTCGGATCTCCTTCGGCAACATCTTTGCCGAGCACCGATTTAATTAAGCGGTTATGCGACAGACATTATGGGATAGGAGCAGACTGCGCTGTATTTATTCAAAAATCCAAGAACGCAGATTATTTTATGCACGTATATAACCCCAACGGTTTCGAAGCGGAGATGTGCGGAAATGCCTTGCGTTGCTCGGCTGAGTACGTAAAACAATGCGGATATTTTTCAAAACAGACAATAACCGTTCAAACCAAATCGGGAGCACGCTCGGTCAAGTTCGAAAACGGACTTATAACAACCGAAATCGGTCGTCCGCGAATACTCAAAAAAGGCGATCTTCACCTTTCAGGAATTTCACTTCCCTACACCTTTGTCGACATTGGCAATCCGCATTGTGTAATTTTTGTTCCTGCATTAACAAACGAAGAATTTGCCTGCCTTTCACCGCTTATCGAACACTACACGGCCTTTCAAAACGGCACCAACGTTGAATTTGCTATCCCTATATCCGAGGATACGCTATCTATGCGCGTTTGGGAACGCGGTATAGGCGAAACGCTTTCCTGCACAACGGGAAGCTGTGCATGTGCAGCGGTTGCGTTTGATGAAGGAATATGCGGCAAAAACGTAAATATACATCAAGCCGGCGGTGTCATAAAAGTTAACATCCGCGAATGCGGGAATCATTTTGTTACCGCCGATTGCGAAACCGTTTTCAAGGGCAGTTATTTAACATAAAGGAGAAAACAAATGAAGCTTTCCGAAATCGTAAAAAACGTACCGTTTACCTGCGATAATTTCGACGAGGCACGCGATATTAAAAATATTATCTTCGACTCTCGTATAGCGATGCCCGATACGCTGTTTGTATGTATCAAGGGGTTTAAGCGCGATTCCCATGAGCTCGCTCAGGAGGTTTACAAAAAGGGCGTTCGCGTTTTTGCGGTCGAACAGGAAGTAAGCCTACCCGAGGATGCGATAATACTCAAAACCGATAACACTCGGCAATTCCTTGCACTTTCAAGCGCAAACCTTTTCGAAAATCCCGCCAACAAGCTAAATACTATTGCAATAACGGGAACAAAAGGCAAAACAAGTATTTCGTTTATGTTAAAAAGCATTTACGAAGCGGCTGGGCACAAGGTTGGCGTCATCGGCTCTACCGGCGTATATATCGGCGATCAATTTTACGATACAGCAAATTCGACACCCGAATCTTATCTTCTGCACAAATACTATAAGGAAATGCTTGACAATGGGTGCGACACCGCGATAATCGAAGCAACCTCGCAAGGGTTTAAGCTTGCGCGCACATACGGAATCACCTTTAATACAGGCATATTTTCAAACCTTTCTCCAGACCATATCGGCGAAAACGAGCATAAGGATTTCGGCGAATATCTCGAATGCAAAAAAATGATATTCGATCAGGCTAAAAAGGTCGTGGTTAATGCCGATTCCGATCATTACGAATCTATCGTCGAAAACGCAAAATGCCCCATTATTACCGTAAGCGGCAATAAAAACGCCGATATCACCTTCGCAAACACATCTTTTTCTACCGGAAAATCAAGCTTGAATACAGAATTTGACTGCATCGAAAACGGTATGAAAAATCGCATTTCGCTTAACACACCCGGCCACTTTTCGGTATATAACGCCGCTTTGGCAATAGCTGTTGCACGACAAGACGGCATTAGCTACGAAGCTGTCAAAAACGGTCTCGCGAAAGCGTTTGTAAAAGGAAGAATGGAAATAGTTCCCACAAACACCGATTACACCGTAATTATCGACTTCGCTCACAACGAATTCAGCGTAAAAACCCTATTCGATACAATAAAGCTCTATTCTCCTTCGCGCATAATTTCCGTTTTCGGATGCGGCGGCAACCGCAGTAAGCTTCGTCGCTACGCTATGGGCGAGGTTATCGGTGCAAATTCCGACCTTTCGGTTATAACCTCGGATAATTCAAGGTTCGAAAAGGTGGAGGATATTATTTCTGACATCCTTATCGGCATGCACAAAACCGATGGTAAGTACGTTATCATTCCCAAGCGTCGCGAAGCAATAAAAGAAGCCCTCCGCGAAGCACGGGAGGGCGATGTGGTATTACTAATCGGTAAAGGTCACGAAATGTACGAGGAAATCGAAGGTGTGCAATACCCCTTCGACGAACGCGAAGTCGTTTACGAAAGTCTTAACGAACTTCTGCAACAAGGCGGTTAATCAAAAATCCCTTTTCCGAAAAAGTGGTTTCGTACTCGGTTTTTATGTTGTCCTTTGAAAATACGGGATCTCCGTGAAGATCAAAGCAAACGTCACTTACCTTGTAACCGTTTTCGGTAAAGCTTTCAAGTGAATAATCGAACAGCCCCTTGTTGTCTGTCTTGAAAAATATCTTGCCCTGCGGGGCAAGTATTTTTTTGTATTTTTCGAGGAACAATGGACTTGTAAGCCTACGCTTTGCGTTGCGCTTTTTGGGCCAAGGGTCGGAAAAATTCAAGTACAAACGCGAAACTGAGCCCGCAGGAATAATATCGGCAATATTCTCTGCATTAGCGTTAAGAAAGCAAACATTCCTTCTCTCTTCCCTATCCGCTTTTTCCATCGCCATCATTAAAACGTCGGGCACAAGCTCAACGGCAAGCAACCGCTTATCGGGATATTGCTCGGAAAGACCGTTTATAAAAGCACCCTTTCCGCAGCCTATTTCAAGAAAAAGCTCGCCTTCAAAATCAAACGACGATTCAATATCAACAACACCGTTTTCGTCTTGTAAAACAAACAAACGGTTAACCTTTTCCATTCTTTTTTCTCTGTTTTTCTTGGGACGCATTCTCATTTTAGCGATACCTCTTATGCGTTTTTTGTTTTTGTTATTTTTATAATAACCAAAAATTGAAATATTGTCAATGCATATTTGTTCTATAAAAGAGCAAAATATCATCGAGGAGGATGAAAATATGATACTTGACAGAATAGCATTATTCCTTTGTATTGTCGGCGCTCTCAACTGGGGTTCAATCGGACTTTTCAGATTTGATGTAGTAGCGTGGATTTTCGGCGGTCAGGGCGATATCTTTGCGAGAATCATTTATACACTCGTTGCTATCAGCGGTCTTTGGTTGACTACCCTTTTCTTCCGCAGCCGCGAAACCGATCCCGCCCTTGAATCGTAAATATATTAAATAAAGATATCGCTCCCGATTAATTTCGGGGGCGATATTTTATGCTCACGTATTTTTTCGATATTATGTATGGAAAATTCAACTGTTTGGTTTGACATTCAATGCGCGATATGATATTATGTTGAAGATCAAAAGGCTTGGAGGATCGAAATGAGCATTATCGTTTGCAGCAGTGTTTCGCTGTCATACGGATCAGATACAATACTTGAAGATATAACCTTTGCGGCAAACGAAGGCGATAAATTCGGTGTTATCGGTGTTAACGGCGCGGGCAAATCCACGCTCTTTTCGATAATACGCGGCTCATTAGAAACAACAAGCGGCGATGTTTTTATTGCAAACGGCGCAACCATCGGATGTTTAGAACAGATAAACGACGCGCACCGTTTTAATTCCACCATATACGAAGCCGCCGTTTCGGCTTTTGATAATCTTATTAAGCTCGAAAACGAAATCAATACTCTTAGAATTCGAATGGAGCAGGGCGACGAAACTGCAATTAAACCCTTTTCCGATTACAGCGAGCGTTTTAACACCCATGGCGGCAACGAATATAGGGGCAAAACCAAATCGCTTCTTGCAAAATTCGGTTTTTCGGAAAACGAACTTAACAACAACGCCGATTCTTTAAGCGGTGGACAGAAAACAAAGCTTTTGCTTGTTAAGCTTTTGTTGTCCGACCCCGATATAATGCTGCTTGATGAGCCCACCAACCACCTCGACAGAGAAACCTGTGAATGGCTCGAAAACTACATTTCGACTTCTAAAAAGACCTTCCTTATTATATCTCACGACAGATATTTTCTCGATCGCACCACAAATAAAACGCTCGAAATATCGCACGGACGCTCCGAAACCTACGAGGGTAATTATTCCACCTTTCGCGAAAAGAAAAAGGCGCTCGACGAAGCAAAGCTGAAGCACTACAATCTTCAGCAAAAGGAAATTGCACGATTAGAAGCCTTTATAGAAAATCAGCGAAAATGGAATCGCGAAAAGAATATTATCGCCGCAGAAAGTAGGCAAAAAACCATCGACAAAATGGTCAAGCTCGAAAAACCGAAGGAAAAAGAAAAAGGTATATCCTTTTCTATTTCACACTCAGGGGCAATGAGTAACGATGTTTTGTCGGTACGTTCGCTTTCGATGTCGTATCCTAGCGTTGAGCTCTTCAATAATGTTTCTTTTGAATTAAAGCGCGGTGAAAGATTGTTTGTAATCGGCGCAAATGGTTGCGGAAAATCAACACTTATAAAGATACTTACCGGAAGAGAAACACAAAAGAGCGGCGTATTTGAGCTTGGTTATAACCAAACCATCGGCTATTACGATCAGGAGCAACAGTTGCTTGACCAAACCAGCACAGTTATCGACGAAATTTGGAGTGTTTATTCCGATAAGACAAACACGCAAATTCGTTCTATGCTTGCTCAGTTCGGATTCCGCGGCGACGACGTATTTAAAAGCATATCGGTTTTAAGCGGCGGCGAGCGCGCACGTCTTTCTATTGCAAAAATGGTCGCCTGCGGCGTTAGTCTGCTTATTCTCGATGAGCCGACAAACCATCTCGACATCGACTCGCGCGAGATGCTTGAGCAGGCTTTGCGTGATTACGACGGAACTATAATTACCGTATCTCACGACCGTTATTTCATAAGAAGTCTTGCAACCGCAATTTTGGAAATAGACAAAAACGGATTCGATACCGGTTATTGCTATAAAAAATGCTCTTATGACGAATATATGGAAAAACGGGTTAAGAAAGAGGTTGTTGCCGTTAAAGCAGAGGCCGGCGCAGGAAAAGTCGGCTTCGAAGAAGCAAAGCAACGCAAAAATCTGTACCGTTCCGCAAAAAACAAGCTTTCGTTAATCGAAAATGAAATCGAAAAGTCGGAAAACGAGCTTTTCGAACTCAAAGAACGCCAAAACGACGAAAGTATTACAAGCAACTATGTCGCACTTAACGAGCTCTTCGAAAAAATACAAAGAACAGAAGAACACATCAACTCATTATATGAAGAGCTTGAACGGCTTGAAGAGATAATTAATTCATATAGCGAATGAATATTTCGTTCCGACACCTTATATAATCTACTAAATGATTTTTAAGGAGCGTTTCGAATGTTCGTATGCACATTAAAGGCATCGGGTTTAAAGTTTTTTGCGGTTGTTGCACTTTCGGTTTCTTTGCTCGCCGCGGCAATCGGAATTTTGCCCGCGGTTAGCGCGGCAAGCGATGTTGCTACCGTCACAACCGATTTTCGCAATATTTCCACAGAGGAAGAAATGGTCGAATTCTTAAAACAATTCGGTCACGAGGTTGAAACCAAAGCTGTTAAGACAATAGAAATCGATATTCCCGAAGAATTTAACAGCGTTTTTGAAAAATACAATGAAATCCAACGCGCACAAGGTCTTAATCTTAAAAGATACGCAGGCAAAGACGCCACTGCTTATGTATTTAAGGTAAACAATTATGAATACGAAGGCGAAGTGTTCGCAACGCTGTTTATACGTAACGGAAGAGTTATCGCGGGCGACATCAGTTCAAAAGACGGCGACGGATTCGTTAAAGGTTTAGCAAAACAGTAATAATTATGCAAAATAGATAAAGAACGAGTCAAAATTTTGGGTAATTAATCACTTACATTTATCAATATTTTTTGGTATTATTGTTGTTGATAGAAAATGAGGTAAACCCCTCAATATGGAGGTTCTAAATGGCAAGTGTATTGTTTAAGCACATTTACAAAAGATTCCCCGGCGGCGTAACCGCTGTTTCCGATTTCACTCTTGAAATTCAGGATAAGGAATTCGTTATTTTCGTAGGTCCTTCGGGTTGCGGTAAAACCACCACACTCCGTATGATCGCAGGTCTTGAAGAAATCACCGAAGGCGAACTCTTCATCGACAGCAAGAGAGTTAACGACGTTGCACCTAAAGACAGAGATATCGCGATGGTTTTCCAGAACTACGCACTTTATCCTCATATGTCCGTTTACGACAATATGGCATTCGGTCTTAAGCTCCGCAAGGTCAGAAAAGAGGAAATCAAGCGCCGCGTTGAAGAAGCTGCTAGAATCCTTGACATCACCCACCTCCTCGACAGAAAGCCGAAGGCTCTGTCCGGCGGTCAGAAGCAGCGTGTTGCACTCGGTCGTGCAATCGTTCGTGAACCTAAGGTATTCCTTCTCGACGAACCTCTTTCCAACCTCGACGCTAAGCTCCGTGCTACTATGAGAACCGAGCTTACCAAGCTTCACAACAAGCTCCAGACAACCTTTATCTACGTTACCCACGACCAGGTCGAAGCTATGACCATGGCAACCCGTATCGTAGTTATGAAGGACGGTATCATCCAGCAGGTTGATACTCCTCAGAATCTTTACGATCTTCCCTGCAATATCTTCGTTGCAGGCTTCATAGGCACTCCTCAGATGAACTTTGTTAACGCAAAGGTTGTTAAGCCCAAGGGCGAAGAGGATTGCTACCTTGAATTCGAAAACGTTCGCTTCAAGCTCCAGCCCGAAAAGTTTGAAGATACTAACCTCGCTGACTACATCGGCAAGGACGTTATCGCAGGTCTCCGTCCCGAGCTTCTCCACGACGAACCCGTTTATATGGAAAAGTTCAAGGATACCATTATCGAAGCTAACGTTGAATTCACCGAACTTATGGGTGCAGAAATCTATCTCTACCTCAACATCGGTCAGGAAACCACTCTCGTTTCCCGCGTATCATCTCAGTCCACTGCCAAAGCAGGCGACACCATCAAGATTGCAGTTGATACTTCCCGTATCCACCTCTTTGATAAGGATACCGAACAGGTTATCTGCCACTAATAAAGCGCAATATAAAACCGTCCACGATTGTGGACGGTTTTTTTATTATTTTTTAAAGCAAACAAATTATATAATTAAGCCTTATAAAACTCATCGATAAGGTGCTTTATCATCACAGCAGTTCCTTCTACACCAAGAAGACTGCTGTCGATATTCATATTATAATTCTTCGGATCTCCCCAACCCTTGCCGGTATAGAAATTATAGTACGAAGCACGCTTTTTATCGGTCTTGGATATTTTTTTGCGAGCCGCAGATTCTTCCATACCATATTTATTAACAAGAATTTTCACACGTTCTTCTAACGGCGCGTGAATGAAAATCTTCAAAACACCGTCAAAATCCGCAAGAACGTCATCTGCGCATCTGCCGATTATTATGCAATCACCCTCGGCCGCAATCCTTTTCATTTCCGCAGATTGAATATTAAATACCTTGTCTGTCAAAACGTGGTCATTCATACCAAAGTGAGCAATATTCCCGCTATAACTCGACATAGCAAGCGAATACAAAAAGCTCGACGTTGCTTGTTCATCTGCTTTTTCGAAGGTTTCTACAGGTATTCCATGTTTTTCGGCAATAGCAACAAGCGCAGCCCTATCGTAGCAAGGAATACCCGTAAGCTGGGAGAGCTTTTCGCCAATTTCAGAGCCAAGCGAGGCAAACTGTCTACCGATTGTAATTACTTTATTCACAAAATCACCTTATTTCCGATTGAATATATTAACATATAAAATCTTATCATAAAATTTATCTCTTTTCAAGTAAATATTCTAAATTTAAGATTGAAAAATCGAAGCAAATGTGTTATAATAAAAGGGTATAAGCATTTATATAACAAAGGACTATTATGAGATATAAATATTTACTTTTTGATCTAGACGGAACACTGGTCAACACTACCGAAGGTGTATTGAAATCGGCGCAAAATGCTTTAAAGCATTTCGACATCGAAGTGCCTCTTGACGAGCTTATGCCCTTCTTTGGCCCGCCACTTAAGGTTTCCTTCACAACCCTTTACGGTTTATCGGAACCCGAAGCAGACGAAGCTGTCCGCATCTATCTCGAAAGATACGAGCAGTTCGGCTTAAAGGAATCTTCCGTATATCCCGAAATACCCAAATTGTTAAAACAGCTAAAAGATGCGGGATATATACTCGGCGTCGCAACGTCAAAATACGAAGGCCACGCGATAGAAACACTTCAATATCACGGAATTTTAGGCTTTTTCGATTACGTAACAGGTGCAAATATTGACGAAACCATCAGCAAAAAGAACGAAGTTATCGAAGAATCGCTGAAGCGCTTTAATGCACAAAGCAACAAATCGAATGTACTGATGATCGGCGATATGAAATACGACGTTATCGGCGCACAAACCGTCGGAATTGACTCGTTGGGCGTCTATACCGGCACGGCAAAGGAAAACGAATTGGAAACCGCAGGAGCAACCTATATCGCGTATTCTTTTAACGAGCTGCACGAATTCCTGCTTAATAACCTCGTTTAATCCTTTCCCTCTTCGTTTGTCTGTTCGTCTTTTTTAAGAAAGTAACTATTCTCCTCGCCTGTAATACGCGAAATAAAATCGCAATATCTGCGCTTTGTTCCACGGGTGTTGAAAAGCAACAGAATACCGGCAATCAACGAAAATGCCAAAACCGCGTTTATCGTATTGAGCGAATCCCCGCGTTCGATTATACCTGCTCTGATATAAAAGATTAATCCTATTGTAGCCACAACAAACAGATAATCAATCCACGCTTTGGTGAATACGCCCGCTATTTCGCTTCCCTGCTCGGTCTGTTTTATTTTACCTCTGAACACGCAGGAAAAGGGCTCACGAGTCGATTTTGCACGTCTTACGAGCTTTACCTTTTCGTCGTTGCGTTTTGAAACGAAAACAAGATCAAGCGTTTCATCACTTCCCGCAAACCGCGAAGGCGAAGTAAATTCATCCCATCTCGCTTTTAATTCTTCGACAGAAAGCTTACTTTTAAAATTCAGCATATTCCACCTCAACATTAGCTTTGTTGTTTTTATACTACCACATTACCCGTATAAAGTCAAATTATTTTAAGAAAGGAGCACCGATTTTGAACAAATTCATCAAAGAAATCAAATATTTTCTTCGCAAAATATCAGCAAGCAGAGTCGGTGCATATTCTGCTCAAACTGCATTCTTTATGTTCCTTTCGCTCATCCCGTTGGTAATGCTTCTTCTTTCTCTTGTTCGTCAATTCGGTACTTCCACCGAGGAAATATCGCAAATCGCAACCGAATTCGCCCCCGGCTTTTTAAGTCGATTTTTCACTACGTATATCGACGAAATCGTGTCTAACGGCAGATTATCGATGACTGTTGTTTCGGCAGTTATCTTATTGTGGTCTGCATCACGCGGAATATACGCCATTATCGGCGGACTTAATTCAGTGTATGAAATCAAGGAAGAAAGAAATTACTTTTTAATAAGAATCCTTGCTGTCTTTTACACCGTGGCGTTCATCGTAATCTTGGTAGGGGCGCTTTTGCTTCTCGTTTTCGGTGACGAAATAAACGATCTTCTTTACTCGCTTTTCCCGAATTTAAAGGGTTTAGTCTATATAATTTCTTCGCTTCGTTTTATCCTTGGATTTGTAATACTGATCCTATTCTTCTCGATACTTTACAAATCGTTACCAAGCAGAAAAATGAAACTCATCGACCAAATCCCCGGTGCGGTGATAACCAGCGCGGGATGGGTATCGTTTTCGATTCTCTTTTCGTTTTTTGTTGACAATTTCAGTAACTATTCAAATATTTACGGAAGCCTTACGGCCATAATCGTTCTAATGCTCTGGCTATATATCTGTATGTATATTATGTTTATCGGAGCAGAGCTTAATTGCATACTCGCGGTTAAGGTATACGATGCGAGTTCTTCGAATTAGATGCTCTTAACTATTTTATAACACCGCTATTGACCGAATAATCGCTTTGTGTTAAAATCATACTAATCTATTTACAAGGGTACAAAAATGCTGTTTGCTGATCTTTTATTTATCTTTGCGTTCCTTCCTTTATGTTTTGCATTCTACTTTATGTTCAAAAGCATAAAAGCAAAGAATGTTATTCTTATAATTTTTTCTTTAATATTTTACGCTTGCGGCGAGCCTATTAAAATACTTCTGTTTATCGCAAGCGCATTGATAAACTATTTGCTCGCGCTTTGGATGGACAAGGCACGCGGAACTCCGAAAAGCAAGCTCGCGCTTATACTTTCGCTGATTTACAACATCGGAATGCTCGGTATTTTCAAATATACCGATTTTATGATCGGAAACATTAACGGTCTATTCGGCACTTCGATTCCCTTGCTTCATATTGCGTTGCCCTTGGGTATAAGCTTCTACACATTCCAGATCATTTCGTATATGATCGACGTATATTGGGAAAAGGTGCCCGTACAAAAGAAATTCCACAAATTACTTTTATACATTTCGCTGTTCCCGCAGCTCGTTGCGGGTCCTATCGTTCGTTATCAAACCATAGCCGAAGAAATCGACAACCGCATTACTACCGTAAACGATGCATTTGAAGGCGGCATAAGAATTATCATCGGTCTTTCGAAAAAGGTTTTGCTCGCTAACAATCTTAACGTTTTGGTACAGAACTGTTTCGGAAATAACGTTGCTGAAGCTTCGGTTACAGCCACTTGGATAGGCGTTATCGCGTATTCTATGCAGGTTTATTTTGACTTTTCGGGTTATTCCGATATGGCTATCGGTATCGGACGAGTGTTCGGTTTCCACTTTGATGAAAACTTCCGACATCCGTTTATGTGCAGATCGATATCCGAATTTTGGCAAAGATGGCACATCTCGCTTGGTAGCTTTTTCAGAGATTATCTTCTCTACCTTCCCATTTTCGGAAAAAGACGCGCTGTTCTTTCGCTCTTCCTCGTATGGTTCACGACCGGTCTTTGGCACGGCGCAAGCTGGAACTATGTTATTTGGGGCTTGTATTTCGGTATTTTCATTTTCATCGAAACTAAAATCGGAAAGAAAAAGCTCAAAAATGCACCGACAGTTCTTATGCACGTATATAACAAGCTCGTAATACTCATAGGCTTCGGTATATTCAAATTCGAAAATATGCAGGATTTGGGCAACTTCTTCAAAAATCTTGTCGGTGCCAACGGAAATGAGCTTATCAACAGTGCGGCTACCGATGCACTGATGTCGCATATTTACGTATTTATCATCGCGATTATTGCGTGCTTCCCGCTTTCGGCATATCTTAAAAAACGATTCGAAAGCTCAAATCCCTTGTCCTATTCCGTAGCGGCTGTATGTGTAACCGCGTATGTGATTTTGTTGCTCTTTATCGATACGTCTGTTCTTGTTAAGACCTTTAGTAGCAACAACCCCTTCCTTTATTGGAATTTTTAGGAGAAATCTCTATGAAAAAAATCACAACTGTAATATGCTTGCTGTTGCTTATTGCAACTCTTGCATTTATGTTCGTTTACTGTATATTCTTCCCGCGAACAACGGTATCCGATTACAGTATTCTCGCTGAATGGCCCGAATTTTCCTTCGAAGCACTTTTTTCGGGTGATTATTTCAGCGACATTATGTACTGTTTCACCGATACAATTCACGGACGCGATAGATTTATCGACTATGAAGCGAAAATTCATTCACTTTACGGTGTCGAAGATGAAGAAAAGGTAGTAATCGTATATCCGGACGAAGGTGAATCTTCTGCTGAGGAAACCTCTGTTGAAGAATCTACCACTCCCGAAAGCTCGCAAACAAACGATGTTTCGGATGAAATTTCTGTTGAATCCACATTTATACCCGATGAATCTGTCCCCTCTGCACCCGAAGAATCCTCGCAAACAGAACAAAAACCGCCCGAAATAGCAGGCTCGATACTCATTGTCAACACACGCGCACTTGAAATTTATTACGGCAGCGTAGATAGAGCAGAACAGTACGCACAAACGCTAAACGATTTTGCGGCTGATCTCGACCCGACGGTAAACGTATATTCAATGGTTATTCCCAAAGCTTGCGCATACTATCTCGAGCAAGCTGAAGGATACGATAATTTAATATATCGCAATAAGCGCGATATCGACAAAATATCCGAAACGCTTTCTGACAGAGTTATAGATGTAAATATTTATAACATTCTCGGTCAGCACGCAAGCGAGGACATTTATTTCCGCACCGACCACCATTGGACCTCTCTCGGCGCTTACTATGCGATGACGGTTTTTGCAGAAAAATCGGGAACCTCCATAGATGACCTCCCGCAATTCCGCGAAGAAAGAAGAAACGGGTACCTCGGAACGATGTATAAGTATTCCGACTACAGCACAACTCTTCTTAACAACCCCGAAGATTTTGTTGCTTACTACCCCGATGCTTCATATTCCGTAACCTATTACAGCCCCACCGATTTAAAATCTTCACCCCGCGAACACGAAGGAGGATTCTTCTGGGAAATCGGCGACAATCAAAAAAGCAGCTGGTATTCTACCTTTATACGCGGCGATAGCTATTCTGTAAAAGCAGTTTCCAACGACTGTAAAAACGGAAGAAAGCTTTTAATAGTTAAAGACAGCTATGGCAACGCCCTCGCGCCCTATACGTTGGAAGGCTTCGAGGAAATCTATATCGTCGACGCAAGAAAATATACAAGAAGCCTCAAGGAAACCATCAGCGAACTCGGAATTACCGACGTATTGTTCGCCGAATGTACTTTTTCTGCTGTTGGCGGTGACTATATCAATGCACTCAAGGAGCTTTGCAAATAATGAAAAAATTTCTTTTACTTCTTTTCCCTTTGCTTTTATGCGCTCTTTTAATAGCCTGTGATTTTTCGGGTGAAATCACCTCGTCGCAGGATCCTTTCGATAATGAATCAAAAATTAATAGTTCTGCTGTCGAAAACAGCACAGAAGCTAGCAATACCGAAAATTCACAATCCGGCGAAAGTTCGCAAGTTTCTTCTGACGGCGACGAAACTATAGAAAAAAGCATAGATATTTCTGTAACATTGAACGGAGTTTCCGAGCTCGAAAAGACAGGTTTTAAGGTTTCATCCGACTTTAATAAGGTAATTTCCGTTACCGTTACGGGTGCAAAAAGCACCATAGATAACCTTACCGCTTCGGATATCTCTGCAGTTATCGACCTTGCAGGCGTAACAGAAAGCGGAAACGTTGAATTTCTTATCAACATCACCGTACCCGAAAACGTAACCTTTGTTTCTGCTTCGGATTCTTTTGCAACCGTCTCTATTTCCAAGAAGACTACCGAAATTACCCCTCCTGCGGATAATTCGGCATACCTATCGAACGGAATTATCGTAAGCGGAAATCGCGGAATGGAACAGTTTGGAGGCAGTGCCGCTTCGGGCGCAAAAGCAGCCGAAAAATTCAACGCATTTAAAGCTGCTGTTGGTGCAAACGTAAACGTATATGTGCTTCCCTGTCCTACCGCATCTGCATTTTACGCTCCCGAAAAGTACAAAAGCTCTATCACGGCCCATTCTAACTTCTTTGGCGGTATCAGAGATAATCTTGTCGATGTAAAATATGTCGATACTCTTGCGGCGCTTAGCGCTCACACCGACGAATACCTCTACTACAGAACAGACTTCCATTGGACCGGGCTTGCGGGTTATTATGCCGCAGAAGCGCTCGCGGAAGTTGCCGGCACCCCCTTCGACAGTCTTTCCTCTTACACTGAACAGTGTACCGAAAATTGCTTCAAGGGCTCGCTTGTACGATACGCTTCGGTGCTCGGTAATGACCCCGACGATGTATATTGGTATGTACCGTCGCGTGAATATACCGTTACATATTACAGCGCTTCCGGACTTACCAATCCCAAGACAGGTATGACTCTCTTCTCTTCCGCAAACGGTTACACCAAGTTTATGCACGGCGATACATACACTGCACATATTAAATCCAATGTTGCAAACGGCAGAAAACTGTTGATTTTCAAAAACAGCTACGGAAATGCTCTCGCACCTTACGTTCTTTCTTCCTTCGAAGAAGTTTATATCGCAGATATCAGAAAATTCCAAGAAAACGCAACTGAGTTTATTCAGAAATACGGCATCACCGATGTTTGCTTTGCGATGTCTTCTCACGCGATAGCCGGCGATACCAAAAACTATGTAACCAAGCTTTTAAATTATTAAGGAGTAGCTTATGTCCAAAACAGATTATCCTTTTGATCTTGACGCTCTTACCGATCACAGAAAAAGAACAAGGCGCGAGCTTTTGAACGACGGAAGCAAGCGCATAAAAAAGAATATTGCTGTTTTGGGCGGCTCTACTACCAACGATTTTATAAAAGCGCTCGAGGTATTCCTTCTTGCTGAAGGTATCGAGCCAAGCTTTTACGAATCGGAGTACAACCGTTTTTGGCAGGACGCAATGTTCGATAACCCCGAATTAAAGGAATTCGCACCCGATATAATTTATATCCACACGAGTTATCGTAACATCGCCTCCTTTGTCCCCGACGTTACCGATTCACGCGATGAGGTAAACGCAAAGCTTAACGAACGTTACACTTATTACGAAAAAATGTGGCAACGTCTTTCTAACGAGTATGCTTGCCCGATTATTCAGAACAACTTCGAGCTCCCTCCCTACCGTCTGTTCGGTAACCGTGATGCTTTTGATATACACGGTGCAGTTAACTTTATTAATCGCTTGAATGCGCGCTTTGCCGAGTATGCAGAAAACAATCAGGGATTCTATATCTGCGATATTAATTACGTTTCTTCCTGCTTCGGTTTAGATAAGTGGTTTGACGATCAGGCTTGGTATATGTATAAATATGCCTGCTCGTTAGACGCAGTTCCTTACGTTTCTTATAACCTTTCGCATATCATCAAATCGCTTTTCGGAAAGAACAAAAAGCTTCTCGCGTTAGACCTTGATAATACCCTTTGGGGCGGCGTGGTCGGCGATGACGGTGTAGAAGGAATCGAAATAGGCGAAGAAACCGCAACAGCAGAATGCTTTAAAGCTTTTCAGGAATATGTTAAAAAGCAAAAGAGCATCGGCATTATGCTTAGTGTCGCTTCGAAAAACGATCATGAAAATGCTATTGCAGGCTTAAATCATCCCGACGGAGTTCTGCGCCCCGATGATTTTATCGTAATCAAGGCAAATTGGGAAACCAAGGATAGAAACTTAGCCGCTACCGCAAGTGAAATGGACCTCGGAGTGGATTCGTTCGTCTTTGCTGACGATAACCCCACCGAGCGCGCTTTGGTTGAACGAAGCATTAAGGGCATAGCTGTTCCGTTAATGGACAACCCCTCTAACTATATCCGCACTATCGACAGAAACGGTTATTTCGAGGTAACGAATTTCTCAACCGACGACCTCAAACGGAACGAAATGTATAAGGCGAACGTAAAACGCGCCGAAATGTCAACTGAATTCACAGACTATAACGAATATTTGTTAAGCCTTGATATGAAAGCGGAAATTAAGCCGTTTGCACCCGTTTATATGCAACGCATTACGCAGTTGACAAACAAATCCAATCAGTTTAATCTTACCACCAAAAGATATACCGAAACCGAAATCGAATCTGCCGCAAGCGACGGCGAGCATATTACTCTTTACGGCAAGCTTACCGATATGTTTGGCGATAACGGCGTTGTTTCGGTCGTAATCGGCAAAATCAACGGCGATATATGTGATATCGAGCTGTGGCTTATGAGCTGCCGCGTTCTTAAAAAGAATATGGAATATGCGATGCTCGATACACTGGTTTCGGAATGTAATACGCGCGGTATTAAAACCATTATCGGTCACTACTACCCCACCGCAAAGAACGGAATGGTTAAAAATTTGTTTGCAGATTTCGGTTTCGATAAGGTTTACGAATCCGAAGACGGAACAACCGAATGGAAGCTTTCTACCGAAGGCTACGAAAACAAAAACAACGTTATAAAAGTTAACACGGAGGAATAAAAATGGCTAACAACATTAACGAAAGACTCAACGAGGTATTCCAAAACGTTTTTGATGACGAGGATATTACCGTCGACAGAGATACCACCGCAGATGATATCGAGGATTGGGACAGTCTTGAGCATATAAGACTTATCGCCGCTGTTGAACGTGAATTCGGTGTGAAATTCACCATGAAAGAAGTCAGCTCGATGAAAAACGTCGGCGAAATGATTGATATTATTGCCGAAAGAGGATAATAAAGAAAAGAAGTTATGGTCGTGTATCATAACTTCTTTTTATAGGCGATACTTATGCCAAGTTCAATTAATGAATCGCTTCTGCTGTCTTCTCGGATTCACCGAAAGAAGCGCTTGAACTTATCGACAGCGAAGCTTATTCAGATAGTATGTTCGGCAAACGCGAATGTTTTTCTAACGAGACGCTAATTGCATTAATGAAACTTCAAGGGCCGACCCACCAAAAGACCTTTGGTATCAGAGCGTTTTACGGCTTATCGTCAAATAACGACATAAAATACACCGAAATCATTTAATATTCCTTAAAGAATAATCACCAAAACAACTTTTAAAATAGAATAATAGACGAATACCGGAGGGTATTTACCCTCCGGTATTCATAATTAAATTAAGTTAATTATTTATTGCGCCGACCTTTTAAGTTAAGAAAATATTTAATTCTTCGCTCACGACATTTTGCTTAGTTATTTCTTCTTTGGAATATTCTGATTTTTTAATTCATCCAAAACCGCATCGGCATATTTTGACACAACAGGAACTCTGAAGGTGCGGTTGTTATACCTAACGCGGATTTCGTTGTGCTTTATACAATAGCTCTTGCAGGCAGAATAGTAGATTTTTGTGTTTCTGCAAAACAACGAACGATATAAAAAATAAGGCTCGGAATAAATAAGAACTATCCGCCAAGTTATCAGGTACAGCGTACAAACAGAGTAGAGCAAAGTCAAGGCGAGCACGCCACATACGATTTTCCAATCATCTTGATTGATAATCATCCATAAGACTAATGCAATGCAAGCACACACAACGGCTGTAAAAATACATATATGTAGCAACGGTTGCTTTATAGCTATCTTTTTTTGCTTTTTTAAAGACAAATCTTTAACGTTAACGCCGTTTTTAAATACCATTTCCTCGCAGTTATGTTTATGTTTTCTCGAATTCTTTACTATAATCGAATGGATTAGTTGTATGTCTCCGACCATATAGTTTATCTTTACTTTTTTATCTTCGATATAGACACAGAGTTCTTCAGGTGTCGAATGGAGTTCTACATACTTAATATCAATTTTTGTTATATCGTCGTACTTATATTTGTGTGTGATACGAAATATCGTTCTATATATTATTTCTTCGTCTGTAAGCTCGATTTTCCAGTTCACGCGCCACGCTATTAATACAATACCCATAATAAATATTACAAAAACAGCAACTAACAACGGCCAATATGCGTCAAAGCCATCTTTTTTAACACCAAAATAAACAGCAACCGCAATCATCAAATCGACTAATACGCCCATATACAAAAACGCTTTGGGATATCTGAAGGTATTGCCTTGTTGGTTGCTCGCAGAAATTCTTAGCAAAGCCAAAGAAATCGGAACGATTATGAATATTAACGGTAATATAAATCGAAACATATACGAATACCTATACACAGCTTAATAATTTACCGACAGAATTAATTTAACATTATTTTATCATTATGAAAATTAATTGTCAAGTTGTACCCAAACTACACTTTAACTCTTCTCATTGATAAGAATATATAAAAAATCGGATGGCAAATGTCATCCGATTCTTTGTTAAATTAATTATTTGCAGCGGCTTTCTTTGCCTTGCTTTCTGCCTTCATACGAAGCTCTTTATTGAGAATACGCTTACGAATACGAATCGATTTCGGTGTCACCTCAATCAATTCGTCGTCAGCAATAAATTCAATAGCATCCTCGAGCGACATTATAATCGGAGGAGTAAGAATGAGCTTTTCGTCGGCACCTGCAGAACGAATAGCGGTAAGCTGCTTCCTTTTGCAGGGGTTAATCGTAATATCCTCGCCCTTGGGATTAATACCGACAACCATACCTTCATATACATTCATACCGGGGGAAACGAATAAGTTACCGCGTTCCTGCGAATTGTAACATCCATAGGAAGTGGTTTCGCCGTCCTCGCTGGCAACGAGCGAGCCGGTAAAGCGAATCTGAATATCACCCTTATAAGGCTTATAGCCTTCGAATATGCTATTCAAAATGCCTTCGCCGCGCGTAGCGGACATAAACATACTTCTGTAACCGATAAGGCAACGTGCGGGAATAGAATATTCGATTTTCATACGCGTTCCGTTACCATTGGGATTCATCTGAAGAAGCTCGCCCTTACGTCTGCTTAATTCCTCAACGACACTACCAACATAGTCGTTAGGAACGTCTGCGGTTACCAATTCAAAGGGCTCACATTTAATTCCATCAATTTCCTTATAAAGAACACGCGGTGTCGAACAGCAAAGCTCAAACCCTTCACGACGCATATTTTCAACAAGAATCGAAAGGTGCATTTCGCCACGTCCCGCAACGTTAAAGCAGTCGG
Source organism: Eubacteriales bacterium (assembly GCA_045637685.1). Lineage (GTDB taxonomy): Bacteria > Bacillota > Clostridia > Oscillospirales > CAG-382 > Coliplasma. Next base: position 28,620 of record JAZTZW010000008.1, on the reverse strand, counting down.
TGGTGTCGCCCTCGCTCACGCGAAGCGAAACGTCTTTAAGAAGCTCCTTAAAGAGCCTGTCGCGAAGCTGACGCGAGGTTACAAACTTGCCTTCCCTGCCTGCAAAAGGCGAATCATTAACAGAAAAGGTCATTTCCATAGTAGGCTCGCCCACCTTAACAAATTCAAGCGGCTCGGGGCAAGCGACAGAGGTGATAGTATCGCCTATGGTTATGTCTTCTGCACCCGAGAAGCAAACTATATCACCCATACTTGCGTTCTGAACGGGAACACGGTTAAGACCGTCGATCTGATAAAGCGAAACAATCTTTGTTTTCTTGGGTGCGGCGTTCGAATGGAAGTTTGTTATAAACGCTTCCTGACCCTGCTTTACAGAGCCACGTTCGATTCTGCCGATACCAATGCGGCCCACATATTCGTTATAGTCAATAGAAGACACGAGAAGCTGTAATTCACCGTCGGGATCGCCTTCGGGCGCGGGGATATGAGAGAGAATCGTTTCGAACAAGGGCTGAAGATCTACCCCCTGTTCGTAAGGAGAAAGAGACGCCGTGCCTGCTCTTCCCGAGCAGAAAAGCGTAGGGCTTTCAAGCTGTTCATCGCTTGCATCAAGGTCAAACAGAAGTTCAAGAACTTCATCCATTACTTCCTCAATGCGCGCATCGGCACGGTCAATTTTGTTTACGACAACTATTACTTTGTGATTTAATTCAAGCGCTCTCTGCAATACAAAACGCGTCTGAGGCATAGGACCTTCCGCTGCATCGACCAGCAGAATAACGCCGTTAACCATTTTAAGAATACGTTCAACCTCGCCGCCAAAATCCGCGTGGCCGGGAGTGTCGATAACGTTGATCTTTACGTTTTTATAATGAATCGCCGTATTTTTCGCTAAAATAGTAATTCCGCGTTCGCGTTCAAGTGCATTATTATCCATAACGCGATCTTCTGTAACCTGATTTTCGCGAAAAACGCCGCCCTGCTTTAGCATTTCATCAACAAGCGTTGTTTTGCCATGGTCAACGTGGGCGATGATTGCGATATTTCTTAAATCCTCTCTGATCATCAGCTGTCTCCAATATGAAAATTTTCGATTTTTTCTACTATACTATAAAATTATACACAAAAACAAGCGCTATGCAATGTGCATATTTAATAATATTTATCTTATGCGCAAATTTCTCTTTATTTTATTTCCCAAAAGTGCTATAATACGAAAGTTAAATAATATTATTCGGTAGGTGAGTTTCGTTGAATATAAACGAATTGAATTTAGATTCGGGTCTGTATTTTTTGGGCATCGGCGGAATTAGTATGTCCGCTATTGCGATGATCCTTGCAGGAAAAGGCTATAATATTTCGGGCTACGATCGCACCTTGGGCGAAGCCACGGATAAGCTCGAAGCAAACGGAATAAAGGTTTATGATGAATTTGAATCCTCCCAGCTCGATTCCTGCGGTGCTGTTATTTACTCCGCAGCTTTTGGAAACGACCACCCCGTTATGCAAGAAGTGTTAAAATCGGGCAAGCCCCTCTATTCAAGAGCAGAAGTGCTTGGCGCGCTTGCAAATCTTTACGAAAATTCTGTCGCCGTTGCAGGCACCCATGGCAAATCCACCACAAGCGGTATGCTCGGTCACGTTTTACTGAACGCTATCGGCTGTGATCCTACTGTTGTCGTTGGTGCGGTAATGCGCGATGTGGGATCTACATACAGAATCGGTAAAGATAACAACTTTGTTTTCGAGGCTTGCGAATACAAAGACAGCTTTTTATCCTTTTTCCCGAAAATTGCAGTTGTTCTTAATATCAAATTGGATCATACCGATTACTTTACGGGAATCGAACATATGCGCGATTCTTTCACACAATATATGAATAACAGCGGCAAAGACGGCTATGCGGTATATAATCTTGACTGTGAAAACTGTCAGCTTGCCGCCGAAGGCTATATTGGCAATCACATAACCTTCAGCTCGCTCGGAAACGAAAACGCCGAGTATTGTGCAAAAAACATATCGATGGTCAACGGTTTCGCAACCTACGACGTTTATAAAAAGGGTGAATTTTTCTTATCGCTAAAGCTATCTGCCCCCGGAGAACACAATATCTCCAATTCTCTTGCGGTTGTTGCCGTATGTGACCTTATCGGCATCCGAAAGGAAGACATAGTTAAAGGTCTTTACAGCTACGCAGGCGTAGGCAGACGCTTTGAGTATAAAGGAAGCTTTTGCGGTGCTGAGGTTTACGACGATTATGCGCATCATCCCGACGAAATCAAGGTAACACTTTCAGCCGCAAAAGCCATTTCACGCGGACGCGTCATTTGTGTATTCCAACCGCATAATTATTCGCGGTTAAGAGATCTCTTCGAGGAGTTCAAAACCGCGTTCGTCGATTCCGACCTGCTTATTCTTTGCCCCCTTTACGCCGCACGCGAGGCTTGCGGCACCGAGGTTTCTTCGGAAAGGCTCGCCAACGAACTCGAAGGAGCGATTTACCTCGACGGCTTCGACAGTATAAAGGAATTTCTTAAAACCGAATTAAAAACCGGAGATTTGCTTTTAATTATGGGTGCAGGCGATATTTCGAAGCTCGCTAACAGCATTTGATATAATTATTTATCAAAAATCAAAAAAAGACTTGACAAAAGTCAAAAAGTGTTATATATTAAATTGTTCGAATTTTTACGGAAAATCTTGTGGAGGTGGAATAAATGGCAAAGTGTTCAGTTTGCGGAAAGGGTGTAACGTTCGGTTGCAACGTTTCCCACTCGCACAGAAAAACTAACAGAAGTTGGAAGCCCAACATCAGAAGAGTCAAGGCTAATCTCAACGGTACCGTTAAGCACGTTTACGTTTGCTCCCGCTGCCTTAGAAGCGGCAAGGTTACCAGAGCTATATAAGCCCACATAACTTCAAAAAAACGAAGCGGTTTTTACACCGCTTCATTTTTTTCGTATTCTTCTTTTGTAATAACGTAATCAACAACAAAACGCGTTTCGCCCTTTATTTCCAGCGGATATTCGCCAAACTCATCACGCCTAAAGCCTACTCTTTCTGCGAGCCTTATCGAAGGCTCGTTTTCTTTTATTATTCTAAGCTTTGCCTTTTCCATTCCAAGCAGTTCAAAGGACATTTCCAAAACAGCATTCACAGCCTCGGTCATATAGCCCTTACCGCGGTAAAACGGTGATAAAACATAACCGATTTCGCATATCTTGCTTTCGGAATCAATATTAGCAAAGCCGCATGTCCCAATCATTTTACCGTTTTCCTTAAGCTCGACAGCCCAATCACCATAAAGTCCTCTTAAATATCGCTTTTCCAGAAACTCTATGTACCCTTCCGTTGCCGCCATGTTTATATGCGGACTCCACAGCAAATATCTGCAAACCTCCTCAAGAGAGGAATATTCGTACATATCGTATGCATCCGAAGATGAAACGTAGCGTATAATCAAGCGTTCTGTTTCTATGGGTATAGCCTTTAAAAGCAGTTTTCTTATCTTTCTTTCTGTCATATAAACACCTCTGTTTTTGAATTATAATATCTTTATTTTCATTTTGCAATAGCGAAAAAAAATATATTGAGTTTCATAATGTAAAAATTGTAAGAAATATCTATTTTCTTATACCTAAATTTCGTATAATCACCTTGACATAATCGACCAAATGTTATATAATAGCGGTATGTATAAATAACAGATTTATAGGAGGACCGCCTAATGAAAAAAGGCATCTTATGTATTCTGCTGTCGCTTCTTTTGCTTGCACCGATGTTCGCATCCTGTCAACAAGAAGCAGACTTTTCCGAAACGGAAGCAAGTGTATATACACTTTACACAATCGTTGAAGAAAGCACCACTCCCGAAGCTATCAATCAGATAGAGCTTGCCCTCAACAGAATTTTATTCTATCGCTTAGGCGTTATCCTCAAGCTCGAAATGGTTACCGAAGCTGAATACGACAAGCTTATCGAAGATAAGTTCGCCGAAATGGAAGCATATCAGCTCGAAAAGAAGAACAACAAAAAGAAAGAGTCTTCTGTTGCATCCGGCGAAGAAACCTCTGTTGACGTCATTTCCGGCGACGACATTCTCAAGCTTCTTGAAGACGGACAAGAAATTCCTCTTGATGAGCCCAGACTCGATATTTTCCTTGTAAAAGGCTACGATAAATACTACGACCTCGCTACAAACGGCGAGCTCGCAGCTATCGATACTCAGCTCAACAACGAAGCAAAGGCTCTTAAGTCTTCTATTCACTCCACACTCTTCACCGCGGCAAAGGTTAACAATAAAACCTACGGTGTGCCCGTAAACAACGCTATCGGCGAATACACCTACCTTGTATTCGACAAAGAATTGCTTTCGAAGTACGGCAAGGACCCCAACACCCTTAAATCTGTTGAAGACCTTCAGGATTATCTCGAAGAAATCAAGCAAAACGAACCCGACGTTGTTCCCTTGAAGAACGCTAAGGTCACCACCGATCTTAACTTCCTCAGCAATGAAGGCTTCCCTGCTCTTATCAGCGACGCAGGCGAAGTTATCGATGCTTACGGCAACAGCAACTTCAAGAACTATTTTGCTATGCTCGCAAGATACCAGGCTCTCGGTTATCTTTCCAAAGACGCTGCAGCAACTGCAGACCTTGAAGAAGAAACCGACGATACCCGTTATGCAGTACGTATCGAAACCGGCAACATCGACAGCATCAGCGCAAAGCTTAAGGACACCGGCTACGAATACGATTATAGCCTTTACTCTGCGCCTCTCGCAACGAACGAAACTACCATCGATAATATTTTCTGTGTTTCGAAATACGTTGTTTCCAATGAACTTACCGACGTTATGAAGATTCTCGCAACGATCAACACCGATGCACCCATTATGAATCTTCTTACCTACGGTGTTGAAAACGAACACTACGTTCTCGATGATGAAGGTCAGGTTGAACGCCTTAACGATACTTATATCATCAACCCCAACCACGCAGGCAACTGCTTTATCACCTATACCCTTAAGGGCGAAAACCCCGAAAAGTGGAATAACGATATTAAGCAGAATCAGGACGCTATCGTTTCTCCTTCTCTTGGCTTCACCTCTTCTCTCACAAAGTTCACATATTCTGAAACTGTCGAAGTTGAAGATCCCGAAAACCCCGGTCAGATGATCGAACAGAAAAACGATATCGATGTTTACGAGCCCGATTACGTTGAAATTCTCAATACAGTAGTTGATAGATACTATCCCGCCCTCTTGTCCGGCACAGCTATCGAATTCGACTACAATGCCTTTGTAACTCAGGCTACCGAAGAAATTACTCAAGATTTCACAGACAGACTCGATGAAATCTTCGAAGAAAGCTTCCTTAAACCGATGTTCGCAGAACAGATGCGCGAAAAGATAACCGCATCTAAGGGCGCACAGATACTTAAGGAAACCACCGAAGAAATTACCGAAGAATATTACGACCGCGTTGAAGCTAACCTCAGAAACAAGCTCAAATCTCAGTTCAAGAGCGAAAACCCCGATGCTTCTGACGATGATATCACAGCAATGGTCGAAGAAGTTCTTACAGAAGACTACATCGAAGAGCATTTCACCGATTATTTCACCAAAGAAGAAATGCAAGAAATGATCGATGAAATTTACCTTAGCAACCTCGAAAGCGAAATCGAAGATGCTATCGATGAAATAGCTGACAGCGCAGAATACGACAGAGAATTCACAAAGCTCAAGAATTCCACTGAATATAAGACCAGACTTAACGATATGCTTCTTTACGACGCACCCGCTAAGATTCAGGACAGAGTTGATGAACTCATCGGTGAATCGCTTGGTGTTTATACCGATAACATCAAAGCAGAAATGAACACCGAAATCGAAACTGCTATCAACACCTTCATCGAAGAAAATGCAGAGATTCTCGGTTTGACCCGCGATGAAATTCTCTTCCAAATAGGCTATCTCGTAGACGGTACACCCGTTGAAGGCGAAGGAGAAGGCACCGAATCCGAAACACCCGCAGAAGGCGAAACCGAGGGCGAAGAAGGCGAAGGCGAAACCGAAATCATCTATGAGGCACCTTTTGCAACTTGGTATGATTTCGTATTCACAATAAAGCTTCAGAATGTTTATTACACCATTTATCCCCTCGCAACCGCATAATTAAATTCAAAAGGAGCCGCATAAGCGGCTCTTTTTTTCCATAAATTCTGTGCACGCTCAAATAATTTTAATAATATAAATTCATAAAGCAAGCGATTATATTTTCGCAAAGTAGTGAAAAAAAGAGCCGATGCGAAACAAACGCATCGGCTCTTAAAAGACATATTATGCAGTGTAATTATCGAAATAGCCCTGAATCCAAACAATCGGCGTACCCTTATCGCCGCTACCGGAGGTAAGATCGCAAAGCGAGCCGATAAGGTCGGTAAGTCTGCGAGGAGTAGTACCCTGCGAAACCATCTGTCCCACAAGATCTCCGTCCTTCTTGCGAATATATTCGCTGATAGCATCTTTAAGCTCCTGACCGGAAAGATGCTTGAAATCGTTATCGGCAAGATACTTAAGCTTAACCTCGTTGGGCTGACCTTCAAGACCTGCGGTATATGCAGGCGAAACGACGGGATCGGCAAGCTCCCAAATCTTTCCTACGGGGTCCTTAAAGGCACCGTCGCCATATACCATAACTTCAACATTTTTGCCGGTTTTTTCGTAAAGCGTAGCCGCGATTTTATCAACAACAGCTTGGCTTTCGCGAGGGAAAAGCTTAACGGTATCTTCGGTAGCCTTGTTGCTGCCGAGAAGACCGTAGTTTTCGTTATATCCCGAGCCGTTTACTGAAGTGGTAAGAATTTCATCAAGACCATATACGGTTTTTGCACCGGCAGCCTTAAGAAGACGCTTACTGCGCGCGCGGGTATGAATATCACAAGTAAGAACGCAGTCGGTGTAATCGAGCACCTTGCGGCAATCGTTAGCGAGTATGATTTCGACCTCGCAATCCTGCGATTCAATAAGCTCACGGTAGTATTCGATATAATCGACACCGGTAAAGGGGTGCTTCACTATGCCGAAAAGCTCGCGATACTTTGCTTCGGTAAGAACATCGGTCCAAGGATTAACGCCCGCAGCGTCGAGCGAATCAAAATCTATAAGATGGTTGCCAACCTCGTCAGAAGGATAGGAAAGCATAAGAACGATTTTCTTCGCGCCGCGTGCAATACCCTTAAGGCAGATTGCAAAACGGTTACGCGAAAGAATCGGGAAAATTACACCAAAAGTTCCTTCGGGAAATTTGTTGCGAATATCTTCGGCGATCTGGTCAACAGAAGCATAGTTACCCTGTGCACGTGCAACAACCGCTTCGGTGACAGCAACAACGTCGCGTTCTCTTATTTCAATATTTTCGCTTGCGGCAGCAGAAAGCACGCTTTCAGCAACAATATTCGCAATATCATCACCTTCACGGATGATAGGCGCTCTGACACCGCGTGATACTGTACCAATAAGTCTTTCGTTCATTTTAAGTTACCTCCAAAAATGCTATTGACTTTTTACATATACTATTATATTATAAACTTATGTATAAGTCAAGCAATTAATAATAATGCTTTGCATAAGGTGTACTTATGAATATAAAACTTGAACAATATAAAGTCTTTTATACCGCTGCAATATGCGGAAGCTTTTCTGAAGCGGCAAAACAGTTATTTATAACTCAAAGTGCCGTAAGCCAACATATACGGTCGCTCGAAGAAGAGCTCGGAGTAACTCTATTTGCACGCGGCAGAAAAGGCGCAAAGCTCACTGCATACGGCGAATTGCTGTTCGGGTATGCAAGACGCTCGATAGAAGAAATAGAAAATGCAGAAAGCTTATTTTCGAGAATGAAAACACTTGACGAGGGTAGCCTACGTATCGGCGCAGGCGACACCATTACACGACATTTTCTTCTTGAAAAGCTCGCTAAATTCCACAATACCTACCCCGGTATCAAAATCGAAATAGTAAACAGAGTTACCGAGGAAGCATTATCTCGCTTATATGCGGGAAAGGTTGATATTGCTTTTATAAGCCTTCCAATAGACCCCAAAAAATTCAACGGCATTACCATACATAAAACCGGCACTCTGCACGACATATTTATAGCAGGCGACAAATATTCACATTTAAAAAACAAAACATTATCAATGCCCGAAATTGCATCGTTGCCTTTGGTGATGCTCGAGCCAAAATCAAACACCCGAAAAACCACCGACGAATATTTTTCGAAATTCGGTATAAAGCTTAACCCCGAATTCGAACTTGGCTCTCACGACCTTTTGGTTGATTTCGCAAGTAAAAACTTAGGTATCGCTTGCATTACAGAAGAATTTTCAAGCGACATATCCGATTGTAACGTTTTTAAGCTCAATACCGATTTTTCTCTCCCCGAAAGAAGCATCGGTATTTGTACACTCGACAGCATCTCTCCCCCGCCCGCCGTTATTAAGCTAATAGAGATGTTCAATATTGAATATTAACCTATACACAACAAAAGAGCGCACTTCGGTGCGCTCTTTGAATCAAGTGGAAAGGAGTATAATAGATGCAAGCTGTAATACGAAATAAGCTATTCTCTATATACAATTATACCAAAACCAAACAGTCTTTATGAAATATTAAAATATCTAAACGTATGAATAATTGCCGCCTCGACAGTTTCATCGGGAATCCAGAAAAATTCTTCGATTATCTTAAATACCAAGACAACAAGATAGAATATCGCAATCGCTAAAATGATTTTGGGGATAAGCATCATTTGTCTGCGGTGCTTACGCTGTTCCTCATAAGCAATATTCTTCATTGCCTTTTCGTATTCCTGAATCTTTCTTTCGCTTTCTTCCTCTGTTTCAAGATGTTTGTTTTGCTTGAAGCGTGTTTTATCGTGGAATATTCGCTCCTGAGGATCGCCTGCCATACGATTCTTGGTCTCTTCAAGCGCCTCTGCGCTAACCGACTTTTGCTGCCAAGCCTTTTCTCTGCCGCATTTTTCGCAAACATCACTCGATGACGGATTTTTATTTCCGCAGCAGCAAAGCCACACAGTATTGCCGAATTGAGGAATAACTTTGGTAGGAAATTTTTCTTCTGCAGACTTATAAATATTAACTCGCGAATAAACAATCTTGCTTACATTATCAAGCTCGGAATAACGTTTGGTATTACCCGCAACAAGCGTATTAAGCTCTACCACGTGACCGCCCGCATATTCAACAGAAACCAAAATAACTTCCATTTTGGTAAAGTAGCTTTCGGGAAGAGGAATATACACACACGTGCCGAAGGTTTCACTCTTTTCGACTGTCAACCTTTCATTTGAGTCTTTTAGCTTAAGGTCAACTCCGTCTTTAGAAATTATACCGAACGTTAACTCGTCGTGTGAATACGTATAGTCGATATGCGTATAAGGTATGTTCTGATTCAAATAACAAGCAATACGAATATTGAGTTTTCGCAACGGTCGTTCGGACACGTTTTTAAAAATAAACGAAGCAAAAACATCGTAGGTATCCATATCCGAAACGATATAGCCTTCGTCCAATTCAACCGGACTATCAGGCAATATAAAGGGATATTCAAGATACTTGACTACGCGCAAAGAACGCATGCGGTCATATTTTTGCTTTTTAATCTTTTCTTTCATTTCTTTTTTAGAAACGGCACACATAAGACTCAAATCCCTTCACGAAACTATATGCGTTTACTATTTAAAATTCAAAATAATGCTCTAAATCAGCAAGAACGCCTTTACGCGTATATGCATCGACCACTTCAAACCGAGTATTGTCGGGGTTACGCAAATTGCAACCCTGTGCATACTCAATGCGTTTATACTGAACGGTCAGTTCAAGCGGCTCGTTTATAGTATAAGCCTTCATATTCTCTATATCTTTAACAGCGTTGCATACTTCATTGTATATTTCGTCGCAAACCGCTTTAGGGTGCTTGCTGATACAACTGTTCCAAGCGAGCGCTTGTTTGGCAACAACGCTCTTGACCCAAGGAAAGCTTTCTTTTGCTTGCGCAACACATATATCATCGGATGACACAAAAATCGTTTTAACGCCGCGCTTGCCTGCAATAGCGGCATCTATCTGAAGCTCACCAACCTCTTCTCCGTTGATTTTATGAGAAGTAAACGTCGAAGAAGAATATACGTGTGACAAGGTGGCGTTAGGTGTATCAAAAGCGTGATAGCCTATAAAAAGCACGCCGTCGAAGCTATTATCGACTTCGGGAAATCTTTTTCTGCTTCCTGCACCGATAATAAACTTACACCGCGAATCGAATGCGTCGTAATCTAAATTAAGTCCGGTACAATGGCAATCCCATATCCAGACCTCTTCGGCACCGCTATCGAACAAGGCATTTGCCGCAGCACACGCCTCACGCGTGCCCTGCAATGCCGCAAAGCTGTAATTTTTGCTTCCGTCGGCAAGCCCTTGACCGTAGCTGCCTATAACACACGCAAGACCTTCGAGATCAACGCTTATACAATATTTTCCGCCCATAAATTTAACCGCCTATTGAAAAAATATATTTTTTAAGTATAATAATATAAAAGCTTAGATTTGAAAGGAAAGAAATATGGATAAAAGAGAACTGAAAAATATAAATCTTTTTGTTCTTGATATGGATGGAACTATATATCTTGGAGAAAAGATATTACCCGGCGCAATAGAATTCGTTCACACCGCGCGCAAAATGGGAAAAAATGTCGTATTCTTCACAAACAACGCTTCTAAAAATCCCAATAATTACGTTGAAAAGCTAAACCGTATGGGATTCGGCGCAACACGTGAAGACGTTGTTACTGCAGGCGACGTTACGATAGAATATCTTAAACAAAACAGACCGAATGAAGCGGTTTACCTCGTTGGTACACCTGCGTTGCATAAATCGTTTGAAGATGCGGGAATAGAAATTTCAGAAAAAGCCAACATCGTCGTCAGCTCGTTTGATACAACGCTTACTTACGAAAAGCTTGTTATTGCTTGCGATCTTATCAGAAACGGTGCTGATTTTTACTGCACACATCCCGATTTTAACTGTCCTACCGAAAACGGATTTATACCCGATAGCGGAGCTATCGCCGCTTTGATTACCGCTTCTACCAACAAAGCTCCTAAATACTTCGGGAAGCCCTATAAAGAAACCGCAGATATGATTTCAAGCTTATTTGGCGTACCCTTTAAAGAAACAGCAATCGTCGGTGACCGACTTTATACCGATATAGCATTAGGCAAAAACAACGGTTTGATGTCGGTACTCGTTTTAAGCGGCGAAACCAAAATCGAGGATGTAAACGAAGAGAATGCTCCTGATATAATCCTCGGCGGTATCGGCGAAATTATTGAATACCTTTAAAATATCCGAGCTTCATTCCGTTAACAGATTCGCCTCTGCCAACGCTAACTATAACGCCGAAGCTGTTTTCGGGTACTTGAGCAAGCGATACATATTCGATATCGCTTCGCGACAAACGATTAATAACCTTACCGATGTTCTCTCTTACAGGGAGAACATCTTTTATTACATTAAGACGCTTTTTTTCTCCGAGATAATAATAAAGCTGTCCGTAGTGTGCCTTATCGGGCAATCCGTTTTCATCGCTTCTGAGCTTAAGCAGATATAAATAGTCACCGTCGACAACGTTCGGACGCGAAACTGCAACCGAAACAGCGCTTTCGTTGGAATATACCATACGAATAGGCAGGGTTTTAAGGTATGTCAATGCAGAATAAACACCGAGTGCCTTTGCACACACCGAAGCGATACTGTCGCCAAGACCGAAGCGAACAAGATTATTAAAGCTTATGCAATTACAGAGCGCAAGCGAGCACACCGAATTGTAACCCGCAACAAATGACGAATAATGTTCGCCGCCAATAGCAACCGAAACCTGCGATTCGTCATCAAAGGAATCCTTGTTTACCTCTGCAATAATTTCGTTATTACGGGAAAGATAAATTTTATTTTCAGAGACAACTTCCCCTGCTTTAACAAGAGAAATTTGGTTGCATCTTGCAATTTCAAGGAACTTCGAAACCTTTTTGGGCGGAAGCACCAAATAACGTTTAGCTTCGGCGGCAGGTACGCTGCTACCAATGGCGTCAATATCAAGAGCCAAGCCGTTGTGGATAGCAAATAACGAATATATACCGCCAACCGAATTTTGAAGAAGCTTTGCGGCAACGCTTTTGTTAGCTATATTGATATGATCGTAGCAATAAATCTGACTGCCTGCGTTTTCTTTGGGCTGTGCGCCTTTAACAACCGCTTCCGCAGATGCAATAATGTCAATTATTCTAAAGGTTTTACCGCATTCAACCTCTTTAAGGAAACGCGCAAAAACATTGGCAATACGCGAATCGGCGATCGTTATATTATTTATCTTCTTGTACAGTACCGAATGAAGTCCGTTTGTCAAATCATAAGTGAGATTTTCAGAAAAAGTGGGAGTGCTTTCAGGCGCTTCGCATTCATTATTATTTTCAACGTTAACGTTTTTGTCGGTATTTTCAACGTTTTCGTTCAAATTCATATTTTCGTTCATAGTTTCCTCCGATTAATTCATACGACCGTACAGACGATCGCTGTCATAGGATGTTATTTTTATGTTCAATATAGAGCCGACCGAAACGTTTTTATCTGCAGGAAATGCAGTTTCAATAAACTCTTCGGAATGACCGTTAGCAACGCCGTCTTGAATCTTTTCGACAAGTACGGATAGAACGTTTCCGACCATACCTTCAAAAATCGATTCTCTTACCTTTCCGCATTCAGCAAGCAAATGGGTGTTGCGCTTGCTTCTTATTTCCTTTGGAACGCTTTCGGGCATAGTTGCGGCAGGTGTGCCGCTTCGTTCCGAATACGGGAACGAATGAACATGATAAATACGAAGCTCTTTTAACAGTTCGAGTGTTTCTGTAAATTCTTCCTCGGTTTCGCTCGGAAAACCGACAATAATATCAGCTGAAATCATACAATTCGGGATATAACGTCTAATAGCGGCAACGCGTTCTACTATATCCTTTTTTCTGTACGGCCTTTTCATTAACTGCAATATTCTGTCATTGCACGATTGCAACGATAAATGTATATGAGGCATAAACTTGCCGTTGCAAGAAATATTGCTCAAAAAGTCATCATTAATTACATTTGGCGACAGCGAACCCAGCCTTAATCGCTTTATTCCGTCAACCTGTGCAACTTTATTTATAAGCTCGTACAAACGAAGCTTATTATAAGCCCCTACCTCAATTCCGGTAAGTATAACCTCTTTATATCCTTTTTCGGTAAGACGCTTTGCTTCTTCGACTATTTCATCTGGCTCGCGAGAGCGAACGCTGCCACGGCATTTTGGTATAATACAATAGGTACACTTACCGTTACATCCGTCTTGAATTTTTATAAACGCTCTGCATTCTGAAAATAGCTCATCAATCCCGTTTAAAAGCATCGGCTCGTAAACCGCGCCCTCCATATCCTCGACTGCATCTACGCAAAAATCGTCACCGCGGAGCGCGTCTATAACAGCAGATTTGTTTTTATTTCCGCCGTTGTATATAACGTTTGGAATATCAGCATAATTGCGATTCAACTGCGAAGCACAGCCTATAACAAGCACCTTACCCTTTGAAGCACAACGCCTAATAAGCTGACGGCTTTTGCGTTCGCTTTCAGAGGTTACCGCGCAGGTATTAACAATATAATAATCACATATACCGCCGCGCTTGACCGTAAAGCCTTCTTCCTTTAACCTCTCGGCAATCGCGCAGGATTCATACATATTAACTCGGCATCCAAGCGTGTAAATGCCGACAGTTTTATTATTATTCTTCATCATTAATTGTATTAACCGCTCTTTCGTACTCTTGTTCGGTAATAAGCAAATTAATCGCTTCCAACAAAGCTTTCGAACTTAAAGAAACAGGAAGCGCCAATAACCGCGCGAGTTTTTCACGTCGTGTTGCCGAATTTACTCCTCCGCTGAAACCGTCCTCGTAAAAACGCGTCTTGGAAATATTTGCACCGTTGGGTATATCATCAGATGCAAACGGCAAAAGCAAATCCCTTATCGTTTTTACATCAATACCTTCAACCCCCAACAAACCGTCGGCAGAAAAGCTTTTTTTGCGGCGTTCTTTACCCGCAACCTCGGGGATATAAACGTTATATATATCGCCCCTGATAATGCCTTTTAATTTGGATCTTATGAAGTTGCCCGCTCTGTCGCTGTCGGTTAACAGAATAACGCCTTTTTCCTTAGAAAGCCGCTTTAACAGCTGCTTTTTTTCGTTATTGTTAAATACTTGAAATCCGTCAAGTGTAATTACGAGCGTACTTACAACAAGGCTTACCTTTGCTTTGTCGTAGCGCCCCTCGACAATAACGGGATATTTAAGTTTAAGCTTTTCTTCCATAAGTGCAAATTCTGTAAAAACTCAATTCCAATATTTTTTTCGGATCTCCGCGGAAGCTTTTAATCTTCAAATCGGCGTTCGCAAGCTCATTTATAGCAAAAGACAACGCCTTTATATCCGATTGTCCTATCGATTGCACAATCTTACCGACACGCCAGCTCGGTATTTTCATATCCTTTGCAACCGAATCGAGCCCTTTTCCCGAAGAAAGCGCGGTTTTTACAAGTATCATTTCAGAATAATTTTTAGACAAAAAACCAACAGCGAGCGGTATTTTATCTCTGCTCAAATCAAGGCTTTCAAGTATTCGCTTTGCTCCCACCATATCGCGACGATTTAATGCAGAAGCAATATCAAAGTATTTATAAGAGCTGTTCGAGCAGCAATACCGTTTAACGTCAGAAACGGTTAGCGGAGTACCCGAAAAAACCTCTGTAAGCTTTAATATTTCACCTTGAAGAATATACATATCACTTCCGCATACGTTAATGATTTCACGCGGAACAGAAGGTTCAAACTTTATTTCTTTAGCATTGAAATGACGTGTAATCCAGCTAACGAGCTTATCGGTCTTTTCGGTTTCAAATTCAACGATCAAGCCGTTTTCGCGAACCGCATTAACAAATGCACCTATGCCGCTTTTTGCGGCTTTGGATGCCCTTCCCTCTTCGGTTTGCTCATCCGCGCGCAAAACCGCAAGAACGGTAAGATAATCGGGGATTTCGGAAAAAAGCCTTGAATATACCAATGCATCCGCTTCTGTTATTCGAGCAGATTCCAAATCGGTAATTTCGATAAGCTTATTTTCCCACATATAAGGCAAGGAATATATCGCATCCTCTAAATCACTCAATTTGTCGCTCGAAGCGTTAAAATATATGTGATTAAATTCGGGCAAAGGAGAAGAGTCGACCTTTTTTCTTATAATTCCCGCATAATGGTCTTTTAGATATTCTTCGGCTCCGCAAAAGAGAAAGATACCCGAAAGATCGTTTTCTTTTATTTTCTTTTTTAGTATGTCAAGACTCATATATTACAAAATCGCTTTCGTTGATCTTGGCTACAAACTCGATATTGCGTTCGTACGGCAAAAATCCTAAATAGCTTACTGAGGATTCTTCTATGATTTCGAATTTTGCATATTTTTTATCGCAAGAAACCATATAATTACTGTTCGAATAGCTTCCCGTAAGAACGAGAAAATCGGTATTTATCGGATGAGAATATCCGTCGGACACAAAATGAATACTTGTTTCGTCATGTGTAACAACAATCGAATACTCATCAGGCGCAAACGTGTTTTTAATTATATAAATACATTCATTCTCTTCTGTACCGCTTATATAGCTCATATCGTATTCAATTATATCACAATTTCTTTGATTTGCCAACTCTTTTATTTGCGAATATATGTTATTTTCGTAAATATTTTCCGGTTTTTGCAGATATATAGTGGTTATATTAAGATTTCCGCTTATATAATTCAAGCGACCGTATGAATAGGAATCATAATCAAGCAAAACGTAATCATCTAAAGAAGTCCTGCCTTTTTCGAACACAACATCCGGATTTGAAGAATATCCGCTTAAATCCACATAGACATTTTTAACGTTCGATTGATAATATACGTATTCGCTTCCGTCATCGCCGTACTGAATATAAAGTCTTTTAGAAACCGTATTTTCTGTAACAAAGCAACAAACAGACAAAGCAACGGAAAATACCACTGCAAGGCACAAGGTATAGCCCATTCGCCTTTTGCGTTTGAATACCATAAAGCCAATCATAATGCAAGATATCGCCAGCGGTACATACATAATCGGAGAATGTACCGAAACGAAACCGATATCATTTTCATATAAAAATGCATTGATCCACGTAGAACCTTCGAATATAGCCCCTGCAGGGAAAGCTATTATAGATGCAACAAGCGTTGAAATCGGCGCTACCATATTAGCAACCAAAGCAATACCGATAGCATAAGAAAACAAAGGAACGATAAAAACATTGACCAACGGCGATACATAGGAAACGGTATCGAAGCTCATACAAAGCACGGGAAAAGAGAATATCGACGCCGTAAACGAGATTGCCATCGGCGAAATAAAAGCATACAGCGCACGGTAAAATAACGAGCGTTTAGCCTTAGGCAAATCGGTTTTCTGATAGATATAATAGTCAAATTTATTAAGCAACGGAGTAGCTAACATTATACCGAAGCTGCACAAAAATGAAAGCTGCAAGCCCGCACCGCACACAGAGTACGGATTTATACAAAGCAACAAAAACAGTGCAACAAAAAGAGATGTGATGTTATCCGAATGACGAATGCGCATATCATTAATCAGCACAAAAAACATCATTATCGCCGATCGCATCGCGCTCGGAGTAAAACCGACCAACGCTGTATAAAACACGGTTGTGATCAGCGAAATTACAGACGCAACTCTATTGCCTGCCTTAATCGAAACAAGAAAGCGTTTAAAGCTCATCGCAATAAGTGTTATATGCAATCCGCTTATTGCAAGAAGGTGTGAAACGCCGCCGGATTTATAAACGGCGAAAATATATGAATCAAGACCGCTTCTGTCGCCGGTTGTAACGGCTTTTGAAATTTCGGTCGCGGAGTAAAAACGCCCAAACAATTCCTCGGCATTTTCCGAAACGGTACTTCTTACGGTGTATAGCAGTCCGCTTCCCTCCGAAAGTTCACTTTTGTCGACAGAAGAAGTTAGCGCAATACCGTCCGAGAGCAAATTCAACTTATTGCTGTATTTATATTTGGCATCGCTCGTAAGGTAATCGCCGATTCTAATGCTTTCACCAACCTCGTTTAGATATAAGCGTATTTTAGTGTAAGAATCAACGCCAATTTCGCTTTCTATAATATAAGCGTCGACGTAATTTTCATTAACCTCAATAACCTTTACCGTAATTCTGTCTTCGTATCCGTTTAGTGATTTTTCTTGAACAGCGTCTACGTTATACAAAGACACACGAAGCACGCCCAAAGAAAAAGCGGCAACCGCAAGGGCTGCCGCTGAGATATTTTTAGACATAACTATGCCGCTGTTAAAGCGCGAAATCGCAAAGGCAAGCACAGAAACCGACGCAATTACTATAAAAAGCGCACGCAAAGAAGCCGTATCATAGTTCCTGAGTATAACGGCAAATACAACACCAAGCGCAAATATAGTAATCAGGGACGCAAATAAACGTTTTCTAAACACCTTTGAATTTCCTCATTAAAGGATTTATGCGAGCTTTACAGGTAGCTTTTCTCCGCCTAAAATGTGAAAGTGAATATGCTTTACCGATTGACCTCCGTTTTCGCCTACGTTGGTAATAACGCGGTAACCGTCAGAAAGTCCGCATTCCTTTGCAACTATAGGAATTGCTTTAATAACCTCTGCAACGGTTTGTATATTGTCCTCGTTTACACAGTTAATCGAATCGATATGCTTCTTGGGAATTACGAGAATATGCACCTTTGCGTTAGGGTTAATATCCTTGAACGCAAGTACGTTTTCATTCTCATAAACCTTCGAAGAAGGTATTTCACCATTTATAATTTTACAAAAAAGGCAATCCATATTTTTGCTCCTTATTTGATTTGTGTCGCAAGCACCTTTTCTGCCTCAGCAAAAGCATCTGAAATCTTAGAAGCATCCTTACCGCCCGAAGAAGCGCTGTTGGGACGTCCGCCGCCACCACCACCTACGATAGGCGAAATAGCTTTAAGAAGATTACCCGCGTGTGCACCGTTCTTAACAGCAGTCGCACCGCAAGCGGATACAAGCAGAACTTTACCGTCGTTAACGGTAGAAAATACACAAACAGCGTTTTCATCCTTTGCGATAATCTTGTCCGCAGAATCGCGAAGCGCATCTACGGTAGCGCCGTCAAAGGAAGCGCGTACAAGATTTACACCCTTAACGTCAACCGCATTTTCGTATGCTTTATCGACCGCTTCGGAAGCAGCCTTGCGATTAATAGTTTCAATTTCCTTTTTAAGAGCCTTGCCTTCGGCGATGATCTGCTCCGCCTTAACGGTAATATCTTCGTTGCTCACTGCCTTAACGGTTTTCTTGATATCCTCGAGCAGTTTTTCCTGAGAGCGCATCGCGTTGAGCGAGTTAAGACCGGTAAGACATTCTATTCTTCTAACACCTGCCGCAACCGAGGATTCGGAAACGATTCGGAACATACCGAGCGAGCCGGTCGCAGATACGTGCGTACCGCCGCAAAGCTCAACCGAAAAGTCGCCCATCGAAACAACACGAACCGAAGAGCCGTACTTTTCGCCAAAGAGAGCCATAGCACCCTTTGCTCTTGCTTCATCGGGAGTCATAACCTCGGTAGTAACCGCATTGTTCTTCAATATCTGCTCGTTAACAGCCAATTCAACGGCAGTAAGCTCTTCCGCCGTTAACGCAGAGCCGTGAGTAAAGTCAAATCTGCCGCGTTCTTCGGTAACGTAGGAGCCCGCCTGTTCGACATGAGTACCAAGAACAGAACGAAGCGCCGCCTGAAGAAGGTGCAATGACGAGTGGTTGCGTCTTATAGCGTCACGACGCATTACGTCGATAGCAGCCTTTGCATTTCCCTTTTCGATAGTTCCTTCGGAAATATAACCGATATGGAGATACTGCCCTTCGGGAGTTTTCTGTGTGTCTTCCACAACAAACTTACCGTTTGCGGTAGTAATAACGCCGCTATCCCCTATCTGTCCGCCGCTTTCTGCATAGAAGGGGGTCTTGTCGAGAATAACGGTAGCATTACCGCCCGAAAGCACGCCTACGTCCTCGCCGTCTGCAATTATGTATTCAATAGCACAATCACATTCAACGTCTGTATATCCGACAAATTCGGTAGTCTTGGATTTATCGATCATAGCCAAAGCGTCGCCTGCCCAACCTGCATCGATATTTGCTCTTGCTTCTCTCGCACGCTTTTTCTGTTCAAGCATAAGCTCACGGAAGGAATCTTCGTCTACCGCAATACCCTTTTCCTCGGTAATTTCCTTGGTAAGGTCTATCGGGAATCCGTAGGTATCGTAAAGCTTAAATACATTTTCGCCAGAGAGCGTTTTTTCGCCCTTCGACTCGGTTTCTGAAATCATTTTTTCAAGAATTGCAAGTCCTGCATCGAGAGTCTGAGCAAAACGGTCCTCTTCTGCCTTTATCGTCTTCTTGATATATTCCTTACGCTCTGCAAGCTCGGGATAAGCTTCGCAGTTGTTTGCGATTACCACGTCACATACATCGCCGAGGAATGTACCCTTAATGCCCAAAAGTCTGCCGTGACGAGCTGCTCTTCGCAATACACGGCGAAGAATATAGCCTCTTCCCTCGTTAGAAGGAATTACGCCATCGCCGATAAGGAAGGTTGCGGTTTTTATATGGTCGGTGATAACGCGTATAGAAACATCGTTATCCGCCGCGCTGCCGTGATATTCTTTGCCGCAAAGTGCACAAACCTTGTCGAGTATGCTTCTGTTAGTGTCAACCTCAAAAAGGTTACCTACATCCTGCATTACGCAAGCAAGACGTTCAAGACCCATACCGGTATCGATATTGGGGTGAGCAAGACGGGTATAAGTACCCGCGCCGTCGCTATCGAACTGAGTGAATACTATATTCCAAACCTCGATAAATCTGTCGCAATCACAGCCAACCTTGCAATCGGGCTTTCCGCAACCGTATTTTTCGCCGCGGTCGAAATAAATTTCGGAACAAGGACCACAGGGACCCGAGCCGATTTCCCAGAAGTTATCTTCCTTACCGAAGCGGACAATACGCTCTGCGGGGATACCGTTCTTTACCCAAATATCAAACGCTTCGTCATCTTCAAGGTAAATGCTGGGATAAAGACGGTCTTCGGGTATTTCCATAACCTTGGTAAGAAATTCCCAAGCCCAAGGAATTGCCTCTTCTTTAAAATAGTCGCCGAACGAAAAGTTACCGAGCATTTCAAAAAATGTACCGTGACGTGCGGTTTTACCTACGTTATCAATATCGAGCGTTCTTACACACTTTTGGCAGGTAGTAACACGCTTGCGCGGCGGTACACGTTCACCCGTAAAATACTTTTTAAGAGGTGCCATACCCGCATTTATAAGCAGGAGCGAATCGTCATCCTGCGGAACGAGCGGAAAAGAATTAAGGCAAAGATGCCCTTTGCTCTCAAAAAATTCAAGATACTTTTTTCTTATCTCGTTAAGTGAAATGGGTTTCATAATCGTTTTATATTCCTTTCAGAATGAATATCTGTAAATTAATTATCAACACTTGAATCTTCGGAATCAGAGGTTTCTCCGGGGACTATCGCTTCGATATCCTTAGAAGTGCTCCACCTTAACCCGTTTTCTTCACAGTAGGATTTTGCCGAGGAATTTTCGGGGGATATTACCACAGTTTTCTCGCAATTTTCGAAAACATCGTTTCCGAAAACGGTGCTTTCACCTTCAAAGTAAACGTATTCAAGATTGGGGCAGGTATCAAAAACTCTGTCACCCATTTCGGTAACCGTATCCGGAATAACTATCTCTGTTAACCCATCGCAATAGGAAAATGCGCGAGCACCGATTTTTGTTATCTGTGCAGGAACGGTAAAGGATTTAAGCGAAGTACAATGATTAAAGCAAAAATCGGAAATTTCGGTCAATCCGTTACCCAAATTAACGTTTTCAAGATTGTTGCACCAAGCAAATGCACGCGAGCCGATTTTTGTAACCGAATCGGGTATCGTAATTTCGGTAAGTCCGTCTACGTAATAAAAGGCGTTTTCTTCTATCGTGGTTACAGACGAAGGAATATTAACCGCCGTAACGGCATTTTCCGTGTCGTAAAAACACAAAGAGCCTATGGTCGTAACCTGTTTGCCGTCGATTTCGGAAGGGATGCTAACGGCTGTTTCGCTTCCCTCGGGCACGATATAAGCAATAAGCTTTACATAGGAATCGTAAAGCTCGTATTTAAACTCATCGTTTTCCAACGTTGCAATATAATCATCGGGCATTTCCGATTCTTCCTCGCCGGTCACGGCAGATTTAGCTTTTTTCAAAATAGAATCGCACGAACACAGCGAAATACACAGCATCACGGCGATTAAAAGCACCAATATCTTTTTCATCGGCAGGTTCCTTTCGGGTATTTCTTACCAATTATATCACCACAAAATAGTTTTGTCAATTTACATTAAGCAAAAAGAGAGATTTTTATTGACATAAAGGAGATTTAGGTTTAAAATATATACAAAATATACCAAGAAAGGTTTTACAATTATGGATAAGGCAACATTCGCATCCTACCGCAAATTTTATAACGACCAGCTTATGAAGGACTGCATCCCCTTCTGGATGAACAGCGACCTTCTTGACAAGGAAAACGGCGGCTACATCACCAGCGTCGACCGTGAGGGCAAGGCATACAACTCCGATAAATCCGGTTGGTTTCAGGGCAGATGCCTTTGGACGTTCTCGCACCTCTGCAATCTTTACGGCATTCGCCCCGAATGGGAAGAAGCTGCAAAGCTTGGTAAAGATTTCATCGATAAACACATCGCAGATACCGACGGAAGAATGTATTTCACTCTCACCAAGGAAGGCCTTCCTTTAAGAAAACGTCGTTATTTCTTCACCGAAAGCTTTTACGTGCTTTCTATGGCGGAATATTCCATTATGTCCGGAGATAAGGAAGCTTTGAGAAAAGCCGAAGAATGCTTCGAAATGATGCTTTCTATATTCCGCGACGGCAGCACCGACCCCTACAAGATTACTCCGAAGGGTATTGCTTCCACAAGAGAAGACCGTGCGGTTTCTTACCCTATGGTGCTTATCAGCAGCGCGCAGACCCTTCGCCGTGCTGACCCCGAAAAGGCAGAATACTATACCGCAGTTGCTCAGGAAATGGCGGATATCATCATTAACATCCACTACAAGCCCGAACTCGGCTGCGTTCTCGAAACCGTTGGCCCCAACGGCGAATTCATCGACAATCCCGCAGGCAGAACCATTAACCCCGGCCACTCTATGGAAAACAGCTGGTTCCTTATGAATCAAGCTATCTATACCGGCGACAAAAAGCTTCTCGAAAACGCATTGAAGATACTCGACGTATCTCTCGAATGGGGTTGGGACAAGGAATACGGCGGATTCATTTACTTCACCGACGTAAGCGGACGCCCCTGCGAACAGCTCGAACACGATATGAAGCTTTGGTGGGTACACAACGAAGCTTGTATTGCAACTCTTCTCGCATACAGCATCACCGGCGACGAAAAATATTGGAAGTGGTTCGAAAAGGCTCACTTCTATGCATTCGGTCACTTTGCAGATAAGGAATACGGCGAATGGTATGGCTACCTCCACAAGGATGGCACCGTTTCGCATACTCAAAAAGGCTCTATGTGGAAGGGTCCCTTCCATCATCCTCGTTTCCTTATGTGCTGTGAATACATTTTCGCCTGCCTCGAAGAAGGCAAGCCCGTAGAAACCCTTCTTTAATAGTTCAGCGGTGAAGCTATGAGAAAAACAGCATTGATTTTATGCTGTGTGATGCTTATTCCCCTCTTTTGTATCTTTGCTACCGCTTCCCAATATGGCGCGGCAACACAAAAGCTTATCGTCACACACATAAACGAAAATTTCGCAGGGCTCGAAGGGACGGGTGTAATCTATTCCTCGTCTAACACCGGCACGATTTCTCCCTACGGTTCGTTTGATTGGTGGAATGTTATCGTTTTTGAATGGAGCGAAAACGACAACTGCTTTGTTGTCAAAAGCGTTAACACCGCAATGGGCTCGAGCAAAGCCGACACCGACATTCCTAAAAACGGATTTGTTTATTGCTGTAATATCGGCAACGACTACCCTTCCCTTGGCGATAGTACAAAACCAAACTATACCACCGAAGCGGTTACGGATACCTGCAACCTCGCCGCAACACTCAAAGCAGGCGATAAGGCTTATCTTTACAATGTCGATCTTTTGAATTGCACCGTTAAAACCGATACGGTCGAATGGTACAAGGAGAGCTACAAAAGCGAATCCTTTATTAAAATCGGCACCGCAGAAGACGGTATGACCGCCTACAACCCCACAAACGCAACCGAAAAAGCCCCTGAATTCAGCTTTGGTATAAACGCGATGAATACCGCAGTTGCCGAAGGACAGTCTATGATTCTGACACCAGATTTCGGCACTACGGTTACCGCAAAGGGCGGCGGCTTTGATTGGAGCAGAATCGCAATATTTGATTGGAGCGCAAAGGACGGCGCATACGTATTGAAATATTACGATACCGCTGTTGGCACAGGCTCGAACAAAGAAGCCACTATCCCCCCAAACGGTTTTGCTCTTTCTGTTAACACCGGCAACAATTACCCCGCGCTCGGTGATAACACTAAGCCCAACTATACCAACGCAACCGCAACAAATACCTACAACAACCTTGCTAATGTTCCTGTCGGAACAAAGGTTTACCTTGTAGGAATTGATTTAAGCAATAATACTTTTGAATACGAAGGCAATATCGCCAAATATTATTCTTCCGACGATTTTAAAACAAATGCTTTTGTTTGTGTTAGCGAAGAAAAACCCGAAAACTGTTACGAACCGACTCTTACGGAACAGCTCGATTCCCCGGTCTTCACCACAACCGAAACCATTTACACCAAGGGCGATATCACCCTTGAATGGAACGCGGTCGAGGGAGCGGACGGTTACTTTATCAATGTTACGAACACTACGGCAACAATAAGTGGCTCTGCCATATATTCTGCAGAAACAGACGCCACCTCGGTTACCATTTCTGCCGAAAACCTAACCGTAGGCACCTGCCTTACTGCAAGAATTTACGCAAAATCGGACAGCAAGGCATCGTCTGAAATTTCCGAATTTGTCTTTAGAATCGTTAGCGAACGCGCGCTTGACAGCGTATTGAAGGATAAAACAATCGTTGCTTTCGGCGATAGCATAACAGCCGCTGCCGGCGGTTGGGTTTCGATGCTTTATGGCGAATTCGGCGGTGAAGTTATAAACGCAGGCGTAGGCGGTAACGTTACGGCACAGGCACTCGATAGAATCGATTCCGACGTTATTGCAAAAAATCCCGACCTTGTCATCGTTAACTTCGGTATGAACGATCAGGCTTATCAGGAAGCGTCCAAAAGCAACCTCACCCCTATCGATAAGTATGAAGCAAATTACCGCGAGATTATCGAAAAGATAAAGGAAACAGGGTCCGATATTATACTCGTTGCCGTTCACGACGTCAACCCGAAATATCATACTCACAGCGGTTTGAACTACTGTGCATCCGAAACCTTAGAGGGCGGAACGACCCGCACCTATATCGATAAATACAACGAGGTTGTAAAAAAGTTAGCAGACGAATACAAGCTCGGATTCATCGATATTAACAGCCTTGCTCAGGACAAGCTCGACTCGCTCACCATCGCCGCAGACGGCATTCACCTTTCCGCTGCCGGTCAACAGCAATATGCAAAATGGATATCTGACTATTGCTATAAGTTTTACGAAGACAAAGCAAACACTTCAAATACCGAATCGAGCGCAGTAACCGAAAGCTCTGTCACCGAAGAAACCTCAAACACAAGCAACTCTTCCTCAAACACCCCTTCGTGGCAGATGATTGTAACCATTTGCGCGCTGTTTGTAGGTACGTCGTTTTTCGGAGTACTCTTTGTTAAAACCATAAAGAAAAACAAATAATTTGTTCAGAGCCGAAACTTCTCGGCTCTGTTTTTTAAAAAATTTCATTTCTTTTGCAACCAAATCGAAATATGCAGGGTATTACTATGTGAAGGCGGTGAAAAAGTATGTCACAACGTGAATTGCGCAATAACGATGTGCGAGAAGCTGTATTAATAAGAAATTCAGCAACCGTTTACAGAATAGCTTTTCTTCGTACAGGAAATACCCACGATGCAGAGGATATTATGCAAGAAGTCTTTCTTCGCTACATAAAGAAGTTCCCGAGTTTCGAAAGCGAAGAGCACGAAAAGGCGTGGTTTATACGGACTACTCTCAACAGGACCAACAGCTTTTTCACCTCTGCTTGGAAAAAACATACCGTACCTCTCGAAAACGAGGTAATTTGCCGCGAAGATGGATTTAACAGCAGTCTTTTGGAAGAGGTAATGGCTCTGCCAAAGGATATTTCCACTGCGATTCATTTGTTTTATTACGAAAACATGAAAATCAAAGACATTTCAGAGGTAATGAACAAAAGCGAATCGGCGGTTAAATCGTTGCTTTTCCGTGGCAGAAAGCTTTTAAAAATATCGCTTGAGCAGGACAACAACAGTGAAAGGAATGAAATCAATGTTTGAAAAAGAATACAAAAACACGTTTGATAAAATCAAACCGCAATCCGAAATGTTGAATAATTCGATCAAAACGGCATTAGAATACCGCGAAAAAAACACACATAATGCCGTTCGTCGACTTATTGCCTGCGGGCTTACTGCGGTGCTTATCGTGACTTCGGTCCTTATGGTATTGAATTTTTCCAATGACGACTATGAAATAAACGGAATAAGACACGCTAACAATATTGATGATATTAAAAATTTCATCGAAGCCAACGAAAAAGTATTTCGCGACGATTATTCGACAACTCAATTAGAAACTCCTGTTGACGAAACCGCAAGAGAAAATAATATAAAATACGACTCAATTGAAAACACAATATCGGAATCCGAAAGCAAAAACGAATATTCCGATACTAACAATCAGGTTGCGGGAGTTCAGGAAGCGGATATTGTCAAAACCGACGGAGAATATATTTACAGCCTTAACGTTTTAAGCAAAACACTTCACGTAGTGCAGGCAAATAACGGCATAGTCACCTCCCTATCGTCCGTAAAAATCAATGTCGAGCAAATATTCGATATGCTTTTGGTAGGAAACTATATTTCCGTTATAGGAATCAACCGCAAAAATGCGCAGGAAACCGTTGCTTTATATTACGATATCTCCGATAAGGCAAAGCCTGTCTACAGCTATGCACTGTCACAAGATGGGTACTACACTAACTGCCGCGCAGTTGGGGATACCGTTATCGTCATAACGAATAAATTAACAGGATATTATGATGAGCAAGATGTTTTCGCACTCCCGAAGGCGAACGGAAAAGAAATAATTGCCACAGATATCTGGTTGCCTGATGCCGTCTGCGGCAGCAGCTTTACCATACTGACCTCGCACACCGTAAAGAACAAAACGGGAGAATTCGATTCCGCCATCTCGGTGCTTGGTGCATCGAACATCATCTATGCAAGCAAAGATAACCTTTACCTATCAAGCCCTTCAACAATCAACCTAACCGACAGCACCTCGGAATATTGTAAGACAAAAACCGATATTTACAGAATCACATTAAACGACGACGTTCTAAACGTAAACGGTTGCGGCACGGTTGAAGGCACGGTAAAGGACCAATTTTCCTTTGACGAAAAAGACGGCATTTTAAGAATCGCAACAAATATTGAGTATATGGTTAAAATCCAAATGCAAAACGGGCACCACCATTACAAAAGAGAACGAATGGAGAACAAAGTTTTCTGCCTCGACGAAAAGCTTAATATAATTGGAGAAAGCGAGCCTATCGGAGCAGAAGAAGAGATCAAATCAGTGCGCTATATCGGCAACACCGCTTATGTAGTCACCTTTATGCAAACCGATCCGCTTTACGCTATCGATCTTGAAGATCCTAAAAAACCGAAGGTACTGTCCGAGCTAAAAATAACAGGGTTTTCGTCTTATATGCAACAGTATGCCGATAATCTACTGCTTGGCATAGGCTTCGAGGCAAACTCATTGAACGGCGTTGCCACGGGCTTAAAGCTCACGATGTTCGACATTACCGACAGCACGAACGTTTACCACGTATCTTCCTTAAAATACGAATGGAACAACAACTATTCATCTACCGAAGCCACTTATAACCACAAAGCATTGTTAATTAACGGTAGCAAGGGCATTATAGCAATTCCGTTGATGGAAAGCGGAGCTTACATCGACAATGCTAACAAAACTTTATGGAAAAACGAGCTTTCCTATGTATTTTTCGAATTTGACGGTAAATCACTTAAAGAAAAGAAAAAGCTTGTTATTAACGATCTTCTCAATATAACCGAAATCAAGGAGTCGTCTATGCGAGGCATATTCATAAACGATTATGCCTACGTAATTTGTAGTGAGGGTATCGTTTCAATATCGCTCGAAAGCTATGCGATTGTCGATACGATAGCGTTCAAATAAGGTGGAATTTATGAAACAGATAATAATTTATGTATTAATATTCTCAATGATGATATTATCAATTGCATGCGATAAGCAAGATAACGAAATCTCATTCGTATCCAATCACGAAAGCTCAGATTCGTCTGCTTTTGCAACAACAAGCGCAATCGAAGGCGAAAAAGAACTAAAATTAACCGTATGCAGAAGTGCAGATTACCTTGTTGCCATACATGAGGACCATTTCTTTGCCACAGACGAAAATAATCAAATATACAAACTGCATTACGAAGGCGACCTTAGCATTTTAAGCAGCGGTTTGGAAATTTATGTGAGAATAAGCAATATAAATAGCATAGAATTCAATCAGCCCATTTTAAACCAATGGGTCTATCAATACGAAGCAACCGTAGAATATTTAGGACTTATAGAAAGACCCTATTAAACTCGCAGACCGCCCAATAGCACTCTATTGGGCAATTTTTTATGTGTTTTCAATAAAAAAACGTTGTATTTTAGGCATAAATAAGCTATATTTTTATTCAAAACATATTGATTTTTCTATTGATTTGTGGTAAAATACATAGGATTTTGCGAAAGGCAAAAATACACACACCGTATATGCCTCGCACGGGTGCACCCTTTGGTGTTATTAGGCAGGTAAATTCAAAATGCGGTGGCGGGTAAAAACCCGAAGGAGAAAAACATGGCAGTAGTATCCATGAAGCAACTTCTCGAAGCAGGTGTTCATTTCGGTCACCAGACGAGAAGATGGAACCCGAAGATGGCTGAATACATCTTCACCGAGAGAAACGGCATCTATATCATCGACCTTCAGAAAACCGTTAAGAAGATCGAAGAAGCTTATCTCT
>JAZTZW010000007.1:0-6052 GCA_045637685.1 Eubacteriales bacterium | reverse complement strand
GGTGTTCATTTCGGTCACCAGACGAGAAGATGGAACCCGAAGATGGCTGAATACATCTTCACCGAGAGAAACGGCATCTATATCATCGACCTTCAGAAAACCGTTAAGAAGATCGAAGAAGCTTATCTCTTCATCCGCGACATCGCTGCAGAAGGCGGCAACATCCTCTTTGTCGGCACCAAGAAGCAGGCACAGGATGCAATTAAGGAAGAAGCACTCCGTTCCGAAATGTACTATGTAAACGTACGTTGGCTCGGCGGTATGCTCACCAACTTCAAGACTATCAAGAAGTCTATCCAGAAGCTTCACAACCTTAACAAGATGGCAGAAGACGGCACTTTCGATCTTCTCCCCAAGAAGGAAGTTGCAGCTCTTGTGAAGGAAATGAACGACCTTGAAAAGAACCTTGGCGGTATCAAGGATATGAAGGGTCTTCCCTCCGCAATTTTCATTGTTGACCCCAAGAAGGAAAAGAACGCTGTTGACGAAGCAAGAAAGCTCGGTATTCCCGTTGTAGCTATCGTTGACACCAACTGCGACCCCGATGAAGTTGACTACGTTATCCCCGGCAACGATGACGCTATCCGCGCTATCAAGCTTATCGCAGGCACTCTCGCAGACGCTATCATCGAAGGCAAGCAGGGCGAACAGCTTACCGATTCCTCTGAAAACGCAGAAGAAGCAGCTGAATAATCGCTTATAAAATTTAAAATTTAGGAGGAAAATAAAATGGCAAATATTTCCGCAAAAGACGTAATGGAGCTCCGTAAGAAGACCGGTTGCGGTATGATGGAGTGCAAAAAGGCACTTGTTGAAACCGACGGCAACTTCGACGAAGCTATTAAGTATCTCCGCGAAAAGGGCCTTGCTGTAGCTGCTAAAAAGGCAGACAGAATTGCCGCTGAAGGCGTTGTTGATATTCTTAGCGAAAACGGCGTTACCGCTATTATCGAAGTTAACGCAGAAACCGACTTCGTTGCAAAGAACGCTTCTTTCCAGGAATTCGTTAAGGGCATTCTCAGAACCATCGTTGCTAATAAGCCCGCTGACCTCGAAGCACTCAACGCTCTTAACTTTGACGGCACCGAAGTTACCATCGAAGCAGAGCTCAAGAATATGATCTTCACCATCGGTGAAAACATGAGCATCCGCCGTTTCGATATCATCGAAGGCACTACCGGTTGCTACATTCACGGCGGCGGTAGCGCAGGCGTTGTTACCAAGTTCGTAACCGACGTTGACACCGCAAACGCTGCATTCGTTGAATACGCAAAGAACGTTTGTATGCAAATCGCTGCAATGAGCCCCAGCTACGTTGACAGAGATTCTGTTCCCGCTTCGGTTATCGAGAACGAAAAGGCTATTCTTCTCAGCCAGATCGAAAACGACGAAAACCTTGCTAAGAAGCCTGATGCAGTTAAGGAAAAGATGGTTATCGGCAGAATCAGCAAGTTCTACGACAACAACTGCTTGGTTGATCAGGAATACGTTAAGGACAGCGATCTTACCGTTGGTAAGTACACCGAAAACGTTGCTAAGGAACTCGGCGGCAGCATCAAGATTGTATCTTTCATCAAGTATGAAAGAGGCGAAGGTATGGAAAAGAAAGAAGAGAACTTCGCAGAAGAAATCAACAAGCTCGTTAACGGCTAATATCAAAATCAAACAGCCCGAAATTATTCGGGCTGTTTTTTTATCGAATACAAAATTATAATGCTTTGACTAACTTGACAGATTAATTAAAATATAATAGAATAATCACGTGTTCGATGAATTTGGCTCAACCTATCGGAGATTTTATGAAAGTAAGATATAACGAAGATACCGAAATAGTAAATATAGTAAAAGAAGGTCTAAAAAAGAGTGGCGGATATTGCCCTTGCAGACGCGAAAGAAGTGAAGATAACAAATGCATCTGCAAAGAATTCCGAGAACAAATTAAAGACCCGAATTTTGAAGGATACTGCCATTGTATGCTCTATTATAAAGAGGCTTAGTATGTTTGAAAAAGACGGACCGAATAAGGCAAACCTTTTAAAAATCAATGCTTGGAACTTCGACGATTACGTTTTAGCATCAGAGCTTCCATCTATGATAGCATTCGGTGCAGATTGGCTTTACGACAGTTTGCGCCTTTGCGACTGTCTTGAATGGTACTGTCACAGATTTGACGGAAAAATGATTGTCGGCTATGCTGATATCGACTATGTTCCCGAGCTCTTCTATCGATATAACGTCACCGTTTTCCCTACCGTTATCATCTTCGAGGATGGCGAGCCATACACAAGACTAGAGGGCTTTGAATATCGAGAGCAAATCGACGATTTAATTTATCGTTTCTTCGGATATCTTCCCTATGATCCAAAAGCAAAAAGATTTTGAAAAGATTTTTTCTATTGACAAAATCGCTTTTTTGTTATACAATATGCTTCGGTCGCAAGACCGAATAAGCGGATGTGGCGGAATCGGCAGACGCGCTAGATTCAGGTTCTAGTGGTAGCAATACCGTGTGGGTTCAAGTCCCTTCATCCGCACCAAAAAACGACGTGTTTAAACACGTCGTTTTTTCAATGTGGATCAATAATAATTATCGTCAAGGGCGTATATCATCAGCCGCTTTGGAACGATGACATACAAATCTATTCTTAAGGCTTGGAGGTGGTCCAATCTTACTCTTCGATTGCTATTAGGACCAATCTCGCGTCTTTATCTCCGCCTTGGCAGGTAGATAAAGTAAGTATCTGCTTATCTTGTGTCGGAACAACGTCCGATTTATTAACCGCACGCTTTAACACACGAGAAAACTGCGCATCGAAATCTATTGGATTACCTGTGTCCATAAAGGAATACCACTTATCCTTTGAGTTAATCTCGCACATCGCAAGAACTCTGTATGTCTTGCAGCCGTCCAAGGTTTCGTATTCGATAATCGGGTGTGAATCGAAAAAGTCCTTGTTGCGATATTGCTTAATCGTCGCGAACATCGAGCCGTTCTTCATATTGTGACCATAAATAATAACGTGGTCGCCGTTTGGGGTGCATTCCCCTTCAATAAACGGTACGCCGTAAGAGCTCGATTTAAGGTCAAAGCTTTTATCTATATATTTCTGTGCCTCGTTCGGTGTGTACATAACGGGATAATTGACGTGTGTATCCTCGATATATATCCAGCCGACGCAATCGCTATTTTTTTCAATTATCGGCGAAAGATTGCGTTTATGATATATTTGTGGCTTTTGCTCACTTCCGCTTTCTTCGGAATAGGATTCATCGGCTTTGCTGTTTTCCGAATACGAAAAATCGTTTGAAGCAGAGCTTTCGACAAATTCATCGGGGAGTAGTATAAGCTCTGCGAGCTCATCAAAGGTTTCGTCGTCGCGCTCTCTTTGCGAAAATTCAATTACAAGCATTGTACCGCAGTATATAAAAATTCCACAAAACAGCAAAAGCAATAATAACAAAACGGTTTTTCTTTTTTTCATAAAAACCTCTATACCAATATGTTAATAACCGCGCAGATCTAATCCCGAGCAGGGGGCTTTCTTTACATACTCTACAATATAGTAATTCTGTGATTCGTCGAAGTTAATGTTTTCAAATTTTACACCGACGACCATATTTTATAATCAAATGTTTATTTTGATTCAGCTGCCAGTGAATCAAAAATATAACACAAACATTCGTCAACCGAATCCCAAGTAGCGGCAACGGCAAGTTGATTGGAGCTCTGCTCTACCGCAAATACCTTTAAATTATCGGTATCGACAAACAAATCAAATCTTTCGACGTTGCCGAGAGTATAACAAGAACCGAATTTCAGCCAACTATCAGGAGTACCGTCAGGTCTGCTTAAATCCTCAATACGTATATCAAACGGTTCTATATGGTTTCGATCAAAAGTGAGCGGTATACCGTAAATAGAAAAACGGCAAAAAGGAATACGAATATTCTTTTTTCCGACATACCTTACTGTCCAGAACAAATCTGCGCCGTTAAATGCTTTATATAACTCAAGGAGTTCAGCAGGAAAGCTTCGTTTATATTCATTTATCAAATTCTGTATAATTTCATCACTCATAGGGTTAAAAAGTATATGTGTTGCCAACGGCGGCGACGGTTCGCAAACACCGAACAACAACGCATTATCTTTAGTTGAGCACAAATTATGATCATAGGAAAGACGCAAATCATCGATCTTATTCAAGAATTTCATATTTTGTCTGTTTTCCCCCTTATATTAATCTTTTGATATTCTATCACAAATTTGTGAACATTTCAACACAAAGAAAGGTCGGTGCTTTTAAACACCGACCGTATATTTATCTTATGCCGTAATTTTCAATGACATAGTCCATATCCTTATCGCCTCTACCCGAAAGGTTAATAAGAACTGAGCCGTGTTCCATCGTCTTGGCAAGCTTCATACCGTATGCAACAGCGTGCGAGCTTTCGATAGCGGGAATGATACCTTCAAGACGTGCAAGCTTATAGAAAGCATCTATCGTTTCCTCATCGTCTATAACGTCGTACTTTACTCTGCCTATTTCCTGAAGGAACGCGTGCTCGGGACCCGAAGACGGATAGTCAAGACCGCTTGCAACCGAATATACGGGCGCAGGATCGCCGTTTTCGTCCTTGAGCATTATACTATTAAAGCCGTGCATAACGCCTTCTGTGCCGTATTTAAGGCTCGCTGCGTGGTCGCCAAGCTTGGGACCTCTGCCCAAAGGCTCGATACCGTAAATTTCAACAGGATCGTTAAGGAAGCCCGCGAAAAGACCCGCCGCATTGGAGCCGCCGCCTACGCAAGCAACGATGCTTGTAGGAAGATGCCCCGTCATCTCTATAAACTGTTCACGTGCTTCTATTCCAACAACACTCTGGAAATCACGCACCATCATCGGGAACGGATGCGGACCGAGAACAGATCCGATGCAGTAGATAGAATCCTTATATTCCTTGCTGTATGCATCGAAAGCTGCGTCAACCGCTTCCTTAAGCGTTTGCAGTCCATGGGTAACTTCGATAACGTTTGCGCCGAGTATCTTCATTCTTGCAACGTTGGGCGCCTGCTTTTTAATGTCGACGGTACCCATATAAATATCGCATTCCAAGCCGAAATATGCAGCCGCGGTAGCGAGCGCAACGCCATGCTGACCGGCGCCTGTTTCGGCAATTACCTTTTTCTTACCCATATACTTTGCGAGCAAAGCTTCACCCATACAATGGTTAAGCTTGTGCGCGCCCGAATGGTTAAGGTCTTCACGCTTTGCATAAAGCTGAACTCTGCCGCCCAACGCATCGGAAAGACGTTCCAAATGGGAAACGGGCGTGGGTCTACCCTGAAATTCCTTGCGAATTCTGCGAAGTTCTGCTATAAATTTACGCGATTGGCAGATAGAATAATATGCATAGGTTATTTCTTCCATAGCGGCTTTAAGCTTATCATCGATATAAACGCCGCCGTATTTACCGAAATATCCGTCTTTATCGGGGTAATTATTAAAATAGGTTTCAAAATCCACATTATTAAGTATCATAATCATTATCTCCGTAATATATTTTAAAAGTTGAAATTCAAAGCGCGCTACGCCATCGTTTTGTTAAAAGCATAATTAACCCTCTTGCTTCTCTGCCAAAACAAAAACGCCTTGACAGAACGTACTGTCAAGGACGAATAATCACTTATCCGCGGTGCCACCTTGAATTCACGGTAAAGCCGTGCACTTTTAGGATACCGACATATCCACAGCAACTAACGTATGCCGACACGTTGCAGAATACTTTGCGTTACCGCATTTCCTTGCACCCTCCCCGGTCCATTTGCCGAACTGTTTCTTGCCCGATTTTCAGCATCGCGGGCTCTCTGTAAAGGCATTTTTCGACTTTATCTCCGCTTCAACGGTTTAAATTATTAATTTACTCGAATTATATCATCAAAATATCGTATTGTCAATAGAAATAAGTTTATTTTATTGTAAAACAGGTGACAAATCAAAAGAAATATGCTATAATTTCCATATATTCTTTATTCGGGAGAAAACGATGCAGG
>JAZTZW010000006.1:0-21087 GCA_045637685.1 Eubacteriales bacterium | reverse complement strand
ATGCTTCATTGACAAATAAGCGGATTTATGGTATAATTAAGCAAAGAAACGCGGTATAGCCTTCATTTTTATACAAGAGGAAATCATAATGATTAAATGGATAAAGAAATTGTTTGAACCTCCTGTTGATAAAATCGAAATTGAAATCAGAACGCTATTTCAGTTTTTGATTGATGATTATGGATTTACATTTGCTAAAACTGATTTGGGAAACCTTGTTGACAAAAGTGGGAAACTCATTTTTTACGGACCGCTATATGCATATCAACTATACAATAATAATCTTTGTATAAACATTGTGAACTTGGTTCAACGCGGAGATTATGATATTTATATAACAGAAAAGCATAGCAATGATCAGCAGTATATTTTTGACGGATTGCAATTGGCTTCATATTTAGCATATCATCGTCAAGAATTTGCAAACGAGATAAAAGCCGAGTTGTTAAATACCAGAACGATCTTTGGAAAAGATATTTAAGATATCTTTAAATAAAACGAGGATTGAAAGCCAATAAAGTTGACCTTTTGTTCGCAATTACCTCGATTTTTGACCTTTTATCACGTTTAAGGCAAAAAATCCGACAAGTTCCGACTTGTCGGTTTTTTTATCCAAGCCGCAGGCTTGGTATGGTATCACGCGATAGCGTGTATGGAATCGCCGTAGGCGCATGGCATCATCGGAACTGCATTTCCTGCGGC
Source organism: Eubacteriales bacterium (assembly GCA_045637685.1). Taxonomy (GTDB): domain Bacteria; phylum Bacillota; class Clostridia; order Oscillospirales; family CAG-382; genus Coliplasma. The sequence goes on along the minus strand of JAZTZW010000006.1, from coordinate 20,385 downwards.
TTGATTCCATTCGATTGCTTCGCAATCGATTCACAAGTTCCGGATTCAGTACACGCCTTCGGCGTGATTTATACGAGAGTTTGAATTCATACACAAAAACAGCAAAAATATCTTTTTTGTTTTTTAAACGACCAAAACATATAACATGTTGACAACAACGAAAAAATAGTTATTATGAAAGTGTAAAAGCATCTTTCGTGGAGATATTTATGTGTTACGACGAGTTGAGAAATTATAGAAAAATCATTTTAAAAGATAGAAGAGTCAATAACTTTATGTTGGTTATTTGGGCTTTTCCTATCCCTTTTCTTGCGTGGGCAGCGCTCAAGGATTTTCGTGCGTTCTTCATTTTATTTGTGCCTCTGATTTTAATGCTGCTTTCAATAAAATTGATTATTGATGATAACCGTCTGTTAAATCAACTTTCAAGCATTGAGGAAAATAACACTTTAAACAAAACTTACGAATACATTTTGCAATGTCCGAAGGTTGTCATATTGAGAGTTCCCGAAGTTAGAGCCACCTATTCGCGGTCGCCGTATTATTATGGGATAAGATTAACCGATGTTAATAAAAACAAGTATTATTACTTCTTTGAAGATACTTTACGGCACGATAATGATAGCATAAACAAGATTATCGAAAAATTCAACCGAGAAATTCACATACAATGCTATGAAAATACGTATATTATAAAAACAATAGATAAATCTCCTCGTTTCATACATATCCGATATGGATCATTTTGCGAATAAGGATTGCCCTGACGGCACATAAATAAAAGTTTTCGTATCATCGCGTAATGCAGCGGAACAACATTATATTTGCAAAGCAAACGCATCTATCGTGTCAGCAATATATTACTATTTATGCAAGAGTTCAAATTTATACACAAAGCTGCCGAATATATCTTTTTGTTGCACATAGACAAAAATCCCGAATGCTTTCGCGTTCGGGATTTTACTTTTTCTCTATCAACTTTTCGCTTTTCGCTTTCGAAACTTATCGATTAAGTAATAGCGAATAGTGAAAATGCTAAGGTATCCGCTACGCGGATACTTTTTAGTTTGGATACATCAATTTTATACTAAACGGACGTTTACTCTACATTACCTACATTACCTTCAAAAAAACAAACAAGTTTCGACTTGTTGCTTGTTCATACATTACGAAAGCAATGGCATATCATCACTGAAGGTGCATTTTCTCCAGCTTGATGATATACAATACTCAGTCTCGATGATATACAATTTCTTCAAAGTTGATGATAACCACGGCTACGCCAAGATTTCTGCGAAAGTTCAATGTCATATACAAAATAGGCAAAAATGTGTTTTCACGGCGCATACACAAAAAACGACAAGTTTAGGCTTGTCGTTTTTCAATGATACCAATTATGATATCTATCAATTACGTTCGTTCGAAGGTCATTATAATGGGTGTACTGCTGAATATATCAACATAAATATCTGTCACTTCAATTTTGAAGCTATCTTTGTCATAAATACATTCGCCAGAAAGGTACGTTTCGCTTCCTTCGGGGTTTGTTATAGAAACCCTGCTCTCTTGAATATCCGAAAAAACGAAAGCGACATTTACTGTTCGACCGTCTTTATCGATTATGACCGCTTCTTTGATTTTGTATTCCTCGGACACAGAGAATTTAACATTATAATTTTCGCAGGTCCAAGTAGTATTGGGATAGTCTATCGGACGTTTTGCTTCTCCACAAGCAGATAAGCAAAAGCAGAGAGCCAAAACAAATAGTAATAAGCTTCTTTTGATTTTCACAATTATCCTCCAAAACATATACTGTTACCTATTACGTGAACAGTATAACACATTTTCTGCGCATTTTCAACAACTTTAAAATATTTGAACCAATAAATTGCTACAATTCTAAAAATTTTCTAAGAGTATAAACAATAACACAATTTTTCTTGACAAATGGAAGAAAATGCCTTATACTATATTCATAATATATGACCATATTGAGTGTTACCATACTAATAGTTTTTGTATTATCGGTACGAAGTTATGAAAAAGAAGCTTTTCGCACCACACAAACCAATTAATACTGTTCAAATAATCCCGAACTTACTTAAAGAGTAGGTTCGGGATTTTTCTGTTTCCGTATATGGAAATAGGATATAAAAAACAAAAAAGAAAGGAAGACGACCAATGAAAAAATCCACAAAGTTTTTAGCCCTGATGCTCAGCTTCGTAATGCTTCTTTGTTTCTTGCCCTCCTCGATTTTGGCGCACATTGGAGAGGCATTGAACAGCGAAGAAAACGAAGTTTTATCCGATTTACCTGTTTTGGACGGTGATTCTGCTCCCTACGTTCTTGGCGAGGTAGAGGACAGACGTACCAAAACTGCAAAGACCTTCCGTATGAGTGACGGCAGTTACGTCGTTGCAGATTACGGCAAAAGAATACACTTTGAAGACGAAAACGGAAATTTGCAGGATTATGATAACACCCTGGCTGTATCCGAAATCATGACGCTCGATGCCGATGATTTTGCCGGTGCCGTCAATACCGAATCGGATATTCACATAAAGCTTGCGAATAATTCGAATTCGAACAATCTTTTAAAGATTCAAAAGGATGACTATAAAATAAGCCTTCACCTTGTCGGAGCAGACAGGTCAAAGGCATTGGAGATACATACACCTGAAGCGGCGGCGAACGGCAACGATATCGATTCGGCAACAACGCTTCATAAATTCTCCTCGGGTGCTGTATACCTGGATATTCTTCCTTCTGTTGACCTCGAATATATAATCTACGGTAGCACGGTTAAGGAAAACATCATCGTTAAGGAACGGCTCGATTCGTACATTTTTACATTCGAGCTCAAGCTTAACGGTCTTAACCCCGTTTTGCAACCCGACGGCTCTATCGCGCTGAATAGCGCAACGAATGCGGAAACGGTAATGGTAATCCCCAAGGGCATTATGTATGATGCAAACGGAGTAAGTTCGGATGGCGTCGAATATACAATAACCCACGCAAACGGCAACAAATATGCGCTTGCCGTTACGGCAGACAGCGATTGGATGAACGCAAACGAAAGAGCGTTTCCTGTGACTGTCGACCCGACGATAACGCCTGCGGATAACGGCTCGAACACCGAGGATATCGGGATAAACTCATCAAATGTTGTAAGCGATTATAAAGCAACTACCATTAAGGTAGGATATAGCGAAAACGATCTTGATAAAATGCTTATAAAAGCAAAAACGCTCCCCGAGCTTCCCGATTCGGCTGTAATTATAGATGCACAGTTAAGGCTTAAAAAGTGGAACGCAGAGCAGGAAACAACGGTTGCGGTGCACACCGTGACAAAGGAATGGTCGTCGGCGACATTGACAAGCTCGACGATTCCTTCTAATTCAAGCATAGTTATAGACTATCATACCATACCTGCCGCAACGGCAAAGTCTGAATACTATTTCGACATAACCAAGGCGGCGCAGTATTGGTATCACGAGGATAAAAACACAGGCGTGCTTCTGGCCCCCTACACTTCAAGCACAGGCAGCGTAACCTTTTATTCCTCGGATTACGCAAGCACCTCTAAAAAGCCCACTATCCTAATATCCTACCGCGATACAAAGGGTATCGAAAGCCAATGGAACTTTTCCACCCAAAACGCAGGAAGCGCGGGCACGGGCTACGTAAACGGCTTTAACGGTAATTTGGTGTTCGCACACGCAGATCTGACAACCGAAGGCTCGGTCATACCTATAACCGTAAGCCACGTGTATAATAGCTTCCAAGCGGGCTTTGAATTCACCGCAGGCGACGCCATTAATGCACCCAAAACCGCCGACTATAGCAATATGAAGGTCGGCAAGGGCTGGAAGCTTTCGGTGCAACAAACTGTGACGCAGGAAATTATTGACAGCGAAACCTATTACGTATATAATGATAGTGACGGAACGGAACGTTACTTCAGAGAAATAAACGGTATATACGTTGATGAAGACGGACGCGGCTTAACGCTTACAATAAGTGGAAGCGGCGAGGATACGGAATACTGTATCGAAAACGAAACGGGTACCGATTACATTTTTGAACATACCGGTAAGATAAGGTATATTGTTGACGTTCACGGCAACAAAAAGCGATTCACCTATGGCGATAACGGCGAGCTGTTCGCGATATATTATCAACCGGTAAACGGCTCGCTTGTTCAGCAGCTCGTTTTCGCGTATAACGCCGAAGGCGCGCTGAAACAGATAACCAACGGATATAATACGAACGACTACGTTCAATTCCTCTATTCCGAAACGATTTCGGGCACTCCCTCTGTTAACGACAGCGGATATCTCCGCCAAATTCGTTATTATAACGGCTCTACTCTTCTAAATACAGTCTACTATGAATACCACACCTATGCAGGTATCGAATCTGAGGGTAAGACGGGTGCGCTTAAATCCGCCAAGGACGGCGACACCTCGTATATGCTGGAATATAAATACGATACCTACGAGGGCAGATTCCGCGTTGCACTTGCAAAAGAAAGCGTAAACGGCACAGGCGGTCAAAAGGTCGGCTTTGAATACGGCGACAAAATGTTTACTGTGCGCACAAGCGGCAACGACGATGCTTATGCAACCTCTGACGACATCTTCACCCATACGCTTTTCGATGATTACGGCGCGGCAATATGCTCGTACAGCCAATTCGACGGTGTTTATGACGTGCTTGGCGCATCCTATGCGGAATATATGCCTTATGACACGGCGGCGGAAACCAACTACAAGATAAAGACCTCTGCCGTAAAGGGCATAACAAACAACAACCTGCTGTATAACCCGAACTGCGAACCCTCGACAGCTTGGACAAAAACCGTAGAAGGCGACGGATACAGCGCAGCCTATGCAACCGACACAAAGTATTTCGGCACAGGCTCGCTTAAGCTGGCTTCGACAAGCAACGCTGTCGGCTATGCAATGTACAGCGATTCGGTTTATTTAACCGCGGGGACCTATACACTTTCCGCCTACGTTAAGCTTGTTGGAGTTCAAAGTACGAACGGCGGTTTTTATCTCCGCTGTGTGAATTCCGGTGAGTATAAAACAGGCACGACCAACACCGCGATAGATAACGGCTGGCAAAGAGTAAGCCATACCTTCACCGTTACATCCGCGGGCAATTACGACGTTATTTTTGCGCTGGAAAAGACAAAGGGCACGGCGTATGTCGATTGCGCACAGCTTGAAAAGGGCGAAACCCCTTCGGACTTCAACTTTTTAGAAAACGGCGATTTCGCAAGCAGGCGTAAATGGTCGGGCAGTTATTCCGTTGTTGCGTATAACGGAAACACCGTGGCAACAGTTGTCGGCTCGCCCACAGCGCAAAAGAGAATAAGCCAAACAGTTGCGCTTAACGTTCCCACCAATACAACCTTTATGCTTTCAGGCTGGGCAGAGGCAAGCTCTGTTAGCCTTGCAACTGCGGGCTGGAACAGCGCAACCGGCGAAGACCCGAAGGCAAACCGCAAATTCGGCGTTATTGCGAAGCTTACCTATTCGGACAACAGTACCGAGGAATTCGAGCTTTCCTTTAACCCCGATAATACCAACCGCCAATATGCTTCGACTGCTATCGTTCCCGATAAGATAAAAACAACGGTAACAAGCATCGAAATAACTGTTGCTTACGATTACAACGCGAACACCGCGTATTTCGACGATATTGCGCTCACCGTAGAACCTGCGCAGACCTATGATTATGACGACGAGGGCAACGCAGAGAAAGTTACCGATATAGAGGGCAACGAATCGGTAATGTCCTACCACGAAAACGGTATAGACCTTAAGGACTATACCGCAATCACGGGCGAAAGCTTCGATTATACCTACGATACGAAGCACCAAGTAACAAAAGCCGAAAAAACGGTTAACGGCGTGACGCAATCTGCGGCATATACCTACGACCGTTACGGAAATACTACAAGCGTAACGCTTTCCGCGAGCGGAAGCAGCTTAAAGGTTACCTCCTCGGCTGTTTATTCGGAATACGGTAACTATCTAACCGAATCTATAAACGAGCTTGGTAAAACAACCACCTATGACTACGATTCGGTTACAAAACTGTTAAAGTACATCGAAAATGCAAACTCTGTTCGCACCGCATATACCTACGATAACCGCGACAGGACCAAAAAGGTATATTTAGATGCAGATAAAGACGGCGTAGCCGATACCGCAGAAGCACAGGTTGCGTACTTGTATGCAAATAACCGTTTGAGTGGTATCGACACGGCAACGACCGATTATACGTTGACTTATGATACCTTCGGTAACGTGTTAACGATAAAAGCTGGTAATTACACGCTCGCAACCTACGAATACGCCGCAAACAACGGCAAACTGTTAAAGCTTACCTACGGCAACGGCGATTACGAGGAATATATGTATGATGAGCTTGAACGACTTGTTCAAACCAAGCTTAACGGCACAACAGAGTATATTGTTAAATACGATAACAACGGCAGGCTTTATTCGCTTACCGAAGACGGCGCAACACATATTTACGAATACGATTCGCTGGATAGGCTTATACGCGCTTGGCAGGAGGATGCAAGCGGTAATATAACCGTAGCGGTCGAAAATTCCTATGACGACCTCGGCAGAGCCGAAGGTTCGACGTATAAATTAAGCGATAAGACAATGTCTTACGAGCTTAATTACAAGGAAAATTCGAACCTGCTCGATTATATTTCGATGCCGAACGCGGCATCGGGCGGTCCGATGTCGGCACTGTGCTATTACTACGACAATTTCGAAAGGCTTACAACCAAGGAAATCTCGCTTTCGACAATGGCAACCTTCTACGAGGATTGTGCCTATTACAGATACGAGGTTACCAAAAACGGGGAGATAGAAAAACACACAACCTCGCTCGTTTCGAGTCTTACTCAACGTATATCTACCTCAAGCGGTGCCACAAGTTCAGCTGTATATTCCTACATCTACGATAACCTCGGCAACATAACCAAAATTAAAAAAGACGGGGTAATAATAAACGAATACAGTTACGACAAATTAGGTCAGCTTGAATGCGAGGAAGATGTTGTTGCGGGTGTAGCATACGTTTATTATTACGATAAAGCAGGAAATATTACCCGCAAGGATAAATACCCATATCACCCCGGAACGCTTATGGGTGATTACATTAATTACCTTGCAAGCTATAAAGAAACCGTTGCAACCTACACCTACGGCAATACCTCTTGGGGAGATATGCTTACCGCGTATAACGGTACCGCTATTACCTATGATGCGATAGGCAACCCGACAAAGTGGCATAATTCCACCTCGCTCGCTTGGGAGGGCAGACAGCTTGTAGGGCAAACCATTAAAGGTTTAGAAGATACCTTCACTTACACCTATAACTCTAACGGTATAAGAACGCAAAAGAAGTATTATGACTTCGATTATTGCGGTTATTATACCTACGATTATGTGTTGGATGGCTCGACAATAATTAGCGAAACAGCGTATGCAGATAATACAAAAATCTATACTTTGTATTATCTCTATGATGAATCGGGTAGCGTTCAAGGTTTTATCTATAACAATACCTATTACTACTTCCAAAAGAATTTACAGGGCGATGTTGTTCGAATCCTAAATTCTGTTGGAACGCTAGTAACCGAATACACCTACGATGCATGTGGCACGATTTTAACCACAACAGGTTCTATGGCATCTACTGTTGGTAGGTATAACCCTTTCCGTTTCCGTGGATATTACTATGATGTAGAAACAGGGTTCTATTATCTGCAATCGCGCTATTACGACCCGACAGTTGGTAGATTCTTAAATGCGGACGGTATCGTTGGTGCAAACGGTAGCATTGAAGGATACAATATGTTTGCATATTGTGATAATAATCCTATTATGTATGCTGATGATACAGGATATGCCATTCATCCGAGTACAGTAATTGTTAATGATGTTGGTGGTGGACACTCTAAAAAAGACAACGATGATATTAAAGATGTGGAAGAAGTTCAAGTATATGTATACGAGTACACATCATCGTCTTGGTTTGGGCTAAAAGAAGTAGTAGGGCAGGTATATATTTACAAAAATGTTAATGCTGCATTTTTTGAAGACGAGAAAAACCTTCCTAAAAATTTTAATCCAAAAACCGACATAATGATTGGTGATTTTACAGATATTGAAAATCCAAATATGTATGCATATTCCGCGCACAAACTAAATCGGAAACACAGGGAAAAAGTTGTTGATATTATGTTGCGATATGATGAAACATACAACACGGCGTGGAATCGCACTAAAAGTTCAGTGTTGCTCGAATGGAAAGAACATCACAGATACAGAATCGGTGGAGATTCTGCAAGAAATATAGATTTTGATAACGCAGAAGAAGGCAAAGATGCAAGTTATTATTTCGAAAAAGTTATTGACAGAATATTTGGATAGGAGAGGAAAAAATGAACAAAAAAAACATAGTATTGCATTCATATATGTTGCTGACAATAGTTGGAATATTGTGTTTTCTTCCTGTATATGAAATTAGCATTTTGATTGGTTCGAATTCTGTTGTGCTCGCTTTTTTACATGCTGTTGGAAGCGATAGTATGTTTAGAGTTTATTTTATGTTAACATGGGTGTTTGGATATTCAGTATTCTTATTTATCGCTTATATTTTAGGAATCAAAAAAGAGAAATACAGAATTTTTGTTTTCGCCGTTGCTCTTAATTCATTTGCAATGTTGTTTTTTACAATACTTAAGGTTATTGAGAAAAATGATATTGAACTTGTAATATGTATAATAGGGACGATATTGGATTTTTCTCTTTTGTTGTGGCTTTGGAAACTTTTGCTTAAACCGTATCATAAACAAACCATTTGAACTACAAAGTTCGTTAGTGAAAATCACACCCCCGGCGTTGCTTTAAGTAGTGTCGGGGGTTCTCTTTGTTTATATGATTTCATATCACTTTCCAAACTTATTCCAAAGCAAAAAGCCCTTTCTCGCATCGGTCAATATGTTCGCGATTCGCGAATAGTATTCGCGAATCGTATTTCTGAACGCACTGCAACAGCTTTTGGGGTATCCTTACGTTAACAATATTAAATCTTATCGCAAGGCAAATAACGAAGAAAAATTAATTCGAAACTTGAATTTTTGCAACAGATATGTCATAATAAGTCGTGTAATTTACTGAAAATGAAAAGGAGGCACAATTATGAAAACCAGTGAAAAAGAATCTTTTCACCTTACTCCTGAAGAAGCAGACTACATAGAAGATTTAATAATTCGCAACGAATATATGATTCGCGCCGCTGTGAAATCGGTCCTGCAAGAGAAATATGAATATTTGGGTGAAGATTGCATAAGCGAAATTTATTATCTTGCTTGCAAAAAAATAAAAAAGCTTAAGAAGCACGAAAAGCCCGATGCTTGGATAATAGTTGCCTCCCGTAAAGTAGCGTTGAATGAAGCGAGAAAGTATAATACTTATATCAACCACACGACCGACGAAAAGGTGATTAATATTCCCGCAATAGATACCGTTTTCGAGGATGCGTTGTATAATATTTGGCTTGAAGAAGGAGTTATAGATAAGCTCCTTAATTTATTAACCCCCCACGAAAGAAAGATTTATGAACTGTTATACAAAAAACGATTGCCGCCTAAAGAAGTTGCAAAAATAATAGGTGTAAGTGAAAGCACGATAAGAAATATTAACAGTACGATTAAAAAGAAAATTAAAAAAGCAATAAATACTGAAAATTTTTAAAATATTTATAGACGTTTCTCAACATAGCAACATATTTATAGTGAGGAGGCAGAAAAGTGGATAAAAATTTACTTGACAATATGTCCGGTCGGGAACTTAAGGAGATGATCGATAACAAAGTAATTACTTTTGAAGAGCTTGATAACGCGGCTTTGGAAAAAATAATGAATTTCGAAATAGATATGCTTTGCCACGGTAGCGGCGATATGATGACGATACGCCGTTGCTCTGAGCTTTTAGAAAAAAGAAACAACGATGAAACACTTAATAAAGAAAAGGTAATTTCTATAATCAACAAAGCCAAGAACGAGCATATTATTATCGTAAATGAAGAAGGCGCAGATCAAGCCAAAGCAAAGATTGGCAAAAGACAAAACCTTATTTTGCGCAGAATTGGTTTAATTGCGGCTGTATTAACCTTAATGATAGCAACTACCGTCATTGTCGCGGCGGCATTCGGTGTTAATATTTTCGAATATATCGGCGAAATTGTACGCCAAGATGAAGGCGCGCAAATAACCGTCGATGAATTCACCTTCTATCATAACGGCGAATCGAAGAAATATTCTTCGATAGAAGAAATGATAGAAAAAGAAAATCTTGACATTATGTACCCCACGAAATGGCCGGAGGGTGTTAATGTTGAGCGCGTTACTAAATATATAAGCGAACGCGGAACTGATATGATACTAATATTAACCAATAAAGCAAATGTGTGTTTCTCTGTAGAAATCAACCCGCAAGAAACAAACGGAACGCATAACGATTGTATTGTATTTAAACACAATGGTGCAACCTACTATATTTTCTTCGAGGATACTATCAATGCTTATTGTTCTTATAATGGTTGTCACTATTCTATCCAAGCGAATAATTACGATGAATTAATAATGATAATTGAAAATTTGAGGAAATGAACGATGAAAAAAACTATATGTATATTAGTAAGTATATTTATACTGATGATGTCGATGAGCGTTTGGGCATCTGCAACCACCTCGTCTAATACCACTTATAATTATGAAATAGATAATGCATACTATACCGTTGAGTTTTCAAACGATAATCTTACTACAGAAGAACAGGAAATTGTAGCCACTCAATTAGTCGGACTCAACGACGATTCGTTGGGAACGTATGGTTTGGGTTGTATTTTGTTTGGTCACGACTATAAATATACTAGCGCAAGCGTTATTTCCCACAAAGTTAGAACATATTCTCCAAGATGCAAACGCGAAATTTACGACGTCACATACTGCGAAGATTGTGATTATACAGAACAGACATTGATCGGAACAATGTATATCGATTGCTGCCCCGAAGACTAACTAAAGATGGGTAATATGCTTGACGAAATGAAGTTCGGCGAGTTTATTACCGTTAAGCGTCAGCAAGCGAAGCTTTCGATGAGGGCGTTATGCCGAATAACGTCACTATCTCCATCGTTTTTTTGTAAAATGGAAAGCGGAAAGAGCCCTGCCCCCTCTGGAGAAACGCAAACGTTAATAGCCAACGCTTTGAATATGACCGAAGCGGAACGCACGTTGATGTTTGATCTTGCGGCGGAAACCAAGCGCGACGGCACCCTTCCGTATGATATTTTTACTTATATAAACAGCGACGCTGACATAAAACTGTTCCTACGAGAAGCGATCAAGCGCAGCTCAAAGGGTGCGGATTTGCTTAATCTATTAAAAAACGGTAAATAAGGTCGTATAAAGGGTGCAGATAACACCTGCACCCTCCGAACACCGTAGCTGTTTCCTATAAAGGCAACACCAACAAAAGCAAACCGCATATTGAAAAACAATAAGAGCTACACGCCGACAAATATTGCTTGACCGCAGTGTTTGCCGGCGTATTTTTTGTTTTTATTCAACTATATTCTTCCGTATTTTATGTAAGTGGCGAAAATATCTATAAGCTCTGCAGGAGTGGGCGAGGACCTTAATTTAATACCCGTAACTTCGTATAATGCTTCTTGATTATTCACCCACAGCCTATCCCCCGCTACGCGTAATGAACGCTCCACGGCGCCCCAAGAACAATGGAGCTTTTGTGCAACGGGAATATATACTTCCTTAACCACCGCATCTAACCTTCCTTCGTTTTCCAGCACGAGATATACCGCATAAATCAAGCGATGATAGCCTTTGTATCTACGATACAACCCCACCTTTTTTAATGCGATTGAAATATTAAGCATCACGTCGGTTTCGCAGAAAGAATCATTCGAAGAAATCATATAATTATACTCCCAGCAACACTTTATTTTTGGCTTTTTCTATTTTGTTTTTATTATATTGCATTTCTCTTATCATATCTTCATCACGCTCATAAAATTCAAACAGTTTATCGCCAGAAAGGTCATAAAGATCCCACAATTTCATTATTGTTACCAAATCGGCGGCGGTTTCTCCATATTCGATATTTCGAATGGTTTTATCCGTTACCCCTACGATATCCGCCACCAATTCTTGTGAGAAATGCAGTTGTAATCTTGCATTCAACAAATATTTACCCATTTCGATCAAATTCATCATACTTTGACTCCTTGATTCAAATTGTACGATGAAACACTTTTTGTTTTTAGGAAATTGATTTCCGTATTTTGGACAAAACACGGTGAGTTAAAATAAAAACCTGCCGATTTTTCGGCAGGTTAAAAGTCGGTACGGAAAAACGCAGTTCTTAAGTAAGTTATTTAAAGTGATTTGTTTTGAAAAACGTTATTAGTCGCCTTATAATATAAATGTTGCAAATCGATAAAATATCTATAAACAAAAAAGCTTTCTTTCGAAAGCTTTTTAAATATTAAACGAAGCGGCCGATTTCGGAAAAGCGTTGTATCCAACCGTCTTCATCGGGAAAGGTTATCTCGCTTCCAGTATCCTCGCTGATTTCGACGACGTCGTATTCTACGCCGTCTTTTTTTATTAGCATCTTAAATTGCTCGGGGTTTTCCTCGAACAGCTTCATAAAGCGGTAAATGGTATCTGTTATCGTTTCCGAAAGCAGGTCGCAAACCGCCTCTTTTTGCTCATCGGACAAATCGGACAGCGCTTTATAATATTCGAGGCTGACGGGATTCACGGTTGTATATTGCGCTATTCTCATGGCAAAATTTAATGCCCCGTCTCTTACGTCCTTAACAAGAGGCTCGCCCAGAACATCCAAAATTTCTAATCTTTGACTATAATCGAGTAATTTTGCGTTATTTTCGGCTCGATTTTTGGTGAACAAGGATTTTAATTTCATATTTTCTCTCCATACTATTAAAATTCAAATTTAAACGGCGAGGCGAGGTAGCCTGCGGAATTATAAAGGTTATGGCGAGGAGCATTTTCCCAGCCGAGGGCAACGGTTTTTATCTTTACGTCCTCTTTAAAAGTAAGAACAAGCGTGTTTGCTGTTGTTTCTGCTTTAGGTGTATGCAAGATGCCGTTTTCATCACAGAAATATGCGCCGTCGAGATAATTTCCCGATATGCACAGACCTTCGGAATGGGAAAATGCTATTGTTATTTTGTTTTCTGAAATATTTGCATTTTCGGCAATAGGACCGCTGTATTCAACCTTTTCGCCGAAGCGTGTATTTAATACCGTGTTGGCGAGTGCCTGCGCTATATCCTTTTTTCGCGTGGGGTGAATAAGCTTACTTTCGCCGGTGTTTGCCATTGTTACAAGGTAGGTATTCGGTATGGTCTTGCTTGCTGTTTCCTGCTGTTTGCGAAGCTTTGCCCAATTTGCCAAGTGGGGGTCCGCCTCGAAGGGCATAATTTGAACGCAGTAAAACGGAAGAAATTCATTTTCGAAGCATTCGCGCCAATTATTTACCATATACTCAAAAAGCTTTGAATAGTTCCCTGACTCCTTTATTCCCGTATTCGATTCGCCCTGATAGAAAAGCACCCCGCTTACGGAATAGGGCATTATATTCATCAGCTTATTTTTATAAAGCCAGCTTTCGTGATTGAATTTAAAGTTATCGTAATCATAATGCTTTTCGGGCATAAGTGATTGATATTCAGGGGTGTTTACTATAATCGGGTCGGTCCAAGCGTCAACGCGAGAAGCGCCCTGACAGCAGGAAATTATACCGACCGTAACACCTGTTTTTTCGGCAAGCGCAAGTGCGAAGGCAAAGCCTATTGCCGAAAAGTGCGCGCTTGTTTCGTTTGTTGCTTTTTGCCAGACTTCTTTTTTATAAAAAGGGGTGTTGTTTATGTATTTATCACCGTCGTTACATTCCTTGAAGTAGCGGACGAGGTTACTTTCCTGCGGAAAGATATCCGTTGCTTCCCACACCTCAAACTGCATATTCGACTGACCACCCGCGATATACACGTCGCCTATCATAATATCGGTAAAAAGCTCGGTTTTGCCATTGAGCGTCACCTTCATTTCGTAGGGACCGCCCGCGTTCATTTCAGGCAGATACGCTTTGAATTTACCGTTGACCGACACAAAATCGACGCGCGCACCGTTGAGCTCAACACTTCCCTTTCCTTCACCTTCGCCGAAGATAGATATTTTTCTGTTTCGTTGAAGAACCATATTGTTACCGAATATATCTGCAAGCTTCATAAGCACCCTACCTTGAAATTTTTTATTTATTGTATCACCGTTTTGTGTTTATTTCAACAGAAAATATACAATTATGGTGCGAACCGTGCGATTTATCATCGAAAAAGTTGCTATTGACTTATGTGATTGCTTTATAGTATAATCACTTTAATAAATTATTCGGAGGAACGATTATGAAAATTTGTCCTAATTGTAACAAACAGTACGACGACTCCAACACCTTCTGCGCTTCCTGCGGCGTACAGCTCAATACCGTAAAGAATGATTCCGCACCTGCCCCCCGCACCGAAAAAACAGGCTCTATTATTTTAAACTTCATTTCAAGCATTTTATCGGTAATCTCTGTGTTTTTCGGTCTCGTTTCGATTGCTCTGCCGTATATTAGAGTAAATGTAAACGTAACTTCCTCGAAAATCTATGCATACGCATATATGTATCCTGAGGAAGGCTGTGCCATTTTCGCAGTTCTTTTTGCGATAGCCGCATTCATTGTTGGACTTATCGGCGCAATAATGTGCTTTTCGCAGAAGCTCGGAATCGAAAAGAATTTTTCGAGAATAACAAAGCTTGTTGCGAGCGTATTCTTGCTCATCTTCTCGATAATTCTTGCAAGCAACATATAAAGCCTTAAGGGTTGCCGCGTGCAGCCCTTTTTTATTGACAAAAACATACAAACGTGATACAATCGTTTAATAATATTTCTGTTTTCTTTTGGAGGGAATTATGGCAGTTGCTTACGATGGCAAGGAGCCTTATATATTTATAAGCTATTCGCACAAGGACACAGCCGCGGTGCTTGATGCCGTTGAAGCGCTTAACGACAACGGTTTCCGCGTATGGTACGACAACGGAATAGAAGCCGGCACCGAATGGCCGGAATATATCGCAGAGCGTTTAATGAGCAGTACGGTCGTTATCGCGTTTATGTCGAAAAACTCGCAGGATTCGCACAACTGCCGCAGAGAGATACATTTTGCCATTGAGCTGAAAAGGGAGCTGTTGGTGATATATCTCGAGGACTTTGAGCTATCACCTGGTATGCGTTTACAGTTGAGCGCATTACAGGCTATGTTCAAGTACAAATACAACGGCGACGCCGATTTTCTTTCGCATTTATGTAGTGCCGCGATTGTTCAACAATGCCGAATCGCAGATTTCGGCATTAACGTAAATCACATAACTCCCAAAGAAGAGCCGATAAGAAATTCGAAGCCGAAGGAAGAGCCCGCCAAACCACGCAATTCCGCGCCGAGGTCTTCCGGAAACAACAGAACTGCGGTAATTTCCGCGATAAATACCTGCAACGAGGCTTTAAAAATCGGCAAATTCGCGTTTTTCTTTAAATATGCAAACGAGCTTACGCCCAAGCAGATCGATAATTCCATTCGCACGATTACGAAAAACAAGATCACAAAAAACGATATTATCGCCGTGATGGACGATACCGTTTTTTCGAGCGCAAAATCGGGATATGTTGTAACAGATGATCATTTTTACTGCGCGGGGCTTTCGCTTGCGTTGTTTGATTTTTCGCTTAGCGACCTTCGCGGTGTTTCTTCGCCCTCGAAGAGCCATTTGCTTTTGAAATTTGCAGACGGAAGCGAAAGGGATCTGTTCTTCAATAATTATTACCTTTGCTTCCAAAAGTTTTTCGAAACTTATTTAAACACAAGAGGTCTTTAACATTTACCCAAGCGTTGGCGTTTTCGCGTCAACGCTTTTTGTTGCAATAAACTATTGTTTATGATATAATAAGCCCAGAACAACGATAATAGGAGGAAAACAAAAATGTCGCATATAATTTATACACCCGCGCATATAAAAGACCCGAGAAACCACGCGCGAAGAATATATTTTTCCTGCCATGAGGGCGATTTTGGTCTTTTCGAGCAGGTGGAGCGTGATATACGCGATATCGAAAAGGAATGTGTTATCGCGCATTTGAATTTTTCTGAAGAACGCTCTAACGAGCACCTTGGCGAGGTCGCTGACTTTCATCTCATTATCGTTCCGATTACCGAAAAATGGTTTGAAGACGGCATTCACCGCGAAGAGTTTGATTTTATTATTAAAAACCGCAAGGCGGTATTGCCGATACTGTTCGAGTCCAAATGCGAAGTCAAATTCAACGAAACCACCGAAAATATGCAATTTTTGCGTATAAACGATAAAGACTACGGCGAAAAGCTGAAAAGAAGCTTGAAGGATATTCTTATCGCCAAAGAGCTTATCGAAGAGGTGAAAAATATTTTTACGCACAAAATGTTTGTCGGCTATTGCCGCGAGGATTTTGAGCACACGCAAGAGCTTATACGTTGCATTCACGGCGAGGAATCGGGCAGAAGGATAGCGATATGGTACGACAAATATTTGCCAACGGGGAAAAATTTTGAGGATTCGATATTCAAGGAGCTCGACGACAGTAATATTGTCGGCATTACCACCACGCCGAGTCTTATTTCGCGCGAGAACTACGTTAAGGATAAGGAATATCCGCACGCAAAGGAAAACGATAAAAAGGTTGTTTTTTTCGAACTTTTGGAAACGAACGGCGAGGACGTGCGCAATTATTTCGAAATAAAGGACAACGACAGCTTCGAAATGGTAAAGGTACGCCGAGGACACAAGTTTTCTAAATACATAAGCGAGCTTTTCGGGCTTAAAGATGCCAAAAACAAAAAGAACTTAGAACAGCACGAGGTGGATAGGCTTTTAGGGCACGCTTATTTGAACGGCTTATTCGTAGAGTTCGATAACGAATACGCCGCAAAGAAATTCAAAGCCGCGGCAAAAGGCGGAAGCATAGATGCAACACATCAGCTCGGCAATATATACTATCACGGTATAGGCGTTAAACGCGAAGTTAATCTTGCGCTTTATTGGTACAAGGAAGAGGTACGGCTTGTCGAAAAGAATTACCGCGAAATTTTCGAAAAAATGATAGCGCTTAAAAAGTTCCCGCTTGTCACGATGGATATTACAACGCGAAAGCTGGACACCGTTGACGAAAAAACGCTTGAGCTTTTAACGGAAATGATAAACCTATTCTGCAACGCGGCAGACGACGTTATTTTAAAAGTATGCAGGTGTGCATCTATTCTGCGCGACGAGGGATATTTTAACGAAGCGGCTAAATATTACCGCAAGGCACTTGATATTGTAAGCGAGGCGGACGGAAACGTTTCGCAGCTCGGTGTAGGCGAAAAGCACCGCACGAGGATTGAAAACGAGTATAATCTGCTTTTGATGTTGAACGGCGAGAACAACCCCGATTTGTTAAAGAAAAATTGGGAAGCGATTCTTTTGCGGCACAAAGCCGACCCCGAAAATACCGAAATCATCGCATCGGCGGTAAAAAGCGGGCGCAATTACGGCTTTGCTTTGATGCTGGCAGAAAAATACGAAGAGGCAAAGGCTGTTTTCGATATTGCTATTGCTATCGGCAGTAACCGCGGAGTCGACCGGAATATCGACGAGATTATGATACTGCTTCACCGCGATATGGGCCGTTGCTATTATTTATGCCACTACAGCAACGAGGAAGAACGCAAAAGGAACGCGGACGAGGCATTAAAATGGCTAAGAAGCGAGCTTTGGCTTTTGGAGGACCACGAGTTCGATATGGAGGATAACCCCTATCTTTACAGCTCATTCGTATGGAACAAGGTCTATACCGGCGACGCATACTGCCACAAGGACGACCACGTCGAGGCGTGTAAGAGCTATATTTCTGCCATTGACGAAGCCGAAAAGTACGAAAAGCGTTTGGGCGACAGAATATACACGGCAGATTTCCCGATAATCATTTTGCAGCTTTACTCGGTGATTTTTTCGCACATTTCCGATTTTGCGGGTATGTCTCCGGAATTGAAAAAGTTCCTTTGCGAAAAGATAAAAGCCGTTTTGGACAGATACGGCAATTTGGAATATAAAGGTAATCACAAAGAAAAAACAGACGCATTTATTGCAACGCTGAACGAAGCGCTGAAGGAATTTTCGGATTAGGATATGAAAAGATTTTTATTGATGTTGCTAACGCTTGCTTTGGCGCTTGCCGCCTGCGGGCAAGAAGCAATTACCGAGGAAAGCACAGAAAGCCGCGAGCAAGCCGAAAGCTCGAAAGAGATTATCGAAATCGAAAGCAGCTCCGCGTCTGAGAACGCAGAAAGCAGTGCTTTAACCGAAAGCGAAGAGAGCAAAACCTCGAGCGTTGAGCAAACGAAGGGTTACGAGCTGATGCTTGAGCTTACGCTTGAAGAAAAGGTCGGGCAGTTGTTTTTGGCGGCGTTCCCCGACGTTGGCGCGAAAGAATATATAAACGAATACAAGCTCGGCGGATTTATTATGTTCGCGCGTGAGTTCCGAAACAACACACCCGAAGGAATACGCGAAACGGTTGATTCCTTGCAAAGCGAAGCGGATATACCTTTGCTTTTTGCGGTTGACGAAGAGGGCGGCGATGTTTGCCGTATAAGCGCGTTTACGCAATACCGCGAAAAACGATTTTATTCCCCGAGATATTTATATTCGCACGGCGGAATCGACGCGATACGCGAAAGCGAGAAGGAAAAGTGCGCTCTTTTAGGCTCGCTCGGCATTAACGTTAATATGGCACCAGTTTGCGATATTACTACCGAAAAGGGAGCGTTTATGTATAACCGCTCGTTGGGGCAGGATGCCGAAACCACTTCGGAGTTCGTGCGCTCGGTTATCGATACCACCGACAGCTACAATATCGGAAACGTATTGAAGCACTTCCCCGGCTACGGCAACAACGACGACACTCACACGGGAATTGCTATCGACAAGCGCAGTCTTGAGGAGTTGGAGTCGGTTGACATAATTCCGTTCAAAGCGGGTGTTGAAGCAGGTTGCGGCGCTATTCTTGTGAGCCACACAGTGATTGAATGTATGGACAACGACTTACCTGCCTCGCTTTCGCCCGAGGTTAACCGCTACATACGCGAAAATCTCGGCTTTGACGGCGTTTTGGTAACCGACGACCTTTCGATGCAGGCGATAACCGAAAGATACGGCGACGGCGAAGCGGCGATTCTTGCCGTTATTGCGGGCAACGACCTTATTTGCTGCAGTAAATACAAAACGGCTTACACAGCGGTGCTTAACGCTGTGCGCGACGGCAGAATAAGCGAGGAGCAGATAAACAAAGCCTGTGCACGCGTGCTTGATTGGAAATACAAAATAGGAATTATCGAATAAAGCGAGTGTTTTTACGCGCAGGCACGTATAATATACAGAATCGTCAGGAGGGTTAATATGAAGCGTTTAATTCTTATATTATCATTTGCGATTGTTTTTGTATTTTGCGTCGGCTGTGCCGAAAAAAGCGACGAGAGCATATACGCCTCGGATATAAGCTCCAAAACCGTTTTGTCCGAAGAAATACCGACGGATTTTAACATTCGCTTCGTTTCCAAATATTACGCAGAAGAAATATACGATACCTATAACGGCGTACTTCAAAAGGATCTTGTTCTCGACGGCGTTGCGACAGCGACATTTTCGCCTAGCGCCGAGACGATAAGCGAAATATATTCGAAGATTACCGAATACAAGATTTTGGAAATTTCGCAAACGATGAGCAACGATTTTCTTGCGGACGAGAGCGGATTACACTATGCGGTAAAGCCCTGTTGGAGCTACGAAATCAGGATTACCGCAAACGGTAAGGAATACAAAATCAAGGGCGACGACACCGCAAACGGATATACAGAAACCAACGCGCAGGCAAGAAGCTTTGTGGATTTCATTAACTTTATGAAGCGCACGATGCGCGAAACCGATGAATACAAAAATCTTCCCGAGCCTAACGGCGGATATATCTAAACGGCAAAACAGAACGCGGTAAACTGCGTTCTGTTTTTTTATAAAAATTTCTTAAAACCATTGAAAAGTATTTTAAGATGTGATATAATATGATAAACTTAATAAACGGGAGCTTGTATACAGGCTGAGAGGAAGGTGTGACCTTCGACCGAGAACC
>JAZTZW010000005.1:0-117831 GCA_045637685.1 Eubacteriales bacterium | reverse complement strand
ATTAACCGATATTCTTAATAAAATCGTAGCAGACGGTGCATATAAAATTACAGTAAGCAACCCCGTTAATAAATCACAGCAGTACAAAAAAATAGTAGCAGAGCTTAAAAACGATAAATATTATATATCTAAATACACAGAAAAACAGGTTTTTCACGAAAGTGCGACCGCTGATAGCTTCGCGCATACCTTTTCATCTATTATTTTTTCCAATTACAAGCAAATAAACGCTCTTTCTTATAAAAACGAACATATAGTTCTTGTTTCAAAAAAAGGTGTCTGCAACTATAAAGTAAAAGCCTTGGGCGAATCTGCAATTTACAAAAGCGGCGACAGCCACAACCGACAAAAAAACTATCTGCTAAAGGAAGGCAAGGTTATTTTACCGCTTGTCGATATGGGCATTTTTACTCCTGAAGGAAAAATTGTCAATTCGATGTATTCCAAATACAAGCAGATAAACCGTTTTCTTGAAATTATCGACGACGAGCTTTCCAAAAACAGCAAAAAAGCCCTGAACGTTATCGATTTCGGCTGCGGAAAATCGTATCTTACATTTATTCTATATTACTATCTTACCGAAATCAAGCAAATCAAGGTAAATATGATAGGGTTAGATCTTAAGGCTGACGTTATAGAAAAATGTAACGTCGCGGCAAAGAAATATGCTTACGACGGTTTGCGTTTCGAGCTTGGCGATATAAACGGCTATAACGCACCTTTTGAAGTCGACGTTGTAGTGTCTTTACACGCCTGTGACACCGCTACCGACTATGCACTACACAATGCCGTAAACTGGAATGCAAAATATATTTTCTCTGTCCCCTGCTGTCAGCACGAGCTTAATTCGCAAATTTCACCGCAAAGCCTTTCTATTCTTTCACATTATGGCATAATTCAGGAACGCTTTTCGGCTTTGGCGACCGACGCAATACGCGCAAATCTTTTAGAATACCGCGGATACAAAACGCAGTTGTTAGAATTTATCGATTTTGACCACACCCCGAAAAACATACTTATTCGTGCGGTAAAAAAGAACAGCATTTCAAACGAGCACCGCAAAAAAATGCTCAACGAAGCCGAATCGATTATGCAGGAATTTTCCTTCAAGCCGACAATTTACGAGCTATTGAAATAATAAAAAATCCTATGCAGCACGCATAGGATTTTTTCGTTAATCGTTAAGCACCTGACCGCCTCTTTCGAGCGCCACAACGCCAGTACGGCACATTTCTACTATACCCAAGGGTTTCATTACTTCAATAAAAGCGCGTATCTTAGAAGGCTCACCCGTGACCTCAACACATATAGAATCTGTCGTATAGTCGATTATCTTTGCACGATATATCTCGGTTGCCGCCATAATTTCCTGTCTGTTTTCGTTGGTGTTTTTCACCTTTACAAGCAAAAGCTCGCGCTCGACCGATGCACCTGAATCCAAAAGCTTTACCTTTTTTACGTTATAAAGCTTTGTTAACTGTTTTATAAGCTGTTCACGTGCATAATCGTCACCGTTTAGAGTAATGGTTATTCTCGAAAAATCGGGGTCATCGGTTTCGCCAACCGTCAAAGAATCTATGTTAAAGCCTTTTCTCATAAACAGTCCCGAAACACGCGAAAGAACGCCGTATTTATTCTCTACATATACCGCAATAACGCTTCTCATTTATTCTTTCCTTTCGGTTTTTGTAATAATGTTATCGACATTGCCGCCCGGAGGCAGCATTGGAAGCACCAATTCGTCCATATTAATTTTCACATCGATAAGATACGGACCCTTTTGTGCATAAGCTTCGTTAAATGCCGCTTCAAATTCTTCGATATTTTCAACACGCGACGCCCTTGCACCAAAAGCTTCTGCAAGCTTAACGTAATCTGTTCTTCTGTGGAGAACGGTGTTGCTGTACCTTTCTTCATAGAACAGTCTTTGCCATTGCCGTACCATACCGAGAACACCATTGTTCATAAGCACAATAACGACATCGCTGTTATAGGTAACTGCCGTCGCGAGCTCGTTAAGATTCATACCGAAGCTTCCGTCGCCCGTAATCAAAATCGTTTTGTCGTTAGAAGCGATATATGCACCTATCGCCGCGCCAAGTCCATAACCCATCGTACCTAATCCGCCCGACGAAGCAAACCTGCGCTTACTTTCGAAATTGGCGAACTGCGCCGTCCACATTTGGTGCTGACCTACGTCGGTAACGATAATATCATGCTTGGATTTTTTCGCGTTGATAACGTCGAATATCTTTTTCGGGGTGAGCATTCCGCCGGAAAGTGCTTCGCTTTCTTCTGCGATCTTTTTACCATCGGCTTTATAGCCTTCAACCTCTTTTTTCCATTGAGGGTGCTTCTTATTTTCGACAGCATCGAGAATTCTTGTAAAAGAATCGACAATATCGCCGATAAGTCCAATATCGACTTTTACGTTCTTATTAATCTCGGACACATCGGCATCGAGCTGAATTATTTTTGCGTTCGGAGAATATTTCGAAACATCACCCGTAGCGCGGTCCGAAAAACGCACACCGACACCGATTATCAAATCCGCCGCACGGTTAGCAATCGACGAAGCATAAAGCCCATGCATACCCTGCATGCCCAAAAATCGCTCGTAGGAATTCGGCATAGCCGAAAGGCCCATAAGCGTGCAGCCTATATATGCGTCTATTTTTTCGGCGAGAGCCATTATCTGCTTTGTCATTCCCTCGCCCGCCGCACCGCCGCCAATATAAACATAAGGTCGGTTTGCCTTATTAATAAGCTTTACAGCTTGTTCGATTTCATTATCTGTAACCTTGTAGGTTTCAAACTGCTCAACAACACCTTGCAATGCAAAAGCGCATTTCGCTTCCTGAACGTCCTTCGGAATATCTATAAGCACAGGACCCGGTCTTCCCGATTTTGCAATACGGAATGCTTCGCGAATAGTATCGGCAAGCTCGTTAACGTCGGTAACGAAAAAATTATGCTTGGTTATAGGAAGTGTGACACCGGTAATATCAATTTCTTGAAAGCTGTCTTTGCCGATAAGATTAGTAGGAACGTTACCGGTAATTGCAATCATCGGCACCGAATCGAGCATCGCGGTAGCCAGACCTGTTACAAGATTCGTCGCACCCGGACCGGATGTTGCGATTACTACCCCTACCTTACCCGTAACGCGCGAATAACCGTCTGCGGCGTGTGCCGCCCCCTGCTCGTGCGCGGTAAGATAATGTGTAATTCTGTCGCTTGCCTTATAGAGCTCATCGTATATGCTCAACACCTGACCGCCCGGATAACCGAAAACGTCGGTGACCCCCTGCTCGATAAGCGTTTCGATAATAACGCGTGCGCCCGAAATAATATTTTTCGCAGACTTCTTCATCACGACCTCCTCGCGGTAAAAAGAAAACACTTTCATCTCTTTAAAACAAAGAGACGAAAGTGTAAAAAACTTTACTTCCGCGGTACCACTCTTTTTCGCATAAACGCGCACTCTGGTGCTTTTACACCGTACTCTGTTACGGGAGCACCCGTCTGCAACTAATCTCTTACGATTTCATCACAGCCGCTCAACGGCGACTTCGGCAAACAATATGCTATGTCTCGCACCAAACGACAATTCTCTGAAGCATTTGTTTTGCTTACTATTCCGCATCACAGCGTTTTTATTATATTAACACCGCTATGAAATTTTGTCAAGTATTTAGCAAAATAAATTAATTCGCGTTATATTCTCCAAGTGTAAGAGTATATTTCCATTCTATTTTATCGCCATCTTTTAATTCATACTCACCGCAACTAACAGAAGGTCTTTCACCGTTTACAAAATACTCCCATCCCGAAAGATCGCCATATTCGAATTCATAGACGTTTCCTATACCCTCTATATAAACCGAAGCCCCTGTTCCGTTAGTTTCAAGGTGTATCTTTTCCCTTGCAGTAATCTCTGCCAATATATCGTAAACGGTTTCGCCGTTAGAAAACACACATTCCGTTTCGGAAAGTATTACACCGTTATTTGGAATACCTTCACTTTTGATTGCTTCACAGCTTATAGATACCGTAATAGTACCGGCAACGTCATTTTTGGAAATTGCATCTTCGTAATAATCGTCAACCGTACTGAAATCGGTAAACAAAACAAAAGCAATCAGCAAAAGAAACATCAATGCGATTAATAAAACGTTCTTTTTATTAAGCTTTTTTGTTATAAGCAAAACCGCCATTATAAGCAGAAACAAAACAATCAAGCCAATTACGGTATAACCTTTATATCCGTATTTTGCATTTTCGGAGTTTTCTTCATTCGATTCAACAGAAATTGTGCTTTCCTGCTTGATTTCATCGGAGGTTTCCGAAACAAAAGAATCATCTTCAAAAACGTATAAACAGTTGTCCCCTTGCTTCATTTTCAAATAAGAAACACAAGCGAAATAAACCTGCACAGTCGCGTTTGCATTTATCGGTCCGCCCGAAATATGCCTATACGCACCCTCCTCGGTACGGTAACGCAACATTACGTCTAAAAGGTTGTTTCCATTTTTAATAAAGCGCGCATCCTCTTTGCAATCGATCCCGAGCGAAGACAGCGCAACTATTACCTGCGCGGCACTTTCAGGATTTTTCGCACCGTAGCTTAAAAACTCTCCGTCTTCCTGCTGACGCGAAGATAGCAAAGTAAGTGCTTCATCGGTAACTGCCTTAACTGTTTGATTTTCTTTGTAATACGGCGCCAATGCCTGCAACGTCATCGCCGTTACATCCACATCCGAGGTCTTTCCGCTTATAGCCCAGCCGCCGTCTTCAAATCTTAACGAAATAATTTCGGAAATTAACGAATCTACAGTATAATTCTCCGATTTTATACCATTGTTCAGTATATGAAGACCGTAAACAAGGCTCATTATCCCTTGCTTGGCGATAGAATTTTCGAGTTCTTCCTTGATATATTTATCGTCATTACCGATCGCCACCAAGGCCAAAGCATATTTAAGGCGTGTAGCCGCAGCCCCCGTTTTATTTTCGGAAATATATTCAAGCAACGATTCTTCGTACGTATCAAAATTATAATTACCGTTTTGCGAGAGTGCTATAACATACCATTCCGCAGATATCCCTGCTTTTTCTGTTAATACCGAATCGATAAATCCTTGAGTAGTTCTATCGTTCAAGGAGCTTAAATGATATTCAAGTATTCCGTCGGCAAGTTCTTGAGCTGTATCTTGGTTTTCGTCGGCTACTACCGTAACCGACGAAAAGATACACAAAATTACAATTATTAAGGTTATTCCCTTTAGAAATTTTTGTTTCATTTAATTCTTCTAACCTTGGCAAATATAAAAGCCGTGCCCAAAGATGCAGCGGCGATAATAACGAAAAGGATAATGTTTCCGTTGTCGCCGGGTTTCGGGATTTCTTCATCGCCTTCATTTTCGTTTGCAGATAAGTTAACTACGCATACAGGGGGAACTATAACCGTTTCGTCGCTCACGGCACTTATTACGAAGCTTCCTTCTTCCTCGAGCATGAGCGTTACCTTACCGTTTTCGTCCGTAACAAATTCGGTCTTTTCTCCGTTTACGGTAATTTTAGCAGATTTTAAAGGAAGAGTCACAACATTCCATTGATCATCATAGCCTGAAACCGATAATGTGAGCGTGATTTCTTCCCCGCTCTCTGCTTTTACTGCTTTTTTATCGAAAAACGTATAGGAGTCGGACCATCCGACAGTATCGCTGTATATATACGCGCAGACATAATCTCCGTCTTTAACCGTGTCGGCAAGACTCCAAGCCGATGCGTCATTTAAATAATATCCGTAACTTCCCGAGGTGTCGCCCCAAAGCTTTACTATTGAAATACCGTACTCGGTTTCCGCAAAAGCGTATCCGATCGCCGCACCGCCACTGTAATAAGCTTGATGAGCGGCAAAAAGGGTATCGTTTATCGTCAACGCACCGTCGGCATCAATGTCGGTCACGGTGATTTTTTCGTAGCTAACGGCAATTTCGCCTTTATCGGATATACTTACATACAATTCTGCAGAAAGAGCTTCCTCTGCACCAACGTTAAACGAAAAGAATGAGATAGCCGATACAAGTACGGCAAAAGCCAACAATTTAAGAATTAATTTCATAATTTTCTCCTTCATAGTTTACGGAAAACAATCCGTATTTCTTTTTTATTCTTGAAAGCTTATTACCTAACGGTTTTGCTAAAAGAAAAACAAATACAACGTTCGCCACAGCATATCCGATCGTTGTGGGTAATGACGTAACAACCGTAGCGAAATAGCGCGTGGTATTGAAAATATTTTCTGCCCAAACGGTGGTCCAAACATCCATTGCAAGCGAATAAATAATACCAGAAAAGGCTCCGTATATACACATTAAAACCTTGTTATT
This sequence comes from Eubacteriales bacterium, assembly GCA_045637685.1. Classification (GTDB taxonomy): domain Bacteria; phylum Bacillota; class Clostridia; order Oscillospirales; family CAG-382; genus Coliplasma. The sequence continues at coordinate 111,436 of JAZTZW010000005.1, read as the reverse complement.
TTGAAGTTTCTGGCCGAAAACACCGGCAACAAAGCCGATAAATCCCCAAGCAAACATCTGAAAAGGCGTCCACGGCCCTTGACCGAAATAAAAATTCGAAATAACAGCAGAAAGCGCACCAACAGCAAACCCCGCCTCTTTTCCAAGCCATACGGCAGATATAACCGTAATTGCCGTAATAGGTTTAAACGCAGGCAACCAGACAAACGCAAATCTGCCTATAACTGATATTGCGACAAGCACAGATATAACAGCAAGCTCTGCAGAGGTTGCTTCTTTTCGTTCAAAGCAGAAAAACAGAGGCAGGCAGGCAAGCAACGCCACACACAGCGAAAGCCATGCATAGTATTTTTCTCTGAACACCACACCGCCGAAATAGACTGTCAATGGTATAGCGACAAGCAGGATAAAAATAGTTAATAATCTTTTTTTATTCATCGCTTATCCCCTGCTTTTCCGTTAAGAAGGCAAAGCTCTGCAATATGCTCACAAAGGTAAGCTTCTTCGAAAAAGCCTTGTGCAATACGGTTTGCCGACGTTGTGTAATAGCTGTTGTTACAGAAAAATCTTACGGGAATATCGGAAGAAACTATTGCTCCGTCAAAAAACAAACTGCATTTATCCGCCGACATAGCGGCGAACTCTATATCGTGGGTAACCGTAACTACCGTCATACCTTCTTGCTTCAAACGGCTTATTATATCGACAAGCTTAGCTTTGGCATTAGCGTCAATACCCTTTGTGGGCTCATCAAGAAGCAACACGCTCGGGTTTGTCAGCAATACCTTTGCAAGCCCGGCTTTTTGCTGCTCTCCGCCGCTTAAATCATAAGGGTGCGAAAGTAAAAGATGCGAAATAGAAAGCATTTCGGCAATATCGTTTATTTTCTCTTCGGTTTCTCGCTTGCCATATTTATGCGCTTTGCATATTTCTTCAAGATCCTCTTTTACCGTCATTCCGATAAAAAGAGTTTGAGGGTCCTGCGGGAGTAATGCGATACCGTTTATGTATAAAGAGTTGCCTTTATACGCGCGCAGAGGTTTTCGATTAATTAAAACATCGCCCCTGTAAGGCTTTAAAAGACCTGCCACAGCATTTAACGTAGTTGTTTTTCCGGTTCCGTTTCCGCCGAGGATACAATGATGCTCGCCTTTAAAAACCTTCAACGAAACACCCTTTAATACATCATCGGAATTTCGTTCATAACGAAAATACACGTTTTTAAGCTCAACGGCAACTTCTTCTGAAAAATCACTTAAGGAACCGTTGCGTTTTTTAATCTTGTTCGAGTAATTATTGCGAATATACTCTCTGCCATCGCGCACGGTGATGGGCGAAGTGCCGCTATTTTCGAGCATTTCAAAAATACGCATCGCCGCAGGAAGAGATTTACGCATAGGATGTTCGGAATTTTCTTTAAAAAACTTGGTTATAAGCTCCGGCTTGCCGTCGTAAGAGATTGCTCCGCTATCCATTATGATCACTCTATTGGCAATCGGGAAAATTTCTTCCAAACGATGCTCGACAAGAATAACCGTAATGCCTAATTCGTAATTCAATCGCGCAAGTGTATCGATAAAATCAGATGCGGCAATAGGATCCAGCTGTGCTGTGGGCTCGTCGAGAATTAACACTTTGGGCTGCATTACCATAACCGACGCCAAATTAAGTATCTGCTTTTCGCCGCCGGAAAGCTCGTTCGTCTTTTTGTGAAACCATTCCTGAATGCCAAAATAGCTTGCGATTTCGGCGGTGCGTCTTCGTATTTCCCAAGTATCCAAGCCAAGACTTTCAAGACCGAAGGCGAGCTCATGCCAAACGTAGTCGGTAACGATTTGACTTTCGGGATTTTGAAGCACAAAACCTATTTCGGAAGCAGACACACGCTTGTCGAGCTCGTTTCTGTCTTTGCCGTCATAAATTATCTCTCCGCTCATCTTTCCGAAGGGTGAGGTTTCTTTTTTTAAGAGCTTCAGCAAGGTGGATTTACCGCAACCCGATTCTCCGCATATTACAACAAATTCGCCTTCGTTTACCGACAAAGATACGTCTTTTAACGCGTATTTCGGCGCTTCGTTATATTGAAAATTCAGATTTTTGATCTGTAATATTTCCATTGGAGATCCTCCTTTAACTCTAAAATAAACGGCAAAAAGCAAAGCATAGCAAAAGCTACCAAGGCACAGATGCCCGATGCACTGATATTCATCGCAGACATTCTTGGATAATAAACAAAATCCAGCTTACCGATAAACATAAAATACATCACTATAAAATCAAGAAATGCAATTATGCCAACGGCAACCGTATCGCCGACAGAAAACTTAAAAAGCGAAAAATGTGTTCTGCCCTTAAGTCCGTATCCACGGCTTTTCATCGATGTTCCAACATCGATAGCATTTTCAAGCGACCAGCCAACAAGAGACGAATAACTCCGCATTGTGCCACTTATCCTATCCGAAAAGGCATCGGAAGAATACATTCCCATTGTTTTTTGAGCATTTTTTATCTTTTTTATGCGCTGTTTAAAATGAGGAACAAAACGCAAAGAAGAAGATATTAAAAGCGCAAGTTTAGGAGATATTCCGCCAAACAGGCAAAGCAGCTTATCTTCGGTCATAATTAAACTAAAGCATTTAAACCAATATATTACCGAAATAAGCATCATTGCGATTCCGAAACCGTAAAGTAAAGATTCAAGCGTTATAGGATTCTTGTTCATAAAAAACAGAACGGTTTCGCCACGGTGAGAGAAAAACGGATTAATCGCCGCGACAATGCACAGCATAGCCAAATACACCAAAAGTTCTTTAATATACCCGTTTTTATTCATTTTGACGTAATAAGCCATAGCTCCGATAAGCGATATGATGTGAAGTAATGGATTCTGAGAAAACATCGATATCGCAAGCACCGAAGCAAAATATACAATAGCAGATATCGGGTGGAAAGATTTAACTGTCATTTCTTCTTTTTCCTCGCAACACTGGTTCTGTTCTTTTCGGTGCTTCTGACTTGTTTTAAGCCCGCCGCCTCCAACGCGCGCGGCCACGGACCCAAAAAAGCCTTGATTCGGGATCTGTTGACTTCGTCAAAATCATCCTTTTTGGGAAGTCTACCAACCTCCTTTTCCATTTCAATAAGCATATTGATTGCCCATTGCTTTTTTTCGTCCGGTGTCACAAGCCATACCTCCGAATTATTAAAATAAAATACCCTTTAACCAAATCGGTCAAAGAGTACAACAGATTTATCGCGCCGAAAAAAATGTGTATAACAAAAAGAGTGCATACACCGAACTGCGCTTGATAAATCGGTTGCACTCTTCACACCAAAGTTGTGTTAAACCTACGGGAAAACCCAAAAAGACACGGCAGGTATCCTGACTTATGATGTAGCGGCATACGCCGCAAAGGACGCGCCTTCTCGGTATCAAACCAATGGCACAAAGCGTCCCTTATCTTGTCAAATACAGTAATGGCGGTTGTTCCGGATTCGAACCGGATTCCCTTTTACATCTACTCAGCGTACAACTTTTCAAACCGTATCTTCTTAATCGATATTAAATTTTTAATAATATAACATATTTTTCTGTATTTTGCAATACCTAAATTTGCTGTTGCTCTATTTTCGTACAGCTCTTTACAAATTCTTTAATTGCATTGTCGTATTTTATTGTATCGACAAAACGAAGCTGTGAATGAGCGCCGTGTTCAAACCATACAAGCGATTTTGTGCTGTTACACTTATCATGCAAAATCACAGCCGTTTCGGGCAATGAGTATAGGTCTTCCCTGCTGTGAATCATAAGCAAAGGCTTTTCCAAACGTGCTATAACGTCGATAGGGCCGTACCTCATAGTAATGCCTATTTCCTTACGCACCAAACGTTCTACCAACTGAAGACAAGGGAAAACCGGCTTTTTAAGCGCGATCATATGGTTTTTAAAGCTTTCGTAAAAGTTGGGATACATTCCTTCGGCGGTCATACCGACAAAATATTTTGGGCATTGGGGATTTGTAAGCGCAAACATCGCGCAGGAAGAGCCGATACAAATACCATGAAGCCAAATTTCATTTATACCGAATTGCTCGTGTAGCAATTTACCCCACGCGAGAATATCTTTGTGCTCCTTAAAGCCAATGGAATTATACTTTCCGCCGCTAAATCCGTGTGCGCGTTGATCGATTGTTAAAATATTATAACCAATTTCGGCATAAGCCTTGGCGAAATAATATCCATAATACAAGGCTTCTGTTCTTCCGGGGATTATAATAACCGCCTTATCGTAACCGAAATCTGTATATTCCGCAAAAAGCTTATATCCTTCATTTTCAATTTTGAGTTCGCGTATGTCGTTCAAGCCTTCGCGGTATTCTAACGCCGCATCGTACATGGCGCGCTGTATAGGCTCTTCAACAGAACAGCCTCTGTTCCATTTGTTTTTGTTTGTTCGTTTAAGGTGTATGTTGAACAAAATACGTGCAACAGCAAAAAACGACCAAACCGTAAACCCCACCAAAGCGAGAACACAAATCAAAATAATATATTCGGTTTTCAAAACGGTTACCTCGCTTTTGCCTTAATACGCTCATCAAGATCGCTTTTCAGCTCCAAAGCCTTGGTGCGCACCATATCGTTCAATGCGATTATTTCATCACGAGTCGGATTTAAAGAGCTACAGTAATCCGAAAGATATATTTTTTTGCCGATAATAATATGAACTCTTTTAAAAAAACCGTAATTTCCGTCGGTCATAACCGGTATAATCGGAACGTTTGCACGAAGCGCGATCATAATATAGCTCGGCTTAAAATCAAGCATCGAGCCGTCTTTCGAAATATGAGCCTCTGGGTATATCTGAACGAGCTTTCCCTTTTCAAGCACCTTTACGCTTTCATCTATAAAGCGCATGCCCATAATATCTCTGTCGGAGCGTATTCCGCCAAAGCAACGCATAGCCCAATGGAAAAATTTACCTCTTTTAAATATCATTTCCGCCATTACTACAAATAGCTTTCTGCCCGGAAACAAAAACAGATTTACCATATAATCTAAAACGCTGCGGTGGTTTGATATTATAAGCGCACCGCCTTTCACAAAGCGGTTTGACTCTTTTTTGTCCTCGTAATATGTTTTTCTTTTGAAAAACAATACCTGAAACGGCCAGGCAGTAACTATTGCCAGCCATCTAAAAAAGCCGTACATATTATTTTATCAATTCCTTTATTAATCTTTCGAAATGATTAACCGTGTAACCGAATTTTTCGACATCGTAATCGCTACCGAAATCGATTTTAAGATCGAAGCGTTTATCGAGCTCGTTGACAAGCGTAAAATAATCAAGACTCGTTCCGCCGAGATCGTTCATAAAGTGCATATCGTCGCCAATTTTTTCAACATCAATTTCGAGTACCTTAGCAAAAGCTTCGCGTATAATTTGCTTGAGCTCACTGTCGGAATCGCTCATTACAGCAGGCGTTTCAAGCGTGTCGAAGAATGCGATACTCCCACGCGAAAGTGCCGTTTTAAGAAATGAACGGCTAACCTTAATTCCGCCACTAACCATAAGCGGATCATAAGTATATCTAACATCGTGAACGCGGTAAGCTGAGGGAAGAACAGAATTTCCGCGCTCAATATCTTCTTTTATACGCTCTTTTTGCGATGCGATCATTCCGCAAGGTATTCTCACAATAAGCATAAGCTTGGAATTATCTTCGTTGCCGAGCACAGAAAATTCGAGCGCATCTCTTATAGCAAATGCTTTTTCGGCAAGATCGGGATTTAGGTTTTCGCCGTTTTCCGAAAAAACAACGTCGGAATAACGTCCACTTATATAATATCTGCCGTCTTCATCAACCGAAACAATATCACCGGTATCAAACCAATCATTATTGCTCATCGGCACTTTATCAATAATAACCTTTTTACAAACCGAAGAGCCCCTTACGAGCAAATTACCGTCGTTTCCGACTTTATATTCAAGCGAATCGAATGGCTTGCCGATAGAACAAAGCATTCTTTCCTTTGGGGTTTTGCCAAGCTCCACCGAGCAGATGCCGATTTCTGTCATACCGTATCCGTTGCAAAGCGGATATCCGATTGCATTCAGCATTTCAACAGCCGAGCTTTTAATATAGCTTCCGCCCGATATACAAAAGCGTATACTTTCGCCAAGCAACTTATATCGTATATCCTTAAATAGTAGGTTTGTGATTTTTTTGCCGATTCGCGGAGAAATATTTTGAAGCTTAAGTGAAAGCTTCGAAGCCTTTTCAAATTTCCTCTGCGTTTTTTCGTCTTCCTGCGACAATTCCTTTTTAATCGCCTTTTCGATAGCGTGCCAAAGTATCGGAACCGAAAATATATGTGTAACTTCGTGATTACGCACGGTACGCAATATGTTTTCGGGCGTGTAATCGCTAAGAAACACGAAGGTGGCGCCAAGAAAAGAATACCACAACAAAACCGCTTCAAGACCGAAAATGTGATAAAAAGGCAGAAAAGCAAGCGTTTTTATAACGCCGTTATATGTGCCTATAATATCTTGATTTGTATTGATAATGCTTTCAAGATTTAAAATCTGCTCGGATATCTGAACACCGTTATAAATACAAACCTTTTCCTTAAGCGTAGTTCCGCTTGTGGAAATCGCAAACTCGTCCGCAAATTCGGGAAGCTTAGCTTCGAAATCGTTCTCGGCTTCATCGAAAACCGAAAAAGGAATAGTTTCGATAGCGTATTGTATGTTAGAATTTACTGTGATTACGTGTCGAGCATTAAGCGTTTGCAAAATGCTTTCTGTAAAATGAGCAGGTTGTTTGGAATTTACAAGATACGGCTTGTTACCGCTCATAAGAATAGCCCAAAAGGCAATTATCCATTCGGGCGAATTTTCGCCGCACAGTCCAATAAATTCACCGCTTGCCGAAACTTTTTTCGAAATGGCGCGCGCAATACGCTCGATGCGTTTTTGCACCTGAGCATAGGTAAAGGTCACCTTACGCGTCATAGTCGGACATTCTATAAACACGTTTTCGCTATTCGAGAAAATAATTGAATATATATCGCCAAATGTTTGCTCGCTTTGCTTCAATTTCAAAGCGTTTGTAAAAATAGCTTTTTTATTATTCATTTTCGGACTTTTGTTTTCCTATAAGAGCGATCGATTTGGGAAGCAAGAATGCCAAACAAAACGCCGCCGCACAGAAAAATGCAACGATAAGCGTCATATACGGGATAAGGTCGGTTTGCTTAAGATATACAAGAATAAGTCCGGTTGCAGAGCCGGCAGAAATGCCTTCAAATAAGCCCTGCACCGCAAAATACATCGAGGAAGCGCAAACTCCGTTTTTTTTGTTTTCCTCTGCAGCAAGGTGCGACGGAACGGTATAGCTGACCGAGAAGAACGCACCGATAGCAAAAGATACAATAACGCTGCACAAAATAGCGATCGGCAGCATAATCGATTTATCAAGCATTCGGCAGAAGAACATCAGCGACATTCCGAGCGCAAACATAAGTATCACGTATTGGTATGCGAATTTAAGCCCCTTCTTTTTAACAACCTTGTTATACAATATAAGCGTAAGAGGAACGGGAACAAAGGAAGAAGCCATAACGAACGTCATATTCAAACCGGTAGTAGAAAAATATTCATTTATACCGCCAAGGAAAAGCTGAAGTCCGGTATTAAGAACTGCGTGCGTAAAAAGCCAAAAGATAAAGTGCTTATTCTTAAAGGAATATACGAGCGATTGTACAAAACCTACGCGCTGTTCGGGAACGTACCCTTCTCTTACTTTAACCCCGTCCACAGTGGAATCCTCTTTAATCATACGCAGAGGAATAAGCATGGTTGCCGCCATAGGCAGGAAAATAAGAGCAACATAGCGTATATTGATCCCCATACTTACAAAAGCAGGTACGAGCGCAAAGCCAAGCGAGAAGTAAACGACGTCACAAACCGATTTTATATTGGACAAAAATACTCTTTCATGCTCGGTTTCGACTATTTCGGCAAATGTCGCATAATAGGTTACCATAGTAAGAGTATATGCCGCATAATAAATCGCAAGAAGCACCGCAAACCAAATGGTATTGAGCACGCTTGCTTCGTTATCTAAGGGAAACAAGAAAAGAACGTAAGCTATAAGCAAGGGTACAAGACCGATAAGTATAGCAGGGCGGCGTCTTCCCCATTTCGTTCTTAAATTATCGGTATAAGAAGAAAGAGGAATATCAATAATGCCGTCGAAAATTTTAATCGAAAATACCAAAACGCCCCACAATGCGGCTACAACAAGGTCTTTGTTTGCATAGGTCCAGGATTCAACGTTAGTTTCAAACCCGCCGACCAACAGCGCACTGCAAAGGTAAGAGCCAACTACGAGATTTAGCATATTAAGCCCGAGTCCCGCACAGCCGTAGAGTGCAATTTGCCACTTTTTCTGTAATAACTTCATAACAATTCCCTTCTTACTCTAAAGTAATAATCAAATTATAAAAATCATCGTCAACCTCGATAATCTGCACCTCGGTTAACGGGCTGTGATTATCAATATAGGCAGTGATGGCATCTTTGATATTTTGAGGTACCGATTTATCCGCAAAAACGGTAACAATATCACGCGCAGATTTAGAAAACGAATGTTTAAGCGCCGAGCCGACAACGTAGGCGAGCGAGTTCCCGCACGAAAGAATGGTTTTATCGCTCATCATAGCAATAAAATCACCGTTTTTAACATTGTGCTTATCAAAATCGACATCCTTTGTGGCTCGTGTAATAACCACGGTATCGATATCTGCAACAGCAGAATTAAGCATTTCCGAAATTTCGTCAACTTCATCGCTTTCGAAATCAATCGTCGGTATTAAAGCATAGCATTCGCTGTCGGTATTGGTTTTTATAATCCTAACATTCATTTCCGAAGAAAGAGATGCCGCCTGACTTACCGTTAAAACAGTATTTTTGTTGTTTGGAAAAACAATAACATTTTTCGATTTTGAACGTTCAAAGGCGCTAACAAAATCCATCGCAGTGGGCTGATATCCTCGACTTGCGTTAATGACTATATCCACGCCCATATCTATAAAATACTTTTCCATAGTTGGGTTATGCGCCACGGCGACAAGCGAAAAGTTCAAAGATTCGTTGTCTGAAACGGTAATATTCGCCAAAAAGCTTTCGCGATGCTGAACGCTCATATTTTCAATTTTTACCGTAAGAAATTCTCCGTAGGTATGACAATGAGCAAGTATCTTTTCGGGAGTATGCGAATGTATGTGGAGCTTAACCTTATCGTTATCCTGCGAAAGAACTATTGAATCGCCAAGATTTGATAACTCCTTTTCAAATTCTTTAATCAAAAAGGAATCGGCTCTGAAGGTAAGCTGAATGAGCAATTCCGTGCAATAACCGAATTCAAATATGCTGTTTTTATTAAATCCGGAATAATCGTTTTGAGGTTTGCTCGACGGAGCTTCGTAATCGACAACAGGAAGCGGCTCTCCTTCAAGGTAGGAGCGCATACCCTCGAATACGTAAATAATCCCAGCACCGCCGCTGTCGACCACGTTTGCATTTTTTAACACGGCGAGCATTTGGGGAGTATTGTTTAGCGATATTTTTGCTTTTTCCAAAAACGCACCGATGACCTCGTTTACCGAATCGATAATATAATCGTCCAGCTGTTTACGAACGTGTTCTATTGCTTCGCGTATAACGGTAAGTATCGTGCCCTCGACAGGCCTCGAAACCGATTTATACGCACATTGCACGCCGTTTTCAAGCGCGGTAACCAATTCGCAAAAATCCACCGTTTCTTTGCCATAGAAGGGCTCGCATAAACCGCGAAAAAATTGCGATACTATAACACCCGAATTTCCGCGCGCACCAAAGACAACAGCGCGCGAAAAGTTCTTTGCCGTTTCGCCAAGCGCTGCTTCGGAATTGTTTATTGCGGAAAAGCCGTTTTGAAGCGTTAACAGCATATTCGTACCGGTATCTCCATCGGGTACCGGAAAAACGTTCAACGCATTAACTTTATCCTTATATACAGCCAGACTGCGTATTCCAAAATCGATAAGATTTCGGAAATGCACGCCATTGATGTTATATATCATTGATCGCGTTTGCTCCTTGTTTTTTTAGGGGCGTTTATTTATCAAGGATCCTCTTCATTGCTTCCTTTTCGGCAGAAAGATCCTCCGAAACCGATTCGCCGAGATAGTAAACACCTACCATACCCGGACCTATGTTCGCACCGCATCCGCAGAAAACGTCCGAAAGGAATACCTTCTTCGGCGAAAGCTCGGAAACAAGCTTTTCCTTAAGCGCTTGTGCATAAGCTTCTCGGTCGGAATGCACAACAAGAATATACTGATTCGAAATATCGACAGCCGTTTCCTTCACATAGCGAACGGTAGCGTCAAGCGCTTTATTAATTCCCTTAACCTTCGCAAGTATGGAGGTATAGCCTTCAGCGTTACAGTCGCCCATCGGCTTTACACCTGCAAAGCTGCCCATTATCGCTTTGCCCATCGTAATTCTGCCACGACGAGCAATAAAGAACAAATCGTCGATAGGACCCATCTGGTGAACCTTGCTCTTGTTTTCTTCAAGCCAAGCAACGATTTCTCTGAAGCTCTTTCCTTCCTGCTTCAATATGTGCGCGTAAATAGTCAAAAGCCCTATTCCACCCGACATACGCAACGAATCAACACAGTGAATATTAACGTCGGGGTACTTTTCGTTAATACGCGATGCGGCTTTCGACGCAAAAACATAGGTCGAGCTTATCTTCGAAGAAAGCGAAATGCTTATAACAGATATTCCCTGCTTTGCATATTCCTCAAAATACGCAAAATACTCTTCCTCGTTCATCGGAGAGGTTGTAATTTTGTTGTTTTTATCCGAAAGAGCCTTGTAGAATTCCTCGCGCGATATGTACTCCCAATCGAGCGTACCGCTGATATCTCTTCCGTCTCCCAAATGGATATGACCTTTTGCATAGCTGTCCATACCTATTTCGGCACGAATAGACGCCGAAAGGTCGCAAGTAAAATCCGCAAGGATAACAAATTCTGCCATAGAAACGTTCTCCGCTCAAATATATTTAATAAATATTATAATCCATTAAATTATATCATACATGAATCTATTTATCAACAATTTTTCGACATTTTTCTTGCCATTTGTTAACAAATTCGAAACATTAAAACAAAAACCACTCACGGAAGTTTTCTTTTCCGTGAGTGGTTGCATAATTAAATATCATTATCAGGGAGCAACTTCAAATTCCGCATAAAGAAGAACGTGATCGGAATGATAATTCTGACATATTCCGTATCCTTTTTCAACAAGTGAAAATTCCGACGAAAAACAGATATTATCTATTTTACGGTCGCCTTCGGGATGCGTGATGTATTGCGTTGAGCTGTTGTTAATATACGAAAGCGGCTTTAACACTTCGAATTCTTCGTACGAATCAACGTTAAAATCACCGACAAGTATGCACTTTTCTTTGTTATTAACGTTTTCCGAAACCGTTTTAAACTCATCTGCGCGAATAACATCGCTTGCTATGGTAAGATGAGTGTTGAAGAAGTTGATTTCCATACCATCGACATCGATTTTTGCAAAAGTCAGCAGACGTCTTTCGACCATACTGCCATCATTGAGCTCAAGCTCACAAGTTTCGAGTATAGGATACCTCGAAAGAATAGCCGTACCGTATTCTCCGCCGTCGTAATCCATACACTTAAAGAATGCTTGATATTTCATACCCGTGTACTCTTTAAGCAGCTTCATAGTATCTGATTTTTTGGAACGATTACAGAATTGATCGACCTCCTGAACACCCACGATATCGAGACCGTTTTCAACAATATCGTCAGCCAACAGCTTAAAGTCCCATTTTATTTCTCTGCCGTTTGCAATATTATAAGAGCCTATCTTTAACTTTTTGGTTTGCACAATGCTTATCTCACTTTCTTTGGGAACAGATTATACAACAAATTTTTCTAAAACCTAAACTTTTTTGCAACCTTGCTTGCAACACTATAAATCGGACCTTCAAGCTCCTTACGTGCGCATTTCAACTGCTCTCGTATTTCTATATGCTGAGGACAATGCTTTTCACACTTTCCGCATTCAATACAGTTCGAAGCCGCCGTGCTTGTGGAACGTAACGCAGTACACATAAAATACTCTACGAATGCCCAAAACTTTCCTTCCGAATATCTTCGGTTATACGCGGCAAAGGTGCCGGGGATATCTACGTTTTTGGGGCATGGCATACAGTAACCGCAGCCCGTACATCCAACCTTCATTTTCGAATTTATAGCAGATAAAACCTCTTTAAGCATAGCCTCGTCACCTGCGGACATACTCCCCGCTTCGGTCGTGCAAGCCGTGTTTATATTATCCAATAACATTTCCTGTGAATTCATACCCGATAAAACAACCGTAACCTCGGGTTGATTCCAAAGCCACCGAAACGCCCATTGTGCGGGTGTGTGCTTTACCTCATACTGTTCAAATACTTGCACCGCCTCGTTCGGAAGATGCGTTACGAGCTTTCCGCCGCGCAAGGGCTCCATTATTACAACGGGCAGCCCCTTTGAATTTGCATGCTGCAAGCCGCGTCTGCCCGCCTGCGAATGCTCGTCCATATAGTTATACTGTATCTGACAGAAATCCCATTCGTATTCATCGACCAAGGAGCAGAACATTTCGGAATTACCGTGATAAGAAAAACCTATTTGACGTATTTTACCCGAAGCCTTCTTTTCTTCGATCCATTCAAGAATACCAAGCGAAACAAGACGCTTCCAAGTATCGACATCGGTGAGCATGTGCATAAGATAGTAGTCTATATACTCCGTACGCAAACGCGAAAGCTGTTCATTGAACTTCGCTTCAAGGTCTTCCCTGCTCTTTATAAGATAGTGCGGCAGCTTTGTTGCAATATATACCTTTTCCCGCAATGAATTTTTTTGAAGTATTTCACCTAACACCGCTTCGCTCGAGCCATATACATAAGCTGTATCGAAATAATTAATACCGTTTTCGACAGCCGTTACAATTTCGCGTTCGGTTTCTTTAAAATCAATACCCGTTCCCTTTCTGGGAAATCGCATACATCCGAATCCGAGCACAGATAACGGATTGCCGTATTTATCGTTTCTGTATTTCATAATTAATCACCCAACGCGATTATAGCATACCAAACAGTAAAACGCAATACACGCTTGATTTTAAAATTTTTTAATGTTATTCTATTTTTAGTGAGTGTTTTTTGTATTTCATACGTATAAGCATTTGAAACCGAAGTTAAAGAGGTTCATAATAATGAACAGTGATCAGGGTGCAGTCTTCTACAAGCGGTTTCTCGAAGGCGACGAAGGTGCCTTTGAGGAGATACTGAACACCTATCGCGAGGGTCTTACGTTCTTTATCAACCGCTACGTAAACAACATCGATGTCGCAGAGGATCTTGCGGCAGATGTGTTTGCCTACCTTATCTTCAAGCCGAAGAAATACAACTTCAAAGTTAGCCTTAAAACCTACCTTTATATGATAGGTCGCTCTCGTGCGCTCGATTGGCTCAGAAAGGAATCAAAAAGAAGGCATTTGTCTATCGATTCTCTATATAGCGAGCCATGCGACGAAGCCAAAAGCTTGGAGGAGCGCGTTATTGCCGAAGAAGAAAAACGCAAGCTTTACGATGCGATGGACAAACTTCCGGAAGATTACAAAACGGCTATGCATTTGGTCTATTTCGAAGGAATGTCGTACGAGGAAGCCGCAAGCGTTATGAAGAAGGATAAAAAGCAGATCGAAAACATTATCTACCGTGCAAAAAAATCCTTAAAGAAATTTTTAGAGGAGAGCTGATATGAGAACAAACGAAGATTTCAAGCAGCTTGTTAAAGATAAACACAAATTACTGCAAAAAAAGAAAAAAGAAAAACGCCGCAGATGCCTAATTTGGGGTTCAAATCTGCTCGTATGCATTATTCTTTGCACGGTGTTTTTGCAAAGCGGGACTTTAACTCGAGTCCTATCTCCTATATACGAGTCCGATGGAATTTATGAGTCCGATGCTGAATGCGAGGAAGCACAAAGTGCTTCGGTATCATCGAACAGCCACGGTGACGGCAATGGTTCTTCTATATTCACAAGCGAAATGGGGACTTTTAGCAAAGAAGAGATATATCCGTCAACCTCGGATGAATTTGATACGTGCGTGAGCGAAACCTACGAATCCAACACGGAAGAGGATGTGGGAAATATTTCACCCGACGAGCCGAATGACTCGTGGGATACGTCCTTGGACGACGAAATCGAAGGCGAGGAGTTCCCCGACCCTGTTCCTCCAGACAAAGACGAGCTTAACCGCGATGAATATAACGGTATTTTCGATATGGATACAAGAGCGGGTATAGGAGATTTCGCCTTCCGTCTGTTTATGAATTCATATGGCGACGGAAAGAACAACCTGATTTCTCCGACTGCCGCTATCTATTCGCTTTCTATGCTTGCTAACGGTGCAAACGGTACTACGCAAACCGAAATGGTTTCCTCATTATGTGGGCAGGATCTAAGACGTCTTAATTGTTTCGTCTATTCGTTCCGTAATTTCTTTTGCGAAACGATCGAAGGTGCCCTTTGGCTTGAAAGTACCACGAAGCCAAACGACGAGTTCCTGCAAATCAATAAGGATTATTACGGCGTAGAGATATATGACGATATTAGCTACAACAACATTAACGATTGGTTCGAAATCAAAAACAAAGAATTAATCGATACCACACCCTATTCCTTTGGGGCGGATACAAAAATTGTTGCCGCAAACACGGTTTTTGTTGAAAACGCTTGGAACAGACCGCTCGAGATTATGGACGAAAAGCTTAACTTTTACTGCTTCGATGAAGAAGTTAAGCAGATAACGGCGATGCATGGCTATGCAGACGGGTATGTCGAAACCGACGATTGTGTGGGTATTATTAAACGGTTTAAATTCGACTACGATTTTGCCGCATTTTACCCTACCGACGGACAAACCTTGGATGGCTTGGTACAAAAGCTGGATTACAATTATTTTTCAAAAGAAATCGTTTATAACGCCATAATGCGCCCTACAAAGCTAATTATACCAAAGTTCGAAGCAACCTATGAGCATAATCTCAACGATACGATTATTAAATCGGGTATCAACGATGCCTTTAATCGAGATTCTGCTGATTTTAGCGGCATCTCCCACCAAAACACCTATATCACAGACGTTTTACAGAAGGTTACTGTTTCTATAAACGAAAACGGAACGATGAATATAGGCGAAGTAGAAATGCCCAACGATACTTTAAATCCTAACGCCGAAACGATAACATTTGACAGACCTTTTGTTTATGTGATTTACGAAAGAAGCTCCGGATTACCTGTATTTATCGGCACAGTTGAGGATTTTGAATAAAAAAAGAAAACAAAGGACAGGATGACAAAACACCCTGTCCTTTTGTATTTATTCTCCAAGCATTTCGGAAAGCGCGGTAAGAATACCAAGCTTGCCGCTTTCGTAGGTAAGGCCGCCCTGCATATATACAAGATACGGCTCACGCAGTGGAGCGTCTGCAGAAAGCTCGATAGAGCTTCCCTGTGTAAACGCACCCGCCGCCATAACGACAGAATCGTTATATCCGGGCATTTCCCATCCCTCGGGAGTTACAAAGCTATCGACGGGAGAACCCTTTTGAATACCGCGGCAGAATTTAAGCACGTTTTCGGCGTTGTGAAGTCTTATTGTTTGAATAATATCGCTTCTTCTTTCATTCGAAGGTGGATAGCATTCAAAGCCCTGACGTTCGAACATAGCGGCGGCAAAATGCGCCGTCTTTATCGCTTGCGCCGTTATATGCGGAGCAAAGAAAAGCCCCTTTATCATTGGCTTTGTCGCGCCCATAGATGCACCGGCTTCAAGTCCTATACCGGGCACGGTAAGACGGTATGAGGCAAGCTCAACCGCGCGCTGTGTGCCTACAATATATCCGCCGATTTCGGCAATACCGCCGCCTGCGTTCTTTATGAGCGAGCCGACAAGAAGGTCACCCTTGGGCTCTTCGGCTTCGGTAAATTCACCGTAGCAGTTGTCTACAACAAGGTAAACGTCACTATATTCACGCACAAGCGCAAAAAGCTCGTTTATCTCGGCAACGGTAAGTGTACGTCTGTCACCGTAACCTTTAGAACGCTGGACGAACACCACCTTCACCGTCTTATCGGTTTCAAGAACGTTTCTTATAGCGTCAAAGTCTAAATATTTGCCGTCTGTAAGCGATATTTCACGGTATTTCACGCCGTATTCCATAAGCGAGCCTTCGCCGTTTTTGTCACTACCGCCTAAACCGATAATATTATCAAGTGTATCGTACGGCTTGCCACTCACGGAAAGCATCGTGTCGTTCGGTCTTAAAAGTCCGTAAAGTGCTATTGCAAGGGCGTGCGTACCCGAAATTATCTGCGAACGTGCAAAGCCCGCTTCCGCACCAAACGCTTCGGCAAACATTTTGTCGCAAAGATCGCGTCCGTCGTCGTTGTATCCGTAGCCGCAGGTGGAGTTAAAATGTCTGTCAGAAAGTCGATTTTCGCGAAATACAGCCATAACCTTTTCGGTATTTTTAAAAGCAACCGCATCGACTTCCGCAAAAATCGGCGCAAGCTCACGCTCGCACTCCTCCGCAAGCCTTAAAAGTTTTTCGCTGAACATATTTGTACTTCCGTTTCAGTTATTCCGCGCCGTTTTCAATAAAAGCAACAAGAAGGTCAGCGCAAGCCTTAAGGTCATCCGTATCGATGGTTTCGACAGGGCTGTGAACGTAGCGAGTAGGCAACGAAATACATCCTGCGTGAGAGCCTGCACCTGCAATCTGCATAGCAGAGGTATCGGTGCCGCCGGCAAGAAGAACCTCATACTGATATTTGATTTTCTTTTCCTCTGCAAGGTCGGTAAGGCGATCAACAATCTTGCGCGAGCAAATAACAGAGCTGTCCTTTATCTTTATCGCCGCACCGTTACCGAGCTTTGCGGTAAGGTGGTTGGGGTTACCACAAGCCGGTGCGGGAGTTACGTCAAGCGCAATAGAATAATCGGGCATAATCGAAAACGACGAGGGCTTTGCGCCGCGACAGCCTACCTCTTCCTGAGTAGTGAATACAAAATAAGTATCGTATGCAGGCGTGCCGCAATTAAGTGCGGCATACGCGGAAATCGCACAGCAAACACGGTCGTCAAATGCCTTCGAAGCATAACGCTTCGAGGAAAGCTTTTTAAACATCGGAGAAAGCGCGCAAACATCGCCGATTTTCACCTTGCGCTTTGCCTTTGCACCGCTGTCGGCGCCAATATCGACAAAAAGCTTATTTGCGTTAAGATCTGCCGCACGCGTACCGTCCTCGACAACAAGAATACCTGTCGTACCGTTTTGGAACTTTACGTTGTGATAGCAAGAAGCAACAGCGTTAATACCGCCTATGGGTGCTACGCGTATCATACCGTTTTCTTCAACGTTTACCACCATAAAGCCAATTTCGTCCATGTGAGATGCGATCATAAGCTTTTTAGAGGAATCCTTGCCCTTTTTAAGCGCAATGACGTTACCCATAGCGTCGATGGAAATTTCGTCGCAAACGTTGGAAAGATCGTTTTTAATTATTTCTGCAAGCTCGGCTTCATAGCCCGAAACCGAAAATGCGTTTTGATATTTTTTAACAAGGTTAAGCATTATTCAAAGCTCCTTTCGTTCAATGCCGCGGCAAGATCAGCCACAGCCTGCATATCTTTAAGAGAAAGTACGTTTGATGCGGAATGTATATATCTCGCAGGTGCGCTTATTGCAAGAACTCTTGCACCCGATGCGGCACGCTGATAAACGCCTGCTTCATTTCCGCCCGCAATGACGTTTTTATACTGCCATTTGATGTCCTTTTCGTCTGCAACATTTGCCGCAAGCGTTAAAAGGTCTTTATCGTATATGGTGCTTCTGTCCATAATTGAAAGTACAGCACCCTCTCCGACAGAGCAAGCGCACTTTGATTTGGGAACACCGAGTATATCGCCTGCGGTAGTCGCCTCAAGTGCGATTACGATATCGGGGCGCAATCGGTGTGCAACCTCTTTAGCACCGTCACAGCCGATTTCTTCGCAGGTGTTAAACGCAAAATAGGTATCGTATTCGAGCTCGCTGTTTATCATCGCGACCAATGCTGCACATCCAAAACGGTCGTCAAGTGCCTTTGAACGTACAAGTCCGTTTCCGAATTCTTCGTAATTGGGCTCGAAGGTACAGCAATCACCTATTGTGATATACTTCTTTGCGGTTTCGCGGTCCGAAACACCTATATCTATGTGCATTTCGCTTATCGGCTCGCATTTTCCGCGTTCTTCGGGTGTTTGCATATGTACCGCCTTTGAAGCAACAACACCGTTAATACCGCTTTCGCAGAAAACCATTCTTTTTCCGCTTACCACGCGGCGGTCAACACCACCGATTGCATTAAACCAGAGGTAACCTTCTTCGTCGATATATTTGACCATAAAGCCGACCTCATCGGTATGCGCCGAAAAGAGTACCTTTTTGTTTCTTCTGTTTTTGCCCTTTTTGAAAACGATAAGATTACCCATAGGGTCGGTTTCGTATTCTGCGCCCGAATCCTTTATATCGTTTATAATGGCTTCACGTACAGCATCCTCCATTCCGGAAGGACCGAGGATGTCGCAATACTTTTTAAGATATTTAATCATTGCGTATTCCTCCTTTAAAGCGAGCGTATAACCGCCGCGACAAGTCGCGAGGTGTTAAGCGCATCGTTCATATTTACAATTTCACTCATCGTATGCATATTTTTAAGCGGAATCGATACAAGAAGAGTAGGAACACCGTTGCGCGCCGTCTGAACAGCATTGGAGTTTGTGCCTGTTCTTCCCGGCGAAGCAGAAAGCTGATATGGTATTTCTTCCTTTTCGGCAATACTTATTGCGTGCTTGGTGAATGCACGGTTGGTTTGCGGCGACAAACAAATGTCTCCGCCCTTGCCTGCACGAACACCCTCGCGGGTTTTGTGTGCACCGGGGACGAACGCGTGTGTAACGTCGATAACAATAGCCTTATCGGGGTTAAGACGGTATGTAGTGGTCATCGCGCCCTTATAGCCGATTTCTTCACCGCCCGAGAATTGAAAAGCAACATCGACGTTCAATTCCTTTTTATCGAGCATCATAAGCGCACGCACTATCGAAGCGCCGCAAAGTCTGTCGTCAAATCCCGCACCCGCAAGATTATCGCAAAGAAGCTTTGTAAGCTT
Source organism: Eubacteriales bacterium (assembly GCA_045637685.1). Taxonomy (GTDB): domain Bacteria; phylum Bacillota; class Clostridia; order Oscillospirales; family CAG-382; genus Coliplasma. The sequence goes on along the minus strand of JAZTZW010000005.1, from coordinate 92,070 downwards.
GCAGGGGAAACCGATAGGTGTGCCAATACGTACGATTTCTTTAAGCTCGTCAAGCGTCAGACCTGTATCTACGAAAAGGTCGGTAACGTTCATTTTCTTTTCACTTTCGCCTTCTTCTTGAAGGTGAGGCGGTTTCGAGCCAAAAATGCCGCGTATTGTTTTTTTGCCATATACGTTAACTTCTGCGGAAGGAAGAATCTTCGCGGCTATTCCGCCGATAGGCGCTATGCGCAGAAAACCGCCTTCGCAAAGCTCGGTAACGACAAAGCCTATGGTATCAAGATGCGCGTCGCACAGCACGAGCGGAGCATCCTTTTTACCGCAACGCATTATTCCGTAAAAGCTGCCGACAGGGGTAGTGCCGATTTCATCGAAGAGATTCAAGCTCTCGACATAGGCTTTAAGTTCGTCAAAAGCCATATCCTCAAAGCCCGAAACACCGGAATAAGAGGTAAAGTTTTCGACAAGAGTGTATAACTTTTCCATATATTTCCTCCTTTAAAGAGTTTTTACTATCTGCTTGAATGTATTTCCGCGTTCAGCGAAATTTTTGAACATATCGAAGCTTGCCGACGCAGGTGTGAGCACAACGCTGTCACCAGAAGCGGCCTTTGAAGCGGCATATCGAACAGCGCCTTCAAAATCATCGACAACAACGTATTCGGTATAACCGACGCTATCGAATACCTTTGCTATTTTCTTCGCAGTTGCACCGCAAAGCACAGTGAATTTTACTTTGTTTTTAAACAGCTCGCCAAGCGGCTCGTAGGGGATATTTTTATCGTAGCCGCCGCATATCGCGATTACAGGTGTTTTAAACGCGTTTATGCAGGCAGTCGTGCGCGAAGGACTTGAATCGATTGATGAATTATAAAACTTAACGCCGTTCAATTCACGCACAAATTCTATTCTATGCTCAACACCGCCGAATTCACGAGCGACGTCGCGCAGCGTTTCGACAGAAACAAGATGCTTTACGGCAGAATACGCGGCGGCGTAATTATAACGGTTATGTCTGCCGACAATGCGTATTTCTTCATCGGGAACAAGAAGTGTTCCGTCATTCGCGAATATTCCTTTATCGTTAAAGCATATATCGCCGTTTTCGGTATTGCCCGAAATTGTAGTTACACTTCCCTTTGCTTCGCCGATAAAAGATTCGGTATATTCGTCATCCAAATTAAGAACAAGCTTCGAATTGCCATCTTGAAAAGCAAAGATGCGTTTCTTTGCTTCTACGTATTCATTCATATCCACATGCCAATCGAGATGATTCGGTGCAACGTTTGTGACAACGGCAATATCGGGACTTTGCGAAAGCTTCATAAGCTGGAACGACGAAAGCTCGATAACTGCGTAATCGTCTTGCTCGATTTCATCGAGTGTCGCAAAAAGGTTAACGCCTATATTTCCGCCCAGCCATACCTTATAGCTTTGCTCCTCTAAAAGCTTTGCGATAAGTGTTGTGGTAGTGGTTTTACCGTCGCTTCCCGTAACTGCTATTTTTTTGCAGGGACAAAGACGGAAAAATTCTTCCATTTCACTCGTTACGCGCGTGCCGTTCGCACGCGCTTCGTTAATTCCCGCAAGGTCGGGACGAACGGCAGGAGAAAGAAAGAGGAGCGATTCGGTTATATTTTCGAGATATCCCTCTCCCGTTATAAATTCAACGCCTGCATTTTTCAGCTCGCCGTAAAATTCACGCGCGGAAAGATCGTTTTTATCGCGTACGGTACATTTTGCGCCGACAGAGATAAAAAGCTTTATCACAGGCAGATTCGAAACGCCCATTCCGACAAATCCCACGGTTTTATCGCAGTATTCCGATGCATATTCCTTTAACACGAAGAATACCTCCAATTTTTTCTAACTAATACATTATATAACCTATAAAAAAAATAATCAAGAGATTTGACAAAATAAAAATGTTATGATACAATTCTTTGGCGACCGTACCGAACAATCGCGCGGTATCATAGCGAAAGCTCATACCGTGAGGAAAGTCCGAGCTCCACAGAGCAGGATAACAGATAACATCTGCCGAAGGCGACTTTAGGGCCAGTGCAACAGAAATAAACCGCCTGCTTTTGCAGGTAAGGATGGAAAGGCGAGGTAAGAGCTCACCGGTGTGGCGGAGACGTCACAGCCATGTAAACCCTATCCGGAGCAACACCGCGGCGGGGGCATATGCTTGCTCGGCAGCCCCTATGGAGGTGGCAAAGAGGTTTATGGCGACATAAATCCAAGATAGATGATTGTTCACGACAGAACTCGGCTTATAGGTACGCTTGTCGCTCTTTTGACAACAAAAGCACCCGCTTTAACACGGGTGCTTTCGTTTTATATTTTATGCGTTCGGATTCATCATTGTTCCTATAAAGAACGGGGTATTTGTTTCGCAATCGATAAGCATATATACAAACGGACGGTTTAAATACACTGTTTTGGGTTCAGGCGGGTCCATATAAGCGCCCTCGTTATCCATTTCAACAACTGTTGCCGCGCCCGCTTTGGTGCCTTTTTCGCCGACAGAAATAAAGGTTTTATGAAGAACGCGGTTTATATATATATTCCCAACCGCGCTTGTTCCGAGCTTTGAAAAATCGGCAAGTATTCCATCAAATGCGTTTTCCATTCCCATCGATTGTAAAACCTCGCGCAGTTCGGTGCTGTATTCGGTTTCGAATTTAGGAATTTTGGTTTTAACGGTGTGATATTTAGGATTTGAAAGTATATCGTTTAGTTCTTCACCCTTAAGCGAAGCAACAAGCTGTGCTACCGTTGTACCTTCATTCGGAAGCAGGGCAGCAAATGCATATTTTCTGCCGCTGTAATTTTTTATAAAACCGGTTGCGTTTTCGGTTTCAATATATCGACCTTCCTCGTTATACATAAATTCGACGTTTTGAATGCTTCCGTCTTCAAGAGTGAATTTGCCATCACTTACTTGCGTTTTACTGTATATGTCCTGCCATTCGGCTTCGAACGCAAGTGCGTTCACGAGATACATCACAACATCCTCGGGAATTTTATCAAGTATATTCGGTATCATACCCTCGGTTTTTTCATCTACCCAGTTATTAATATCCTTTAACGTCGATCTGTCAAACGGAGCTTTATAAATACTCGCTCCGTAATAGTCGGCATTAATTTGAAGAAATTCTTTGTTAACGGTAAACGCAGGTGAGTCTTTAAACCATATTGAATTCGCAAGGTTAAGCTTATATTTTTCGCCCTGTGGCAAGGAATTGATATAGGTATATATATATCGGTTAAGCTCTTCGGCAGTCATACCCAATACAGCTTCCATTTGTGACTTGGTTTCGCCTTCGGCGCCATTAACGGTCATAGCAAGCGCACAAAGCACCGAAAGCGGAGATATAAGCGTATTTTCCCCTTCCTTTGCACTTGCTTGAAGTAATCTTACGGCGAAATCGCTTACCTTTGCGTTATTTTCGGCAAGCTCGACCTTATAAACGCGATTTGGAGTTATACCCTCCATAAGATCTTCTGCTTTTACGGTATTATTGCCGTTAAATGCAAAGAAAACGGCGGTGAAGGTAATACAAAAGCAGGCGGCGATTGCAACGGATTTTAACAGAAACGTGTTTTTCTTGGGTTTACTTCTTCTTAATTTATCGACCTTTTCTATGTATTCGTCATCGATCAAATTCAATGCGTCTTGTAATTTTTCGGTTTTCATAGCTTATAGCCCTCCTTTTCGAGATATGTTTTAAGCTTTTGCCGTGTGCGAAAAAGAACGGTTTTGGCTTTGCTTTCGCTCACACCGCAATAACGGCTTACTTCTTTTAGCGAATCGGAAAAGTAATATCTTCCGATAAACAGATTCCTCGCTGTTTCGGGAAGTTTTCCCAAAAAATCGTTTATAAGCTTGGCAAGATGACGCACTTCCACCTCTTGCTGGGTCGAATCGCCTATGGACAGCGAGTTTTCAAGCTCTTCTACCGAAACGATATATTCCGATGGCACACGCTTATCTCGGTTACGCTTACGGAAAATATCTATCGAGATACGTCGCGTCAGTTTTGCCAAATATGCAGACAATGAAGACGGCTTTTGAGGCGGGATAGAATTCCACGCGGCGAGATAGGTATCGTTTACACTTTCTTCGCTATCCTGCTCATTTGCAAGAATATTGTATGCTATTTTAAAAAGGTAGCGGCTGTATTTATCCTGCGTTTCCTTGAGTGCGGATTCATTTCTTTGCCAATACAGTTCAATTATTTTTTCGTCTTGCATTTTGCTCCCTCCTTTTTAGTGTTGTTTGGCGCCTACATACCTATTTATCGTTTTATATTTAACTCGGTTTCAATTATCAATAAAATTATAACACAAAAAACAAGAAAATTCAAATTTGTTGGTGTATAATTCCTTGACAGAATGGGAATTTTCGAATATAATGAGGTTGTATAGAACAATTAAGGAGTAGCCTTGTGATTTTACAGTTAGAGCAGGCGAAGCTTTCATTGGGAGAGCTTGCCGAAGGTATAAAGGATCTCGGAGATTCGATCGGCTTTGAAAAGCTTAAGATTGAAGTCGAAGAGCTTGAAAACAAAACTGCCGAGCCCGGTTTTTGGGACAAGCCGCAGGAATCCCAAGTGGTTTTAAAGCAGTTAAAATTCAAAAAAGGCACTCTCGAGCGTTATATTGCCTTAAAACGAAGCTTTGACGATATCGAAACTCTTATCGATATTTCTATCGAAGAAGACGACGACAGCGTTGTTGAGGACGTTTTAAACGATTTAGAAGCTGTTAAAAAGGAATACGAACGCCAGAAAATAGAAATACTCTTATCGGGTGAATACGACGGTAGCAACGCTATCGTTTCGATACACCCCGGTGCCGGCGGTACAGAGGCGCAGGATTGGGCACAGATGCTGTTTAGAATGTATTCGCAGTACGCCGCAAAGAGGGGCTTTAAGCTTAAGGTGCTTGATTATCTCGACGGCGACGAAGCGGGAATTAAAAGCGTTTCGTTTATGGTCGAGGGCGAAAATGCATACGGCTATTTAAAAAGCGAATCGGGCGTTCACAGATTGGTACGCGTTTCTCCCTTCGATTCGAGCGGACGCAGGCATACCTCATTTGCATCTGTCGAGGTGCTTCCCGAATTCAACGATGAAATCACCATTGAAATAAACGAAGCCGACCTTAAAATCGATGCACACCGTGCAAGCGGTGCAGGCGGTCAGCACGTTAACAAAACCGACTCGGCTATAAGAATTACACATATCCCCACCGGCATAGTTGTCGGCTGTCAGACAGAACGCAGTCAGGTACAAAACCGCGAAACCGCGATGAAAATGCTTAAGAGTAAGCTATTGGAAATTAAGGAGCGCGAACACTTGGAGCGTATCGAGGACATTACGGGAACGAAAATGAATATCGAATGGGGTAGCCAGATAAGATCCTACGTATTTATGCCCTATACTCTTGTTAAGGACAACAGAACGAATTACGAAACCGGTAATATCCAAGCGGTTATGGATGGCGAACTTGACGGATTCATTAACGAATATTTAAAACTCAACTGCAACAAATAACGATATACGGAGGTATTATTATGAAAAAACTCAGACCCATTTTGGGAATCTCGCTTCTTGTTCAATCGGCAACCTTTTTCGTGCTTTGCCTTTTGAATCTCGAAAAGAAAAAGAGCCTTGCAAAAGCGTTCGGCATTTTCGGTGCGATAGGCGGTATTGCAGGTGCGGCACTTCTTTATACCGAATACAAATCACGCAAGGCAATAAATGCAGCGGATGACGATTATTTTGAAGAGTTCGACGAATTCGATGAATTTGACGAATTCGACGACGAAATCACCGAAGACGAAATCAACTGCGCTTTTGAAAACAGCGAAGCTTAAACACGGCTAACTGTAATTTTTGGAGAATCGGCTTTTGCCGATTCTCTTGTTTCAATAAAACATATAAAACAAAGGAAGGATGATATTTATGGCAAAGGGCGCACTTTCGGTAGATACCGAGCATCTGTTCCCTATTATTAAAAAATGGCTTTATTCCGAAAAAGATATATTCATTCGCGAGGTTGTTTCCAACGCCTGCGACGCAATTACAAAGCACAAGCGTCTTATTTCACTCGGCGAAGCAGAGGACGATAACTGCAATTACCGTATTACGATTACCGCCGACAAGGACGAACGCACCATTACCGTTCGTGACAACGGTATAGGCATGAACGCCGAAGAGGTCGACAGATATATTAATAACATCGCGCTCTCGGGTGCGGTTGAATTTATCTCTAAATACGAAGGCGAATCGAACAGCGGTATAATCGGTCACTTTGGTTTGGGCTTTTATTCGATGTTTATAGTAGCCGAAAAGGTAGAAATGTTCACTCGTTCCTATAAAGGCGGCGAGGGTGTGCATTGGATATGCGACGCAAACGGTAGCTTTGAAAGCGAATCTTGCGAACGCACCGAACACGGCACCGAGATAATTATGCACGTTTCCGACGACGAGCTTGCTTATCTTGACAACGAAAAACTCAAGAGCGTTATCGAGCGTTACTGTGCATTTATGCCTTACGATATTGCACTTACCGACGGTAACGAGGAAACTATTGTAAATGATACGAATCCTCTTTGGCAACGCAATCCGAGCGAGGTAACCGACGAGCAATACAATGAATTTTACAAGAAGGTATTCAACGATTACGAAGCTCCCTTGTTCAAGCTTCACATTGTGGCGGATTATCCCTTGAACTTTAAGGGCGTGCTGTTTATTCCGAGAAGAAAAAGCGGTTACGATTCGACCGAGAGCGAAATTAAGCTGTTTTACAACTCGGTTTTCGTTGCAGACAACATAAAGGGCGCCTGCCCCGAGCATTTGGTGAACTTCCGCGGTGTGCTCGACTGTCCCGAATTGCCGCTTAACGTTTCGCGCAGTTATTTACAAAACGACGCTTACGTACGCAAGGTTGCATCGCATATTTCGAAAAAGGTTGCGGACAAGCTCAATTCTATGTTCAACAACGACAGAGAAGTGCTTGAAAAGAACTGGAACGATATGAAGCCCTATTTCGAATATGCTTGCATGCGTGACGAAAAGTTCGGCGACAGAGCAAGAAACAACATCCTTTTCGAAAAGGCCGAGGGTGGTTTTGCTACCGTTAGCGAATATCTCGACGGCAAGGACGAGGGGACTGTTTACTATACGAGCGACAAGGAAAGCCAGAGCTATTATCTCGGCTTGTTTGCCGAAAAAGGCAAATCGGTTTTGGTGCTCGACGGCATTATCGACAACAGCTTTGCGCAGTATTTCGAAAGCAAGAACGATAAGATAAAATTCCGCAGAGTTGATTCGGGATTCGAAGAAAACGAAGCGAGCGTAAACGAAGCTCTTACCGAAATATTTAAAAAGGCTGTCGGACGCGAGGATATCGAAATAACCTTCGTATCGCTCGGCGTTGAGGGTGCGGCGGCACTTATTTCGCTCCCCGAGGAGGGCAGACGCTTTGCCGATATGATGAAAATGTATAGCATGAACGGCGGCAACGATGCATTTAAAATGCCGAACAGCGAAACTCTTGCTATTAATATCGATAACCCTATCGTCAAAAAGCTTGAAAACGGCGATTTTGAAAACGCAGACGAGCTTGCAAAGCACATTTATCTTTCGGCTGTTCTTCTTTCAAGAACACTTACCGCCGAAGAAGCAAAAGAGTTTGTGCGTTTGAACAACAAATTGCTTTAAAATCACTTTCACACCGTGGACTATCTGTCCACGGTGTTTTTTGTAACGGTTTAGCCGCAAGCGCAATAAACTTTTATAGGGAACATTAACGCTTTCCCCGAAAGGAGAAATGTTTGCCAATGGCAACGATAATCACAAACCGCGCTACGGTTAATTACAGATTCGGAACAACCTCGGCTTCAGCCGTTTCTAACGTTACGAGCACCGTGCTTAACGGATTTCTGGATATCGAGAAATCCTCGCTTTCAGAGCAATACAGAATAGGTCAGGAAGTGACCTATATCGTAACGCTTACAAACAACGGAAATTCTGCTCTTAACAACGTTACGGTGATCGACAATCTCGGCACTTATACAAATAACGGCAACGGCTTTACTCCTCTGACCTATATCGGCCCCGCACGTTTATTTATAAACGGTGCGTTTGATTCGCTATTAACGCCAAGCGTCGGCACGGCGAACGTCGTTTTTGAAATCGATTCTATTCCCGCAGGCGGCAACGCACAGATGATCTATCTTGCACGCGTAAACGGATTTGCGAACGGCGAAGTCGGGTCGGCTATCACGAACACCGCGACAGCCGACGGTGACTGCGACTGTCCCTGCGACAGCGAAAACGTAAGCGACAGTCATACGATAACCGCAGAAGCCTTTGCGGAGCTGCGAATAGTCAAATCGGTCTGCCCCAACCCCGTTATCTGCGGCGGCGAGCTTAGATATGTGATCGACCTTTATAACTACGGCAATATACCTGCTACCGATGTGATTTTAACCGACACCTTTGAGCCCGCGCTTGCCGATATTGCCGTAACGGTAAACGGTGAAGCTATTCCCGAAAGTGATTATATCTATATCGGCGGTACTCTTACCCTGCCCAGTGGCGAAGGCAGTGAAATAACCGTTCCCGCTGCAAATTTTGTGCGTAATACAGTAACGGGTGCTATTGAAGTCATCCCCGGTCATATACAGATAATCGTAACCGGAACCGTTTAATGTTTTTCCGAGCCACTATAAGGCACGAAAGAATCCCCTGCCGTCTGTATTGTGCAGACAGCAGGGGGTTGTGGTTATAATTGTATTATTTAAGGATAATCAGCCTTCTCGTGTGACTCCCCAATTTACCGTATAATTTGTGCAGCCGTCAAGCCATTTATCATCCCATCCATCGGGTTTAGATTCTGCTTCACAGTTTATGGTTATTCCGTCAATGCCGTAAAAAATACGCGCTCCGAGCGTTTCGATATTGGGAATATAAATTTCCTTTAATTGTGTGCACTGTGAAAACGCTGCGGTTTCTATTTCTATGATGCTGTCGGGCAATCTCACAGAGGTTAAAGAACTCTTATCAAATGCAAGACCGCCAATTGTTTCAACAGAGTTTGGTATATCTAAATTAGAAAGATTGCTATTACCTGAAAACACGCAATATCCTATTCTTTTTGTTCCTTCGGGTATATTGCCCTTAGTGGCAAGAAGTGTTTCAGAAGAGGTTTCCAAAATACAACCTTCTTTTTCGTAGATATACGGATTTGCGGGAGAAACCTCAAACCGTTCTAATTTCGGACAATCGGTAAATGCACGCTCTCCAATGTAACATACATCTTTGCCAATATATACAAATTTAAGATTCGGACACTCCGTAAATGCATAGTGTCCTATATATTCATAGCCGTCCGGAATTATTACGGAAACCACTGTTTCGTCTCCACGAAAAGCGTGATCTCCCAAATTATTAAACTTTGTTCCGTCGAAAAATTGTGTAGGCAATGTAAAGTCGGGTGTTGTGTTTTCGCATTGCTTAAGAATAACGGTTTCGTCTGCTATTTGCATTGTCACTTTTTCAACTGTGTCATAGCGTATGCCGAGCACACCTTCCTGCACGCGCGATTCCTCATTTGAAGGGATTTCGCGACTGCAACCAACCAATATGATAATCAAAGCAGATAGCAATACAAGAGTCTTTTTCATAAACACGCCTCCTTAATTTATCTGTTCATATCGAGATTGATGTAATATTCCCTGCCGTCGTAGAGATATATTTCGGTGGGAGAATAATCGAATCCCTGTACCGATTTATCAGGCCATATACTTGTTGCGGATGTTTTATTTTCGGTCCAATCCTCTTCCTTTCCGTTTTTGAAAAGCTTAAGGTTTGTTGCGTGAAGTTTGCGCAAATACAAGCCTTTATCGCTGTTTGCAAGTGTGATTGCGACCCAATCCTCGCTGGGATTGCCCGAGGAATCGAGCTTTGTGTTCGGGGGATAATCAAGCGCGGTATTGAAAAGGAAGGCGGTATTGCTTCCGTTTGCTTTTGCGCCCTTTACTTCCACCCTTACCGAATCCTTAAAATTGCCGTTAAGGCTTTCGACCGTGAGTGTGGCGTAATTATTCTCGGTAATAGTCATTGACATTCTGTACGTACCGTTTTTAGGAAGCTTTTTACCGGATTCATACCAGCTGTTAGTATGCTCGTTAAGTGTTTCGTATATGTTATAGAAAAGATGCCAGCCGCCGCTTTGACCCGACCAGCAAAGCCCGACATCGACGCAGTTGACCCAATAATTACCCTCATATACGTCGATTCCGAGGAAGCAATAGCCGTTTATAAAGCGTCCGTCGGAAAGGCGGGTGTTGATTTCCATATCGCCAAGATTCAAATCGACAGACGCACCGTTATAGCCGACTTTTGAATACACAGCAAAGGCGGGGCCGTCTGTATCGCCCATTTTGCCATTATTTTTATAATCAAGAGTTTTAATTATTTTGCTTGCGTTTGCCGACGGGTCGAAGCTGTTTTTCGATTCTTCGAACGATTCTTCCGACGATTCATCAATAGCTATCTGCGACGAATTTTCGTGTTCATCGGCGCAGGAACAAAATGATGCAAAAACGAACAACGACACCAAAATGCAAATTAATTTTTTCATTTTTTCACCGTTAATTACAGTTTTGATTTTTCATACGCTTCGACCAAATAGGTTATTACCGCTTTTCGGGTAACGATGCCTATGAACACGCCCCTATCGTCTACTACAGGAACAAAGTTCTGTTCGGCAACGCGATTAAAGAGCTGGTCGACGGTGCAGGTAATGCTTACAGCGGGATTCCAGCCTTCGCGGATGATGTCCTTAATGCAAACCTTTTCGTGCTCGCGCATATCGTTGCCGCCATTGTTAAGCATACTGCGAAGCAGGTCGCCTTCGGTTACGGTGCCGACATAAACCCCGTCGGGAGCGATAACCGGAATGGCACGGTATTTATGATATGTCATTTTTTCGAAACCGTTACGCACCGTGGAAACCGAATCGATATACGCCACGTTGCTTTTCGGTGTTAGAAACCGCATTATATTCATTATGTATTTCCTGTTGTTATATTTTTATCTCCATGTGGCGGGTGCGGGTGGCAAAACCGTATTTTTCATAGAATTCAACTGCGTTTTTGTTGAATTCCCACACGTTCAGCATTAAAAACTTGCATTCTTTTTCTTCGCCGTATTCGCGCGCTTTATCAAGAAGCATAGTGCCTACACCGCAACGGCGCGCTTCGGGGGCGACACAAAGATCGTCGATATACAGAGTAAGACCGTTTCCCTCTTTTATAACATCGCAAAAAACATAGCCGACGACTTCGCCGTTCTGTTCTGCGACAAAAACGCCGTTTTCTTCTTTCGAAAGGCGTTCGCGCACCTCGGCTACCGTATATTTACTTATAAGATTCGGAAACATATCGGGTCTGCCGTTTTTATGCAGGTCTGCAATTATGCAAAGCAGGCGGTGCACCGCGTTTGTATCTTCGGGAATGGAATTTCTGACTATTACTTCGTTCATTTTCTTTTATAGGTGCAGAAGCGGAAGATCATATCCGCCTCGGTATCGGTTTCGGGATTTGTGGTTTGTTCTTCGCCAACCTCGGCAAGCTCCCATTCGGGAGAATTATCGAGATTCGGGAAGAAAGCATCGCTTTCGAATGCTTTTTCGAATTTGGTTACATAGGCGGTGTCGCAATACGGAAGGAGCTGTTCATAAACCGTTGCGCCGCCAATGACGAATACGGAATCGCTATTGTATTCATTAATCTTTTGCAAAAGCGATTCGATAGAATCGACAACGATTGCACCCTCGGGCGCATAATCCTTTCTGCGCGAAAGAACTATATTTACCCTATCCTTCAATACCCTTCCACCGGGGAAGGTTGCAAGAGTTTTCGAGCCGAGTATAACTACGTTACCCTTGGTAAGGCTTTGAAAATATCGCAAATCGGCGCGAACGCGTGCCAAAAGCTCACCTTTATAGCCGATGCCCCAATTTTTATCTACTGCAACTACAAGTTTCATTTGTTCACCTAAACCGCTATCGGGAATTTGCCTATCTTTTCGCCGTGAACATAGTTTTCGACAGTAAAGCTTTCGGGCGTGAAGGCATAAAAATCGGTTACAGAGGGGTCGAGAGTGACCTTCGGTGCATCGAACTGTTCGCGGGTGATAATTTCTTTTACTATGGGAATATGTCTGTCGTAAATATGCGCATCTGCGATAACGTGGACCAATTCACCCGCCTGCAGACCCGATGCCTGTGCAAGCATCATAACGAGCGCGGCGTATTGCGCGACGTTCCAAGCGTTTGCGGCAAGCATATCCTGCGAGCGTTGGTTAAGAATTGCGCAGAGCTTTCCGTCGACGACGTTAAACGTCATAGAATACGCGCAGGGATAAAGCGCCATTTCGGAAAGGTCTTGGAAGTTATACATATTTGTCATAATACGGCGCGAGCAGGGGTTGTTTTTAAGGTCGTAAAGAACGCGGTCGACCATATCGAATTCGCCCTCGCGGTATTTATGCTTAACGCCCATCTGGTAGCCGTATGCCTTACCGATAGAGCCGTTTTCATCTGCCCAAGCATCCCAAATTTTGCTGTTAAGGTCGTTTACGTTGTTGGATTTCTTCTGCCATATCCAAAGTATTTCATCCACTGCTTTTGTAAACGAAATGGGGCGGATAGTGAGAAGCGGGAATTCCTTTGAAAGGTCATAACGGTTTACAACGCCGAACTTTTTTATTGTATATGCGGGGGTACCGTCTTCCCAACGGGGGCGAACGCGTTCATCGAACACGGGTGTACCGTTTTCGATAATATCCAAACAGGTCGCAACAAATGCTTTATCTGCAGAGCTCATTTTACTTCTCCTATAATTGCATATTTCTATATTAATAATAACACCGCAAATACGCTTTGTCAAGCAAGCGTTAACGCGTTTGGAAAATATAAATGCATCACGATATGGCTTAAACGATACGCTCGTCGATAAGACGATTGAAATTTTGAATAGAGCGTGATAAAAGGCAGAGTAAAATGCTCTGCCTTTCGTAATAATGTATTCATAGTATTATATATATTTCGCGACTTCGGCAAGGGCCTTGCTCTTGGCGTTTTTTCTTTTTTGATTTGTATTTTTTCATAATCACTCAATAAGATATTTACGAAATCCTCTCTATAACCTCGCAAATTTTTGTGTTCGGATAATAACGAATCAAATACGTTCCGCCAACCTCGACACCTTGTAAGTGAAGTATTATGTATTCATCGGTATCGATAACATGTAGCTTGGGATCGTTATACGAAATTTGACCGTTACCGTCTAAATCACGTTCTATGCGTGTATATTCTATCACTTTGCATTCTTCTTCGATATAAGTTTCGCTTGTTACGTATGATAAATCTCTATAACATTCAATAAAATGTTTGGTGGTCAAAAATACAAATAACAGAAGAGCGCAAACGGAAACAACTAAAAGAACCGAACCGTATTTTCTTTGTAAAAATATTCGTTTTGCAAATACAATTGATACTATTAGCAGTACGCAAATTAATATTAGCCCTATTAACGATAAATAAAACAGTGCCCAAAATTGCTTTTCCATCTTTTTTCCCTTTTATTGAAATTTTTGCGTTGTTTTTACCGCTTTGTATTTCTTTGCTTCGATTGATTCGATTCAATCACTTCACTTTAAAGAACTCTATAAACGATCTGACAGCCCAACGAATACCGCGTTTTTTATTTATCGTGTTCAACGTATCCTTCATTCGTTCAACAACGATTTCTTCGTTACAAAACTCTGAAGTCATGCTCTTAATATGCTCCGGAGCTATCCAAATCGGTTTTTGGAGCGCAGCTTCGAGTATTGTCTTTGAGGTTTTGTAAACTTTAAATACCGTGCCGTAGCCTCCCGCGCAGAGTTTTTCTCGAAGTTCGTTTAAAACGAATATAACTTCATCGACAAACAGTATTAGCGTAAAAGAGTCAAGCTTCGCGGCATTTTCTTGTACATATCGAAGCATATCCAAAAGACCGTTACGGTCTGCTAAACGCACTATAATTTCACCATAACTGCTAAACTCATCAAATTTGCGAGAAGCATTGTTTTCTTGCAAAAAGCCGTTACGATGTATCCCCTTCAACTCTTGCAACCATTTTTCCTCTAATGCTTTGGGAACTTCATATTTTTTATAGGTGTCGTATATTTCATCACGAGCCATGTGGAAAGCGCTACCATCATACTTCATAAAGATTTCTTTTGCTTCTTTGTATTTGTTTTCATTCATAATAAATACCTCGTTATTTAACGGCTTTCCAAATATCACCGTAAGCAACAAAGGAAAACCTTTCTGTCAGGAGATATATTTTTCCACTACGGCGCTAGTTATTTTTCTTTGATTGTTTTAATTCCTTTAGTCTCTTTTTGATTTCTTTACGATTACGGCGGTATGACTTGCTCCTTTCCGCCTCTCTCTTTAAAGCATTTTCTTTTCTTATTCTCTCGCGTTCCGCATTGCCGCTTTCTTCGAGCACCTTTTTTCTGTGGCGATAACGTCTATATTGATAATATCCGGTAACAAGAGCAACGGTGCACATATTGATTAAACCCCAACAAGCCGAGATTTTTAAAAGCACATCAGACACATTGCCATCGTAGCCCGAACATATATACAATATAATTGATATCGGCACATACAAAATATATACGAATACTACAAATAAATCAAAAAAGTAAAACGCAGGAATGCTGGGTTGCCTTGTCCTGAATATTTTTCTGATCCACTTGCGTTTTATCGGCACGTATTTAATGCCGCAATTATCAAGCCCAAAGTCCTTAATGGATTTAGAAGAAAAACAAACAAAACCAACCACCTGATAGATCATTAAGTATATAATCAACGGTATATCAGTATTCATAAATACACCTCATCAAAGTAGATTTTGCTTTTTATGTTTTCATTCATATCAATTATACATTTCTTTCGATTTCTTCTGCATTCATTATACTATTTTATTAGAGTGTTTGCAAGTATTTTGCAAGGCTTTGAAGAGATTTCAATGCTTTTTTAGCGAAAAAAGGCTTTCCGTAACAGCGGAAAACCTTTTTGACATTTACTTTTTGATTTTGAGTTCGAGAACGGTTACACCCAAATCGCCTTCGCCATATCTGCCCGAGCGGAAGGTACGTATGCGGGCTTTATCCTGACGGAAGAACTGCCAGAGTGCCGCGCGGAGTGCGCCCGTGCCCTTACCGTGGATAACGTAAACGGTTTCGTGGCCTGCAAGAATTGCATCGTCGAGATAACGGTCGATGATAAACCAAGCGTCGTCGCCCGTGTTTCCGCGAACGTCGATTTCGTTTTTGACAGCGGAAACGCTATGGGTATATTGCGCCTTGCCCTTTTCCTTTTTCTGCTTTTCGACAGCGGCGGCGTTGGCAAGAAGGCGGATATTTTTGATATTTGTCTTTGTTTCCAACCTTCCCATAGCGCAGAAAACGGTATCGCCCGAAATGCTTTTTACCACAGCTTCCTTACCGATATCGGCAAGAAGGACCTTATCTCCTATTTGAAGCGGACGCGGGAGCGTGTAATTTTCTTCTTCTACCTCGAATTCCTCTATATCCGAAATTTGAGCAGAGGTATCCTTAAGGTTTTGGCGGACAGCCTTGCGCGCTTCCTCGATACGTGCGAGTTCAAGCCGTTTTGCGTCGGCTTTTTTGAGCTCGTTGAGCTCCTCGAAGACCTGATTGCTTGTCTTTTTTGCGGCATCGAGTATGCGTTGTGCCTGCGCGCGAGCGCGGTCGAGCTCGGCTTCGGCGCGGTCCTTTAATTCCCTTGCCTCGCGTTCGGCTTGTTCGCGTATTCTAAGTGCTTCGGCGCGGGCGCGTTCGGATTCCGAGCGTTCCTTGCGAAGGTCCTGCTCGGTTTCCTCCAAGCGAACGATAACGTCCTCGAAGCGGATATTATCGTCGGCAAGCAATTCCTTTGCACGTGCGATAACACTTTCGTCCATACCCAAGCGTAGCGATATTTCAAAGGCGTTACTTCTGCCGGGGATGCCCGTTATTAGGCGATAGGTGGGTTTAAGCGTTGCTAAATCGAATTCACAAGAGGCGTTAAGCACACCTTCGGTATCGAGCGCATAAATCTTTATTTCGGAATAATGGGTGGTTGCCGCGACTATTGCTCCCGAAGCGCGAACGCGCTCCAAAATTGCGATAGCGAGCGACGCGCCCTCGGTGGGGTCGGTACCCGCACCAAGCTCGTCGAACAAGACGAGCGTTCCCTTGCCGCATTCCTTTAAGATAGAAACGACGTTCACCATGTGCGACGAGAAGGTAGAAAGCGATTGCTCAATGCTTTGCTCATCGCCTATATCGGCAAGAACGCCGTTGAAAACGGGGAGCGAGCTACCGTCATCGGCAGGAATATAAAGACCGCTTTGCGCCATAAGCGAAAGAAGTCCCAAGGTTTTAAGCGTGACGGTTTTACCGCCCGTGTTCGGACCCGTGATAATAAGAGCGTTATCCTTTTCGCCGAATTCGACGGAAATGGGAACGACCTTACTCTTTGGTATAAGCGGGTGGCGAGCGCGAACAAGGCGAATCGATTTCGCATCGGTTTTAGGGCGTATTCCCGAAATATCGGAAGAATAGGAAGCGCGTGCAAATATAACGTCGAGGTCGGTCATCGCCTTGAAGTCGACACGGATAACGTTTGCCACCGACGCGACCTTACACGAGAGGTCGTAAAGAATTTTTTCGATTTCCTCGGATTCTCTGCCTTTAAGCTCACGAAGCTTATTGTTTGCTTCGATAACCGCCATAGGCTCGATAAACAGGGTTTGCCCCGATGCAGAGGAATCGTGCACCAAGCCCTTGATTTCGTTTTTATGCTCGGAGCGGACGGGTATTACGTATCTGCCCGAACGGATTGTTACAACAGCATCGCGCAGGTATTTTGAATTTTCGCCCGTGGTAAGGTTTGCGAGTATTGTTCGCACGTTGTCTTCCGCACGGCGGATATCGCGGCGGATACGGTAAAGCTCGGGCGATGCATCGTCGGCTATCGTATCCTCGCCGATTATCTTCATATCGATTTCCTCGGCAAGAGCGCGAGATTCGGTAAGCGTTGAAAAATAGGGATAAAGCGCGGGAAGGTCCTTGCCTTCCGGATACTTTTTAACATAGCTTACCGCGCGGAGCATAGATGCGACATTTAAAAGCTCGGGCGGGGTGAGCATCGCACCCTTTTCTGCACGGTCTGCAGAATCTATTACCCCTTCGGGTGCGGAAAATGTCGGCTTGCCCTTTAAAACAAGCAGGTCGAGAGCCTGCTCGGTTTCATCCAAAAGGCGCGATATTATCACCGCATCGGTTTCGGGAACGGTTTCGGAAAGCTTTTTCTTTGCCGAAGCGGTTGTTGCAAAGGACGCGGCGTAATTTATTATTTTATCGTATTCAAGTATTGTTTTTGCTTTATTAAAGCCTTTCATTGAAGTTCCTCACAGTGTTTATAAAAGGAGAGGGTTTTGAATCCCCTTTCGGCGCGCACAAGCAGGAAGCGTTCGGCAACCTGCGCAAGCACCGCCTGATCGTTTTCGCTTATACGAAACGAAAGGAAGCGTGAAAGCTCACTTTCGGTAATATGCGTTATCGCTTTTCCGACTGCGGGCGGAAGGAGAATGTAACCGTCGTTCGCTGAAGCACAGCTACGGCAAAGCGAAATTCCGCCGATTACGTGAAACAAAAAGTCGGCGCCTTGAATTACATCGCCGCATTCGGCACAGCAATCGGTTTCTGGAAGAAATCCGCATTCGGCACAAAGGCGAAGCTCGAAGCAGGCTTTTATAAGCTTTCGTTCGGAAAGCTTATTTTCAAGTGCATAAAGAGAATTAAGAAGCAATCTTAATATGTTTCCCGATTCTTCACCGGGGACAGCAAAAGCCGAAGCCGCTTCGCAGAGATAGCAGGCAAGAGAATAATCCTTTATATCCTCACGCAGGGAATAAAAATCCGCAACAAGGGCGGCTTCCGTTAAGGTATAGAAGCCGTTTTTTTCGTATAAAAGCATATTGGAGAAGGCAAACTGCAGCGAGCATTTAAGATAGGGCGATGTAAGCCTACGAACACCCTTTGCATTCACCGTTATAACACCAAGATTGGAGGTCAGCACGGTAAGCAGCTTGCTCGTTTCGCCTTTAGGGGTTTCGCGCAGGACGATACCCTTGACTTTATGACGCATTATTCAAGCTCGTCCTTGAATCCAAAATCCGAAAGGAAGGAGGGGCGGTCACGCCAATTTTCCTTTACCTTTACCCAAAGGTCAAGAAACACCTTGGTTTCGAAAATGGCTTCGGCATCTTCACGGGCATACGAGCCTATCTTTTTAAGCATCGAGCCGTTTTTGCCGATTATAATGCGCTTGTGCGATTCACGTTCGCAATAAATTTCGGCGCGCACCGAAAGAAGCCCCTTCTTTTCTTTGAATTCCTCTACCGAAACGGCAACACCGTGGGGTATTTCATCATCAAGAAGGCGCAGCACCTTTTCGCGTATTATTTCGGCAAAAATCTTTCTTTCGGGTTGGTCTGTAATATAATCCTCGGGGAAGAAATGCACGCTTTCCGTAAGGAGCGGCTCGAGCTCTTCGAGAATATATTCAACACCGTCGCCGTTAAGTGCCGAAATGGGAACGACGGCGTGGAATTTATAGCGATTCGAAAGCTCCATTATCTGTTCGGCGAGCTTAACCTTATTCGCACGGTCGGTTTTATTGATAACAAGAATAACGTCCATACCCGATGCGTTATATTTATCGAGCGCAGACACCTCGTTGGGGTTGAGCTCGGTGCAGGCTTCGATAACGAAGAGAACGATATCCGAGGAATCTGCAACGTTGCCGACCGATTTCATCATATATTCGCCGAGAAGCGTTTTGGGCTTATGCAAACCGGGGGTATCTGTGAATACATACTGGTTTTCGCCTTTTGTAAGCACGCCCGTAATACGGTTACGCGTTGTTTGCGGCTTACGCGATACGATTGCAACCTTTTCGCCGAGAAGTGTGTTTAAAAGCGTGCTTTTGCCGACGTTGGGCTTGCCCGCTATCATTATAAATGCTGTCTTTGTCATATTTACCTCTTTATTCCGAGTTCATCGAGTATTTCGCGTTGTTTTGCTTCCATTTCTTTCCTTTCGGCTTCGGTTTCGTGGTCATAGCCGAGAAGGTGAAGCGCGGAGTGCGCGGCAAGAAAGCAAAATTCGCGCTTGGGTGAATGGCCATATTCCTCTGCCTGACGGTAAGCCGTATCGCGCGAGATGATGATATCGCCTAAAAGTGTTAATACTTCGGGTGTTTCGAAATCGAGAAACGGGAAAGAAAGAACGTCGGTGGGTTTATCGATGCCGCGGTGTTCTTTGTTTATTTCCCTTATCGTTTCATCATCGCAAACGGTAACGTTTACCTCGAAGCGGTGGTCGGGGTAATGCTCGGTAACGGCTTTGCGTATTACCCTTTTCATCAGCGTTTCGTAAAGCTTGGGAATAGGCTCGGTAAGAACGTCAAAATATATTTTTATCATTCCTTGGGTCTCCTTTTAAAGGCTTCGCGGCGGCGGGGATTTTCTTTATCGCTTCCCTGCTCGCGGTTACGCTTTTCGTATGCAAGAATAATCTTCTGCACGAGCGGGTGTCTTACTACATCCTTATGCGTAAACCTGAATATGCATATACCTTTTATATCGTCGAGTATTTCGAGCGCATCTACAAGTCCGCTTTTGCGAAGGTAAGGAAGGTCTACCTGCGTTATATCGCCCGTGATTATCGCTTTGCTGTTGTTACCCAAACGTGTAAGGAACATCTTCATCTGCTCGGGGGTGGTGTTTTGCGCTTCGTCGAGGATTATAAACGCATCATCGAGCGTTCTGCCGCGCATATACGCAAGGGGTACTATTTCGATTATCCCCTTTTCGCCGCAGTTTTTGAAGCTTTCGTTGCCAAGCATTTCGCCCAATGCATCGTAAAGCGGGCGCAGATAGGGGTCGATTTTACTTTGAAGGTCACCGGGGAGAAAACCGAGCTTTTCGCCCGCTTCGACAGCGGGACGTGTAAGAACGATTTTAGAAACCTGCTTTTTCTTTAAAGCGTTAACTGCCATAGCGACCGCGAGAAAGGTTTTACCCGTACCCGCAGGGCCGACACCGAAAACAATCGTGTTATTGTTGATTGCATCAACATATTTTTGCTGACCGACGGTTTTTGCTTTAATCGGCTTGCCTTTATTTGTAAGGCAAATGCAGTCGTTATATATTGCGCCGAGCTCGCTTTCCTTTTCCTCGCGCACCATAGTTATGACATAGTTTATCGTATTTTCATCGATACTTTCCGAGGTGCGGCTTACTCGCTCTAGCTGTTCTATGCAGGAGGCGGCAAGGTTTACGTCATTCGCGCTTTCGCCCGATATTTTAATTACGCCTTCACGCGCGACAACCGAAACCGAAAAGGCGTTTTCGATATTTTCGATATTTCCGTCCAACGTGCCGAAGAGCTTTAAGACAAAATCTATTGAAAGGTCCTGAATTGATTTTTCGAACATTTGAAATACGCTCCGAAACATTTATTCACATTATTATATCACAGTATTTCCCGCTTGTCAAAATATATCACAAATAATTCTTGACGAATCGGTAAAATTTTGATATAATATCGGTTAAGAAATAAGGGCAAAGCCTTTTGTCCTATTAATTATGGAGGAAAAAATATGAAAAAAGCAACACGTATTTTAGCCCTGCTTGTTATGCTTTGCCTTACCGTTATGGCAGTTTCTGCCTGCAACGGCGGCGATACTGAGGAAAGCAATACTGTTTCTGACACCTCGGCTAAAAAAGAGCTGTTCTCTACCCTTCCCGACAAGGATTACGGCGGCGATACCGTTACCATTCTCGTTGAAGGCGACTGGCGTGGCGACTATCAGTCGATAGAAATTACCGACCACGAGACCTCTCCCGAAATACTTAACGACAAGGTTAAGCAGCGTAACGAAATGGTTGAAAACAAATTCAATGTTAAGATCGAAGAAGCTGCTACCACCAGCGAACAGACAATGGTTACCCTTGTACGTAACGCAGTAATGTCCAACACCGCAGATTACGACATCGTAATGCCTTATATAACCGATGCCGCAACTCTTGCACTTGAAGATTCCTTCTATCTCCTTAACGATATGCAGTATATCGATCTTCAAAACCCCTGCTGGGACAACAACGCAACCGAGAGCCTTTCTATCAACAACAAGAACTATTTCATCACCGGTGACATAAGCCTTCTTTCGCTTGCCTGCACGCACGCAATCGTTTTCAACAAGGATCTTATAAACACAAACGGTATGGAAAACCCCTATGATCTTGTTACCGAAGGCAAGTGGACTATCGACAAGCTTCAGGAAATGGCAAGAAAGGTTACTGCCGACATCGACGGCACAACCGGTATGTCCCACGAAGACAGATACGGCTTCCTTATCAATAACAACTTCGTTACTTCTATGTACGTAGGCTCCGGTCACACCCTTACCGGTAAGAACGCCGACGACGTTCCTTACATTTCCATTATCGACGAAGCAACCACCGCATTCCCCATCTTCGACAAGATATTCGAGCTGGTTAACGACACTACCGCAACCGGTCAGATCGATAACACCTCGGGTTCGTACTACACCTCTGCTGTTGCAGATGGTTCGAGCGTTTGGGATGCAGCTACCGAATCTGTTGCAAACGACCTCGCTCTTTTCCGTGCGATGGCTATTATCGATATCATCGACCTCGGCGAATATGACTGCAACTTCGGTATTCTTCCCGTTCCCAAGTACAACGAACAGCAGGAAAACTACCACTCTCTTGTTTCTACTATTTACGCTACCTCGGTGGCTATTCCCGTTTCTGCGCCCGACGCTGAAATGTCCTCGATAGTTGCGCAGGCAATGTGTGAAGCTTCTACCGACACCACCAAGGATGCATACGTTGAAGTTATCCTTAAGCTCCGCAAGATCAGAGACGACGAAAGCGAAGCTATGCTCGATAAGATTTTCGCGGAACGCGTATATGACCTCGGTATCATTTACAACTGGGGCGGCTCGACCGACACAACGAAATCCATAGGTAGCTTTATGAACAGCATCGCATTCGGCGGCACCCAGACCTTTGCTTCTACTCTTGAAAGCATTCAGTCGGTAGTCGAAAGTGATCTTGAGAAGACTCTCGAAACCTTTAAATAAGACATATAGTTAATATGACAAAAAAGGTCTGCTTTCGGGCAGACCTTTTCTATGCGCAAAAGGGCGTTATTTACAATTTGTTCATACATTTAGAGTCGATTTATGGTATTCTATTGTATATTTGATTACGAGGTGTGTTTATGAAAAACATCGAATATTTATACAGCGTTGACAGCGAGGTTGCTTCCGCTATCGACAGCGAGCTCAAGCGTCAGAAGCGCAACATCGAACTTATTGCAAGCGAAAATATCGTAAGCGAAGGCGTTCTTGCTGCAGCAGGTACTATTCTTACCAACAAGTATGCAGAGGGTTATCCCGGACGCAGATATTACGGCGGATGCGAAGAGGTAGACAAGGTAGAAACCATAGCTATCGAACGCGCTAAAAAGCTTTTTGGAGCAGAGCACGCAAACGTTCAGCCGCATTGTGGTGCAAGTGCAAACCTTGCAACGTTCTTTGCCTTCCTTCAGCCCGGCGATACTGTTATGGGTATGAATCTTGCTCACGGCGGTCACCTTTCTCACGGCTCGCCTGTTAACATTTCGGGTAAGTATTTCAATGTTGTGCCCTACGGTGTAGATTCCGAAACACACAGAATAGATTACGACAAGATGGAAGCTATCGCGGTTGAATGCCAGCCCAAAATGATAGTTGTGGGCGCAAGCGCTTATCCGAGAGTTATCGACTTTAAGCGTTGCAGAGAAATCGCAGACAAGGTCGGCGCAATACTTATGGTCGATATGGCTCACATCGCAGGTCTTGTTGCCGCAGGTCAGCACCCCAGCCCCGTTCCCTATGCAGACGTAGTTACCACCACCACTCACAAGACCCTTCGCGGTCCGAGAGGCGGTCTTATCCTTTGCAAGGAACAGTACGCAAAGCAGATCGACAAGGCTATATTCCCCGGCACGCAGGGCGGTCCTCTTGAACACATTATCGCGGCGAAGGCTGTTGCATTCGGCGAAGCTCTTACCGACGAATTCAAGGCTTATCAGGAACAGATCGTAAAGAACGCAAAGGCGCTCGAAATCGCGCTTAAGGAAGAAGGCTTCGACCTTGTTTCGGGCGGCACCGACAACCATTTGCTTCTTATCGACCTTCGTAGCATGGGTGTTACCGGCAAGGAGCTCGAGCACAATCTCGACGAAGTACATATCACTGTTAACAAGAATGCTATTCCCGACGATCCTCAGAAGCCCACTATCACCAGCGGTATTCGCGTAGGTACTCCCGCAGTTACCTCGCGCGGATTCAAGGAAGAAGATATGAGGACGATTGCAAAGCTTATCAAGCTTACTGCAACCGATCTTGAAAACAGCCGCGAATACATAATTTCCGAAGTGGACAAGCTTTGCTCAAAGTATCCCATATATGAATGATTTTAAAATCGTTGCATATACCGAGCTTCCCGCTGAAGCGATTGAGATACGCAAAGAGGTTTTTGTAGAAGAACAAGGATTTATCGAAGAATTTGACGTTGACGATAATGATTCCGTGCATCTCGTCGCGTTTATCGGCGAAAAATCCGTCGCAACCTGCAGGATCATTACTAAGGACAAGCAAAATTATATGATCGGCAGGATCGCCGTGCGAAAGGAACACCGCAAAAAAGGCATTGGCGCCGAAATAGTAAAAGCCGCAGAAACAGTAATTACTCAGTGGAAAATCCATTACAAGCTCGGCGATGCTGTAAGCGTTTACATTCATTCGCAGATGCAGGCAGTTCCCTTTTATGAAAAAATCGGATATATTTCCACAGGAAAAACCGATTATGAGCAGGACTGTCCCCATTTAATGCTAAAAAAAGAAATATAAAATTATACCTCCCATTTTTCGTGGGAGGTATGTTTATTCTTGACATACGGATATTTAAAATATATAATCAAAATATAATCAATTTCAAAAACAAACTAACGAGGTGAAACAGATGCAGATAGCATTTTCCGGCAAATTAGGAAGCGGCAAATCAACCGTTTGTGCCATTTTAAAAGAAAAATACGGATATGAAATATACAGCACGGGTACTATTCAGCGCAAGGTAGCCGCAGATATGGGAATAACCACGCTTGAATTGAACAAGCGTATGTCGGAAGATCCGTCGCTTGACCATATTATCGACGATGCGGTTGTAAAGCTTTCGCGTGAGAGAGCGGGAGACAAGCTCATTTACGACTCCAGAATGGCTTGGCACTTCGCAGAAAACACTTTTAAGGTGTATATGTACGTTGATCCCACCGTAGCCGCAAAACGCGTTACAGCCGCCGACAGAGGCAACGTGGAAAAATACGAAAGCGTAGAAGAAGCGCGCGAAATGCTTATTGCACGCAGTTTAGAGGAAAACAAGCGTTTTAAGGATATTTACGGAGTCGATAATTTCGATTACAATAATTACGACCTTATTATAGATTCCACCTCTGCAACCCCCGAGCAAATTGCAGAAACAATCGTTTCTGAGGCAGAAAAATACGAAAACGGCGAATATAACGAAACGAATATGATGCTTTCGCCCTACGTTCTCTTCCCCACCAAGCCTTTCGGAACAGACGACGGCGAGCAGATTGAAATCGCACTTAAGGACGGTCTTCACTTTGTTATTCGCGGCCATGCTATCCTTTCTGCCCTGCAGTGCGGCAAAGCAAGCTTCGCACGCGCAAAACTTTGCAACGACGAATTCGCAATAAACAATTCCATTATCTCCGAATATCAAAAAGAAGCCGAATTCGAATATCAGACAACGCTTTAAAATCAAACGTATCGTTTCTTCATTACTTATAAAGCAAACAAAAAAAGCACACAAGGCATTAAGTAACCTTGTGTGCTTTTCATTTTACTGTTCGTATTTTATAAGTACGTTATGGTGCATTGTTTGTCTGAACGTTTTTACAACGTAGAAATAATTGCCGTTCAATATCGTTCTCGTATCGAGATTACGCTTATCAAGATCGCAAAGCATTTCACGGAATTTATGCGAAGGAAGCTCTACACAGCCGTCATTATACGCATCGTACAGCATTCCGACAATAAAGCGAATTTGCAAATCGCCGTTCTTTTCCAACAGTTCAATGAATTCCTTTTGAGCGCTCCCGTCGGAAATATCTACCGCATAATCATAAATTGCGCCCTTTGCCGTCATTGCGGCGAAAACGTAAAAGCATTGGTTTTCCTTTAATTTTAAATTCTTGCATTTTCTTTTTGCCGCACCCAACAGCTGCTCAAAAATCTTGCGTTCCTTGTAGTCGATGTTGCAAAAGGGGTCGACAGAGCCGCGGTTGAAGCTTATAAACTCTTGCAATTCTTTAATTATCGGTTCATCTTTATAGTTTGTACATGGCTCAATTTCGAGCAAAACCTCGATATTGAAGTAATCGTTTGAAAAGCGGTCTATGCCGTATTCAAAGCCATAGCCCTTGAACAGCTCGGTAGACCCCCAGACCTTTTCGCCAACCAAGTTACGCGACACTGTTAAAAGAACCTTTAAACGCTTTAACGATTCGCCGAACTGCTCGAAATTACCTTTATTAATATAGGTTTGCGCAAGGCATGTTTCGGCATTTATACGGTTGGAAATAAAAATATCATCATCACGTACCGAAAAAACGTCGATCACACGTTTTACCGCCAAGCAGGTTTCCACCGTATCATATTTTCCGTGCAGAAACTCGAGCGAGGAGGGTGAGCCTTTATGGTTCATAAGGTAGAGTATTTTCGAAATATCCTGAAACAGCACCTCAGCCCGTTGCAAGCTCCATTCAGGCTCTTTGCCGTTTACGAAATACCTGAACAGCAGCAAATCGTGCCAGCAGGCAAAATTGTTATCGTCAGTAATAAAGCTTTTCCATTCCGAAAGTCTTTCCTCACTTTCGTTTATAACGATATTTGTGAGTATTCTGTTCCTTTGCGGAAGCTGAATTTCAGAAAGTCGACTTTTGACGTTTTCGAATATCTCTATGAACCTCTCCTCGGGAATAATCATTTCATCTTTAAGACGTCTTGCGGCGTTTAAATATTCGCAAAGAAACAGATGCGACCTGCTTTGAAAGCATTTTTCCAAAAGTCCTAAGTATTCAAGCTTATCTTGAGGTGTACCTGCCCTTTCCTTTTCACGTGCCGTTATGAGCTTTCTGGTCAGTGCATAGGTCGTCGAGGGAGCAACGCCGAGAAGTTCATCTACGCTTACGCCGAATATTTGGGAAAGCTGAGGAAGCTTTTCTATATCGGGGTACGCAAGCCCCTTTTCCCAACGCGAAACCGATTGCGGTGTTACAAACAAGGCTTCTGCAAGCTCGCTTTGTGTCATACCGAGCTCCTCGCGCAAGGCTTTGATATTCTCGTTAAGCTTCATACTTACTTCTCCTTTTTTGTTGCTGATATTATTATACACCCGCTATACCTTGATGTCAATCAAGCGTTGATTGCGCGAATTAAATTTTAAAGTGAAAAAAATTCGCCGAAGCAAATCGGCGAATTTTCATTAATATTTAATTTATCTCTTGTTGAGCATGCTGAGGATATCATCGATATCAGAGTTGGAATCCTTGGGTGCTTCTTCGGGAGCAGCAGCCTTTTGTGCAGCTTCAGCAGCAGCCATCTGACGGCGAACGTCAGCATTCTTCTTATCTGCATCGAAACCGGTAGCGATAAGGGTGATACGCATTTCATCTTCAAGGGTAGCATCAAGAGCCGCACCGAAGATAATGGTTGCATCGGGCTGTGCTTCGGTAGTGATCATAGCAACAGCAGAATCGATTTCGTCGAGGCCGATATCGGGAGAACCGATGATCTGAACAACGATACCCTTTGCGCCGCTGATATTGGTTTCGAGGAGCGGGCTGGACATAGCCATCTTAGCAGCCTGTTCTGCCTTATCCTTACCCTTAGCGGAGCCAACACCCATATGTGCAAGACCTGCGTTGGACATAACAGCAGAAACGTCAGCAAAGTCGAGGTTGATGACACCTTCAACGGTAATGAGATCACAGATAGACTGAACGCCCTTGCGGAGAACGTCATCTGCTTCCTGGAATGCGTTGAGGAAGGTGATCTTCTTATCGGTGAGGAGCTTAAGTCTTTCATTGGGGATAACGATAAGCGAGTCAACAGTTTCAGCAAGCTTTTCGATACCTGCTTCTGCCTGCATCATGCGCTTCTTACCTTCGAAAAGGAAGGGCTTGGTAACTACCGCAACGGTAAGGATATCGAGAGACTTAGCAATCTTCGCGATAACGGGAGCTGCACCTGTACCGGTTCCGCCTCCCATACCTGCGGTGATGAATACCATATCCGCACCCTTGATAGCTTCGGTAATTTCTTCGATGGATTCGTCAGCCGCTTTTTCGCCGAGTTCGGGATTTGCGCCTGCGCCGTGACCCTTGGTGATACGGTCGCCAATAGCGATTTTGGTGGGTGCGCTGGATTTAATGAGAATCTGAGTATCGGTATTGACATTGATGAATTCAACATCCGCTGCGTCGATAGAGGAAATCATACGGTTAACCGCGTTACCGCCGCCACCGCCGACGCCGATGACCTTAATAATCACTTTATTGGGATCTTCGATCATATTTTGCATTTTGAACCTCCAAAAACTTATATCTTATTTTCATTCATAATATAATATAATATGTTTTCTCTTGAAATGCAAGAGTTTTTTTCGTTTTTCTTTAAAAAGAGTGCGATTTTTTATATTTTTTTAATATTTATTTGCGTTTTTACGGTTTTTAAGACAGCGCAACCGCCGCTTCACGGTGATCGGAGATATCTATCTTACCTTTTGAGCCGTCACCGAGCTCCTCGATAACGCCGACGAGGAAGCGTATTTTTATATCGATATTATCGGTATCGCCGAGATAAACCTCGAAACGATTGTCGTAATCGATATAAATATCAAATCTTGAACGAACGTCTACGCCTCTTATTTTTGTTTCGATATAATTCGCCTCGAAGCAGGAGTAAAGCTCGTTTAGCGCATCGGTAGTTCGTTCATCGACGAATTCAAGAGCGTTTCCGACAATACAGCTTCGAACACTTGTAAGCGAAAGCGTTGCAAGACCTGTCGATTCTGCAGAGGTATCGGGTAGCTTTTCAAGCACCTTAAGGTCGGCAGACATAAGATAGGTATCGCCTGCGAGCTCAGCGGCGTAATAAGGCTTCTTCTCGATAATCTCGATAACGACGGTGGTGGGCAGGTCGCGTTTGATTTGCACCTCGCCAACGTAGGGCAACGCCTGCATAATGTTCGCTTCGATTTCTTCTGCATCAAAGGAATATATATTTTCGCCTACGGTTATAGGCACGTGTTCCATAATTTCTTCGTAGCTATATCTTTCTATACCGTTTACGGTAACATTTTCTACGTTCAGGAACACAGCCACACAGACGGCAAGAAAAACAAGCGAAACCGCAAGAAAGAGAAATACATAGAATACCGAGCGTCGAGCACGCTTTTTTTCCTGACGGCGCTGTGCATCGAACATCGTTGTATTTTTACGCACAAAGCGTTGCTGTTCCATATATTCCACTTCCCTTCTGAATTCATTTTAATTATTTTACGAGTGCAAGCGCTTCGTCGACTATGCGTTCGACAGAATCGGGCATAGCAAAGCTTTTTACGCTTTCTTCCATTCTTTTGCGTTTATTGGGGTTAGAAAGCAGTTCGGAAACTGTGTCGGTAAGTAATTTGGGGCTTATTTCTGATTCGCGGAAGACAACAGCGGCGCCCGCATCGGCAATAAGTCGTGCATTTTTATACTGATGATCTTCGGTGACGTGAGGGCTTGGTATAAGCACAGCCGCTCTGCCGCGTATTGCAAGCTCGGAAAGCGTCATCGCGCCCGCACGGCATATTATAACGTCTGCCGCCGCTTGATGCACGGGCATATCGTAAATATATTCATCGATAGAAAGATTAGGGCAATCGAGCAAGCCCTTTTCTTTTGCAATAGCAGTAAATTTTTCAAGACCAACTCTGCCTATCGCGTGCGTATGGCGTATTTTTTGAGGAACAGAAAGCGATTCCATTAACGCAAACGAAAGCTCGTTTATCTTATCGGCGCCCATACTGCCGCCATAGGAAAGCACGTAAGGTTCATTTTCGGAAAGTCCGAGCCTTTTGCGTGCTTCGGCGCGTGTCATTCCGTCGATTATAACAGGGTTACCGGTTAATGTAAGCTTATTATGCACCGATTCATCGAAGAATTTTTCGCTTCCAGCAAAGGAAATGCACACCTTATTTGCAAATTTAGAAAGCATTTTGGTGGTCACGCCGGGAAATGCGTTTTGTTCGTGAATAAGTGTCGGGATGCCGAGCTTCGAAGCCGCCTTTACGGTAGGCCAAGAAACGTATCCACCCGTTCCTATAACAAGGTCGGGCTTGAATTTTTTAATTATCTTTTTCGCTTCTGAAACAGATGTAAGTGCGTGCCACGCCGCTTTAATATTCTTTAGCGTAAGCTTACGCGAAAAGCCCGATACCTCTACAAAATCGATTTTATAGCCAAATTTGGGAACAAGCGTGCTTTCGATGCCGCGCTTTGTACCGATAAACATTATTTCCGTATCGGGACATTTGTTTTGTATGGTTTTTGCTATATTCAACGCGGGGTTAACGTGACCGCTTGTGCCGCCCCCGCAAAGTATTACTTTCATTAATATACACCTTTCGATCAGCCTTGTTCTATGAAGGAATAACGCGATACCGAGAGAACTATGCCCATTTCGGCAAGAAGAATAATAAGCGAAGTGCCGCCGTAGCTGAAGAACGGCAGACTTATACCCGTACTCGGAAAGGTATTGGTAACAACGGCAAGGTTTAAAAGCACCTGAACTATTATCTGTGCTGTTATGCCCATGGAAAGAAGCGAACAGAAGCGGTTGGGGGAGTTTTTAGAAATGCAGTAGCCGCGGTACGCAAGCACGCCAAAAAGCGCAATTACGCAAACCACCCCGAAAAAGCCGAGTTCTTCGCTCAAAATTGCAAAAATATAGTCGTTTTGCGGTTCGGGAAGATAGCCGTGCTTTTGGTTACTTTGACCCAAGCCGAGCCCCCAGAATCCGCCCGAGGAAATAGCATAGAGCGATTGGGCAGGCTGCCAGCCCGCACCGCCTGTTTCGGGTGACATATACGAAAACGGATCTTGCCACATATCAAGACGGGTTATGGCGTGAGGTACTATTTTTGCAAGAATTCCACGTCCAACCGTGAGGAAAAAGGTGCCGACAACTGTGCCCGCGCCAATGACTGCGCCGAAATAGAAGCCCTTTAAGCCCGAAAGCCACATCATTACGACCATAAGTATAAGAATGATTATGGTTGCGGAAAGGTGGCTCTGCATAAGGGTTGCGCCCGCGGCAGGCAGAGTGAGCAGTAAGAGCGGAAGTGCGCCTTTACGAAGCGTTTTCATTTCACTTGCGTGGTTACTGATATAGGTAGCACAAGCAAGAACGAGTGCGAATTTTAACAGCTCGGAGGGCTGAAATTCGATGCCGAAGATAACAAACCAGCGCGTCGCGCCTTTATTTGTTTTACCGAAAAAGGGAACGAGGTAGTTCAAACCGAGTGCAACAGCGTAAATTATGTATGAAAAACGCTTTAACACACGGTAATCAAGGAAGCGGGCGATTAACGCCATTACCGTAAGACCGATAATTACCCAGCGGACCTGCGAGCGCGCAAAGTAATAGGAATCGCCAAAGCGACTGTCTGCCACGGCATACGATGCCGAGAATATCATTACCGAGCCGATACAAACAAGCGCGATAATTACGATGAGCATCGGACGGTCGACCTCACCGATCAAGCGGTATATTCGGTTTGGGTTTACCTGAACGTTGCGCTTTTTCTTTTTTTCGGGCGCAGACGCTACCGTTTGTTCGTTTTGATTAGAGGTCATAATAACATTCCTTTTTTATTTATATGTATAAAAGCAAATAATAAGAAAGAACAGAAAACGCGACGGTTACAAGCGAGAAGGCGAAAACAATCTTCACTTCGCTCCAACCGCATTTTTCGAAATGGTGGTGTATCGGGCTCATTTTGAATATGCGCTTTCCGAACACCTTGAAGGAAAATACCTGAAGAACTACCGAAAGTCCTTCGATAATCCAAATGCAAGTAATAGGAATAAGGACAAATTCATTGCCCGTATCCATTACAGCGCCCACAATAAAGCCGCCGAGGAAGAGAGATCCCGTATCGCCCATAAATATCTTTGCAGGGTGGAAGTTGAAAACAAGAAACGCAAGAAGCGCGCCGAGAAGCGAAGCTACGGCAACGGTGAAATATTCGCCATATACGTTCGATGTGCTATGTACATAGTCGACGCCGTAAAGAAGAAGCATTATACCGATAATAAAGGCAATGCTTCCTGCCAAGCCGTCGATCCCGTCGGTAAGGTTGGCACAGTTTATAATATATACGACAGCAAGAAGCATTATTACATAATAGAATATGCCAAGCTCGAGACTACCCCACGGGGTGGTTATTGCTGTATCTGCGCCGAGGAAATACGCTCTTGCAAAGAGAAAGGCGCCCGCTGTAAAGAACTGAAGAATGAGCTTTTGGGTGGCGCTGAGCCCCTTATTACGCTTCTTGAAGAGCTTTACGTAATCGTCGACAAATCCGATAACGCCCTGCGAAAGCGCGAACAGAAGGAATATAAGGGTTGCGGTAAAGCCTTTTCGGAACACGCCGTTATTGGGTACGAAATAGACTTCAAGACAAACAAAGCCAACAATAACCGCAACGATCATTGCGAATATAAATATCAAACCGCCGAGGTTGGGTGTTCCCTCCTTTGACTTATGCCAAGAGGGACCGATTTCTAAAATTTTTTGACCGAGCTTAACCTTGCGGAGCAGAGGTATAAAAATTTTATAGAGAACCACTCCGATAGCGAAAGCGACTGCGGCTGAAATACCGAACAACAGATATATGTTCATTGCGCACCTCTTTTAATTTAAACTATAAACCTATTGAGCCTGATTCCGTTGCTTGCTTTGTAAAGAACGGTATCGCCGTTTTTTACAAGCTCGTTCAAAAACGTTATCAACGCTTCTGCTTCGTCGAGAGAAAACGAATGTATCTCGACATCGGTTGCGGTTGCGGCAATATGCTTTGCCAAATCGCCGTAGGTTACAAGTATATCCGCACTTCCGTTGACGTATTCCCCAACCTGTCTGTGCAGGCGTTCGGACTCCTCCCCGAGCTCGAGCATATCGCCGAGCACGGCTATTCTTCTGCCCTTTGCGCTCTTTAGTACCGAAAGAGCCGCTTCCATCGATTCGGGAGAAGCGTTATAGCAATCCGAAATGACGGTATGTCCGTTTGATTCATAGATATACTGACGCTTGCCGTCGCTTTCATATTCTGCAAGTGTTTTTGCGGAAGCTTCGATGTCAAGACCGAGATGATAAGCCGTTGCAAGAGCAAAAAGAGCGTTTATTACAAAATGCTTACCGCGAACGTTTAAGCGGACGTTAACCGATAGGTCGTATATAACCGCCGTAAAGCTTACGCTTAATTCGGTTTCGGAAATATCCTTTGTATAGCAATCGCAGGAACTATCACTATATGAAACGAAGCAAACCCGCTTTTTGCCGTGGTCATATTCACGCAACAGAGGTTCGTCGCCGTTTAAAATCAGAAGGCTTTCTTCCTTCGAGGAGGATGCGATTTTTAACTTTTCGTCGCGTATAGCTTCACGCGTGCCGAGATTTTCGATATGTGAATAGCCGATATTCGTTATTACCGAAATATCCGGGCGTGCAGAACGTGCGATACGTTCCATTTCGCCCTTTTCGGACATACCAAGCTCTACAACCGCACAGCCTATATCGGGCGGTGTGGCAAGAATCGTTTGGGGCAGACCGATTTGGCTGTTTGCGTTTCCAATGGTTTTATGCACCGCCTTTTCCGCAGACAGCGCGATTGCCACCATATCCTTCGTGGTAGTCTTGCCAACAGAGCCGGTTATACCGACTACGGGAACTTCTCGCAATTCGTTTATACGAAAATGCTCTGCCAAAGCCCGCAAAGCCGTTCTTACGTCGTGAACGTAAATGCAGTCACCTGAATATTGGAGGTTTTCTTCCCTATCTGTCATTACCGCGCAACCCTTTGAAAGAAGCTCGGGAACAAAGCTGTTACCGTCGACACGTTCGCCGCGCAACGCAAGAAAGAGCTTATTAGTATCGGGCGTACGGCTGTCGGTAAAGAAGCCTTCTATTACACGTTCGGGATTTGCAGAAGGCGAAAGCCTTCCGCAGATATCCGAAATATACTTTAAAGTAAAATTCATTACTGTATTGCTTCCTCGTATAAGAATTCGAGTTCGATAACCGTACCGGGCAACACGTATTCGCCAGCAGCAACAGACTGTGCAACAACTTTACAGTTGGTGTAATCGCCGTTGAATATACCTTTTACAGATACGTTGAGATTGCTGTTTACGAGTGCTTTGATAGCGGCTGTCGGGGATTTGCCGAGCAGGTCGGGTACTTTTACGTTCGCGCTTATTTCTGCACCCTCGGTATAAAGAACAACAACGCCGTTTTTGGTGATAACCGTATCCTTAGAAGGAAGCTGGTTAACAACAACTTCGCCTTCGCCGCGAACGACGCATTTAACGCCTGCCGCTTCAAGAAGTGCTTTAACTTCGGTAACAGTTTTGCCCGCGTAATCGGGTACATTGAAGTTTTCGTCCTCGGAGGTGTTGGGTGCTATACCCAAATGCGGGAGAACTTCGGTAAGTATATTACCTACGATAGGAGCGGCAACGGCAGAGCCGAAATACTGTCCCGAGGTAGGATCGTCGACCAGAACGAGAATTGCTATCTGGGGGTCTTCCGCAGGCGCAAAGGTAACGCAAGACGAAACGTAGTCGTTAGGTCTTACGGTATCCTGCTTCTGCGAGGTACCCGTTTTCGAAACAACGTTATAACCCGAAACAGAAGCGTTTTTTGTCGAGTTAGTAAGAGATTTTAATATTTTTTCGCAGGTTTCGGAAGAAACCACCTGACGGTCATTTTCGTATTCAAAGGTTTTTACTACGTTTCCGTCGTCATCGACAAGCGATTTTACCGAATGGGGAACAACGAGTTTGCCGCCGTTTGCGATGGTAGAAACGGCGCGAATGTGCTGAAGCGGTGTTACCTTAAACGTCTGACCGAAGGAATATACGGCAAGTTCAAGGGTTGCAAACTGTGTATTATATGTATCGTAGTATATCGATGTGGTTTCACCGACAATGTCGCTTCCGGTTTTTTGGGTATATCCAAATTCCTCAAAATACTTTTTGAAAAGGCTTGTTCCTATCGTTCCGCCGATTTGGATAAACGCGGGGTTACAGGAATTGACTATTGCCTCGGTAAAGGTTTGGTTGCTATGTCCCGAGGTTTTATGACAATGGATTTCGGTTCCCGCAACAACGGTTGCGCCGACACAGTTGAAGTTACTTGTTTCGTAATTGATAGTGCCTTCTTCGAGCGCCATCGCGCTGGTAATAATTTTAAAGGTAGAGCCGGGCTCGTATGTCCACGATGCTATCGAATTGTTCCACATATCGAAAAACAGCTCTGAACGATATTCGGAACGCTTTTCCTCTGTGCCTACAAAAGCATCGTATTTTTCTTGATATATAGACGACAGCTCATTATAGTTATTGGGGTCGTACGACGGATATATTGCAGAGCCGAGCAGTTCGCCGTTATTTACATCCATAACGATGCAGGTAATCTTACCGTTAGGGCTATGCTCGCGATAAGCCTGCTCGATATACTTTTCGATGGTATTTTGGATAGTCCAGTCGATAGTTGTTACAACATTCAAGCCGTTTGTTGCGGCGATATAGGTAGAGCCTATACCCGAATCGAGTTCGTTGCCGTATGCGTCTGCCGCCTTTACCGATCTGCCGTCCACCCCCGCGAGATATTCGTCATAAGCAAGCTCCAAGCCCGAAAGACCTTGGTTATCCGAGCCTGTAAAGCCAAGAAGCTGAGATGCAAACGAGCCGTAACGGTAATAACGCTTTGTGGTTTCTTCAAGGTGTATTATCGTTTGGTAGTTATTTTCGGAAATGAAGGTGCGTATTGCGGTTTCTTCGGTTTCGGTAAGAAATTTTTTAATTACCTGATATTTGGAATTGGTGCGGTTTCCTTTTGTGACTATTTCGGATTTTTCGACCGAAAGTATGCGAGAAAGACCGTCGGCAACGTTATCGAGAAGCTGTTCGCGGGTGATAGGAGTCGAGGTATCCTCGCTTTCCTCTGCCATTTTTTTAATGTCGGCAGGAGAGATAAAGCAATTATAGACGGTTGCACTTACTGCAAGCTCGGTCGTGCCGTCGTTTGCATATATCGAGCCGCGTTTTGCAGGTATGGTTACCGAGCTGGTATATTGATCCAAAGCGGCGGTACGGTAATCATTCGGGTCGATAAGCTGAAGATAGGCAAAGCGCACGCAAAGCAAAAGCATAAACACAAGTATTACTATGAGCGCAATGCGGCCGCGAACGACTGCAACACGTCCGCTTCCCGAGGGTGTGAATTTTTTTATTGCGCCTGACATAGAAATACTCCTTTTGATATGACAAATGGGTAATGAGAATTTTACCTCGTTACCCTTTTGTATAAATATATTCCGAGATGTAAAATTAATACCAAATCATTATATCACATCATTTTCGGAATGTATAGTGATTTAATTAAATTTTGTTGTTTTAATTAAGAAAATCGCGTATTACTTCACCGAAGCCCGTAAGCAGGAAGCCGAAGCCGCCTTCTTCACCGTCGTCATAGGAATGCATTTCTGTTTTATCTTCCTGTTCGGTAGTGATTATGTGAATATTGCTTTCGGGAATGGTTTTGGTCATACCCAATTCTTCGGTTGCGTATTTTTCGATTTCGCCGATATCGTATTTATTGCTCAAGGTTACCTCGAGCTCGTCCTGCGTTTTTTCCATAGAAGCAAGCTTATTGTTAAGCTCGGTGATTTCAGAGCGATATTTATCGACCTCTGCATAGTTCATCATCATAAAGAGGAAGAGACCGGTAAGAATAGCCGCTACAACTACAATAGACCAAGGAAACGGTGCCTTGTCCTTTTTCTTAACGTTAACTATGCTGGGTGTTCTTACCGCACGCAAGTTGGAAGCGCGCTTTGCAGAAACCGATTTGTTTCCGCTTTTAACGACAGCGGACGTTCTTTTTGTATTGGATGCACCGTTATTCTTCATATTTCGCGGAGCGTTCATTTTTGTAACCGAAGTAGTTCTTTGTTCCTGCATTTTACACCTTTCCTTTTTATACCTTTTCGCAGACTCGCAGCTTTGCGCTGTGAGATCTTGAATTATTTTGTAATTCCTCCTCGGACGGGAGGATGGGTTTTTTAGTGATTATTTTAACCGCCTGCTTTTTGCCGCATACACAGATCGGAAAGTCCGACGGGCAGGTGCAGGGGCGTTCAAGCTTTTGGAATCCGTTTTTGACAAGTCGGTCTTCGAGAGAATGAAAGCTTATTATCGACATTCTTCCGCCGACATTA
Organism: Eubacteriales bacterium; assembly: GCA_045637685.1. Taxonomy (GTDB): domain Bacteria; phylum Bacillota; class Clostridia; order Oscillospirales; family CAG-382; genus Coliplasma. Next base: position 55,211 of record JAZTZW010000005.1, on the reverse strand, counting down.
AGCATTTCCGCACCTTCATCAATCGCCTTAGGAATACAATCAAGCTCGCCGTTTACCTCTATTCTTATTGCTTGAAAGCTTCTTTTCGCAGGGTTACCACCCTCGTAGCGAAACTTTTGCGGTATTGCCGAGGTTATTATTTCGGCAAGCTCGAGTGTAGCTTTTATTGGCGCATTCGCTCTTGCAGTGCAAATTCGGGAAGCGATCTTCGCCGCGAAGCGTTCCTCGCCGTAATCGCGGAGAATCCGCGCAAGCTCGCGTTCGGGATAGGCGTTCACAACCTCGTATGCGGTAAGGGGTGAGGTTTGATCCATACGCATATCAAGCAGAGCGTCTTTCATATAAGAAAAACCGCGCTCTGCAACGTCAAGCTGATGCGAGGACACGCCGAGGTCCATTAAAATACCGTCAACCTTTTCATATCCCGCACCGTTAACGGCATTTTTTATATTTTCGAAATTATCTTTAACCGTGATAAGTCGGGGGTCGTTAATCTTTTCTTTTGCATTATTGAGCGCATCGTCGTCGCGGTCGATACCTATCACCCTACCGTTTTCACCAAGGTAAGAAAGTATAAGCGAGGTATGCCCTGCACCGCCAAGCGTGCAATCGACGTATATGCCGTCTTTTTTAATATTAAGAGAATCGACCGTTTCGTGGAGGAGCACCGAAATATGCGAAAATTCCATTTTAGAACCCCAATTCTATAAGGTCCTGAATAACATCCACATTCGTGACCTTTTGCTGTTCGTTATCCCATTCGTCGGCAGACCATATTTCCAAATGGGTGCAGTTACCGACAATAACAACCTCTTTTTTAAGGTTTGCAAATTCACGGTGGGTTTGAGTAAGCGTTACTCTTCCCTGTCCGTCCGGTGTACCCTCGCACGCGCCGGAGAAAAAGTAGCGGCGAACGTGGCGTTCTCTTGCAACGGGTAATTCTTCGATCTTTGCGGTGAAGTTTTTCCATTCTTCAACCGGGTAAATGCAAACGCATTTATCCAATCCGCGTGAGAAAATGAATTCCTCTCCGAGCTTTTCGCGGAATTTAACGGGAAGCATCAAACGCCCCTTGGCGTCGATATTATGTCGGTATTCGCCAATGAACATTCGTCTTCCCCCTTTCGCTCGATTTTTTCGTAATTTTGGGATTTTGTTCCTCGAATTACCACATTTAGCCTAAAACTTACACTTATTATACATAATAGCTATTTAAAAATCAAGTGCGGCAAAAAATTGTTCCATTGAATTATGTTTGATTTTTTATTACCTTTCGTCATTTTGACAAACGCAAAAACCCTTTATTTTCAAGGCTTTTCGACATTTTACACTATCAGAATATGTGTTATGCCGTAAATTTTTCTAACATTATGTCAACGAACGAGTGTTCGGGTGTCGGTAAAAAGAAAGAAATCGCTGTATTCACAGCGATTTTGGGCGAGCAATATCAATATTACACGTATGCATTTTCGGCGAAACGAAGAAAATCACGAGCATTTTCGCGAGATTGAAAATAATTAGCGTCTTATTCCCTATTTTAAGTCAGTTTTCTTTGCTTTACGAATATTGTCTTTTGCTTTTTGCGCAAAAAAACACCCGCTTTTTGGAAAAGCAGGTGTTTTAATTTTATTATTTAGTTTAGAACAATCCCGAAATAACGCCGTTTTCATCAACGTCGATTCTTTCTGCCGCAGGTACTTTGGGAAGACCGGGCATTGTAAGAATATCGCCCGTAAGGACAACTATAAATCCTGCGCCTGCAGAAATCTTTACGTTTTTAACGGTAACGGTAAAGCCTTCGGGTGCGCCGAGCTTGGTTGCATCGTCCGAAAAGCTGTATTGCGTTTTCGCGATACAAACGGGACATTTACCAAAGCCGAGCTCTTCAAGCTTTTTGATCTGCTTTTTGGCGTTGGGCATAACGTTAATGCCATCGCCGCCATATACCTTTTTGACAATAGCTTCGATCTTTTCTTCGATAGAAAGGTCGTCCTCATACGAGAAGGTGAAATCACCCTTTTCCTCTTCGCAGAGTCTTACCACTTCCCTCGCAAGTGCTTCGCCGCCCTTGCCGCCTTCTGCCCATACGGTAGAAAGCACGGTGTTTACGCCAAGCTCGCGACATTTTGCGATAATGAATTCGATTTCGTTATCGGTATCTGTCGGGAAGCGGTTAACCGCAACCACACAGGGGAGCTTATATACGTTTTTAATATTGGAAACGTGGCGAAGAAGATTGGGTATGCCGCGCTCGAGTGCGCCGAGATCCTCTGTACCGAGTTCATTTTTAGCAAGTCCGCCGTGCATTTTAAGAGCGCGAACGGTTGCAACAACAACCACCGCATCGGGAACAAGCGCTGCCATACGGCATTTGATATCGAGGAACTTTTCTGCGCCGAGGTCTGCACCAAAGCCCGCTTCTGTAACGGTATAGTCGCCCATTTTGAGCGCCATTTTGGTTGCCATAACCGAGTTACAGCCGTGAGCGATATTTGCGAACGGGCCGCCGTGAACGAATGCGGGTGTGCCTTCAAGCGTTTGAACAAGGTTGGGCTTCAAAGCGTCCTTCAAAAGCGCGGTCATCGCGCCCTGCGCGTTGAGCTGTCCGCAGGTAACGGGCTCGTCTTTATAGGTATAGCCGATAATTATATTCGAGAGACGACGTTTAAGGTCGGTTATAGAATCCGAAAGGCAGAGCACTGCCATTATTTCGGAAGCAACGGTGATATCGAAGCCGTCTTCACGGGGCATACCGTTTGCAGTGCCGCCCAAACCGTTTACGATAAAGCGAAGCTGACGGTCGTTCATATCAACACAGCGTTTCCAAGTAATACGTCTGGGGTCGATACCAAGTGCGTTACCCTGTTGAATATGGTTATCGATCATAGCGGCAAGAAGGTTGTTTGCCGCACCAATAGCGTGGAAGTCGCCCGTGAAGTGAAGGTTGATATCCTCCATAGGCACAACCTGTGGATATCCGCCGCCTGCCGCACCGCCCTTTACACCGAACACGGGACCGAGAGAGGGTTCACGCAGTGCAACGGTAACGTCCTTGCCGATGCGCTTTAAGCCGTCGGCAAGTCCGATAGTTGTGGTGGTCTTTCCCTCGCCCGCAGGGGTGGGAGTTATCGCGGTGACAAGTATTAGCTTGCCGTTTTCTTTATTTGTTTCTTTAAGGAGAGAGAGATCAACTTTTGCCTTGTATTTACCGTATTGCTCAATATACTTTTCATCTACGTGAGCAGTTGAAGCGATCTCCATAATCGGCTTCATTTCACAGCTTTGAGCGATTTCTATATCGGTCTTGTACTGCATTTTAAGCGCTCCTTTTATTTAAAATATTTAACAGCCGCTTCGAACATTCTTATATCATATACGCCGGGTACGTTTTTGTAAAGCCCTGCGCCGATACGTTCGCTGTGGCCCATTTTACCGAACACACGTCCGTCGGGCGAGGTGATACCCTCAATCGCGCACATAGAGCCGTTCGGGTTGAAGTGGACGTCGCCGGTAGCGTTGCCTTCAAGGTCTACATACTGAGTTGCAATTTGACCGTTTGCGGCAAGCTCCTTTATAAGCTCATCGCTTGCAAGGAAGCGACCTTCACCGTGAGATATGGGAACGTTATACACGTCGCCAACGTTGGTGAGTGCGAGCCAAGGCGATTTATTGGAAGCTATACGGGTGCGCACAATGCGCGATTGGTGGCGTGCGATAGTGTTGAACGTAAGTGTGGGGCAATTTTCATCGGTATCGATAATTTTGCCGTAGGGCACCAAGCCGAGCTTGATAAGCGCTTGGAAGCCGTTACAGATACCGCACATCAAGCCGTCGCGGTTTTCCAAAAGATCGGTAACGCCGTCCTTGACAGCCGCGTTACGGAAGAACGCGGTAATAAACTTCGCGCTGCCGTCGGGCCCGTCGCCGCCCGAGAAGCCGCCGGGGATGAATACCATTTGGGCGGTCTTTAATTCGTTCGCAAAGTTTTCGATGCTCTTTGCGATACCCGAAGCGGTACGGTTATTGATAACGATAATATGGGGATCTGCACCCGCATCGCGCACAGCCTTTGCCGAATCGTATTCGCAGTTAGTGCCGGGGAATGCGGGAATAAGCACCTTCGGCTTCGCAACCTTAACAGCAGGAGCGACGCGTTCGCTTGCGGAGTAATTGTGGGTAGTAATATCGGATGCGTTGTCTTTGATATTGCAGGAGAACACGCTTTCGAGCTTATCCTCGTAAATGCCGAGCATTTCGTTAAGGCAAAGCGCTTCTTCGCCGCACTTGATTGCACAATTATCGGTTACGGTACCGATAACCTTACCGCAATCGACATCTGCATTTACTTCGAGTACAAACGAGCCGTAGGAATACGAGAAGAGTTCGTTTACGGTTACGTCGGCATTATATTCGAAGCCGAGCATATTACCGAAGCACATCTTCATAACCGCCTCTGCTATACCGCCGATACCGGGAGTGTAGCAAGCAACAGCAATTCCCTTACGCATAAGCTCGGTAACCTTATTAAAGATTGCGATAAGCGAATCGGCTTTAGGAAGGTTATCTTCGCCGTATTCGGGCGAAAGAACAACAACCTTATTTCCTGCTTTTTTGAATTCGGGCGATACTACGTCATTCGTTTTACCTGCAGTTACAGCAAAGGAAACGAGCGTGGGAGGAACGTTAATATCCTCAAAGGTACCGCTCATGGAGTCTTTACCGCCGATAGAGCCGATACCAAGCTCCATTTGTGCGCGGAATGCACCGAGGAGCGCGCTTAAAGGCTTGCCCCAACGCTTTGCATCCTTACCGAGACGTTCAAAGTATTCCTGGAAGGTAAGATATACATCCTTGAATTCTGCACCGGTTGCGATAAGCTTTGCCACAGATTCAACAACAGCGAGATATGCGCCGTGGTAGGGGCTATTTTCGGTTATAAAGGGGTTGTAGCCCCAAGACATAAACGAGCAATTATCGGTATGCTTCTTTTCGACAGAGATCTTCTGCACCATAGCCTGAATGGGGGTGAGCTGATGCTTGCCGCCGAAGGGCATAAGCACCGTGCCGGCGCCTATGGTAGAGTCGAAGCGTTCGGAAAGACCGCGCTTAGAGCATACATTAAGATCGGAAGCGAGCGCTTTATAGTTTTCGGTAAAGCCACCGGAAACCTCTTTATTTATCTGCTTGCAGGAAGCGGTTTCGACGTTTATATGCTTATCCGCGCCGTTGGAATTAAGGAATTCGCGCGAGATATTAACGATAGTTTTGCCGTTCCAATTCATTACAAGGCGAGGCTCTGCTGTAACGGTAGCAACCTGAACTGCGGAAAGGTTTTCGGTTTCTGCGAGCTCAAGGAAGCGTTCGACATCCTTTGCTTCAACAACGCACGCCATTCTTTCCTGCGATTCGCTTATTGCGAGCTCGGTACCGTCAAGACCTTCGTACTTTTTGGGAACCGCATTAAGGTCGATAAGAAGACCGTCTGCAAGTTCGCCGATTGCAACCGAAACACCGCCTGCGCCGAAGTCATTACAACGCTTGATAAGGCGGCTTGCTTCGGGGTTACGGAAAAGGCGCTGAAGCTTACGTTCTTCGGGTGCATTACCCTTTTGCACCTCTGCGCCGCAGGTTTCAAGCGAGGTTGCGGTATGGGATTTGGAAGAGCCCGTCGCGCCGCCGCAGCCGTCGCGTCCGGTTGCGCCGCCGAGAAGAATAACCGCGTCGCCTGCTTCGGGACGTTCACGGCGAACGTTTTCTGCAGGAGCAGCTGCTATAACCGCACCTATTTCCATACGCTTTGCCGCATAACCGGGGTGATAAAGCTCGTCTACGATACCGGTTGCAAGGCCGATCTGGTTACCGTAGGAGGAATAGCCCGCAGCCGCGGTGGTGACAATTTTACGCTGAGGGAGCTTACCCTTGATAGTTTCGGAAACGGGCTTAAGCGGGTCTGCCGCACCCGTTACACGCATCGCGCCATATACGTAGGATCTACCCGAAAGCGGGTCGCGGATAGCACCGCCAATACAGGTAGCCGCACCGCCGAAGGGCTCGATTTCCGTGGGGTGGTTATGTGTTTCGTTTTTAAAGAGAAGAAGCCAAGGCTCGGTAACGCCGTCAACCTCGATATCGAGCTTAACCGTGCATGCGTTGATTTCTTCGGATTCATCGAGCTTATCGAGCTTGCCGTTCTTTTTAAGATATCTTACCGCGAGAGTAGCGATATCCATAAGGCAAACGGGCTTTGTTCTACCCAATTCCTTACGGGTTTCGATATAATCGAGATAGGTTTTTTCGAGAAGCTTATCTTCGAAGGTAACGTTATCAATGACCGTTAAGAAGGTGGTATGACGACAATGGTCGGACCAATAGGTATCGATCATACGAATTTCGGTTATAGTGGGGTCGCGCTGTTCTTTGATGAAATAGGATTGGCAGAATACGATATCGTCGATATCCATAGCCAAGCCGTATTCCTTGATAAAGTTCGCCAAGCCATCCTTATCAAGCTTAATAAAGCCTTCGAGTGTGCGGACGGTGGTGGGTATTTCGTAATCTGTTGCAAGAGTTTCGGGCTTGCCGAGCTCTGCTTCGCGGGATTCTACGGGGTTGATTACGTACTTTTTGATTGCCGCAATATCGCTTTCGGTAAGCGCACCGTAAAGAGCATATACTCTTGCGGTACGGATAACGGGACGTTCGCCCTGCGATATAATCTGAATACACTGTGCGGCAGAATCGGCACGCTGATCGAACTGACCGGGTAGATATTCAACTGCGAAAACGACAGCATCGCCGAGATTATCGGTATTATCTGTTACGATATCGAGCTGGGGCTCTGAAAATACCGTTTTCTTCGCGTATTCAAAAAGCTCTTCGGTTATATTTTCGGCATCGTAGCGATTGAGCAATCTTACGTCGGTAAGACTTTCGATACCGAGAAGGGTGCGTGCATCGGAAAGAAGCGAATTAGCTTCAAATGCAAGCTCCTTTTTCTTTTCGACAAATACTCTGTAAACCATTTATTTTACCTCCCACGCTTTTAAAGCGCGTGCGCCGATATCGCGGCGGAAATAGGAATTTTCGAAGCTGATCTTATCGACCAAGGCATAGGATGCCTTTATAGCCTCGGGAAGGGTTTCTGCGATTGCGGTTGCGCCGAGAACACGACCGCCCGAGGTGACGAGCTTGCCTTCGTTTATCGCGCCGCCGGCAACGAAAACATTATCGGCAATTTCTTCGGGAATATTTATTTCGAAGCCCTTTGCGTAGCTTTCGGGATAGCCCTTCGATGCCATTATTACACAGCAAGCGTGTTTATTGCTGAATTCAACCTCGATTTCGCTAAGCTTTTCTTCGCTCACCGCCTGCATTACAGTAAGCAGATCGGTTTCGAGAAGAGGAAGCACAACCTGAGTTTCGGGATCGCCGAAGCGACAGTTATATTCGATAACCTTGGGACCGTCTTTAGTGAGCATAAGCCCGAAATAGAGGCAGCCCTTAAAGGGTCTTCCCTCTGCATTCATCGCGTTGATTGTAGGAAGGAATATCCTTTCCATACATTCGTTTGCGACAGCTTCGGTATAATAAGGATTGGGAGCAACCGTACCCATACCGCCCGTATTAAGACCTGTATCGTTTTCGCCGATACGCTTATGGTCCATAGAGGAGATCATAGGAACAACGGTTTTGCCGTCGGTAAACGAGAGCACCGAAACCTCGGGCCCTTCGAGGAATTCCTCGACAACGATTCTTTCGCCGCTTTTTCCGAAAGCCTTGTCACACATCATCGATTTAACTGCATCAACAGCCTCTTCGCGGGTAAATGCGATAATTACGCCCTTACCAAGCGCAAGACCGTCTGCCTTGATAACTGTGGGAATAGGCGCGTTTTCGATATATTTAAGTGCGGAATCAACGTTATCGAAAACCTCGCAAGCCGCAGTGGGAATGCTGTATTTTTTCATCAATTCCTTGGAAAAGACCTTGCTTCCCTCGATAATTGCGGCATTCGCTTTCGGACCGAAGCATTTGATTCCCTTTGCTTCAAGCGCATCGACACAGCCGAGGACAAGGGGGTCATCGGGAGCGACGATTGCATAATCGATATTATTTTCAACCGCAAAGGCAACGATCGCTTCGATATCCTTTGCGCCGATATTCACACATTCGGCATCACGTGCGATACCGCCGTTGCCGGGGAGTGCGTATATTTTTTCGACGTTTTTATTTTGCTTTATCTTTGTGATGATGGCGTGTTCTCTGCCGCCGCCACCTACTACGAGTATCTTCATTTTTCCTCCGAATTAATGGTGGAAGAGGCGCATACCTGTGAACACCATTGTCATATTATATTTGTTACAGCAATCGATAACAGCGTCATCACGGATGCTTCCGCCCGGCTCTGCTATATATTTAACGCCGCTCTTCTTTGCGCGTTCGATATTATCGAAGAACGGGAAGAATGCATCGCTTCCGAGCGCAACACCGTCGATGGAATCGAGATATTCACGCATTTCGGTTGCGGTAAAAGGCTCGGGCTTTTCGGTAAAGTATCTTTCCCAAACGCCGTCTGCACAAACGTCTTCTTCGTTTTTGTTTATATAGCCATCGATAACGTTATCGCGGTCTGCTCTGCCAAGATCGGAACGGAAAGGAAGATTTAACACCTTTTCGTGCTGACGGAGGAACCAAGTATCTGCCTTTGTACCTGCAAGGCGTGTACAATGGATACGCGATTGCTGACCTGCGCCAACACCGATTGCCTGACCGTCTACCGCATAGCAAACGGAATTGGACTGAGTATATTTAAGAGTAATAAGAGCGATGATAAGGTCGCGTTTTGCGCTTTCGGGAAGCTCTTTGTTTGCAGTTACTGCATTATTAAGGAGTTCCGCATCGATTTTAAAGTTGTTTCTTCCCTGCTCGAAGGTAATACCATATACCTGCTTATGCTCGATTTCAGCAGGAACGTAGTTGGGGTCTATCTTAACGATATTGTAGCCGCCCTTACGCTTTGTTTTGAGTATTTCAAGTGCTTCGGGTTCATAGCCGGGGGCGATGATACCGTCGGAAACCTCACGCGCGATCATTTTTGCGGTGGTAACGTCGCAAATATCGGAAAGTGCAACCCAGTCGCCGAAGGAACACATTCTGTCGGTACCTCTTGCTCTTGCGTACGCACAAGCGAGAGGAGATTCGTCGAGTCCTTCGATATCGTCTACGAAGCAAGCCTTTTTAAGCTTATCCGAAAGAGGTACGCCAACAGCCGCAGAGGTGGGGCTTACGTGCTTGAAGGAGGTTACTGCAGGAAGGCCGAGTGCTTCCTTTAATTCCTTTACGAGCTGCCAAGAGTTGAAAGCGTCGAGAAAATTGATAAAGCCGGGTCTGCCGTTCAATATTTCGATAGGAAGCTCGCTCCCATCGTGCATAAATATTTTCGCGGGCTTTTGATTGGGGTTACAGCCGTATTTGAGTTCAAATTCTTTCATTTTATATCTCCTCAAGCGTTTTTATTAACGATTCTTGTTTCGGTTTCGCCCGTTGCGATATCTATGTATCTAACGAAGAGCGAAACCTTATTTTCTTCGTTAAGGTTGGTCCAGATAAGATCGGTAAGTGCATCGATATCCATATCGGGAAGCTCGAGCGTTTTGGGTTCGCCCTCGAAAGAAGGAAGAGGGTCGCCTTCGCCGTTATAGGTATGGATAAATTTCGCCTTACCTGCTATGGGGTTAGAGTATGCATAGGTGAATCTTTCGCAGGAGCTATCATCGCCTTCTGCACTTTTTAAGATAGACATAGCATAATTCATATCGCCGTTTTCTCTGTGAATTATACCAGAGATACGAGGGGTGAAATTAGGCTTATCATCTTCGAATTCTCTCGTTCTCAACGCCTGTTCGAAGGTCATTTGCTTATCCATAAGCTCGTAGATCGTATCGGTCTGGTCACCGTTCGTTACGATAGTTTTATTGCCGAGAACGCGAACGGGATAGTATATAATAAGATGGGGATCTACCATCTTGGATTCGTCGAACGCCTTTGTGCGCATTGCGTCGCCTTCGGCAACGAAAACGCGGTTACGGCTGTTAACGCTTCTGCCCATGATAAAATATGCGGTTACGGCCTTTTTTTCGTCGGCGGATTTACCGATGATTATGCCTCTGCCGTGATATTTAAGGGAATTGAGTTCATTTGCAATAGTAGATACCTTCATTTTATTCTCCTTTTATCGTTACTCTGTTATTTTCAACGTTAATTTTGCCATCGCAGAAAAGCTTGACGGCTTCGGGAAGTATTTTCCACTCGGCTTCTTCCATTATTCTTTTTTGAAGCGTTTCGGGAGTATCGCCCTGCTTTACTTCAACTGCTTTTTGAAGCACTATCGGGCCTGCATCGCATTCGGGGGTGACTATATGCACCGTTGCGCCCGATACCTTTACGCCCTTTTGAAGCGCGGCTTCGTGAACGTAAAGCCCGTAATAGCCCTTTCCGCAAAACGAGGGAATGAGCGCGGGGTGAACGTTAAGTATTTTGTTCGGGAAAGCTTCATATACCTGTTCGTCGATAATTGTAAGAAACCCTGCAAGGACCACTAAATCGATATTCGCTTGGGTCATCGTATCGGCAAGCGCCCTTGAATAAGCCGCAATGCTTTCGTATTCCTTACGTGCGAGCACCTTTGCTTCGATACCGTTATTCTTTGCTCTTTCGAGCGCGTAAACCTCGGGCTTTGAAGCAATAACCAAGGTAATTTTACCGTTGCCCAGCTCTCCTCTTTTTTCTGCATCGATGAGCGCTTGCAGATTGGTGCCGCCGCCCGACACCAAAACAGCGATTCTTGTTTGAGAATTCGGCATAATGACTTCCCTTTCATAAAACAACAATAGGCATAGGCAGTTTTTAACTGCCTATGTCATTGTTTAGAATTATTAATCAATAGTTATTTTGTTTTCGGATTCGACTATTTCGCCGATAACGTAAGCGTCGATACCGTTTTCCTTAAGCACGTCGATAGCCTTTTCAACGTCGCTTGCGGGAACGACAACACTCATACCAACACCCATATTAAAGGTATTGAACATATCGCGTTCCGAAATATTACCGGTCTTTGCAATAAGATCAAAGATAGGAAGCACCTTAACCGCACTTCTTTCGATCTTCGCACCCAAGCCGTCGGGAATGCTTCTCGGAATATTTTCGTAGAAGCCGCCGCCCGTGATATGCGAAATGCCCTTTACATCTACCGCTTCAATAAGCGCAAGAACAGGTTTTACGTATATCTTGGTGGGAACGAGAAGGGTTTCTGCAATAGTTTTACCGCCGAGATCCGCATTGGGTTTATAAAGCTCGGGGTTATTGTTATCGATATCAAATACCTTACGGCAAAGCGAGAAGCCGTTGGAGTGAATACCCGTAGAAGGAAGCGCGATAACGACATCGCCCGCCGCCATACGCTTATTATCGATAATCTTCTTTTTATCTACGACACCAACAGTAAAGCCTGCAAGGTCGTATTCATCGTGAGGCATCATACCGGGATGCTCTGCAGTTTCGCCGCCGATAAGTGCCGCACCGGACTGAACACAGCCTTCGGCAACACCTGCAACAAGTTCCGCAATTTTTTCGGGATAGTTCTTACCGCAAGCGATATAATCGAGGAAGAACAAGGGCTTTGCGCCTACACAAACAACGTCGTTAACACACATCGCCACACAGTCAATACCGATAGTATCGTGCTTATCCATAAGAATGGCAAGCTTAAGCTTTGTACCTACGCCGTCGGTACCCGAAACAAGAACAGGCTCTTCCATTCCTGCGATATTCAAGCCAAAGCAACCGCCGAAGCCGCCGACATCATCAAGGCAGCCTTCGTTGCGGGTGCGTGCTATATGCTTTTTCATAAGCTCGACTGCTTTATATCCCGCGGTGATATCAACACCTGCTGCAGCGTAGCTTTCAGATCTGGATTCGTTATGCATAATGATTATTCCTTTCCGCTCCAGCAATAAGTGCAGAGCTTGCATCCATCGATGCCGATTGCTTTGATTATTCCTTCGAGCGATTGGAATTCAAGCGAGGCAAAACCAAGCTTTTCGCATATCGCCTTGCGGAAATTCTTTCCGCGTTCGGTGGAGGAATCGCTGTATTCTTCGATATATTTAAAGCCTTCCTCGCCTTCCAGCTCCATTATAATGCGTCTGCCGAGTAGCTCCATATCGTTCGTATTACGGGAGAAATTCAAATATTTACATCCGTACATTATAGGGGGGCAAGCCGAGCGCATATGCACCGCTTTTGCTCCGTTTTCGTACAGAAAATCGACCGTTTCTTTAAGCTGTGTGCCGCGAACTATCGAATCGTCGACAAACAAAAGATTCTTGTCGGTTATAAGGTCGTGCACGGGAATCTGCTTCATTTTTGCGACCTTGCAACGCTCCGCCTGACGAGAGGACATAAAGCTTCTCGGCCAAGTAGGAGTATATTTTATAAAAGGACGCGCAAAAGGTATGCGGCTTTTGTTTGCATATCCGATAGCGTGAGGTGTTCCCGAATCGGGTACTCCGCCGACGTAATCAATATCGTTATACAAGCCAGTTGCCATATCTGCTTCAGCCATTATTTCGCCGTTACGGTAACGCATTACTTCTACGTTTACACCTTCGTAATCCGAGGTGGAATATCCGTAATACGACCAAAGGAAGGCGCAAACGCGCATTTCCTTGCCCGCTTCCGCAAGCTGTGTGATACCGTCTGCGGAAATTTCGACTATTTCGCCGGGGCCAAGTTCTTTCTCGTCGTCGTAGCCGAGCTTTTTATATGCAAACGATTCGAACGACACGGCATAGCCTTCATCCGATTTACCCACAAGCACGGGTGTTCTGCCGACCTTATCGCGCGCGGCGATAATAGTACCGTTATCGCGGAGAACGAGTATCGAGGCAGAGCCTTCGATAAGCTCCTGAGCATAACGAATACCCTCAACAAAATCCGATTTTCTGTTTATAAGAGCCGCCAAAAGCTCGACCGCGTTTACCGCACCGCCCGTCATAGCATCGAAATGATCGTATCCGGTATTCAGGCAGAGCTCTACCAATTTATCGGCATTATTGATTGCGCCGACATAGCAAAGCGCATAAGTGCCGAGATGGGAGCGAATAAGCAGAGGCTGAGGCTCGGAATCGCTTATACAGCCGATAGCCGCGATACCGCTCATATCCTCGAGAACGTGATCGAATTTAGTACGGAAGGGAGAGTTTTCTATATTATGAATTACGCGTTGAAGCCCGATTTCTTTATCGTATGCCGCTATACCGCCGCGACGTGTGCCGAGGTGAGAGTGATAGTCGGTACCGAAGAAAACGTCTGCCAATGCATCGTGCTTCGACGCTACACCAAAAAATCCGCCCATTGGGTTACCTTGCTTTCTGTGAAATTTCTATATTTATGCGAAGAAAAGCTCGGAAAGAGTCATAGGATCGATATATTCGCCGTTTTTGTAAACACGCATATTGCCGGAAGCGATTTCGTCGATAAGCATAACGCTGCCGTCTGCATCGTAACCGAATTCAAACTTGATATCGTAGAGAACAAGTCCCTTTTCCTTAAGATCGTCAGCAACGATCTGGGTAATCTTCTGGGTCATAGCCTTGACATCATCATACTGTTCTGCGGTCATAACACCGAGGTCTACAAGGCCGTCCTTGGTTACGAGGGGATCGCCCTTTTCGTCGTTTTTGAAGGTGGTTTCTACATACGCGGGAAGATCTGCGCCGAGTTCGCAGTAATCACTGTAACGGCGATAGAACGAGCCGACAGCCTTATGACGGCAGATTACCTCAAGACCCTTACCGAACACCTTTGCGGGAAGAACTTCCATAGTGGTGTTTGCGAGGTCCGCGCTTACGTAGTGAGTTTTAATGCCCGCTGCGTTTACCTTTTCGAAGAAGTAAACCGACATACGGAGGTTTACGTCACCAACGCCGTCGATAGTAAGACCTACCGAGTTTTCGCCCGGATCGAACACGCCGTCCTTACCGGTGCAGTCATCCTTGAATTTAAGAAGGTAGTTGCCATTGTCGAGTGCGAATACGTCTTTGGTTTTTCCGGTGTAAACAAGTTTCATTTTTTATATCTCCTGTAAATTGAATGTAAGATTAAAGTTTATTGATTATATCTGCGTCTTTCACAAGAACGGCCTCGGCATCCGAAGCGCGCTTTGCATCGAGCTTTGCGGCAAGCTCTTTATCCTCTACCGCAAGTATCTGTGCCGCAAGAAGCGCCGCGTTCGCACCGCCGTTTATGGCAACGGTAGCAACGGGAATGCCCGTGGGCATTTGAACGGTTGCCAAAAGTGCATCCATACCGTCAAGCACAGGTCCCTTGCAGGGAATACCGATAACGGGAAGAGTTGTATTTGCCGCAACTGCACCAGCGAGGTGGGCCGCCATACCAGCCGCCGCGATTATAACACCAAAGCCGTTAGCGCGGGCATTAACCGAAAAATCACGAGCCTGTTCGGGGGTACGGTGCGCGGAATAAACGTGAACCTCAAAGGGGATGCCGAGAGCATCGAGCATATCGGTAGCTTTTTTGATTATGGGCAGATCGCTGTCGCTGCCCATTACTATTCCAACTTTTTTCATTATTTTCTCCTATTAAAAAACAAAAAGGGCGCACTTACTCAAGAGCAAATGCGCCCAGACGGTCGGCAATGATTCAACCCCAAAACAAATGATTTGAGGTCCCTCGAATTCGGGGAAAGTTCTTTGTTCCATTGTGGTACTCCACATTTATCCGTCAGTCGCAAAGAACCATTTTACTTACATCGCTGATTATATCATACTGACATTTTTGTGTCAAGGTACATCGGCACAAAATTATATGATTTTTTTGGATTTTACTACGACTTTTATGCTATTATTTTACAGCAGCTTCGCAATACGCGCATCGCAATCCTTCATCGGTTTTCACAGCCTTATGAACAAGGCCGCGTTCGTTGTTCGAGATACAGCGTGCGTTGCCGCAAACACCCTCGAACGGGATATGACCGCAAGCCGATGCCGAAAGCGAATCTTCCGATTCGGAAAGGAGCTTAAGTATAAGAGCCTTTCGCATATTCTTGCCGTTTAATACCTGCTTGAAATAGCAAGCGCGGGGGTCGCTGTCTACGTCGACGCTTATTTCCTCTACTCTGGGAAGCGGATGAAGAACAGCCATATCGGGCTTTGCGTTTTTCATTTTTTCCGCGTCGAGAATATAGAGCGACTTTAATCTTTCGTATTCATCCTGATCGTCGAAGCGTTCGCCCTGAACGCGGGTCATATAAAGGATATCGAGCTCGGGAATAGCCGATTCAAGATCGCGCGTTTCAACATAGGGCATATTGTGTTTTTCGATAACTTCCCTTTTTATATAATCGGGAAGCACGAGTTCCTCGGGAGAGATCAGCACAAGCTTTATACCCGTATAGCGCGAAAGCGCATGGATAAGCGAATGCACCGGTCTGCCGTACTTCAAATCACCGCAAAAGCCGACGGTAAGGTTATCGAAACGACCCTTTTCGCGGTAAATCGTTAAAAGGTCGGCAAGCGTTTGGGTGGGGTGTGCGTGCCCGCCGTCGCCCGCGTTTATAACCGGAACGCTTGCATTGAGCGACGCAACGAGCGGCGCGCCCTCGAGCGGATGTCGCATCGCGATTATATCGGCATAGCAGCTCACTACTCGTGCGGTATCCGCAACCGTTTCACCCTTTGAAGCCGAGGTATTCTTCGCATCCGAAAATCCGATAACACTACCACCAAGCTCGAGCATCGCGGATTCAAAGCTCAAGCGAGTACGGGTAGAGGGTTCAAAAAACAAAGTTGCAAGCTTTTTGCCGCGCAGAAGCTCCGAATACTTATTCGGATTTTCTATCATATCGCAGGCGGTATTGATAAGTTCATTAATCTCTTCTACCGAAAAATCGAGTATGTCGATAAGGCTTCTCATTCTTTTGCTCCGTTGATTGCAAGATAATTCTTGATTCTTTCGACGTTTTCCTTATTGGCTTCATCTTCTTCGAGATATTCGATAATATCGTAAACGTCGACAACCGAATATACAGGGAATCCGAATTCCTCGCCGACTTCTGCCATAGCGGATTTATCGGTTTTGCCCTTTTCTTTACGGTCCACCATTACAAAGGTTGCCGCAACCTTCGCGCCTTCGATACCTGAAAGAATAGCCATGCTTTCACGAATAGCGGTGCCTGCGGTAATAACGTCTTCGACAATTACTATTTCTTCGCCTGCCTTGGGAACGTAGCCGACAAAAACGCCGCCTTCGCCGTGGTCCTTTGCTTCTTTACGGTTGAAGAAGAAGGGTACATCCAAGCCGTTTTTCGCAAGTGCAACAGCCGCGGAAACCGCGATAGAAATGCCTTTATATGCAGGGCCGTAAAGAACGGTCCTTTTGTTGCCTATTTTTTCGAAATATGCCTTGGCGTAGAATTCGCCTAATTTCTGTATCTGTTCACCTGTTTTAATTTCGCCTGCGTTGATAAAATAGGGTATTTTTCTGCCGCTTTTTGCGGTGAAATCACCGAATTTAAGCACGCCTGCGGTATGAAGGAACTGTATAAACTCTCTCTTGTAGCTTTCCATATTAGCCTCCGATTAATCTACGAATTCACGAACACAGCGTTCGTATGCCGCAACGGGGTCTTCTGCTGCGGTAATAGGTCTGCCGACCACGATATAGTCCGAGCCGATCTTTTTTGCCTGCTCGGGAGTCATAACACGCTTTTGGTCTCCGATATCGCCGTCCGCGAAGCGAACGCCGGGAGTAACAGTTAAGAACTCCGCACCGCAACGTTCATGCACCTTACCCGCTTCGAGAGGCGAGCAAACAACGCCGTCAAGTCCTGCTTTTTTAGCGTTTTCGGCATAGTGCATAACAACCTCATCGATCGGTGCTTTTATAAGAAGGTCGTTTTCCATACTTTCCTGATCGGTGGAGGTGAGCTGTGTTACAGCGATAAGAAGGGGGCGAGTTCCATCGGGACGGGTAAGTCCTTCGAGTGCCGCTTCCATCATACGCACGGTGCCGCCTGCGTGAAGGTTGCATATATCGACACCGAGGTTGGAAAGGACAGCCATAGACTTCTTAACCGTATTGGGAATATCGTGAAGCTTAAGGTCGAGGAATATCTTATGCCCTCTCGCCTTGATTTCGCGGACTATTGAGGGGCCTTCTGCGTAATAAAGCTCCATACCGATCTTTACGAACGGCTTTTTGCCCGTGAATTTATCGAGAAATTCAAATGTTTTTTCTGCGCTTGAAAAGTCGCAAGCGATGATTACGTCCTTACCCATTGTGTGCAGCTCCTATTATATCTTTTAAATTTTCTATTCTGTATTTTTCCATTACCGAGGGAAGCTCTTCGATAATAGTTTTGCAGGCGAAGGGGTCGACAAGATTTTGCGCACCAACCTCAACCGCGGTTGCACCTGCGAGCATCATTTCGATAACGTCCTCGGCACAGCTTACGCCGCCCATACCGATAACCGGTATTTCGACAGCGGAAGCAACCTGATAAACCATTCTTACCGCAACGGGGAATATCGCCTTACCCGAAAAACCGCCCATTTTATTGGCGATTATCGGTTTTTTTGTGCGAAGATTTATACGCATACCAAGCATCGTATTTATAAGGCTTATACCGTCTGCGCCTGCATTTTCGCACGCCTTTGCAATAGCAACTATATCGGTTACGTTAGGCGAAAGCTTTATAATAACGGGTTTATTCGTTACAGCCTTGACAGCGCGGGTGACTTCGGCAGCCGCTTCGGGATTTGTACCGAACGACATACCGCCGCCGTGCACGTTGGGACAGCTGATATTTACTTCAAGCCAGCCGACGATATCGCACTTATCGAGCTTTTCGCAGGTATATGCGTATTCCTCTACCGAAAAGCCCGAAACGTTTGCCATTACCTTTTTATTAAAGCATTTTTCGAGTTTGGGCAATTCTTCGCTTATAACCTTTTCTACACCGGGGTTTTGAAGCCCGACGGCATTAATCATACCCGATGAGCATTCGGCAATACGAGGTGTCGGGTTGCCGAAGCGCGGGTCCTTTGTGGTTCCCTTGAAGGAAAACGTACCGAGCATATTTATATCGTAAAGCTCGGCAAATTCATAGCCGAAGCCGAAAGTACCGCTTGCGGGGATAACGGGATTATCGAGAGTTATTCCGCAAAGCTCGACCTTTGTATTTACCATAGGATTTCCTCCTTTTCGAGGACGGGGCCTTCCTTACATATACGTTTATAGCCGGTTACGGTTTTGCAGGAGCAACCCATACAAGCACCGAAGCCGCAGCCCATTCTTTCCTCGAAGCTGTACTGACCCGAGGTTTTCGAAGCATTGAACACAGCTTTAAGCATAGGCTCGGGACCGCAGGAATAGGTATAGGTATAATCGGCATCCTGCATAAGTGCGGTTACAAATCCCTTTGTGCCGTGACTACCGTCGGCCGTTGTCACACCGACATTACAGCCGAGTGCTTTGAATTCTTCCTCGTAGAAAACCTCGTCTTTTGTATTAAATCCGAGGATAACGGAAACATCCTTTCCCTCTCCGCGAAGCTTTTTCGCAAGAAGATACATAGGGGGAACACCGACGCCGCCGCCGATAAGCAAAGGCTTTTCGCCCGAAATCGAGGTATTATATCCGTTACCCAAGCCCGTAAGCACGTCGAGAGTTCCGGATTGCATTTCTGCCATTTGCTCGGTACCCTTGCCAACCACCTTATAGATGATAGTAACGGTATCGCCCTCGCAATCGCAAACCGAGATAGGTCTGCGAAGGAAGAGTCCTTCGAGCTTGATATTTACGAACTGTCCCGATGCGGTTATCGCACTTGTATCGCCCTTAAGGCGCATACGCATAACGTTTTCGGTCAGCTTTATGTTTTCGGTTATCTGAAACAGAGATTGCTTCATATTTGCCGCCTTTGTGTTTATTTATGAATCGATTGTCGAGATGGTAAGAGTGGTTTCTTCCAATACGTCGAGAAGCACTCTTACTGTATCGAGCGAGGTGAAGATTGTAACGTTGTTTTCGGTTGCAAGGTGACGAATTTCGTAACCGTCGCTCGCCTGATCGGGCGCAGAGATATCGCGGGTATTGATAATATACGCGATATGCCCCTGACGGATAGAATCGGGAATTTCGCTCGAGCCGTCACCGATCTTTTTAAGAACGTGGGTACGGATACCGTTGCTCTTTAAGAAGTTTGCCGTTCCTTCGGTAGCTTCGATATTGAAGCCGAGGTTATAGAAGCGACGGATAAGAGGAAGTGCTTCTTCCTTATCCTTATCGGCAACGGTTGCGAATACGGTACCGTAGTTTTGCAAATGCATACCAGAAGCCTGAAGCGCTTTATAAAGTGCGCGGTTGAGCTTATCGTCGTAACCGATAGCTTCGCCGGTGGACTTCATTTCGGGAGAGAGGTATGCGTCGAGACCGCGTATCTTATTGAAGGAGAACACGGGAACCTTTACGTACCAACGGTCCTTTTCCTTGGGGTATATATCGAATATTCCCTGCTCTTTAAGGCTCTTGCCGAGAATAACCTCGGTTGCGATATCCGCAAGGCTGTAACCCGTAGCCTTGGAAAGGAAGGGTACGGTACGCGAGGAACGGGGGTTAACCTCGATGATATATACGTTTTCGTCCTTATCAACGATAAACTGAATATTGAACAGACCGACGATGCCTACGCCGAGACCAAGCTTTTTAGCATACTGAAGAATAATGCCCTTGACCTTATCGGAAATGCTGAAAGCGGGATATACGCTGATAGAGTCGCCCGAGTGTACGCCGGTACGTTCAACGAGTTCCATTATGCCGGGTACGAATACGTCTCTGCCATCGCAGATAGCGTCGACTTCGACTTCCTTACCCTCGATATATTTATCGACAAGCACGGGCTTATCTTCATCGATTTCAACCGCGGTACGGAGATAACGGCGAAGCTGTGCTTCGTTTGCAACTATCTGCATAGCTCTGCCGCCGAGAACGAAGGAAGGACGAACGAGCACGGGATAGCCGATTTCTGCGGCAGTCTTTATACCGTCTTCGATATTTGTAACAGCCTTACCGGTAGGCTGAGGAATGCCGAGAGTAGAGAGAAGGTTTTCGAACGAATCGCGGTTTTCGGCTCTGTCGATAGCTTCGCAATCGGTACCGATAATCTTCACACCGCGCTTCATAAGCGGCTCTGCAAGGTTAATAGCAGTCTGACCGCCGAGAGATGCGATTACGCCTTCGGGCTGTTCAAGCTCGAGAATATTCATAACATCTTCGGGGGTGAGAGGTTCGAAATAAAGCTTGTCTGCCGTGGTGTAGTCGGTAGAAACGGTTTCAGGGTTATTGTTAACAATGATCGCTTCGTAGCCCGATTTCTTAATGGTGGTTACCGCGTGAACGGTGGAATAGTCGAATTCGACACCCTGACCTATACGGATAGGACCTGCGCCGAGAACAACGATCTTCTTTTTATCGGTAACGATCGAAGTGTTTTCACCCGTGTAGGAGGAATAGAAGTAAGGGATATACGCGCCTGTATGGCAGGTATCGACCATACGGTATATCGGGAAGAGCTTATTTTCCTTACGGAGTGCAAAAATATCGAGTTCGTTCTTACCCCAGTATTTTGCGATTATCTTATCGCAGAAGCCGAGCTTTTTAGCCTCGGCAAGAACTTCAAAATTGCCGACGTTTGCTTTAAGCTTTTCTTCCATTTTAACGATGTTCGCAAAGGTTTCGAGGAAGTAGCGGGTGATTTTGGTGATGTTATGTATTTCTTCGATAGAAATACCGCGGCGGAGAAGCTCGCATACCGCGAAAATGTTATCATCCTTGAATTCCTTGATATATTCAAGGATATTTTCGGTAGACATATTGGTGAATTTGGGTATCTGATAGTGGTCTGCGCCGGTTTCAAGAGAGCGTACGGCTTTTAAGAAGCATTCTTCGAGATTGGAGCCGATGCTCATTATTTCGCCCGTTGCCTTCATCTGAGTACCGAGAGTGTTGGGCGCGGTAGCGAATTTATCAAACGGGAATCTGGGAAGCTTCGCAATAACGTAGTCAAGAGCAGGCTCGAACGCCGCGTTGGTGTTTGCGATAGCGATATCCTCGAGAGCCATACCGACAGCGATTTTTGCGGTTACGCGTGCGATAGGATAGCCACTCGCTTTAGATGCAAGCGCAGAGGAACGCGAAACGCGGGGGTTTACCTCGATGAGATAATATTGGCTGGAATGGGGGTCGAGAGCGAACTGAACGTTACAGCCGCCTTCGATTTTAAGCTCACGGATAATCTTTATTGCAGAATCGTTGAGCATTTTAAGGTCGTGGTCGTTCAAGGTCATAATGGGAGCGACAACGACAGAGTCACCGGTATGAACGCCGACAGGGTCAACGTTTTCCATACCGCATATAGTTATAGCGTGGTCATTCGAATCGCGCATAACCTCGAATTCGATTTCCTTGTAGCCCTTTACGCTCTTTTCGATAAGGACCTGATGAACGGGAGAAAGCTTGAACGCATTAAGACCGATTTCGATAAGCTCGGCTTCGTTGTTTGCAAAACCGCCGCCGGTGCCGCCGAGTGTGAACGCGGGACGAAGCACGACGGGATAGCCGATTTCTTTAGCTGCCTTCTTTGCTTCTTCAATATTATAGGTGATTTCGGAGGGAATAGTAGGCTCGCCGATAGATTGGCAGAGCTCCTTGAAAAGCTCTCTGTCCTCTGCTCTTTCGATAGATTCGCTACTGGTGCCGAGAAGCTCAACGCCACATTCGCGCAGTACGCCCTTCTTTTCGAGCTGCATAGCGAGGTTAAGACCGGTTTGTCCGCCTATACCGGGAACGATTGCATCGGGACGTTCATAGCGAAGAATCTTCGCGATATATTCAAGAGTGAGCGGTTCCATATAGACCTTATCTGCTATGGTGGTATCGGTCATAATGGTTGCGGGGTTGGAGTTACAGAGCACAACCTCGTAGCCTTCCTCTTTAAGAGCAAGACAAGCCTGAGTGCCTGCATAGTCAAATTCTGCCGCCTGACCTATAACGATAGGACCCGAGCCGATGATGAGAATTTTTTTGATGTCTGTTCTTTTTGCCATTTCTGTGCCTCCTGAATACTTATATATCTTGTTGATCGTTTTTGTTTGTATATACCACTTTTCCGTCGCAGACGGTAAGAACACAACTGCCGAAAAGCTTTTCGCCCTCGAAGGGAGTCGCTTTGCCGAGCGAAAGAAATTCTTTGGGGTCTACCGCAAATTCGGTTTCGGTTTCCCATACCGTAAAATCACAGTTCAGCGGAATACCGAAGCGTTTGCGGGGATTTATGCAAAGCAGGTCGACAAGCTTTTCGAGCGTAACGACGCCTGTTTTGACGAGTTTTGTGTAGAGCACGGGGAACGCCGTTTCGAGCCCTACTATACCAAATGCGCTTTTTTCCAAGCCCTTTGATTTTTCCTCTGCCGAATGCGGGGCGTGGTCGGTTGCTATCATATCTATCGTGCCGTCAACAATGCCTTGTATCAAGGCTTCTCTATCCTCTTTTGAACGGAGCGGGGGATTCATTTTAAAGCGACCGTGCTCCTGCAGGTCAGAATCATCGAGCACCAAGTAGTGCGGACCCGTTTCGCAGGTAATATCTACGCCTTCCTTCTTTGCTTGGCGTATAAGCTCCACGCTTTCCTTTGTCGATATATGGCAGACGTGATATGCGCAGCCGGTTTCCTTTACAAGCTCTATATCGCGCGCGATTTGTTCGTATTCGCTTGCAGAGCATATACCTTTATGGTTATGTGCTTTCGCGTATTCTCCGTCGTGGATATAACCGCCCTTTAGAAGCGAATTCACCTCGCAGTGTGCAACTATCATTTTGCCGAGGCTTTTTGCTTTAAGCATCGCGGTGCGCATCATATCTTCAGACTGAACTCCCCTGCCGTCATCCGAAAATGCGATTGCGTGATTTTGCATCGCTTCCATATCCGAAAGCTCGTTACCCGCTTGGTTAACGGTTATCGAGGCGTAGGGGTAAACGTTTATAACAGAATCGCGTTCGATTATATCGGTTTGCAGCTTTAAATGCTGTGCGCTGTCGGGCACAGGATTAAGGTTGGGCATTGTGCAGACCGCGGTGTAGCCGCCGCGCGCCGCGCAAAGCGAGCCTGTTTTTACCGTTTCTTTATAAGAAAAACCCGGCTCACGAAAATGCACGTGCACATCGCAAAAACCGGGAAAAACAATATATTCTTTATTTTGAGAAAAATATTCCGTAAAAGAGGACAAAGCACCCTCGAAAAAATAGGTATGTTCGGGATGAGCTTCGGATCGTATGACCT
Source organism: Eubacteriales bacterium (assembly GCA_045637685.1). Taxonomy (GTDB): domain Bacteria; phylum Bacillota; class Clostridia; order Oscillospirales; family CAG-382; genus Coliplasma. Next base: position 31,794 of record JAZTZW010000005.1, on the reverse strand, counting down.
TGTATTTTCCGTATGCGGACATAGAATACCTCTTTCCGCGCAGGGCGCGGTTTCTTCATACTGCTTATTTCAAGAGATTATACCACAAAGCGAATATAATTGTCAATATGACATTTCGAACAAAAGGAAATTAACCTTGTTCGAAATGTCGTGACAAAATAACGATTTTGATTATTCGGGGTATTCCTCGTATTCATCGAAAACCGCACGCAGGGTTTCGTAATTATCCGCCGCGAGCTCGTCGATGGTTTCGGCGCTTTCGCCGCATTTAATTGCAAGCTGACGGTATTTTTCGAATTTTTCCGCATCGTCTGCCGCGTAATATATTATAGCGAGCAAAGACGCCGCCTGACGAAAATTCGGTTGTATTTCGAGCGTTTTGAGAGAATATTCGATAGCAAGCAGAAGCTCTCGAGCACGGAAATACATATAGGCAAGATTATTGCACGCAAAAACATTGTCCGGCTTTATTTCCAACGCGCGAGCAAGATATTTTTCGGCGTTTTCGTAGTCGCCCGCTTTTGAACACAGCAAGCCGAGATTGCCGAGAACAGTAGTGTTGTCCGGATCGGTTGCAAGTATCGCTTCGTATTCCTTGACAGCTTCGTCGTGGAGGCCCCAATCGGCACAGCAAAGCGCACTTACAAGGCAGACGGCATTCATATCGCGTCGCGAGGGACGCTTTTGTTTAAGACCGTCCAACAAGGAAAGTGCCTTTTTATAATTGCCCTCGTCGTAATAACGCAAAGCCTCGAGCAGCTTTTTACGCGATTTTGAATCACGCGAATATACGCCCTGAATATGCTCTGAATAGATTTTTTCGTAAAAGCTTAACGGCTTACGCGCGCCCGAAGTCTGCGCGATACGGTAAACGGACAGACAAAGCGATACAACGACAATAGCCATCTTGAAAAGATTTTCGTTATACGGTGTTCCCTTCACGGTAACATCGTATATATAATAGCCTATTAAAAGAACAATCAGGAGAACGAGTACGGAAATTAATATTCTTTTGCCCTTCATCAAAGCATTTCCTTCCTTAATTCTTCGTTTGTCTTTATGCTCAAATATGCAGGGGCAACATCGAACACCGTCTTGCAACCGCAAGCGCCCTCCTTATTCAAGCGGTAAGCGGCACGCGCATAAGCAACGATAACGCTTGCCGTGAATTCGGGGTTGGAATCGAGCTTTAAGGAATATTCGATAATATGGTTATGTTCGGAATTGAGCCCTGTTTTGCCGCTTCTTATAACAAAGCCGCCGTGAGGAATACCGCTGTGGTCGCGCTTTAATTCATCGACTGTAATGAAATGCACCGTTGTATCGTAATCGGCAAAATAGTTGGGCATATTCTTTATTTCGTTTTCGATACGTGCAAGGTCTGCACCCTCTTTTGCAACAACGAAGCATTCGCGGATATGCTTTTGGCGGGTAGTGAGCTCGGGGTTTGCACCGCTTCTTACCGCATCGAGTGCATCCGATACAGGAATGGTATATTGCTTTGCGTCGAGCACGCCCTCTACACGGCGTATTGCGTCAGAATGCCCCTGCGAAACGCCCTTGCCCCAGAAGGTATAGTCCTTACCTTCGGGAAGAATTGCGGATGCATAAAGGCGGTTGAGCGAGAACATACCCGGGTCCCAGCCAACCGAAATGAGAGCAACCTTGCCCGATTTCTGCGCTTCTGCATCTACGTTCGCAAAATGCTCGGGGATACGCGCGTGTGTATCGAAGCTATCGACAACGTTGAAATACTTCGAAAGCTCGGGGGTTTGCACAGGAAGGTCGGTTGCGCTACCGCCGCAGAGTATCATAACGTCGATATCGTTTATCATATTCTTTGCATCGTCGGTATGGCAAACCTTTACGCCCTCGGTTGCGATTTTAACGGTCGACGGATCGCGGCGGGTGAATACAGCGACAAGCTCCATATCGCTATTTTGGCGTATTGCCGATTCGACACCTCTGCCGAGGTTGCCGTAGCCGTAAATACCTATACGAATGCTCATATTAAATATCCTCCATAGAGTAAAAATATCAATATCGATATAATATCACAGTGATATACGTTTTTCAATATTTTTTTGCATTCAAAGGCATAATTTATTATAATGCTTATATGATTTTCCGACTGTAAGATTTAAAAAAGCTGTCACAAAACAGCAAAAGCGACGGTTATACTTAATGAACGGAGGTGATAAGTTTGTTTTTATTTTGGAACATTCACGATGAATGCGACGAGGCAATATACAGTATTTCTAAGGGCGACAGGAACGCGCTTTCGGTTATCTACCGCGAATACGGTAAGATGATATTTTCGGTGGCATTACAGATAGTTAAGCAAAAAAGCGATGCCGAAGACGTTTTGCAGGACACTATGCTCAAAATATTAAAATCCGCACACGGTTACCGCAAAGGAACTAATCCGAAGGCGTGGGTATTATCGATTGCGCGGAGCTGTGCATTGGACAGGCTCAAGAGGCGCGGAAACGATTTGCCTTTAGATACAGAGGCACACGACTGTTCATTTGCCGAGGACAACGTTGAGTTTATTTATATTAACGAAGCGTTAAACAAACTTTCACACGATGAACAGCTTATCATAAAGCTTCGCTATTACGCCAACCTTGACCACAAGGAAATGGCAAAGGTTATGGGAATTTCTTGTGCAGCGGCAAGAAAAAGGTGCCAGCGCGCTTTGGAAAAGCTGAGGAGTTATTTTGAAGAGCGGGAGGAAAAGAAATGAAAAACAAAGATATAGACAGCTTATTGAAGGAATATTTCAACGCCGAAGAAAAATCGTTAAGCATACCCGAAAAGGAAAGCATAAAAGCGTTTGCTTTTTGCGGTATCGCAAAAAAAGCCATACGCATTAAGGTGGTTGCATTGATAGCGGCGTGTCTTGCTGTGGTAATATCCGCTTCCTATTTAATCGCTTCTATAAAAAGGGACGAGCCGAGCATACCGGAAATATCACATGCAGAAAGCAATCGCGATGCTTCGCACGTAATAGCAGATTGGTATAAGCCGGGTGAATTTCACGTCGAATATACGGCTTTCACATCTAGCGGAAATGCTGCTTTGGGTACGGGCGGTCTTGAAGATCCGGTAAACGGCGTTAGCGGAGTTATTCTTCCCGAATGGGTTACACACACGTATATGCTTAATGAGCGTTATATTGAATTAAGATACGATCATCATTACAAAAATCCTTTTTACGACGAGGGTTTGATTGTTTACGACCTTAAAGAGAAAAAGGTAAAAAGCATAATCAGCGATATTTATGAAAAAAACAAGGAGTTTTTTACCGCAAGAAATCCCCGACAACGTTTGCCCAGAGATATGATATCCGTTTGTGAATTCGGCAAAAGCAGCGAATGGGGCATATTCAATATATGGAACGACGCTGTTTTTCCGACACAGCTTGAACAGTTTTTAATAAACATTAATAGCGGACAAATGACAAAGCTTGACGATAGGCGCAATATTATCGGCGCATCGCAAAATTACAATTTCGTGGTACGCATGGGCGAGGTGACCGACGCCGACGGACGCGTTATGGTCGAAATAAGCGTACTGAACACACAAACGCTGAACGAAAAGGTGATTTATCGCGTTCCTTTGAGCTCGTCATTACTTTCGAGCACAGCAGAATTTTCGAAAAACGGGCGTTATATAATTTATAAAACCAACGACCAAATGGAAGATATTGAACCGTTTTGGATAATTTACGACACCGAAACCGAAAGTATCCAAAACGGTTACGGCGATATTATCTCATTCACCGAAGACGGTTTATCGATGATTATTTACGCCAACGGTGATTATAAAATCCTTTCACTTGATGGGCTTAAAGATATTACCGCTGAATGTGAATTGCTCGAGCACGAATATTACAGAATAGTCGAAGCGGGCGAATATATAAGCCCGAACACCAAAGAAGAGGAGTCTTCCCTGCTTCTCTGCCGCGAGCCGATTTTTGGAAAAGGCGAAAGAACGGTTATCGCAAGAAATGTTGACACCTATATCGAGTGGAACGGATATTACTACATTTACACCAAAGGCTCGGACAGCATATTGATATATTCGGTTGTTAACGACAAATCGTTTTTATACGATATAAGCGACACAAACATCCCGCAAAAAGAGTTTCATTCTATGTCGATATACGTTTTAGAAGACGGCAGGAGCTGCAATATAGTGACATTTTTCGATAACCATTTGGGCAATTACGAAATAGTTATCGGAGAAATAAAAAAGCCGACAATCAATGAAATCGAGTTACCGTTTAACGAAGGTGAAACGGTGAGCTACGGAGAAGGCTTGACGATTTTCGATTCCAAGTACGGACACAAGCTTACTGTAACAGAAGCATACCGCGACAAGGACGCTTTATATTTTGATGTACTCGAAAACGATTACACGCTTTATCTCGGTGCAGGTTTTACGACATACGGATTTTGGTTTATCGGGCTTGAATATTGCGGTGACATTTGTGAATATGATTACCGCGCGATTTTGGCAGAGCCGAACGACATTGTCGCGCTGAACTACGCGCGTGAATTCGAGCTGGAATTGCAGGAGGACTTTGATTCGAGCACAGGCTATTACAGCGTTTCGTATTATACCGTTTATGACAAAGACGGAAACGTAATAAGGCGTGGATAAAATAAAGAGGCTGTCACATTTTGCTTTGTGACAGCCTTGTTTTATTTTTCAAGAGTGTTTTCCTGATTGCGGTAAACGACGAATTTACAGAAAAGAAATTCGAGAACGAGGTTACATATCATAGTAACAGCAAGGACGATATATTCGTTAACGCCCGAATTTACGGCAAGATCACCAAGCCAGGTAGAAAGCGGTGTAAAAACGGCATAGAAGCCAAGCACCTTCGCCATCGCAACGGGAACGTTTGCCGCGGATTTAAAGGTGAAGCGGCGGTTGAATGTGAAATTCCAAAGGACAGACAGAAGAAGCGCCAAAAGATATGACACGCTGTATTGCCATTTGAAAACCTCGAGAAACAACGCGGACGAGCCCGCCTGTATTATCGCCGCAGATGCGGAAAAGAGCACGAATTTTACGGCTTGAAAAACAGAATCTCTTTTCATTGCTTATCTCCTATTCTATAACGGTGTATTCGAGCATTTCGTAATGCAGTTTTGTGCCGATATCGACACCTTGCGGAAGAAGCGCGAGAGCGATAAATATTTCATCGTCCGCGTTACCCTCCAACTCGCGGAGATAGGCATATTCGCCCTCGATTTTTGTTATCACATAGTCCTTTGGTATCATTTGTTTCTCCTTCAGTTGCGTTTGTTGTGGGCAAGCGATATTGCGCTACAAGAAACAAGACAGAGGCTCATAGCGATCGAAAAAGTATTTACGTCTTTTATAAAATCGATAATTTGAATTATCGCACTAAGGCTAAATACTATAAAAGAAAACAGCTCCAAGCTATCGGTGTACCAATCCGGACAGTTTTTAAACCTTGCAAACATCCTGAGGATAAAATAGACAAAGCCAAAAAATGCTGCCGAGAAAAGCGGCGTAGCCAAAAACAAAAACCAACCCTCGTTCGCGTTTTTGTCTTTGAGAATTGCGCCGAGCGCAAGCATTACCGCTGCAACGGCGAGCGGCAATATGAACGACAGCTTTTTAAAGCGAAAAAGCTTATCGAGAAATCTGCAGATCATCGTTTTCTTCATAGCTACTCCGGTTCTGTTTTTCGACAGTATAGCATATTCCGCAAAACAAATCAAGTATGATGTTGATTGTCATAAAAAAGCAAAGGCGTTGCGCGACGGCAACGCCTTTATTCTTATTCAAACAAAGCTCTTACTCGGTTTAGCTCGTTAATTTCGGCAGTGGTTACGATGCCGTCGCTTGCGATGATTATATCGCAGGCGAGAGCAAGCAGCTCGCGATATGCGTTTGCGAGCTTTTCGTTAACCGTGCGGAGGAGATTTACGCCGCTTTCGAAAAATTCATTAAACGAGCCGCCTATTGCGTCGCCGCTTGTTTCATACACCTCCACAAGCGATTCAAGACTGTAATCGAAACCGAAATTCGTGTTGAGATATTCCACCTCTTTTTCGGTTACTCTTCCGTCGGAAGCGATAAGGCGAATGATTATGCACGCCATATCAGAGGAATAGAAGGCATCCATTTCGCCGTATCGTTCTTTGTCCCAAAGCCCCATTTCCTCGACAGAATCACAGCCGATAATAAACTGCTCGTGTTTGATTTTGAATTCTTCGGAATATACGTCTATATTTTTCATTATTTCACCTTTTCTATTTTATAGCCGAGTGCAACGATAAGCTTTAGCGTTTCGAGCGCGGTATTGCGATCATATTCCTTTTCGCTTTCGGGCAGTTCGGAATACGGCACAAGACAGGGTGTTTCCTTTTTTACATCGTCGCGTTTTTCGCCGTAAGTCCAGCCTTGGGAGATTCTGCCGACAGACCATATTTCGTGAACGTTTTCGGCTATTTCCTCAGTAAGCTCAAGAAGCTCATCGGGGAGTTTTATATTACTTGTATCAACGGGAGTTGGAGTGTACATATAGTTCCTTTCTAATCTTTAAAGTGTTCAAGATACGGAAGCTCATCCCACGCACAAAGATCGGGGTGGGATTTCGCGCGATCATTTCTCGGGCCGCAAATATACCCCTCTGTACGCATATAGGCGTTCCAGCGCATGTGTTCGGTTTTGCGTTTTGATTCGCACACGGAACAGGTGCATATATCATTATGCCCCTCCGATTCCGAGAAATATGCCATTATTATGTTTTTATGCATAGCTTTTGCGATAGATGAACGCCTGAAATATTCGTAATTGACGTAATCGCTGGCCATTTTTTTAACTTCGCTCGAATTGATTGCGCCATCGAAATCGGTTTTGCCATAAGCATCCTTATAAAGGAAGATGTATTCATCGTCCCAATATATAGGTTCATTGGAGTTGGGGCGTTTTTCGTCGACTTTTTTTCTGAAATCGGGGTTGGTTTCGTAAAAATGCCTGAGCTGGGCGGTTTTACGCAACCAGTCGATATGGAATTTGAACGCCGAATGCTCGATCTTTCTGTTTTCCTCGATATTGCGGTAATCGTATTGCGATGCTCTGTCGCCGATGAAATTAACGTGAAAGTCCTGCCCTTTATGGTTTCTGAGCATACTGCCGTGTGCGCTTAAATTCGAGGCTTTCTGCTCATCATACACAACGGCATTGATTATGGGCATTTCGTAGGCATCTGCATTTTTAACATCGTTTTTTGTATAATGCTTTTTACGGTCAAATAGCTTGCGAAGCATTACCGCCGCTTCGATATTTTTATCGTCATCGCCAAGAGTTACAAACGCAAGGTTTGTGCGCTTTAAGCGTATGTTGTTTTCGGGAGAATCAAAGCATTTATCAAAATCAGAGGTAAAGCAATTTATTCCCGAGAAGAAGCGAATATCGTAATTTGCGTCGCCATCTTCATCCAAAGGGTTCTTTGTGATAAGCTCGGGACATTCCTGCTCGAGTTGTTTTTTTATCGAGTCTGTACCGTTTATATCGGCATCGAAGATATTGATTTCGAGCTTATAGCCCTCGATCTGATAAAACCAAAGCAAGGTTTTGAAAAACTGTTTACCGTATTTACCCATACCGATAATAAGCACGGAAATGATTTTATCGTTTTTATCAGCCGATTTTCTTACAGCCTCATATACCGCTTCATTGTCAAGCGTATTTTTAACAAGAGCTTCTACACAGTTAACGCGTCTTATATAAAAGCCGCCGTCAACCTGAATATTATCCTTTTTCCAGCTATCACCGTAAAGAAGCTCGCGCGGTTTTTCGATAATATAATCTTCGAATTTATCGTCAAGTGTGTTTTCGCCTTTATCGAGCGAATCGATAACATAGCCTGCACCTGCGGAGGTGGCGAAAACGTATATAGATACGTTCTTTCTGGTTTTATAGGAATCGGTAAGCTTTATCGAATGCTCGACGTTTTCGGATTCGTTTTCGCCTATAAGGAAAATTTCTATTTTAGCGCTTTTTTCGGAAAGATTAAGATGAGAAATGTCCTTTTTAAGGCATATTGCGCCGAGTGCACGGGCGCGAACAAGAAGCTCGTAATCATCCTCCTCGTTCTGTTCAAATACATCGGTAAAAACGATTACGGGTTTTAAAGCACGGATTTGCTTATCGAGGCGTTTTTTGCCCGAATTTTTCAAAAGGGCGTTCCATTGGTTCACAATACTTTCTGCCATCGCAAGCGAGCAAACGTTGAGCTCCGACATAATATACATCGGTCGTTTTTTACCGAAATAGAGCTTTGCTTCGCCTCTTATATTCTTGAACAGCGAGAGCACGTTACCAAAGGTAAGAATAGGCGCAGCAACGTAAAGTACCGCAGAATAGAAGGAAAACGGCACCCTTATCCATTCATTATCAAAACCGTTTATTGCATCTGCAACCGTATCGAAATCGCCGTCGAGAATGAAGACTCTTATTGTATTATGAACGGCGATAAAGAAGGGACGGAAAATGCTGTATTCGCCGAAAAGGTCGTAATCATAATAGAACACGGGAATAAAAATAAGCAATACGGCAACAAAAATACCCGCAGTATAGAGCTGGAAGGACGAGAATATATGGTTTTCGCGGTCCTTTCTTTTATACAGCACCAATGCATAGTAAAGCGAATAAACGGCAACTGCGAACGAGAGCAGTCCGAATATCGAGAATACCGTTTTTATATCCATTTTAATCCTCCTGTATTATACTTCCCGCAACGCGCGAATCCTTGCGTTTATCCGAATCGGAAAGCTCGGAATATACAACGAGATTGTGATGCATTTTTGCAAGGTCGTTACGGCTCGCTTTTTCGGGCGAGCCGCTATATACATAGCCCTCTGCACGCATATATGCGTTCCAGCGGCGATGCTCGAGTGTTTCGATAGATTCCCTTTCGGCATCGGTAAGCTCCTCTTCCCTTTTTGATGAGCCCTTGATGCCGCATTTTTTACGCGCTTCGGCGTGAATAGCAGACGCCATTGACGAGCGGTAGCAATATTCGTAGCGCCAAAAATCCTCTTCCTTATCCTTGTCGCCATAGCAATACATACAATGGCGCGCAAAGGCATCATCCTCTGATTTGGAATCGATAATGACGTTTTCGGAATAGAAAGACGAGGTGTCGCCGATAAATTTGATATCATAAGCCTGTCCCGCGCTGTTTTTCGCGGATTCAAGCGCAGGCTTTGCGTCGCTGCTTCCGAGCACAGCGTTTATAAGCGGCTTTCTGCCCATTCGTTCGGAAAGCATACGCAGCTGTACGGCGATTTTTATATTCAGCTCGTCAGAGCCGAGCGAAACGAAGATATAGGTTGCGTCCTTTATCTGCATAAACGCTTCGGCAAAGCTTTTTGTTTCGACATCGAAATTCGGATGTATCGCGATAGTGTACTCCGCTTCGCCTTCTACCGATACGCCGTTATAGGTAGGCGACATAAGCTCGGGACAAAGCGCAGAAAAGCGTTCTTCGGCGAGAGCATCGCCATCGAATGCGTTTATTTTTATTTTGTACCCATCCATTTGGCAGAACCAAGTAAGTGCCTTAAGCATTTCGGTTCCGCGTTTACCCAAGCCGACGATCACGGCAGAAATTTGCTTTATTCCATCTTCGTGCGCTTCTGCGCTTTCGAAAATACACTCGCCTTTTTCGTAAAGAAAGTTTGAAACAAGAGAACGCACCTCATCGATACGCCTTACCTTCATTAATCCCTTTTCCTTACCTGCGAGAAGCAATTCGCTTTCAACACCGGTCGAAAAGATATAAAGATGTGTATTTTCGCGGGTGTTATACGAAGAAATCAGCTTGAGCGAATGCTGGACATTGTCCATTTCGTCGGCATCCATTGTGAAAAAGCTTATCGAGCGTTTTTTGCTATGAAACGCGAAATTGACAGAGGTTATATCCTTTTTAAAAAGTATCGCGCCGATAGCTCTCGCAGACCAAACAAGCTCTGCCGTTTCGCTACCGTCTTTTTCGGAAACGTCTGCAAATACAACGCGTGCTTTTTTATGGTTTTTCTGTATATCCTCGGCAAGCGCGAGCGATTTTTCGTTAAGCTCGGCAAAAACGTAAATGTCGCGGAAGAATGCGCAGATATAGCGAAAATACGCGGTAAGATTTTTGAAAAACGACAACGCCAAGCCGAACGACAGAAGCGGTGTAACAAACTGCAAAACGAGCACGATTACCTGATAAGGGTCAACAAGCCACGAGGGTGCCTGCACAACGTGTTTAAAGGCTGTTTGATATATTTCATCTGCGCCGATAAGGCGTATCGCCTTTCTTACCGACAGTACGATTGCCTTTATAATATCTGCCGCCTCGCCTTTATGCTCGGCAAGAAACACAGGAAACAGCACTATTATGGTTGCCGCAAAGAAGATTGGCATCAAAACGCCGATCGGCTTTAAACGTTTTTTTGTTTTATTCTTTGACAGGGTCTGTCTGAGCGAAAACACCATTGCACACAAGAGCAACAAAGAGGCAAGTATAAAGCATACAGTCCAAGTCATAAATATTTTCCTTTACTGATTAAGGTATTATAAAGAAATTAACAGTTTGCGTACCAGAGGCTTGCGATGATCGACGAAAGCTCTTCATCGTTCTTTTCGGTGATTTTATCTACTATACGGATATTCATATCCTTCGCTCTTTGACGGAGTGCTTTATCGCTTTTTCCGTCCCCGAGCGAGGAAGCGATCAATACCTTTTTGGCATAACTGCCGCCAAAGCGTTCTGCAACAGAATTTAGCTTATACAGCTCCTCGGTTTCGATTTTTCCGTTTTTGCAGGAAACGAAAACCGGTATGATACCGTGCATCATTAAAACGTCTATTTCGTTTTCTGTGTCCTGAACACCTTTTTCGGTATGTATTTCGCCGTCCCAGTCGATATAAACGCCGTTGACCACGTCGTTATAAGCAAGCTCGCCATCCTTATTACGCGCATCGAGTGCGGTAACAAGCATTTTCATTTCAAGCGCCTGACCCGCTTTGGTTAGACAACGCTTTACCTGTTCGTTTTTGAAGGTGATATAAAGTCTGCCGTCTTTTTCGCTATATTCAAGTATAAGACCCTTTTCGAGAAGCGCGGCAATTACCCATTGTTTATAAACAGCTTTCATATCGTGCTTTTCGTAATATATATCCAGCTGTTTGCGGGTAGCGCTTACGGTGAGTCCGTCCTCGGTTTCCTCGCCCACCGAAACGAGCGCGGCGAAGCCGCTTATTTGCGAATTCCACGAACGAGGTCTTTGGCGGCAAATCTCCCACATATCAAGAATATCCTGGCGAAATTCTTGGTTAAGGTCCCAAGGATAGGTGCCGTCGGACTTAACGTCTGAGCCAACAACGTCACCGCCAAAAATACGTATATTTTCCACAACCGACAGCTCGGGGAACCTGCCCTCGAATACCGTTTTGCCGTCCTGATCGCAATCGTAAACCTTATTTTCGCGCAAATTAAATCGATGCATCTGGATATTTTTATCCTTATATCGTTCGCGCACTATACCCATTGCGACAAGATAAAGATCACCGCCTCCGGTTAGACCGAACACACAATCATCGTATGCTTCTACAATTTTGGAAAGCATCGTCACAATCTTTTCGAGATTGTTATGACTAACTTCCCGCCACAGTATTTCTACGTTTTGCCCGCGGTTTTTGAAAATATCGCGATAACGCGCGATATGTTTTTCCATCTGATTCGAATTGTTTCCGACGAACACAACGCGTTCGGGCATACTTGCAAGGCAAGCGCAGATATTTTCTGCAGCATTTTTATCAAAGAATTCAATATAAGTCATAACATTTCACCTCGTAATCGCTTTATAGAGAAAGAAATTCTTCAAGAGTGATCTGTCCTCTTGCAAGAAGCAAAAATCCATCGTCAAATATGTCGACAGTATTATAGGCGGTATTTATCAGATTCCGCACCGTTTCGTGAGAAACCTCGCTTTTAAAGACCGAAATCGTTTGTTTATAAATCAACGCTCCGTCGTTTATACCGACGACAAAGCATCCGTCGGTAAGCTTTTCCGAAACGAAGCAGGCGGCAACACAGCCATCGATTATCTTATCGGGCTTGAAACGGAACGGTAATGACGAAAACAGCTTTATAAGCTGTCTGCCTTCATCGACCATAACGCAAAAGTGCATCGAAATTTTGGAACAGCTTATGCCGAAGGTTATTTTGCGTTTGGCTTCGTCCTTCTCGCAAGAGAATTCGTTTTCGATAGCTTCGCAAACAACATTATATACCTTGTCCGCATATATGCTCTTATTATCCTCGGACATTTGTTGCCTCCTAATAGCCGAATTGAGAAACGAAGGTTTCAAGCTCGGTTTCGCCCTTCATAAGCTTATCGAGCTTATCGTTTACGGTATCTACTGTCGAAAAGGAGCAAGTGAAAATATAAACTGCAAGTTCTTTTGTGATTTCCCTGCTATTATAGCCGCAGCTAAGACGGAAAGCAACCTCACCGTTTTCAATATTATAAGCAAAGCTGCCGTCCTGCACGATGAAGTTCAACGCATTTATCGCTACTGCGATTTCCAAATAACGGTCTTTGGGAATCTTGGTGGGTAGGGGCGATTCGAGCGCAACAAGCTCGTTTTCGTAATCAACGCGCACAGTTATGTCGATGGGAAGGTCGCGCCCCTTTGCGTTTAAGTGTGCCGAAAATTCGTTTTCGTTTTTTGTGTAAGCAATCTTTATTTCATCCAACGCCTGACATATTACGGCGTACACCTCACGTGCGCGGTCGAGTATATTCGCTTCCGACATACACTACTCTGCTCCTTAAATATCTTTGTCGACATTATACCACAATAATCGTCCACGGTCAAGACAAAAAGAAAAGCCGCAAGTGGCTGCGGCTTTTACAAATCATCAATCTTCTTTATAAAACAGTTCGATAACCGTCTTTTTCATTTCGTTTTCGTCGGGATAGAATTCCATAAATTTTTCGCCCACGCGCGATTCGCCCTGAAGTTCGGAAATACCGTCGAATTCATAGCTGGAAAACTTTTCGAAAATCGATTGCATTTGATTTACGGTGCAATCCGAAACTATGTATTCGGAAAGGTCGGAAACCGCCTGCAAGCTAAAATCATCGTTGCTTTTTAAGGCAATTTGCGTTTGCTTACATAGCGATTCAAGATACTGACGCTGACGCTTCATACGGTTAAGGTTTGTGCTATCCTCCATACCGTAGCGGCCGCGAACATAACTAAGCGCATGTTCACCAAAGAGCGTAACCTCTTCGCCTTTAACAAGAGTATCGTCGATACCCGTAAAGTCGTCAAGCACCGTCACTTTTACACCGCCGACAAGGTCGTTATATATCGGAACGGCTTCCATTGTAAGCGAAACGTAATGCCTGATTTTCACACCAAAAAGCAAGCCCGAAACCGAATCCGCAGTATTACGACAGCTTACCTCCTTACCGTTACCATAGGTATGCGAAAGGGCAATTTGCTGTTTAACTGTACCGATTTTATCGCCTGCAACACCGAGAACGTTCATTTCAGCAATAGTATCGCGGTTAATCTGTATGCCTTTGCAGGTTTTGCTTATGTTATCGAAAACAAGCAACAACAAAAAGTCGGCACTTTTATCGTTATTATACGCGGTATTATCGTTTGCGTTTTGAAGCTTATCAAGGCCTATAACAAGGATCGCTTCAACATCATCACGACGGGTATATTTCCTGCCGTTATATTCAAGCTCGTTGCCATAAGTATCGGAATAACCGTCGCTGTATCCGCTTTGGCTGTTTTCCCAAAGCGAAAGCGCGAGCAAAACGGCAGAAAGACAAAACACTACTGCGAGAACTATCGCCGAGTAGCGCAGATATTTCCTTTTTGTGCTGCCATCCATTTTACTCATAATGCGACAACCCGTTTATTGGTTTTCGCACTTTTTGAGCTTATAACCGACAACGCCGAGCGCCGCCGCAGATGCTACCATAAGAGCGACGTAAATCCACCAATGGAAATTATCACCTGTTTGGGGAGGGGTGTGCTTATCTTTTTCGACAACTATCGCGAAGGGCGAAAGGTCCTTTGCGGTGAACTTCAAAAGATCACCATCGACAACGGCATCCTCAACGAGCACCCATTCGCCGTCAACCATTTTAAGAAGCGCAACAAAGCCTTCGAGAGTATCGGCCTTAAGGGTTATTTTGAACGCGCCGTGTTCGTTATGAACATCACAGCCGTAATAGCTGATATCGAAAAGATCGCTTACCGCAAGATTTTCGGAGGAAATTCCCTTATCCGAAACAAGCTTTTCAAAATCGGTGTTAAAGGAGGTAAGGTCGTCTGCGTTTACGATTTGGTCGTAAGCATTCTCGATCTCCTTTTTCTTATCGTCGCTGAGTGTATCGCGTTCGGAATAAGGAGTAACAACAAGCTTCGCGGTACAGTCGTGGCTTTCGTTTGTGCCGTCGATAATTTCGGGAGCCTTATTTTTGGAAGGGCTGACGATAAAATTACCGGGTTCTGCGAACGCCGTTACTCCGAGAGTAGCGAGCATCGCGATTGTGAGGAGGAATACCAATATCTTTTTCATAACAAAATCCTTTCATAGGAATAATATGTTAATTAATTATTTATGCTGTATTTTTGGAGAAGCGCTTTGGAATATTCGGCAAAATCATTAACAAACGTATCGCCGAAATTTCTTTTTATAACGTTGATAGCCTCGTTTATTCTCGGGCGACGGACGTGCGTATTGTGGCAATCCGACCCAAGTGCATCGATCAATCCCGATTTCAGCATTCGCAACGCTTTTCTTCGGGAAAGCAGATCGGCAAAAAAGCTCGCGTTGACCTGCATTAAAACCCCGTGTTCGCGCAGATATTCAAACACACCGCGATCCTGCATATTGAGATAGCGTTCAATATGAGCAAGAACAACAACAAGCTCATTCGAGCATGATAGCTCGCACAGCTCCTTGACGGTATATTCGGTCCAACGCGCAAACGGCATTTCGAGCAACAAAAGCTTGGTGTTTTCGATACGCAACGAGCAAAGCTCTGACAGACGGCTAATACCGTCGTAAAACCGGACCTCTGCACCGAGCAATATTTCGGGACATTTGCTATCAAGAAAAGGCTTTAGCGTTTCATACGCGGTCGCGCGCCGTTCCAGAAAGCTTTGAGGAGATTCCCTATCGGCATAGTAATGTGAGGTTGCGAGAACACTTTCCACACCTTGAGCAGTAAGCATTTCAAGAAGCTTTAAGCTTTCGTAAACACTTTTACTGCCGTCATCGACCGATGGGAGTATGTGGGCGTGAAAATCGATCATTGTTCGGTATGGCGGGCATCTTCATAATAATCGCCCGATTTGTAGTATCTGTAATACTTTCTATATTTACCGTAAGAGCGTTTGCCGTCCTTCGCTTCGTTCATTACACAACCAAGCACCTTAACGTTTGAAAGCGAAAGCTGGCGGAAGCATTGTTCAAGCTCCTTCTTTTCGGTATAGTCCTGACGAACAACGACGAGCATACCCGTGATAAAGCCGGATATTGCAAGCGCATCCGAAACTATATTGACAGGAGGAAGGTCGATAATGATATAGTCGAAATTTTCGGCAAGCGTTTTCAAGACAAGCTCCATACGGCGAGAGCCGAGAAGCTCGGACGGGTTGGGAGGCAATTCTCCCGAAGGCATAACGTACCAATTATCGAGCAGACCGGATTTGAAATCACCGAAGCGCTGTGTTTCGTAGCCCATAAGGAGATTTGTGAGGCCGGGTGTATTCTTAATGTTCATTTTTTTGGCAACGCTGGGAATTCTCAAGTCACCGTCTATAAGCAAAACTCTTTTACCGCTTTCCGCAAGAACGTATGAAAGGTTTATCGCGGTGGTGCTCTTTCCCTCTCCGCGCATCGAGCTTGTTACGCCGATTATCGCGCACTTTTGATCTGCGGGCAACGTGAAATTAAGGTTGGTTCTTAAAAGCTTATACTGTTCGGTTGCGCTGAATTCGAGATTTTTATGAAGTGTTTTTTCAGTATTACTCATCGCAAAAGCCGCGGCTTTACGATACTTTTTCTTCGTTCCCATATCTTCCTCCGCACCTATTTGGTCTTTCTCTTCCCGCTGCTGTAATAATAGCCGTAGCGTTTACTGCCGCCACCGAGAAGATCGGGGACTTTCGCAAGGATAGGATAGTTATAATTTTTAAGGATATATTCTTCATCGTGAATAGTATCGTCCAAAATAGCGGCAAGTGTTATTGCAGCGGCCGCCAACAACGCACCTAAAAGAATGCCGATAGCGGTATATTTGGTGATGCTCGGAGATATTTTTTGATAATCGGGTACTGCCGAATCGACAACCTCCATCGATGCGTTATCGATAATTTCGGAAATTCTTACAGGAAGCTCTTCGGCGATACAATTTGCTATCCGCGCCGCTTCGTTCGGGTCGGTCGATGTTACGGTGACCTTCATAATTTCGGTTTCGTTCGAAGGTGCCGCAACGATCATTTCAGAAAGTTGGCGGTAACTATAGGAAACGCCCGATTTTTCGATAACACGCTCAAGCGTCGTTCTGTTTTTAAGTATTTCGGTGTAGGTCTTAACAAGGCTTTGTGCCGCGCTAATTTCGGACGAGCTTATTTGAAAACTGGTGCTACCGATCGAGATATTGCCATTGTTAACATACAGCATTATAGAGGACGAATACTGCGGCGGAATTACGAACGATGCGATCGAAAAACCAATACCACCCGCGATAATTGCCGCAAGCATAAGTGCCCAAGCTCTGTGCCAGAGAGCTTTAAGAATATGCATAATGTCTATTGTATAGTATTCTTCGTTATTCTGTTCTCTGTTTGTTTTTTTATTGGAATCCATAGGTTTACCCCTTAAACTGTTTATAATCGGAGCTGTGCGTGCAAAAACAAACACGCACCCATATTCGTATAGATTTTAGCACAATCGTAACTAAAAAGCAATACATTTTCAAACAAATTTCAATAATTAAAAAGGAAAAACCGACAGCAAACACACCGTCGGTTTGGATATTTTGCTATAAATCTTTTCTCCACACCATTTTATTCACGATGCCGGTATAGCTTTGAATAATCTTGACAACCTTTGTAGACACATTTTCTTCAGTGTAATCGGGGACTGGAATGCCGTGATCAGCGTTTTCGTTCAACCCGACCGCGGTAGAAACAGCCTGCAACAACGAATTTTCATCGATTCCGGCAAGAACAAAGCAGGCTTTATCGAGTGCTTCGGGGCGTTCGGTAGATGTGCGGATGCAAACCGCAGGAAACGGCTTACCGATACTCGTGAAAAAGCTGGATTCTTCGGGAAGCGTGCCGCTATCCGAGACAACCGCAAAGGCGTTCATTTGCAAGCAGTTATAATCGTGGAAGCCGAGCGGCTCGTGCTGTATAACGCGTTCATCAAGGACAAAACCGCTCTGCTCCAATTTTTTGCGGCTTCTGGGATGGCAGGAATAAAGTATAGGCATATTATAGGTTTCGGCAAGCTTATTGATTGCCGTAAACAAACTATTGAAATTCTTTTCGGTATCGATATTTTCCTCACGGTGCGCAGAAAGGAGGATATACTTTCCTTTTTGCAACCCAAGCCTTTGGTGAATATCGCTCGCCTCGATTTTCGCAAGGTTTTTATGAAGCACCTCTGCCATAGGAGAGCCGGTTACGTATGTACGCTCCTTGGGCAAACCGCAATCGGCAAGGTAGCGCCTTGCGTGTTCGGAATACGCCATATTTACATCGGAAATTATATCGACAATACGACGGTTGGTTTCCTCGGGAAGGCATTCGTCTTTACATCTGTTCCCTGCCTCCATATGGAATATGGGAATATGAAGGCGTTTTGCGCCGATAACCGAAAGGCAGGAGTTTGTATCGCCAAGCACAAGTACCGCATCGGGCTTGATTTCGTTCATAAGCTTATAGCTTTTTGCGATAATATTCCCCATTGTTTCACCAAGGTCGTTACCAACTGCGTCGAGATACACCTCGGGTTCTTGCAATTCAAGGTCGTGGAAAAACACTCCGTTAAGGTTGTAATCGTAATTTTGTCCGGTATGCGCAAGGATTGTATCGAAATACTTTCTGCACTTTTTAATAACCTCTGCAAGACGGATTATCTCGGGACGTGTGCCAACGATTATCAACAGTTTGAGTTTGCCGTTGTTTTTTAACATATATGTTCCTCCTAAACGGTTTCGCCGTAGGTATCGGGATGTGTCGGATCGAACGCTTCGTTTGCCCACATTACCGTTACAAGGTCCTCGGTATCGCTTAAATTGATTATATTGTGGGTATATCCGGGAAGCATATGAACTGCTTCGATCTTTTCGCCGGTTACATAGAATTCAAGAATTTCGTCTGTTCCTATTTTTCTTTGCTGAATAAGTGCTTTACCGCTTACGACAATAAAAAATTCCCATTTGCTGTGATGCCAATGCTGCCCCTTGGTAATGCCTGCCTTTGAAATATTGACCGAAATTTGACCACACTTTTCGGTGCGCAAAAGTTCGGTAAAGCTACCTCTTTCGTCGCAATTCATTTTCAGCTCAAACGAAGCCTTTTCCTTGGGAAGATATGACAAATAAGTGGAATAGAGCTTTTTTGCAAACGAGCCGTTCGGTATTTCGGGAACAAAAAGCGTCTTCGGCTGTTCGGCGAATTTGTACAGAAGGTCGACAATCTCGCCGAGAGTTACGCGATGTGATACGGGGGCGGCACAGTATTTGCCGTCTTCGCACAACACCGTATTTATACCCTCGAATTCAGAGCGGTGCTCCTTACCCTCGAGTGCATCGAGCATTTCACAAACGAGATCGTCTATATACAGAAGCTCGAGCTGTGCATTTCTGTCGCTTACTGTTATAGGTAAGCCATTTGCGATATTATGGCAGAAGGTTGCGACAGCGGAATTGTAGTTCGGTCTGCACCACTTGCCGAAAAGGTTGGGAAAACGATAGACCAGCACTTTCGCACCCGTTTGAGCGGCATGTTCAAAGAAGAGCTCCTCGCCTGCTTTCTTGCTCCTGCCGTAGTCGCTGTCATATCTGCCGACAAGCGTGGCCTGAATCGAGCTTGAAAGCATTACGGGGCATTTATTGTTATACTTTTTAAGCGTATTGAGAAGCGTTTCGCCGAAATCGCGGTTACCCTTTATAAAGTCATCTGCGCTTTGAGGGCGGTTTACACCCGCAAGGTTAAAGACGAAATTCGCCTTTTTACAATACTCATCCAAAAGTGCAGGTGCTGTATCGATATCGTATTCAAATATTTCTTCTATTTTCAGTTCGGAGCGAGTGCGATCCTTGCCGTCACGCAGACATTTTAACGATTCGACAAGATTACGTCCAACAAAGCCTTTTGCACCCGTGATAAGAATGTTCATTGTTAATTACCCTTTGCAAGCTCTTCCTGAATATATTTCAGAGAAGCAATCTTTTCCATCGTTTGTTCGACGGTTAAAAGCTCGGTATTATTCGAATTGAATTCGGTGAGAGTGTTTCTTTCGGTATCGCCCTTGGTGAAATACTTATCATAATTCAAGCCACGCTTATCGCAAGGGACGCGGTAGAAATTGCCGAGATCAATCGCATTTGCGCATTCTTCGTTGGTAAGCAGGGTTTCGTACATCTTTTCACCGTGGCGTATTCCGATAACCTTTATTTCATCGGGGTTTCCGCCGAAAAGTCGGCATACCGCCTCTGCTTGCGTTTGAATTGTGCAAGCGGGTGCTTTTTGAACGAGTATATCGCCTGCTTGACCGTGTTCAAATGCAAACAGCACAAGATCGACAGCTTCATCAAGCGACATTATAAAGCGAGTCATCGTCGGTTCGGTAACCGTTATCGGCTTGCCTGCGCGAATCTGGTCGATCCACAAAGGAATTACAGAGCCGCGGCTACACATTACATTACCGTAACGCGTACAGCATATCTTTGTTTTTTGAGCATTACGCGCCTTTGCAACAACAACCTTTTCCATCATGGCCTTCGAGGTGCCCATCGCATTTACCGGATAAGCAGCTTTATCGGTTGAAAGGCAAATGACAGACTCTACGCCCTCCTCGATAGCAGCTGTAAGCACGTTTTCTGTTCCGAGCACGTTTGTTTTCACCGCTTCGATAGGAAAGAATTCGCAGGAAGGCACTTGCTTAAGCGCGGCGGCGTGGAAAATATAGTTGACGCCGTGCATGGCGTTACGCACAGAAGAAATATCGCGCACGTCGCCTATATAGAAGCTGACCTTATCAGCCAATTCGGGCATATTTGCTTGAATATCATGGCGCATATCGTCCTGTTTTTTCTCATCGCGCGAGAAAATGCGAATTTCGGCAATATCGGTATCAAGAAATCGGTTAAGCACTGCGTTGCCAAACGAACCCGTACCGCCCGTTATCAGTAATGTTTTATTTTTAAAAAGTGACATATTATCCACCTAACTTAACTAAATATGTTAATCCGAATTCTTTATCTTTTTTATTTGCACGGCGTAAAAGACAACACCGATTAATATCCAAGCAATCAATAAAATATACGATTCTGTTCCAAAATGCACGCCATTTAGTCCAGGAATCGGAACGAGCTGCAAAACCATAAACGCCATCGAGAAGAACACTCCGACAGAAGCAAGAATTTTTAAACCCAACGAGCCATCTCCGTCTTTTTTTATACTGCGAAGAGTGGAGGCGCAGGTGAAAAAATATCCCATAGACGCTCCGATTGCGGACATATCCACAAACCAGCCGAGTGCTTCCCTGCCGAGGATCGGACCGCTTAACGAAACAATAAGGCAAAATATAATCGCGTTGCGCGGAGTGCCGCGTTTTGAATCGATTTTGGCGAATACGGCAGGAAGATAGGCGTCTCTCGACATAGAGAACATCAATCTGGAAGAAGCCAAATAGAAGCCCATTATACCAGAAAGCACCGCACAAGAAACCGCCACGCCGACAAGCACTTTACCGAATATGCCCAACAGTTCTTCTGCCGCTACAAGCAGTACCCAATCGCCCGCCATAACCCTATCGGGCCAATTTTCAAGTGCTACTGCCGCAACCGTATTGTTCGACGTATAAACAAAACAGCCGAAGACGATCGCAACAATCATTATTACTATAACTTTTTTATACGAGAACTTAAATTCCTCTGCCGCTTGGGGTATTGTGTCAAATCCCACGAATGCCCACGGTGCGATTGCAAAGGTGGCCAAAATTGCAGAAAGTATGCCCATTTTTCCGCCATGCGCGAATTCACCGATATTTTCGGTGGTTGCGCCCGCCGCCAACGCCGCGTTTTTATCAAAGCCCCATATAGGCTCTATATTTATCGCGTTTGCTTTGGAGCTAACAACCGTTGCAATAGTAAGTGTCACCACCGAGAGCACAAGCAAACTCGAAAGCACGGTTTGAACGATACTTGCTCGCTTTACCCCTTGCATATTCAGCACAGCAAACAAAACAAGAATCGCCATCGCGAAAAGCATTTCGCCAAGATACACCTCAAACCCCGCTATTGTATAGTTGAAGCCAAATTTGAGTATATCGGCATCACCGTCGATACCATCAACAATCAAACCGATCGCAGTAGAGTTCATAGGCACGTTGGTAAGATATGCCGCAAGCAGAAACCAACCGCACAAGAAAGCACCGTGTTTACCGTAATATGCCTTTGTAAATGTAAATTCGCCGCCTGCTTTGGGATGCTTCGGGACCATATAGGCATAGCTGAATGCAATAATTATCATTACCAGCGCACCGAGCAGCATCGCTATTGCGGTACCCGCAACGCCGGAATTAGGCAAGAATTTCTTTCCGGGATTAACAAACGACCCCCAGCCTATTATACAACCAAAAGCAATTGCCCATACGTTTATTGGGTTAAGTTGACGCTTGAGTTCTTGTTTTTCATTAGAATGATTCATTAATTATACCTGCATCTTTCAAAACCGAAAATTCAATCTCTCATAAACAAATCGCGGGTATATACTTTTTCTTGCACATCGTCAAGGCAACTATCATATCTGTTAGCGATAATTGCATCGCAAGTAGCCTTGAATTCTTCGATATCGTTAATAACCTCACTGCCGAAAAACGTTACGCCGTCTTCGAGAGAAGGCTCGTATATAACTACCGTTGCACCCTTTGATTTTATGCGTTTCATAACTCCCTGAATAGAGCTTTGACGAAAATTATCGGAATTGGATTTCATCGTAAGGCGATATACACCGATTACCACGTTTTTTTCCTTTGATGACGCCCATTCTCCGTTAGCGGAATAATATCCCGCCATATCAAGCACACGTTCGGCAATATAGTCTTTGCGCGTACTGTTCGAAGCAACTATTGCTTCAATAAGGTTTTGAGGGACATCGTTATAATTCGCAAGGAGCTGTTTCGTATCTTTTGGCAGGCAATATCCACCGTAACCAAAAGAGGGATTATTATAATGATTGCCGATTCGCGGATCAAGGCACACACCCTCGATGATCGATTTGGTGTCGAGATTCTTCATTTCCGCATAAGTATCCAATTCGTTAAAAAAGCTTACACGTAGAGCGAGATATGTGTTCGCAAAAAGCTTAACCGCTTCTGCTTCGGAAAATCCCATTACAAGAGTTTCGACATTCTCTTTTAATGCACACTCCGAAAGAACCGAAGCGAATTTTTGTGCCATGCTCTTCAAATAAACATCATCTTTATCCGTTCCGACAATAATCCGGCTTGGGTAAAGATTATCATACAGCGCCTTTGATTCACGAAGGAATTCGGGGCTGAATATGATGTTATTATGTCCCGTTTTTTCGCGCAGTCTTTGTGTATATCCTACCGGAATGGTGGATTTTATAACAATCATCGCTTCGGGATTGCAGGATATCACGTCATTTACGACCGATTCTACGGCAGAAGTATCGAAATAATTCTTTTGACTATCATAGTTCGTGGGCGCAGCGACTACAACAAACTCGGCTTCTTTATATGCAGAAACGGCGTCCAACGTTGCGGTCAGCTTTAAATGCTTTTCAGAAAAGAACTTTTCTATATATTCATCTTTTATCGGGCTCACGCGGCTGTTAATCATATCGACTTTTTCTTCAACGATATCAACCGCCGTCACCTCGTATTTCTGCGCCAAAAGCACAGCGAGCGAAAGACCGACGTAGCCTGTTCCCGCTACCGTTATTTTCATTACAAGATACCTTCTTTATAAATTTATACCGTAAAAATCACGGTACCATTCTGCAAATCTGCGCAGACCATCACGCAAGCTTGTGCGCGGCTTAAAACCAAAATCCTTTTCAAGTTCAGTAACTTCTGCATAAGTTATCGGCACATCACCCGCCTGCATAGGGACAAGCTTTTTATGCGCCTCAAAATCGTAATCCTTAGGAAGAACGCCCGCTCGGACGAGTTCTTCTTGAAGAATATTAACGAAATCAAGCAGATTTTCGGGTGAGTTATTACCGATATTATAGATTTTGTAAGGCGGCAACGGCAAGCCGTCGGCACCCTCTTTAATTTCAGGCGCTGTCGTCATCACACGTTTCACACCCTCTACAATATCGTCGATATATGTAAAGTCACGCTTGCAGTTTCCGTAGTTGAAAATCTCAATGGTTTGTCCCGAAATAAGTTTATTTGTAAAACCGAAATACGCCATATCGGGACGCCCTGCAGGACCGTACACAGTAAAAAATCTTAATCCCGTAGTTGGTATTTTATAAAGCTTAGAATAGGCGTGTGCCATAAGCTCGTTTGATTTTTTAGTAGCCGCATATAGGCTTACAGGGCTATCGGTCTTGTCGTCGGTACTGTATGGGATTTTTTCGTTGCTTCCGTAAACGCTCGACGAAGACGCGTACACCAAATGCTTTACTGGATAAGCCCGGCACGCTTCCAAGATGTTATAAAAACCGATCAGGTTAGACGATATATACGCATCGGGGTTGGTTATACTATACCTCACCCCTGCCTGTGCCGCAAGGTTTACGACGATGTCGAACCGATATTCCTCGAAAAGCTTGTCCAGCGTTGCTTTATTGGAAATATCCCCCTTGACAAACGACCATTTTGCATCTGGGCTCAAGCGCGCCGCTTCATCGATTTCTTTAAGGCGGTACTCTTTGAGCGATACATCGTAGTAATCGTTGAGATTGTCCAAGCCTACGATATTTATCCTATCTTCACTCTGCAACAATGTTTTGACAAGATTCGCGCCTATAAAACCGGCCGCCCCGGTGACGAGTATTGTTTTTTTATGTTCTTCAGCATATTTTAACATTACAGCACCACTAAATCTATTACAATATTTTTTGAATACGATCCAAGCACAACACTATTTGCAACCCAAAAGTCCTTTTACTGTGCTCTTTAACATACGTTTTTCATTGGTGTTAAATCCGAATAACATTAGAAATGCGCCATATATCAAAAGAAAGAAGAGACACTTTGCCGCAAAATACGCTGCACCTATCGGTATAAAATAAGCAACAGGTAGACAAAGCATAAGCGCAACTATACCTGCCGGTAAAATCCCTTTGAAAATTGAAACAAACATTCGTTTAACTTCAATATGAAACACCCTGTGATAATATATGTTCATCAAGACGCCGTGTCCGATCATCAAAGAAGCGCACGTGCCGACCGCAGCGCCCCAAAATCCCATAACTCTTATCAAGAAAATCGAAACCGCCACGTTACATATTGCCATAATAACCAAAACTACAGAACGATACGTTCTTTTTAAAGAAGCATCTAAAATAGAAATCATCGCATTTTCCACCAAAGGAACTGTAACCGGTACCATAAGTAGCAGTACCACCCAATATGCATCAAGATATTTTTGCCCTATCCACAAAACGATAAAATCTCGCCCAAATAATGCGAAGCCAAAAATACATGCGACTGCAATTGCGGCTTGAAAGCGACCCGGAAATATAACAAAATTGGTTAATTGCTCCCCCGATGCCTTTTGGGTTATAAGTTTTGTTGCTTTAGGCAAAAAATAATTCGAAATTACGGATATTAGAGAATTGTATATACAATAAATTGACAACGCAGAAGAATACATTGTAATTATTTCTTTATGCTCAACATAGGTTCCAAGCAAAACGTTATCGACATTATTGTTCACCTGATTAACAAACGATTGAAGCAAAATAGCAAATCCAAACGCGAGCATTTCTTTTAATTGAGCAACATCAAATCGATTAAAAACAGGATATTCCCTCAACTTCAACACAGAATATAATACGGTGAATACAAAAACCATGAGCGCGATTGCCAAATCGACCAAAACAACACTAAATACAGTTGCGCCAGCTTTCATCAAAAACACAATTACAATTAATTTGAACAACGTTTTAAAAAGCGAAATCGATGACGCAACGGCAAAACGCTCGTGCCCAATCAAGCTTCCTGTAAAAGCATCTGTTAATATATGAAGCGCTGAGGCAGCCACAAAAATAGCAAAAATGTTCTGACCTAAATCTATTTTGTTGCCTACATAAGCATCTCCGTACATCGTTGGAATCAAGCCATGCATAACAAAGCCAACTATTACCACAAAAATGGTAATAACAAGCGATGCAATCACGGAAAGCGCCATGGAGTTCTGCCTATCTTCTTTAGAACTTTCCTCGGAACAGTTAAACTTCACAATATTTCGCGCAACAATAGTAGATATTCCCAAATTAAAGATCGTCAAAGAACCCGAAAACGATTGCATGACTTTATACAAGCTATAATCCATGTCGCCCAAAGTATTGATAAGCAACGGCGTCAAAAAAACATTTACCAACATTCCGGCAACAAGATTGATATACGATACAATTACGCCAATCTTCTTTTGATTCATCGCCTTTCTCTCCTATCGCGAAAAACACGTCTGATAAGAAAATGCTTGATTTTTTTTGCGTTTGAACGCGAATCAAAGAATTTGTGAGCCGCCGTCAATCCTTCTTTCTCGCATATCGACAAAAACTTCTCTCGATTCTTGCGTTCTTTAGCATCCGATTTTTTATCTATACTTTCGTGCGCTTTTTGGGTGTTAATTACATCAAACTCGAACAAATCTTCGACAGTTTCAAGTTGCGAAAGTCCTTTTTGAGTATTACACACGATTAACGACATACCGTTTTTGTTAAAACGTGTTGTCAACCTCTCGTGTTCCCAGCAATCGGCAATAGTTATATCAGACACGTGATTGTATTCATATTCACACGATAAACAATTTTCTCTAACAGTATATTTGCCATAAAGAAAATTACGCAAAAACGCGTCTTCTGTGCCCAAACGAATATATCTCTTGCCGTTAGAAAAGCATAGTGAAATCGCATAACGTTTCCAACCGTAGAACTTGGGGCGGAAGTCCACGCATTGTATCTTAGAATTATATTTGCTTTCCAAGAGCGAAATATGTTCGGCAAACAGTTTATGAGACGGCAAGCCGCCGCAAACAAAATCACACGTTATTAAGGAAGCATAATCTTTCCCCAAATAACTTTTCAAGCCTGCTACTTGGCAAGGCGTTCCGCAAAACAAAACTTTTCTTCCATTTTCAAGCGTTTCTTTTATTTCACGGAAAGATAACCCCACCAAACTTTCGACATATTTACTCTTTTGGAGATGCTTGAATTCGGTCTGTTCGTTAGACATAAAAACAACGGATTTGCAGTCCTCCGAATATGCGGCACCGTACACTATTCCTCCATCAGAAATCACATTTTGAGCAATCCCGTAAAATGCACCGCCGCTGGAGCTTCCGTTTACAACGCGTTCGTCTTTGTGCCAAACAACATATTCCTTTAATACGGCAGAATTGTTTTCTGCTTTTCCGATAGGGCAAACTTTATTACACAAATTACAGTCTACACAACGCGATAAGTCAACCAACGGCATATAAAAGATACCATCGGAGTTAACTGTTATAGCATCATTAGGACATACGTTATAACACGCGCCGCAGTTACAGCAACGCTCAAAATCACTAATCATCTATTCCCTTCGATCGCTTTCTTCAAATATAAAATACTTTTGTTTTTTTCTAGTGCAATACGCGCATTTATTGTTTCATAATCATAATTGGAAGTATCGCTCAAGTAATCAATCTCTACCACTGGAACTGATAATGTTTCCAACAAATTTGCAATTCTGGAAGGCGATTCGGGATTTATTAACGTTGCAAATTTTTTGTTAAAAATCGTGGAAAAAGCTGCACCGTGAAAAGATGAAGTTACCACATATTGTGCGTTATCTATCAACCACAAAAATTCCTCTATGCCAATGTCGTATAACACCTTATCCGCATATACAGCAGACAAGCCGTTTGAAATCGCATACACGGGAAGCCCTGTTTTCTTTTTTAAGCTTTTGATTTTATTTTTGCATCCATCATCCCAATAAAGCATATAGAGCAAAATATATGGTTGCTCTACTTTATATTCTTTTTCATATTTTCGCCACTCTTCCGCGCTTAACAAAAATGTAGGGTCGATATTCACCTCGATATCTTTATCAGTTAGGTCGCTAAGCGCTTTAGCACACATATTCTCTCTAACCGAAATATATTCAAACTTTTCAAGATAATCTTTTATAATATTTAACTTACCATCAGGGATTCGCGTTTTCCCCATACTTGCAGCATACGAAATGCATCTGTTATTTTTGACAAACTCTAAAAAAAACAACGGATTACACTGAATCGGATTCCAAATTTGATCGCTTCCCGCCAAATACACATCCGAACTTTCGAAATAGATCTCATTCTTGAGAGCTTCATAATTATCGAAGTTCACTATATCGATATTTTTATTTATAAAATCCATTCTTTTTTTATAGGAAAGCTTTTTGGATTTATTGTTTATTATTTCGAACACGCGTTTTATAAGGCTCTTAAGAGAATGAATTTTGATTTTGCCAAAAGCGTTGTCTTTACGATCTAACAATATAACACTCTCGTACCCTATCTCGGATAAGGCTTTTTTTAACGCAAATGATTGAAGTATCGAGCCGATGCTCGTCCAAGTGCAATATGTAACAATCTTGATTCTTTTCATATTTAAATACCCAAATACAAAGTGCTCATCGCAGACCTATTAAATTTTGCTACAAGGACCATCCGCATACAAATCAACACCAACCTTACTTTTAAGGATAGCTTCAGCAAGCCCAAAGATTCGATTTGCAGCTTCATCGGGATTCCATTCTCTGGCTATGGTTTCATAAGCCTGCATGCCTAAACGCTCTTGCTCTTGATGATCGCTCAACAAACGTTTCGCATACTCAAACGCGCCTTTTAAATCACCGGATTGATATGTGTAACCATTTATATTATGTTCCACCAAAAAGCGCGTAGATCCTGCCGAATCGCTTGCAATAACAGCGCATCCGCTGTTCATGGCCTCGTTAAGGACAGCGCCCCAGCCTTCTTTTTTGTCGGATGTGAATAAAAATATACCCGCGCGTTCCATATATAACCTTACAGACGACGGATTCATTGTGCCTACAAAAGAAACATAATTTTGCAAACCATTATCTTTGCAATATCGCTTTAATGCATCTTCCATATCTCCGGTGCCTATAACGTTAATATGAAAATCGTAATTTTCTTCTTTTAGCATTCTTGCAAGGCTAAGCACATCGTCCGGATGCTTCCAATCCAAAAATCGACCGCACCAAAGCAATTCATTTTTGTTTTTATTGTTTAATAGGACTTCTGCGCTTTCATACCGGCAGCATTCAGGGAAATAGCCCCATTTGTATGACTTGTCCACAAAAAGACCATATTTCCGATAATCTTCGGCGGTATATGCACTGGCACAAAGCATATAAATGGGCGATTTTTTTGGGTTAAGCAAATGCCATTTGATCCATTGAAGCGGATACTTCCATACCTTTAGCCCGTTTTTCAACGGGCGTTCCGAATATCTGAATATAATCTTGCGGTCTCGTTTTCGTCGCTTTAATAAAAACTCGGGCGCAGAACCGATTATAACGATATCGCAGGTATCTATCCACGATTTAACCTTTTCGGGATTTTCCTTGTACGAATATACGAAATCGTCCCACTCTTCATCGTATCCAAGTTTCTTTCTTTCCTCCGGCATTTTTTCGGTCACAATAAACCTATAATTTCCGTCGGTAAGTTTGTAAAGATTTTTTGAAACGAACTTTTGGTGATGATTATAAAAATTAGAAACAAATACTATATTCACGTTCATTTACCGTTTTGAAATATTTGACATTTCAAAAACACTTAGTTTTTTGATGCGATTTCCAACAGCAATTCTGTATATTCAGAATATTTAGTTTCGGCTGAAAATTGTAGTGCTCTATTCCGACAATCTTCTGACGAGAACGGTCTTTCTGCTTCTATCTTCAAAATTGCATCATATAATGCCTGCTCATCGTCGCAGTCAACAACCAGTCCAGAGTTTTCGTCAATACTTTCAGGACTCCCGCCCGTCCTATAGGTTAATACAGGGGTTCCACAAGCCATTGACTCAAGATTTACCGTGGGGAAATTTTCTTCCCGCGTGGGATTAACAAATAGGTCAGCTGCGGTATATATTTCAGCTAATTCTTTCTGATTGGCGGTACGGTGAATCGAAATAATATTATTGGGTAATTGTTTGTCGATTTTTTTATCGGTACCAACCAGTACAATTTGGAATTTGTCGGGATTTAATCTTTTGGCGAGACGAATGAAAACGTCCACGCCCTTGCGCGGCACCCATTTAATTGCGACACCAAGCACAATGAACTTATCATTGGATACATTATGCTTTTTTCTAAAATCGCTAACAATCGGTTTGAATAGGTCCATACGTATTCCGTTATTGATTACTCTAATAGGATATTTGCGCAAAAAAGACCGTTTTACCTGATTTGCCAACCAAATAGATGGCGTAACTATTATTAAATTTTGACCCAATAGAGTACTTTTTTTTCTTTCAAACATTCTTTCGCTATCATCGCGAAACCAACTGAATGTTCTAATTTGAGGACAGTTAATACATTTTTTTTGCCAATTATCACATTTGATCATCGCATAATGAGGACAATACGCAGTAAACGCCCAACAGTCGTGAAACGTCCAAATCAACTTTGTTCGATTTGCTCGGAAATATTCAAATAATTCTTGCAAATTACAATTATGAGCGTGTAAATTGTGCAAAAGAACCAAATCGGGCTTGATGTTTTTCAATTGTTCAATTATCAATTTTGTGGTCTTCGACGAATTAAAACCATAATTGCCAAAAACTCGTGATTTTAAAGACTCAAACCTTTGAAATCGAGCGGCACACTTTATGCTTTGCTCATAATCACAATCGCCACAAGTATATAAAATGTAGTTCTCGATTCCGCGATTGTTTAATTCTGTGCTTATGTCTACACATATTTTCCCTGTGCTACCAGAACCACAAACAGAATTAATCTGAACTATTTTCATATTACATCACCATCATACACCGATACTTTTATTACGAATCCATTCTGCCACATCAAAAGCTGTTTCGTAATATCGGTGGCCCTTCATATCCGCACACGCAACAACCACTCTACATTGAAATCGATTATTAAATTGTTTTATAGGTATCGCCCACTCATATTGAGGATAGTTTTTTGTCACAAACATAATCTTATTTTTATAAGGTAGTTTATCAAATCTTTCCATACAATCTTCGTGACACATTCCATCATGATTTGTTGCTAAAACAAAAACATTATCCCACACAATACGTGATGCTCGTTCTTGCCACTTTCTTACACATTCTTCTTTTGTTTTATAATGAACAAAATTGACTTCGATATCGTCAATCTTCGCTATAGGAAAATCTCTTCCCGGCCATTCAAAAAATTCCATAGGAAAATCCAAATAATGTTTAGGTCTTTCCAAAAAACGCAAAAAATCTTCACCGTCCATAGCCGTATTTATTAAAGGGGAGGTAAAAATACGACCTGCATCACTATAAAATACGCCACCAAGGCAATTATTGGAAAAAATTGTAAATTCCTTGGTGTATTTGAGTTTTTCTCTAATAATGTGGTTTAACTTCATTCTGTTTTTCGCAGATACTTTTTTTCTGACATAAAGCAACGCTCTTCTAAAAACAGAATTTTGGGAATCTCTGCGAATAGTTTTATCCGATAACATATGAAGCCTCTTTTCATCAATTTTGCCGACATAACATCGTTGCCCACCGCGCACCGCGTGGAGGTATTGATTTTGCGCGGTTACCCACTCCCGTAGGAGTGGGTAACAACTTAATTAACTATTATACAATTACCTTGTAGTCTTTAATCTGATAATATCCTTCAGAGAACAGACCGTTTGTCATATCCTCGGTAATATAATACGTACCATCTTCCAACGCATAGTACTTCATGCTGAAATAGTAGATTTCTCCGTCAATTTCTACTGCGCCGGCTTTGACTTTATTATTATTTTCGTAATAATAAAGCTTGCCGTTTTCTTCATACATACCATTCTTGATAACGAGCTTGTAACCATCAAAGGTGTATCTACCTGCGGGAAGGAGTCCGTTCATCATTTCTTCGGGAAGGTCGTAAGTGCCATCCTTCAATGCAGCATATTTCATACTGAAGTAGTAATAATCGTTGCCTTCCTTAACAAGGCCCTTCTTTACGCGTTCGTTATTTTCATAATAGTACATATTACCGTTTTCTTCATACAT
>JAZTZW010000004.1:0-2272 GCA_045637685.1 Eubacteriales bacterium | reverse complement strand
TCCTTATTCGCGGCGTCAAGACGGTAATATTCACCGTTGTTGTATTTTGGCTCTATCAATCCGCCAAGCTTGAAGGGCGGTTGCTGTATATCGATATACACAAACCCGTCATCGCTTTTTGCATTATCTGTATAATTTTTCAGTTGAGAGAGCATATTCTTTTTGAATCTCTTTATCGAGCTTTGAGGTCTGCCTAATACAAAACGTGGCATATTCACACATCCTTTAACAAATTTTAAATTATTATAACATGTTTTTTTTGTTATTGCAATAAATGTAAAAATATGCTATAATTTTTTATAATATCTTATTCGGAGTATGTGTTATGAAAGACACGGTATGGCTTGACGAAGAAAACGACCTTTTAATGTACATCGACCAAACCAAGCTTCCGACGAGCTTGGAGGTTTGCTCGTGCGACAATATATTCGACCTTTACGAGATTATAAAGCGATTATCGATTCGCGGTGCGCCTGCTATCGGCGTAGGTGCGGCTATCGGTCTTTATGCAGCGGCAAAGCGGTTCGAGGACGAATCGGTTAGCGGTTTTATGTATTCGCTTAAAAAAGGGGCGCAGTACGTAAATTCCTCACGTCCTACGGCGGTTAATCTTTCCTGGGCGTTAAAGCGCATGGTCAATCGTGCCGAAAACAGCATATCTTTGGGGGTTAACGGGATAAAGTCGGCTCTTAAATCCGAGGCGTTGGATATATACAACGAGGATATAGAAACCTGCAGAAAAATAGGCGAATACGGTCAGCAATTCATAAAAGACGGTGCCAACGTACTCACCCATTGCAACGCAGGCGCGTTGGCGGCGGTGAGGTACGGCACGGCGTTATCTCCCATATACGTCGCACACGAAAACGGCAAAAAGATACACGTCTATGCCGACGAAACACGTCCGCTTTTGCAGGGCGCAAGGCTTACCGCATACGAGCTTGCCGAAAACGGAATTGACGTTACTCTGCAATGCGACAACATGGTGTCATCGCTTATGGCGCAGGGCAAGATAGACGCAGTATTTGTCGGTGCGGACAGGGTTGCGCGTAACGGCGACACCGCAAACAAGATAGGCACTTCGGGTGTTGCGATTATCCCAAAGCATTATGGAGTTCCCTTTTACGTCTGTGCTCCCTTTTCTACTATCGATTTCGATTGCGAATCGGGCAAGGACATTATCATCGAGCAACGTAACCCAAGCGAGGTTACCGAAATGCATTACCTTAAACGCATGACTCATCAAGACGTTTCGGTCTACAACCCTGCGTTTGACGTTACCGACAATAAGCTTATTACCGCAATTATCACCGAAAGAGGTGTTTTTACAGGTGACGAACTTTACAGACAAAAATAAAAAGCTCCTGCTTGTCCTTAACCCTGTCGCGGGTAAAGGGAAAGGAAAGAGTATTCTTTTTAAATTAATAGAGAATTTTACGAAATTCGGCTATCGCGTTACGGTTTTGCCGACAGAATCGGGCACCAAGACCGAAAGCATCGTTATTAACGAGGTGAAAAATTACGACCTCGCGGTTGCGGTAGGCGGTGACGGTACGTTAAACAACGTCGCAAGCGGTATAATCAAATCGGGGACAGACGTTCCGATGGGATACATCCCGTTGGGCTCGACAAACGACTTTGCCGCTTCGTTGGGGCTTAACAAAAACCTCAACATTGCGTGTGAAAAAATAGCAACGGGCGAAGCAAAGCCGATTGACGTAGGTATGTTTGGCGACAGGTATTTTACCTATATCGCCTGCACGGGAATGTTCAGCGAGGCGTCCTACACCACCTCTCAGCAGATGAAAAACGCATTCGGTTACAGCGCATATCTGTGGAAAGGCTTGGTGTCGCTTAAGGACACGAAAAAGATGCATTTCCACATAGAAGCAGACGGCGAAACGATTGAGGGCGAGTTTTTGTTTGCCTCCGTTTCGAATACCCTGCGCGCAGGCGGTGTGATTTGGTTGCCGAAAAACGAAGTCAGCTTTGATGACGGATGCTTCGAGCTTACCTTATTAAAATCGCCCCACGGACTGAAAGAGGGCACGTTGATGGTGAGCGACCTCATGTCGAGCCGAATCGACGACCGAAATTTCGTACGAAAAAAGGTGAAAAACGCGTATATTCGTACCGAGCACAAAAGCGGTTGGTCGCTTGACGGCGAAAACGGCGGTACGGTTGACGAAGCGTTTATTCAAATCAAGCAAAAAGCGTTACGACTTATCTATTAATTGTCGAAATACACTTGACTTATTGTGAAGTCGGAGGC
>JAZTZW010000003.1:0-84081 GCA_045637685.1 Eubacteriales bacterium | reverse complement strand
CACCCCTTTGTATCAAAATCCTTCAAGCATTCATACAATTCTCTCTGAAATTGATACATACTGTCATTCATCATTGGCGAAGCAAAAATTGTTTTTGTATCATTAAACATGCCAACAGAGGCAATATATGCAGGCATTTTTCCATGAGTTTGTGCAAACTTTTTCAACTGCTCTATGCATTTTTCTTCGTCAACATCATTAAAGCACGCTAATGTGAGGTGTGGTCTGGTTTTCCATTCCAAAAACTTAGTACTGAGCCCTGCATCCGCAACGCATTTAGCCAAACTATAAAGTTGCTCTTCTGTCTTTTTATCATAGTATAATTCTATCGCAT
Organism: Eubacteriales bacterium; assembly: GCA_045637685.1. Taxonomy (GTDB): domain Bacteria; phylum Bacillota; class Clostridia; order Oscillospirales; family CAG-382; genus Coliplasma. The sequence continues at coordinate 83,747 of JAZTZW010000003.1, read as the reverse complement.
ATTGCATACATTATCCTCCATCAAATTCTTATTTATCGAACTGTTTACAAAGTAAAATCAAGACCGCAATTCGCGAGAACTGCGGTCTTTTGGCGCAGAGGGAGGGATTCGAACCCTCGTGCGGTTTTAAGCCGCAAACTGATTTCGAGTCAGCCCCGTTATGACCCCTTCGATACCTCTGCGTGTAGGGTGAAACACTAAAAAGCGTTTCAAAAAAAGATTAGATTGTAGATTAGGTTAAATAAGGAATGATGCTTTTGAGAAAAATTCAAGTCGGGAAAATCCGCTTGTTTCAAGGAAAGTTGCTGTTAGAACTTCCAAATGAGTCAGAGTCTTTCGAGTCAGCCCCGTTATGACCGCTTCGATACCTCTGCATAGTATATAAATATTGAGTTGTTATTAAAATATGTTGCACAACGCAGGGCTACGCCCCGTTATGTCCGGTTTGCGGTGCCCGAAGAAAATCTTCGCATCCGCAGGATGCTCGCTTTCCTTCGACCGCTGCACGAACTCGTCCTCACTGTATCTGTTCCCAACAGCGCTCGTCCTCGTTCCCGCTTCGATACCTCTGCATAGTATATAAATATTGAGATATTTTTTATAACGCACGGCGAATCACGCCGCGAGCACTATTGTATCACGCAAAAAGGTTTTTTGCAACAGTTTTTTGAAAAAATGTTATAAAAATAGCGCGGTTGGCTGTCGATAATGCTTGATTTTGAATTTTTTGTATGTTAAACTTTAATTGTAAAGACGCGATTACGTGTTTTTTTCGAAAGGTGATGCGGAATGTGGCTTAAAATTCAAAAAATCTTGCGTTTTATTCCCGGAGTTAACCTTATAACTATGGTTGCGTGGTTTGTCGCGGGCAGAAAAAAGAAGCTTGGTACGTATTATTTTGTGAAGAATATTGTAATAATGTTTGCACTTGCGGCAATCGTTGTTATGATTGGGCGCGGAATTGCCACCTTTACCTCGAACATAGTGTATTCCAACGTAATGTTTTACCTTTCGTTGGTTGTATATTCATATATCATCGCCTTTATTTCGGTGAACGAGCAGGAAAACATCAAAAACGGCAAATACGACGCCGCTTAAACCGCAGGAGGAACAAAAAATGAAGAAAACGCTGTTATTTTTGCTTTGTTTTATATTTTTACTTACTGCTTGTAACGGAAATACTGAGGATAGCTCTGTGCCGTTTGATGAAAGCTCCGAAGCGGAAAGCGAAAGCTTAGACACGGCGAGCGAGGATTTGCAAGACGAGAGCAAAAAGGAATGGGTGGAGCACGACACCAAGGGCGATTTGAAGATAACCCGCGAATATTTCGACGGCGAGAACGATTACAAGGTCACCACCGAGGACTTTGATGATAACGACGTGCTACGCGAAAAGAACGTTACACGTTATATTAATAAGCAAAAAACCGAAAGCGGTGTATATAAATATTCTGCCGACGGCGAGATGACATACTCTTGCAACGAAATTTACGGCGAGGAATATGTCACGCGCGAGATATACAACTGCGACGCTTCGATATACAGCGAAGCTATAAGGGTCAAGAGCAGAACGGACAAGGACAACAACCTTATTGACGGCACGATTGAGCACTACTCGTTCGACGGTGAAAAGCTAAGCGAGGGTACGCTGGTGTATGATGATTACAACGGTCGCAAATGTGTTATAAGCAACGTTTTTGTATATGGCACAGACGAGTATGAACCGTATTTTCAAACGTACACGTACGATTTTATTGACGTAGAGGATATGTATTCCTATTACGAGTGTACCGATACAAACGCGAATAAGCTTTTTTGGGAAGAGTTTTCAAACGCTTCGGTGCGTTATTACGTCGGCGGTGAATATGAGCTGACGGCAGAATACGTTGGCGACTTTAAGGTGTTTACCGATAAAAACGGCAAGCTTGTGGCAGAGGTCGATGGCATGACGCTTATCACGATCGGCGAAGGCTACGAGGTCGAAAGCACCGTTGAGATGCTTAATGAGGTTATGGAACTGTACAGACAGTATAGTTTGGCAAGATTGACAATAACTTGGTAAAAAAAGCTGTGTGGGTTAAAACTCACACAGCTTTTAATATTCCTCGCAATAGATCGAAACCGCGATAGCAAGCATACCGCCGTTGAATTCCTTTGCTTCCATATAGCAAAACACATCCAGCCCGCGCGAGATAAGCATATTCGGCAGGATCGAAGACGAAAAGGGAAGCGAGCCTATTGCGGTACCGTCGAAACGCGTGGCTTCGAGCGTGGGGTTGAGCGACTTTTCGTTTTCGCGCACGAGCGCAAGCCTTTCGCCGATGGCAAGGCTTTCGAAAAGCTCGCCCACCGAATCGCAAAGAAAAGAGCCTTGCAATTCACAAACGCCGATAAACGCACCCTTGTGCGGCGCAAGCTTTTTGAACAAATCGTGCACGAGCTCACGATGGTCGGCAAGCAATTTTACGGTTATGGGATACAGCGATTTATCGATTTTCATTACGCACCTCGTAATGAGATTATAGCATCGATTTCGCGCAGTGTCAATCGTAAAGCGGAAGCTTGAGTGTATGATTTCCGTCGGAAAGCGAAAGAGGGAAGGCGGCTTTGTTGCCGTCTAACTCCGCATATTCGTTTTCGCGCGCGGCGACAACGCAGACTTTGGCGTTACCAAGAGTGATATCGCACTCAAAGGCGATTACGGGCGAAGCGGAGAGCAGGGTTTGGTTTGCGCCGAGCCGTAAGCCGAGGACCTGCTCGAGCATAATGCGGTAATACCACGAAGCCGCGCCCGTGTACCAGCTCCAACCGCCGCGTCCCGCAAAATCGCCGCCGTATATATCCGCCGCAACTGCGTACGGCTCGGTTTTATAGCGCATAGCCAGCTCCTTGTCGGCAGAGCGCGAAGCGGGGTTGGCGCAATCGAGAATAAGCAACGCTTCCTCGGTCATTCCGCACTTCAAAAAACCAAGCGCGCCCCACAGCGCACCGTGGGTATATTGCCCGCCGTTTTCACGTATGCCCGCAACGTATCCGCGTATATAGCCAACGCGCGCGTTGCCGTTGGTAAAGGGCGGCGAAAACAGCGAAAATATTCGATTTTTGCGGTCATACAGCTTGGAAAATGCCGTGTTAAGCGCGGTTTTTGTACGTTCGCGGTCAAGCCCCGCGAGCGCGGCGAAGGCTTGCGAAAGTATATCGATTTCGCATTCGCCGCAACCGTCGATACCCAATATTTTTCCGTCATCGCAGAAGGCGCGTGCGTATCGGTCGCCGAAAAAGGCGTTTGCCTCGATGTTTTTCTTAAAACGCTCGATACTTTCGCGGTAATGTCGCGCCGTGTCCTTGTCCCCGCGGGAATCGATAAACGGCAAAAAGGCTTGTGCCGCGATAATGAACAGCATTGTGGAAAATATGCTTTCGCCAACACCCTTCGCGCCGACGAGCGAAAACGCGTCGTTCCAATCGCAGGAGCCCATAAGAATAAGACCGTTCCTACCGACGCGCTCTGCGCAGGCAAGCACGCGCAGACAATGGTGGTAAACGCTTTCCTTGATTTCGCTTCTTTCGGGAAGCTCGTAACGCTCGTTTTGCTTTCCGAGCGGGGGCGAGGTGAGATAATGCACCTCGATATCCAAAAGCGAGAAGTCGCCCGTTTTTTCGATATAATCGGCAATAACTATCGGCAGATAAAGCAGGTCGTCGGAGCATTTGCTTTTTATTCCGCTGTTAACGCGGTTTTGAACACGCGTGTGCCACCAATGCATAACGCTTCCGTCGAGATACTGATGAGCGCAACAACGAATAAGGTGTGTTCGCACGGTGCGCGGCGATGAATAAATAAGCGTAAGGCAATCCTGAAGCTGGTCGCGAAAGCCGTAAGCGCCGCCGCTTTGGTAAAACGAGCCGCGTGCATAAAATCGGCAGGCGGCAACCTGATAGGGAATAAAGAAATTGAACATAAGGTTTTGCGTTTTGCTTTTTGTGGTCAGCTTGATTTTGGGAATAAAGGAATCGGCAAACGCCGCCGCTTCGGCAAGAGTTAAATCGAAAAAGGCGTTGTTAACGCGCGCGCAAACGCTTTTTGCCCCGCCTTCGGTCGTGCAGGCGCCGATAAAAAAGAGCGCGCTGTTGCCGATACGAGAAATCGATTTTCTTTCTGCGTCGGCACTACCGTTGCAAACGCCCGCAAAGCCGTGCCCCTCGGGGAAGGTAATACCAAAGCTGTTTTTGAACATAAGACAGCTGTTCCCCGAAACGGCAGTCTGCATGATTTCGATGCCGCCCTGCGGTGCAACGCCGTTGCCCATAACCGGCTCGATGCAAAACCGCGTCTCGATATCGCCGACAGCGTATTCCACTCGCATAAGCTTTATCGGGAATTTCGGGTGGACGGTAACGGTAAGCGTGTAGTCTGTTCCGTTTACGCTTCCGCAATAGATTGCTTTGCCCGCTTCAAAACGCACGCTTTGCGAAGTGGCGCAAAGGTCATAGCGTTTGCCGTTGATAATTGCAAATATGCGTTCTCCGTTATCGAGCGAGCGCGCGTCGCCGTAAAATGAGCAAAGCCTGCGTTCGCGCGCATTGTCGTAAAAGGTATAGCCAAGGCTCGATTGCGTAACGACGGTCGAAAACCTTTTGCCTGTAAGAATAAAGGAATAGGGCGCATCGGGGAGCGTGCTTTTGTCGACGGTAAAGCTTTTTTCGTCAAAAAAGCCGTAATTCGATTTTAAGGCGCCGTCCGGCAAAGTAAGCGCGCGGGTGACCGTTGGGTAAGCGATTATCTCCTCGTCAAACGCAGGCAGGGGTTTATTGCTTTTGCGGTTTGATGAAAAATCGTAATAAAAATCCGCTTTGGCTTTAAGCGCGGTAATAAAATCCTTCTCGGTTTCGCTTTCGCGCAGAATAAATATACCGCCGTTCGCGCCTATATACTGTGTTAGTCTGTTGGCGGCGCAACGCTCGCGCAGAGCCTTTTCGACAGGGCGGTTGTAGCCGTCGCTGTCCGAAACTATAAATATGAGCTCACAGCGTATGCAGGCGCGCACAAGCGCAACGTAGGCGTTTAATATCGCGTCGGTGCGGTTTGTTGCCGTTTCGGAAATATGCACCAGTGCTATGGGGTAGTCGCCCGATATACCGCGCGCCCAAAGGTCGTTTATGCTGTATTTTGAAAGACTATCGACCCTTTTTCCGCCCGAACTGTAAAGCATAGCAGGAAGCATTTTATCGAGCATTTCGCTTTGCACCGAAAGGCCGTATTCGCTTTTATCGGCGCGTGCAAGGCGAATATTTTTCTCGCATTCGCTTTTGGTTTCGCCGCAGGCGATAAGAAAAACGGCACGGCCGCCCTCGGCATTTTCGGCGCGAATAAGGCAAAGCGGGTCTATACAGGCTCCCGTTTGGTTATTTGTTTCGAGTCTAGCATAATCGAAAACGCTCGTGACCGAGCTTGCCTTTAACGATTCGCGGCTCGTGATAAAGGAAATATCGGTATCCTTTTCGCGCGGGGCGACAGCGAGGGTAAAAATATGCCTGCCGTCAAGCCCGCTTCTGCGGTGGAAATAAAGTATTCGCTTTTGCTTGTCGTATTCGCTTTCGATAAAAAGGCGCGAAAATGAGATATGCGAAAGGTATTTTTTCGCACTTTCGAGCACCGGCTCAAAGGCAAGCGTTACCGAATATTTTTTATTTGCTTCGGCGCGGGTGCTTATTATAAAGCAGGAGCAGTTTTTTGCCAAGGAATAGCGCACTCGCCCCGAAAACTCCTTGTTCGAAACGATATGCGAAGCACGACCGTCGCCGCGCTCAAAGCCGTAGCTTCCCTCGCCGTATAGCGGAGCACAGCCGAAATTACGGCTTCCTTTTGTAAACACGACCGATGGCGAAAAGCGCATGGAAAATTGCGAAAATTCGGTATGGGCGAGCATTCTTTCGCCGCAGGTAAGCCCGATATGACCACTGCTCGTTATTACCGCGCTCAGGTCGCCGCGGGTGAGTAACGCCGCCGACGGGTCGAGCACAGAAGAATTTTCGGTGTGCATACCGCGCACGGCAGGGATATGGCTTTCGCGAGCCTCTCTGCCGAAGTTTTTTTCGAAAATATGCGCGCCCGTGGGGATTTTTTCCTGCAAAAGCTCGCTCGCGGCAGACATACCTCTGTCGGACATAAAGCGCTTTACAAAAATATTATCGTTTGTTGCGTTCATCACGGCGATAATGCTCATTCCGATATGGTGCGCCATATAGCTTTTAACGCATATCCCGCCGGAATCTCGGTTTAAATCAAGTGCCTCGTAAAGACCGTATCTGCCGTACATTCCGCGGTTTTCAAATGCTTTAAGGTTTTTTACCGCCGAATTGCCGAGCAGGCATAGCGAAAGATAGGTCGAATAGGGCGAAACCGTTTTTTCGTCCTGCGCTATGCGACGCAAGGCAAGGGTCTGTATGCCGTTTGCCTTATATTGATAATGCATTTCGCTGTCGAACGAATAAAAGCCGCTTTCGCTAATGCCCCAAGGCTGGCATTCCGCGCGCTGAAGCATAAGCGAAAATGCAACGCTTTCATACATAAACGAATCGCGGTATAGTGGTAAAAACAGTTGGGGCATAAGGTATTCGAATGCCGTGCCCGACCAGCTCATCATACCGATATAGCCCTTGCTGTGGGTGAGCGTGCGGTTAAGCGAGCTCCAATGCTTTTTTGGTACCGCGTGCTTGGCAACCGCGTAATAGGCTGTCATTCGCGCCTCGCTCATAAGCATATCGTAACAGCTTTTATCGCGCTCTCCGCTTTCGCCGTTTACGCCTATGCGGAACAGATTTTTGCGTTCGTCGTAAAATACGGTAAGGTCGGTTTCGGCAATAATCGCTTCAATGCTTTTTATAAGCGGCTCGGTTTGCTCATCCTCGTCCGCGTATTCGCTCAGACCTTCCTTAAGCGCGACGAGCATAACCAGAAAATTACCGCTGTCGACCGCCGAAACGTAGCCGTCGCCGATGACAGAAAGGCTTTTTATATCATACCAATTATATAAATTGCCGTTGTATTTTTTCAGCTGTTCTATAACCCGAATGCTTTCTGCAAGGCGTGATCGAAGCGTTTGGGTGTCTATATCGCCGTTATCACGTGCGGCAAGCAGGGAAATAAGATAAAATCCGATATTTGTCGGAGATGTGCGGTAGGCGGTATCGTACACCGGCGACATCTGAATATTGTCGGGCGGCAGGTGGTTGGTAGTTGAGTTGACGTTTTCGAGATAAAACCTTACCATATCCGAAGCCTGCGCCGAAAGCAGCTTTTTTTGTTTGTCGGTAAGATTGGGCTTTGCCTCTATTCCTCCCCCGAGCGGACGCGAAAGCGAAAGCGCAACAAGCGGATAAATGAAATAAAGCAGCCCCGCAAGCCGAATAAACGGCGGGTAAGCGAAGGCGAGCAAAGCAAGCCCGACCGCCGCCGAGGGCGCGCCGTCGAGCACGTATTTGCCCAGCGAGGAGGAAAGCTTTTCGGTTTGTGCGGCGGTAGTCCATTCGAGCGTCTTTTTGCGGGTGTATAGCCTTATGCAGGCAAGCGCAAGCGCGTGCAAGGCAAGCATGGCACGGCGTGCGCTCGAGGATATTTCGAAGGACAGACGCATAAGCGTTTGCGTGAGCATCGAATACGCCTTTGAAAAGAAGCGGAGCGAGGCAAACGGCGCACCTCCGAAGAAAAAGCATATAATCGCAAGCGCAGATGGAAGCAGATATTCGGAATATGCGAGCAGAAACAGCGCAAGCCCAAACCCCTTTGAAAACGCAGAAAACAGCACCGCAAGCAGAGAGCACAGCGGCGATAAATGGCGAAGCGCGACAAGAAGCAACCGCCATTTCGAAAAAGCATCCAAGCCGTTTCCGAAAATGAAATAAAGGTTTTGAAAATCGCCGCGCATCCAACGGTGCTGGCGTCGGAAAAACGAAACCGTGTTTGCGGGGGTGGAATCGGTAAAGGTTATATCGGTTGCTGCAAGCGTACGCATAATACTGCCCTCGATAATATCGTGGCTCAAAACCAAACCCTCGGGGAGCTTGCTGTTAACTGTTTTATCGAACAGCTCGACATTTATAAGCCCTTTTCCGCAAAAGCTTCCCGACCCGAAAAGCGTTTGCCTGCGCGAAAATTCGGCGTTTGAGTATGCGTCGGCACCGCCTGCGCCCGAAACAAGACGCGAAAACGAAGTTTTATATGCGCTTTTGAGCGAGGTATGCACCGACGGCTGAATAATTCCGTAGCCGCGTACCACTTTGCCGTTTTCGGTTTGCGGAGCATTTACGGGGTGAAGCGCGATAGATAAAAGCTCGTTCACGCCCGAAAGCGAAAGGTTTGTATCGGAATCGAGGGTTAATAGATATTTTATATCTCTTATAAAATCGCCCCCGTAATATTCGCTTTTTCCGCCGTGCACGATATGGGTTACCAGCTCGCACACCGCACCGCGCTTTCTTTCCCAGCCGCCGTATCTGCCTTCGCTTTCGTTCATCACGCGTTCGCGCAGAAAAAGGCAAAAATGGTTGCCATGTAATCGGTTAAGCTCGTCAATGCGCTCGCGCGCGTTCGAAATCAGCGAATTATCATCGATGCGGTAGGGGCTGTCGCAATCGGGTAAATCGGCAAGCAGGCAGAAATAAATATTATCGTCGGGGTTCATATAGCGAAACCGCGCAAGCGATTCGAAAATTTCATCGTCCCTGCCGTTAAGGAGCGCCGCCACGGCAACAAGAGTTTTTGCGTTGCTCGGTATTTGCGCCAAATCAAGTCTCGGCGCGCGGAACGCAGGCGCGAAGCGTGATATTATTTGGTCTGCCGCCGCACTCGAAGCGATGCAATAGGGAATGATTAAAAGCAAGGTTACCCATCCGACTGCATAAAAAGAAAAGGCGGCTAACAGCGTTAAAATTGCCGAAAAAGCGGTTATCCACGCAAAGGTGTAGCTTTTTTGCGGAACGAAAAGATAGCTTCCGAGCGGAACGCTTTCGAGCCTTGCGCGCTCGGTCAGGGCAAGCGCCGCCTCGGTTTCCGCCATACCGTTTCGCTTTGCGTAGTCGGCAAGTAATTTGCGGTATTGCTCTTTCGTTTCGCGGTCGAAAAGCGTATAGTCCTCCTCGAAGTGTGAAATTATCGATTCGGGCTCCCAAAGCTCGGGAAGAATATCGCCGTATTCGGGGTCGTCGAGCGATTGAAGCAGCTTTACCGCATTCGGGAGCAGATATTCGCTTTTTTCGTCGCGCAGGGCTTCGCTTATGCAAACAATAGCGCAGACCGAAAGCAGGGTGGGGAGAGCGCAAAGCGTATAATAATCGAAGCTTTTTTCGCAGGACGCAAGAAAGGATTTAAGTGTTTTTGGGGTGGCAAGGCAATCGCGCTCGGCGCAATAGCGTTTAAGCAGATAATAAAGCTCGCCTTGCGAAAGAGCTTTGTTGTCCGAAAGTGACGTGCGGTAAAATTTGTCGATAATATAGAAATTATCGGTAAGCCACGCCGATACCTCGCGCGCGGAAAGGCTTTTTTGTATTACAGAATAGGAACGTTTAAGTCGTTTGCGAAGATCTTGCATAATTACTCCGAAATTACCAATTTTGAATTATTATCGGCAAATTAAGGTTTTTTATGCGAATATTCAAGCCAAAAGCCTGAAATAATAAGCAAAAAAGGATCGGATATAAAAATGCAGGGCAGTTATAACTCCGAGCAGGAGAATTTTACGGAAGAAAATGAATATTGCGCCGCCTGCGCGAACGGGAGCATTACCACCGTCGGCAACGGCGTTTGCATACATTCAATGGTAATAGCAGGTCAGGTCGAGGGGCATTTTGCCGCCGCGCCTCAATGTAAATCGACAAAGTACGAGCAATGCATTCCTACCTTGGTTGCTGTTGAGGAAAACGAAAGCATCGACGGGCTTTTACTGCTTTTAAACACCGTCGGCGGCGATATCGAGGCGGGTCTTGCCATAGCTGAGCTGGTTTCGGGTATGACAAAGCCAACCGTTTCGATAGTTCTCGGCGGCGGACATTCGATAGGTGTGCCTTTGGCGGTTTCGGCAAAGCGCTCCTTTATCGTTCCAAGCGCTACGATGACTCTGCACCCCGTTCGGCTGAACGGTTTGGTTATCGGTGTGCCGCAGACCTTTGAAAATCTGCTTAAAATGCAGGAACGAATTATCGATTTTATCGTGCGGAATTCGCGCGCCGACAGCGAAACGGTAAAACGGCTTATGACGGCAACCGACAGTATGACAACCGATATAGGCACGGTTATCGGCGGCCACGAAGCGGTAGATTACGGCATAATCGACGCCGTGGGCGGCTTGGGCGACGCGGTAAGCGAGCTTAAAAGAATGATAAACGAGCGAAAAGGGCAATAAAAAGACTATAGGCTTACTATTGTAAGGTAGTTGAGCTTTTTATGAAAGCCCTTGGAAACACAATAAAAAACAAATTCCCAACAAACAAATATCCGCCCCCATAGCCGGCGGATATTTATTATTCAAACCTTACAAGGAAAAAGGTATCGCGGCCGTTGCTGTATGCCCATATCGTATATCTGAATCTAACGCCGTTTGTATCGACGTTATTCAGCGCGTCGCCGAGCACTGACCAATCGAGATTTGCGCCAAGCACAACGGTTTGGTATTCGTCGTTTCCGCCGTTTAAATACTCGTTCACTATCGATTCGGCAAGCATTTCAACGTTTTTAAACGCCTTTTCGTAATAAAATTCGGTATCCTTGGCATCGTTGAAGTAAAAATAGTTTTCGTCGGTTTCGCCGGCGATAGGGTAGTATTCCATTTCCTCGCCCCATTCGTATTCAAGGCACATATCGCGCCCCGCGTTGAAAAGGCGGTAAGAGGGTTGAACACCGTCGGTATATACCACCGAATCGTCGAATGTCACATCGACAATATACCATTCGCCGTCGATAAACACCGTGTTTGCAATATGCCAGCCGTCGGAGTTATATACGTTCATACGCCCGACCTTAAATCCTGCCATCGTGGCGAGAAGATAAAATGCGTCGGTATAGCCTTGACAGTTGGCTTTTTTATCGAGCAAAGCGCCCACGGCGGTCAAATGCCGTGGCGGATTTTTTGCGTCGGGCACTTCGGTCGAGCCGTTAAAATAGGTAACGCGCTCGGCAATCGCATCGTGCAACAAAAGCTCGAGCTCGAATTCGCTGTCGGCTTCGGCTCTCGCGGCTTCAAGAATCTTTTCGGCTTCTGCGAGCGTTCGTTTTTCGTCGTAGCTTAAGTCCGAGATATCGCCCGAAAAATATGCGTCTGCGATTCTGTCACCGGGGTATTCGTAAATGATTATTCTGTATTCGTTGCCGTTATTAAGCCACCAAGTAATACAGCAAGCCGAGGTTATTCGTGCAAGCGTTTCGCCGTTTACCTCTTCGGGTGCACCGGTGTATCTGAATTCAAGCTCGAATTCGTCGCCCGCCTTCTTGCCGTTCAAATAATCGCGAAGCTCGGTAAGGCTTGCAATATCGGGCATTTCATCGGATTCCGATTCAAAACCTATATCCCCAAGGCTTTCTTCGGGCAGAGAAATATCAAAGCTTTCGTCAATGCTTTCTAAAAAAATGCTTTGTTCGGAATTTTCGGTGTCGAACGTGTCCGATACTTCCTGCTCGCTGCTTTCGGTAGAGCCTTCAAGCTCCTGCTCCAACAAGCTTTCTATCTCCTCGGGCAGACCGAACGGGAAAAAGCAACCGCAAAAGGCGATCGAAATGGCAAGCAGTAACGCTAAAAAGGTTATTTTTTTCAAAGCTCAAACATCCTATAATTCTGTACGTTTTATTTCGTGCTCGTCGCCGACAAGACCGATCAACAGTCTGCGTATCTCGCCTTCATCGAAAAACCTTGCTCGTAGCACGACAGTATCGCCGACGTAAAGCTTCTTTTCGCCGTCGTTGTCCATATCCTTGCGGTTTTCATCGGCGCGGGTAATGCTTATAACAACCGAAGCCGAGGGCCACATAATATCGCGCACCGCCTTGCCGACAACGAAGGAGTTGTGCGCCACCTTCATTTCAAAGCAGGCAATAACGGGTGTTTTGCCAGCGTTCTGCGCGTGCTCCATATTTTCAAGCGCGTGGTCGTAAAAGGGCGTCTGGTTAAGCATTTCGGTTATAAACGTAACCGTGAATATTACCAGCGCGACAAACAAAAGGTTTGAATATTGCCCCGTAAGCTCGATAAACAGCACAGCCGATGTAAGCGGAGCGCGCAGGGTGCCGCCGATAAAGGCGCACATACCCAAAAATACCGCTGTCGGGAAAAGAGATTCGTCCATTCCCATTGTCAAAAGTAATTTTGAAACCACCGCCGCAAACGCCGCGCCTATTGCAAGCGTGGGTATAAATATACCGCCGGTAACGCCGCTGTCGGTAACAAAAAGCATCATAATAAGCCTTATCGCGAACAGCAACAACAAAAACAGCACGGTTTTGTTATTTATCATTACCTCTTCAATCGTGTGGTGACCGCTGTAAAGAGCATCGCCGAAGCTGAACGCCAATATACCTGTTATAACGAAAATAAGAATAAGCTTTATCGGCGCGGTGAGATATTTTTGAGCCTTTTTAGTCAGCTTGCCGAAATAGGCGATGGACGAATCGAATATGCCTACGCCGATTGCGATAAGCACGCCGAGCAAAAGCAAATAGCCGATATGCGAAAGCTCGAAGCCCTTAAGCGCTTCCAAATGAAACAAAGTTGCGCTTATGCCGAACGCCGAGCAAAGAAGCTGGTTAACGTAGGTTGCCGAAACGACCGACATAGAAACCGTAAGCACGAGCATCGGCGTGAAACGCTTGTGTATTTCCTCGAGCGCGAAAAGTATGCCCGAAAGCGGTGCACCCGTTGCAACGGCAAAGCCTGCGCCCGCGCCGCCTGTCATAACGTATCTGTTCCAAGTCGATTTATTTTTCGAAACTCTGCCGCACATCGCGCCGACAGACGTACCCATAAGCACAGCAGGACCTTCGCTGCCCAATGGCAAACCGCAAAGAAAGCTTATCATACTTCCGAAGAAGGTAGAGAGAAGAGTTCTTAACCAACGGAAATTAAGCACACCGCGCAGAACGCCCTCGCTTCGCGGAATACCGCCGCCCTTGCATTCGGGCGTCTTTTTGTGAAGCAGATACATAAGCATCGCCGCACCGCAAAGAAGCAAAAAGGCAAGCACGATATATAAAGGATTACCCTTTGCCTGAGAATACAAAAATTTCGATATTTCTTCTGCTTTTTTCGCGGCGATTTTAAACAAAAATATAAGCGCGCCCGTGACCGCGCCGCAAAGCACGCCGTAGTACATACACGGAAAAACGTTTTGTATGTATTCCTTGTATTTGTAGTGTTTCACTTAAACACCTTCGTTCCTTTGGTTTTCAATATCTGCATTATAAACCAAGTTTCTCGATTTGTCGATATTTTTTGAACATTTTGTTGAAATTTGTTTGCGTAAAGAAAAAAGACTGCGCGGGCAGTCTTTTTCACCCCAGCATAACGTCCAACAGCATCATAACCGCAAAACCGATAACTATTCCCATTGTTGCAAAATAGGGGTGCGCTTCTTGGTTTTTCTGACATTCGGGAATAAGCTCGTGTACGGCAACCAATATCATCGCGCCTGCGGCAAATGCGAGCGCATAAGGCAAGACCGCTTCCACGTAAACGACAAGCCAAGCGCCGATAACACCTGCTATCGGCTCGACCATACCCGAAGCCTGACCGTATAAAAAGCTCTTTTTTCGCGAAAACCCTTCCCGCCGCAAGGGGACAGATACCGCCGCGCCCTCCGGGAAGTTCTGAAACCCGATGCCGATTGCAATAGTTATCGCGCCCATAAGATTTTCGGTGGAATATGCTCCGTTTTGAAGCGCGCCGAAAGCTACCCCGACCGCCAACCCCTCGGGGATATTGTGAAGCGTGATAGATAATATCAGCATCATAATTCTGGCAAAACGGGTATTTTCGCTTTGCGGCGTGTTGCTAACTCTTCGTTGTGTAAAGGTTACTATTTTATCGCTCCCCCACATAAATAACGCTCCGAAAAGAAACCCCGATGTCGCAACAAAATAAGCAGGCAGATTCGACGTAGACTCGGCGCGCTCTATGGCGGGCTGCAGTAGCGACCAGAAGCTTGCCGCAATCATTACACCCGACGCGAACCCAAGCATGAGATTCAACGCCTTTGGGTTGGGTGATTTAAAAAAGACGACGGTTGCCGCGCCCAACGCCGTTACAAACCACGTGCCGAGTGTTGCAATCAACGCCATTAATACAATATCGTCCATATTGCACCTCCTATACCCATTATATTTTTTGTCGATATAAGTTGTGCGGTTTTTAATTTTGTCGGTAAAACAAAAAACGGCTCACGCCGTTTTAGTGTTTATTATTTTTGAACGCGCAAATTCGGAGGAAGAACTACGTTTTTCTTTTTATCGTAAATAAACACGCCGCATTCTGTGACGTTTTCGAGGGTATCCAAAGAGTTTAAAAGCGATTCAAGCGTACCCTTAATAATCATGAAGCCTTGTCTGCCGGCGTTCGTGAAATGTGCTTGGCAAAGCTTTGCGGAGGTGAATGCGGGATAAAAGGCATTGTCTATTTTTGGGTGAGTGATTAACCATAATCTCACCTTGCCCGAAGCGTCTTCGCCTGCGGGGGTGGAATAATACAACGGAAAGTCTGCATTGATATTCACAAAGTCCTGCTCGGTTATTTCCCCGTTCTTCGCCTGCTCCAACGTTTTATACCAAACTTCTTTGTTTTCGTCCTTTTTCTTCTTAAATATATCAAAAAGTCCCATATCTGTTCTCCAAAAATATTTTACGATTCATTGTACCATACAACGAAAAATTTGTCAATGTCCCCCCTTGCATTCGAAGGAAAACAAAAAACGGCCAATAAAGCCGTTTTTGTTGGTCTGAGTGAGAGGATTTGAACCTCGCGCGGCCCTCGGCAGTCGCATAGTCGTATCGCGCGGCGGCTTACGCCGTCCTTCGATACTTCTTGCTTTGTGCCGCTTGCTTCGCAAAAAACGCTTCCCCGAAACGTTTTTTTCTCGCAAGCCCTTGGTCCCGTGTTCGTGCCCAATCGACCGCAGGTTCAATCTTACGTAAAACGCAAAACAAAAAGACGGGCAACACCCGTCTTTTCGTTTTGGTCTGAGTGAGAGGATTTGAACCTCCGGCCTCTTGGTCCCGAACCAAGCGCTCTACCAAGCTGAGCCACACCCAGATGTTAAATTGTTATTATTGATTGTCGCAAAACGCCAAGCGCTCTTCCTGTTGCGACTAAGGCTCTGACTGCGTTCGCTTTTCCCTAAAAATGCACGTATTTTCAGGGAATCTATATTCGTTACTCACTTGCCAATCGCCAAGTCGCTGCCACTCGTTTTTACTCGCTGTATCTGTCCCCGACAGCGCTCGCAAAAACTCCCCAAGCTGAGCCACACCCAGATACTCGGCTATTATAACAAAACCGAGGTGCTTTGTCAATGCTTTTGTTTGAGAAAACACAAACCAAAATATTATTTCCTATTCGAATCGAGGTAGGATTGCAAAATTATCTGTGCCGAGAGGGCGTCCACAACGTTTTTGCGCTTTTTGCCGTTAAAATCGGCGATATTCATATAGGTGTATGCCTCGACGGTGGATAACCGTTCGTCGACAAAAATCACCTCGAGCCCCGTTTCGGTTCCAATCATTTCAGCAAAGGCGCGCGATTTTTCGGCGCGGAAGGATTCGCTTCCGTCCATATTCTTCGGAAGCCCCAAAACTATCTTTGCACCGTTAAGCTCTTTTATTTTTGCGGCGCATTTTTTGCAGGCATCGCGCATACCAGAAACGTTTACCGTGCAAACCGTGCTTGCCAAAAATTCGGTTTCGTCGCTTACCGCGATACCGCAACGCGCGTCGCCGTAATCTATTCCTATAATTCTCATAATCCCATTCCTTTTAAAAAAAGTTATTTTATTTTAAGATATTTTACAAAATTTGTCAACCGATATTACGTATTAAAAGCTTTGGCTCGGCAATAATAACATCGAACGAAAGAGATTCGTTCAGACAGGAGCATCAATTATGGGAAAACGAAGAAAATACAGGTTTCCCAAAGGTATTAATGATGTAGATCGATATTATTATCCTCACCCTCTTGCGCCAAACTCAAATTATCCGACTAATCTCGTTACGGACCTATTCGGATTAAACAATATGGTACCCGAAATGAATACGGATGTTTTAGGCAGCTATACGGGAAGACCGTTCAATGATATTCGACCTATTCAGGATGCCGATGACCTGTAATTAACGGAATCGCGAGATTCCAATAAGCGTTTCTGTATATAAGATTAAATAATTTTTTAACCTAAAACAGATTGCGACAGAATGTATAAAAGAACGACCGAAAACGTTATGTATTTAACGTTGCGGCAGTTTCCTTTAACCTCCTTCTGCCGCAAGGTCAAAAAGACATTCGCTTAACAAAAAATACCGTCGTATTAATTTACGACGGTATTTTTATTGGTTTATTTCGGGCACAAGCTTTAGTGCCTGCAGTGCAAGCCGCCTCATATTTTCCCAGAAAGAATGTGTTTTCATCGCTTCGTGCGTCCATATAGGATTATCGGGAATATCGAAGGCTTTATCGAAAATATCGATAATTTCATAAAGCAAAGCTATGAAGTTTTCGGGGAAAAGATTGCTTTTCTTTAATATATCCACTGCTCCGAGCGCGTCTATCCATTCAAGCGCGGTTTCTTCGGGTAAATTCCAACGTACAAAGTCTTCCATGTCCTCGTATTGAGTTTCGTAATCATTTTTTAAATTGTTTAACAAAAACTTAATCAACGAATATGAACCTTGTTCTTCGTATGTCATAATTTCACCTTCCGTTACGATAACAGAACTAATATGTTGAACATAATCATAGCGCCGATTACCGCATTCGTAACCATTCGGCTGTATGTGTTGGCTTTGCAGTCGGGGCTTGATAAATCGAGCTGTTGTTTATCAACTTTTGAATAACAATAAACGCAGGAAAACAGAATCAGCATTTTCAAAAGCAGATAGCCGCTAACAACGCAATCGCGGCAAATGCCAAAGCGAGAACTATTTTAACATAGGGTGTACCATCTATGAGCGAACGAAGAATGAACACGGAAAGACACATAGTCAGTACGCCGCATAAAGCAGAAAGAGAATATAGCGTCGTTGTGTTCAGTGAGCCTATAAAGGTGCCATCGTATTTCGAAAAGATTTCTAATCTTGATTTCTGCGAATACATTTTGCAACCGTAAAAAAGATACGCAAAAATTTGTTTTTGGGCGCTATCATATTTTTCCCCTTTCCGAAGTGTCTTTATCGATGCTTTGTGCTTATAGATTACAAGAATATGATACCATCTCGTTCCT
Source organism: Eubacteriales bacterium (assembly GCA_045637685.1). Taxonomy (GTDB): domain Bacteria; phylum Bacillota; class Clostridia; order Oscillospirales; family CAG-382; genus Coliplasma. The sequence goes on along the minus strand of JAZTZW010000003.1, from coordinate 66,284 downwards.
ATCGTGTCAAGTGCGTTCGACTCTGATAAAATTGTCGAAAATCCGAAAAAATGTTCGAAAATTGCACGCATTGTCCCGAATATGGGACAGTATGCGCGTTATAATACACTCGTAAGATAAAGAACCGAACGAAAGAAACCCGTTTCGGAAAGTTCAAAAAGCAGAACGGAGGATATTAAAATGAAAGATTTCGTTACCTTGGCAAAGAAGACCGTAAGTGACCGCGACGGTTTTGTGAACGGATTTATTAAGGGCGTGATGGGATCGGCTTTGTTTATATCGATGCTAACGCTTTTTACCGCCTGCTTCGGCGGATAACTTTTAAAAATTTCCTGCTTCATAATATTTTCTTTTCCCGCAAAAAGCTCCGTTAAGGAGCTTTTTGTGTTGAATTTATATTAATTGTGTGGTATTATAAAGGCGTAAAAAGCTTTAAGAGAGGCTATGGATATGAATATTTTTAAGATATCTCACTATAACGACGCGCGCGGCGCGGATGAATTGGTTATATATAACGGCGGCGGTAAAACAAAAACGAACGCATACGGCTATGAGGTATGCGTGCTCGACGGACGCGTTATTCGTTGCGGCAAGAACAATAACGATATTCCCGCAGGCGGCTACGTTGCATCGGGCCACGGCGCGGCGATGGAGTTTTTGAGCAACAACGCAATTATAGGCGCAAAGGCTGTTATCGATGAAGAAAACTGCACCTTCGGAATCGAAACCGATGAAAAGGCTTTGGGAATAAACGCCGAAAGCAAGATAGCGCTTATTCAAAGCCGCATTGACGAAAGAATTGCAGAGGGAAGCGATTTCGACAAAGAGAGTGCGCAAGCCCTTCTTGCCCAAGCGAAAAGCGCAAAGGAAAACGGCGAATTTGCGCGCGTTGACGAGCTTTGCGAGGAAGCGTATTATATCACGGCAAAATCGGTAAAGGGCGAGGTACGCGCGATTTGGCACCGCCCGCACGAAAAGAGCGACGAGGCGGTATTGAAGACGGTTACACGCCTAAAGGACGCTGGATTTAATTCTATTCTTATCGAAACCAACTACGAAGGCTATGCAAACGCGCAGAAATGCGTGCACGATTTTCTTCCCATTCGCAAGGGGTACGAAAACGGATTCGACGTTATCGATTCCTTTATTCGTATCTGCAAGCAGGAGGGCGTTAAGATACATTGTTGGTTCGAGGATTTCTTCTTCGGCGTAGAGGGACACGGCTGTCCTATGGCGGAAATACACCCCGAATATATGGCAAGACGCAAGGACGGCGGAATGCTCCACGACGCGTTCGACAATTTTTATTTCCTCAACCCCGCGCTTCCCGAGGTTAGAACGCTGTTGCTATCGCTGGTTAAGGAAATACTCGATAATTACGATTTCGACGGATTCCAGCTCGATTATATTCGCTATCCCGTTATTCACGGTGTCGATTTCTCGGCAGGCTTTGATGAATACACGAAAAAGCAATTCCTTGCCGATACGGGTATAGATATCGATACTATTCCCGATACCGATTGTGCCGATTGGAAGAAATTCCTCGATTGGCGCGCAGAAAAGGTAACCGAATACGTTGAAGCCGTGCGCGAGCTTATACTTGAATACCGCGCAAACGGCAGAAATATCGAGCTTTCGACGGCTGTTTTCGGCGACCCTGTCGAGGCGATAAACCTTAAATGCCAGAATTGGCAGTATTGGGTAAAGCAGGGCTGGCTTGATGCGATTTACCCCATGGCTTACCTTAACGATGCTGAGGACGTCGGCAACGAGGTGCGTTATATGGTCGAAAAATACGGTGAAGCGCCCAACATTTCGGGTATTTCTCCGATGTATAACAAGCTTCCGATTATCGAATCGACCAAGCAGGTCGAGGAATGCCGCAAGGCGGGCGCGGTTGGCGTTGCGTTCTTCTGCGCATCAAACTGCACCGACATTCAGCTTGAAAAATTGAAGCTCGGCGTGTTCAGAAACAGATAAAATAAAAAAGCACCGGTTTTGGCGCGATACTTTAATAACCGTATCACCAAAACCGGTGGTTTTATTTTATTAGCCGACAAGCCGTTTTGCCCAGCTTGTTTTTTGAAGCATATACAAGCTTATAAAGGCTTTTAGCGCTTCGGCGCCCTGACAGATTACAAAAAGCAGATAGATATTTATATCGGTAAGCCGCGAAACCGCGATCGATATGGGGAGCATAAACAGGCACATAAAGCCGCTGTCCATAAGAGTGGTAATGCCGACGCTTCCACCCGACCTTATCGAAAAATACGAGCTGTTGTTGAACGCATAGAAGGGCATATATATACCCGAAACTATCATCATATATGCGGCGAGCGATTTTACGTCGGAGCCGGTGTTGTAGAGCTCGGGGAAAATTCCGGAGCTGAGCGCAAGAAGCGAGCCGAGCGTAATACCGCAGGTTACCGAGCAGACAAGCACCTTGCGGTTGGTGTCCTTCGCCTCTTCGAAGCGTCCGCGCCCCAAAAGGTTGCCCACCATAATCGATATTACGGTGCCGAACGACATATACACGACCGAAAATACGTTGAAAATAGTCGAGTTGATGTTTTGTGCCGCAACGACTTCGATTCCGCGTGTTGCGTAGCACTGGTTTCGCAATGTCAGCGAAATCGACCAGAAAAATTCGTTTGCCATAAGCGGAAGCGATTTCAAAAACATTTTGCGCATAAGATCCGCGGGGATCGACAGCGTTTTGAAAACGCCCTTGAAGTAAAGGCATTTATCGGTGTTGCGGTGACTCCAGATTACAAGAATCGTAAGCTCGGCAAACCTCGAAATTACCGTTGCGATCGCGGCACCCCGTACGCCCATAGGAGCAAATCCGAGCTTGCCGAAGATAAGAATATAGTTAAGCACAAAGTTTGTGATAACGGCAACGATACTCGCAACCATAGGAACAACTGCGTGCTCGGTTTCGCGCAGGGTAGAGGCATATACCTGCGAAAGCGCATAGGGCATAAGCGCGATCAGCATTATTTTAAGATAATCCAGCCCGTGCGAAAGGGTGAGCTCGAGATCGCCGCCCGAACTGCTTTCGAAAAGAAAGATCGAAATAAGATCCTTCCCGAATATCGCCAGCGCGAACAGCGATAACGCTGTGAGGAAAACGTTTATATAAAACTTGAATCTGAACGTGTTTGCAACGCCCTTTTGGTCGTCGGTTCCGTAATATTGAACACAGAAAATACCTGCGCCCGAAATCGCGCCGTATATCAGAAGGTTGAAAATAAATATAAATTGGTTGACGATAGAAACGCCCGACATCGATTCGGTGCCGAGGCTTCCGACCATAATATTATCGAGAAGGCTTACAAAATTAGTAATGCCGTTTTGGATTACAATAGGCACCGCAAGGGAAACGACGCGAGAGTAAAACATTTTATCGCCGAAGAATTTTTCTCTTATCCGCATCGAATCACTCCCTTTTTTGTTAAATACTTTCATTATTATAAAGAAATCACACGGTTAAAGCAAGAAAAATTTCGAAAATTTTAATATTTTATTCTCCCGCCGCCAGAAAACACGAAGCCCTTCTATTTTTACAATAGAAGGGCATTGTTCGTTACTGTGATTTATTCCTGATATTCTGCAATATATGGCAGATTTCTGAATTGCTCGTTACAATCGAGCCCGTAGCCGACAGCAAAATAGTCGGGAATGGTGAACATCGAAATATCTGCCTTGAAATCGACAAGCCTGCGTGACGGCTTATCCAGCAGGGTAATGACCTTTAACGAAAGCGGGTTGCGCGCTTTTAGGTTTTCTACAACAAGGCTAAGCGTTCTGCCTGTGTCGATAATATCCTCGACAAGAATTACGTGGTAATCCCTAACGTCCTGCGCGAGATCGAGGGTGATATTCACCTCGCCCGAGGAAACCGTACTATTATAATAGCTGCTTGCGCACATAAAGCCTATTTCGCAGGGGAGGGTTATTGCACGGCAAAGGTCTGCCAAAAAAATGAACGCGCCCTTTAAAATGCTAACAAGCAATATCGGCTTGCCGTCGTAGGAATCGCTTATTTCCTTGCCGACCCTTGCTATTTCTTTTTTTATTTCTTCTTCCGAAACGAGAACGCGTTTTATTTTGCCTTTTTTGTTTTCCATTTACTCTGTAACCTCTTTTTTGTCCTTCGGCATAATAAGGTTAAGAATAACCGCCACAAGGAATACCACCGCTACACAGTTTTCGGCGAATACGGTATAGAGCATATCGGGGAAAATTTCGAACATCTGCGGCACCTGTGTAAAGCCAAGACCAATGCTTAACGAAAGTGCGGCTATGGTAACGTTTCGCTGGGTAAAACCGCAGTTGCCAATCATCTGAAGACCCGATATAACTATGTTGCCGAACATCATAATGGTGCATCCGCCGAGTACCGCTTCGGGCAGAGTTGCAAGCACAGCACCGAAAGCAGGGAATACGCCCGCCAAAAGCATAATGCCGGCTCCGGTGGCGATGGTAAAGCGGTTAACAACCTTTGTCATCGCGAGCAAACCGACGTTTTGCGAAAACGAGGTTATGGGCATACAGCCGAAGACTGCGGAAAGCGAACTTACAAAGCCGTCGCAGGCGAGCGAGCCCGAAATTTCCTCGTCGGTAACGTCTCTGCCAAGCGCAGAGCTTGTCATAGCCGAGGTGTCGCCAATCGTTTCGGTTGCCGAAACGAGGAATATCATCGTAATGGATATTATCGCGTTAATGTTGAACGTAGGAGCATAGGGCATTATCTTCGGGAGTGAAACGATTTTCACGCCCTCGAGTGCCGAAAAATCCACAACACCCATACAAAGCGCCACAATATATCCGACAACAAGTCCGAACAGAACCGATAATTGCTTTATCGGGCCTTTGGCGAAAATGTTGAAAAGAATACAGCAAACGAGAGTTATTCCGCCGAGCGTCCAATTTTGCCACGAGCCAAAATCTGCCGCGCCGTTTCCGCCTGCAAAGGAATTTGCACCGACAGAAAGGAGCGAAAAGCCGATAGCCGTTACGACACACGCCGCAACGATTGGCGAAATTATTTTGCGCCAGTATTTTGCAAAAAATCCGAGCAGACCTTCGATAATACCGCCGACTAAAACGCCGCCGATAATCGCACCGTAGCCCCAATTAAGTCCTACGTAGCAGAAAACCGATACGAAGGTGAAGCTTATACCCATAACTATCGGGAGTCGAGCGCCGATTTTCCATACCGTGAAAAGCTGTATTATAGTACCGATGCCCGCCATTATCATCGCCGTTTGAATAAGAGACGCGGTATCCTGCGGCGAAAGCTCGCAGGTGCCCGCAACTATCATTATCGGCGCGATATTTGCGACAAACATTGCCAATACGTGCTGAAGCCCGAAGGGGATTGATTTTAAAAACGGAACTCTGCCATTCAGAGTATAGATATTGTTTATATTTGCAGTTTCGTTGCTTTTTGTGAATTTCATCATACCACCGCCGCTTCTCTGAATTGAACAGTGCCGTTTTCGGAATCCATTGAATCGACTATTGCCAGCGATTCCAAACGGTAACCGAGGTTGCGAAGCACCTTTCCGCCTATCTGGAAACCTTTTTCGATAGCGATGCCCAAGCCGACAACCGTCGCGCCTGCGCTTTCTGTTATCGATATAAGTCCCTGCATAGCGCAACCGTTGGCGAGAAAATCATCGACAATAAGCACTCTGTCGTTTTCGTTCAAGAATTTTTTCGATACTATTACGTTGTTTATGTTTTTGTGGGTAAAGGATTCGACCTCGGCGATATACATTTCACCGTCGATATTAATGCTTTTCGATTTTTTGGCGAAAACCACGGGCGCCTTGAAGTACCGCGCGACAGAGCAGGCTATTGCAATACCCGAAGCTTCGATAGTGAGCACCTTTGTTACGCCGCAATCCTTAAATCGATTGTAAAATTCTTCACCGATACGGTCCATAAGCTCGATATCCATTTGGTGGTTCAAAAAGCTGTCGACCTTTAAAACGTTATTAGGCTTGATAACGCCGTCTTTTATAATTCTTTCCTCGAGAAAATTCATATCCAAATCCTCCGTTTGCGCTATTATAGCATATAAAAATCGATTTGTCAGCGTTTTTGTAAAATTATATCGAAAAAGCATCCATTTTTTATATTGATTTTTGCGGCATTGGATGATATAATCGGCAGAAAGGAGGCGTGGAATTGTGATACTTGCAATAGATGTAGGCAATACCAATATAACCGTCGGTGGTTTTTGCGGCGAAGCATCTTCGTTTGTCGCGCGGATATCCACGGATGCGCACAAAACGAGCGACGAATACGCAAGCATTTTATTGAACACGCTTTTGCTGTATAACGTAAAGTGCGAAGATGTTAAAGGCGCAATAATATCCTCGGTCGTTCCGCCGCTTACAAGCGTTATAAAAAATGCCGTGCGTTTTATATGCGGGGCAGAAGCTTTGGTTGTCGGTCCGGGAATAAAAACGGGAATGAACATTCATTGTGACGACCCTTCCTCTGTCGGCGCGGACCTTATATGTGCCTGCGTTGCGGCGAATAAGTTATACGGAAGCCCGGCTTTGATAATCGATATGGGCACGGCAACAAAAATGACGGTTACCGATAAAAACGGCGCATTTGTCGGTGTTTCGATAATCCCCGGTGTTAATATGGGGTTAAAGGCGCTTTCGAACGGAACAGCACAGCTTCCGCAGGTAAGCCTCGAGGAGCCGCGCTCGGTTTTGGGCAAAAATACGGTTGAATGTATGCGCTCGGGCATTCTTTTCGGTAACGCGAGTATGCTCGACGGTATGATAGAACGCTTTAACGCTCACGTCGGATACGATTTGCCGGTTTATGCCACCGGCGGCTTGGCAAGCACCGTGATAAAGCATTGTAAGCATAAAATTACGCTCGATGAAGAGCTTGTATTAAAGGGTTTGTATATCCTTTATAATAAAAACAATTAAATATGCTCCCGAAAGGGTCATATAAATTTAATGCGTTGCATCGCCTTGAGCGAGCGACAGCAAGGAGGAATTTTTATGAACTTAAAAAAAGGGATGTCGACAAAGACTATTGCCATAGGCGCGATAATGACAGCGATAGTAATCGTTGTTCAATGTCTTGCGACATACACCACGTTCTTCGGTCCGTTTTCAACGGCGATCGCGTTGATACCTATCGTTATCGGTGCGGCTATGTGCGGTCCGTTGGTTGGCGCTTGGCTCGGATTTGTGTTTGGAATCGTCGTTATCGCTACAGGCGGCGCCGCCTTGTTCTTTGAATTCAGCATTCTTGGAACTATTGTAACCGTAATTTTAAAAGGCGCGTTATGCGGTTTCTCTGCCGGAATTGTTTATAAGCTGATTGAAAAGCACAATCTAACGGTTGCGGCAATCGCGTCGGCACTTGTCGCTCCGCTCGTTAATACGGGAGTTTTCCTATTGGGAAGCGCAATCTTCTTCCTTCCCAAAGCAGATATGATTGCGGAGAAATTAAACCTTGGGGTTTCGGGAATGGACGTGTTTATCGCATTGGCGGGAGCGAATTTCCTTTTTGAATTGGGAATGTGCATCGTTTTAAGTCCCGTTATCGTAAGATTACTTAACATTAAAAAGAAAGCGTAAAACAAAACGCTGTCACAACCGTGACAGCGTTTTTTGTTGCTTATTTATTTGACTTCTTCGAAAAATTCCTTGCCCTTTTTGCAAAGCGGGCAGGTAAAATCATCGGGCATTTCGCCTTCGTGGATATATCCGCATATCTTGCAAACGTACTTTTTGCCGCCTGCGGCTTCCTGCTCGGGCAGAGTAACCGCAACGCCGCCGCAAAGCTCTTCGGCAAGCGCGTATATTTGTGCCTCGCTTTCTGCGTTAAGTGCGGACATGATTTTAACGTCGTTTTGTGCAAGCATAAGGCTTTTGCTCTTTGCAAGCATTTCCTTCATAACCTTCGCGGCGAGCGGTGCCCAACTTCCGTTTTCGATAAAGCCGACAAAGCGGTTTTGGAAGCTTCGCTCGGTAAGGTGGTTAATAAATTCCTTCATAAACGGGAAGATATCTGCGTTGTAGGTCGTCGTTGCGAGCACTAATTTGCTGTAACGGAACGCGTCCTCGACCGCTTCTGCCATATCACAGCGCGCAAGGTCGTTTACCACAACCTTCATACCCTTGCCTTCGAGAATTTCGGCAAGCTTCATTACAGCCTTTTTGGTGTTGCCGTAAACAGAGGTGTAGGCGATAACCACGCCCTCTTCCTCGGGTCGGTAGCTCGACCAGATGTCGTAAAGATTGATGTAATAACCGAGATTTTCGGTAAGAACAGGACCGTGAAGCGGGCAGATGATTGCGATGTCGAGCGTTGCCGCCTTTTTAAGCAAAGCCTGCACCTGCATTCCGTATTTGCCGACAATGCCTATATAATAGCGTCTTGCCTCGCACGCCCATTCTTCTTCGACATCGAGCGCGCCGAATTTGCCGAATCCGTCTGCAGAAAAGAGTATTTTATCAAAGCTGTCGTAGGTAACGATAACCTCGGGCCAATGCACCATAGGCGCGGCAACAAAGGTAAGCTCGTGTTTGCCAAGCGAAAGGGTACTGCCCTCGCCGACGACTATTTGCTTTTCGGCAAAATCGGTGCCGAAAAAGTTTTTCATCATCGCAAACGCCTTTGCCGAGGAAACTATCTTCGCTTCGGGGTAGACCTCTGCAAATAACGCAATATTCGCCGAATGGTCGGGCTCCATATGCTGTACAACAAGATAGTCGGGCATTCTGCCGTCGAGCGCGTTTTTTATGTTTTCGAGCCATTCGTTGCCGAAACGCGCGTCAACCGTGTCCATAATCGCGATTTTTTCATCGATTACGGCATAGGAATTATAAGCCATTCCGTTGGGGACGATATACTGCCCCTCGAAAAGGTCGATGCTTTTATCGTTTACGCCAATATATTTAACGTCGTTTGTAATTTTCATAAGCTTTTGCCTTTCTTACTGTTTTTTGCTGTGGTTGATAAAAGGGAAAAATTTAATTTTAAGCTTTTGCGGCTTTCCTTCGCAGATAAACAGCTTTGCAGTTACCGTGCAGGCAATAAGGAGATAGCCTACATATATCGCCGCGTCGTGCTGGAATATCGGCATTATCATCGCCGCGAGGATAAAGCTTATCATCGTTCTTGCGGAATTCGGACTTATTTTCGCGATTAGCGAAAGCACAATAAAAATAATACCCAAAACCCTAACGCTTGTCAAGTCGGGGGCGAGCCCCAAAAGACTGCCGAAGGATACCGAAATGCCCTTTCCGCCCTTGAATTTGTGAAAAACAGGGAAACAATGCCCTAAAGCAGGTGCGGCAAGCACCGTGGCGATACCCCAAGGGGAGGTTGCGAAAAAGTGACGGTATATGAATATCGGTAAAAAGCCCTTAAGTATATCGCAGGCCGCCGTAGCACAGCCGCAAGCGATTCCACCGTGCAGGAATGCATTGTAGGCACCGGGGTTTTTGTCATCACTTTGGCTTACTATGTCCTTTTTCGCGAAAAGCGAGCCAAAGTATTTCGCGAAAAGCAGACCGCCGCAAAAATATCCGATTGTTGTAAAAATCAATGCCGAAATCAATCGACGCACCTTCTTTTCAAAACTTATGGGGTCGCCTTGCGGCAACCCCAACGTATTAACGAGTATTTTGACGATGCCCTAATCAAAATCCGCGCGTGAAAAGCTGATTAGAATTACAATGCTTTGACTAAATATTGTTTCTCCAGCTTTCGTCGCGTTCTATGCGTGACTGACGCGACCGCATTTCGCATTCTATGCGGTGCTTGCTTCCGCGCGCAAAAAGGTTGACCTTGGTGTCTTCGCCAAAGGTTTGTTGAAGAATGTTTTCGACAGTTCCGTTCGAAAGGAAGCTGCAGGAAAAAATATCGATATTTGCTATACGCTCCGCAATCGAATAGTGGAAGGCGATATGGCTTTGCGCCACCACCAGCAAGCCCGAAATGTGTTCGGGGTTTTGGAGCTTGTCGTAGATTACATAGGGGCGCGAAATTGCCTGCATATTTATGCGCGGTGCAACATTATCGAGCCATTTGAAAATACTTTCGAAATTCGCATCGATATTTTCCGCAGTTATCATATAGTGCGGGCCGAAATCGTTGCCTGTGTCGATATTGCCGCTTATTCCCTCGAACACGCGGCGGTCGACGACGTTCGTGCTAATCGTGCTTGCGTAGATCTGGTTGCGTATAAGTGTTGTTACCTCTTCTTCGCTGAAGAATTGGTCGGTAAGTATATCTACAAAATAGCAGGAACGGTAGGGGAAGGTATGTATGGTGATGTGCGAGCCGTTGGCACAGATACAAAACGCGCTCACGCCTACGTCCTCGGATTCCTTGCAGTAATAGTAGGGAACGAGGAACGGAGGCATAACCGGCTTCATATTAAGGCTGTTCGACAGCTGTACCAACAGATCGTTTACGACCATAATGCTGTTGGATTGCTCTACAAAGCAGCCGTAGGCATCCAACATATAGTGTCTGTTTGCAAGCATTTTGCTCTCCTAATCTACGAATATCTCGTTGAATTCCTTGAAGTTGATAAGTACGGGATCTATCCACCACGTGTTGCTTGTGCGAAGCACGTTCGGCAGACAGTAGAAAACGTTGCTCAGGTTATAGGAAAATTCCGAAAGCACCTTTATTTCCTTCGTTTCGGGGTCGGCATCGCCGTCCAAATCATAATTCAACGAGAAGGTTACCGTTTTATAGCCGTCGTAGTTTTCGTTGCCGCTGTTGCAGGTCGCGGTGTAGGGATATATAGCGCGCGAGGGGTTGTCGTTGCTCAATTCAAACGTACCGTTTCTTAAATATTCAAGAATGTGGAACGCGAAGCTTATCCATTCGTTCACGTTGCTTTCGTCAAGCGCTTTTAAGCTCTTGACATAGCCGAGAATGTATTTTTTGAATTCGGAGGTATTTAAAAGCTCGTATTTTCCAATAGCGGAATAGAGCGCACGGCGTGCACTTTCCGATGAATTCGAGCCGGAGCCGCACATTTCGCAAAGCTCGATAAAGCGGTGCATAAGCGAAATCATATCTTCGAAATTGCTTGCATTGAATTCTTTAAGCGCATCTGCTTCCTGCTTTGCGGCAGAAAGGAAACGCTCGTGCAGAGCCTTTTGATCCTTTGCGATATCCACTTCGGAAAGGCAAGAAAGACTCGATTTTACGTCGAATTCCGATTTTCTTTCGCCATACGCAAGAAGCCCCTTGTAGAAGCAGATTATATGGCGGAAGGTTTCGCTTAAGATTATGCAAACGTATTTTGCGCGTTGCTCGGGTGTCATAGAGGTCTTCATTTTTTCAAGCAACGCCATATTGTCGTAGATATTACCTGCGCAGATCGATTTTTCGACAGTTTCCTCTTCGTGTACCGCCGAAAGCGACGAAATTATCAGCATCGCCATCGCTCTTGCACGTAAACGCTTGTTGTTTGCGTTAGGTACCTTGCCGAAACCGCTCGCTTCGCCGAATATCAACTTTTCCTTTATTATTCTGTCGATTTCCTGCATAAGCTCGCGCTTGTTGCGACCGCGGATGTACATTTTGGGGTTATCTATACGCTTGCAAAGGTTGCGTGCGATGTCGACAAAGTTCTTTTCGTTTAGGAACAAAACCTCAAGCACGCTCGAAGGGCTGTACTCGATAAGAAGCATAACGATTATGCTGTCCCAATCAAGCTTTTGCGATTCAATATTCTCGCTCGGATTCGATTCGCCGAAGATGTCGTCGCCCTCGCGCTTGTAAAAAGCATCGTAAAGCGCCGCCTTCGAGCCGATGTTTATATCGATGGTATCGGATATCGCCAAAGCGAGATTCTTAATGTATTTGTAGTTAATCGTGTGGACCTGATGTATCAGGTTGTTTTTTTTTGATTCCGATTGGCTTTCATCGGACCACGGAACGAGTGCGATTTCCGAATACACCTCTTCGGGAACGCGGTTTATAATATTTTCGTCTTCGGAATCGGATTCGAATACCGTGAAGCTGACGGTTTGCGAGTTCTTTTCGCAGATGTATTTCAGTTCGAGCTTGTGACCGTTTTCACCTTCGCTTTTTTCTATGCTGAAGAGCGAGAACATATCCAGATATCGGTCCTCGTTGAAATAAAGAAGATACATTGCGGGGATATAGCGGTAATCCTCGGATTCACGCGGGTTTTTGGATACGAACACGAAGTTGCCGTCTTCGTCCTGAATGAGATCGTAATCCTGAAGGAATGCTATGTTTTCGAGCAGATCGAGGAACATCGCCGAAAGCTCGAGCGTATCCATATTAAAGCGCGCAGGCGCGACACGCCATTCGGCGATAAGCTTGAAATACTTAATAAGCGTAAAATCGCGGGAGCTGAAGGAGGAGAGCCTTTTGAAAATATCGTAAAGCTCGCTGTCCTCGTCTTGAAGCATCTCGAACTGAATGTCAGTAAGAACGAACTGTACAAGCTCGGGAGTGACGGGATATTGCGAATAAGCCTTTTTCAAGCTGTTTATAATGCGAAGCGAGCTTTGCGATGAAACGTTTTCGCTTATCGACTCGCCGCTGTTCATATCGCATTTAAGGCTTCCGTATGCAAAAATGAACGAAAGCGTGAGGATGTTATTGATAAAAACTACGTAAGAGGAGGATTTGCAGTATTTTTTAACGTTCGTTCCGCCCAATATGAAGTTTTTCATATTGTCGCAGACCTTATCGTTGAAAAATTCCAAAATACTGTTTCGGGTCGCTTCCTCCAAGGATTTTTTGGAACGCTCGTCCATAATGACGCCTCCTGATAACTAATCGATTTCAACCTCGTGGATGATTCTTGCCAGCTTTTTGTATCTTTCAAGAGCTACCTTTTCGTCATCCAAAAGCTTATCCTTGTCGATAGCGAAGAGCTGGTCTTCCTGCCACATAAAGCGGTCTACTGCGGGAATACCGAATTCCTCGCGGTCGAGCATATCGAGAACGTATTTATGGCGAAGATCGTCACCGCCGAAAGATGATTCGAAGTTGTTGTTAATCTTATCTACCGCAAATCCGGGGTACTGAACGCCGTTTATAGTGGTGCTGTACTTCGGAATAACATTGGGCACGAATATAACCGTCTTTTCCTCGCCTATGCTCTTGTCGCCGTCTTCGACAGCGGTAAAGAAACGGCGGGTACCGTTAACAAACTGAATGGTGGGACGCATACAGCATACCACAACGTTTGCGGCGTAGTTGGAAATGTTCGCGGTCGCGGTGTTACCGACAGAGGAGTCGAGAACTATTGCGGGAACGTCGAAACGGCGTTCGCAAACGTTAATAAAGCTGTTCAGCTTTTCGAAGAAGGAATTGTTTGTATCGGAATAGTTGGATTTTGCATCCTTGTCGATATTTTTGTTATCCTTTGCGGGGAGCAAAAGAATCGCTTCGTTTATACCGTAACCGAACGCGTTGCCCACGGGAATAAGCTGACCGAGGAAGGGGTGGTCGGAAATAGAATCGTAGTTTTTGGTATCGATTCCGTTGTGAAGAAGATACTGGAGGCAGTTTGTGTCGGTAACCTTGTCCTCTGCGCGGAGAAGGTAGGACATACCGCAGCTATCTACGTCGGTGTCGACGACTATCATAGGACTTTCGGCAGTAGGCTTAATATGGTTAGCCGCCAAAAGAGGAATGACGTTATATGCGAGCGTGCTTCTGCCCGCACCGCCTTTATAGGAAAAGAAGGATATTACTTTCATTTCTTGTGTTTCTCCTTACCGTGATATTATTCAAACAGCGAGCTTTCGTGATCGCCGGAGTTCTTGATACGTGCGATGTAGTTGCCGACAAGAAGCCGTATGTCTTTTCTGATATAGCCTTGGAAGCGCTCGAGCTCCTTTTTGTTTTCCTCGAAGGATGCCTTGGAGGATTTCGATGCGGAATACACCTTATCGCTGAGAAGCGACATAACGAATGCGCCCATCGCGGTTTCAAAAGCCTTGCTCGAGGGGCTCAGCTCCTCTGCGCCCATGACCGACGCGGTAATGTTTTCCGCAACCGAGGAAATAAAGCCGCTTATAAGCTCGGGGAACATATCCTTAACCTCGCGCTTCAAGACGTCTACAACCGCATCCTCGACAGGTCTTTCAACATGGTCAAGCTGGTGCTGCAGCTCGATATTCTTGTTTTGAAGCTTTTCTATTTCCTTTTGCTTGTCATCGATAACCTGATTAAGCTTACCGATAGCACCGTCGGGAAGCTCGTCCTGACGCTTTTGCTCGGCAAGAATCGCTTCGCGCTGGGATTTGTTCTTGTTGTAGTTTTCTATATATTCGCTTTCGTATCTTTCGTAGTAGAAATAGAATTCTCCCAAAGCGGAAATATAGTAATAGTTACTGCAGCTGAAGAAGCCGTCCTTTTCCCATATCCACTTAACCGAAGTGCCCTTTTCGTAACGGTTTTCAAGGATATAGCCAAGGTATTTACGCATATTGTGCTGAGGATATTTAATAAGATATTCGCTTATCGCGTTGTTGGTACGTATAAGCAGCGGCATAAGCGAGAACACACGCATACGACGCTTTCTGAGCTCTTTTATAATAACCTTGTGGCGGGTGAATCTTTCGTTGAAACCGATAAGGAACTGATCAACAATATAGTCCTTGCCGTCGTTTTTAAGCTTTTCATAGGTACGGAACGCCTTTTGTACCGCGAGCTGGCAGGAGTCGAGCATATCGTTATACTCGCGCAGTGCCTTTTCAAGCTGTTCCTCGTCGGTTGCGAATGCACGCTGAACATCAAGATCTTCGTCGACACCGGCATCAAGCATAATGTTTATCATATACACCGTGTTGAACAGCGCGTCCGACGTGGTTGCCATCGAGATGTCGTCCTCGGTGAGGGTGGTATGAAGGTCGTTGTAATAAAATGCGTCTGCGAGCTTATCCTTGGAAAGACGCCATATTTCGTGTGCGACCGCTTTGCAGTTTTCTTCCAAAAGACCGTATTCGCCGCTTATTTTGTCGATTCCGCCGTTTATTTCGATAAAGCGGAGTCTTAATTCATTGTAGGGGTCGTATTTAGAGTTCTGGCGAGATTCGCTATCGACAACAGCTTCGCTTTCGCCGCTTGTTGCCGCGCTTATTTCCTCGTATTCCTTGAGATGCTTTTGATATTCCTCTTGGAGTGTCTTAAAGTTTTCGGTGGTGGTGTTATAGCGCGTGCAATTACGTTCTTCCTTGAGATAGTTCAAATACTCCTCGAAGGTTTTGAACATTTCCACAAGACATTCGCAAACCGTAAAGGTGTAGTAAAGAGAGGGCTCTTCACAGCCCTTTGTGAAGTTCCAGCCAATTTCGAGCTTTTTCGATTCACCGCGCTCGCTTTCGCCTTCGATAAAGCTGTCGTTTATATAACGCATACCGTAGGATATTGCGGCAACAAGCCTTTCCTGACGTCTGCATTTTTCACGTATGCTTGCGTGGTATTTAAGTATCTGCAAAAAGCAGGATACAACCCAAGTAATAGCTTCTATGTTAGAAATTTCAACGTTGAAATGAGCGGTTTCGTAGGGTGAAGCGTCGAAAATATATTCGTCGGGGCTTTCGGTTTCGATTCTTGCGAGGACGTCGTCCATAACGATGTCCATTATTTCACGAATGGTGAGGTTTTTCTTGTCCTTTAATATTTCGTCATCGTCGAAATCGAGCTTGAAGGACGAAGCCAAAAGCATAAGTGCCTGAAGCGAGTGGCATTGCGAAAGCAGACCTACCGCGCGGGTATCGTCCATAAAAAAGCCGACATCGCCTTTTTTGGGGTCGCTGTTAAAACGCGAATAAAGCTCTTCAAATATCTTTTTGCCGATCTTAACCTTTGATCTGTATTGATAGAAAACCTGCGAATCGTCGTTTTTCGAAGCGAAGTCCACGATATCTGCAAGGTTACCGTATCGTGCGCGTCTGTCGATTGTAGAAGTAGTGTTATCTGCCATTTCGTCCTCCGATTAATTGGTTTTTATTTTCAAAAAATCTTCTTTTTGTATTTCTATTACGGGGCGTACGCCCGATTTTGCGGCACGTGAATTGTAGCCGCTTTTATAAACCGTTCCGTTTTTTCTTATTACCTTTTGTAATGCGCCCATCGCCATATCGGCAATCCACCAATGCGATTCGGTATCGTCGGGGAAGGCGAATGCTTCTTCGGACGCGTTACTGCATTTTTGCATATCCTCGCAGGAAAGCAATCTTATCTTGCGTATGCAGGCACGCTCGTTTTCGGTAAAAGCAAGCTCCGAAAAGTCATTTTCCAGCCATTTGTTAAGCTCTTTTCCGCCGCAACGCGTGTCGACCGCGTGCTCCGAAAGAAGAACGTAAACGTCGTTTTCCAAATAAAGGAACCGCCATTCGATGCTTTTTGTCGAATAACCCTTGCCGTCCTGAACGATAAACCTTTCGCCGTGCTCGGTAAAGGTTTGGTCTGCTTGCAGGCGGTAAGAGGGGATCGAATT
Source organism: Eubacteriales bacterium (assembly GCA_045637685.1). Taxonomy (GTDB): domain Bacteria; phylum Bacillota; class Clostridia; order Oscillospirales; family CAG-382; genus Coliplasma. Next base: position 49,777 of record JAZTZW010000003.1, on the reverse strand, counting down.
TTCGGGTCTGTCTTTGCATATACCGAGCGAAAGTATTGTACCCTCTTCTTCGCTGACCTGCGCTTCTATCCTTTTTATTTGCAGATAATCGGTGTCGATCGCTTCGGGTATTTTGCTTTTAACGGCAAGTGCCAGATTTTCTATACAGTCTTCGGTGTTTCTGTAATCGGCGAATATCACGCTGTCGCTGAAAAGCGAGGTGATAACCGCGAGATTTTCGAGCGGGAAGCTTTTAGCAAGCGTTCTTTCGTCCGCTTCAAGAGAATCGAATGCCTTTTTTATAAGCATAAGATTCGATTCACCGTCGGCGTGGGCGGGGAAAATATAAAACGGTCTGCCGCGCTCTTTTTCGGCTTGGAGCTTTTCAAGCGTCCAGCGGCGTTCCTTGTGTACGGCATCTGCCAAAAACGCCTGAACGTTATTGAAGAAAATTACGCCGCGGCAGTTTTCGTGCTTTATAAGCGATTCGGCTTCTTCGGTCCATTTGTCGCCGTTCACAAAATCGACATCGTACCATACGCGCACTCCCTTTTCGAGAAGTCCCGAGAAGACGGTTTGAAGTATTTCCGCCTCTTTGTCGCGCGCGTGCTTATAGCTTATGAACAGAAAATCCTTTTCTGTTATTTCTTGCTTCGTGTAGTGCTCGCCCATAGCCGCTTCCTTCCGAAAAATGAATGGAATTTTGTGATATCTGTGAAATAATTCGCCGAAAATATTTACAATTATTTAATATTATACAATATATGCGCTTTTTAGTCAATAGTATTTTTATAATAAAAAAGGAACGCATTAAATCAACGCGTTCCTTTTTGTGATGTGATTTTAAAGTTCTGAAACGAAGCGCAGGAAGGCTTCTTTTCCTTCGCTTGTGCGCTTGAAAACGCCCGCGTCCTCGAGCACGTTCAGGAATACCTTGCCGATTTCTGCTTCGAGTATTTTTCTGATATTCGTTTCGTTCATTTCGGGGTGTGCGTTTTTTATTTCCTGCGCCCATTCGGCGTGAGAGGCAAGCTGCTCGGATGTATAAAGGTCGCTGCCGTTCAGCAACGCGTTTTCGAGCAGTACGATTTCATTCGCAAGTCTTGCGGGGAGTACCGCGAGCCCCATTACCTCGATAAGCCCGATATTTTCCTTTTTTATGTGGTGCAGGCTCGGGTTGGGGTGGTAAACGCCAAGCGGTCGTTCATCGGTTGTTATGTTATTGCGGAGCACGAGGTCTATTTCGAACTCGTTGCCGTTTTTGCGTGCGATGGGAGTTATCGTATTGTGCGGAACACCTTCGGTTTCGGCAAACACGAAAGCCTCTTTATCGGTGTAGCTTCGCCATTTTTCGAGTATATGTGCACAGCATTCGGCAAGGCTTGCGCGGTTTTCGGAAGAAACGCGTATCACCGACATAGGCCATTTAATTATACCCGCCTTTACCTTAGGGAATTGGGGCAAAGAAAATTCGGTTTCTATACCCGCCTTTGCCATCGCAAAGGTGTAGTTGCCGCCCTGAAAATGCTCGTGCGAGAGTATAGAGCCGCCGACTATCGGCAAATCGGCGTTCGAGCCGATAAAATAATGGGGGAGATAATCGATAATATCGAGCATTTTGTTGAATACCGCCGAATCTATCTTCATCGGGATATGCTTGGCATTAAAGGCGATACAGTGCTCGTGATAATAGCCGTAGGGGGAATACTGAAGCTGCCATTCCTCGCCGTTGACCGTCATCGATATCGGGCGCAGATTTTGGCGTGCGGGGTGGGTGGTATGTCCCGCAAAGCCTGCATTTTCGGCGCAAAGCTGACATTTGGGATAGCTTGCCGATTTTGCGTTTCTCGCCGCGGCGATGTCACGCGGGTCCTTTTCGGGCTTGGAGCGGTTTATGGTTATATCCAAAATGCCGTAATCGCAAGCGTATTCCCACTTTAAATCCTTGGAAATTCTGCCCGAGCGGACGTAATTTAGCTTTTTGCTGAAATCAAAATACCAATCGGTCGCTTCCTTGGGATTTTGCGCGTATCTTGCCGCGAATTCGCGGTTGACCTCACGCGGCATAGGGGTAAATATACCCATTATTTTCGTATCGAAAAGATCGCGCGTGTTTGCGGTGTCGGAAATAACGCCGTTTTTAACCGCATATTCGATTATCGGCGCTAAAAGCGTATCGATATCTTCACCGTTCCAAACAGCTTGGGCTTCCTGCCAATCCGAAAGGTTAAGCGATTGCATAAGCATATTGCGTATAACGTAAACATCTGCCTTTTCGGTAAGGCCGCATTTTTCGGCATAGTCGGTAAGTTTATTAAGTGCTTCGTATATCATGGTTCCTGTACTCCGTTATATCAGGCTGCTTACGAAAATTTCGATTCCGATAAAAATAAGTATCGAGCCACCTAAAATCCCTGCCTTGCCCGCAAGACGCGTACCCGCCTTTTTGCCGATAAATATACCGCCAAGGCAGATGCCGAAGGTGGTAAGCGCGATTATCAATGCCGAAATCAGAGCTTCGTAAATTCCGTATTCCGAAATGGTAAAGCCTACCGAAAGCGCGTCGATAGAGGTGGCAACGCCCTGAACAAGCAAAGCGCCGAGGGTTAAACGCTTGCAATCGCATTCCTCGCTATTGCAATGTATTCCCTCGTAGAGCATTTTTCCGCCGATTATCACAAGCAAAACAAGCGCAACTATCGGAATATAGCTTTCGAGTGCGCTGAAATATTCAACTACCGTGTGGACGCACACCCAGCCGAGAAGCGGCATAAGCGCCTGAAAAAAGGCAAAAATACCTGCAACAAGCATCATTTTGCCGCGCTTCATTCGCGGCTCGTTCAAGCCGTTCGCGAGCGATACCGAAAATGCGTCCATAGCAAGTCCAATGCCCAAAAGTATGCTGTTGAAGAAAAAAGTAAAACCGAGCGACATATACCGTTTCCTTTGAAATATCAAAAATATGAAAAAATTATATATCAAATCCTATGCAAAGTCAAGAATAAAGAATGCTTTATCGCCGTCTGTTTCGGCATATTTCGGTCGACAGATTTTTAATGCCGAACAGTTCGAAAAAACGACCGCATAGCCAAAACGACTTGCAAAAAGAAAATCGAAGGTGTAGAATGAATTCGCAAGGAGGAAAGCGATATGAAATACAAGCTTTTTATCGGCTGTGAGCACAGCGAAGAGGTGCATATTTACGCCGAGAAAAAAACAAAGCTTATCGAGGAGATAATAGGTCTTTGCGAGCGTGACGGGATAGAGCTTATCGGCTACCGCGAACGCGAAATGACGCAGGTAAGTCTTGCCGAAACCTATTGCTTTACGGTAGACGACGGCAGGGTGTACGCACTTACCGAAAGCGGGAAATGGCAGCTTAAGTGCCGCCTTTACAATTTAGAGGAAATGCTCCCCGAAAGCTTTGTAAAGATAAATCAATCGTGTGTCGCAAACATCAAAAAAATCGAACGCTTCGACGCTTCGATAACGGGTGCGCTTGCGGTATGCTTTGAAAACGGATACCGTGATTATATTTCCCGCAGGAACTTAAAAGCGGTAAAAGAAAGGTTGGGTTTAAAATGAAAAGCTACGTTAAGGAATTTTTAAAACGCGGTCTGATGTTCGGTGGCTTCGGGCCGATAATTATGGGTATCGTTTATGTTGCGTTAGACTGCTCGCTTGCGGATTTTTCGCTTACGGGTATGCAGGTATTTACAGCGATAGTTTCGACATATATTCTCGCGTTCGTTCAGGCGGGGGTAAGCGTTTTTAATCAGATCGAGCATTGGCCGATAACCAAATCGCTTTTATGCCATTTGCCGACGCTCTATATCGCATACGTGCTTTGCTATCTCGTAAACACATGGATACCCTTTGAGCCGACGGTAATACTTATATTCACCGCTATATTTGTTGTCGGATATTTCGTTATCTGGTTTTCGGTGTATTTCGCAGTTAAGGCGGCAAGCAGAAAGATGAATAAAGCAATAGATAAAAGATAATAGATAAGAGCCGTGCTTGCACGGCTCTTTGTTTATTGCTTTTTAAAGACTATAGCGCATCTGTTAGGGAGATAACAGAAAAATCCAAGCCTGCCGTCAAGTGTTTTTTCGGCTTTGTAGGTATAAGCCTTGTCCACTCTGTTAAAGCCGCCGAAGTCCTTATCGTCGGTCGAGAGGAGAACGCGGTAATCGCCTTCCTCCTCAACGGGCACAAAGTAGTTCGTAAACGAGCCTTCGGGGTGGAAGTTAAAGGCAAAGGCAACGCTTTTTTTGGTGTAAATAAGCACCTTGTCGCCTTGGTCTATCCATTGGCTTTGCGGCTTTTTCGGCATAAGGCGTTCGCTTTTCAAAAGCTTAAGCATAGCTATATCGAAATCGCGCAGATATTCGTATTTTAATTGCTTGTTGTCGGCAAGGCTCCATTGTCTGCGGCAGTAATGATAGCTCCAACCGTTACCCTCGCGCGGGAAATCTATCCATTCGGGATGCCCGAATTCGTTGCCCATAAAGTTCAAATACCCTTCGCCTACGGTAGTTGCGGTAATAAGGCGTATCATCTTGTGCAGGGCAATACCTCTGTCAATAACCGCGCTTTCGCTGTCCTTGTTCATCCTCCAATACATTTCGGAATCGCAAAGGCGGAAGATTATGGTTTTATCGCCTACAAGCGCTTGGTCGTGTGATTCGCAATATCCGATAGCCTTTTCGTTAACGCGACGGGAGGTAAGCTCGTGCCAGAGCTTGAACATATCCCATTCGTTATCGCGGTATTCCTTTATCATCTTTATCCAAAGGTCGGGAATGCCCATCGAAAGACGGAAATCAAAGCCAATACCCCCGTCCTTTATCGGAACACACATACCCGGCATACCCGACATATCCTCGGCAACAGTTATCGCCTTCGGGTTTATTTCGTGTATAAGCTCGTTTGCGAGCATAAGATATGTTACCGCCTCGGTATCGGTGTTCGTCGAGAAATACATAGAGTAATCGGTAAACGTGCTTCCCAAGCCGTGGTCGTGATAAAGCATCGAGGTTACGCCGTCGAAGCGGAAGCCGTCGAAGTGGAATATCTCCATCCAATATTTAAGGTTGGAAAGCAGAAAGTGAATAACCTCGTTTTTATCGTAATTAAAGAGCATCGTGTCCCACGCAGGGTGGTAGCCGCGCGCGCCCTCGTGGAAATACTGATAATGAGTGCCGTCGAAATAATTAAGTCCGTCGCCGCCGTTTTTTACCGCGTGCGAATGCACCACGTCGAGCAGAACGGTTATGCCCATTTTGTGCGCGGTGTTTATAAGCCTTTTAAGCTCTTTTGCCTTGCCATAGCGTGAGCTTACCCCGAAAAAGTTCGAAACCTGATAACCGAACGAGCCGTAATAGGGGTGCTCCATTATAGCCATTATCTGAATGGTGTTGTAGCCTAGCTTTTTAATGCGGGGAAGAATGTTTTCGGTAAACTCGGTAAAAGTGCCGACTCTGCCTTCTTCCTGTGCCATACCGATATGACATTCGTAAATATAGGGCGTTTTTTGCGGCTTAAAATCTCCATCCGTCCATTCGAAATTATCGAAAAGAATATCGTCGACCTCGGCGCAGAAATTATAGGTCACGGGGTCCTGCACAACGCGAGTCGCATAAGCGGGTACGCGGCGCATAAATTCGCGGTTGCGAATAACTATGGCTTGCACCTTCGCTCCGACGCGCAAAGCATCCTTGCCATCGAGATATATCTCGAAAACGCCGTTTTCGATTCTCTTCATCGGGTAGGCATAGCAATCCCAATTCGCAAAATCGCCTGTAAAATACATTTCGTCCGCACCGGGCGCCCATTCGCGGTAAACCCAGCCGTTTTCGGTTTTGTGAATGCCGAAATATTCGTAACCGTTTGCAAAATCGGTTAATTTTTCATTTTCCTTTATAAGCTCGTTCCGCTTTGCTTTGTATAAATCAACGCGCAAATTAAGGTCCTTTTCAAACGGCGCAAGATACGGGTCGGCTTTTATAATTCCGAGTGCCATAATTAAACCTCCGAAATGTTCTGCTCTTATTATATTACAAAAATTTTCATTAATCAAGGGTTGAAAAATCGTTTTATCGGTGGTACAATCCGAATATAATATTTTTTTGGTGATAATTATGCTTCATATTGTACTTTACGAGCCCGAAATACCGCAAAACACGGGAAATATATCGCGCACCTGCGCCGTTACGGGGGCGCACCTTCATCTTATCGAGCCGCTCGGATTCGAGCTTTCCGACCGCACCATTCGCCGCGCGGGGCTTGATTATTGGCAGTATTTAACCGTTTCGCGCTATGCGAATTGGGATGAATTTAAATCGAAAAACCCCAACGGCGAGTTTTATTTCTGCTCGACCAAGGGGCAAAAATGCCATTCCGAGGTAGAATACCCGCGCGATAAGGATATTTACCTCGTTTTCGGTAAAGAATCGCACGGCTTGCCCGAGCCTTTGCTCGAAGCGAATTACGACCGCTGTATCCGTATCCCGATGCTTGGCTTTGTGCGCTCGTTAAACCTTTCGAACGCCGTCGCGGTGTGCGCTTACGAGGTGCTTCGCCAGCTTGGATATCCCAACCTTGCAGATGAGGGACAGCTTACGGGGAGACTTGATTAGTGTTATATAAAACAAACGGCAGAGGAGCGACCTCTGCCGTTTTACTTTATTCTTTTTCGACAATATCGATATTTATTCCGAGTTCGTCAAAGGCTTTTAGGTCTTCCTCGAGCGCGTCCCAATCGGTGATCAGTGTGTTCAATCTGCTCGCAGGGCAAATGCTTACAATAGAATCAACACCTATTTTTTCGGTAGGGTAAAGCCCTATTGCCTGCTTCGAGCTGTCGATAACCGCGTTCCAAAAGCTTATCGCTTGGGATTTTTGTATCGAAAGTCCAAATTTTGCCGAAATTGCAGCGGAGGTAAGAAAGCACTTGTCAAAGCGCAGTTTTTTAATGGTTTCAATAGCAAACGCATCGTAGCAGTTACCCTTTGCGTCCATTTCGCCGCCGAGCATAATTACCGAAACATTCGGCTTTTTGCGAAGCTCCTCGGCAATAATTATTGAATTTGTTACCGCACGTATTTTTAAATCGTCGGGCAGGTTCTGAGCCATTAAATAGCCCACGGATGCCGACGTAATAAATACGGCGTCGTTATTATTTATCATCGAAACCGCGCGTTTCGCGATGGCAAGGTAATTTTCCTTAACCTCATAAAAATCCTTGCAGGTAACGCCCGAAGGTTTGCCTGCGCCTATCTGGCGAACGGCTATCGCGCCGCCGTGGGTGCGTTTAAGAAGCCCTTTTTCTTCCAAAATTCTTAAATCGCGCTTTGCCGAATCGTACCCAACGCAGAATTTGCGCTGTATTTCAGCAGTGCTTATACTGCCCTTTGTTTCCAAAATTTCAAGTATTTTCTGATGCCGTTCTTCAATAAACATTGCTAATGTCCTTTCGTGTCAGTCAAATCGGTTCCGTGTCGACTCGTCACCGTTTTGCATTAACACTATATCACACACATTCCCGTTTGTCAACACCAAAACGTGAACAAACGTGAATAAATGTGGGTTTATTTCGAAAAACATTCACGAAATTGAGTTTTTATTCTTCAAATATAATCGGTTGCCAAGCAAAAGGAAGCAAGTCGCGAGCGGTAACCTTAATAAGCTTTCCGTTTTCGTCGTTAACGATAACCTTTATATCGGGGCAATATTCGAACATCATCTGTCTGCAGTTTCCGCAAGGAGGAATGACGAAATTCAAGTGCTTATCGTGCACAGCGACGATAGTATCAAACTCGCGCTCGCCCGCGGATATGGCGATTCCCATTGTAATGTATTCCGCGCAAGAGCCGTGAATACCGTCGCAATTTACGCCTTTATAGATATTGCCGTTCTTGCAAAGCAACGCACAGCCTACGGTATGGTTGTAAATACCGTCATCGAAATTTTGTTTTAAAACCTCTAACCCGATTTCGATTAACCTTTTATCGGTTTCGGTAATCTCATATCTTGTCATATTTTTCTCTCCATATTCTTTCGTGCATATTCATACAAAAAGGGCTGAATCATCGGATACGTTAAATTATCTGGGATTGAATCTAACAAAGCAATTTCGCCTATTTCGCTGTCGGCATACAGGTTGCCAAGTTTTGTTATTTCTGCAAAGAACAGCATGCCGTAGGTCTTTTCGCCGTCTTTTTCGACGCAATAAGCGGTTAACGGTGCAAGTTTGAATTCGGCCGCGCCGGTTTCTTCAATCAGTTCTCTTTTTGCGGTTTGCTCGATAGCCTCGCCGATTTCGCGGTGACCGCCCGCGATTTCCCAGGTTGTTCGTTGCTTGTGTCTGCAAAAAATCCACTTTTCTTTATGTTTGGCGCAAATAACCGCGTATTTGAACTCTTTGTCGGGGATTTCGGTTTGCTTATTAAATGTTACTTTTATCAAAATTCATTCCTCGAATTCAATTTTTCTCCTTCTTGCCATTATAACACTGCGAACAAATGTTTGTCAAGAGACGAAACGATAGTATTATCTTTTTTAAATTCGCTATTGACAAACACACGGCGGATCATTATAATACAGATAGAACAGATAATACAGATGATACAGATTTGCAACAAAGGAGGCGGGAAAATGCCAAAGGGCTTCACGGGGAAGCGCGACGTTTATATCGAGGTCGCCGAACGGTACGAAAAATACATTCGCTTGGGCGTTCTGCGCGACGGCGACAAGCTGCCGAGCGTGCGTGTTGCGGCGAACGATTTGGGCGTTAACCCCAACACGGTGCAAAAGGCTTACGTTTTGCTCGAGGAAAAGGGGCTTATCTGCTCCTTGCCGAAAAAGGGTGCGTTCGTTACCTTTTCGCAAGGCGAAAGTAAAGGCGGCGGCAGTCACCGCGCAGAAATAATAAAGCTGCTAACCGAGCTTAAGGAAAAGGGAATAACCCGCGACGAGATAGCGGAGCTTTTAACGGAGGTATATGATGATAGAGATTAAGGGACTTACACATTCATTCGGCACAAAGCTTGTGCTTAACAATATTGAACTTATGATACCCGACGGCACGGTGCTCGGAATTGTAGGTATAAACGGCGCAGGTAAATCGACGCTTCTTCGTCTGCTTTCGGGGGTTTACGATTCGAAGGGGTGCGTGCTTTACGACGGAAAGAGTCCGATGAAAGCCGAAACAAGACGCGACATCTTCTTTCTGCCCGACGACCCTTATTATACCGCGACGTCTACCCCGAACAAGATGTTCGAATTTTACAAGACATTTTACGGCAATATCGACAGAGAGGTATTCGATCAGCTTCTTTCCAAATATGAAATTAACCCCAAACAGAATCTGCGTAATTTTTCGAAAGGTATGCGGAGGCAGGTATTTATCGCGCTGGCGCTTGCAGTAAAGCCGAAATATATGCTTCTTGACGAGGCATTCGACGGGCTCGACCCGTTATCGCGCAAGATTTTTAAGGAAGCAATTATTAAGCTTGTTGAGGACGAGGGCACAACGGTGCTTATTTCCAGCCATTCTTTGCGCGAGCTCGAGGATTTCTGCGACAGATTCGTGCTTATCGACGACAATATTATTAAAACTCACGGCGATATTGCCGAGCACGTTGGAAGTATGTGCAAGTTCGAGCTTGCCTTTATGAACGAGATAAATAAAAGCATCTTCGAAGGACTTCCCATAGTTTCGCTTGAAATAAAGGGGCGTTTCGCCACGGTTGTGCTCAAGGGCGAAAGCGGCGATATGTGCGCTTGCTTGGAACAGTTGAATCCCGCGGTTATGGACGAACTGCCGCTCGATTTCGAGGAGGCATTTATCCACGACGTAGAGGGTTGAGGTGAAATATTATGAAAGCATATTTTAAACATCAGCTTAAAAACAATTTAAGAGTGATTATTGTTATCTCCCTGCTTGCGATTCTTATTTCGGTTTTCGTCGCGTTCGATTCGATGGACCGTGAAAGGTCGCGCAAGTTCGTGTTTGACGGCGAGAAATATTACAGCGCGGTCAACCATGACGGCAACGGCAATCCGATAGGCTATTACAGCGACGATTTTTCATATATGAACGGCATGAAAACCATAACCGACGAGAAGATTATAGAGGTAACATACCGCGATCTTACTCTTTCTACGAGCATGACGATGCTTATTATATTAAGCATTGCCGTGCCGGTATGGATGTTTGCGTTTTTAAAGAAGAAGCGTAATCTTGATTGCTGTTATTCGCTCCCGATAACGAAGCGGGGGATAGGTATGGTGCAGTATGCGGTGGGCGCGATAACCGTGTTTATTCCCTTTGTCTGCGCCTACGTCGCAACGCTTATCTGTTACGCCTCGTTCGGCTCGTTTGCGACACTCGGGCACGGCTATCTTGTTTCGCATTTTGCGATAAGTTTGCTTATGGGTTTCGTGCTTTATTCGATTTCGGTGTTCGTTTTCGAGCGCGCGAATACGATAGTAGACGGTATAATCTTAATTTGCGTTTTTATGGTCGGGCTGTATTTTTTGGTGTACGGTATCGAGGGAACGGTAAACGGTATTGCCCAATGGCATAACGACGTAGTGGCGGCGAAGCATAACGTTTACGGAGAGCATATTGATGGTTATTTTTATGTCGACGATTATGCGTTGTCCCGCGTTATCAAAGGGATCTTTTTCCAAGAGGATTACGCCGTTCCCGCGTATTTCTTCGGTGAACTGCTTTCCAACTATGAATACTGCGCGATGACGGTATATTCGGAAATAGTGGCACAGTCTTGGGAGCGAAGCGCGACTTTGGTCTGGTTTATTATCTGGAGCGTGGTCGGCTTGCTTTCTGCGGTCGGGGCGGTATATTTCTTCGATAAAAAGAAAGCCGAATCGGCAGAGGAGATTTCGGGCAGTGCTTTCGGATATAAGGTTTTGATCCCTCTTCTTGCGTTCCCGATAATTATTGCCGACGGCATTTTAGAAGGAGAATTCACCGAAGCGCTTTTGGTAACCGTCGGCAGTGCGGTTGCCTATACCGTATATCGCCGCGGCGTGCGCTACAAAAAGAGCGATTATATTATCGTCGGCATAATGCTCGTTCTTTCTATTGCCTCGATTTTCGTTGAACCGGCATTCGAATCGTATCTGCGTTCGATAAGGCTCGGCGTAAGGGGTGCTTAGTATGAAGCGTATTTTGATTACTGCGGTATTGATCTTTTCTCTGCTTCTTTGCGCCTGCGCGCAGGGTGAACCGATTACTTCGCAAGAGTTCTCGGCAGTAATGGAGAAAAAGGGCTTTACCGTTGAGGACCACACCGAATATCTCGATCCATCTCTGCCCGAAAGCCGAGATGCCGAGCGTATAAAGGCTTGGGGCGAATTTTTCGTGTGCTTCGATAAATATTACGATGCCGAAGCGGCAGAGGAAGCGTTTGCGGCGCTTGAAAGCTATTATGAATCAAGAGGCGAATGCAAGCGCATTTACAACGACGGCAGATATATGCATTACGAATACACCGATTACGACGGAACCGAAAAGGCGTATATACTTTCGCGTTTGGAAAACACTCTTATCGAGGTGTCTGCGAATATCGAATTTGCCGAAGAAGCGAAGCAGCTTTTAGAGGAGCTTGGCTATGACAGGTAAAAACGCATCATTAAACTATTTCGCAAAGCTGGTAAGAGATAACCGATTCGCCATTCTGCTTTTGTGTCTGCTTTCCGCAATTATTGCGGGTATTTCCTCGGTAAACATCAGCACTTATAATATCACTTCGGGGCAAACGGGAGAGTTTGTGCAAAACGCAAGCCGTTTGAGCCTTGACGTGGCCGCGTATATCGGCTTGTATGCAGCAATGCTTTCGGCAATATTTTCGTTCGTTCGGTTTAAGCAAAGGCGCAATCTGGATATGCTTCTTGCAATGCCGATAAGCCGAAAATCTGTCGGCAGAGTGCATTATCTCTTCGGGCTTTTAACCGCGCTTGCGCCCTTGCTAACGGCGTATGTCTGCAATATCGCGGCGGTTTTGATCAAAACCGAGCTCGAAACGATTCATTTCGGCTGGTATGCCCTGCATTTCGGCGTTGCCGTCCTTTATTCTTCGTTGTTCTACACGATGTACGTTTTCGTGTTTAACGAGGCGAACACGGTTTTCGACGGCTGTGCGTTCGTTTTCCTGTGGCACAACGTGTTTTATTGGATTATGTATGCACGCGCGAAGGATTCGATAAACGCGCGCCTGCTTTCGCCCGAAAGATTTTTGGAAAGACTCACAAGGGCGATCGAAATGCCCGCAGGCGGCAGAAATGAATTTTATTGGCTGTTCAGGGATCCCGAGGTAGTCGCCGCTATATTCGGCTGGGCGTTTTTGGGAATCTTGGCGGGCGTGCTTTTTTGGGTACGGTTCGGCAAACGGCAATACGAGCGCGCGGGCGAGGTGTCGACAAGCATTTTCGGATACAATTTGCTTATTCCCGTCTATACGGTTTCGGGTGCTCTGTTCGGGTATAGCAGTACGCCTGCCGACGAATTTGGTTATCCTATGGAGAATTTTTCTCTCTTTATCGGTGCGTTTGTGCTTTATGCAATCTTCCGCCGCGGAATAAGGTTCAAGGTAACCGATTACGTTACGCTCGGCTTTTTGCTTCTGCTCACCGTGACGAGTATTTTAAAACGAGGATTTTAATTACATAAATAAACAGAGAGGGCGAACACGCTCAATAACAGCAAAAAGCTGTGTGGAAATACCACACAGCTTTTCGTTATTTATTTAATTGCGGCTTATATTGCAATAAGCGAAAGAGGGAAATTAAATTAGCCTTTCAATTGTGATTTTAACAAATGCTATACCTGAAAGATTTTTTGTGTAGTAGATATAATCAAAAGATCTGCCTTCCCAATATGTAAAAAATCTCTCATCACCGCGTTCAAGCCAGCCATTACGATATTCGTGAGATTCTCTTTCTAACATACATTGTTTCTTTTTTGCTTCGATGTATTCTTCTTCGCTAATTGATGTTATACAAACGATCTTGCGCGGCTCGCACGAACCATCGTGATAATACTCCTTTTTCCCGTATTGTGCAAATGAAACAGCCCCCGAATCGGGATTATCGATAAAATAATCTTCATAAGAATTCAAATCTGCTTCGTTTATTATCATCTGAGTCCATTCGCCAACGAATCTTTGCGATAAATTTTCGCCAAACGCGCTACGAACTACCGCGGCAATTTCTCGCCTGTTTTCATACGAATAGATTTGTTCAAGATATCTCATAATCTTCCTCCGGAATAAATAAAGTATAAAAACACTTCTTGATTTTATTATAACGATTTGCGATGGGAATTCAATAGAATATACAAAATCTCTCTGACAATTGATTGCAGGAGGGATATTTTTGTTTTTAAAATCCTCAATTACTTGCTTTCTTTAATTGCGGTTTGTATCGTTTTCGCAACCTTTTTTCCGTGATAATTGCTTTTTCGTTTGGTATAATATGGGCACAGGTTCGGTTCACGCGGGTGTTTTGTTCACTGCCGTGCGCGAGGGGGTCCCAAAGCGTATTCGAGAATCGCTCCTGTTTGGCGGAACCGAAAACGGATTCTGTCACGGCAATCGAAAAAGCCTTGATTTCTAAAAGGCGGGCTCGATGGGGTTCAAATCCCCGTTTGGATGCAAAATCCAAAAAAAGATCGCGGGTTCGAATCCCGCCGCACCTGTAAAGTGCGCCAAGTGGCTTTGGTAGGATATTTTTACATTATTTATTCTGATCAAATCCGCTCGACCGTCGGCTTTGCTTCTTCACCCCTTCGAAAAGGCGGCAAAGCAAGCGTGAAAAAAGCCTTGTCTGTGACGGGTAATAGGCTTTAAAGCCTGCGCCATAAGCGTTTTTGCGAAGACGCTTACCGCGCACGCCGCAAAGCTTATCAACTCACAGCCGCTTTCTTTGCGTGGCGGTCTTGGGACGATTAAAATTCTCTTTATGGAGGTAGATACATATATGAAAAAGTTAATAATCAACGAAAACGAAAGAGCACTGCTCTTTAAGCACGGCAAATTCCTGCGCGTGCTCGAATCGGGCAAGCACCGTATTCCCTTCGGCGCGAATGCCGAGGTGTTGAACACCGAAATGCCGATTAAAAGCAGGCAGGCGCAGTTAAGCACGCTTCTTGCAAACAACGGCTTCAAAAGCCTCGTAACCGTTTACGATATAGGCGACGGACACGTCGGCTTGCAATACGTCAACGGCAGGTTTGCCGGCGTGCTTCCCCGCGGAAGCTACGCTTACTTCAATACCGCGGACGAGCGCAGGGTAGACGTTATCGACGTTACAAAGCCCGATATCGTCGGCATACCCGAAGCGGTTGTCGCAAAGCTTCCGTCGAGCGTTGTGACAAGTATCGTGGTTGAGCGTTTCCAAAAGGCGCTCCTCTTCTTCGACGGAAGGTACGAGCGCACGCTCGGACCGGGAAGCTACAACTTTTGGAAAAACGATATAAAGGTGACCGTCGAGTACGGCGAAACAAGGCTTATGCCGCTGGACGTTTCGGGGCAGGAGGTGCTCACGCGCGACAAGGTTACGATTCGCGTAAGCTTCGTTTGCAATTACAGGGTAACCGACCTTCTCCGCGCCGTGACCGAGGTGGGCAACTACACCTACCAAATCTACACGCTCGCACAGCTTGCACTGCGTGAGTACGTCGGCTCTCACAGGCTCGACGAGATACTCGAAAGCAAGCAGGAGATGTCCGAATACGTCTTCGCAAGGCTTAAGGAAAAGCAGAAAAGCTTTTTCGTTGAGTTCAGCGATGCCGACGTAAAGGATATTATCCTTCCCGGAGAAATCCGCAACATAATGAATACCGTGCTCGTCGCCGAAAAGCGTGCACAGGCAAACGTCATTACCCGACGCGAAGAGGTCGCTTCGACGCGCTCTCTCCTCAACACCGCGAAGCTTATGGAGGAAAACGCAACCCTTTATAAGCTCAAGGAGCTCGAGTATATCGAGCGTATCTGCGAGAACGTCGGCAACATCAACCTCAATGCAGGCGGCGATTTGCTGACACAGCTCGCTGGGCTTCTCCGCAAGGGCTGATAAAAAAGAACCGAATTCTCGGTTCTTTTTTTAATCCAGATTGAATCTCGACTGCTTTATAAGGCGTTCCTTTATAAGACCTACAAATCTTGCGGGCGATTCGACCTTAATCATAGGTCCGAACGAGAGAATGCGGATAATAAGCTCGGTTTCGTCGTCGATATCGTATTTAAGCGTAAGGCGATAGCGATTTTCGTCGATACGCTCCGCCTGCTTTTCGAAATGCGCGAAATGAAGCATAACGCGTTCGAGTGCGTTGCGCTCGTCTGTAAGGCTTAGCGTTACCTCGCGCATCGCTTCGCGCGGCTTCGGGCGCGAAAAACCGTTCGCGTCGTTTTCGCAAAACTCGCATTCGGTCACCCTGCCGAGATTTATAACGCTTACCTGCCGAAAGCCTTCGGCTATAAGGCGGAATTTATCGTCCTTTTCCGAAAATTCAAGCTTTTTCGGCATAACGGTAAGACGCATTTTTACACCGCGGCGGTTTACCATGGTTATTGCAATACGGCGTTGCTCGCGCAAAGCGGTAAGCACGGTCTTAAAGCGTGCGATATATCCTTCGTCGCAGTAATCGTCGCCGTCTGCATATTTGTCGTAAATGCAGTAATCGTCTTCGGTAAAAAGCGGGGCAACGTCCTCTAAACCCTTGATATCTATGCCGAACAAGCGCATACGCTTATCGCAAAGCAAAGCCTTTAGCCAACGCCTTTGAAGCAGGGTAAGCGGCATTGTCGGGCGGTGCTTTATCGGGGTGGAAAGGTCGGGAAGCAGTAGCTGCCATTTTTGCTTTTTCAAAGCGGGCAGAATGGTAAGCGCGCTTTCGGTAAAGGCGTTTTTGCGCACTATTGCGGCAAGCTCCTTTTCGGTAAGTGCGTTATCGACAGCATTGCAAAGTATTTTTGCCACCGTGTTGTAATATGCGGAATAAAGCTCGCTGAAAATCATCGTTCGTCACCGCCTATTCCGTAAAGATTGTACATTTTTTTAATATCGAGCTTAAAGCAGTTTTCTACCGCGCGGTTAGAGCATTTGAACTCGGTTATGCGGCAGATAAAGGTTCTTATCCACGGTATAAGCTCGCTCGCATCGAATACCGACACCGAAAAGCGGTAATGCGTTTCGTCCACCTGAGTCACCTCGCCAATGCGCTTTTCGCGGTAAAGGCGCTGAGCTATGTGGTCCTCGGCGGGGCGGGCTTCTATTGTAAATTCGATTGTTTCGAGCCCCTTTGTGTTAGGGCGGCAGGAAACGCCCCACATATTTTTGCGGGTCTGTTCAAGGCGTGCGCGGTATTCGTCGAAAAATTCGCATTCCTCGCAAATTTCGACATCGGAAATATAGTCAATGCGCATCGAGGTAAAGCTGCGGAGCTTTGGGTGGTAAGCCAAAAGGTGCTGTCTGCCGCTTTGCGCGCTGATAAAAATGCGAAGGGGAAGCAGCTTGTGGGTGTGCGGCTCGTTCGAGCTTCGGCTTAAATTTTTAAGAGTAACAAAGCTTTTTTTGCTCATCGCATCGAACAGCACTGCAAGCACGCCGCTGTCGAGCGTTCCGGTTATATAGTGGTGCTTAAAGCCAAAAAGACTTTCGCTTTCGGCGTATTTATCGAGCAGGAACGAGCCGATAACACCGCAGGGAAGTATTTCCGAAAAGTAATCGAGCGCATCCTTGGAAATAAGCGCGTTTTTGTCGTCGGCGCGGCGGTAGATAACCTTTTTGCCTTGCTTTTCGGGTACAATAATCCCTTCGTCGGTATATTCCTTAAGCTTTTTACGCACGGTCGATTCATCGAAGGTGAGCGGAGAATCGAAGCGAACGAGATACTCGTCGGCAAGCTCTGTTATTTCGGGGAGCGAGAGCGCGGTTTCGGTGCTGTGAAAAATATCGAAAAGTATAAAATGCAAGGTTATATCCTTGTCGGTAAAGCTTTTCGCCTTCCAAGCCTTGTAAAGCGGGTTGTGGGGGTTTTTGCGGCTGTCGATGGATATAAAGGTAATTTTGCCCTCGGCGTTGCGAATAAAACGCATATTGTCGGGCATCCAGCTTTCGAAGCGGCGGCGCTCGTTATCATAAGAGCGCGCACTTTTGCGGTCGTATTCCTCGCGGCTTTTAAAGCCGTAAATATAAAAATCGCGCATATAAGCACGCACGCGTTCGAAGTTTTTTATAAGCTCGCTGTACGAGGACATCGTTTTGCACCCCCTTTTTTTCTTGATTATAACAGAATTTTTAATATTTGCAACCAATATGCAAAAAACAGTTTACTTTTTTGCGTTAGCGTGTTATAATAAAGCGACAAACAAACAAGGAGGCCGGCAAGTGAAGCGATTTTATTCATTTGTTCTTGCGCTTATATTCGTTTTTTGTGTCTGTGCTCAAACGCTTACCGTTTTTGCGACGGATACGCCTACTACGGTAACCATAACCTTTACGGGTGATGAAGCCGAAAAAGCGGGATTTATGCAAAGCACAATAAGCATTGTTCCCGGCGACGGTGCCGCGCTTGACGGATATTATCTTATATATTACACCGACGGCAGTAAGACCCTTTCGAATTACGATGAGCTTGCGAGCGTTGCGGTTGCCGACGGTAGCACGGTAAGCGTTAATATAAAGGACGGCATTATGATACCGCCCGAAGCAAAGGGGATTGCGGTTTTCGAAAGCAGGACCCGCTTTGTCGATAACGCGCCCGATATTAAAAACGCGGTTGCAAAGGCGAGCATCCCCACAAGCAAACGGTTAACTCTCGGCACGCCCGAAGCGAGCTTCGGTGCGGCTTCCGACGTTCACATGAATTACGAGCAGCATAACCGCGGAGCATATCAAAAATGGGCAAATGCGCTTGAATTTTTTGCCGAAGAGGGAATGGAGCAGGTCATTGTCGCAGGCGATATGACGGGCGACCGCGGCGAAACTCCCGATTTGGAGGCGCAGTACGCGAAATACGTCGAAATAGTAAACAAATCGGACATTTCGCTTTCGAGCATTTACGAATGCATCGGCAACCACGGCAACACATCTGCCGACAGACCGATTTTTAACGAATATCTTACGGGAAGCGACGAGGTGCATCCCTATAACGGCTCGCCCTATTACCACGTGCTGAAAAAGGGAAAAACGCGCGACAACCTTTTTATCTTTATGTGTCAGGAAATCGAGGCAACGGGCGAAAGCTCCACAAAGGATAATTTTTCGAAGGCACAGATAGATTGGCTTGCGGGTTTGCTTGCACAATACGGCAAAACAAAAACCAATATTTTCCTTGTAATTCACTCGCCGTTTCTGAATTACGGCGCCGGCGACCGCAAAAACGGCGGATATACCGCGCTTATCACCTTTAAAGAGGAATATACTCAAACAATGCGCCTTAAGGGGCTTTTGGAAACCTATAAGGATATTATCGTTATGTCGGGACACACCCACGTTTCGCTTTACGATAACGTGAACTATTCCGACGAATACAATTCCTTCGCACGTACCGTCCATATCGGCTCGACCGCTCAGCCCTGCGCCTACGGCGGAAGCGCGACCTATACCCGCAATACCGACGGCAGGTACGAGGTTAGCACCACCTACGGAAGTGAAGCATATACCGTAAAGATTTATTCCGATTATATCGTTTATACCGGCTATAACCTTGCAACCGGTAAAATAATTCCCGCGGCGTGCCTGCTTATTCCCGTAAAGGCTTACGGCGGCGCGGGCAACCCCAACCTGCCCAAGGACCCGAGCGAGGTGTTCGAGGGCTCGGGCACGGTCAGCGACCCTTATCTTATAACCTCTCCCGACGATTTTATGGCACTTACGGCGGGCTTTAACGCCTGCAATACCACTATCCAAAGCGAAATGTACGGCTACGGCAAATACTTCCTGCAGACCGCGGATATCGATATGACCGATTATTACGGATATTGCGGTACCGAGGCGAACGGAAACGCAAAAGCCTTCTTCGCGGGTGTATATAACGGCAACGGACACACGCTTACCGTTAATATCAACGGCACAAACCAGCGCTCGGTGTTCCCCTACGTTTACGGCGTTGTTGCCAATCTGCACATAAAGGGAAGCATTACCACCGAGGTAAGCGCACAGCCCGTGCGTACACTTTACGGCAGTATAATAAACTGCATTTTCGATATGGACCTTTATTCGAACGACCGTGCAAACGGCTTGCTTTATTCGAATTACGGTTACGTTTACAACGTTTACACGATAGGCGTGTTAAAGGGCAAGAACTATAACGACCCTGTTTCCGCGAACGACACTTCGACAACCTATCACAACGTTTACCACTACCGCAAAAACACAAGCGGAGGCCTTATTGCCGATGCATACGGCATGCAATCCTCGAATATAGCGGGCATAGTAAGCGCATTTAACAATACTTCGGCGGCACAGTATGCAACCGCACTTGCGAAATTGGGCGGATTTTCGATTGTTTCGGTGCGCGAAAGCAATTCGATGCTTGCCTTCGAAATCAAGGCATCGCCCGAGCCCGACCCCGAAACAATGCTCGGCGACGTAAATAACGACGGCAGTATAAATCAGTACGATTATATTCTTATAAAGCGTCATTACTTCGAAACGCGTATTCTTACATCGAGCGAAATGACTCGCGCTGACGTTAACCGCGATAACAACGTCGATCAGTTCGACTATATCCTCGTTGCGCGCCATTATTTCGGAACTTATATAATAAAATAAAAACAAATAAAGGAGAAGCAAAATGGAAAACGAATTCATCTACTGCAAAAATTGCGGAGCACAGCTCGATAAAGAAGCGTTCTTCTGCAATTCCTGCGGCACATTCACGCAAAACGCCGCAAATCTCGAAAACCCCGTTCAGCCCGAACAGCCCCAACAGCCGAGTGTTGACCCCAACATCACCAAGAAGGAGTATTACAACAAATATGCTCCCGCTTCGATAAAGAAGGCGATACGTAACGCGGCTATATGGTGCTACGTATGCGGCGGTCTTACCGTTCTTTCGGCTGTACTTATGAATCCGCTCGGAATTATCGACGGCTTGGTATTTATCGGTCTCGGCTTGGGCGTTCATCTTGGTCAAAGCAAGGCTTGCGCTATAATCGCACTCGTTCTTGCCTGCCTCGAGGTTGTGCTTGCGCTTGCACTTACGGGTATGCTTTCGGGCTGGCTCTGGATAGTTGCGGGCATTTGCTGTATTATCGCTGTTAATAAGCTCGATAAGAGCTATAAGCAGTTCAAGCAGGGTCTTGTTTCCAACACCGAACAGCAGAACTTTCAGTAATTAAAAAACAAACCGACCGAGGTGCTTTTCCTCGGTCGGTGTTTTTTATTCTTCGG
This sequence comes from Eubacteriales bacterium, assembly GCA_045637685.1. Classification (GTDB taxonomy): domain Bacteria; phylum Bacillota; class Clostridia; order Oscillospirales; family CAG-382; genus Coliplasma. The sequence goes on along the minus strand of JAZTZW010000003.1, from coordinate 29,371 downwards.
TTTCTTCCTCGGTAATTTCCGCCTTCTTGCGCCAGCCTGTTACCGAGCGTATTTTTTTGTAAAGCTGGTTGCTTGCGCGAATGCCTGCACGGACGTTCGGGTGTCCGTTCGCACCGGTTTCGGCGGGGTTGCCGAACACGGTATCGACAAAAAGGAAGTGCACGTTTTTATCGGTCTTGTTTACCTCGCGTATGGTATCGCGCAGAACATCGCGGTAAAGCTGGCTCATCATACCGTACATCCATACTATCTGTGCTTCGGGATAGCGTGCGCGTACCTTGGCGATAAGGTCCTTTGCCGCTTCGGAAAATTCATCGTCGGGCGCAGGACCGCCGCAGTCGTTCGTGCCGATGTTTATTACCACCACGTCGGCTATCCAGCCGTCCTCGCAGATGCCGCCCGTGCGGGATTGCATTTCGTAGTATTCGCCCGCCTTTATATCGCTTCTGTCGCCGTTGCAGTTGCAAACTATGCCCTTGCCCGAAATCGCAATAAAGCGCGCATCTGCACCAAAACGCTCGGCGGTAAGATATGCGTAGCCTCTTGTGCCGTCCTGCTGATAGGTAAGATAGCTCGGGTCGGTATGCAAGCCGAGTACGCCGTAGCCGCAGGTTATGGAATCGCCGATAAATTCGATTCTGCGCGAGCTGTTGAAGGGGGGATTGCGGAGAGTCGCACCGTTACCGAGCAGGGTAAGGGTATCGAATTTAAGCTTGGGCTCTCCCTCGGTAATCTTCAAAACCTCTATGCGGTGGCGTTTGTCCGCAAGACCTTCGACAATAAGCTTTTCGCTTCCGTTCACAACCGCGTAGCGGCGTTTATCCTTTCCGTCGATGCATATTCTTACGTAAGCGGGAGCGTCGGCAATATACGGACCAAGCGAAATAATAAAGCCGGTGCCGACAAAGTTAAAGGCAAAGCCGCTGTTCGTCCAATCGAATGCGAGACAGTCATTCGAAATCGAGTATCTTCCGCGTATGCGTATCGCGTCGCAGGCGGAAAGTCTTATCGGTTCGTTTAAATATATAAGATTTTTATCCATTTTTCATTTCCTCCGATTGTTAATAATTCTAAAATACTTTATAATTATTAACAATTATCGATTAATGTGTTAAGCGTTTGTAAACTTCACTAACGAGCAGAGGGCAAACTGCGAGCAAAATCGAGATTGCCCATTCACCCGCGGTAAGCGCGGTTAAGCCGAAAAGCGTTGCGGCGGCGGGAATAAGTATTACAGACGCCTGAAGCGCAAGGCAGAAAACAAAGGAAAGCCAAACGAAGGGGTTTTTCTTCACCTTATGCGAAAAGACGCTTTTTTCGCTACGCAAATTAAAGGAGTGAAAAAGCTGTGAGGTGCCGAGCACGAGAAAGCACATCGTTCTGCCCGCGCCGATAGCGCGCGTGTTTACCCCGATAACGAACGCGGTTATGGCAAGCGTGCCGATAAGTATGCCCTCGAACAGCATTCTTGCAATACGTTTGCCGCCGAACAGAGGCGAATTCGGCTTTATCGGCGGACGCTCCATTACCTCGTCGGAGGCGCGCTCCAGTCCGAGCGCGATAGCGGGGAGCGAATCGGTGGTAAGGTTTACCCATAAAAGCTGTATTGCCGAAAGCGGAGAGGGGAGCGAAAGTATTATTGCGGCAAATACCGTGAACAGCTCGCCTATATTGCAGGAAAGCAGAAAATGCACGGCGCGGCGTATGTTTTCGTAAATCCCTCTGCCTTCTTTTACCGCGGCGACGACGGTCGAAAAATTATCGTCGGTAAGTATCATATCGGCAGATTCCTTTGCCACCTCGGTGCCGCTAATGCCCATAGCGCATCCAATATCCGCCTTTTTAAGCGCGGGTGCGTCGTTCACGCCGTCGCCCGTCATCGCAACCACGTATCCCTTCGAGCGCAAAGCCGAAACGATTCTTAATTTAAAGCTCGGCGTTACCCGCGCAAACACGTTACAGCTCTCTGCTACGCGGGTAAAATCGCGGTCGTTAAGGCTTGCAAGCTCGCGTTCGGTATAAACTTTGCCGTTTTGCGGAATTATGCCCAGCCTTGCGGCTATCGCTTTAGCGGTGTCTGGATGGTCGCCTGTTATCATTACAGTGCGAATTCCCGCCTTTTTGCAAAGCGTTACCGCCTCCTTTGCCTCGGGGCGGGGCGGGTCGCTTATTCCGCAAAGCCCCAAAAATTCAAACCTGCCCGATAAAAGCGAATCGGGAAGCATTTCGGCTTCGTATTTTGCAAATCCGATTACGCGCAACGCCTTTTCGGTCATTTTCGCGGTTTGCGCGGAAATGCTTTCCTGCTGTGACGGGCAATATTTTGCAATAATATCGGGCGCGCCCTTTATATACACGCAATATCGGTTGCCGAATCGGTTTGCTGTCAGCATATACTTTTTTGCCGAATCAAAGGGTATTTCGGCAACGCGCGGATGGCTTTGGCGTATCTCCTCGCGGTTTTCGCAGTAAGTAGTTAAGGCAAGCTCTGTCGGAGATGAATCGTTGTTGCACAGCGCGAAGGCGTTCATAAGCTCGCGCTCTTCTCCGTAAATTTCCTCAACAGTCATTCTGTTGCAGGTAAGCGTGCCGGTTTTGTCCGAGCATATCACCTGCGCGCAGCCGAGTGTTTCGACAGCAGGCAAACGCTTAACCACAGCCCTGCGCCTTGCCATAGTCTGCACCCCCGCCGAAAGCACCACCGTTACTATCGCGGGGAGTCCTTCGGGTATCGCGGCGACCGAAAGCGATACCGAGGTCATAAACATTTCGCCGACGTCCATACCCTTTATAAGCGAAAAAACGAATATTATCACGCAGATGCCGATAGTCACGTTGCCGAGAATCGAGCTTAATTTCGCAAGCCGCTTTTGAAGCGGCGTTTTTTCGTTTTCGCCGCTTATCATACCCGCAATTTCACCTACGCAGGTCGACATTCCGGTTTTTACCGCTATTGCCCGTCCTCTGCCCGAAATTACGTGTGACGAGGTAAATACCGAATTGACCGCTTCGGAAATGGGCGAGCCTTCTTTCGGAAGCGCGCGGCTGTCCTTTTGCACGCCCGCCGATTCGCCGGTTAACGCCGATTCGTCGATAACAAGCTCGTTCGCTTCTATAAGCCTTGCATCGCAGGGGACTATGTCGCCCTTTTCGAGCAGGAACACGTCGCCGGGGACGATAGCCGAGCTTGGCAGACGCACGGCGACCCCGTCGCGCAGGACGGTGCTTTCGGGCGAGGTCATTTTTTTCAGCGCAGCGAGTGCTTTTTCCGCCTTGCTTTCCTGAAAGGCGGCAATAAGTCCGTTTATAAGCACAATAAGCAATATAATTATCGGGTCGGCGTATCCCTCGCGCGAGATGTAAGAGGTTGCGAAGGATATTGCAGAGGCAATAAGCAATACCACCGTCATTCTGTCGCAAAGCGAATTGAAAAAACGCCTTAAAAAGCTAATGCGCTTTGGTTCGGCAAGCAGATTTGCGCCGTAGCTGTCGAGCCGCTTTAACGCATCTGCCGAGTCGAGCCCGTTTGCGTTGCTTTTCAGCTCGGAATAAATGCTTTTCAGTTCTTTAACGTACCACATTCGTCATTCCATCCTTTCGATTTCGCCCCTGCATAAAAAAAGCAGAAACAGATTTGGAAACATCATTAAAGCGTTAAAAATATCAGCCACCGCGAACGCCGCCTCACCCGATATAAATACCCCTAAAAGCGAGCAGAGGGCAAAGCAGGCGCGGTAGAGAAAAAATACAAATTTACCGTTCGGGAAGGCATAGGCGATACAGCATTCGGCATAATAGCACCAGCTTATCACCGAGGCAAAGGCGAACACCGCGGTAAGAAGCGCAAAGCCGTAAACTCCAATGCCGCCGAACGCTCTTCCGAACATATCCGAAACGCCTGCATCCCCGCACGAAAGCAGGCAGAGCGCGGTAAGCGTAGAAACGACAAAGCTGTCGAAGAACACCTCGAATATGCCCCATCTTGCCTGAATTTCGTTTTCCTCGGTTTCGGCTGTCGCGTGGGCAAGCGGGGAAGAGCCCATACCAGCCTCGTTCGAAAAAAGGCTTCTCGCAAAGCCCTCGCGCAGAGTATGCGCCAGCAACGCACCCGAAAATCCGCCGTAAAGCGAATCGAAGCCAAAAGCCTCGCGGAATATACTGCCAAAGGAATGAATTATTCCTCGGTGGTTGATAATAAGAATAAAGACGCAGGCGAGCAGGTATAAAAGCGATGCCGCAGGAACGAGAAGGGAATTCACCGCCGCTATGCGTTTTCTTCCGCCGAATACGGCAAGCGCAACCGCGCAAAAGCAGATTATTCCGCTTGTCGCGCCGTTCACTCCGATACCGCGAAGCGATAAAGCGACCGCCCCCGTTTGGGTAATGTTCCCCGCACAGAACGAAGCGAGCAGGCAGGCAATACAGAAAAAGCAGGCAATTTTCGGGTAACCGAGCGCGCCCAAGCGGTACGGCGCGCCGCCGCTGGTTATTCCGCCTGCGCTTTTTCTGCCGTTCAGAGCGATTTTCACCTCGGCGTATTTAAGCCCCATGCCCAAGAAGGAGCAGATCCACATCCAAAATATGCTTCCCGCACCGCCGACCGAAAGTGCGTATCCGACCCCGATTATGCTCCCGACGCCGACTGTCCCGCCGAGTGCCGTGGCGACCGCCGCTATCGGCGAAACGCCGTTGCTTTTTTCTTTATTAAGCGAGCCGATGAGACCTTTTGCCGTCGAAAGCAAAGCACGCGGACGGTAAAAGCCGCTTTTCAGCGAAAAATACACTCCGAAAACCAGCAACAAGGCAAGCGTGGGCATTCCCCACAGAGCGTTTCTTATGCTTTCTATTCTCTTCACTCTCCTTCAAATGTTGACATTTTCGTTGTGCTGTGATATATTATAAGTAACTGTAATTTGCGAAAGGCCTAGGTGGATACTTTGATAGAAACAGTTTTTAAACAAACATTCAAGGGCTACGACCCCCGACAGGTAGATGAATTTATTATCAGCCTGAGCGATACCTATTCTCAAAACGAAGCGGAGCTTACAGATAAGCTTCGTGCCGCCGAGGCAGAAAACGAAAGACTTAAGCAAGAAATTGCAAAGCTTAAAGCCGAAGCCGAAGAACGCGAGTTTGAACACGCCGCTTCGCTTGCCGAAACCAAGCGCGAAACCGACGCTATATGTGCCGAAATTGGCGAAAAAATGGTGATTGCCGATAAGCGCGCCGCCGAAATAATAAGAAACGCCGAAAAGGAAGCCGCGATGATTCTTACCGACGCACGTCGCGGAAGCGAAAACGAAGCAAAGGCAATACGCGCCCGTGCCGAAGAGGAAGCTACCAAGCTGGTTGACGAAACCAAACGTAAATGCGAAAGCATTACCGCCGCGGCAGAGGAATTCCGCGCGCGCCAGAACGAAATGAACAAATCGCTTATCGAATCCGAAAACCGTTTCAACACGGCGCTCAATAAGCTTCGCGAGGATATAGGAGAAAACTGAAATATGAATATATACGAGCAGGCAAGGGAGTATTTTGCAAATCCCGAAATAAGAGCTCAGGCGGTAAGTGATCTTGCCGAAATAATTAAGATTCCCTCTGTCGCAGGCGAAAGAGAGGGAATATACCCCTACGGTAAGGTTTGCGGAGAAGCGCTCGACTGTGCCGCGCGCCTTGCAGAAAAATACGGCTTTACCGTTGAAAACCACGAATATCATTGTATGAGCATATTATACGGCGAGGGCGAACGCGAGGTGGGCATTGTCTGCCATCTCGACGTTGTTCCTGCGGGCGACGGCTGGAGCGTTCCCCCCTACGAGCTTACCGTGAACGAAAATCTGCTTATGGGCAGAGGCACTCACGACGATAAGGGCCCCTTTATTCAAAGCCTTTATACTCTTCGCTTTTTCAAAGAAAACGGCATTAAGCTCCCCTTTGCGGTGCGCCTTATTTTGGGTAGCGACGAAGAGGTGGGCAGCACCGACCTTGAATATTTTGTAACCGTGCGCAAGCCCCCGATGTTTTCCTTTACCCCCGATTCGGAATTTCCCGTTTGTATCGGTGAAAAGGGAATTCTTACGGTTGAATGCAATTTTTCGGGTCTTTGCGGCGATATTACCGAGCTTCGCGGCGGTACCGTTTCGAACGCGGTCCCCGGCGCGGCTTACGCGATAGTTGCAAAAACAGGTCTTCCCGAAGCAGAGGGCATTACCCTTACCGAATGCGAAAACGAAACAAGGGTTGAGGCCGTGGGCAAATCGGCACACGCCGCTATGCCGGAATCGGGTGTCAACGCTATAAACCGACTTATCGCTTATCTTATCGAAAATAACCTTGCCGAACGCGAAGGCACGCTTGCGCTTATTTGCGATTCGACAGCCGAATATCTCGGCAAAACGCTCGGTATAAACGCCGAAAATGAAGATTTCGGTTATCTTACCTGCGTTGGCGGTGTTATAAAAGCCGACAAAAACGCTATTGTTCAATCCTACAACATACGATATCTGCCCGAAACGCCTTATGCCGAAATAGTTGCGGCTATCGAGCGTGCGGTATCGCCGTTTGGCGGAACTGTGCGCGTTTGCGGTCAGTCCGATGGATATTTCGTTTCTGCCGACGATAAAAAGATAAAGGCATTAACGACTGCCTGCGAAAGCGTGCTCGGCATAGAATGCAAGCCCTACACAATGGGCGGCGGAACTTATGCGCGTTGGCTTCCCAATACGGTTGCATTTGGCTCGGCAATAGAAAGCGAACGCAGCTATTTGGGTGATGAGCGCGGCGGCGCTCACCAGCGCGACGAATATATTTCGGAACGTGAATTCTTCGACGGTATGCTTATCTATGCGCTTTCTATTAAGAATCTGTCGGATATTTTATAATTTCAAAGGGTATCTCCCTTGCGATATTGCGCTTTACCGTGGCGTCTGCTTTAAGAAGGCAGACGCCCTTTTTATCGTCGAAATAAATTTCGCTTTTGCAACCGAGTATCTCGCAATCAAGCTCGGCGAGTCGGTCGTCGAGCGCGTCGCGGGCAAAAAGCGTTGCTTCTTCTTTATCTATATCGCTGTAAAGCGGGGTATATTCATCATAAGTCACGCGGTAAATGCGAATGGGTAGCTCGATAAACCCGAAAAGCTTTATATCGCGCTCGGTGGCAACCGCATCGAAATATTCGTAATCGCATTCAAGCCCGCGAAGCGAAGGAAGCTCTTTGCCGAGCACGCGGCAGACCTGCCTTACCGTGCGGTTACCGGTATAGACCTTGGTAAGCCGCTTCATCGGTATTTCAATCGTGATTTTTTCCTCGACAGCGGCGTAAACGATACCGCGGGCATGGGTAGGGGTGAACGAGCCGTTCCTGCCCTCGATAAAGGAATTTATCAAAAGCTCGCCCTTAAAGACGGTATCGCCCTCGCGCACCTCGGGCGTGCCGTCGGCGGCGTCTATATCGAGTATCACGCCGTCGTAATCGGAAACGACGTTATAAAACCCGCTTTGCGAAACTATTTCGGGAATCTCCTTGCGCTCAAGCACCGAAACGGATATATGCGTGCCATTAACGGTTATGGCGGCGGATGAAAGCTCGCGGCAGGTAAGCAACAGCTCGTTTGCTTTCCCCAAACGGTCTATATCGGGGATAAAGCTCCCTACGCGTATTCCTATTTCGTCGAGCGCGCTTTCTATCTCTCGGTCGGTAAGCGAAAGGTTGCCGCTTATTTCTATTTTCCAAACGAAAAGCTGAGAAAAAAAGATAATAAGCATAAACAAGGTCATTCCGATAAGCATACCGTAACGCTTGCGATAGCGCGAAAATATAAACGGCAGACCGCTTTTTTCGTGAAGCTCCAGCACAACGCCCGATTCCTTGGCGAGCCGTAGCACCGCTTCGGCGGAAAACAGCGAGGCGTGGAAAAATACCGCATCTTCCTTTATTTCGCTTCCCCAAAAATGAATTTTGCTTTGCATAAGTAGCGAAGCAAGCCGCGAAAACGAGTCGACTTCGGTTTTGAAGGTATATTTGCCGAAAACGGCGTGAATAAGACTATATAAATTCAACCCCGTCTATCCTCCCATCAACAGCAATAATATCCTCGCTCAAATGACGCAGAGTCAGCTCGCTTCCGTAGACCGAAATAACGAATTCGCCGTTTTCAAGGCTTATCCTTTCGGGTGAATAACCGCATATTCTGGTGTATCCTTGTGCGAGCAGGCTGTTGCGCCCACGTATCTCGACAAAAACAGGAACTGCGCCGAATTTAAAAATTTCATTTAACCGTTTCATAAAATCGCTCACCGCTTCAATATACTCGTTTCGGGGTGATTTTATGAAAGCAAGAAGAGCGGTTTCCTGCGGTATCGATATTTTTTGTCTGTTATTATTCGTTTATCTGCTTGTTTTTCCCGAGCGTGCATCTGCGCCCACGCGCGCCGCGCTTGAATTTTGCTTCACCGCGCTTCTGCCCGCGCTGTTTATGTATAGCGTGCTTTCAAGGGTCGCCGTTGGTATGCAGCTAACGGTTAGGCTTTCAAGGCTTTTCGGCATCGATTCCGTGGTGCTTGCAATCGGTATGCTCTGCGGCGCACCGATAGGTGCGGTAACAGCGGTTTCGCTTTACGAAAAGGGGTGTATCGAAAAGCGGTATGCCGAATATCTGCTTTCCTTTACGAACAATGCAAGCCTTTCTTTTCTGCTCGGCTATGTGGGAAATACTCTTTTTCAAAATGCCGAAATAGGATTAAGGCTTGCGATATATCAGCTTACGGCAACGCTTATTACCGCGGCGGTGATGAAGCGAATTATATTTGGGCGGAGCAAGCCGAAAGCCTTTGCGGGCTTTGCGGTAAAGCGCGTCGGCCTGCGTGATGCGGTAAGCGAAGCGGCGGGTTCGATGATAAATATTTGTGCCTGCGCGGTATTTTTTGCGGTTGCAGGGAGCGCGCTTACCGCTTCGGGAATTTTCAGCGACACGCAGGGGGTGCTTATAAAGTGCCTGCTTGAATTTTCGTCGGGGTGTGCCGCCGCGGCAAAGGCGGGGAAGGGCGCATTCGTTCTTACGGCGGTGTCGCTCGGTTTCACGGGGCTTTCGGTTGCGCTTCAGGTGTATTCGGTTATCGCAAACAAGCTTTCGGCAAAGCCCTTTTTGGTCGGCAAGCTCATTTCGGGAGCTCTGATGACTCTTTTGGCAGTTATTTGCGGTTGACAAATCGCGAAAATAAGTGTATATTAGAGAAAAAGCGACAACGAAAGGGCAAAATTATGAATCGTAACGAGGATATCGAGCATATCTGCGCCTACTGCGAGCAAGCGGTGGTTATAAAGGAATCGGATATTTGTATATGCAAAATTAACGGCGCGGTTTTTCAAAACGCAAGCTGTAAAAAATTCTCGCTCGATATGTTAAAGCTTGCCCCCTTGCCCCGCAAATTACCCGAGGACGACACGGTATTTTTCGAAATATAAGCTTAAAAGTCCGGCAATATCAAGGCGTTTTATCTTTTTTTCGATTTTTGCAAAAAAAGGGTTGACAAATGCAAATATTCGTGTATAATAGTTCTTGCGCGTTCGGGAATACCCTCTGAAAAGAACGCAAAAACATAATATGCAGCTGTGGCGGAACTGGCAGACGCGCACGTTTGAGGGGCGTGTGGGCAACCGTATGGGTTCAAGTCCCATCAGCTGCACCAAAAAACAAAAAGAAGGCAAAAGCCTTCTTTTTGTTTTTTGTTTTCGAGGGGACTTGAAGGGCGTGTGAAAACGAGTCGGGGACTCGTTCGAGTTATGCCCCTAAGTTGACAATATTCGTATATTATGCTATAATACTCTGGAGGAGGATACGGCTATGGATACGCGACTGTCTGTATTTTTTACAAAAGCGATAGGAATATTGCTTCTTTCGGTAATCGTCGGCGGACTTGTTTTCGGAATTATTATGTTTGTCCGTTCGATGATAAAGCTCAAAAAACAATCTCCAAAGTCTGTAAAATACGGTTTCTTAATCATATTATGCGTTTTTATAGCGGCGGCTTCTTGGATTTTTAATATGGGGTGGATAAGACTTATTTTTACCCTTTTTGCTTTCCCTGTTGTTTATACGGCTTTCTTCTTGATAGTTAATTCAAAGGCTTTGCCAAGGCTTTTGTTTTCGGTAAAATTGAAAATATACACCCTGCTTTCCTGCGCGACCTACCTGCTCTCCTTTCTTTTCCTGCCCGACGGAGGGGATTACGGTCCGATGTACGTGCTTTTCGGCTTGATTCGTAACGATATCTTTGTCGATATTTCGTATATTTTGTGCGAAATAAGCTTTGCTGCTTTTGTATTGGTGTCGGTTTTTCAGATAAAGGAAATCGTAAAGGTATGGAAGAGCGAGAACGCACAAACCGAAATTAAATAAACATAAAAGGTCACAACAAAGGCTACTTCTCATAAGGATATTAAAAACCGACAGACTTTCACTCTGTCGGTATTTTTGTTGGTCGAATTGGATTTATTTTATAATAGTTTGTCCAATTCTTTTGCCAATATTAATTTCATTGCTTTTAATTCCTTATCGGAAGGGCGGTTATCTGGACTGTACATTTTTTCTACCGGATACCACCAAACAGGGCCCTTACCCATATTTCCGTAGTTCTCCAAGTCGCCATTTACTCTTGGAAACAAGTGCCAATGAAGGTGCGTATCTCCGTTGCCTAACAACTCATAATTCATTTTTTCAGCGCCAAAAGCTTTTGCTACCGCTTCTGCTACTATAGACATCTCCTCTAAAAACTTCATTTTTGTGTCATAGTCTAACTGAAACAATTCTGTTTTGTGTTCTTTACAAAGAAACAGTGTGTAGCCCTTAAAATGCTGATTGTCGCCAATGACAACATAACCTGTTTCTAATTCCTTCAGAAAGAAAGGGTTAGCGTTATCTTTAATTAACTGTATTCTATCGCATATTAGGCACATAACTTTTTAACCTCACAGCAGAGAAAAACAACAGTTTTTGCAAATTCCTTTGCCTTATCTCTTAAAACACTTAAAGCCATTCTTATCACCTCGAAATTTATTATACACAAAAGTATAATGCTTTTCAAGTTATATTCCGACGTCGTCGGAGTGATATTATTGCCTTATGGTAATAGCGATATTGAAACCTTTCGGTTTCAGTGGTATTTTATTTGCCATAAAACTCGCACAGCGAATACAACTCGGCGCAAGCCGAATATCACTGCAAAGCAATATCACTCGCCGTTTTTCAAAGCGGCGAATAAAACTGCCCAACTTCTTTATGAGAAGTTGGGCAAAATGTGACCTTTCTTTTTGCGCTTTTTGAATAGCTATTCTATATTTTCGGAGCTTATATCCTCGGTTTCGGTTTCGGCTTCGGGGGTTACGCGTATTATCGGACGCACACCGACGTTTTCGTAGCCTACCGCATAGCCGTGGCTGTATATTCCGCCGTTGAAATAAACATAGGAAGCCGAATTGTTTATTTCGCCTTTATCTGTTAACCACCAAAGGCAATAGCCGTTCTTTTCCTTTATACCCTTGCTTTGCGCGTATTTCGTCGCTTCGGCTGCACGCCAGGAATCGTATTCGTAATATTCCAAAGCCTGCTCGGCAGAAAGCATATCAACGCTTTTTTCGCTGTCTGTGATTATAAAGGCGCGCTCGGCTTCGGTAAATGCCTTGCTTAAAAATTCGCCGTTGAGCCATAAATAAAGCGAGCTTTCGTTCCATTCCGAAGCGGTCCCCGCTGTGTTGTAGGGAAGTGCATCTATGCAATAGCGGCTTATAAGCAGAAGCTCGTTTTCGTTCTTTTCAAGCACTATCCATTCAAGCGGCTCTGCGCCGTCTTGCGCGTTGCCGTTTTGCTCGTAAACGCCGTAAATTACCGCGTCACCGACGTTTGCATCCGCCATTGTTTCCTTTACCTCTACCTCCGAGCGTTGGGGCTCGAGGCTGGTTTCATCGCCGAAGCTCTGTTCGATACTGGTATCGATTTCGGTATCGCCCGAGCCGCCCGACGAGAACATATATACAAGAAAAGCACCCATTACGGCGAACGCAACAAGGACAAGCGCTATCGCGGCAACGGTAGGTATTGGTTTTACTTTTTTCTTTTCTGCCATTTCAAAACTCCGTAAATCTTCTTTACATATATTTATAATTTACTTCGCCCGATTTGTCAAGACTGCGCGCGAGATAATTTGAAAAAACCGAGGGGAGTCCCCCCTCGGTTACGTTTTGGGTTATTCCTTGTTAAGCCTGTCTATCGCGCGGAGAGTTATTTCCTCTGCCGTTTCGCTATCGACCGCTTCGGCAATAAGGCGAAATCTGCCCGATGCGCTTGCGTAAACGCTTACTCTGCCGTCGCCGAAATCAAAGCCCGCACAGCGCGTGCTTCCGCATTGCTCGCGCAGCTTGGAAATGACCGAGCACATTCTGTCGCGGTCGGCAAAAACAAGTCTGGTTACCACCGAAAAGGGCGGAATATCCTTTACAAGCTCGGAAAGCGTTACATTCTTTTTCTCGGCAAGCCCTGCGACGGTAAGCGCGAGCAAAACGCCATCGCGGTGAAGCCGATCGCTTTCGGCAAGTCTGCGAACGTCGGATTCGTTGTCGCCGTAAAATGCTACGTCAATCGAGTGGCGGCGCAAAATGCGCTCCAATGCTTCGGGGGTGTCGTTGGGCAGAATTATCCCGTTGCGCTTGCCCTCGATACAGCACACCGCGAGCAACTGCCAATAGGAAATTTCGCGTCCGTTCGGGAGAAGCAGGCTTGCGCGTTCGCCGTCGGCGGAAAGCGAAAATACGGCGTCCTGACTGTTATTCTGTATGCCGAGCTCCTCTACCGCCTCACGCAGGAACGCGCTTTCGGCGTTTTCGGCAACATTGATTTTCTTTGGAAGATTTGCGTTTTCGCGCAGGAAGTGCAGATAACGCTTTACCAGCGCGCCGTGCGGAAGAAGATAAACGCTTCCCGCCGTTGTAATGGGGCTCGGCGTTCCTTGGCAAAGTTTTCGAAGCTCCTCGCGCGAGAAGGGCATACCCCCGCTCGAGAACAGCCGTATTTCGGTTTTTCCGTTACGTTCGGATATAAATGCCGTTTTACTTCGGTATTCCTGCGCGGCAAAGGCGGCTGTTGCGGCGTTCCCGCCCGAAATTACCGTGCATCCGCTACCCGCCTCGGAAGCACCGCAGGCAAGCTCGCAGGCTTTGGGCAACGTTGCCCCGCCGCCTTCGGCAAAGGCGATAACGCTTCCGCTTCCGCCCAAAAGCCTGCCCAAGCGCACGAAATAGCCCTCGTCGTTATTTTTTGCAATAATCGAATCGTCATCGAATTCAAGCGGATTCTTCGGCAGCTTGAATATATCGACAAACGATTCTCCGACCACAGTTTCGCCGGTATAGATTATACTGCTCGGCGCAAGCGCGCTTCCGTCACGTATTTCCGCGCCCGCACCGATAACGCATCCCGGCGGGATTATGCAATCGTTACCGATAACCGCGCCTTCGCCGACGATACAGCCGCGCAAAACGCTGTTGCCGACGGTGCAGTTGTCGAATATCACGCTGTATTCAATGCGCGATTCGGGGTGAAGCGAAACGTGCCTGCCGATACAGTTTTCGGCGTTCGATACCCACATATTACAGCGGTGGTATTCGCCGAACGAGCCGATATCAAACCAATGACCCAACGGCTCTATTCCGGCTATCGGTACTTCTGCGCGCAGAAGTGCGGGGAAGAGGTCGCGCGCGAAATCGAAATTTGTGTTATCGGGTATCATATCGAGAGCCTTTTTGCCGATAAAATAAATGCCCGTGTTGATAAGGTCGGAAAGCGTGTCGCGCACCGACGGCTTTTCGCACAGCGCGATAATTCGCCCGTCCTTTACACAGACCGAGCCGTATTCGCCCGAATCGTTCGTGCGGCAAAGCACCATCGCCGCGTCGCACCCGCTTTCTAAAAATTCCTGCTTTGCCTTGTTTAAATCGAAATCGCAAAAGGCATCGCCCGATATTACCAAAAGACAGCCGTCCGCTCTGTCTTTAAGCCGTGCGACAGCCCCCGCGCTGCCCAAGGGCGAGCTTTCGCGGAAATATTCAATGCCTTCGTCCTTTATTCGCTCTATTTTTTCGGGCAGATACATAGTGGTTACCGCCGTGTGTTTAAAGCCGTGCTTGCGCAGAAGCGCGAGAATGCGCTCGAATACGCTTATTCCTGCGATAGGAAGCATTGGCTTGGGCAGAGTGTCGGTAAGCGGAGCCAAACGCTTGCCGAATCCCCCTGCGAGAATGACCGAATCGAAATTGCTCTTTTCAAAATTCATATATTACACCCTTTCTGAAAAATATTATTTGCACAGAGTGTAAAAATATACCTTTGCAAGTTGACAAAGGGTGATAAATTGGGTATTATATTGTTATTATGGAAGATAAGCTTTTGAATAATGTTAAAATAACAAGGCTCTGTCAAGATGCGGATATAAAAAACGGCTGTGTTCTTGCGATAGGCGGCTTCGACGGTGTGCATATCGGGCACCGTGCGATGCTTGCTTCGCTTGCGGATGAATCGAAGCGTTTAGGGCTTCCCGCCGCGGTTTTTACCTTTGATATAACCGACGGTCCGAAAAGCGAAGCCAAGCTTTTGTCGCTTTGGGAGGATAAGCTTTCGCTCCTTGCGGAAAACGGGGTAAAAATTGTGTTTTCCTCGCCGTTTACCGCGATAAAGGATATGTCTGCCCGCGATTTTGCGGAGGAGCTGGTTTGTCGGCAATTCGGCGCAAGGAGTATCGTTTGCGGGTACGATTTTCGGTTCGGCAAGGGCAGAGAGGGCGATGCCTCGTTTATAAAAAGCCTTCTTTCGCCGAAGGGCGTGACCGTGGTAACCCCGCAAGCCGTGCTTTTTAACGGTGCGCCGGTAAGCTCAACCCTTCTGCGCTCTCTTATCGCAAACGGCGATACAGGAACGGCGAACAGCCTGCTTGGAAGAAGCTTTGGATTTACCGCGGAGGTAATACACGGCAGAAAGCTTGGCAGAACGCTTGGCTTTCCTACGATAAACCAAAAATATCCCGCATCGCTTCAGCTGCCTGCGTTCGGTGTTTATGCCGTTGAATGCGTTATCGACGGTGAACGCTTCGGCGGTGTGGCAAATATCGGAATAAAGCCGACCGTCGGTGCGGAAAACGAGCCGCTATGCGAAACCTATATATTTGATTACTGCGGCGATTGCTACGGCAAAGCCGTAAGGACCGAGCTTATCGCCTTTATTCGCGGCGAACAACGCTTTGATTCGTTAGATGAATTGAAGGCGCAGGTTGAACGCGATAAGGAAAAGGCAAAAACTATACTGTTCAAGGAGTGTTAACAGATGAAATATACACGCAAGCTCGCTTTGCTGCTTGCCTTGCTTACTCTGCTGTGCTTTACGGTGCCTGTTTTCGCGTATGCGGAGGGTGAAGGCTCGACAGAAGAAAGCACAACGCAAAAAACACCTAATATATTATCGGGCAACGCCGCCGTTGCCTATTGTATAGATGACGAGCAATTTCTTTATACCGACCGTATTGACGAACAGGTAGCACCCGCGGTTGCCGCCAAGCTCGTTGCGTGTATGGTCGCGAGCGACATATTAAAGGAACGCGGGCTCAATTCTGCCGACACGCCCGTGACTGTAACCTCGACTGCTATCGATAATTCGGGTGATATTGCCGATGTGCGCGTCCCGATGATGGGGCTTAAGGCAGGCAACACCTATACAGCAAAGGATTTGCTTTCGGCAACGCTTGTTGCCTGCGCGAACGATGCCGTTGCGGCTATCGCTTGCCATTTCGGCGAAAAGTATTTGGGCGGCGGTATTAACGAATTCGTTGCGAGAATGAATCAAAAGGTGGAATCCTTGGGGCTCGAAAACACACATTTCGAAAACCCGACAGGGCTCGATTCTCCTAACCAATACTCCACCCCGCGTGAAATCGCGCTTATCGCCTCGGCGTTTTACAAATACGATGAGCTTGTAAAGCTTTCTAACGTAGAATCCTTTTTCTTCAACGGAAGCTCGACCGTTCGTAACAAGAATTATTTAAAGAGCAATTACTACGTAAACGGCTTTCTTAACAAGGACGCGATAGGTCTTATTGCGGGTCAGCTCAACAAAAACGGCAATTACTGCCTTATCACAGCGAGCCAGAAGGAGGGCAGGACCTATATCTTCGTCGTTATGTGCGCAAGCGGTATGATAGTCGAGCGCGACGAGAACGACAGAGTAACCTATTCCTTCGGCGAAGGCAACGCTTACGAGGATATGAACAAGCTTATTTCTTGGACTCGTGATTCGTTTAAGCTGTTGACCGTTGCGACCACCGAAACCATCGTAGGCGAGCTTAGAGTCAACGCGGGCGGAAGCTCTTACGTTATCGTTGTCCCGTGCGAAAATGTCGAAAAGCTTGTGCTCGATATCGAAGGCGTTTATATCGAATCCAAGCTTGTTTACGACGAAAGCATAGTATATAAAAAGGAATCGAACGGAGCTGTCTACGATACGATAGACGCGCCCGTTTCGGCCGGACAAAAGGTAGGCAGTATCGTTTATAGCTACAACGGTAACGAGCTTGCAAGGGTAGATGCCGTTGCGAAGGAAGGCGTTGATTCCGACGGATTAAAGGCTGTGCTTGAAAAAATAAAGGGCTTTCTGTTCGGCGATACGATGAAAACTATACTTTATGTTATCGTTGCGATAATCGGAGTGTGGATAGTATTTTCTATCGTTATGGCTGTTGTCAGGGGCGTAAACCGCGCCCGCGGAAGCAAAACGGGCAGTAAAAAGGAAAAGAAAGAGCCTAAAAAACGCATTGAAAAGAAAAAGCACGACGCAAAGAGCGATACCCGTGAAGTCTAAATTATGAACAAATTGTTAAATTTCGGACGAGTATTGCAATTATCGATCATCTGTGGTAATATACAATTTAGCGTCGCATGGCAACCTTGCGGCAAGAAATCGAAAGGAATTAATTTAAAATGACAGTTCTCGAATACATTATCGGCGGCGTACTTCTCGTACTCGCTATCGCACTTATCTCTCTTATTGGTCTTCAGCAGAGCAAGCGTCGCGGCTTGGGTAACTCTATCGCAGGTCAGGGCGCAAGCGAATCCTATCTTGCGAAGAACAAAATCGGCGGCAAGGATAAATCTTATCAGAAGCTCACTCTTATCGTTGCAATCGTTTTTGTTGTACTTATTCTCGCGCTCTACATCATCGGCTCTATCGATATGACCGACAGCGACGATAATTCTTCCGCAGCAACCTCCACCACCTCCACCACTTCTACCGTAAGCAGCACCGCTTCTACCGCTGAATCCTCTGTTGCAGAATCCTCTGTTGCAGACGCTTCCGCAACCGAATCGAAGTAAAAAAGCTTTTATAAACCGCCCGAATTTATTCGGGCGGTTTTTTTATCTAAAAACGAATTTACCGCAATCGCTATAATCGTCGCGGTGCTTCTTCTTTTTATCGTTGACAAAATACGATACAGGGTATATAATGTATTTAACTATAAAATAGGAAGATGAAAATGGATAATAAAAAGAAATCTTTAATAAAAGAGCTTCTTCGCTATTG
The DNA here is from genome assembly GCA_045637685.1 of Eubacteriales bacterium. Lineage (GTDB taxonomy): Bacteria > Bacillota > Clostridia > Oscillospirales > CAG-382 > Coliplasma. The sequence goes on along the minus strand of JAZTZW010000003.1, from coordinate 11,759 downwards.
CGTTGCGGGGGGAAGCGCGTTTGTTTGCGACCTGCTTACCAAAACGCTGTTCCATTCGTTTATTTTGCCGGACGATATGGGTACGTTTTCGGTGCTTGGCTTTGAAAACGAGCTTCGAGTTACGCTTGCAACAACGGCGGGCTTTATCGTAGGTCTTATCGTGAATTATATCGTTTCGGTGCTTTTCGTGTTTACGAGCGAAAGCCAAAAGGAAAAGGGCAAGGGCATAAAAGCGTTCCTTATCTATCTCGCCGTTTCGATTGTCGGCTTGCTTGTGAATATCGGCGTTACCCAGCTCGGCTGTAATCTGCTTTCGGTAAGCAAGGAAGATACGTTAATGTTTATGCTCGTAAGCTGTGCGGCGGCGGGCGTTGCGCTTATTTGGAATTATATCGGTCGTAAGATCTTCGTTTATAAAGGAGAGTAAAAATGGCAAAGAAGGTAGTAATTATCGGCGCGGGCCCCGCAGGTCTTACCGCCGCTTATGAATTGGTTACAAAATCGAACGATTTCGAGGTTATCGTGCTTGAGGAAAGCAACGAGCTCGGCGGTATTTCTAAAACCGTTAACTACAAGGGCAACCGTATGGATATGGGCGGACACCGCTTTTTCTCGAAAATGCCCGAGGTTAACGAATGGTGGGACAAGCTTTTGCCTATGCAGGGCGCGCCCTCTTATGACGATTTAAAGCTTGAACGCACCCCCACTCTTGCCGAAAACGGTCCCGACCCCGAAAGCAACGACCGTGTTATGCTTAACCGCGGAAGAGTTTCGCGTATATTCTTCGACCAAAAGTTTTACGATTATCCCATAAAGCTAAAAATGGAAACATTTTTGAATATGGGGCTTTGGAACGATATTGTCGTTGTGTTCAGCTATCTTAAATCGGCAATATTCAAGCGCGAGGAAAAATCGCTCGAGGATTTTTATATCAACCGCTTCGGTAAAAAGCTTTACTCGATGTTCTTCGAGCACTATACCGCAAACCTTTGGGGCAGACATCCGAGCGAAATAGATGCTTCGTGGGGCGCACAGCGCGTTAAGGGTCTTTCTATTACCGCGATAATCAAGGATATGTTCGGCAAGCTCCTCCCCAGTAAGAAAAACCGCAAGGTCGAAACCTCGCTTATCGAGGAATTCAAATACCCCAAGCTCGGCCCCGGTCAGCTTTGGGAAATCGCCGCCGACGAGTTCGAAAAAAAGGGCGGTACGCTTCTTAAAAACTGCAAGGTTGTAAAGATACATAAAAACGCCGAAAATATTATTACCGGCGTAACTTATGAAACCGAGGGCAAGGAAGTGACGCTCGATGCAGATATCGTTCTTTCCTCTATGCCCGTTAAGGACCTTGTTGTGGGTATGAACGATGTGCCCGAGCACGAGCTTAATATCGCAAAGGGCTTGCCCTACCGTGATTATATCACTCTCGGCGTGCTTGTTCCCCGCCTTGCTCTTAAAAATAAAACAAAACGCAAAACCATCGGCAACATTATCCCCGATAACTGGGTATATGTTCACGACAGAAGCGTTACGATGGGCAGATTCCAGATTTATAACAACTGGTCGCCTTATATGGTAAAGGATATCGAAAACACCGTTTGGATAGGCCTTGAATATTTCGTTACCGAGGGCGATAATTATTGGACTATGTCCGAAAAGGAATTTGCAGATATCGCCGTTAAGGAAATGGTAAAGATCGGTCTTATCGAATCCGAAGATATTGTTATCGATTACCACGAGGAAAAGGTAAAGAAGGCGTACCCCGCGTATTTCGATACCTATTCCGAAATGGATACCCTTGTTAAGTATTTAAGCGGTATCGAAAACCTTTACTGTATCGGCAGAAACGGTCAGCACCGCTATAATAACCTCGACCACTCTATGTGCACTTCCTTCGAGGCGGTTAAAAACATCCTCTCGGGCGAAAAGGATAAATCCAACGTCTGGTCGGTTAATACCGAAAAGGAATACCACGAAGAAAAGAAACAGTAATATAAGAACAAAACTACCCGAAGGCTTGACCTCGGGTAGTTTTTTGTATCTGTTTAATAATTTGAACGAGCCGAGCTACTTACCCGAAACGGTAATGCCGTCGAACGCCATATAAGGCGCGACAACGGTACCGTCGACCAAGGTTTCCTTGCTTATTGCAACAAGATTATTGAGCATTTCCGCAAGGTTGCCGCTTATCATCGTTTCGGAAAGAGCATGGGTTATTTTGCCGTTTTCTATCATAAATCCGTTCTTTGCCACGCCCGAAAATTCGCCGTTCGCGCCGGGGCTTCCGCCCGAAAAGCGTCCGATAATAACGCCCTTTTCAATACCCTTTATCATATCCTCAAGCGGGGTATCGCCTGCTTCGATAACCATTGAAAACGAGGAATTCTTCGCGCGGGTGTTGCTTGTTTTGTTCGCAACGTACTGCGAAAGCATAAAGCTTTGAAGAACGCCGTTTTTTATGAAATCGTAATCCTCGGAAATATAGCCCTCGCCCGTGTAGCGTTCGCCGTTTACAATGCGAGCGTCGCTCGGCTTAAACGCGATATTTATTCTTTCGTCGGCTACCATTTGCCCAAGCTTGTCCTTCCAAAGCGAGGTGCCTTCTAAAATCACGCTGTCGGAAGCGAAATTGCCGCAGATATTTCCGAACACCGTGCCGACAAGACAGCCGGGAGTGAAAATGACCTTGCCGACAAATTTGCCGCTTGTGCTTGCAGAATCTATCTGATTTTCAATGTCTGTAAGCTCGCGCTCGATAAACGCGCAATCGATAAAAGGCTTTTCAAGATCGGTTACGGTAACGTCGCTTCCGAAGAAAGAGGTTGCCTTATCGCCCTCGTGCGCCGAATACATAAGCTCGGCAACATATTTTCCGCTTTCCGAAAGATAGCAGTTGTCGGTTGTGCTCATATAAACACCCTTTGCCGAAATATGCTTCACGATCATCTGCTCGACCATAATCTTCGGGTGTCTGTTCTTTATATCCTCTAATAATTCTTTTGTGCGGAAGAAGAGCTTTTCGGTGTCGGGCAGGAGCGCACCGCTTTTAAAATAACGCTCGCCGTTTCCGCTTGCCAGCTCCCAAGCCTTATCGGGCGTTGCGCTGTTTGCCGCGGCGATGCAGTTTTCAATCGCCTCGTTTACCGATTCTTCGTCGAAACGGTTTATCGAAACCGAGCCCTTTTTGCCGCCGATAAACACGGTTATGCCGACATAGCGGTTAAAAAGCGTGCGGAATAGCGAAAATTCGTTGCCGTCGACGTTGAATTCGCGCATTTCGCTCTCTCTTACTGAACAATGCGCCATATCTACGCCGCGCTCAAGCACCTTATTTATTATTCCGCATGCAATATTTTTGTATTTTTCCATATCAGCGACCTCCGATCATAACCTTACAGCGTAATGCGGGTCCGCCCATGCCAACAGGCATCGGCTGCTTCTTTCCGCAAAAGCCGGAGCTCGACCAAGCGACCGTATCCGAAACCATATCGACGGTTTTGAGCATTTGGAACGCTACGCCCGAAATGGTGGTGTCGAGCAAAGCTCTGCCGAGCTTGCCGTTCTTTATCTCGTAGCCCATCGAAACGCCGAACATAAACTCGCCCGTCGTGTCTGCCTGCCCGTTGCTCGAATCGATAAGATAATATCCGTCCTCGACGCTGGCAATCATATCCTCGAGCTTGTCCTTGCCGGGAAGCACCGCGGTGTTTCTCATACGGATAAGCGGCTCGTCGGAGAATGCCCAAGCGCGTGCGTTGCCGCAGGGTTGCATACCAAACCGCTGAGCCGATTCGCGGTTGTTCATATAACCGACAAGTATGCCGTTTTCGATAATCTTTGCGTCAACCGCCTCGACACCCTCGTCGTCAACGTAAACGGGAAGAGGAGTCCTTTCGCCGAACGCGGTGTGCGCAAAGTCGGTAAGGCTTACTATCTCGCTCGCGACCTGCTTGCCGAGGTTACTTCCCGCAACGCTTCCGCCTAAAACAAGGTCGGCTTCGACGGTGTGGCCGACAGCCTCATGCGCGAGCATGCCTGTCATCATACCGCCCAAAACCACGGTTTTTTCGCCCGCATCGGCATAAATACCCTCGCGCTTTTGCATTAAACGCTCGTAAAGCGCATCGATTTCGGCATAAAGAAGCTCGGGGTTTTTGAAGTTAGCTTCAAAACTGCCTTCTCCGCCAAAGGCTTTGAACAGCTCTACGGGAACACCGCTCGGCGTTTCGGCGTTAAGAAAAACGTAAATATAGGAACGCTGTAAGCAGGTGTGCGCGTCAAATCCGTTCGAAACGCAAAGTATCTTTTCCATCGAATCCTCGCGCGCGGCGACAGTGCGGCTTGCGAGGTTTTTGTATTTGCTTGCAACGTAATCGTCAATGCTTCTTGCGAAATCTACATAAAGCTTTTGCTCGGCATCGGGAATATCGCGGTCGAGCAGGCGCTTTCCGCCGTTGATGCTCGGCAGGGCGGGTCTGCCCTTGTTTACGTTTTTGTCCATAAAATCGGCGTTTTCGGTCGCCGCGCGCAAAACCGCCTCTGCCGCGTCGGGCGAATATTCCGCCATCGAAGAAAAGCCGTAGGTGCCGTTTTTGTAAACGCGTGCCGAGATACCCGAAATGTCCTGACGGGAGTTCCCCGTGAGGTTACCCGAAACAATAGTCGCCCCGCGTGAGCGCGAAAGCTGACCGCGCAGTTCGGTGTGCGCACTGGGCACGAAAAGTATCTTTTTGGGAGTAATAATATCTTTAAGCAAAGTTTTACCTCCTTGTTTTCTTTTTTATAGTATAGCACCGTTTACCCCGATTGTAAACAGTTGATTTTTGTGATGTTTTTTTGCTGTGTTGACTTTTTCTCTCGAATATGTTATTGTAATATTAGAGTAAAGCGGCACCAAATGCCCAAAAAGTTTGGAACGCTTCGAAAAACGGTTCTTGCATATTTCGAACAAAAATCGCAGAGAAAGGAGCATTGTTGTGAAAAGATTTATTGCCATAACAGTAGTGTTTATGCTTATGCTTTTTGCGCTTATCGGCTGTAACGATACGCAAAGCGAACAAAGCGAACAAAACGAACAAAGCGAACAAAGCGAACAAAGCGAACAAAACGAACAAAGCGAACAAAGCGAACAAAACGAACAAAACGAACAAAGCGAACAAAGCGAACAAAGCGAACAAAGCGAACAAAGCGAACAAAACGAACAAAACGAACAAAGCGAACAAAGCGACGCGAGCACAGAAAGCAGCGAAAGCTCGGAGGATTGGCAGGAGATACTTTGGAATCCCGAGGAGCTTGATTATATCGACGGTCTGTTCGCCGCAGAAATGATTGAGTACGAAGATATATCTAAATACGATAAATGTTACCGTTATGTTTCGGATGAGGAATACAGCATAACCCCGATACTGTTTATTCCCAAAACCGCGATTTATGATGTAAAGATATTCTCGATATCCGAAGATTGGGTTATAAGCGACGACAAAGTTATCGAAAACATACTTTACGAAACCGAAAAGGTTACCGACACAAAACCGCTTCTTGCGGACATAAAATTTGTTGATGCATTCCCTGTGAATGGCATTTCCTTTACCGACGAAAACGGAAACGAGCATTTTTATGAAATTTCCGACAGTCCTGTTGACGGAAGCTTGCTCATAAATAAATTCGAAAACGCGGACCCCGACCAAAGCGAGGATGTAAGCACCCCCGAAACAAGCGAGTCCGAAACGAGTGAGCCAGAAAACGGTGAAAACAGTGGCTCTGCAGAGCTTGAATATATCGACGGCTTGTTTGCGGCGGAGATGCTTTCTTATAACGATATTGAAAAATACGGCGAATGTATTCGCTTTACCGATAACGACCACAGCATAACCCCGATACTTTTCACACCCAAAACGGAAATCTTCAACGTTAAAATATTCTCGATAACAGACGACTGGGCGGATATAAGCGATAAAAAAATCGAAAGTATTCTTTTCGAAGCCGAAAGCGTAACAGCCGAAAAGCCGCTTATCGCCGATATAAAATTCGTCGACATATTCGCGGTAAGAGGTATTTCTTTTACCGACGAAAACGGAAACGAGCATTTTTATGAAATTTCCGACAGTCCTGCTGACGGAAGCTTGCGCATAAATAAATTCGAAAACGCGGACCCCGACCAAAGCAATGGGGCAAGCACCTCCGAAACAAGCGAGCCCGAAAACGGCGAAAACAGCATTTTTTCGACAGCTAACCTAACGCGTATTACCTTTTACTCATATTACGGTATGGGAACGGGATGCGAGGTCCCGAGCGAAAATATGGCGGAAATTAAAGCTTGGCTGGCTTCGTTTACTGTGGGCGAAGAAATAATCGGACTTGTTCCGCCCGGGACGAATACGGTTTACGTCGAGCTCGAATATTCCGACGGCAGAGTTATAAATCAGGGCTTGGATACGGTTGAAATCGACGGCGTGGGCTATTATACCGAGCACGGCAAAGCTCCCGATTGCTATTTCGATATACTCTCTCGCACGAGCCTGCAGTAATAAAGCGAAACGAAAACTCCCGAAGAACTTCGGGAGTTTTTCTCTGGCAAAGAAACAGCAAAGAAGTTGACGCGCGTTCGGCGCGAAAAGTATTTTTTTGGGAGTAATAATATCTTTAAGCAAAGTTTTACCTCCTTGTTTTCTTTTTTATAGTATAGCACCGTTTACCCCGATTGTAAACAGTTGATTTTTCACCCGTAACAAAGAAAATATCAGAAATATGTGACAAACGAAGTTGTTTTTTCGTCTTTATAAGTAATCGTACGTTTGACGGTCGGATAAACCGAGCATTTACGGCTAATTAAATTAAAACTATTGACAAACAAGGGACTACTGTGATAGTCTACAAGTGTCAAACAGATTAGACGCTTGAACGGAGGTAAGGTATGGCACGCATATTTCTCGAAATAGTCAATTTAAGCATAGCTGCCTGCTGGCTTATTGCGGCGGTGCTTCTTGTGCGCGCCATTTTCGGCAAGCGTATGCCTAAATGGATAAGCTGCTGCCTTTGGGCGTTGGTGGCGGTAAGGTTGCTTGTTCCCTTTACCTTCGAAAGTAATATATCGTTAGTGCCCAATCAGCAGTTGGTGGTAAACGAGGGGATTTCGGGCAGGGAAGACGCCGTTTCGGAATCGGTCGTAAGCGAAAGCGTCCGCGACGACGCTGTGAGCGAAAATGATTTCGGCGAGAATGCGTTTCCCGATAATACGGTATCTGTCCCCGAAGCTACTCCCGACAAGCCCTTGGATACCCCCGCGGTAAACGGCGAAGCTTCTGCGCCAATCAATCAAGAAGCCGTTAGCGGAAATATACAAAACGAATTCGAGCAAAGCTTTGGCACGGAGGAAAACCTGCCGCCCGTTCAAAACAGCGTTTCTGACGAAAAGAGCGGGGGAATTTCCGAAAAAACGCTTTTTGTGCTTTGCATCGTGTGGATTTGCGGTGCCGCTTTAATGCTTTCCTATTCGGTTATCAGCTATATTATGCTTAAACGCCGTGTTGCGCTTTCCGTCCCCTGCGGAGAGGGCGTGCGTAAGGGCGAGCTTGTCGATTCACCCTTTGTGTTCGGGCTTATCCGTCCGAGAATATATCTGCCCTACGGGCTTTCGGCACAGACCGAACAATGCGTTGTTGCGCACGAACGCGCTCATTTAAAGCGCAACGACCATTTAATAAAGCCGTTCGCCTTTCTTATTCTTTCGGTTTATTGGTTTAACCCTCTCGTTTGGGTGGCATATATCCTGCTTTGCCGCGATATCGAATACGCCTGCGACGAAAAGGTTATAAACTCGCTCGCGCTCGAGGAGCGCAAGGCGTATGCTTACGCCCTGCTCGAATGCGCAGTTGCACACAAGCGTATCACCGCCTGCCCCGTAGCCTTTGGCGAAACGAACGTCAAGGAAAGGGTAAAAAATACGATGAGCTATAAGAAGCCTACCTTCTGGCTTATAATTTGCGGCGTTATCATTTGTGCGATAGTCGGCGTGCTTTTTCTTACAACCGAGCGCGACGAGAGTGCAGAAAGCAGCGAGAGTGCAGAAAGCAGTGCGAGCACAGAAAGCAGCGAGAGCGCAGAAAGCAGCGAAAGCAGCGAAAGCAGCGAAAGCTCGGAGGATTTGCAGGATATACTTTGGAATCCCGACGAGCTTAATTATATCGACGGTCTGTTCGCCGCAGAAATGATTCCTTACGAGGATATATCTAAATACGATAAATGCTACCGTTACGTCGATGACGACGAATACGGCACTGCACCGATACTATTTATACCCAAAACGGTTATTTACAATGTGAAGGTATTCTCAATAACAGACGATTGGGCGGATATCAGCGATAAAAAGATCGAAAATATACTTTACGAAACCGAAAAGGTTACCGACACAAAACCGCTTCTTGCGGATATAAAGTTTGTCGACGTCTTTGCGGTAAGAGGCATTTCTTTTACCGACGAAAACGGAAACGAGCATTTTTATGAAATTTCCGACAGCGCGGTCGACGGACGTCTGCTTATAAATGAATTCGAAAACGCAGATTCCGACCAAAGCGAGGATGTAAGCACCCCCGAAACAAGCGAGCCCGAGGAAAACCAAGACAATACGAACGTTTCGGATGACAAAACCAATAAAATTGCATACAATGATGCGTACTATTACGCGACAATGAACGATGTTCCGTTTAATGAGCATCCTCGGCTCGGAGAGGATGAGCCGCTTACGTATGTCATTAGAAGTTATCACGATTATACGGCTATGGAAAAAACGGTGTCGCCCTTTTACAAGCATTCTTGGAGCTTTGGTCAAGTCGTAGATAAGTTTGCCAAGGGGAAACGCTTTGAAACCAATTATTTCGATGATAACGCGTGGCTTGTGACCTTTATATGCTTACAGGACGGCAACGCCGAATTTTCTGTGGGTTCGGTTTATTTCGAGGAAGACGAATTGGTTGTTGATGTCCACTACGGAACTCCGAAAACAAAACGAAGCAGCACATATAAAAGCGTATGTGTGGTCGCCGAGGTAGATAAAACGCTCATTAAAGGCATCGACCGCTTTAAAGTTAAATTCGTCGAGCGCGATTATAACGATGTAGCCGATTTGAGTCCGTTCGTTGAAAATCACCAGACTCCCGAGAATTTGTCGGAGCTCAAATACGATATGAGCTTTGAACGCTTGCTCAAAGTAAAGGTGATAGACGCAAGGAAACAGGTCGAAGAACATATCTACGGCAACGATTCTGCTTTGTTGGTAAAGCAAGCGGGATTGAAGGTTTGGATATTGGATGTAAACGGCAATAAATTGGATTACGTTTATACCAACAGCCAAGGTATTGCCGCGGTTGTGGTCCCTGTGGGGGAATATCGCTTTTATTTCGAAGGGACAGATGAATACGCCGCAAACTATTCGAATAGATGGCTTAGAAACGGCGGATATTACGATAATAAAGAAACATCGTCCGAAACGGTGCTCTTTACTTATCCGACAGAATCTGAAACGTTAACAATATACGTAACCGACGCGGAAACGGGAGAGCCTGTGTCGGGCGTGGAAATCACAGGATTCGGCGAAGAAGGCGGCAAGGTATATACCGACAAAAACGGAATCGTTTCGATGGATACGCTCTTGACAAAATACAGCGGCAGCGGGACTTGGTTTACGTTCACTTATTCTCACGATCAATATGATGATATTCGGGAAACAGTGCATATAATCGAAACCGAGCTTCACGTTCAGCTGACGAAAACCAAGATGATACCGTTTTCAATTAAATTTGTTGATTATGAAACGGGAAAGCCTGTTTCGAACGTAAGGGTTGAAAGCTATTCGTTTGAATATCCCGAAAGCGAGTTTTATATCAAGAACACTCAAAGCGACGGAATTATAAGCGGAACAATGAATGCAAGCGAGCGTGCGAGCTCTGATAACTGCTTTAAGGTTTCGTATAGCAACAAGAGTTGGAACTCGACCACAGGCGACGCGATTGCGTATTCCACCATATATATTCTGACAGACGACGACTCTTATGAAAAGGTGATAAAAGTCCGTATTAAGGATGGGACGATCAGCTTTGTAAATGAATAATTTCAGGATAACACACAAAATGAAGCTTTCGAATTTGTTTCGGGAGCTTTATTTTTTGGCAAAGAAACGGCAAAGAAAACGGGCAGAGCGCGTAATGCATTGAAAATACAAGAAAAAACGCCGCTTTAATTTTAGAAACTTTTTATTGATTTATTTCATTTTCTGTGTTAAAATTATCCGGTATATGAAATCTTTTTTAAAAGAAAGGAATTCCGGCTATGGATGCTCTTTTGGAAGTATTCGGTAATTTTGCGAATATTGAACCGGGTATGATAGTTATGTGGCTTATCGGCGGCATACTTATCTATCTCGCAATAAAAAAGGATATGGAGCCTACCCTTCTTCTCCCGATGGGCTTCGGCGCTATTCTCGTTAACCTGCCCCTTTCGGGCGCTATCGGCGATCACGGCCCGATCACAACGCTTTATAACGCGGGTATTCAAAACGAGCTGTTCCCGCTCATTCTCTTTATCGGTATCGGCGCGATGATCGACTTCGGACCGCTGCTTTCCAACCCCAAGCTTATGCTCTTCGGCGCGGCGGCACAGTTCGGTATCTTCTTCACGCTTTGCACCGCTTCGCTCTTCTTTTCCGATACGGATGCGGCTTCTATCGCTATCATCGGCGCGGCAGACGGCCCCACCTCGATAGTCGTTGCACAGGCGCTCGGTACTCCCTACGTCGGCGCGATAATGGTTGCGGCATATTCCTATATGGCGCTCGTTCCCATTATTCAGCCCCCCGTTATCAAGCTCCTTACCACCAAAAAGGAACGTATGATAAGAATGCCCTACGTTCAGCGCGAGGTTTCGCAGACCACAAAGATTCTTTTCCCGATAATTCTTACCGTTATCGCAGGTCTTGTCGCACCCGATTCGGTTGCGCTTATCGGCTTCCTTATGTTCGGTAACCTTATCCGTGAATGCGGAGTTCTCGACTCTCTTTCCGAAACTGCTCAGAAGGTTCTCGCAAACCTTGTTACCATCTTCCTCGGTATCACTATCGCGGCTCAGATGCAGGCTGATAAATTCTTGAGCCCTGCAACCCTTCTTATCATGGGCTTGGGTCTTGTTGCGTTTATCTTCGATACCGCAGGCGGCGTTCTCTTCGCTAAGTTCTTGAACCTCTTCCTTAAGAACAAGATGAACCCCATGATCGGTGCCGCAGGTATTTCCGCATTCCCCATGGCAGGCCGTGTTGTTCATAAAATGGCTCTCAAAGAAGATCCCCAGAACTTCTTTCTTATGCAGGCTGCCGGTGTTAACGTTTCGGGCCAGATCGCTTCTGTTATCGCAGGCGGTATGATCCTTAACTTCTTCGGTTGATAAGAAAGGAGAATGTGATTATGAAAAAAACATTAGTTGTTCTTTTGACTGTACTTGTTGTGTTAAGCGTTTTCGCATTTACGGTTTCCGCTGAAGAATCTGCACCCGCTGTTTCCGATGCTTCCGTTGAATCGTCTGACGGTAATGATGAAATGGGCGTAGATATGGAGTTTTACGGCTTCGGTAATGACGGCTTTTTGAGAAACATAAAATATATGGGCCTCGGTATGCTCGGTATATTCGTTGTTGTTGGCGTTGTTATGATTGTAACAAACGTTCTTAACTCCGTAACAAGCACAAAGAAATAAGCCTTAAAAACAGCCGTTGGG
>JAZTZW010000002.1:0-13381 GCA_045637685.1 Eubacteriales bacterium | reverse complement strand
TACTACGTGGAGGCCGTTTTCAGCGGTGATGTTCTTAACGGTAACGGTAACGGTGATTTCGTCGCCTGCCTTGTAGGTTTCGGGAGCGTCGATAACGAGATCGAACTTAGCGTCTGCGTTAGCTTCGCCTACGAATTCCTTAAGGGTTTCTTCGAGGTTTTCTTCGGGTTCTACAGGAGTAGAGCCTTCGTCTTCGTCTTCGTCTTCGCCGGGAACTTCAACTACGATTTCGCCGAGAGCGAGAGCTTCGAGATCAACGGTGAGTTCGCCTTCTGCGTACCAAGTGGACCAAGGAAGGTTGGTGCCACGAGAGCCGTCGTCGCCGAGGGGAACTACGTTAGCGTAAAGGCAAATGTTTTCGTTTACCTTGTTGGAAACGTTGAGATAGTAACCGAAATTTTCACCGCCGAGTTCAGCGATGTCGATGGAGAATTCAAAGTAGGTTTCGCCTTCGCCTGCTACGGTGCTGCCAACGAGAGAAGTGTCAGCGATGTCTTCCTGAACGTTGCCTGCAGGATCGGTGTTTTTCTTTGCGAGGTTCTGTGCAGCGTTTACATCGTAGTAGCTGGTGAACTTAACGTATTCGTCGTTGTTGTGGAGCCAGAGACGAACGTTGGTGCCTTCGCCATTGCCGCCTGCAACCATATCGCAATCAGCGATTACAGCAAAGTAAACCTTGGTGTCGTCGGTGCGAACCTGATATTTGAAGGAAATGGTGTCTTCGGTCTTGGGTTCAGCCTGCCAGAAACCGGTTTCGGGGGTAACTTCTACCCAGCCGTCTTCTGCCCAGCCGTTGTCGGAAAGATCGCCGTCAACAGTGATGGTTTCGGGAATGATTACGGGTTCCTTGTCTTCTTCTTTACCGTTGCTTACTTCGTATCCTTCAGGAGCGTCCTGAACGGTAGCGGTAGCATCGGTAGCGGTGCCAGCTGCGAGGTCAACGCCTGCGAGGGTGATTTCGTCGCCAGCCTTGAGTGCCATAGCAGCAACCTTCTGTTCCCAGTTGGTGCATTCGTCGCCGTTTTCATAGAAGGTGTCGGGAGCGGAAGAGCCGGAGTGGATGATCATTACGATGTTGCCGTTATCGAAGTTGATACCCTTTTCGATGCCTGCAGCAGCAGAGCCGGGGGTGGGGATAACGGAAACTACTTCGTAAACGTTAGCGTCATCAGTGGGTGCGAGAAGCACGTTGATGGACCAGTTGGGGTTGGAAGCGTTGTACTTTTCAACCGAGGTGATGATGGTGGACTTTTCAGCCGCGATAGTGCCGTTTACGGAATCGATTCTGAATTCGTAGCCGTAAGCGTTGTCGAAGGTGTAATTGCCGAGGCTACCATCTTCGAGTTCTTCGCGGGTCTGACCGTCTTCCCAAGTAACAGCTGCTGCAGAAATTGCAAAAGCGGAAACTACGAGAAGAGCAGAGAGAAGAATTGCAAGAAATTTCTTCATTTTGGTATTTCCTTTCTGTTTTTTAGGGTTATACCCCATATTTGGTTATGATTATAGCACACGTTTTCTGTCTTGTCAATAAATTATTACCACAAATATATTAATATATTAAAATTTGCGTCGTGTTTGCGTCGTGCCGTTTACATAAGCTCACAGCGTTCAAGCTCTCGCTCGTAAATCCCGCCGAGTGTTTTAACGGTAAGCCATACGAATACAGCCGCCGAAACCAGCCGCGGCAGGTAAAAATAGGAGTAAAAATAGGGGATAACAAAGCTTGAGGTGTAGCTTACAGCCGCGATGCAGTAGGCAACCCATGCAACGGCTGTCGACGGCTCGCCGAAGCCGAGTGTGGACGAAAGCTTGCGAACGTCGGCAAGAAAACCGCGAACGCAAAGCATACACGCACCTGCGGTAGCTATTCCCAAAACCGCCGCCGCGATAACGATCGAAAGCTTGGTTTCGTAGATGACCACCGCGCCGTTGGGGTTAAGAAATTTAGTGAACAGCTCGCAACCGAAAAGCAATAAAAACGCTGGTATTGCAAGCTTTTTCGTTTGATTGAATTCGCCGATTCCGTTGAAGCAGAACGCCGCGGCAAAGAGCAAAAGAAACATAAACGACGCGGGGAGGATGCGGTTGCCGTCGATAGTAAAATCGATAATGAAGAAGAGTGCGAAATAAACCGCGTAGGTGGCAAATCGCAATTTCTTCGGGCGGGTCTTTTCGGGACGTGATGAAAATTCGGCAAGATAGCGTGCGTCGAGCTCTGCGCCCGATTCGGAATGCAGAGTATTTATAAGCTTCGAAAGCGACACAAACCAAGCCACGCCGACGCCAAGTGCGACAGCCGAAAGCAGGACGACGATTATCGGCTTCATACCTACAAAGGACGCGATGGCGTCGTATGTGTCGAAATCGACTTCAATGCTTAAACGCAGCTCGAGTATCGCCAAAAGCTCGGGGATAAGCGTTGCCGCGATGCGGATAAAGAACGCGAGATAGGACATAAACGCTGCGCCGTCGGACAGCGCAAGCGCTTTGTTGCAGTTGTTGCGCATCGCAAAATAGGAAATGCCGCCGAACAGCTTTTTGATTATTAAAACGTAAAGTATGCCCTGAACTATCGATAAAACCGAAACGGCGAGCATTCTGTTACTGCTGATATTCGTAAGGAACACCGAGCGCATAGCCAATAGGTGAAAAAGCTCGGCAACGGCGAGCCAAAGGGTAAACCTGCGCGCTTCTTCGACCGAGCCGTCGAAATAGGAAAGCTGTGTTAAGCTATACCAGATAAGCAGACAGCCGAACACGTCGGGCAGGACATCCAGCCCGAAGGGGACGGGGTTTATGAAGAATGCGAAGCCGACGAGTAAGAGTATTTTGCTTTTTTTCGATAAGCTTTTGCTTGTTTTTTCTTTCTTCAAGCCGTTTCAACCTTTCTTTTTACTTTTTGCTCTTTTCGTTTGCCTTTTTCATTGCTTCGGCACGTTCCTTTGCCAATCTTTGCTTGTCCTTTTCGTATTGCCGTTCGCTTGTGATAAGAACGAAGCAGGTGTGAAGCATTACTATATTAAATATTATAACCAAATACATAAGTATGAACATGATTACCGAAACCGCGCCCGCGTAATGCAAAAGCATTCCGCCCGAGTTGAGCATTGTCGCAACCGTCGAAGCGGCGATATATGGAAGCGTTATCGCTTGCGTAATGCGTGCGCGCTTTAAAATCATAGCGCTGTTGCATTCCTTTGCGATGTTTATAACCGCCGTAAGCCAGAAAAACGACATTGTAAGCCAAGCGAGCTGGAAAAGAAGGAAGGTAACGGTGTTCAATGTGTTCATAAGCCCGATATATGGGCCGTCCTTCATATTCACGAAGGAATAGATTATCATAAATATTCCGCGCGGCAGCATAAACAGCGAGCTTATCGAGGCGCGCAGGAAATTACCCTCGAGCCTCGAGGCAAGGAAAAAGCCGTAGGCGAGCACGGGCGCGGCAAAAAGTGCGCCGCCGACATCGCCCATAAGCAGGAAGGCGTAACCTATTAAAGCTATTCCGAATCCCATTTTTTACCTCTTATTTGTTCTGATTGATGCTTCCGCAGCACTTTTTGTATTTTTTGCCGCTTCCGCAGGGGCAAAGCTCGTTGGCGCCGACCTTTACATCGCGCTTTGCGGGGGTGGGCTTTACCTTTTGTCCGTCGGAGGAGGTTGCGGCGTTGCCCTTAAGCACCTGCGTACGCTCGTTAACAGCGGCACGCGGTCTTGCCGAAAGCACCATTCTTGCCGTGCCTGCGCGAATTTCGGAAATCATTTCATCGAACATCGCGCCGCCTTGGATTTTATATTCGACAATGGGGTTGCGCTGTGCGTAAGCGTTCAAGCCTATGCTTCCGCGAAGGTCGTCCATAGCGTCGATATGCTCTACCCAGCGGGAATCGACGTTGCGCAAAAGTATTGCGCGCTCTACCTCGCGGAAAATTTCGGGGGTAAAGGCTTGCTCCTGCTTTTCAAGTATTTCCTCGGCGCGGGAAATAAGCGTGTCGGTAATGGTTTGCGCCTGAAGGTCCGCCATATCCGCCTGACCGTAAACAAAATCGTTATCGCCGCAAAGCAGACCGCGGAAGGCGTTGCGTATTTCGTCGAATTCCCAATCGTCGGGAACGTCGCTTTGGGTATGCATAGCAACCGTTTCTGCGATATGGTCGGATATCATCTTCTTTATTTTTTCGTTCATATCGATGCCGTCGAGCACCGCGCGGCGTTCCTTGTAAATAAGCTCGCGCTGGTAATTTATAACGTCATCGTATTGGAGCACGTTCTTTCTGCGCTCGAAGTTCATACCCTCGATGCGCTTTTGAGCGTTTTCGATAGAGTTCGAAAGTATGCCCGCGTCGATAGGCTGGTCGTCGGGCATTTTCAACGCTTCTACAATGGCAAGCACCCTATCGGCACCGAAAAGACGCATAAGGTCGTCCTGCATCGAAAGGAAGAAGCGGCTTTCGCCGGGGTCGCCCTGACGGCCCGCACGTCCTCTTAGCTGGTTGTCGATACGGCGGCTTTCGTGGCGTTCCGTACCGAGAATGAACAAGCCGCCCGCTTCGCGTACCTTGTCTGCCTCGGGCTGAATTTCGGCTTCGAACTGCTTTTTAAGCTCGTTGTAATGCTTTCTCGCCGCGAGTATTTCCTCGTCGTCGGTTTCGCCGCAGTTGGTTGCCTCGTAAAGCATATAATCGTCAAGCCCTTCCTTGCGGAGCACGTCCTTTGCAAGGAATTCGGCGTTACCGCCAAGCATAATATCGGTACCTCTACCCGCCATATTGGTAGAAATGGTTACCGCGCCGAGCTTACCTGCCTGTGCGATAATTTCGGCTTCGCGTTCGTGATATTTTGCGTTGAGCACGTTGTGGGGAATGCCTCTTGCCTTTAAAACCTTCGAAAGAAGCTCGCTCTTTTCGACAGAAACGGTACCGACAAGCACGGGCTGTCCCTTTGCGCGGCATTCCTCGATTTGTTTAACGATAGCTTCGGTTTTGCCCTGAACGTTTTTGTAAACAACGTCGTTGCGGTCAAGCCTTATCATCGGCTTGTTGGTGGGGATTTCCACAACGTCGAGCGAGTAAATTTCGCGGAATTCGTCCTCCTCGGTCATCGCGGTACCCGTCATACCCGAAAGCTTTTTGTACATTCTGAAATAGTTTTGGAAGGTAATCGTCGCTTGGGTGCGGTTTTCCTCCTGAACGTCAACGCCCTCCTTTGCCTCGATAGCCTGATGCAGACCGTTCGAGAAACGGCGGTTGGGCATAATACGTCCCGTAAAGGAATCGACTATAACGATTTTGCCGTCCTGAATAACGTAATCTATATCCTTTTGCATTATTCCGCGCGCACGGATTGCGTTGTTTAAATAATGCATAAGCTCGCTGTTTTCGCCGTCGCCGATGTTTTCGATACCGAAGTGCTTTTCCGCCTTAATAAGACCGTTTGCGGTGAACATACAGCTTCTTGCCTTTTCGTCGACGATATAATCTTCGGTCATATTTTCGTCGCTCTTTTTGCTGTCGAATTCCTTTATGCGGTGGCATTTAAGACGGCGCACGAATTCATCCGCCTTTTTATACATATCGCTCGATTCGCCGCCCGCGCCCGAGATAATAAGCGGGGTGCGCGCTTCGTCGATAAGAATGCTGTCCACCTCGTCGACGATTGCAAACGCGTGTCCGCGCTGTACCGTATGGCTCTTGTAAACCACCATATTGTCGCGCAGGTAGTCAAAGCCGAATTCGTTGTTCGTGCCGTAGGTAATGTCGGCATTATACGCCTGCTGACGCTGCTTCGAATCGAGCCCTTGGACGATAAGACCGACCGAAAGACCGAGAAAACGGAAAATATTGCCGTTCCATTCGCTGTCACGCTTTGCAAGGTAATCGTTAACGGTTACAATGTGAACGCCTTCGCCGTTCAATGCGTTAAGATAGGCGGGAAGGGTAGCCATAAGCGTTTTACCCTCGCCGGTTTTCATTTCGGCGATTCTGCCCTGATGAAGAACGATACCGCCGAGAAGCTGAACGTGGTAATGACGCTTTCCAAGCACACGGTCGGAAGCCTCGCGCACGGTTGCGAACGCTTCGGGTAGAATATCGTCAAGCGTTTCACCGTTTTTAAGGCGGGTTTTGAATATTTCGGTCTGACCCTTTAGGGTTTCGTCGTCCATCGCCGAATATTTTGCGGCAAGGTCTTCTATTTTCTGCGCAATAGGTTCTATTTTTTTAAGCTGTTTTTCGCTGTAAGTACCGAAAAGCTTCTTGAATAAAGACATTATTTTGCTCCTTGATATAATTATACAAGTATTATATTACCACAAGTAAAATAAAAAGTATATAGTTAATTTGTAAAAATATTGCAATATCCGAAAAAAAGAAGTATAATAGGGGTAATTAATTAAAATGGAGTAGTCTATGAGCACGATAGCCGCTATCGGCACGCCCCACGGCAAGGGCGGTGTTGCGATGATAAGAATAAGCGGGAAGGAAGCACTTGAGGTTGCAAAAAGGGTTTTTGTCCCCGCAAATAAGGAACGCTTTGAAAAACAGCTTCACGGAAGCGTTTATTACGGCTCGTTCACCGACGAAAAGGGTGTTTTCGACGACGGTATCTGCATACTGTTCAAATCTCCCGCTTCGTTCACGGGTGAAGACGTTTGCGAGCTTTACTGTCACGGCGGTCTGCTCGTTACCCAAAAGCTGCTTGCCGCCGCGCTTAAAAACGGTGCGCGTATGGCTCTTGCGGGTGAATTCACACGGCGCGCCTTTATTAACGGCAAAATATCGTTAACCCAAGCCGAGGCTATCGGCGGTATTATCGATTCGGTAAGCGAAAAGCATTTAACCGTTTCGGCAAAGCAGGCAAACGGCAGTCTTTCGCGTGCGCTTGGGGAAATTTACGATGAATTAAAGCTGCTTGCCGCATCGGTTTACGCGTATATCGATTATCCCGACGAGGATATGACCGACGTAAGCGTTGCCGAAATGAAGCAAACGCTTGTAAGCATAAAAGCAAGGCTCGACCGCTTGGCGGGAAGCCATACCTACGGTCGTGCGATAAGCGAGGGTATTAAAACCGCTATCGTCGGTAAGCCGAACACGGGTAAAAGCTCGCTTTTGAATCTGCTTTGCGGCGAGGAAAGGGCGATAGTTACCGATATTGCCGGAACAACGCGTGACGTGGTTACCGAAACCGTGCGCTTGGGCGATATAATTTTGCGCCTTTCGGATACGGCGGGTATCCGCGAAAGCGAGGATACGGTTGAAAAAATCGGCATAGAGCGAAGCATTAAAGCAATAACCGATGCAAGCCTTATTCTTGCGGTGTTCGACCTTTCGCGCCCGATCGATGATGACGACAAGCGGTTAATAGGCGCGATATTCGACAGCGGGAAGGAACAGCAGACGGTTTGCATACTTAACAAAACCGATATTGCAACCGATTATTGTCACGAGCTTCCTTTTGAAAAAAGGGTTAGCGTAAGCGCGCGAACGGGAGAGGGAATCGAGGAGCTTTCGAAGTTCGTTTCCGAAATGTGCGGTGCGGGAAATATCGGCGAAAATGATGAAATTGTGGTCAATGCTCGCCAATGCGCCGCGGTGATAAATGCGGCAAGCTCTGTCGGCAACGCGATAAACGCGCTCGAAGGCTTTACGCAGGATATTGCGGGAATGGATATCGAGCTTGCTCTTGCGGCAATCGCCGAAGCAGATGGCAGAAGCGTTTCGGAAGACATCGTGAATGAGATATTCTCTCATTTTTGCGTAGGAAAATAATATTTGAAATCGGATAACAGATAATAGATAATAGATAAAAGATAAAATTTTTGGAAAGAGCGCGAGAAGACCTTTTTATAAAAAGGTTTTCTCGCAAAAAATAAAGCAACTATGATAAAATACACAGCAGAAAATTTAGATGTAGCCGTTATCGGTGCGGGACACGCGGGTATCGAAGCCGCGCTTGCCTGCGCGCGTATGGGGGTAAAGACCGCGCTGTTTACCCTAACGCTCGACCTTGTCGGCAATATGCCCTGCAACCCCTCTATCGGCGGTACGGGCAAGGGTCACCTTGTTTTCGAAATCGACGCCTTGGGCGGCGAAATGGGCAAGGCGGCAAACGCGGTTATGCTTCAAAGCCGTATGCTCAACGCATCGAAGGGTCCTGCCGTGCGCTCTCTGCGTATGCAGTCCGACCGTGTGCGCTACCGCGATTATATGAAGCGGGTTATCGAAAATACCGAAAACCTTGCGCTTAAGCAGTCGGAGGTCGTTTCTGTCGAAGCAGACGAAAACGGCGTTTGCGGCGTTACCACCTCGTTCGGCGCGTTTTACCCCTGCAAATGCGTAATAATCGCAACGGGTACTTCGTTGGGCGGCAGAATAATCGTCGGCGAGGAGGCTTATGAATCCGGCCCCGATAATACTCTGCCTGCAAAGCGTCTTGTCGATTCGCTTACCGAAATGGGGGTAAGGCTTGCACGCTTTAAAACCGGCACGCCGCCGAGAATCCACGCCGATTCGATAGATTATTCGAAATTAGAGCTTCAGGAGGGCGATGCAGAGCCGACGATGTTCGGATATTATGAATCGCGCCCCAATCTTTTGCCCTGCTATATCGCATATACCAACGAAAAAACACATAATATCATACGCGAAAATTTAAGCCGCTCGCCGCTTTATTCGGGCGTTATTCACGGCACGGGACCGCGCTATTGCCCGAGTATCGAGGATAAGGTGGTGCGCTTTTCGGATAAGGAGCGCCACCAGATATTCGCCGAGCCTATGGGTACAGACACGAAGGAGGTCTACCTGCAAGGGCTTTCGAGCTCGCTCCCCGAGGAGGTACAGCTTCAGCTTATACGCAGTATCGAAGGGTTCGAGAACGCCGTGTTTATGCGCACAGCCTATGCGATAGAATACGATTGCTGCGACCCGTTACAGCTTAAAAATACGCTTGAATTCCGCGAAATAAGCGGACTTTTCGGTGCGGGACAGTTCAACGGAAGCTCGGGCTACGAGGAAGCTGCCGCGCAGGGACTTATTGCGGGTATTAATGCCGCGCTTAAGGTAAAGGGTAAAGCTCCGTTTTCGCTTGCGAGAAGCGAAAGCTATATCGGCACGCTTATCGACGACCTTGTTACAAAGGGCACGAACGAGCCCTACCGTATTATGACCTCGCGAAGCGAATACCGCCTGCTTTTGCGTCAGGATAACGCGCAGACAAGGCTTATGCCCAAGGGCTATGAATTGGGGCTTGTGAGCGAGGAAAGATATGAAAAATTCCAAAACGACGAGCGCGCGCTTGCCGAGCTTATTTATTCGTTAGAGCACGAAAGCATTAAAGGCGGAAACACGCTCGACGACCTGCTCGAAGCACGCGGATACCCCCGCACGGGCGCAGGTATTGTAAAGGCAGAGCTTTTAAAGCGCCCCGAAATAACTATTTACGATATTTTCGCGCTTTCGAACGACGAACGGGTTTACGATAAAAACATACTTGCCCGCGCAGAAACCGAAATAAAATATTCGGGCTACATAAAGCGCCAGCTTGCAGAGGTAGAGCGTTTTGCCAAGCTGGAGGAAAAAATGCTCCCGCCCGATATCGATTATACCGAAATACGCGGTCTGCGCTTGGAGGCGGCGCAAAAGCTGCAAAAGCTACGCCCCGAAAATATCGGCAGAGCATCGCGCATAAGCGGCGTTTCGCCTTCCGATATTCAGGTGCTTTTAATCTATCTTTCGCAGGGGGGCAAACAATGAGTTATTCCGAAATAACAAAAAAATACCGCGAAGGTTTGACCGAAAAAGAATGCGCTTCGCTCGATGTTATCGGCAGCTGCCTTTGCGAAACGAATAAGGTAATGAATCTTACCGCGCTTACCGATGAACGCGGCGTTGGTCTGCTTCATTTTTGGGATTCGTTAACCCTTCTCGATACGGGGCTTTTTAAAAATAAAAGCGTTATCGATATAGGCTGCGGCGGCGGCTTTCCGTCGCTTCCGCTTGCGCTCTGTGCGAGCGATTGCACGATTACCTCGAACGACGCGACTGCGAAAAAGCTTAACTACGTTGCCGAAACGGCGAGCAAAGCGGGCATAAATAACCTTAAAACCCTTTGCGGCAGAGCCGAGGAGCTCGGCGTAAGCCCCGAGCACCGCGAAAAATACGGTATCGCCGTTGCGCGCGGTGTTGCAAGGCTTAACGTGCTTTGCGAATGGTGTATGCCGTTTGTCGAAGTAGGCGGATATTTTGTCGCGATGAAGGGCGAAAAGGGCAGAGAAGAAGCCGAAGAAGCGAAAAAGGCAATCGCTCTCCTCGGCGGCGAATTGGTAGACATAATTAATATAACCGTCCCCGAGTTCGAATATCTGCATACGCTTGTGATTATAAAGAAAATTAAAAGCACCCCCAAGAATTACCCCCGCAAAAACAGCCAGATACAAAAGAAACCTTTATAGAAAGGAACGTTGTATTATATGAAATATGAAACAGCTGATAAAGTTATAAATTCTATGTTGGAAATGTTAGATAAGATGACTGAGTCAGAGATGAACACGTGGACGATGTTTGTTAAAACAAATAGTGTTGTATCTACTTTTGAAGAACTTGAATGTTTAATGAATATTAATTTTGTAAACGGTACAGTTTCTCAAGGTATTTGCGTCATTACTGACTGGACGCTTGGGTTGGTAGTTTTACAATCTGACAATGGAGAATTACCCAAATTGTATGTGGTACCGCCCGAAGAAACTGCGGAGTTTATGACAAAAATAGAATCATTATTGGAACCCAAATATCCTCAAATTCCGCATAATCAAGACTCGTGACGAAAATGTACCATTTTATAGGAGAGATATATGGAAGAGCTACGCGATAAAAACGGTTTGACCGAAGCCGAATTCTTGGCGAATTACGACGCTTCGAAATACGAACGCCCCTCAGTTACGGTTGACATAATTATAATGCGTGACAGCAAGCTTTTGTTAATCAAGCGCGGCGGACACCCCTGCTTGGGCAAGCTTGCGTTTCCGGGCGGATTTGTCGAAATGAACGAAGACGTATATACCGCCGCGGCGCGTGAATTAATGGAGGAAACGGGGCTTACCGCCAAAAATCTGCGTCAGATAAACGTCGCCTCGACCCCCGACCGCGACCCGCGCACACGCATTATCACCGTTCCCTTTATTGCCGAGGTTGCCGATATTTCGGCACTTAAAGCGGGCGACGATGCCGATTCCGCAAGGCTTTACCCCTTTTCCCATAAAAAAACCAAGCTCGGAAACAGCGAGATTATCGAAATTACTATTCTCGACGCTAACGAGCGTAAAAGCGTTAAGGTGGTTAAAAGCCGCGATGTAAGCGGTCTTTGCGGCGATTATGTCTACAAGCAAACCGGCAACAGCCCCCTTGCAGGCGACCACGCCGAAATTTTAGCCCGCGCGATAGATGCGATGAATTTATAAAAAGAATATCCGTATAAAAATATAATGAGAGAAAAGCCTTTCGCAAAAAGCTTTTCTCTCATTCTCTTTTTTTAAAACTCTTATTTTTTAAAATACTTGTTTTTGATATTAATTTCTTTGTTGATGCCCGTTGCACAGTTTCAAGTTTTTTATTCTTTTTCTTTCTTCTTGCGCTTTACAAGATAAATTATGCCGAACACTATTCCCGCGATAGCGGCAAGAGTTAAGAATAGGGGAAGTGTGCGGACAATGAATACCGCGAGTCCCTGCATAAATTCGCCGAAGCTTTGCCAGCTTTCGGTAAACGCTTCCTTTATGCGTTCGCCGAAGGTGGGCTCCTCGGTGCTCGCTTCGGTGTATTCGATAACCTCGGTTATATAAAGCGTAACGGTGGAATAGCTTACCTTGCTGTCGTAAATGTTTAATTGCGATTGATATGCTTCGATATCGGCAATGACCGCGTAAAGGTCGTCCTGAATAAGGCGGATATCCTCGAGCGTTTGCGCCTGCTCGAGCATAGCTTCAAGCGCCGCCTTTTTGGATTTAAGCGTGTCCATTCGCGATTGAATGTCGTAGTATTCAAGCGTAACGTCGGTTGTGGTTTCGGTAGAGCTCGTTATATTCAAAAGCCCGTCTGCCGTGGTTAAAAAGCTATCTAATTTGTCGGCGGGGATACGCAATACAAAGTTAGCGCGTTTTTGCGTTTTTCTGCCGTTAGAAAGGCTTTCGCCGCCCGAAATTTCGGAATTTTCAATATATCCGCCGATAGAGCCAAGCTCTGCCTTTATCTGCTCTACCGCGGAATCAAAATCCTTGGTTTCGCCGTTTATCGTTGCGTTGCGTATTATTTTTGCTTCTGTGTTAATTTCGGTGAACTCGGTTTTTCCGCCGATTACTTCTTCGTTCTTTATCTCGGTGTCGATATATTCATCGGTCGCGTAGCCCGATTCCTCCGAGCAGGAGGTAAACACAAGTATCGAAACGGCAAGCAGCAGTAAAATCAACGACTTAAAATTCTTCATAACTGTAAATACCTCGTCTTTCTTTTAAATGCAAGAGTTTTCTCTTGCATTATTATTTTACCATATTAGAGCAAAATTGTCAATCGGCAAATGTTTCTCATTTGTAAATTGCAATTCATAAATAAGTGCTTGATAATAGGTAAGGAATGTATTATAATGTATTTACAAAATAGCAAAAGGATGTTTTGTATGGAAGATTTAAGAGAGAACGAAATAAAAGAACAAATAAACGCGCTTTTTTCCGAAGACGTTATTGCCTACGGCAAGCCGATAATGCAAAAGTTTACAAAATTAATGGCTTATTACCGCTGTGCGATAATGGAAATAGAAACGAAATTCAACGTGCTTAACGAGGAATTCTCGCTCCGCTTGGACCGTAACCCTATAAACAGCATTAAATCGCGTCTTAAATCGCTTCCGAGCATACGCGAAAAGCTTTTGCGCAGAGGTATTCCCGTTTCTGTCGACGCGATAGAGCAAAGCCTTAACGACGTTGCGGGCGTGCGTGTTATCTGCTCGTTCCCCGATGACGTTTACGTGCTTGCCGACGCGCTTTTAAAGCAGGACGATATTACGCTTGTCGAGCGTAAGGACTATATCCAAAACCCAAAGCCGAACGGATACCGAAGCCTGCACCTTATAGTCACCGTGCCGATATTCCTCGCGCATGAAAAACGGCTTATGAAGGTTGAAATTCAGCTCCGCACCATTGCGATGGACTCGTGGGCGAGCTTGGAGCATCAGCTTCGCTATAAAAAGGATTACAAATTCGACGAAAATATGGCGCAGGAGCTTTTGCGCTGCGCCGAGCTTTCCGCCGAACTCGATTCCCGTATGGACGCCCTGCGCGAGATAGTGCAAGGCGAGGATTGAATAAATATTTAGATATTTATAAAAAATGCGA
>JAZTZW010000001.1:0-75588 GCA_045637685.1 Eubacteriales bacterium | reverse complement strand
ATTCTCTCGGCACCTCTGCAGCGTATGTAGTAGTGGCAAAAATGCTTACCAATGTTAAGATTATAATAGCTTTTATAGTTTTCATAAGTTCCTCCAATCCTATCGTGTAATTTTTTCATCTTTAGTTTTGATTTTAGGTTTATTTTTCTTCGAACGCTCCAACTCTGGCTCTTGTTCAAGTCTTTGTGCTTCGTTATACTTTTCATTGATACGCTCTGAATCGCTTAAAATGTTATTGCACATTCTTACCTTTGCACGAAGGTCCTTCAGCTCGGTATTTATATCTGCTATTTCTTCTTTAGCTTCAGGCTTGTGGTATAACCTTGACCGCTGCAAAATCAGTTCGGATATTCTGCCTTCGGCTGATTGCTTTATTTCAAGAAGTTGAGCAGATGTTTCAATGTCATTGTCGTAAAGAAAATGAAACTGTTTTTGGTATCGTTCAAATTTTATAAGTTCCTCTCTAAGATAGAAGCATACTCTTTGGGGTGCTTCCCTTTTTCGTATCTTACCGAACAGATATAAGTAATGGTAGTACAGAGCCTTGAAGCCTTTAAGTTTTATCGGCTCATATTTTTCAAGCCAAGCGTTGTAGTCAGGCTTAGGTTTATTTACGTCTAAAAGCTTTATACCATTTCTTGCCGCAACAATGCGCTCGTTTATAGCATCGGGAGTGTAGTATTTACCAAGATTATCAAGACGAACATGTTTTTGAGCATAGGTTGGTTTTACAGCGATATACTTACCCGTATTCTTAACCTCATATCCTCTGCGTTTTAGTTCACTCCAAAAATCTTTTGTTGTATATGCGCCTTCTATGATGCCATCAATCTCATCCCTTATCTGTCCTCGTATTGTAGGATATCCGTTTTTCTCTGCCATCCACTCAGCATAATGTTTGCTCTTGCTTTTAGGATTTCGTATTACTGACAGATTGTATTCCTCGCAAAGCCTATCGGAAATCCGTTTCATCTTATTGTAATTTGCGGTATTGTCATAATACTTCCTACCATCTGCAAAGGACACAGAGTTAATAACAAAATGATTGTGCAAATGCTCTTTATTCAGATGAGTTGCGATTACAACCTCAAATCTATCGCCCCACATTTCTTTTGCGAGTCTTTTCCCGATTTCATGAGCTATTTCAGGTGTAACCTCTCCGGGTTTAAAGCTTTGTATTGCGTGAAATGCCACGATGCCATCCATTTTCCCATAACGGAGCTTTGTCTGATGCATTTTCTGTTTTGCCGTATCGGGCGTTGTATTAACACCCGATACATATAAGCTTCGCTCTGTCTTATAATCATCGGAGGCATAGTCCATAACATCATGGAGAGCTTGAATTTGCTTTTCGCTATAACGCTGTCCTTCGGTTTTTTCAGGATTGGCTGCATAATTTATAAGCGTATCAACTCTACCTTTTATGTCCCATATTTTTGTTGTTGCCATTTTATATTGCCTCCTTTGATTTTCTCAGGAACGGTGAAGAGAGTATTGATTTGTAAAATTACCTTATCCAATCGCTCTGCCTGACCTCTTAAAAATTCGGTGTCAACTTTATGGATATTAAATGTTCCATTTGAAATGGAATAAATATTTGTGGCAATATCTGTAAGCTCTGACATTATTTTATCATAGTCATTTGGTGGTCGTGGTTTGGGCAAATATCCTCTTGCAACTGTCCGTATAAAAGCCGATTTTGTAAGACCTGTTTTTGCTATCGCCTTGTTTAATGTTTCATATTCTTCTTCGCTGAGTCTTACTGAAAAAGTCTTTGTTCTGTTGCGCATCTTGCCGCCTCCTTTCGTACTTGGGGTGTTAGGGGTATCCCTTAAAAATCGAATTTGTAATGCCAAATTCAGTGCTTGTTAAAACATTAAATATAAATTATCTCACTTAAGATAATTTCTTCCGCACACGCTTTAGCGTTGTTCATATGACCAACCCACGCCATCTGTTGAGTCGCTTTATCGGGGGCATTTTTCTCTGCTTTCTCTATAAATTGGTCTATGATTTTCTGTGCCTGAACATCGACCTCGTGTAAATGTTCAAACAGTTTTCCGGTCATAAGAAGTGTGCTATACAAACATCGTTTGCTTGATTTCAAGTGCTTCCTTCTTAATCTTCCGTACTTGCCGATTTCGTGCTTGCACTCCGGCACCGTCAAGTTCGGTATGTAACAGTTACCGCATCTCACATACTCAATTCCGTTTTCCATAAATCTTTCTTTCATTGCTGATTCCTCCTTGAAATTATTATTTATTTTCTCTAACCACCTCCACAGAGCCGTACACGGCTCCGTGAAAATGATCAGTAGAATTCTTTACCCTCTAAATGTCTGTCTGAATAACCGCTCAATATATGCATCGTAGTCTATGAGAGTTCTAAAGATACAACTTGCAAGATAGGGTGTTTCCGATTTGACACCTTTTGCATCTCGGTAAACCTCTACGGCTCTGTCCAAAATTTCCGGCATCATTTCATCAAGTAACTTCTGTCTTATTTCATCGTTGGAATATGTAATGTCATTTACTTTAATACTTTCCTTATTCCAAAGTAGCTCCATAGCCTTTCTTGCTAAATTCTTTTCGGTTTCAGAAGAAAATTCTTTATCTCGTTCGGGATGAAAATAACATTCATCGAGATAATAGTTAAATTGTGTCGTTTTATAATCCACGACCTCACCTTCTTGTTGTAGTGGTTTTTGATAAATGAATATTGATATATAATTCTTGTTTATTTATTTCCCCTATATATCGGAGAGTGAGTGGGTATTTAATACGGAGGCACTCCCTCCATATTGTGTAGGCAGTGGCTCTATATGATAGAGGCTGCTCGTCTGATGCTTTTTCCCGTTTACGGTATCCTTATATCGCATTTCTTTTGTGATTAAGCCCTTATATTCCAATGAAGCTGTAACCTTATGTACCTGAGATTTACTGATACCGCAATCCAAAGCAATTTTACTTACTGTCGGGTAGCAGGTCATTTTTACTCTGTCTGCTTTCATCACAAGATACGAATAAACCATAAATTCGTAAGCGTTTAACCCACATTTGAATATATCATTATCCATTTTGAAGAAATTTCCACTCACATAGAACCACCTCCTGCTCTCAGGTTACTGTTCTGAAGTCTTCGGCTGATAACTTCGAATTATCAGCCGTAACCTCCTCTAATTGATTTAGCAGAGCGTGACATTCAATAATTGTATCGACGATATCATCAATATCGGTTATGGTTTCAAGTGTTTCTCTTAACTTTTTTAATTCAAGAGCCAAGCGGTCACTTTGGTATTTACCGACATAAATTTCAATTCTTTGATGCAATAAGGATTGTATAAAATACTCTCCCTTTGGCATTCCCGATACCTTTATTCTTGCCATAAGCTCCGTATGCTCCAACGGTGTCACATAAAAGCTTACTGTTTTACTACGAACTCTGTTTTCATTCTTCCTTGCCACTTTGTAAACCCTCCTTATATACTTTATCAAGCTTATCCGAAAGAACTCTCTGCTTGCCGGGATAAACATGGGCATATACATTGAGCGTTGTTTCAATGTTCTTATGCCCTAATCTTTCCTTTACCTCAAGTGGCGGTATTCCCATCTCGAAAAGCAATGCACAATGCGAATGCCTCAAATCGTGTATTCTCACATGATCAAGTCCACTATTCTTTAAGGCTCGTTCCTTCTCGTGCTCCATATAGTATTTTGTTACACCGAACAATCTGTCGTTTTTCTTCAAGCCATAAACAGAATT
This sequence comes from Eubacteriales bacterium, assembly GCA_045637685.1. Lineage (GTDB taxonomy): Bacteria > Bacillota > Clostridia > Oscillospirales > CAG-382 > Coliplasma. Next base: position 71,826 of record JAZTZW010000001.1, on the reverse strand, counting down.
CATATAATCCTTAATATCCGCAAGAAGAAATTCCGGAGCCGTTATAGTCCTTGTCGATGTATAGGTTTTAGTAGGACCGTTTGTTTTGTGCTTTGTGTCATAGGATTTGTCAATTCGTATGGTTTTCTTTTCAAAATCAATATCCGCAGGTGTTAAAGCAAGCATTTCACCCAATCTCATCCCTGTCCAAAACAAGGTCATAAATGTGACATAGGATTTTTGCTTGTCCATAACTCCGTCAATGAATCTGGTAAATTCATCAACGGTCAGAAATCGCATTTCATCTGCCTGCTTTCTTCCCATACTGCCTGCCTTTCTGCAAGGATTATTGGCAAGATCATAAAACTTGACAGCATAATTGAATATTGCAGTAAGCTGATTATTGATAGTGTGCAGATATGTTTCAGAATAAGGCTTGCCATTCTTTTTGCGTAGCGACATCATGATATTTTGCCAATTTCGGATATCGGCAGCCGTTATACTGTTTACACTCTTCTTACCGAAGTACGGTAAAATTTTCTTATCAATAATGTTATCTTTCGTTTCACCAGTGGTTGGTCTGATTCTGTTTTCAACATCAGCTCTGTAAATTTTAACAAACTCCTCAAAGTTCATATTAAAATCCGCTTGCTGTGACATCAGAAAGTTTCTTACCCATTCTTCTGCCTCTCTTTTTGTGTTGAAGCCTCGTTTTGTTGTTTTCTTTCGCTCACCCTGCCAATTGGTATATCGGAATTGAATGAGCCATTTCCCGGTTCTCTTGTCTTTTTCAGCCTTCATAGATTAACTACCTCCTCATTGTTCGCCGTAACCGTAACAGCGCTTATTAAAATAGTCTTTGGGTACTTTTCCCGAAAAAACAATATATCCATCTTTTTTAAGCTCGTTGTTCAGACCTCTTATGATTTTATAAGCGTGCCCTTTGGATATTCCGAGCATTTCCGCTAATTCTGTTGCAGTAATGTAGGTTTTGTTCTGAACACTCATTAGCCATCCTCCTTCCATACATTTTGTTGCGATATCGCTACGCTGATTATATTGTAGCGCAATCGCAACTTTTTGTCAAGAGTAATTCTGGAATTTCACAAAATTTTCATATTTAACATTTTTTCAAAAAAGTATGGATTTTTTTATTTTTATGTGCTATAATTGTAGTGACAAAACTACGAATGGAGTAAAAATACTATGACAATAGGTGAAAAAATCAAGTATTTTAGAAAGCGCATAGGCATTACTCAAGCCAAGCTTGCAGAACTTTCAGGGATACATCCGGTTTCTATAAGAAAATATGAAATAAATAAAATGGTGCCTCAAACAGCACAGATTGACAGGCTTGCAGAAGCCCTCGGCGTAAGCTCGTTTGCACTTGCAGGCTTTGAAAATAATATTAGGCTTGAAACCGTTGGCGATTTTATGGGCTTGATGATTATGCTCATTAAAACTAAAATCGTGTCCATAAACGGCGAAAGAGAAGAAAACGGTATGATAAATGCAGATACCATCGAGTTTGTTATAAATCCTTTTATAACAAATTTCTTTGGTGCAAAAGTAGACAAAACTGACTTATCTGCCAACACCATTTTGTATTACTTAAAAAACGAAAATATATTAAGCGATATTTTAAAGTGGGAAAGAATTAACCACAGATACGAAAAATGTGCCGCAGAAATCTGCGACACATCGGATAAAGAACTTATTAATATTTTAGAAGAATTGAAAGAGCAAAAAGAAGTTATTGAACTTGAGCTTCAGCATTCCAACGTTTTACTTTATAAATGAGGTGATTTAGTTGACACACGAAATTAACAATAAAGAAATTACAATAAAGAATTCTGACATTGTTTTCGAAAAAATTTATAGCGAGCCATATCTTCCAAAAGATTTTCTAAGCGATATTAAAAAGGCAAATTTATTATTAATCCCATCAAACGGATTTCGCAATTATGAGCATCTTGTTTTTCCAGAGCTTACACTTGAATTTTTAAATTATATTAGAGAAAATGCAACTGGAGAGATAATTAGCGACATAGCGATATCAGATGATGATTTTCAAAAATTAGAGCTACATTCCGCATCAATAAAAATTGCTACTTTTATAGTTTCTGCTTTAGTATTGCCTTTAGCAATCAACCTTGTAAGTAACTTTTTATATGATGAAGCAAAAAAGCATTTACGTGAACCTGACGATCTTAGTGCCGAAATAACAATTATAGTTCAAGACGGCGACAAAAGTAAGGAGGTTTCTTATAAAGGTCCTATAAGCGGAATTAAATCAACATTTGAATCTATATCTGATGGTCTATTTGATACAGGTGAAACAAATGACGATTAAAGAAATAGAAGAATACCTCGCTTTAAAGAATATTTCGTTGAACGAGGAAGTATACGAGGCAATCGAAAAACACCGTATGTGTGCTATAGGTGAAGAAGATGAGGATAAAGCAAATTATTGTTGGTGTATAAAGCAAATATATGTAATACAAAAAAATTACCTTTCTGTGTTCAATTCACTAAAAAAAGGGAAATACGAAGATGCATGGCACTATCTAGAAAGAACTGGTATAGAATTATCGTTTTTAAAACCCAATTTTCACACAGCAACTTCTTTAGAAGGCGATATATACCATTTGTTCTTTATTGAGAAAGCTATTAGTCATTACGAGAAACTTTTCCCATATTTTATATTTACTAGCCGTGAAGATGTGATTAAAAAAGAAAAATGCTCCATATGTGGTCAAACAGTAAAAATACGTAATGGCTGCAATCATGTAACTGGTCGGTTATATATGGGCGAAATGTGTTCACGCATAGTAGAAGACTTTGAAATCTTAGGATTTGCTCTAGTTAAAGATCCATTTGATAAATATGCCGTAGTCAAACCAGAAGGCAAGGAATATAATTACAAAATGTTAGAGATATTAATTGAACATTTAGAATCTCCTTATGATATGTGGTATGTTGATGAAACAACTGTAATCAAGCAAGAATATAAAAATATCGGAAGAAATGATAGATGCCCATGTGGCTCCGGAAAAAAATACAAAAAATGTTGTATAGATACAAAAAACATCTATACAACACATTATAGAATCAATCTCTTAAATCAACCTGCTAGAATGATAAATGATGTCACGTATGTGGGTACATGGAAAGAATAATTTTAAAATTGTACTCAAATTGCACTCAAAAGGCAAAAAGAAACCCCGAAAACCCTGATTTTTCAAGGCTTTCGGGGATTTTTCATTTTATTCCCACTCGATAGTTCCGCAGGGCTTAGGAGTGAGGTCGTAGAGGACGCGGTTAATTCCTTCTACCTCGTTGGTAATGCGAGCGGTAACCTTATGGAGAACGTTATAGGGGATTTCTTCGATAGTGGCGGTCATCGCGTCGACGGTGTTTACCGCACGGATGATTGCGGGCCAGCCCTCATAACGGCTTTCGTCCTTAACGCCGACCGATTTGATATCGGGAACTACGATGAAATACTGCCAAACCTTTTCGGCAAGGCCGTTAATATCGAATTCCTCGCGAAGGATTGCATCTGCTTCGCGGAGCGCGTTCAATCTGTCACGCGTGATAGCGCCGAGGCAACGAACACCAAGACCGGGTCCGGGGAACGGCTGACGGTAAACCATTGCGTGGGGCAAGCCGAGTGCTTCGCCGACAACGCGCACTTCATCCTTAAAGAGGAGCTTAATCGGCTCTACAAGCTCGAACTGCAAATCTTCGGGAAGGCCGCCGACGTTGTGGTGCGATTTAACAGCCTTTTTGCCCTCTGCCTGCTTAATGCTTTCGAGAATGTCGGGATAAATAGTACCCTGTGCGAGGTAGGAAATACCTTCGAGCTTGCGCGCTTCATCTGCGAATACGTTTATAAATTCCTTACCGATAATCTTTCTCTTGCTTTCGGGGTCGGAAACGTCCTTCAAAAGGTCGAGGAAGCGGTCGGTAGCATCAACGTAGATAAGGTTTGCGTCGAGCTCGTCCTTGAAAATTTTAATTACGTTTTCGGATTCATCCTTACGCATAAGACCGTGGTTAACGTGAACGCAGACGAGCTGTTTACCGATAGCCTTTACAAGCAAAGCGGCAACGACAGAGGAATCCACCCCACCCGAAAGAGCGAGCAGCACCTTCTTATCGCCTACCTGCGCGCGGATTTCGGCGATTTGTTCTTCGATAAACGCGTTTGCGAGCTCGAAATTAGTTATACGAGCCATAGATTCGGGACGAAGGTTATTTTGCATTGATGAGTTCCTCCATTTATATTTAAAAATATGATGAAATATTATAACAGTTGAAAGCGCGAATTACAAGAAAAATTTTCGGTTTTTTTCAATAAATTTTTTCTTTTTTCGCTTTATTTTTTTGACATAAACGAAGCGGGGGGCTGAATAGTATTTAACGAGTACAGCGAAAGAGAGAAATTATATGAAAAAACTTATATCCCTACTGCTTTCGTTTGCCTTCCTTTTGCCGATAACGGCAAGTGCGACCGAAACGGCAGACGTTTACCCCTACGACGCCGCGATAAGCGGATTTTGGTTTGCCCCCGCAAGTGCGGAATACGTGAGCGACGGAAGCGCAAAGGCTTTGCTTTTAATGGAATATTCCACGGGCAGAGTGCTTTTTGCCGAAAACGAGCGCGAGCATCTTCCCATCGCGTCGGTCACAAAGGTAATAAGCACGCTACTTGTTGTTGAAGCGATAGACAACGGAAAAATCACGCTGAACGACAAGGTGACCGTTTCGGAATATGCGGCAAGCATGGGCGGCTCGCAGGTATTTTTAGAGGCGGGCGAGCAGATGACTGTCGACGATCTTTTAAAATCGCTCGTGGTTGTTTCGGCAAACGACGCGACGGTCGCGCTGGGCGAATATATATGCGGAAGCGAGGCGGCTTTCGTTCAGGCGATGAACGAACGAGCGCGCGAGCTGGGCTGTGAAAACAGCAATTTTGTGAACACAAACGGTCTGCCCGCCGAAAACCACTATTCCTGCGCGCTTGATGTTGCAATTATCACGCGTGAGCTGATGAAGCATGAGCTGATATTCAACTACACGAAAATATGGATGGATACCATTCGCAACGGCAGCTTTGGACTTGCCAACACAAACAAGCTAATACGCTTTTACAAGGGCGCAACGGGTATGAAGACCGGCTTTACGGGAGAAGCAAAATACTGTCTTTCGGGCACGGCAGAGCGCGACGGTATGCAGCTTATCGCGGTGGTTTTGGGCGGAGAAACGAGTGACAAACGCTTTGCCGCGGCGAAGGGCTTGCTCGATTACGGCTTTGCGAACTACTCGGTAATAACCCCCGAGCTTCCAAAGCTTGAGCCGTTGAGCGTCACCCGCGGCGTGCAAACGAGCGTAAAGCTTAAGGTCGAGCCGATAAGCTTGCTTTCCGAAAAGGGCGCAAAGGGCGAGCTTGAAGCAAAAGCCGAGATATGCGAAAGTATTGCCGCGCCCGTTGCGGAGGGGAGCGAGGTCGGTTGTGTTTCCTATTACCGAAACGGCGAGCTTGTTGCACAGGCAAAGGTATATACGGCGGAAGAGGTAAAGGAAATTTCCTATTCTTCCCTGCTGAAAAAGCTGTTTTGCGCGCTTTTGGGAAAAGAGTAATTAACGTAACGGAGTGATAGCTATTAAAGGCAGAGCAAGCGCACTTATAAAGGGCGCGGCGGCGATGACGGTGTTTTCGCTTATAAACAAGCTTTTGGGCGTATTTTTACGGTTGTTTCTCTCGGCGCGTATCGGCAGCGAGGGTATGGGGCTTTACCAGCTTATTATGAGCGTTTACACTATGTTTTCTACCTTTGCAACGGCGGGCTTTACCGTTTCGGTATCGCGCCTTGTTGCCGAAAAGGAGGAGCGAAGCGGAGGCGACGCGCGTTTATTGCTTAACAATTCCTTTATCGCTTCTTCGGTAATAAGCCTTGCGGCAACGGCGCTTATGCTTGGCTTTGCCGACATAACGGCGGTAAAATTTTTGGGCGACGCGCGCTGTGCCGCACCCTTGCGGATACTCGCGCTGAGTATGCCGTTTATGGCGCTTGCCGCCTGCTTAAAGGGCTGGTTTATTGCAAAGCAGAGGGTAACGGTAACCTCCTCGGCAAGCCTTTTCGAGCAGATAATTAAAATGTCGGTCATCGCGCTTTTTTTGAACGTAATAATGTCTACCGCCGAGGATATAGGACAGCTTTGCGCGGGAATTGTTATAGGTGTAACTGTTTCGGAAATATGCTCGTTTACATATCTGCTTTTGTTTCGCGTTATTCCCGAACGCAGAAAAAAGCATACCGACAAGCCGACCGAAACCCGCGCTAACAGTATGCGCTCGCTTATAAGCGTAACGCTTCCGATATCGCTTTCGGTTTATCTTACAAGCATTCTGCACACCGCCGAAACTCTGCTTATTCCCTACGTTTTCGAAAGCTATTCGGGCGACCGCGGATATGCGCTTTCGCAGTTCGGTATGATACGCGGAATGGTTGTGCCGATACTCTTTTTTCCGTTCGCATTTCTGGCAAGCCTTGTTTCGGTGTTCACCCCCGAAATAAGCCGTTTGAACATTTTAAAGGACCGTCGTCCGCTTTATGCGAGGATAAGCTCGATAATGTCGTTCGTTTCTCTGCTTTCGGTAGCGGTGGGCGGTTTGTTTTTCTTTTTGAATTACGAAATAGGCGAAGCGTTTTACCCCAACGAAAACACGGCGCAGGCAATAAAAATACTTTCGCTCGTAACTCCGTTTATGTACGTCGAAACGGTAAGCGACGGTCTTTTAAAGGCGATAGGCGAGCAGGTGCAGACGCATAAATTTTCGGTTTACAATTCGATTTTGCGTGTTGTTCTTATACTTTTACTCGTTTCGCGCACGGGTGAAACCGGATATTTGTGGCTGTTGGTAATATCCAACACCTTTACCTATCTGCTTTGCAGAATACGACTTTACAAGGTAACCGGCATAAAACCGCGGTGGGCGACCGATATACTGCTTCCCCTGCTCGGCGCGCTTGCGGGCGGTCTTTCGGCGGTGGCGGTGCTAAAGCGGCTTTCGCTTTCGGGCGTGGCGAGCGCGGCGGCAGGCACGGCGGTATATATAGGCGTATTTGCGCTGTTTATGCTTCTGTTTGCCTTTGAACGGCTAAAGGCGGTTGCCGAAAGGCTTAAAAAATGAAAAGCACGCAGGATATACTTTTTCGCTATCTTCCCCTGCGCATATCGCGGGCAATACATTCGCTCCCGCCCGAAATATTCGAAAGCGTAAACGAAATACGATTGCGCAGGGACGCCCCCTTATCGCTAACGGCGGGACAAAAAAACCTTACCTTCGACGAAAATGGAAGGATATGCACCGTTTCAAAGGCGATGCGCTTAACGCAAAGCGAGCTCGACGAATGCATTCTGCGACTTACCGAGGGCTCGCGCTATACCTGCGACGAATTTATAGCGCAAGGCTTTATACCGCTTGCCGAAGGGGGGAGAGCGGGGGTTTGCGGTCGCTACGACTTAAAAAACGGCTTTACCGACATAAGCTCGGTATCGCTTAGGCTTCACCGCTTTATCCCCTATGCGGCGCGGCCGCTTACCGAACGTCTTTCGGCAAACGGGGTGTGCGGAGCTATTGTCTGCTCGCCCCCTGCCATGGGAAAGACCACCTTTTTAAAAAGTGCGGCGTATATGCTATCTACGGGGATAGGCATTTCGCCGAGGCGCGTTTGTATTGCGGACGAGCGGTGCGAAATCGCGGCGGGCATGCCATCCTTGGGGCTTTGCGACGTTATATCGGGTATGCCGAAGGCTCTTGCGATAACGATGCTTACCCGAACGATGTCGCCCGAAATAATTATCTGCGACGAAATAAGCGCAACCGAGGCAGAAGCAGTTGCCGAGGCGCAAAACACGGGTGTCTGCCTTATCGCCTCGGCGCATTGTGAGGATATATCGGCGCTTTTGCGGCGCGGAAGGATGAAAAGCCTTTTGACAAGCGGCGTTTTTCCGCTTTTTGTAACGCTCGGAAGCGGGTATTGCGTTACCGTGGGCGAAACGGAGGCGTTTTTGTGAATTGGGTCGGCGCGTTGATTTTGGTATTAGCTTCGTATATGCTGGGCGTACTGCTTGCCGACAGCGAAAAGGAAAAGCTAAAAACGCTCGATTCTCTTATTTCTCTGTTTTCTTATATGCGCCGCAGAATAAACGGCGAGCGCAAGCCGCTTTACCGCATTTTCGCCGAATACGAGGACGATTTTCTTGCAAAATGCGGGTTTTTAAAAATATTGTGCCGACACAGAAACCGTTTAGACGTTCTTTGGCGCGAATCCGTCGCTCTGCTCGATGCCGAGGAGGAAATCCGGCGCGAGCTTTATATCTTCGGCGAGGGGCTGGGGAGCTTACCGCTTGAAGCACAGCTAAAGCGTATCGACGTCTGCCTCGGCGTGCTTAAGGACGCGCGCGAAAAAACGGCAAGCGAGCTGCCCGCGCGGCAAAAAAGCAGAAAGACCGTCTGTCTGCTTATCGGGCTTATGACGGCGATTATACTCTTGTAGGAGATAGGCTGTGGGTATTTCACTTATACTTAAAATCGCGGGGATAGGCATTGTGGTAAGCGTTGCCTGCCAGATACTTCAGAAAAGCGGGCGCGACGAGCAGGCGACCTTTGTTACCGTCGCAGGGGTGGTAATAGTTATGCTTTTGCTTGCGGGAGAAATAAGCTCGCTGTTTTCGACGCTTAAAAGCGTTTTCGGGCTGTGAATATCTTAACCGTATGCGGCTTCGGTATCGCCGCGGCTTGTGCGATAGCGATAATAAGAAAACTGCGCCCCGAGCTTGCCGAGCTTGCAGGTGCGTTAAGCGGCGTGCTTATATTAATATACGCCGCGGAAGCGATAGCACCGTTTATCGAGCTTGTAAAGGGAATAGCCGAGGAGCAGGGGGTTGCAAGCTATTTCACGCTTATAATAAAGGCGCTTGCAATATCCTTTTGCTGTAAGCTTTCCTCGGAAATATGCCGCGATTGCGGAGAGGGCTCGCTCGGAGCGAAAATAGAGCTTGCGGGCAAGGCGGGGATAGTTTTAATAAGCCTGCCGATAATACAACAGCTTTTTGAAATTGCAAAGGATATGCTTAAATGAAATGGCTTTTATCGGTTTTTGTTCTCTTGCTTTTTGTTCCGCTATTTATGCTTAAAGCAAACGCCTATGAAAATTCCGAGGCGCAAGGTATTGCCGAAGCGGCGGGGGCAGACGAAATAGAAAACGACTATCTCGAGCAGGACGAGCTTTCGGGCGATAAAAACATAAATATCTTCGAAAAAGCGATAACGATAATAACCGACGCGCTTACCGACGGAAAAAACAGCTTTCTTTACTCGTTCGGCGCGATACTCGCCGTGGTACTGCTTTCCGCCGTTATGAATTCGCTCAAGCTTTCCGAAAACAGCACGCTCGACCCTATATGTCAATATATTTCGGTGCTTGCGCTTTCGGGAGTCGCCTATTCGGTTTTTTACAACTTATTTATATACATCATCGCCTCGATGGAGGCGTTGAATATAGCGATGAGCTCGCTTATGCCGATAATGGCTTCGCTTCACGTAATGGGCGGAACAGCGGGCGCGGGCGCGGCAAGCGGTGCGGGCCTTACTTTGTTTCTTACCGTGCTTTCGAATATATGCACAAAGGTACTGCTTCCGCTTTTGCGAATCTCGTTTGCGCTGTGTCTTGTCGGCGCGGTCCCGCAAAGCGTAAACCTAAGCGCGGTAACCACGCTTGTAAAAAACACCGCGACAACGCTTATGGCATTTGTCTTTTCACTTCTCGGCTTTACGCTTTATCTTCAAACAAGCGTTGCCTCGGCGGGCGACACCTACGTTACGCGAAGCGTGAAATTCGCAAGCGGTGTTTTCGTGCCGGTTATCGGCGGTATGCTCGGCGATGCCTCACGCACGGTCATCGCTTCGGTTTCGGTGGTAAAGGGAACTGTCGGTGCGGCGGGGGTGGTTTTGGTACTCTCTGCCGTATTGCCGCCGCTTATATGCGTGATAATTCACAAGCTTTTACTGCTTGCCTGCGCAATATGCGCGCGAACGCTCGGGTGCGAGCGCGAAAGCGCATTTCTTTACGACCTCTGCGGAATAACAAGCGTACTGCTTGCGCTTACCGCGGGCGCGGGGGCGGTATGTATTATTGCAATAGCCGTATTTATAAAAACGGGGGTAACGGTATGAGCTCTTATTTCCTTACCCTGCTCACAGCGTCGGTCTGCGGTGCGGTCTGCACCCTGCTTGCGTGGGGCGGGTTCGAAAAATACATAAAATACATCGCCTCGCTTGTTTGCATTTTATTGCTTATCTCGCCGCTTAAAAGCATAGATATTCAAAGCTTTGCCGAAACGGAAGGGCTTACCGATTCGGGCATTCAAAGCAACGCGCCCGACCTTTACGCGCTTTCCTCGGAAATAGCGGAAAAAAGCACCGAGAAATATATAACTCAAATCGTTTTCGGCAAATTCGGCATAAACGCAGTATATGCCGACATAAGAATAGATTGGAACGAAAAAGAGCCGACGGTCGAAGCGATAACCGTTGCGCTTAAAAGCGACGATATGCACCTTGCCGAGGGCGCAAGGCAATATCTCGAAAGCACACTCGGAAGCGGGGTGACTGTTATTGAAGACCGAAGGAACGCTTGAACGGCTTAAAGCCCTATCACGCAAAAAGGGCTTTTCGTTTATAATCATCGGCGTTTTCGCCGCGCTTGCGCTTATGCTTATTCCAAGCGAAAGCGACGAGCCTGCGCCGACCGAGCAAGCAGACTACCCTTCCTCGGCAGAATACTGCGCTCTGCTCGAGCAAAAGGCGGAAAGGCTTATTTGCGAGCTTCCCGAGGTAAAGGGCTGTGCGGTATTCATCACGCTCGAGGGCGGTTACAGCTATATCTATGCCACCGACCAGCACGTTAACGAAACCGAAAACGGCAAGCAGACCGACAAAACGGTAGTTCTTGCCGACACCGAAAACGGCGAAGCACCCTTAATAATCTCGGAAAGTATGCCGAAGGTGGCGGGCGTCGCGGTGGTATGCTCAAACGCATCCTACGAAACTCAATACCGCATAATCGAGCTTATGTGCGCCCTTTTCGATATCAAAAGCAACCGTATAAGCGTTCAAACCTAAACAAAAAAACTCTACATACACGGAGGACATTATGGACATCAGACAACAGCTTAAGAAAATCCAAGAAAAAATCAAAAAGACCGATTGGAAAAAGCTTATCGGCACAAAGGCGTTTATCACCGTCGGCTGTATTATGCTTATCTGCGCCGCGGTGCTTGTAAGCACGCTTGTAAACTCCGGCAACCCCGACGTTCCGAACGACGAGGGCAACCGAGTGCTCGGCAACACTTTGCTTGCCGATTCGAGTGCGGCGGAAAACACAAACAGCCAAGCCGACGCCGAAAGCGGCGAAAACATCAACGCCAACCCCGAAACCGCAGAGGACTTTTTCGCTATGGCGATAATCAACCGCACGCAGGTACGCGATTCCGCACTTGAGGTGCTTCGCGAGATTGCCGAAAGCCCCGATACGCTCCCCGACGCGAAGGAGGACGCACTTGCATCTATCGCCGAGATAGCCGACGATATGTCCGCCGAGGCGAACATCGAAACGCTTATTAAGGCAAAGGGCATCGCCGACTGTGTCGCCGTTATTAGCGGCGAAAGCTGTTCGGTAATCGTAAACCAAAGCGGTCTTTTGCCCGACGAGCTCACGCAGATTACCGACATCGTTTATGAGCAAACAGGTATCCCCGTAACGAATATAACCGTCGTTGAATCGAAGCAATAAAAATTTAAATGACACCTTCCCGCAGGGTGTCATTTTTTTACTTTTCTGTGCAAAGCGCGAATATTGACAATAACACGGTTTTGCTTTATAATATTTTCATTACGATTAAAAGCAGGAAATATTATGAAAAGAAGACTAATCGGCATCCTCCTCGCGCTGTGCTGTGTTTTTTCGGCACTTTTACCTATGCACACCGCTGTTGCGGCAGACAGCGACCCATTTGCGTCGCTCACCTGCGCCTCCTTTATTTCTAACACCGCGCACCGCCAGTATATTGATACGATGATGCGTTATTACCTAAATTCCAATCCCTCTATTGTCACCGCGCTTGATAACGGTAAATCGGCAATATTTATGTTCGAGGGCGGCTCCGACAACTACACCGGCTCCGGCTATTCCTCTTCGGCTTCGAACATCCGCAACCAAGCGGTATGTATCGTTGTTCAGAAAAAGAACGGAAGCTATCAGATAACCTTCTACAACGAAAACAGCTCGTCTATCCCCAGCCAGCCGCAAGCGACAACGGGCGGCGCCAGCAACGGTCAGACAACGCTTATGGACGGGATTTACAAGGTTATTACCTGGAACCACCAAAGCAAATACGGCGCGCTTCAGATTGTTACGAACAAGGGTTATTATACTCCCCCCTCTAACCTCAACGGTCTTGTAAACACCGCAAGCGGCATTAATATCCATACCCGCACCACCGCAAGAGCCGAAAGCGGCGGAAGCGCTTGGTCGTGGGGCTGTCAGGTTATAGGCTCCGGCAACAACAGCGACAACGCATTTAATTCGTTTATGAAAACCGTTACGGGTATTTCCTACAACGTATGGAACTATTGGGGCAGCTTCAATACCGTAACCATTAACAAGGACGCGGGCTACTACATTCTCGACAGACAGCTCGCACTCGGCGGGCTCACCGCGCTCTACAACTCTACCGCGCTTGCAAACATCACCGCGGCATCGAAAACCGCCCACACAAACGCAACCGCCACCTATCTTAACCGTTGCACCTACTACCCCTCGCACTGTGACATACGCGTCACCAAGGAAATCAAGGCGATGAGCTATCCCTGCACAAGCGACGTCGACAGCGAATCGACCGTCATAGCAACGCTTCAAGCGGGTAAAAATATCACCGCCAACGCGCTCTTCCTTAACAGCAAGGGCGAATATTGGTACAGAATTCTCTGCTACGGCGACACGGTCGCATATATCTACGCGGGTGACACCGAATTCCTACGCGAAAACCGCTCCGACGTGCGTATAGAAAACTCTAATGCGCCGTCGAACATCGCTACGGGCAACGTTTTTGTTGTTAAGGGCGATGTTAAAACCACCTACAACCTTATAACCGGCGTTTCGGCTTATGCTCTTTCGGGCTTTAACACCAACGGCGCGGTCGCAACCGGCGGCAGAACCTCTGTCAACGGCTATTCCTTCTCGCTTCAGGGCAGCGCTGTTGACAACTCACTTGAATTCAACAAGCTTCCCGCGGGCAATTACACATACGTTATCTGGATGAACGTAGAAAATCACCATGCACTTTCGGGCACGACCAAAACAAGCACCGTGACGGCTGTTATGGTTAAAGAAGCCTACTTCACCGTCGGCGGCAGCTCGCAGGTCTACACCGTGCTCTACAACGCAAACGGCGGCACAACGAGCGTTTCTTCACAGCCCAAGCTCCACGGCACGACGCTTACCATTACCCAAAGCACCCCCGTCCGTGAGGGTTATGAATTCCTCGGCTGGTCGGAATCGGCAACCGCAACAAGCGCAAGCTACAAAGCGGGCGGAAGCTACACCGCAAACGCAAGCACTACGCTCTATGCCGTTTGGAAGGTCAAATCGACCGTTACTCCCCCCGTTGACCCCAAAATCAAGCTCGGTGATGTTAACAACGACGGCGCTATCGACCAGTACGATTACATTCTCGTAAAGCGTCATTACTTCGAAACCCGCACACTTACGACAGACGAATTCTCCCGCGCGGATGTCAACAAGGATGCCAAAGTCGACCAGTTCGACTACATTCTTATCGCAAGACACTATTTCGGCACTTACGTAATTAAGTAATGTCATCCCTCGCTTAACCCCAAAAATGCAGACATTCTCGGGGACCCCATAGCTGAACGGTCTTAAAAGCGTTTAGCGAAGTCGAAGGATATACGCAACAATTAAATAACACAAAGAGAGAGGGGCTTTTTCAAAAGCCCGCTTAATAAGCGACAACAAAAAACCGCAGGGCATTTATGCTCTGCGGCTTTTTTGCGGGGGAAAACAAGAAAGGAAACCTTATATATTGTGAAAATTATCGTGTTTCGGTGCTGACCTCGAACTTATAGCCGACGCCCCAAATTGTTTTGAGCACCCATTTATCCGAAGCGCCCTCTAACTTTTCGCGCAGGCGCTTAATATGAACGTCCACCGTGCGGCTGTCGCCAAGATAATCGAAGCCCCAAACCTTATCCAAAAGCTGATCGCGCGTGAATACGCGGTTATAATTCGATGCAAGGAAATAGATAAGCTCGAGTTCCTTAGGAGGAAGGTCGACCGATTTTCCGCCAACCTTAAGCTCGTACTTTTGAAGCGATATTTCAAGATTATCGAACTTAATAAGCTCGCCGTCTGCCGTATCGTGCTTTGCGTAGCGGCGAAGCACCGCCTTGATACGAGCGAAAACCTCTTTCATATCCAAGGGCTTTACAATAAAATCGTCGGCGCCGAGCTCAAGCCCCAAAACCTTATCGATCGTTTCGCCCTTAGCGGTTATCATAATAATCGGCTTCGAGGAATGCTCGCGGATTTCGCGGCAGATTTGCCAGCCGTCCTTTTTGGGGAGCATTATATCGAGCAAAACCATATCGGGCTCGTACATACGGAAGGCTGTCATACCCTCGTAACCGTCGTTCGCGGTGCGTACCTCATAGCCTTCTTTTTCAAGATACATTTGAAGCAAATCGCATATATTCGTATCGTCATCTATAACGAGTATTTTTGTCGCCATAACGAAAATTCTCCTTTTGTTTAACAAATTGATTTTGAACTCAAATTTATTACATACACATAATATCACCTTTAAACCCTTATGTCAAGGGCAATTATTGTATATATTGTTAACTTATGTTAAAATTTTTATGTGATTAAATATGACAAAAAATTATATATTGCATATCGCGTCGAAATATATTATACTATATAGGAATAAATGTACCCGCGCGCGTACGCGTACGCGGGGGAGCGCAACGCTTTAAGGAGATACAAAAGAAAATGAAATTAGGCATAGTAGGCCTGCCGAACGGCGGCAAAAGCACACTTTTTAACGCGCTTACCAAAGCAGGCGCAGAAAGCGCAAACTACGCGTTCTGCACCATCGACCCGAACGTGGGCGTTGTCCCCGTTCCCGATGAACGCTTAGATAAGCTTGCCGCACTTTATAACCCCAAAAAGGTTACCCACGCGACGGTGGAATTCGTCGATATCGCGGGTCTTGTAAAGGGCGCGGCGAACGGCGAAGGCTTGGGCAACAAATTCCTTTCGCACATTCGCGAGGTAGATGCGATAGTTCACGTAGTACGTTGCTTTGGCGGAAGCAAGATAATTCACGTCGAGGATTCGGTTGACCCCGCGCGCGACGTTGAAACGATAAACACCGAGCTTATTCTTTCGGATATAGAAATGCTTGAACGTCAGATAGACAGGCTTACCAAGCAAGGCAAGGGCGATAAGAGTGCGCTTGCCGATGCAGAGGTTTTAAAGCGCGTCTGCGCCGAGCTTACCAAGGGCGTTTGCGCAAGAAACGTCGCGCTTTCGGAAAGCGAAGCAGAGCTTTTGAAAACCGTTCCCCTTCTTTCGGGCAAGCCGGTTATATACTGCGCGAACGTTTCGGAGGACGACCTTGCACGTCCCGACGAGGAAAACGAATATTACAACGCGTTAAAGGCATATATCGAAGGCGAGGATGCGGAAATCATCTCGGTATGCGCCGAAACCGAAGCGGCGTTGGGCGACCTTGACGAAGAAGAGCAGCAAGCCTATTTAGAAGACCTCGGCGTTACCGAAACCGGTCTTTCGAAGCTTATTAAGGCATCCTACGCATTACTCGGTCTTATTTCCTTCCTTACCGCGGGCGAGCCCGAGGTACGCGCTTGGACCATTAAAAAAGGCACGAAAGCCCCCGGCGCGGCAGGAAAAATTCACACCGATTTTGAACGTGGCTTCATCCGTGCCGAGGTTGTACCCTACGAAACGCTTATCGAAAAGGGCTCGCTTGCCGCTTGTAAGGAAGCCGGCCTTGTTCGAAGCGAAGGCAAGGAATACGTTATGAACGACGGCGACGTTGTTCTGTTCAGATTTAACGTTTAATAAAAAAATTACATAAAGAAAGGACCGTCCCAATGAAAAAGTTTTTAATCTGTTTACTCGCGCTCCTTATGCTCGTTCCGCTTCTCGTTGCCTGCAACGGCGATGATCAGCAGGAACAGTCCCAAGATTCTCAGGGAAACGGCGAATACGTTCCCGTTACCCCCGTTAAGGATATGGGCGGCAAGGAATTCAACGTGCTTTGCCACGACTGGGGTTACAACTCCACCTCTATTCTCGGTTATACCGGCGAAATTATGTATGATGAGGAAAACCCCTCCTCTGTCGACGAAGCAAAAAAATGGGTAGTCGATTACGTCGAAGCTGCCTATAACTGCGAAATAGTCGGCGAAAAGACCGGTACCGAAACCGTTCCCGAAATCATTAAGCAGCAGGTTCTCGCAGGAAGCGAAGACTTCGAATACGACATCTGCTTCACGGGTATCTCCTCTACCGCAGCGCTTGCTATCGAAGGCGTTATCGAAGACCTTCGCACCATCTCCACCATCGACCTCACTCAGCCTTGGTGGGACCAGAACGCGGTTAACGACCTTTCCATCGGCGGCAAGGTATATTTCACCTGCGGCGCAATAAACACTTATGACGACCAGGGTACTTGGTGTATGCTCTTTAACAAAAACCTCAAGAGCACCCTCGGTATCGAAGAAGACTTTTATCAGCTCGTAAGAGACGACAAGTGGACCTTCGATAAATTCGTTGAAATCTGCACCGAAAGCAACGCAACCTACGATTCCACCGGCGACGGCGTGCTCGACGAGCTCGACAACTGGGCATTCGGTACAGAAACCTACAACGTTTACGTTCACGTTGTTGCTTCCGGTCAGAAGATCACCCAGAAGGACAGCGACGACCTTCCCTATCTCACTCTCACCAAGGAAACCGAAGCAACCTACACCGTTCTTCAGGACACTCTCGAGTTCTATAACGACAACAACCTCGTTATGATTGCAAACGGTCCTATCTACGGCACAAAGTTCCCCAATCACCCTTGGGAAGAAACCGTCCATAGGGCATTTATCGAAGGCAGAGAGCTCTTCTATATGTGCGGTCTTATCCACGCGGCTTCCTTCCGTGTAATGGAAGATGAATTCGGCATTCTCCCCATTCCCAAATATTACGATCATCAGGACAGATACTACCACACCGTTTCGCAGGGTAACGCTTCCAGTATGTGCGTTCCCGTAGGTCTTGCGGATACCGAGGATGTAGGTCTTATCATCTCGGCTGTCGCAGAAATGTCCTTGCAGAAGGTAACTCCCGCTTACTACGACGTTCAGCTTAAGTACCGCGATTCTCACGATGACGAATCCGGCGAAATGCTCGACATTATCTTCGCATCGCGTACCTTCGACCTCGGCGCGGCATTCAACTGGGGCTCGCTGCTCACACAGTACACCTCGCTCGACGCAAACATTGCATCGCGCTTCGAAGCAAATCTTTCCGCTGCACAGACCAAAATGGAAGAAATGATCGAATACATTCAGTAAACGAATACATCAAATAAACGAATAATGTTTCACAGCAGGGGCTGTGGCAAATTCTAATTTGCTGCAGCTCCTTCTGTAGCCAAAGCGTTGCAACTTGACTCGAGTTACAATGCCTTGGCTAAGCAAAGCCAGAAGAAAGGACGCTATATATGAAGTTCAGCACAAGAGCGGTTGCTGTAATGCTACTGTTGCTTATGGCATTCCCGCTGTTTGTATTTTCTGCCTCCGCAAAGGAACTCACCGTTAGGGCAGACGGCATAAACGCCACCCGCGAGAGCGGCGCGCTTATAATCTATACCCCCGATATGGGTGCGACCACCGAAACCAACGAATGGGGTTATGAGGTTGTTATCGAAGATAACGTTGCCGTTAAGTACAACAAGGGCAACAGCGCCATTCCCGCAAACGGCTTCGTTCTCTCGGGTCACGACGAGGGCGAGGGCGGCAAAAATATGGGCACTTGGATAAAAGAAAACGTTGAAATAGGCGATTATGTTTACTACACCCCCGACGGAGTAGTAAGCGTATCCGACGAGCCTATTACAGAAAGCGTATTTTACGAGCTTTCGCAAAAAATCATCGGTTTGAACGTAACTCGCAAGACCGATTCGATAGTTGTTTACAACAAGCGCGGCACCCGCACGGGTACAAACGACTGGGGCTACGAGGTAGTCTGCGAAAACGGAATAGTCGTTTCTCTCGGCGGAAATAACAATTTAATTCCCAATACCGATAAGGCATTCGTTGTTTCGGGTCACGGCGCGATGGTCACTTGGCTTCAAGACAACGTAAAGCTCGGTATGGCGGCAACCTACGATGAAAGCAAAAAGACCGTCACCTTTGCATTTAACGACGATGCGGCTATCGCCGGCATGGAGCTTTGCCTCGGAAACCTTTGGGCTTCCTACAACGCCGCTTTGGAAAGATACGATTATTTCAACTACGCATCGGCAAAGGCGGCTATCGAGGAGCTTGAAAACACCGTTTCTACCATAAAAGCCGATTACAAGAAATCCAAAGACGAAGCAAAGCTCGTTACCGAAGCAAAAGCAATCGAAAGCAAAGCTACCGATATCGGACTTCTTGTTTCGGAAAGCAAAACGGTCGAATACCGCGGCGTATGGATAAGACCTACCGACACAAGTGCGGCACAGGTAGACGCTACCGTGCAAAGCCTTTACGATCAGGGCATTAATATGATCTGCATCGAAACGCTTTACGATTGCACGATGATAATGCCTATGCCCGAGGACAGCCTTTTTAAAACCAATCCCAAGTTCAAAAAGTTCGATATGCTTCAATCCTATATCGATGCCTGCCACAAACGCGGCATGGAGCTTCATCTCTGGATGCCTATTTTCTATGTAGGCGACGCAAACTCCTCGAACGCGCGCTATTCCGTGGGCACTAAAAAGCCCGAATGGCTTTCTCTTTCCAACACCGGCAAGTATTCGCACCAGGTAAACGGCGAGCTCGGCGCGCTTATGCTGCTCGACCCCGCAAACGAAGAGGCGTGCAACTACCTGCTCTCTACCTACAAATACATTCTCGAAAAATACGACGTAGACGGCTTCCAGCTCGACTATATCCGTTATTATGCGCGTACTGCTGAGTACGATATGGGTTATAACGAAACCGCGCTCGATGCATTCGAAGCAAAATACGGCGTGCGCCCGAAATACGACGAAAATGCAAGCTATTGGAAAGATTGGGTAAACTTCCGTTGCAACTACGTCGACAGCTTTGTTCAGCGCGTAAGAAAGCTTATCGACGACGTTAACCCCGACGTGCTTCTCGGCGCAGACGTCGTTCCCGACCCGACCGACAGTATCGACAACAACTACCAAAACTATTACACTTGGCTTGAAAACAAGTGGATAGACGTTCTCTTCCCGATGTCCTACGGCTACGGCTACGAGGAGGATATTGCAGAACAGACCGAGCGTTGCGGCGAAAATTCCTTTATCGCTGTCGGCTTGGGCATATTTATGCCGGAGCTTACCCCCAACGATATGCAGATTCAGGCGAACTACAACACCTCGGTCAAGGCAGACGGCTCGGTTTACTTCGAAGCGTCGGCATACTCCAACAAAAAAACCGGCGAACACCTTTTGAAAGGCGTTTACCGCAACAAGGCGATCACCCCCACCTTTGATATTCTCGAAGGCGCAAAAGCACAGGCAGAATATATGAAGGGCAGAATAAACGATATTATCGTTCCTCTCGGCGGACTCACCGAGGATAATGGCAAGGCTGTCATTAAAGCTATCGATGAATTCGTATCAACGCTCACCGCAGAAGGCTTCGATACCGATAAATACAACGCGATTGCAACTGCAATTTCGCAAGCGAATGGCGAAAAGGGTGTACCCGAAAGACTTGAAGCAGACCTTAAGGCTATTGTAAAGGGTTATACCGTTACCAACAAGGAGCTCGACTTAAGCGGAGTTCCCGAAATCCCCGAAAACCCCGATTATTCCAAAAAGCCCGAAGGAAGCGAAAGCGCTGACAACAGCGAAGAAGCAAACGTTTCCGAAGGCGAAGAAAGCAAGGACGAAGCAAAGGGCGGCAACTCCACCTCGATTATCATAATCGTTATCTGCGCAGTTGTTATTATCGCCTGCATCGTCGCTGTGATAGTAGTGTCGAAGAAAGGAAAGAAGTAATATGCTCAAAAGATTTTTTTCCATTTTACTTGCTTCCTTGCTTGTGCTCTGCCTGATACCCTTTTCGGTATCGGCAGACACTACCGTATCTCAAAACATAGCAAAATTTAATGGGCATCGAGCTGCCAACCAACTCGTCATATACACCCCTTCGTTCGGAAGCCGCACCGGCACAAACGCTTACGGCACCGAAGTGGTTGTCGAAAACGGAAGAGTTGCCTCTATCGGCGGCAACGACAGCACGATACCCCAAAACGGCTTTGTTGTTTCGGCTCACGGCACAATGAAGGATTGGATTGACCAAAACGTTACTATCGGAATGAAGGCGGAATACAATCAGTATTCACTTAAAATCACCTTCACCTCCGACGCACAAACAGCTACCTACGCCGCAACCGTTGCTCGCAACAACGCGCTTGCCGCAAAGGAAATTGCACTCGAGGGCTGTTACTTCTACGACCAAACGGCAGACAGCCGTTTAGCCGCGGCAGAAAACACCTATGCAAAAATTTCTTCTCTCTCTCCTTCGCAGGTATCGGAGCTTACAAAGGAATACACTACTATTTCTTATCTTTACTGCGAACGCGAGGTTGCACAGTACCGCGGCGTGTGGTTAAGACCGACACAGCGCAGTTGGACCGAGGTTGAAAGCTACGTTAAAAAGTGCGCAGATGCAGGCATTAATATGATATGCATCGAAACGCTTTATGCGGGTACCCTTATCTACCCCCCGAAAAGCGGCAGCTATTTTAATCAAAACCCCATTTTCGGCGGCTTTGACGTGCTCGACGCGTTCGTTAACCTCAGCCACAAATACGGCATCGAGCTACACGTTTGGATGCCCGTCTTCTACTCGGGCTCGAACGATAACAACTGGAAGCTCACCGTTGCTTACCAGAAGCCCGATTGGGTTTTGGTAGACCAGAACGGTTCGAACGTCGGCTCGGACGACGCTTCGGGACTTATATTCTTAAACCCCGCGCACGACGAGGTTCAGAACTTCCTTATCGAAACCTACACTCATCTGCTCGAAAACTACAATGTAGACGGCTTCCAGCTCGACTATATCCGTTACCGCGACCGTACGACCGTAACCGATTTCGGCTACGACCAAACTACTATCGCTAAATTCAAGCAGAAATATCCCAGATATTCAAGCTACAATATCACCTATAACGAAAATGCCGCTTATTGGAACGATTGGGTAAACTTCCGTGCCGAACAGGTAGGCAATTTCGTTCAGCGTATGAGCTCTGTCATCGACGAGGTTGCGCCCAACGTGGTTCTCTCTGCCGATGTCGGTGGTTCGATAACCTCATCCTATTGGAGCATTTATCAGGACAGCACCTATTGGTTAAAGCAGGGCTGGCTCGATATGATTCACCCGATGGCATACGGCGAAGGCTACGCGCCCGAAATGCTTGATTTTATCACTTACGCAGGCGATAAATGCGCCGTTGTTCCCGGCTTGGGAACGTTTATGGATAACCTTTCCGAGGAAGATATGCTTATTCAGACCAAGGAAATGATGGATGTGGGCTGTCACGGCGTTGTCTACTTTGAATCGACTGCCTTTTACAGCAAAAACTGTGATGACCGTCTTGGCGAAACCATCTTTACCGAAGGTACCGTCGCACCTGCGCTCGATAACGAAGAAACCGTAAAAGCGGCGCTCGAACGCATAAAGGCGCGTATCGACAAGGCACTTTCCGAGGGTGAAATTTCCAGCTCTGTTTGGAACGACCTTCTCTGGCAGGTGAACGATTCGCTCGAAAAGAACGAATATAACGCATATTCGGCTATCGGCTCACTCGAGGGTATCGAAACACAGCTTTCGCGCGTTTCCTCCGATATCCTTGTCGAAAGAATCCTTCTCGATGCTTCTATCGCTCTCGCGGCGGCACATCGCGATTCGCCCGACCCCAAGGACGAAGCGGACAAGACTCCTATCGAGCCCGAAGTTCCCAAGATTGAAACCGAGCTTCAGCTTATTATCGACACGATAAACCGCGAACACCTCGGCGAGGATTCTACTCTTATTACCAAGCCCACCGAAACCGCTTCCGACGATTACAACCTCGTGTACGCTCACAGTATGCTGCTTGCCCCCGTCGAAGGCAAGGAAAACACATATAAGGTTGTTGAAACCCATACAGGTGCGGGAAATGACTTCACCTTTAAAACCGCGATAACCAACGGAATGATAGTTGCTTCCTTCCATACCGACGGAACGGGCGCGGGCGTTGAAAGAGTTAAGCTTGCAAAAACCGTCGCTGTCGGAACAGAGCTCAAGCTCTTCGGCGTGGACGTAAAAACGGCAACCTTCACATCTTCCGTCGCAATGCTCTATATCGGCGAGCTCAATTTCGTTGCCGGAAGCGGCGACGTTAATGGTGACAGCGTTATCGACCAGTACGATTACATTCTTGTTAAGCGTCACTACTTCGAAACCCGCATCCTCTCCGATGACGAATTCACCCGCGCGGACGTTAACGGCGACGGCGTTGTTAACCAGTTCGATTACATCCTTATAGCAAGACACTATTTCGGAACTTATAAGATTAAGTAAATAAAAAAAGATACAAGAGAGGGGATTTTCGCAAAAATCCCCTCTCTTGCTCTGTTAAAAGCTTTTTAATATAAAAGGTTTTTAGTGTGTCATCGTTTTGTTATACGAACGGCAAATCAGCAGAACTAAGCTTAAATATTCTTAAAACCAAAAGGTTTTGAGTAATGTAAGGGGTGCTTTTTCAAAAGCGCCCCTTATAAAATTCGTTGGTTGCTTTTGCAACGTAAGCGCGGCTGTTTTTTGGGTATAATAAAAGAAAAGGAGACAAAAATATGAAATTTGCTTTTTTCGACACAAAGCCTTACGATATACCCTCGTTTAAAAAATACGGAAACGAAAACCAAATAGAATTCAAATTTTTCGAAACCAAGCTAAACCGCGACACCGCGTCGCTCGCAGAGGGATGTGACGGTGTTTGCGTTTTTGTAAACGACACCGTCGACGCCGAAGTTATCGACAAGCTTCATTCTCTCGACGTGAGGGCTGTTGCGCTTCGCTGTGCGGGCTATAACAATGTCGACGTAAAGCACGCCTTCGGCAGACTGCATATTTTTCACGTCCCCGCTTATTCGCCTTACGCCGTCGCCGAGCACGCGATTGCGATGCTTCTTACCTCTATCCGCCGCATACACAAGGCGTATATCCGCACGCGCGATTATAATTTCAGTCTTTCGGGCTTAACCGGCTTCGACCTACACGGCAAGACCGTCGGCGTTATCGGTACGGGCAGAATAGGGCGGGTATTTACCGATATATGCAAAGGGTTTGGAATGAAGGTGTTAGCCTACGACAAATTTCCGAATCCCGACATCGGTTTGGAATACGTAAGCCTTGAAAGGCTTTTCGCCGAAAGCGATATTATCTCGCTTCATTGTCCGCTTACCGAGGAAACCCACCACCTTATAAACGAAGGCGCGATAAATAAGATGAAAAAGGGCGTTGTTATTATCAACACCTCACGCGGGGCGCTTATCGACGCGGAGGCTTTACTTTCGGGTATAAAATCGCGTCATATCGGTGCGGCGTGCTTGGACGTTTACGAGGAAGAATCGGATATTTTCTTCGAGGATTTTTCGGGCCATATAATGGATGACGACACGCTTGCACGGCTTATTTCTATGCCTAACGTAATCGTAACCTCGCACCAAGCGTTTTTAACCGAGGAGGCGCTTAACAACATCGCCGAAACCACGGTTAAAAACATTACCGAGTTTGCCGAAAAGGGCTATTGCGATAACGAGCTCTGCTACCGTTGCGGCAACACCGAAAGCTGCAAAAGCCAACGCAAAAAATGCTTTTGAATTTTACAAATCCATAACAAAATCCGAAAAGATTTAAAATATACGAGGGGTAACATCAAAGCAACGGCAGTACCATTACCGCCGTTAGCCATTATAACGAAAGGAGATATTTTATGAAAAGCAAAACACTCGCGCTTATCACCGCGGCACTTATCACCGCCGCCGCGCTTGTTCTCACGGCAAGCCTTTCTCTTCTCGACTCCTCGGCTATCGATGACTCCGTAGCGGATTCCGCCGCAGTTTCGGGCAGCTTCGAGCTTGATATTCCCGAAGAAGAAGCCCCCGCGGCAGACGAAATCGTTGAAGATGAAATCGTTGAAGATGAAATCGTCGAAGACGAAATCGTTGAAGACGAAATCGTTGAAGATGCGCCCATTTACGTTCCCGAAATCGGTCCGCTCGGCAACCCTGTGTTCCCCGTAAGCCCCGAATACGACGGAAGTGAAATCGTCGAAGGTCACTCCGCACCCAGCTATATCGATGACGTTGTCGTAGCAATCTACGAGCACGCTACCGGTGAGCTTGTCGGTCAGGTAACCTTCAGAGATGATCAGGTTTGGAAGGACGTCGAAGAGCTCCACCGCGGCGTTTATACGCTCGGTAACTGCGTTTACGACAACAACGATAAGGATGCTGTTCCGATCGCTATCCCCAACGGCAAATATCGCGTTGAAGTTTACGCTATCTGGTGGGCAGACGACGGCGGATGTGGCACGTTGTTCTTCGCCTACACCTACGGCACGAACGAGCTTTTGGAGATGTGGAAATGCGGCACGCTTTACTCCGGCGGTCACGAATTTATCGCATATATCGACGCGCTTATCGCCGATGAAATGGCGGCTATCGAGGCAGGCACGAACACCGTTCCCGCGCTTGAGGAAACCGTAACCTATATTTGCGGCTTCGGCGCAGAAAAGGTCAGCTTCAGCGCTTTCGAATGGACGGGCGACTTCCACAAGACCTTCGAGTCTATGCGCGGCACTCCTCGCTTCCCCTATATCGAAACCGAAGAATAATTCCCCCTTACAAAGCGAAACCGTCAAGAGCAATCTTGACGGTTTTGTTGCATTAAGTCGTAATTTTTCGGTTTAGCCGAAATTTGAAGCCGATCACTCTGCGCGTTTGCCGAGCATATATACCTGCTCCTCTTTAAACGATTTCCAATTACCTTCCGTAATCGCGTTGCGTATCTTTTCCATAAGCTTGTTATAGAAATAAAGGTTATGAATAACGCAAAGACGCATACCCAAAAGCTCGCGCGCTTTGAAGAGGTGGCGTATATATGCGCGGGTGTAGGTTTTGCAAACGGGGCAATCGCAGTTCGGGTCGAGCGGACGCGGGTCGAGCATATATTTCTGATTATTAAGGTTTACAAGACCTTCGCTCGTGAAAAGATTGCCGTGGCGGGCATTACGCGAGGGCATAACGCAATCGAAAAAGTCGATACCGCGGTCGACAGCCTCTAAAATATTAACGGGAGTTCCGACACCCATTAAATAACGCGGCTTTTCGGTGGGATAAAACGGCAGAACGGCATCCAAAATGCGATACATTTCTTCCGCGCTTTCGCCTACTGCAAGACCGCCGACAGCATAGCCGGGGAGGTCGAGCTGAGTGATTTCCTTGATATGGCGAACACGTATATCTTCATAAACACCGCCCTGACCGATACCGAAAAGCATTTGTTGCTTATTTATCGTTTCGGGGAGCGAGTTAAGACGGTCGAGCTCGGTTTTACAACGGTAAAGCCAGCGCGTGGTGCGGTCGACCGATTGCGAGATGTATTTATGCGTCGCAACCGACGAGGGACATTCATCGAACGCCATAGCGATAGTCGAGGCGAGCTTCGATTGAATTTGCATACTCACCTCGGGCGACATAAATATCTTCGCGCCGTCCATATGCGATTGGAAGGTAACGCCTTCCTCTTTTATATTGCGGAGCGTTGCGAGCGAAAATACCTGAAATCCGCCGCTGTCGGTAAGAACGGGCTTGTCCCAATTAAAAAATTTGTGTATGCCGCCCATCTGATAAACCACGTCCTCGCCGGGGCGAACGTGCAGATGGTAGGTGTTCGAAAGCTCGACCTCACAGCCGATATGCTTTAAATCGCCCGTCGAAATACCGCCCTTTATCGCCGCGCTTGTGCCGACGTTCATAAAAACGGGGGTTTGTATATCACCGTGAACGGTTTCGAATGTGCCGGTACGTGCCGTGCCGCAGGTTTTGTGTATTGTAAAGCTCATAAATCTACCTATCGAAATATTTTTCTATTTCCCGCTTGGGGAGCTTTTTTATAAAGGGTCTGCCGTGGGGGCAGTAACGCAGGCTTGGATTTTCCGCAAGCATACGCACAACGTTTTCGTCGTCCTCGGGACGGTTTTTCACCCTCGCCTTAAGCGCCGCCTTGCAGGCAACGGTATAAAGCGCTCTGTCGCACCGTTCGGCAAACGAAAGCCCGTTTCCGTCGGCAAGCGTGCGGGCAAAATCCTCTAATATCGCATTCAAGCCCTTAAGGCTTCCGAGCGTTGCGGGGACTGTGCGAACAATAACCGCGCCCTCGCCGAAATCTTCGATTTTAAAGCCCTTTTCCTCTAAAAAATCGGAATTCTCGAGCAATATCGCCGCCTGTTCTCTGCCCAACGTTACGGGTACGCCGGCAAGAAGCTCCTGAACGTTAAGCTCTTTGTTTTTTGCAAGCTTTTCGTAAAGCACACGCTCGTGCGCGGCGTGCTTATCGATTATAAGTATATTTTCCTCGGTTTCGACGAAAATATAAGAATCGTACGCCTGACCTATCATTCGCCAAGCGGGGGCTTCGGGCGCAATAAGCGTCGGCTGTTCGGCAATTTCTTCCTGCTTTTCGCTTGCCTGCACGCTGTCGCAGAAGCTGAATTCGCTTTGCGAATCGAAAAGGTCGTCCTCGCCTATATCGGCGCGGAAGGCAGGTGCCTTCGTTTCGGGCTGAACAGCGGGTTCGGGCGGGAAAAATTCCACCTCTTTTATTGTAACCCTTTTCGGAATTTCGGTGCTTACGCTTTCCGAAACAAAGGGGTCATCGTCTTTTTCAAGAATCGGAAGAATCGGCTTTATAGCAACCTTTTTTTCTTCTTCCTTAATATTTTCGCCCAAAAGCTTTTCTTCGGGCTCGGCTTCAAGCGCGTTCTTTACGGCGTAATATACCGCACGGAAAACGTCGCGCTCGGAGGCAAACTTAATTTCGGTCTTCGCGGGGTGAACGTTCACGTCGGTCAGTTCGGGCATAAGGCTTACAAACAGCACACAGCCGGGGAACTTTCCGCGCGGAATAAACGAGCGAAAGGCTTCCTCGAGCGCCGCCTGAACGGTTTTGCTCTTTACGTAGCGTCCGTTTACAAACATCGTCTGCATCGCGCGCGACCCACGCACCGCATCGGGCGTGGTAATATAACCGTTCACCGAAACGCCAAGCAATTCGTATTCGACCTTTATGAGAGATTTTGCGAATTCGCGGCCAAACACCGAATATATCGCGGGGTAAAGCTCACCGTCGCCCGCTGTTTGGAATTTGCGTTCGCCGTCGGAAATAACGGTAAAGGAAATTTCGGGGTGCGAAAGTGCCAACCTTTCTGCCGCGGCAACGCAGGAAGCAGCTTCTGTGCCATCCTTTTTAAGAAACTTCTGGCGCGCGGGGGTGTTGTAAAATATATCGCGCATCGAAACCGTCGTGCCGTCGGGACAGCCGACATCCTCCATAACAATTCCGTTTTCATCGGAGGTAAGGCGTGTACCGATATCCTCGCTTCTGTGCTTGGTTATTATTTCCAAGCGCGAAACTGCGCCGATAGCCGCCAATGCCTCGCCGCGGAAGCCGAGCGAGCGAATGCCGTTTATATCGTCGCCGCATTCTATCTTGCTCGTGGCGTGGCGAAGCAGAGCCTTCGGGATATCCTCGCGCAGGAATCCGCTTCCGTCGTCGGTCACACGCAGAAGGAGTCTGCCGCCGTTGCGAATTTCGAGCGTTATGTTTTTCGCCTTCGCGTCTATTGAATTTTCAAGCAATTCCTTTGCGGCGGAGGAAGGTCTTTCCACCACCTCGCCCGCGGCGATAAGATTCGCTGTTTGGGCGTCTAAAACGTTGATAATTCCCAATTAGTCAAGCTCCTTTTTAAGCTCATAAAGAAGCGTAATTGCTTCGTAAGGGGTCAGCGTGTTAATATCCACCGACCTTATTCTTTCTAAAACGCGTGCTTCGTTCAATGCCTCGAAGCTTATATTGTCCTCTTCCGTCTTTACCTTAACCGCAGGACGCGCGCCCGTTTCGGTAAGGGTTTGCAATACCTGCTTTGCGCGGTTAACAACCACTTCGGGCACACCTGCGAGATGCGCAACCTCGATACCGTAGCTGTCGTCCGCCGCGCCCTTTATTATCTTGCGTAGGAACACAACGTCGTTTCCGCGCTTCTTTGCGGCGATGTTATAGTTCACAACGCCGTCGGTTTCGCCCTCAAGCGCGGTAAGCTCGTGGTAATGGGTTGCAAAAAGAGTTTTCGCGCCTATCTTTTTCGCCGTATATTCAACAACCGCACGTGCGATGCTCATACCGTCGTAGGTGCTGGTGCCTCTGCCGATTTCATCGTAAATAATAAGGCTTTGCTTGGTTGCGTTTTTAAGAATATCGGCAACCTCGTTCATTTCAAGCATAAACGTCGAATTGCCGCTCGCAAGGTCGTCCGATGCACCCACGCGGGTAAACACGCGGTCGACAATGCCAACTCTCGCCTCGCTCGCGGGGACAAAACAGCCCGCCTGCGCAAGTATAACGCAAAGCGCGACTTGGCGCATATAGGTCGATTTACCCGCCATATTCGGGCCGGTAATAAGCATTAAGCGGTTTGCGCCGCAATCGAGCTGGCAATCGTTGGGGACAAAGTAATTTCCGTCCAAAAACCGTTCAACAACGGGGTGACGACAGTTTTTAAGCACTATCTTGTCCGAGCGGTCTATTTCGGGACAAACATAGCCCTGCTCACGCGCGATTTCGGCGTTCGAGCAATAAACGTCAAGCTCGGAAATTGCGTTCGCCGCCATTTTTATACGGTCGAGCGCCTTTAAAACAAACTCGCGCAGAGATACGAACAGCTCGTATTCAAGCGCATAAAGCCTGTCGCGCGCGCCGATAACACGGCTTTCGGTTTCCTTTAATTCGGGGGTAACAAAGCGTTCGCCGTTCGTTAGAGTCTGACGGCGTATGTAGGTATCGGGCACCTGCGAAAGGTTTGCCTTCGAAACCTCGATATAATAACCGAAAACGCGGTTATAGCCGACCTTTAAGGTCTTTATTCCTGTTCTTTCGCGCTCGTATTCCTCGATTTTTGCTATCCACGCTTTACCGTTGGTAACCATTTCGTAAAGCTCGTCCACAGCCGCGTTACAGCCGCGGCGGATAATGCCGCCCTCTTTTAAAACTGCGGCAGGCTCTTCGGCAATAGTGTTTTCTATCGCGTCGGCAACCTCGTCAAGCGGGTCTATTTCGCTGTTTATGCGCTTAAGCGAGCTCGTGCGCGCATTTGCGATAAGCTCCTTTATCTGCGGAAACAGCTTTATTGTCTTTTCGAGCGATTTCAAATCGCGCGCGTTCGCCGTACCGTAAACAAGGCGGGTGGTAAGGCGTTCTATATCGGTAATATTTTTTAAAAGCTCGCGTATTTCCTCGCGCAAAACACCGTCGGAATAAAGCTCGCGCACCGCTTCAAGCCTTGCGCGTATTGCGTTTTCGTTAACAAGCGGCTTTTCCAAATGACGGCGCAAAAGTCTTGCACCCGCGCTTGTGCGGGTTCGGTCGATTGCCCACAAAAGCGAGCCCTTGCGTTGCTTTTGGCGCATCGATTCGGCAATTTCCAAATTCCTGCGCGATGCGCTGTCTATTCCCATAAATTCATCACAGGAATAGAAATTTATTTTTTGCAGATAAGAAAGGTCTATTTTCTGTGTGCGCTTTATGTATGCAAGCAAACCGCCGACAGCGCGTAATGCGTAATCGCTGTTGCTTGCGGGAGGCGCTTTGTATATCTCTTTTATCGCGTCGACCGCGGCAGTAAGCGCAAAATCAAGCGCTTCGCCGTTCGAAACCAGCGTGTTAAAGCGCGCGGTAAAGAGCCCGCTTGTCATTTGCGGGTAATCTTCGGGCACAATAAGCTCGCTCGGGTTAAAAGCCGCCGCTTCCGAAACGATTCTTGCGGGCAGGTTTTCGCCCAAAAGCTCGGTCGCGCTTATTTCGCCTGTCGAAACGTCGGCAAAGGCGATACCGCAACCGAAATCGTCGCAAACCGAGGCGCAGATATAATTGTTTTTCTTTTCGTCAAGATAACCGCCCTCGGTAACCGTGCCGGGGGTGATAATACGCACAACGTCGCGCTTTACCAAGCCCTTTGCTGTTGCAGGGTCTTCCATCTGCTCGCAGATTGCCACACGGTACCCGCGCGAAACGAGCTTTGCAATATACCCTTCGACCGCGTGGTGAGGCACACCGCACATCGGGGCGCGCTCTTCAAGGCCGCAGTCCTTGCCGGTGAGCACCAAATCGAGCTCGCGCGAGGCAATTTTTGCGTCCTCGAAAAACATTTCGTAGAAGTCGCCGATACGGCACATCAGAATACATTCGGGATGCTCCTGCTTGACCTCTAAATATTGCTTCATAAGCGGCGAAAGAGCCATAGAAAACACCTCCGGTGTTTTGAAGTAATAGGTAATAGTGAATAGTGAAGAAGTGCGGTGGCTTTTTGCAAGCAAAAAGCCATTATTCTCCAAAATGCGCCAGCATTTTTACAATAATTCCTATAAAAATCGGGGATCGCATTTTGCCCTCACTGATTGGAGAGTGGTGGAATTTTGTGCGAAAGCAAGCGCCGCTGTAGAAATCTACTGCAAGCGCAAATTTCGTACAAAATAACCCGCTATACCATTTGCCTCTCCATTGGTTGCAGAGCGAGGCAAGGTTGCACGAAAGCGAGCGCCGCTGTAGAAACCTACTGCAAGCGAAGCTTTTGTGCGAGATTGACCGCTATGCAATCAATGGCAGCCGCCGCAGGTAGAGCAGTCGTGGGTACAATTCGCCGCTTCGGGCTCGATGGTGAAACGAACTGCGTCGTTGATTGCGTTTACTACCAAGGAAAGAGAAGATTCTGCTTCGCGCATTGCGGCGAGAGTCTTGCTTTCGGTGATGATGTCGTAAACCTCGCGAAGGCGCGCGGAAATGCTTTCGATAAGGGTGTTATCGCGTTCTGCTTCGGGCTTTCTACCTTCCTGTTCGAGAAGAGCCGCCTGAACGTTGTATTCGTTGATGAGCTTGTTAAGCTCTTCGTCTGCGTCGTAAGCTTCCTTTGCGGCGTTGTATGCCTTTAATTCCTCGCTTGCCGCGAGTGCTTCCTTAAGGGTTTCGATTGCTTTGATCATTACTTCGTTCATTGTTTTTATTTCCTTTCGGTTTATATTACTTTATTTTATATTATTTATTATCTTTTATGAAGGTGCCGCAAAATGCGAGTACGATTCCGAGAAACGGAAAGCTGTAGCCCAATATTTCGAACAGTTCACCATCGGGTTGCAAACCGAACGCTACTGCGGCGAGCGCCGTGAATCCGAACAATATACACGCTATTCCGAGCAAAATAATCTTCATAATAAAATCCTCACTTTATTTTTCCGCCGAGCGCGTATGCACCTGCGGTTTCTATTAAAACGTTTACGAATTCGCCTGCGGGAACTTCTTTATCGAAGGTGACTATCTTATTTTGTGTGCTTCTGCCTGCGGGTATTCCGTTTTTGTTCAACCCGTCGGAAAGCACGCGAAGGGTACGCCCGATAAATTTATCGTTAAGTCCCTGCGCAATTTCGTTTTCCATATCCGAAAGCGCCTTGAAGCGCGCGTTTGAAACGTCTTTGGGTATCTGCCCTTCCATTTTCGCGGCCACGGTGCCGACGCGCGGCGAATAGATAAAGGTGTATATCATATCAAACCCGACAGCCTTTACAAGCGACATCGTTTCTGCGAAATCCTCGTCGGTTTCGGTCGGGAAGCCGCATATAATATCGGTCGTGAGGCTGATTTCGGGTATTTTTTCCTTTATTTCAAAGGCCTTTTCCAAATATTGCTCGCGGGTGTATTTGCGATTCATCAGCTTAAGCACTCTTGTAGAGCCCGACTGCACGGGAAGATGAAAATGCTTTGCAATATTTTCATTATCGCGGATAACCTCGATAAGCTCGTGCGAGGCATCCTTGGGGTGGCTTGTCATAAAACGCACTCGATATTCGCCGCCGAACGATGCGCAATCGTTAAGAAGCGTTGCAAAATCACAACCGCCGCTATACGAATTAACGTTCTGACCGAGCAGGGTTATATCCTTATATCCCATATCGACAAGGCTCTTTACCTCGGCTAAAACATCCTCTTTTCTGCGCGAACGCTCGTGGCCCC
Organism: Eubacteriales bacterium; assembly: GCA_045637685.1. GTDB lineage: Bacteria > Bacillota > Clostridia > Oscillospirales > CAG-382 > Coliplasma. The sequence continues at coordinate 39,110 of JAZTZW010000001.1, read as the reverse complement.
TTGCAAAGGGAACGACGCAATAGGTGCAGAAATTGTTACAGCCGTACATTACAGGCACCCACGCCTTGTATGTATTTTCGCGCAATACCGGCATACCCTCGCTTATAACGCCGAATTCATTATGCGGCTTGTCGGTTATAAAGCTGAAGCGCTTTTTCGAAGCAAACGCTGTCTTTATAATTTCGGGCAGCTTGTGATGCATATCCGTACCGAAGACAAAATCGACATAGGGATAGCTTTTATATATCTGCTCTCTTCGGTGGGATTGCTGTGCCATACAGCCGCAAAGACCTATTTTAATGCTACGGTCGCGCTCTTTTCTGCCCTTGAACTGACCCGCTTCGGAAAGCGCGCGAATTTCGGCGTGCTCGCGAATGGCGCAGGTGTTTATAATTATCATCTGTGCATCGTCGGGGTTATCGGTAATTTCATAACCGCAAAGCTTTAAAGCCCCCATAATACGCTCGCCATCGTTTTCGTTTTGCTGACAGCCAAAGGTTATAACGCACGCCTTTTTGCCTTTTGTTTCGGAATGGAGCGAATACGCTATTTCGTATTGACGTTCTATTTCGCTTTGCGGAATAAAAATGTTGTTCATCAGAATGCAGTTCCCACACAAATAAAGATTTCTTTTAAATACTTGTTTTCTTCGTATTTTTCTATAACCACCTTGCCCTTTGAAGCGGTGGAATGGATTATTTCGCCGTTACCGATATACATTGCGATATGTCCCTCGAAGAAAACAAGGTCGCCCTTTTTCGCTTCCTCGAACGGTATCTCGCGCAGGGTTTCGCTCTTTTCAAATTCGGCATCGCGCCAGATATTAATGCCGTTAAAGCGGTATGCGTTAAAGCAAAGTCCCGAGCAATCGACACCGTGGTGAGTTCTGCCGCCCCAACGGTATTGCACGCCGAGATATTCCTTCGCCGTCGCGACGAGTGCTTCGCGAAGCTCTTCCTCGCTTTGCTTATTTATAGTTTCAATCGGTGCGACATGGTTTTTGTGAATATAATAAATCCGCTTGCTCGGAAGAACTGCAAAGCCGTAACGGCCCTCCTTGTGCGAAAAGCCAACGTCTACCCTTGCGCCGCGCGGAAGCGTTATGGGCGGTTGGAAATAATTCTTGCCCTCGAAAAGCAAATCCGCAAACGGAGTAACAACGATATGATTTGCATCGTGAAGCTTTTCGAAAAGATTGCTTTTTATGGTCCAACCGATATAGCCGTATTCGGTCTTTACCTTGTAAAATCCGCCAAGCTCATCAATAATTTCGGCTTCTTCGCCGTAAAGCATTTCATCTACCTGCTCCGCCATAAGCTCGGGAGCCGAATAAATAACCGCATAAGGAACACAAACTACCATAATTACCAGCCTTTATAACAAATTTTTGGTGCGTATATGAATACGCTTATAAGAAAAAATATATAAAAAGGAGTGATTTTTTGAAGCTTTTAAAATTTTTGACCGCCATTTTACTAACGCTTGCCTTTTTATCGGACGGTGCAGACGCAAGCTCCGATACCGAGCGAATAAATTGGTTTTATAAAACCCGCGGCGAAAACGAGCGCCCTGATATTTTGGGCGGAAATATGCCGAAGGGAATCGAAAACTCGCTTTATATCGGCAAAGAGGGCAATAAAACCGTTTATCTTACCTTCGACGCAGGCTATTCGAACGAAAACGTCGAAAGCATACTCGATACCTTAAAGGAGAAAAACATTAAAGCCGCGTTCTTTATTTTGCCCGGAATTATTAAAAACAGTCCCGAAACGGTAAAGCGTATGGCAGACGAGGGACATTTGGTTTGCAACCACACGACAAGCCACGGCGATATGTCGAAAATAAACGATATCGAGCAATTCAAGCGCGAGCTTTGCGGCGTGGAGCAACAATATTTTGAGCTTACGGGCAAAGAAATGGAAAAATACTTCCGCCCGCCCGAGGGCGCTTTTTCCGAAAAAACGCTTGCTTTCTGCGAAACGCTCGGCTATACACCCGTTTTTTGGTCGTTCGCTTATGCCGATTGGGATAACGCCAAGCAAATGCCGCCCGAAAAGGCAAAAGCTAAGGTGCTTTCGCAAATCCACGACGGCGCGGTGCTTCTTTTGCATCCGACAAGCAAAACCAACGCTTTGATACTTTGCGATATTATAACCGAGCTTACCGATAAGGGCTATTCCTTCGGCACGCTCGACGAGCTTTCCGAAAAGCTCGAATCTTCAAATTGATATTCATTATATTATACTCTAAAAAACGCGATAAATCAATAGAAAAAGGAAGGTTTGTAGCACCTTCCTTTTATTTTTGTTTCATTTCTGCTGCAATTTTTATCCTTTGAGCTGTTTTTAGATAATACAAGGCATAGAACAGACAAAAGCCGAGATAAAGCAGGGCAAACACGCAAATAAGCGCAAGTGGAAAATAAAAGCGCGTATCATCCCCGTCCGCCACCGCAATGAAGTGAAACACCAGCACCACCAAAAACGACCCCAAAATACCGAAAATGCTTGAAAGCGAGTAGATTAAAAGACTTTCCACGAGCGTCATTTTCTTTATATCGCTTTGCGACATACCCGCCGATTTAAGCAAGGCAAGCGTGCGCGCACGGCTTTTTATATTTGCAACCGCCGACATCGCGGCGCAGATAAGCGATATTACTGTAAGCGATACCCCCATCCACACAGCGGTGAGCGCAAGCGGGTCGGCTTTTAAGGGATTGAATTCGCCGTTCGACCAAGAACGCATCATAAAAGCCGAATAAAGCGCAACCACAAGCACACTGCAAAGTGAAAGCGAAAGCGACACCGCACGTATTCGCGGAGCATAATTGATATAGCTTGCCGCCGAAAGTCTGCCGATATAACCGAATTTCCTTTTGCAAATACGCTCGATAATGCCCTCTCGTTCGCTTATATTTATTCGTTCTGTCCCCTTTGACGATTCGACAGGAGAGGTTTTATAAGCCCGCAGCATCGGCGTTACCGTTGCCGAAAGTACGGCAAAAAGGCAGACCGCAATCGTCAAAATCACGACAGTTGCAGAGGAATTGAACTCGATACGCCTTATTGCCATATCGGTACCGTAGTATTTGCCGTAAAGATTAGATAGGTATATTTGCATTTGCGAATCGTAGAAAGAAACGTAAAATTCCGCAAAGCCTCTGCCGAGAAAGACCCCTAAAGCCGTGCCGATAACACCGTAAAACAGATTTTCGATAAGCAGGGTAAGCGAAGCTTTAAAACGAGTCATACCGAGCGAAATAAGCAAGCCGAGCGTTTTTGTTCTTTCGCCGAGATTCACGGTAAACACCGAGCGTATTATGAAGACCGCAAGCAAAGAAACGAGCAATACGAGAAACACAAGCACCTTTCTTGATTGTGCATCGTTTGCGGTGAACGCCGAAAAGAAGAAGCCGCAGCAGGCAGATATTACACACGCGGCAAGCGTTATACATACAACACTTACGGCGGCATATAGCTTTTTGCTTTTTATATTTGCCAAAACAAGCCTGAACAAAAGCATATTTTCACCTATTTTATTGCGGAAGCAATATTTATTTTACGCACCTTTGCGGTTGCGTAAAGTGCAAACACCACACAAAAAATCGCGTCTATGCCGACAAAAACAAGCCATTCGCGCCACGGGAAATGAAACCATTGTACCGTGTTCGAGGTCCAAAGGAACAAATACTGCCCCAACACCGAAAGATACGACCCGACAAGCCCGAACAAAACCGCGTGGGCGAATATAAATATCCCCTCGCAAAGCATAAGCTTTAGCATATCATAGTTCGACATACCCATCGACTTCAATATCGCAAACTCGCGTTTTCTGCCGTTTATATTTACCGCCATACTTCCCATCGCACCCAAAAGCGCGATTAGGGTAAGTATAAAGCCTATCGATATTCCGCTGGTAAAGCGCGGGTCGTCGTAGGCGTTAAATATTCCGTCCTCCCAAAAGCCCCACATAAACAGCGAATAGACGCTCACGAATATTATCTGCGAGCAGGGCAAGGTGAAGGAAACGGCGCGGTAGCGCGGTGCGTTGTTGTCGAAATTCTGCCCCGCAAGCCTGCCGATACGCCCGAAAAATTTACACATTATCTTTTCGAAAATCCCCTCGGTAAGCGAAACGTTTATGCTCACGTCGGCTTTAAGCGAATTTATTACCGAAAGCCGCGATAAACGCATTATCGGTTTATACGCCGCAAAGAAGGTTACCGCAACAGCCAACAAAAACGCCGTAAACGGCACGCTGAGCGGCACGTTATATTCGTAAAACGGAGCGCCCGAATAATCTATTTTATAATGAGTAAGATAATATTCGATCATTCCCCTGTTCATATAATCCACGTGGAAAACCGAAATCATTCTTCCGATAACCGTACCGACCGCGCCGCCGATAACAGCGTAAACCGCCGTTTCGACAGCGATCATTTTCGCCTTTCCGCCGTTTGTCATTCCGACCGTCGAAAAAAGTCCCAAAACGTTCACCCGCTCGCCGAAGGTTATGGCGAACACCGAGCGTATAAGCACGACCGAGGCTATAGCTACCGCAAACACGAGCGTTAAAAATGTCATCTTATCGGTGAAATAGGTACTGCTTTTTTCGTCCAGATCGCTTATCATCGTCGAAGCAAAGCAGCATATTACCGAAAGCAGAGCCGAGGAAAGCATTATTCCCGAAAGCGTCATGATCGCTCTCGAGGGTGATTTTTTTATGCCCGCAAAAACGAGCCTTAACGTCAACATCCTTCCACCCTCTCGTCCGAAACTATTAACCCGTCCTCTATGCGTACTATTCTGTCGGTCTGGTTTGCGACGTTCATATCGTGGGTGACTATTATGATCGTTTGTCTGTATTTTTCGTTCGCACGGCGGAAAAGCGACATTATCTCCTCGGTATTTTTCGAATCGAGGTTGCCCGTCGGCTCGTCGGCAAGCAGTATCGACGGCTGTGTGTATATCGCTCTCGCGATGGCAACGCGCTGCTGCTGGCCGCCCGACAGGTACGGCGGATAATGAAATTCCTTTTCGAAAATGCCGAGCGTTTTCATCGTTTTAACCAAGCGCTCCTCCTCGACCTCTTTGCCGTCGAGCTCGCTCGGAAGCGTTATGTTGTCGCGCACGTTCAGCATCGGGATAAGGTTATACGCCTGATAAATAAGCGAAACCGTCCTTCTGCGGTAAAGCGCAAGCTCGCGCTCGCTCATTTCGTGCACGTTCTGTCCGTTTACGCAGACAGTTCCCGCCGTGGGCGTATCTACCCCGCCGATAATATGCAAAAGAGTCGACTTGCCGCTGCCCGACGTACCGACGACAGATATAAATTCGCCCTCTTCAACCTCAAGCGAGATTCCGTTTAACGCGTTTACCTCGCTTTCATATCTTCCATAGGTTTTGTAAAGCTCTTTTATAGATAAAATGCTCATAAAAATACCTCCCGTGCTTTCTGATACAAGTGTAACACAAAGCAGAGAGGTACGGCAAGTAAATCGTTCGAATCTTAACGAAATCTTTACGCTTGTAAATTTTCTTTACTTTTTCTTAACGGTTTATCCGCCTTTTGCATATTCACGTATTTTATCTATCGCGCTTTTTTCAAGCCGCGAAACGTAAGAGCGCGAAATGCCGAGCATCTTTGCTACGTCGCGCTGGGCGTAATGCCTTCCGCTTTTGTTTAGTCCGTAGCGAAGCGCCATTATCCTTCTTTCGCGGTCGGTAAGCACGGTCTTTATCGCTTTGGCTATCTTTTCGAGCTTTATTTTGCGGTCTATCGAATCGACAATATCGTCGGGGGCGGCAATTATTTCGAGATAGGTAAGCGGGTTGCCGTCCTTATCGATATCCACGGGGTCGTTTATCGAGCTGACGCCCGAATGCTTCTTTTGCGCGCGGAAATACATAAGTATTTCGTTTTGCAGGCACTTCCCCGCATAGGTGGCAAAGCGCGCACCCTTTTCGTAATTAAAGCTGTCTATCGCCTTTATAAGTCCCACCGTGCCGACCGAAATAAGGTCGTCCTGATCGGGTGCGGTGGTGTAATATTTTTTCACGATATGCGCGACAAGGCGCAAATTGTGCTCGATAAGCTTGTTGCGCGCTATCGGGTCGCCGTTGCGAGTGCGCCTGAACAGCTCGCGTTCCTCCTCCTTCGAAAGCGGCGGCGGGAAGGAATGGGTGTCCGACGTGCGCAAAAGCAGACAAAAGCATTTTGAAACTATGTTTAAAAGAAAGGATAACAAAAAAATCACCTCTCGAAAAGATATTCGGGAGGTGATAGTTCTATTCCCCGCAAATAAGCTTTATTACCCTATCCGCGGTATATTTTGTTATGCCGTAGGTTTCGATCAAGGTGTCGACAGAGGCTTTATAGGTTTCGCCGAAGCTTTCGCTGTTATACGAAACAAAGATAACGGGGGTGTTGTATCTCATCCAGCCATTCATCATATTTCTTGCCGCAGGCCCGCAAAGCTTCGAGGTGTTTATACCCCACGACGGCGATTCGAAAACCGAACAAACGATAAGGTCGTATTCCCCGCCCTTTGCAAGCGAAAGAAGTGCGGCGGGCCCGATATCTCGGTAGGTTTCGACCCTGCTCGCGATATTTGCAAGCTTTAAGCCAAGCTCATCTGCTAGTGAGGTATCTGCCCAAGCGTTGTTTATTACCACGTTGGCTATCCTTGTTTCTTTCCCGATGTTAAAGGGAATTATGCTTGCGCGGTCGCGCACAATCTTTATCGCCCTTTCGCTTATCTGCCTTGCAACGTTTTCTGCCCAAACGCTGTCGATAGGAAGCTTTTCGCCAACAGGGTGCTTTTCGAAATATTCTCTTACAAAGCACAGCATTCGGCAGGCGCGGTCCTTAAGGGTTTCGATAGAAAGCCAGCCGTTTTTTATACAGCTTTTCATTTCGGAAATAAATTCCTCGCTTTCGTGAACAAAAAGCAGGCAGTCGCCCCCCGCTTCGAGAAAAGCGGCACACGCGCGGTAAAAATTCATATAACCGCAAAAGCCTCCCATATTGGCGGCATCCGAAACGATTATTCCCCCAAACCCAAGATTTTTGCGTAAAAGGTCGGTCAAAAGCCTTTTGGATACCGTTGCGGGAGGGTAAAGACCGTTTTCATCGGGAATATCGTAGGCAGGCAGAGAAATATGCCCCGGCATAATCGCCATAGCTCCGCTTTCAATAAGATTCGAATATACCTTGCCGAAGGTTTTATCCCACTCGTCCTTAGATAGCGGGTTTTCGGCGGTTGTTACGTGCTGGTCCTCGGCGCAGTAGCCGTCGCCGGGGAAATGCTTTAACGTGGCTATAAGCCCGCTGTCCTGCAAGCCCTCCATATATGCGCCGCAATATTCTATAACGCTTTCGGCGTCTGCGCCCGCTGTGCGGTATGCAACCGCCGGGCTGTATGGGTTTCCGAGCAGGTCAACACACGGCCCGAACGTCCAATGATAGCCTGCGTTTATCGCCTCCTTCGCGGCGATAACACCCATATCGTAGGCAAGATTTTTGTCGCCCGCCTCCGCCGCCGCGCGCATCGAAGGAAATACCGTCGCGCCGAAAATAACGTTCGCCGCACCGTATTCCATATCCGAAACTATAAGGGTATTACCTTTGCCGTCTGCATTCAGCGTCATAGACGCCTTATATGCCTTTTTGGCATCGGTCGCGTAAAAGAATACCGAAGCGGGACTCTTTTCGGGAAGCGCTTCCGCGCTTACATCGGGACAAATAACCGCCCGAAGAAGCGATTCTATATCCATTTCCTCAACCTTGGCTTTAATATCGGGATACGCCTTAACCGAATATTTCATATACGCGCCCTCTTCTTTAATATTTTCGTAATTATAGCATATCCCCTATTTCAAAGCAACAAATTTATTTTAAAAAGGGGTAGAAAAAGAGGTAAATATTTGTTATACTTATTCATATCAACCGCGGAGGTGTTTTTTATGGAACAATGGCACAAAGAGATAATCGCTTATCAGATTTACCCGAAAAGCTTTATGGATACCAACGGTGACGGAATCGGCGACATTAAGGGCATTATAAGCAAGCTCGATTATTTAAAGGAGCTCGGCATTAATACGGTATGGCTTTCGCCCTGCTACCCCTCCCCCGGTGACGACAACGGATACGATATTTCCGATTATCGCGGAATCGCGCCCGAATACGGCACGCTTGACGAGTTCAAGGAAATGCTTGAAGGCATGCATTCCCGCGGGATAAGGCTTTTAATGGACCTTGTTGTAAACCACACCTCGGACGAGCACGAATGGTTTGTAGAGGCTCGCAAGAGCCGCGATAACCCCTACCGCGATTATTATATCTGGCGCGACCCTGTCGACGGTCACGAGCCGAACGAATGGGTTGCCGCATTCGGCGGTAGCGCGTGGGAATATGACGAAACGACGGGGCAGTATTACCTGCACCTTTTCTCGAAAAAACAGCCCGACCTTAACTGGGAAAACCCAAAAGTACGCCAAGAAATTGCCGATATGATAAACTATTGGCTCGATATGGGCGTGGACGGCTTCCGTTGCGACGTTATAAACAACATTTCTAAGGACTTCACTCGTCCCTATGCGGGCGGCAACGGCCCCAGATTACACGAATTCCTTCACGAGCTCCACGTTCGCGCGCTCGAGCCGCACAAGTCGTTCACCGTCGGCGAAACATGGGGGCTTACCCCTGCGCAGGCGCTCGACCTAACGGGCGAATCCCGCGGCGAGCTTACCACAACCTTCCAATTCGAGCATCTTTTGCTCGGCAGAATAAACGGCGATAAATTCGACCCCGAGCCCGTCGACAGAAAAGCGTTTGTCGATATTCTCGCAAAATGGGAATACGGCTTGAAGGACGACAGCTACCCCGTGCTCGTTATGGAAAACCACGACCAGCCGCGTGCGCTTTCCCGCTTCGGCGACAGAGAAAAATACCACTACGAAAGCGCAACCATGCTCGCGATGTTGCTTTACGGTATGCGCGGAATCCCCTTTATTTATCAGGGTCAGGAATTGGGGCTCCACGACCCGACCTTTAATTCGCTTGACGAATACCGCGATATAGAAACGATTAACGCCTATAACGAGCTTAAAGTATCGGGAAAATTCACCGAAAACGAATTGCTTGCAAAGATGCAATTCGGCTCGCGCGATTGCGGACGCACTCCTATCCCTTGGACGAACGACGAAAACGGCGGCTTTACAAGCGGCACGCCTTGGATAAAAACCCAAATCGACAAGGGCTTTACCGTAAAAGAGCAGGAACACGACGAAAAATCGGTGCTCAATTTCTACCGCAGGCTTATAAAGCTGCGCAAGGAAATACCTGCCCTTGCCGACGGCGAATTCGAACTGCTTCTTAACGAAAATAACACAAGCGTTTATACCCGCAAAGCAGACGGCGAAACGATTTACGTCGTTTCCCGCTTCGACGAAACAGAATGCCAAATGCCCGATTGCGTCCCCGCCCACGCAGAGGTTATTCTCAATAACTACGAAACCGTTGGCAATACTTTAAAACCCTATCAGTCTGTTTGGTTTAAGAAATAAATCGCTATAATAAAATACGAGAGAGAACTTCAAAGTCCTCTCTCGTTGTTTTTTGTCCGTTAATTCAATTCAATATAGTCGAAGATTGCGTAACCCTCAATGCCGTTAAATTCAACCAAATACCATCCGCCGCTTTGACCTTTTATCTGCACGGTCGTACCTACGGGAATCTGACCGATTACAGCGCTTACAGTTGACGGCTCCTCGCGCAAGTACAGGTTGCTAAGCGTGACGCCCTGCTGTGTAACTTCGTCGGGAAAGGATTCGTTTTCCGATTCGTTGCCCGTTTCGTTGCCCGTTTCGTTTTCGGATTCTTCATCCGATTTGTTGCCCAATTCAAAATAATCCGAGGCTGCATAACCCTCAATGCCGTTAAATTCAACCAAATACCATCCGCCGCTTTGACCTTTTATCTGCACGGTCGTACCTACGGGAATCTGACCGATTACAGTGCTTGCGGTTGACGGCTCCTCGCGCAAGTACAGGTTGTTAAGCGTGACCCCCTGCTGTGTAACTTCGTCGGGGAGCGGTTTATTTTCAGATTCGTTTTCTGACTCGTTTTCGGATTCATTTTCGGATTCATTTTCGGATTCGTTTCCCGACTCGTTTTCCGTGCTGTCGGGCTCTATAACGTAAGTACCGAAATAATGGCGCTTGATGAGGATATAGTCAAACTGGTTTACTTCTCCGTCGGAATTAACGTCTGCGCGAGTCATTTCATCGTCGGTAAGGTAACGGGTTTCGAAGTAATGACGCTTAACAAGAAGGTAATCGAACTGGTCGATTTCACCGTCGCCGTTTACGTCACCGAGCTTGCCCGTTACGACAGGAGGAACGACGGGAGGATCAACGGGAGGTTCAACCGCATTATCATCCTTCCATACCGCGTATAGCGTGAAACTGTCGTTCTTATCGAATTTGTCGCCGGGCAGGTATTCGACCTCGCCCGTCTTGCTTGTCGACCAGCCGAGGAAGGTGTAGCCCTCTCTCTGCGGAGCTTCGCCGCGTAGAGATATAGACTCTCGGTAGGATTTCATTTGCGACGCCGGCGCGCTTGTGCCGCCATTTGCGTTGTAACCGATATAGTAACTATTCACCTTGATCGAGGATACACAATCGGGACAATCGGAAGTCTGATTTTCCTTTCCGTCGCCGCCGCAGGTTGAACAGTTGACCTCAATCGTTTCGGGACATTCATTAGTTACAGTCATTTTGCCCGTTCCGACGCACAACGTGCAGGTAGTCTGTGTCTGGGTTAAATATGCACCGAATCCGTTGCATCTCGAGCAGTCGGGTTCATACCAAACCGCACAAAACTCACATTCCTTCCATACGTCAGAGCCTACCTTTCCGTCGGCACCGCAATAGGAGCAGTTTTTCTTTTCGGTAATGCTTCCGCTCCCTTTACAATCGGTGCAAACCATGCTCACCTTGCCTCCGTTACAGCTTTTATTGGTGCAGGGAATCGTCAACAGGTATCCGTTAGAGCAACCGAGATTGCCGCAAGCAAGCCCCAAAATCGCATAAAGAGTAATATCTTCGTCGTTCGAATAAACCTCTCCGAAGTCGTAACCCTCTATTCCGCCCTTTTCCAAAGCCCAGCCCTTGAATACGTAACCTGAACGAGAGCATCCTTTAATTGTCAAATGCTCACCTTTGTTTTTTGTTGCCGTTTCGGTTTCCCCAAATACAACGTAGTTGACGGTATATGTCAGCACCGCTTCTTCGGTAACGGCGTGTATGCCCATAACCGAAATCATAGTCAACAGAAGTGCAACCATCAATAGCACAGCTATACTTTTTTTCATTTTTTGTTCGCCCTCTTTTGATTCCATAAAAATCTGTCGAATTTATAGCGCATCTTATCGGTTTTTATACCTTGCTCGCTCAAACATTCACCGACACATCTATTGAAAGCGGAATAATTCCGTTCTTTTCTCCATTTTTCAAGCTGTGCACGGCTATATTTTGAATAATTCGGAAGATTTTCCTCGACAGCCGAATCGTATATGCTGAAATCGTCTTTACCGTAGCAATAAAAATTATGAATAAAGCAATACTTCGAGGCAAACGAGAATAGATTTACCTTATCGTTAATACCGAGAATGCGAGTAACTGCTTCTGCACTGCCGCTTTCTATCATTTTATCTAATTCGGGGATAGCCTGAATACCTACTGCTAAATCTGCAATAGTGAATTCAGCGCTAAAATGAAAACGCAAGCCTGCCGAATAGGTCATATCAAGAAGCAATATTTTAGCGGTAATTTCTTCTATTTTCGTATTGTACCGATACACAGAAAGAATTTTTTCGATAAATTCATCGTTTCTTTTGCTTTTTTCGTCAGACAAATCGGGAGCTTCGTTCAACTCTTGAAGGGGAATATCTTGTATTTCTTTCATATTCTTTTCCTCGAATTGCGGCAAAACGGCAGGAAAACCTGCCGTTTTGTTTGTTGTTTATCTGTATGTGCCGTGCAGACGCCATTAAAGCACGAAGTGTGCGCCCTTTTCGATCATAATGCCGCGAACTTCTGCGCCATTGATATCGCGAGGGAGAACGCCGTTATCGAGCGAAAGCGCCGCACCGATGCCTGCCGCTTCGCCCGATGCGCGAACAGAATGCTGTACGCGGAGCGAGCTCTGTGCGAGGAATTCCGCGCCGAGGCAACGGCCGGTGATATAAAGGTTATCGATGCCCTTGACAACGAGCGAACGGTAAGGAATTTCGTACCAAGGCTTTCCGTCGTCGACGGGAGCGAGATTAGCTTCGCATTTAAGCTGTTTGCCGTGTATATCTACGGGGTAGTTCGATTGACAGAACATATCGTCGAACTTAATGCGGCGAAGAAGGTCTGTAGCGGTTAGCACGTATTCGGTTTCGATATTGCGGCTTTCGCGAATGCCGACCTGCGACGCGATTTCTGCGATATACGCATTTTCGAAGCCCTTCATATACTTTTTATAGAACTGAAGCTGACGGAGTATGCGCTGTTTGCCGCGAATCTGGGTTTTGGTAAGATGTTCGGGATCTGTGCCGTCGACATCATCGAAAAACTCGGGGTTGTTGAATGCGATTGCGTTTTCTCTGCCCGCAACAGGAAATCCCTGCCAATAGTTTTTGTCGTCTTCTTCCAGATCGCCGTTTTTAATAGCCTCGTCGAAGATTTCCGCGAAGGTCCAATGGTCACCCGCACAGCAAGCAACGTAAACGGTTTTGCCGTCGAAGCTTGCGCCGTAGCTCTTGCCTGTCTTTTCTACGGTTTCTCTTATAAATTCGCCGAACGCCTGAGTATCGACGTTCGCAACGAGATAACGGAGCGAGATGGGCTGATTCTTGCCGGTTTCGGGGTTGCCCTTGGTGTAGCCCGCGCCTGCGCGCACGCAAACGTCGCCATCGCCCGTACCGTCGATGAATATTTTACCCTTAATAAGACCCAAGCCGTTTTTGTTTGCAACCACGATAGCTTCGAGCTTGCCGTCGTTTACAATAGCTTCGGCGATAAAGGTGTGAAGCAGAATTCTTACGCCTGCTTCGTCGCACATGGTTTCAAGCACCGATTTAAGCACGAGCGGGTCGAAGTTCGCACCGTTGTTATACTGCGCGCCGAACTCGGTAAGCTTATCGCGCACGATGTTAGAAATATAAGAGCATTGGGGATTTTCGGGAATATGGGTGTGCATTATCGGAAGAACAAGACCGTTGGTGGCAGTGCCGCCGAGCGAGCCAAACTGCTCAACGATAAGTACGTTCTTGCCCATATCTGCTGCCGCCTTTGCGGCAAACGCGCCTGCCGTACCGCCGCCGCAAACTACAATATCGGCTTCGGCAAATACGGGAAGTTTAGAATAGTCCATTTTGTTTCTCCTTTTTTGCTTCACAGCGTTTTAGTTGTTTATCATCGCGAGGAATTCTTCCTCGTTTATAACGGGTATGCCAAGAGAAATTGCTTTGGTCAGCTTACTGCCCGCGTCTGTTCCGCAAAGCACAAAGCTTGTTTTTTTCGAAACCGAACCGCTTGCACTTCCGCCGTGCAGACGAATAAGCGCCTCTGCCTCCTGCCTTTTAAGCGTAGGAAGCGTGCCGGTAACGACTATTGTTTTTCCCTCGAGCGAATTTCCCAAGGGCTTTTCCTTGCTTTCGCCCGAAACGCCTGCGGCAAGCAAACGCGCAACGAGATTTTTTGCGTGCTCACCGCTAAAGAAGCGCACCACCGATTCGGCGGATTCGACGCCGATATCATCTACCGCGCAAAGCTCCTCGACGCTTGCGTTCATAACCGAATGAATATCGCCGAAGCGCGAAGCAAGCGATTGCGCCGCCTTTTCGCCGATATGGCGTATGCCGAGCCCGCAAAGCAGGCGTTCAAGCCCTGCTTGCTTGCTTTTTTCGATCGCATCGATAATATTCTGCGCGCTTTTATCGCCCATACGTTCAAGCGAGGCGATATCCTCTTTTTTTAGATAATAAAGGTCTGCCGCGCTTTTTATAAGACCGTTTGCTATAAACTGTTCTACCACACTTTCACCCAGATTGTCAATATTCATTGCAGAACGCGATACGAAATGTATTATACTTCTGCTCAACTGTGCGGGACAATCGGGGTTTATGCAACGAATCGCTACCTCTCCGTTTTCACGCAGGACCTTTTCGCCGCAAGAGGGGCAAGAGCTCGGCATTTCGAACGGCAAAGCGTTCGGGTCGCGCTTTTCGCTTACCACCGAGATTATTTCGGGTATAATATCGCCCGCCTTGCGAAGCCTTACCGTATCGCCTATACGCACGTCGCGTTCGCGTATAAAATCGATATTGTGAAGCGTCGCATAGGAAACCGTACTGCCCGCAAGATGCACGGGTTTAAGCACTGCACGCGGGGTAAGCACGCCCGTTCTGCCAACCTGAATATCAATATCGGCAAGCTCGGTTTCTACTATTTCTGCGGGGAATTTATAAGCCACAGCCCAACGCGGTGCGGCAGATGTACTGCCCAACCGTTCGCGTATCGAAAGCTTATCCACCTTAATTACCGCGCCGTCGGTATCGTAAGCAAGCGCGGGGCGAGAATCGCCTATCGCTTGCACAGCCGCAACCGCTTCCTCAGCGGTTTTACAAAGCGTAACGCCTTCCGAAACGGTAAAGCCCAATTCGGTAAGATATTTAAGCGATTCGGTATGGCTTTCGGGCATATTATCGGCAAGCTGAAGATTAAAAACAAATATCTGCAAGCCGCGTTCGGCGCATATTTTCGAATCGAGCTGGCGCAACGACCCCGCCGCGGCGTTACGCGGGTTTGCAAAGGTCTTTTCGCCGTTCGCTTCGCGCTTTTCGTTAAGCCGTGCGAACACACGTCTTGGCATATACACCTCGCCGCGGACGATAATTTTGCCCTTTCCGCCGTTTAATTTAAGCGGAACAGACTTTATGGTTTTTATGTTTTCGGTCACATCCTCGCCGAAAATACCGTCGCCGCGGGTAAGACCGCGAGTAAATACTCCGTCGATATATTCGAGCGAAACCGAAAGACCGTCGAACTTTTTCTCGACGGTAAATTCCGCCTCGGGGTATTCGGCTTTTATTTTATTCACAAATTCGAGTATTTCTTCCTCCGAAAATATCTTATCGAAGGAGTCCATAGGAATTTCGTGACGCACCTCGTTAAAACGTTCGGCAACCTTACCGCCAACTCGCTGTGTAGGCGAGTTGGGGTTTGCAAGCTCGGGATGCTCGCGTTCCAAAATCACAAGCCGCTGAAAAAGTGCATCGTATTCCTCGTCCTGAATTATCGGCGAATCCAGCTCGTAATAAAGGCGCGAATGGTATTCAAGCTGTTGCTCGAGCGAGCGCATTTCACGCTCAATTTCGTTTATTTCTTTCGGCATACTATTGCCACCCAATCGTTCTTTTCTTTAAGCTCCTCTACCTCAAAGCCGTTGGCTTCAAGTGCATCGAGCACGAATTCCTTACGCGGAGAAATAATACCCGAGCAGACCATTCTTCCGTCGGGAAGCAGGCAGGAATCGAAAAGCGGAAGCATATCGCTGATAATATCCGCAACAATATTTGCAAGAATAATGCCGTATTTCTTTTCGGCAAAGAAATTCCAAAGCGCTTCATCGGTAAGCACGTTGCCGCAATATACCGACATCGTTTCCTTCGAAACGGCGTTCTTTTCTGCGTTTTCCTCTGCAATACGGGTAGCCACCATATCGATATCCACAGCGTCGATATGCTCGCTTCCGAGCAAAGCCGCGCCGATACCCAAAATACCGCTTCCGCAACCCATATCGAGAACATCCTTGCCCTCGGGCGAAAGCTTTTCGAGCGCTTCGAGGCAAAGCGCGGTGGTTTCGTGCCTGCCCGTGCCGAACGACGATGCGGGGTCTATTTCGATAACAACTCTGCCGTTGCCCTCTTCCTTTTCCCACGAGGGAACAACAAGGAATTTTTCGCCGATGGGAAGCGGGTGGAAATACTGCTTCCAGTTGTTTTCCCAATCCTTTTCATCGGTCACCGAAAGCTCGGTTTCCAAGCTTCCGAGCCATTCCTCGTTCAATGCCTTAAGCCTTTCTATGCCTGCAAGAATGCCCTCTAACTGAAGCTGTCCCTGCTCGTTTTCGGCAAGGTAAACGCGCACAAGAACGTCGCCATCCTCGCGAAGCAGACCTTCCTCGACGTAATCAACAGGAACGTATTTGTTTTCAAGCAGCTCCGCAAGGTCGCGCGGGTCTTCTACCGAAAAGCAGGTTATGCCCTCGTTAAAGAGCACGCCGGAAACGACCTCGCTTCCCGCGGTGGTGGTGTGAATGGTAATTTCGTTAAATTTCATAGCTGTTAATCAACCGTCCGATGCGGACGCTTCTCCCCATATAGGTATTGCCTCGCCCAAATACTGCGGCTCGGGCTTAAAAACGGCATCGAGCACGTATTTCGGTCTTGCGGCTATTTCTCTTATATCGTTCATTATATTTCTGCCGTAAACGCCGGTATCACAATCGACGCCGTATGCCTCCAGCCCCAATGCGTTTGCGATAAACACCGCGCGCGAAAGGTGAAAGCCCTGCGTTACAACGATTACGCGCTTCGCCTTGAAAATCTCCTTCGCGCGGTACATCGTATCGTAGGTATCTAACCCCGCGTGGTCGGTAAAGACGACGTTTGCCTCTATCCCGCGGTCGAGCATATATTTCTTCATCGCGCCGACCTCGTTGTAATCAACGCGCGAATGGTCGCCGCTTAAAAGCAATCTGTCCGATGCGCCCGCAAGATAAAGCTCGGCACCGCAAAGAATGCGCTCATAAAGCAGATTCGAGGGGCTACCGTCCGACTTCAACCCCGCGCCAAGCACGATAATGCAATCGATATCGGTAAGCTCCTTTGCCTCGTCAAAGGTCAATATGTGCGCCTTTGCAGAGGCGATGACAACTATATTGCAAACCGCGACGGCAAGAATACCGAGAATAACAAGCGTTATCAGAGTATTTCGTATTATTTTATATGCTCTGCTTCTGATTTTTTTAGTTTTTGTTCTGTTTGATTTTTTCTCTTTCATATAACATTTTCATAATAACGGCATCGTCCGACTGCGTGCCCGCAGATTCACAAATAATTGTGGGCGACACGCCGAGCGAAACCATAGCCTCTGCCAACGGCTCGAAATTCGGTCCGTAAACATCGTCATCAAAGGTAA
The DNA here is from genome assembly GCA_045637685.1 of Eubacteriales bacterium. Taxonomy (GTDB): domain Bacteria; phylum Bacillota; class Clostridia; order Oscillospirales; family CAG-382; genus Coliplasma. The sequence goes on along the minus strand of JAZTZW010000001.1, from coordinate 21,858 downwards.
GGTGCTTTTTTTCACCCATATCGGTAAACATTATCTTCGAAAAATGACAATGCAGATTTTCGGCATACTCCGCGCCCAATTCTTTTGAAATACGGTCGAACACCCGCTTATAATCGTCGGCGGTGTAAAAAACACCTCTGTCACGCGCGTTTAAATGCCCGAAATCCACTACGGGAGCAAAGCATTTTGCGGTCTTGCAAAGCGTTAACACCTCGTCAAGCGTGCCTAATTGGTTCACCTTGCCCATGGTTTCTATGCCGACAAGCGGCAAAAAGCCGTTATCCTGCATCATTATCGCCGTATTTTCAAGCGTTTCGCGGGCATATTCCATCGCGGTTTCGCGGCTTATTTTCGCGCAGGAGCCACAATGCACGACCATTATATTCGCGCCTAAAAGCGTGCTGACCTCCGCACTTCTGCGTATGTATTCAACGCTGTTATCGCGTTTTTCCTTTTCTACCGAGGAAAGCGATATAAAATAGGGTGCGTGGAACGACATTTTTATTCCGTGCTCACGCGCCTTTGCTCCGACAGCCAAAAACATTTCGTTGCTGCCGGTAATGCCGTTGCCAGCTTCGTATTCATACGCCTCCAAGCCGAGCTCGCGCACGAAGCGCGGGGCTTGCAAAGTCGATTTCAAGCCTGCGGCACGAAAAGCCTCCGAGTTGCCGCCCGGTCCGAATTTTGCACTCATATTATTTATCCTTTGCCTTGTTCTTTCTTATCTTTGCCAGAGCGTTTTTTGGATTTAACCAATCGAGCTTTTTAACAAACGGACGCTCGAAAAACCTTTTGAAACGGAAAAATCTGCTTTCGACAGGCTGTATCGGCTTTACTAGCGCAAACCTTATGCCCGCACGGTGCGCCGCAAGGCAATCGGTAAATATCTGGTCGCCAACGGCAAGCACCTGATCGTTTTCGAGCTCAAAATGTGCAATACACCTTCTTACGCCCTTTGGCGAAGGCTTGCCCGCCTTGCAAACGTAGTAAAGCCCAAGGCTTTCGTTAAATACCGTAACGCGCGGACCCTTGTTGTTCGAAACGAACGCCATTTTAATGCCCGCATCGCGAAGCGACGCAAAATATTCCTTCATTTTTTCGGTGGGACGCTCGACCTCGTAAGGAGCTATTGTGTTATCTATATCGAAAACAACGCCCTTTACCCCGAGCTCGCGCAGAGCCTCGGGGTTTATGGTATAAACGTCGCAAAACGCCATATCAGGCCGAAAGAAAGAAAATAACATTTAAAAACTCCGTTCAAACGGTTTTATTCCACCGTTGCATACACTATCGAAAGCGGGGGTATCTTTGCGCTGCCACAGCCGTTTTCGATAACCATTACACCTTCGGCATCGCCCGAAAGAGTGTATTTGCCGTCTTCAAGACCGTAGGTGTATTTTACCTCTGCCTCGGCTTCGCCTGCATTTACGATAAGAAGCAAACGCTTGCCATCGTTTCTTTCCCAATGCTCGGAAAAGATTGCGCTATGCTCGACAAGTCCGCCGTAAGCCTCCTTGCAGCGGGTGGTGCGGATTACAGGCTGGTCGTCTTCAAATTCGGGCGAGCGCAAAAGCCTGCCGTTATACATATAAGAGCCGACGCGTGCCCTTTCGTGAACGCACTTTTTATAAAAATCCTTGTGCTTCATTTGCAAATAAAGGTCGGGCGCGTTCCAGCCAAGCTGTTCGCCGAAGGTGAACGACTGCGCGATATTTATGCGCTGACCTTCATCGTCGTCGTAAGGCATATAACGGTAATTTCTGCCGAACATAGAAACGTAGCCCGCATATACAGCAACGAACGCGGGTACTTGACGGTTATGCACCCAAAGCCAAGTAAGGTATGCCTGCATACGCTTCATAAAGGGGTCTGCCGTACATTCGGTAGAAAGCGCGCTTCCCTCGGGGCGCACTCGGTTTACGTGGTCGAGCAGGTTATTATAGCCCTCTACCCACCAAGTACCGCCGCCCGCGCGGTGAGAATGCGTTCTATCCTCGCACAGCTTCGGCGCCGCCGCCGCAATCTGGTCCATATAAACCGCGTTTACGCCAACCTCGTTCAAAAGCTTGTCCACAAGCGCGGTAACGGTTTCCTGCCAGCAGGCGGTGGAGGGACACATTATCGAATGCTTTACGGGAGTGCCGTCGGCTTCCTTGGAATTATAGGTTTCGATAAACGGTGTTCCGTTTCTGTCCTTGGTGCAGTTCGGCTTTGCCTTTTCCGACCATTCCCAATCCTCCATACCCCTATCCTTTGTATCCCAAAGGCGGGCGTTAATATAGGGCATAACCCTTACGCCGTTTTCCTGCAAGCGCTTAACACCGCTGTAAAAGGCTTCCTTTGCGGGGAAATAGTGGGGATAATCGTTATCGTAGGGGATTTTAAACCAGTCGTAAAGGTGAATCGGGCTGTCATATCCCAAATCGGCGTTCGCTTTAAGAACGTCATCGACATATTGCTCGTCGTCCTTCATTCGAACTATCCACCAATGGTTTTCCTGCTTCATCCAATCGGGGGTGTCTTTTCTTCCGTTTTCATCGGTATCGGGCTTCCAAACCGCGTTGTTTATAAAGAAATCACGGTATATCTGCGAAGCGTCGTACCAATCGCCGTCGAATATTTCCCAAACACATACACCGCAAAGCGATTGAGTGTTGCAGGGAGAATTTATATCGGTAAGCGGTAATTTTCCGCAAAGCGCAAAGTGCTTTTCGTTTTTCTTCTTTTCGAAATAAATCTTTTTATATGCGGGAGATGCATCGTGAAGACCGTAATATATACCTCTTCTCCACTTTTTGTTCCAGAACGCCATAAACTGCATACTCGCGCCGTAGGAGGGGTAATCCTGACAGGAGCGGCATTCCTCTGCGCCGTTCCAAAGCTCACCGGGGCCGTTGGGCGACATAAACCAAACGTCCTTCTTCGCATCGAATGAAATAATCGGGTAATCGCAGGAATAAAGGCTGTAATCGTTATTTCCGCTTATAAGATTTGCCGACCATTCTATTCGATTTCCAACGGTATGAGCGCAAAGCACGACGGTGACGTCTTTAAGCTCTTCGTTGCCCGAAAGCAGAAAGACGGTATCGCCCCCCGCCGATTCGACAAGAACGCTTTTCCACCCCGAATCCGAGGAAACGGTAATTGTATCGTCGTTTGCGAGCGCACGCGCGGTAAGACTAAACAGCGGGCGTTCGATTGTTAGAAAGTTCTTTTTTATCTTTCTGTCGCGAAGAGAATAAAGTGCTATACCGCCCTTCTTGCGCGAAATCGTGCAAAGAAGCTCGCCTGCGGCAATACGGATAAGGTCGTTGGTTTTCATTTTTGCTCTCCTCTTTTATTGTTCGAATCTGTTTTTGCAAGAACTAACGGCACAACGCTGCGGGCAATATCGCCGCGCAGAATATCGGCGCAAGCCTTTATCGTCGCGCCTGTGGTGCAAACGTCGTCCACCAGCAAAATTTTGTTATAAGTATTTTCTTTTTTAAAATCTTCTCTTATCCTAAAGCGACCGACCATATTTTTATAGCGCTCGGCACGGCTTAAAAGCTTTTGGTCCTTTTTGCCCGTACACTCAAGCACGTTTATAAGCTTAATGCCGTAAAGCTTTGAAAGCGATTTTGCAAAAATCTCGGACTGGTCGTAGCCGTAACGCCTTCTGTTCTTTTTCGCTCTCGGAACAAACGCAACGGCATCGTAGGATTTCGGATTAACACCGCTTGCGGCAACCGCAAGCTCCGCCCAAAAATCCATAATGCGCGGGTCGGCGTGGATTTTGTTCATATAAATGAATCGGCGGGCAAAATATCCGTTGTAATAAAAAGCAAAGCGCAGCTCGCTGTTTTCGGGGCATACGCACGCGGACGGCGATTTTTTACAGCCTCGGCAGGTAGTTGTCAGAATTTTTTGAAGCTCGTTCAGGCAATCAACGCAAAACGGAAGCTCGTTATGGCAAGCGTAAAATCCGCAAACGGCGCAAGACAAGGGAGAAGCGTGATTTATTTTCACAACAGCTCCAAAAGATGCTTAAGCGAGGTGTGGCGCACGGGGATTCTTGCGTTGCCAACCATTACCGAAAGCGAACGGCTTGAACCGACTATGACCACCATATCCTTCGCGCGGGTGACCGCGGTATAAAGCAGATTGCGCGTCATAAGCGGAAAGGGTGCGTCGAACGACGGAATAACGACTATTCTGTATTCGCTGCCCTGACTTTTGTGTGCCGTTACGGCGTACGCGTGCTCCAACTCGTCGAGCTGTGAAAAATCGTATTCGGTTATCCTGCCCTCGAAATCGATCGTCATTATCTCGGCGCGCGTATCTATTTCGGCTATTCTTCCTATATCGCCGTTGAAAACACCCGTGCCTTCCTCTGCACCGCGCCGCCATTCAAGGTCGTAATCGTTCTTTATCTGCATTACCTTATCGCCCTCGCGGAAAAGCACGCTTCCGTACTTTTTCTCGCGTTTTTTCGGACTTTTCGGGTTCAAAACCTCCTGAAACAGCGCGTTCAGCTCATAAGTTCCCAAAGAGCCCTTACGCGTGCAGGAAATTACCTGAATATCCTCTAACGGGTCGGCATTGTAACGCTTAGGAAGCCTTTCGGCAACGAAGGCAACGAGCAGTTTTTTTATTTCATCGCTGCTTTGCTTTTCTACAAAAAAGAAATCGTTATCGCGGGAATTTATTATCGGCATTTCGCCGCGGTTTATCGCGTGAGCGTTTACAACTATAAGACTCTGCTCGGCTTGACGGAATATCTTATCAAGCCTTACGACATTGAATTTTTTCGAATTTATTATATCGTTCAAGCAGTTGCCGGGACCTACGGGGGGAAGCTGGTCGGGGTCGCCGATAAGTATTAAATAGCTTCCGAGCTTTACCGCTTTAAGAAGCGCACACATAAGGTTTGTATCGACCATCGAGGTTTCGTCAATAATAATTACCTTTTGCGCTATCGGGTTTTGCTCGTCGCGCTGAAAGTGGTGATGTCCGTTATCCGAAACGCTCGCTTCGAGCATACGGTGTATCGTTTTTGCTTCCTTACCCGAGGATTCAAACATCCTCTTTGCCGCTCTGCCCGTAGGCGCGGCAAGCACGCAGGAAAATTTTAATATATTGCAAATATCAAGTATCGCCTTTATAACCGTCGTTTTACCGGTACCGGGGCCGCCGGTAATAACGGTAACGCCGCCGGTCAGTGCATAAGAGATTGCCTCGCGCTGTTCGGGCGCGTAGCTTATTCCGTATTTTTCCTCGAGCACGGTTATCTGCTCGTCAAGCCCCTCCAGCACAAAGGGGAACTTGAATTCCGAAAGCGATTGAAGCTTTGCGGCAATATATACCTCTGCCGAATAAAGCTCGGCAAGAGCGTAGGCAGTATATTCGCCCACGTCGAATTTTTTTATTCTTTCTAACGAGCAAAGCCGTTCCGCCGCCGCACGCGCAACCTCTTCGTTAACGCCAAGCACTCGGGCAGCCGCAGAAATAAGCTCGGCTTCGGGAAGATAACAATGACCGCCGTTTACCGAAGCAACGTTAAGGGTATGAACCACGCCCGCATCGGCTCTGTCGGGACTGTCGACAGCTATACCGACAGACATCGCAACTCTGTCCGCCTTTTCAAACCCGATACCCTGAATATCGGCGCACAAGCGGTAGGGCGTCGCTTTTATAATATCTATCGCCGCCGAGCCGTATGCCTTGAATATCTTTACCGAAAGCGCGGGTCCGAAAAATTCGTTACAAAACATCATAACGGTACGCATACCGAACTGCTCTACGTAATTTTTGTGTATCTCGTCGGCGCGCTTGGGCGAAATACCGCGGATATCGCAAAGCCAGCGCGGGTTGTTTTCGATAATATCGAGAGTATCCTCGCCGAAGCGTTCAACAATTCTTTCGGCGGTAACGGGGCCAACCCCCTTTATCGCGCCCGACGCAAGGTATTTAAGTATTGCCGACGAGGTGGTAGGGAGCTTTTTTTCGAAATAATCTACCCTGAACTGCCGCCCAAAGGTGGAATGCATTTGCCATTCGCCCTGAACGCGCACGGTTTCGCCCTCGCCGATATAGGGCATAATTCCGACAATCGTCACCGGCTCGCCGCCGCAATTTATGGTGCAAACGGTGTATCCGTTTTCGCCGTTTGAATATATTATGTCTTCAACAACGCCGTCAAGATACAGCTCGCCCAAACCCTTTTACCTCTTTCTGTAAATTTCAACACTTTTTTATATAAACAGTCCTGCTTTCGCCCTTGCAAACACGCTTTATTATCTCCTCCTGCTCGGCATCGGTACGGCAGATAATAAGCATATCGGGCTCGCAATCCTTTAAAACAAGCTCCTCGCGGAAGCAAACGCATATATATTCTGTGTTCCTTGCGCGGCACGCCCGAACGATTTCAAGCAGGCTCAAAGCCACGCCCAATGCGGCAAGCGCAGAAAGAAAAACTATGCAAAATATATACATATTTAATCACCTCTATTATATTATACGCGCAAGCATTTTGCAAGTGATTTTTGATATATGAAGTTTTTTATCTTCCCTCGGTAGAACCGTGGGGTTGCTTCCGCGCCATAAAAGGCACAAAAATACCCCTTGCGATTATACGTCGCAAGGGGTGTTTTTCTATTTTACGTTTAGGGAATATTTAGTTGCGTTTTATCGACTTCATATACATCGAAAGTGCCAAGAAGCACAATGCCGGATAGTAGGTTCCCATACACGCATTATCCGTCCAGCCCCAAAGACCGATAAACCTATCAAAAACCAACATTAAATCCGAGAAAAAGAATAGGGCACTTGCCACCGCAATCGTTCCGTTGACAAGATTTTTTTCGCGAACGAAGTTCCCCAATGCTTTGCCGAGCATAACGGAAATAATTAGCGCATATACGATACATACAATACGGAATACCGCTACATCAAAGTTGAGAAGCGGACAGAACAGAAGAAATATCAAGCAACCGAGAAATAACGTGCCGCCAAATATATAGTCAAGCTTCTGCATCCTTTGCATAAAGCAGTATGCAACCACAAAAAAGATATGACCAACCGCAAACGTTGCCGCGCCGACGATAAAATCGTAACCGATTAAAACGTCGCCGAGGAATGCCAGGATTAAGCCGAGAGTCATTCCTATATAGAATTTCTTATTGCTTTGCTTGGTGGTAACGGCATAACAAAGGTTTATGATACCGAGCAGAGCAAAACTGCCGCTACAAATACACTTTAGCGTAAAATCAAAGCCGTTGCTTTGATAAAAATAATTCAGTATAAAGATTGCGGAAATAATTATGGTATTTACCGCAAGCATAATTTTATTTTTCATTTTGTTCACCTCAAGAAAATGTGTAAAAGCGTTTCATAAAGCTTGCTCTTGTACGGCTGATAACGCATCGGCAAATCCAGCCACGTTTTCTTATCCATAACAGATTTATAATGAGAAAATGCTTCAAACCCGTCTTTGCCGTGATACGAACCCATACCGCTTTCGCCAACACCGCCAAAGCCCATTTCGCTTGTTGCAAGATGCACAACCACATCATTGATACAGCCACCGCCGTAAGAAAGCTCGGTTGTGACACGCTTAATATGATTCTTGTCGCTTGAAAAAATATATAAAGCTAACGGTTTATCTTTTCCTTTTAGTTCATCAATAAGCGAATCGAAATTATCAAAGGTAAGAATCGGCATAATAGGGCCAAAGATTTCTTCGCCCATAACTGCATCTGCTTCTGTTACGTTGTCCATAACGGTCGGTGCGATTTGGCAGGTATCGGCATTAACCTCGCCGCCGATGACAACCTTATTTTTATCAATCAGAGAGCAGAGACGGTTGAAGTGCTTCTCGTTGATGATTTTACCGTAATCTTTGTTCGCAAGCGGATTTTCGCCATACTGCTTTTTAATCTGCCTTACAACCTCGGCGACAAACTCATCCTTAATGCTTTTCTCGCAAAGAACGTAATCGGGCGCAACGCAGGTCTGTCCGCAGTTAAGATATTTGCCGAACACAATACGTTTTGCCGCGAGCTTGATATTTGCGCTTTTATCCACAATACAAGGGCTTTTACCGCCAAGCTCAAGAACGGTCGGGGTTAAATGCTCTGCCGCATGACGAAGTACCTCTTTACCCACAGCTTGACTTCCGGTAAAGAATACAAAATCAAATTTCTGCTCCAACAATGCGGCGTTTTCGGCTCTGCCGCCTGTTACAACCGCAACGTATTCGGATGCAAAGCATTCTGTTATGATTTTCTCTATAATCTTACTTGTTGCGGGAGAATACGCACTTGGTTTTACAATAGCGGTATTACCTGCGGCAATAGCGTCCGCCAAAGGGTCGAGCGTTAAGAGAAAAGGATAATTCCACGGACTCATAATGAGTGTGTTTCCATAAGGAACCGGTTGCTTAAAGCTGTGTGATGCGAAGTTGGTTATCGGTGTAGCGACGGTTTTTCTTTTTGCAAATCGCCTTGTGTGCCGTATCATATAAGAAATTTCAGAAAGCACAAGACCGCTTTCGCACATAAATGCTTCGTAATTGCTTTTGCCGAGGTCGGATTTTAATGCATCGTTAACCTCGTTTTCGTATTTCTTGACAGTTGCGTAAAGTTTTTTTAGTTGTTCGATGCGAAACTTAACCGGAATAGTTACGCCGCTTTTATAATATGCTCTTTGCGCTTCAAGCAGGTTAGAAATCTGTTCGCTTGTCATATTAGTTGCTCCAATCTGCGAATTTATAATAGAAGTTTTCGAGTTCCTTTCGTGTCATAAGCTTCGGCACAGGATAAAGAGGATTCGCTTCCTTTTCGGCATGCTTTGACAAATGCGGAATGTCTTCTTTTCTTATTCCCGTTAATTTTTCGGGAATGCCCATCTCCGCGTTGAGCTTCTTTATTGAGTTTATAAATTTCTCGGCGCCGATTTTGTGCGAATCGGTTTCGTTGCAAACTCCGGCTGCGACCCCAAGCTCATAAAGCTTTTTATATACACTTTCGCCGTAAGCTTCAAGCACATACGGCATAATAACCGTATTGGCAAGGCCGTGAGGAGTCCCATAAAAACCACCAAGCGAATGAGCAAGTGCGTGGATATATCCAACGTACGATTTTGAAAAAGCTATGCCCGCCTTATATGCCGCATGAAGCATATTTTCTCTTGCCTCGTGATTTTTTCCGTCGGAGTATGCGATATGAATATTTTCAAATACAAGCCTTGTCGCCTCTAATGCGAGCGTTCTTGTTTCCTGTGTTGTGGAACGGCCTATATAGGCTTCAACCGCATGAGTAAGTGCATCCATTCCCGTACTTGCGGTTAAATGCGGCGGCAACGAATATGTCAAAGATGCATCCAAAACCGCATAATGAGGAATCAAAGGAAAGCTCATAATTGCATATTTGCGGTGCGTATCGGAATCGGTAATCATCGCCGCAAGCGTAGTTTCGCTTCCCGTGCCTGCGGTAGTGGGAATAGCAATCAGCGTAGGAAGCTTGCGCCACGCCTTTAGCTTGCCGCCCAACTGATTAACCGTTCTTTTCGGATATACAACACGAACACCGACCGCTTTGGCGCAGTCCATTGCAGAACCGCCGCCAATAGCAATAATAGCGTTACAGCTATTGCCGTAATACACCTTTAATGCTTCTTCTACATTTATAACGGTAGGGTTTGGAAGTGTGTCGTCGTAAACACAATAAGAAATATTGCACTTTTTTAAAGCTTCTTCAACCGGCTTTAACAACCCGTTGTTGACAATACCTTTATCCGTGACGACAAGTACAGAAGTCGCGTTTTCTTTGGTTAATACTTTTTCGATTCCTGTACAAGAATTAATGATTTTCGGTTCTCTGTACGGAAGAAACGGCATAGCCATTCTGAATGCCGCTTGAAAAACACGGCAAAATACTGCTTTGGGGAAAAACATAATTACTCCTTATTTTCGCTGTTTTTGGAAACAGCATCTAAGCTGTCGCTGATGATTGAAAGACTGCGATAAAATGCCACTCTTTCTTCCTCGGTAAGCCCATCACTAATTGCATCAAGAACGCCATTAATCTTGTCCGAAATCTTTTTGCCAACCTCCAAACCTTTGTCGGTAAGTATAAGCGGGCTTTTGTATCTCTTTGCGCTCTTTGCTTCGCAGGTCAAAAAACCATTTGTTTCAAGATAATCGAGTGCTCGCGAAATCGTCGCCTTATCTTCTTCGCAACGTTCACAAAGGTCTGTTGCTGTTGCACCTTTGGCAGAATAAAGATAATAAAGACACGAAACATGAGCGCTTCTCAAATTGTATTCTGCCATTTCTTGATTTTTAATCTTACGAATATTGCGGCTTATTCTGTTAATAAGAACAGTAAATGTTTCAAATCTTTCTTGCATAAGATTGCCTCTCTATTTTAACCAATTCTTTGATTTAAGTACCTCTGTTTTTAATCGATGCTCATATCGAGCTTAAAACGCATGATTTTTCGCAAAGTGTTTTTTGGAAAGTCTTCTGTGCGAATCCTCACCATATTAATCTTCTTGTACGGAACTGCAGCCCTGTTATATTTTTCAATATACGGCTGCAAATATGCCTTAACATCGCTTATTTCATTCTTGGAAATATACTCGTTATCAGGGAAAATCTCCGCGACAATGGCGTTATATTGCATACCTCTGCGGCTCTGTCCCTCATAAACGACAACATCCTGCACACCCGGAATAGAAATTAATTCATTTTCAATTTCTTCGGGATACACATTTTTACCGTTGGAAAGAATAATCAAATTCTTTTTTCTGCCGGTAATATAAAGGATTCGGTCCTTGGTCAGTTTTCCGTAGTCTCCGGTTTTAAAGAAGCCGTCGTTATCCATCACCTCGCGGGTTGCTTCTTCGTCTTTATAGTAACCAAGCATAACGTTGGGACCTTTAACACAAATCTCTCCTTCGCCGTCATCGTTTGGCTTACTGATTTTCACCTCATCCATATCGAGAACGGTTCCGACACTACCCTTCACAACATTAAGACTTCTATTAACCGAAATTAACGGTGAACACTCTGTGATGCCATATCCGTTTAAAATCGAAATTCCCAATCCTTCAAAAAACGAAACTATTTCCTGATTGATCGGCGCGCCTCCCGTTACAATAGTTTTTATTCTTCCGCCAAAAGCGTTCCTTATCTGGGCAAAGAGCTTTTCTCTTAAATCAATAAGCCCGAAGCTTGCAGTTCGGGTAACCTTGGCAAGCTTCATCATATTGCTTACCATTGCATCTTTACCTTGGTTCTTAATATTTGCTTGTATTTTTCGATAAAAGGTTTCGAGATAAAGAGGAACCAAAACAAGATGACCGGGCTTTTCCATCATAAGTTCCTTTTGCACATAACGTATGCCGCTGGATAAATACACCTCTGTTCCAATCATTACATGTCCTATGAGCATAACGGTAGAACCATACGTATGATGTGGCGGCAAAACCGAAACGGTTTTCTTTGCAAAATCAATATAAGGTAAAACGTCAGACATGTTGCGGATAATGGAATCGGTACAAAGCATCACGCCCTTGCCTTTTCCGGTCGTTCCCGAGGTATAGACAAGAAGCGAAAGCTTGCGATTATCAAAGTCCACCGCAAAGTACGGTCTTCTATCTTCTAAATATTTTCGACTTCCTTCAGCTATCATAGTCGAAAGACCTTGTTCTCCTGCCGCACCGAAATAGATAATCGGAGATTTTAAATCGCAAATTCGTTGGATTTCTTCGCTCTTATCCGAAAGATCTTCATCACAGAAAAGATAATCGATATCTGCGTTTTTTGCTGTATTTGCCAATTCTGTTGAGTTCCAATCTCTATCAAGCGGAACAAGAACCGCCCCGATAAGAAGAGTAGCATAATATGTAACTACAAAATCATAAGACATTTTTCCTATTGCGACAATATGCTTTCCCTCCATTTTCCGCGAAAGCATTTCAGTTGCAAGAGCTCTTACGTCATCACGGAACTCAATGTAGCTGACGGTGACTTTTTCCTTGTCGTTGGGCTTCAAACGATAAGAAAATGCTGTGCTGTTACCGTAGGTTTTTGCAGCATATTCTACTATATGACGAATACTTTTAAATTCTCTTTTAGGATGTAACTGTTCGCTATTCATTTATAGTTAACTCCTTTTTGTTAATGTTATTGCTTTGAAAAGCAAACTTATTTTAAATTCATTCAACAAATGGCACTTGTTGATATCTCAACAAGCATAGACTATATCACAAACTTGTTGAAATGTCAACAAGTTTGTGAGGATTTTTCTTTTCAGTTATATTCCAAACCACAAATTTTATGTTGTATATACATTTTTGAGCCTTTTTCTTGTAACAGCTCATCGTTTTAAAAAAACAAATCGACATCTTTCGATGTCGATTTCGAGCAGAGAAGGAGGGATTCTTTGTGAACTTCGTCGCTTGCTGTGCGGTTCCACCGCACTCTCGCTTCCTCCGTTTCGCAAACCTGTTGTGCCAAAAATAGTCCCCCGGACTGTTTTTGCTCACCCTTCAAATCCCTTCAGAACAAAATAAAAAGAACCATCAACGATGGTTCTTTTTATTTGGCGGAGAAGGAGCGGTGCCATTCATGTGCACAACATTTTTGACGATGAGAAACTCATCTGCTCTCAGCTCGAAACGTCACAGTATACAATTATATATTCAAAGGCGTAGGTGTTTTTGATAAACAGCGTCAGGGCGGAATCTTGGCGGCCGAGAGAGACTTGGTCGGCGTTTTTTTCATAACGAATGTCGATTACCGAATATTCGTATCGGTTTCCCTCCACATCTCTGAAAAACACAGAATCCCCGACGGAGATATCCCGGTAAAAATCATACTGTCCCTTTTGGGAGGTGCCGCCGATTCGGATAGTTTTATCGTAAACGCTTCCCTCCAATCGGCAGGGATATTTAGAGGGCTTGCCCCAGTGGGCACATACGGGCAAAACGGAATTATATCGAGGCATTTCGATAACGCCTACAAAATCCACACCCTCCACGGAAATGGCGGGCATAGCGTTATCCCGTCGTTCCTCGGGAATTGCGGCTTGGGGCTCGGGGAGTATCTCCATAAGGGCTTGGGCATATTGCTCGGCTTTTTCTTGCGAAGCGTAAAGTCCACATTGCCAAATCACCAGCACGGCTATTCCCGCCGCAAGCAAGGCAACTCCCGTTAAAAGACAAATTTTCCTGACAAGTCTGCTGTTCAGGCTCTTCATAAATCAGTTCTCTTTCCCGTTTTTCCTATGAATACCAGTATAAATCCCGATATTATCATAAGAATTACATAAATCAAAACATTGGAGGTATCCCCCGTAGACGGTATGGGGTCATCGGGTTCGTCCTCAAGTGTATTGGTGAGGACAAAGGCTGTTTCCCTCTCCTCCACCGTCATAATATATCCCGCGGGGACGTTTCTTTCGATAACCTTCCATTGCGTTCCGTCATCCTCTGCCTTCCAGCTGTAGGTCCAATTGTTCTCGTTGGAAAGCGTGACAGTTTCATGGCTTATTTCGTTGCGGAATATCTCGATTTCGATACTTTGGGGTCGGTCGGGACTTCCTAAATCACCCTTCCAAAGCTTTAAAACCTTATATTCGATATCATCATCAGCAGGTGGTATCGCTTGAGTTTTTGCGGTAGCCTCAACCCTATATTGCCAATTGCCCTCGGTATCAAGATTGGGCAGAGCAAACAAGGCGGAATCGAAGGAATATCTGAAGCCATCTTGGGTTATGGGTTGGTTTATTGCCAAATACAGCCCCGTGTTAAGAGCATCAAAGGAGACCTTGCCCGATTGATCGGTGGTTGCAGAATAATCTGCCTCTACGCTGTTGGCAACAATGTAGGTTTCAAGGGTTGAACGGATAACGTTCCATTCTCCTTGGGTTTTGATGCCGTTAATAATAAGTTTTGAATCGGCAAAGGAATCAACGAAGGTATATTGGAAATCCTCGGAAACGTCTGCGATTTTATAAAGACTTACGGGCAAATCCGAAAAAGGGATTCCTTCAAAGCCGTAGGATATGGTTAACGAGCACCTTTCGTCCACCGAAACAGGGGTTTTTGCATCAGAGGTGGAAATGGCTTGGACGTAAAAGGGCACCAAGTACAGGCAAAAACAAGCCAAGACAAGGAATATTCCTATTCTTCTTTTGACCATTCGTCTTCCTCCTTGGAGATAAGGGGTTTGCTTCCCTTATCCCGATATTTTACCATTAATACAATAAGCAATACAAGCAAGATCGGCGCCGCAACGATGGGAGTTGCCACCAACGAATCGATTTTGAAGGCGTTGGAGGTTACGTGAATAATGGGTGCGGCATTTTCTATACGGGTGCCCCGAACCAACAATCGGTGGGAATTGATTCCATAGGGGGTGCAGGTAAGCAGGGTGCACAAATCCTCTCCCTCTACTATCTGTATATCCGAGGTTTCGTTGGGACGGACAACCTTAATTTGGTCTACCTGATAGGTGACAGTTCTGTCCAATACGGTGATTGTAAATGTATCTCCCAATTCCATTTTATCCAGTTCGGTAAAAAGCTTGGCATGGGGCAGACCGCGGTGGGCAGAAAGAACGCAATGAGTGCTTTCTCCCCCAATGGGAAAGGAGGTACCCTCCAAATGTCCGCAGGCGATATTCAACACCTCGGCGGATGTGCCGTGATACAAGGGTATTTCCACCCCCAATTTGGGAATGGAAACGTATCCCATAATACCGTTTTCGCCTACGTTCAATATGTCGTTATAGCCCTCCAATCGATGGTAATCCGACAATTGGGAATTAAGCTGACTAAGCTTGGTATTATATCCCTCTGCCTCCTCGAAAAAGGCTTCGAAATCTTCGTGGGACAGAGAATCAAGAATTTCTTGATAATTTTCAACGGCTTGCGTTTGGGTTTTGGTATTCCAATATTGGCTTACAGAGGGATAAAGCAATCCACAGACGCCTACGAAAAGCATCAGAACCAACAGCATACCTACTTTATTGTTCTTCATAAGCATCTCTCCACTGCTTTATAAGCAAAACTCCGTAAAGGTTGCGGCGGATGGCGGTTATACCATCCGCCGCCTTTTCAAGCTAAACAGCCCGATTTGTTTTTATGTTCCGATTAGTCAGCGTATACGGACATCTTCTTGGGGGTGATCATAAATACAGCTGCAAGAATTACGAGGAATGCGCCGCCGCCGATAAGAAGCATAGTGCCTCTTGCACCGGTTTCGGGAAGAACGGTGCCGGTGTTGTTAACGATATCCTCGGTGATAACACCGTTGGTAACGTCGCCAATACCCAGTACGCCGCCGTCCAAAGAGATGAGAGTAGGTTCTTCTGCCAATTCGCTGTGTTCAGCGGTGATGGCAAATTCGATATCAACCATCTTGTTGTAGCCTGCGGGAACGGTGGATTCAACCAGCTTGTAGTCGCCATCGTCAAGGCCGCTCCAAGTGAAGGTGGTCATATCTGCACCCTTCAATTCTGCGCCGATAGCATTATAGGTACCGGTTGCATCCTTCTTGTAGAGGGTAAAACCTGCGCCCTTAAGGGGATCGTCTGCTGCATCGGTTTTGTTAATAACCAATTCGTAGGTAAATACGATTACCTTGTCTTTTTCGGTTTCACCGGTGCCTTCTTCGTAAGGATTGTTGGAGAATTCGAGGAACACTTCGTTGGGGTTACCGACTGCGCCGACAACAGCAGCTTCGTTAAGAGTTGCTTCATAGTAAACCACGAAAGCGGTATTCTTGTTTACGCCGTCGATAGCCAATACGTTGTCGCAGCTTACTTCGAAGGTGCAGGTATCAGCCAAATCTTCGGTGGTAACAACAAAGTTGTCGGTAACGTCGATTACGTAGTCGCTAAGGGCTGTGTCAGCATCTGCATTCTGCTTGGAGTCGTACATATAGACCTTTACGGAAGTAGCGTCGAAGGTCAAGCCTGCGGCCATAGCATCGTGGAATACGATGGTGTATTCCTGATAGTAGGATACGTTTGCGGGAAGAGTAGCGGTGAGCTTGAAGGGAACGGTATCGCCGATATCGTGGTCGGCAGAATCCTGCCAGAGGTTATCGGTAATATCGTCATCCTCGCCGTCAGCAATATCCTTTACCTTCTTTTCAACGGTGGGAAGTGCGGTTTTGGGGTTGATGGTGATGGAAGCCTGACCTGCAGTGTTTACCATAACCAAAGAATTTGCTTCGTTGCCGTCAAGAACGGTAACGTCTGCAAACATCCAGTAGCCCTGTGCGATAACGTCGTTGTTACCGGTAAGGTCTGTTGCATCGGGAGCGATGCCTTCTTCCTTAATAGCAAGATAAAGACGATCTGCAACCTCACGCATAGACATATAAGCGTCTAAGGTGTCGCCGGTCTGAACAGCAAGATAATCCAGGATCTGATCGTCGGTTACGTCTGCTGCGGAAGCAGGTTCGCCTTCGTCGCCCCAAAGGGTGTCTTCGGCGTAGGAGAAGGTTTCGTTCTGAAGGATTTCAGCATACTTTTCGTTTACGGTGTAAGCGTAGTTGTAGCAATCCTTATTGTGGTTTTCGCCGTCACAGTCAGCGTGATCGCCTGCTTTAAGGCTGGTGGTCAAGCCCAACAACTGATAGCCGGCATACTCTCTTCCATCTTCACCTGTGATGGTAAGAGTAGTGGTGTCTGCCGCAAATGCGGTGATACTCATGGCCAAAATCATAGCCACTGCCAGGATAATAGGAACAAACTTTTTCATGATTTGAAGTCCTTTCTTTTTCACTTTTTTATTTTTTATTTTTTATTTTTTTTGTTTGTTAGCGATTTTTTTAATTCTTCTCGGCGCGAATCTGCCGTAAAAGGGTAAGCTTATCTATTGCCCCTCCTTCCACGCTTGCGCCTTTGAAGAATCATATATACAAGTGGTATAACGATGAACGTTACACTCGCAAGCATCGAGGGATAAATACCGATTCCGCCGGTTTCGGGAAGATCGTATTCAAGCACGTGGTTATCCACATGCACTATACCGATCTGCTCAAAAGGAATTCGGATAACCTCTTTGTCTCCTGCAAGATCGTCGAAGGTATTGCAATTACCGTCTACTGTATCGCAGAAGCAGAACCAATGCTTTGTTTTATCAAGCTTATATCCGGGCGGAGCCTGAAGCTCTTGCATATAATAGAGCATGTGCTCGCGAAGGATTATACCCTGAGTAACGTCGGTTTTAAAGTGAATGTTACCGTTTGCATCGGTCACGCCCGAGGCAACCAAGCCGCCCTCTTCGTTAAACAATCCGAAGGTTGCGCCCTGAAGCGGCTCGCCCGTCAATGAGTCTGCCTTTACAAGATCAACCTTAAAGTTCTTCGCGGCGATGTTAACGTCGGTGTAAACCTTTTCGACCGTAG
Source organism: Eubacteriales bacterium (assembly GCA_045637685.1). Lineage (GTDB taxonomy): Bacteria > Bacillota > Clostridia > Oscillospirales > CAG-382 > Coliplasma. The sequence goes on along the minus strand of JAZTZW010000001.1, from coordinate 4,452 downwards.
AGTCGGTAATGTCCGCACCCCACAGATGAATTGTCGCAGAGTTGCTGTACTTGATGTGTCCCGTTATTTGCTCAGGCATGATCAGCGTCGCATCGTAATCGAGGAGATACGTGACCGGCTGTGGATGCAAAATCACAATGTCAAGAACGTGCACCGGAGAGCCGTCTTCATCCTTAACGCCACCCGAGCCGTCGTACTTGACGGTATAATCGACGTCTTGCCGCAGCGTCGTAATTTTTCCGTTCGCGTCCTCCGCGGTTATCACAAGCGAACCGTTAATAAAGGCAAGCGTCGGCGTCATAACGTCGTGTATCGTAAGCGGTGCACCGTTTGTAAGCACCAGCTTACCCTCGTTTACGGTAATCTTATAATTAGCGGTGTAGCCGTTAAAGTCGTGTGTCAACTCCTTCTGGAACATGGTGGGTATATCCACCTCTGCCTCAGCCGGAGGAGAAACCAGAACGCCGTTCGGGCCTTCCTTGGGCTTGTTGTAAAGCTCGGCTCGGTTTACGAGCCGGTAATCCATACCGCCGTATTGTTCGATCTTTTCAATCTCCGTCGTCTCATAGATGAAGTTAAATGTTACCGTTTCGGGTTCACCCCAGCATTGACAGTAGCCCTTATAACGCCAGTCGTTTACCTCATGCTCGTACCAATATTCAGACGTACACCAGCCTTCCCAACGGTCACAGTTTGCTGCATTACAACGACATTTGCAGACGATGTTTATCTGCCAAGCATAGCGCGTTCCGTTTCTATCCATACCCCAATACGCATGCCATGCAAACGGGTCGTTTTCGGTAGCATCGTATATGCTCGGTACGTTTATTGTCTGACTGTGATAATTTGCAGTAACGGTAGAAAGATGCATTTCGTTGTTGACAACGTCAATAACGTTGCCGCTTCCGTCGTGGATTTCCAAGAAGTCCATTATGAACCAAGCGTAATCGGCCTTTTTGCCCTCTTCATGACCGGGAATCGAGGCTTGAACCTCCCAACGGAAGGTACCTCCGCCTGCATCGGCAACAAACGAGCCTTCTTTGTGTATTACGCCGTTGATCAAGCCCTGAGTGAACGCCACCCAGCCCTCGGCGTATTGCTCCTCGATTTCGACGCGGTTCATATAACCCATCGTACCCGCTACGGCATTTTGCGGGGTCGAGGAATAATCGATGTAGTAGGTCCAAGCGTCGCTGCCTAATTCAATCTCGCCGCAAAAATCGCAACGCACGGTTTCAGGCATCGTATAGGTCCAACCGTCCTCGGTCCAAGTCAGGTTAGGATCTCCGGGGTACACCCTCCATTGATGCCAAGCGATTTCGGCGCCGGTTATCGGATCCATTTGCGAGACACCGAAGGAAATACCCGCCTGCATATCCGATTCGGTATATATATGAGTACCGAGATCGGTGCCCAAAAGAGGTCTGTCGGTAAGGATGCTTCCGGGGATATGCGAGTCCTTATGACCCTCTACCATTATTCTCCAATAGATCTTGGCGTTATCGGTTTGACCGTTGGTATTGTTCTCGTTGCCCTGAGAGCCCCACTTGGAAAGGCTAGTAGGTATTTTGCCCTCTCCCGGCTTTTCAACGGTAATGAATATCTTTCCGTCGAAGTCGATCGGCTCGTCCTGCTCCTTAAAGTTGATGCCGAGCGTCGCACTGATTGTAATATCGCTTCGGCTGTTGATATGTTCGTTGAAGTTTAGCGTGATCAAGCCGTCGTTCGTAACCACCCAGTTACCGACGTTCGTGCCGTCCTGAAGCACAAATTCGCCCGCACCACCGTCAACCATCAAGCCGTTGGGCACCTGATATTCATAGGTGCCGGGCAGAAAGCCCTCGGGGCTCGAGAAGCTCAACGTCATTCTGTAAGCGGTATCGGCCTGTACGATGTAATTTCCGTTTCCGTCCTTGGGAAGCTCGGTGTTGTCGGTATTGAACAGCGTGAAGAAATAATCGCCCTTCTTGCTCTTCAAGTATTCAAGGAGGTTTATCGCCTCGGATGTGGTTGCAAGCATCATTCGCCCGCTTCGCATCGGTTGCTCGGCTTGCTGATCGCCCTCTAAAATCTGCAGCACCGGACCGTTGGAAATATCCGGCAGACTGTTGTTCGGACGGCCGAGTGTCGGAGGCACGTCGTAGTTAAGCGAAACGTTTTCGGCAACCGTTCCGACGGTCGTGCCCCAACCGGTTACGGTAGGATCGGCAATCGACAAAAGCCTTCTGTCCACTTCGCCGTTAACGTCGCCGCAAATTACGTAAAACGAAGTGTTATAGACCTCCGCAACGACACCTACTCTGTTTTCGGTAAAGAATACCAAATCGCCTGCCTTAGGCCTGTAGCTGCCTAAGGGTGCGTATTTGCCGCGCGCTTTCCAAAGCTCAGCCATGGAATCGGCGCCGGAGTTTATGGGAACTTCGGTTTCATCCGCGTTCGCGTAATGCAGACAGTAGGATACGAACATCGCAGACCAATCGCTGTATGGTGATCCGTACCAAGCGCCGTAGCGGTTATATCCGCGCCGTACACCGTCGTCACCCACTTGGAAGTTGGTTTTGCTTTCGGAATATCCGACCTGCATTTTTGCAATACCGACAAGATCCTGTCTCAGATCACCCGTATAAGGATATCCGTCGAATATGTTCTTCCATTCAAGCTGACTTTCAACGTCCGCCTTCTTGTCGGAATAGCAATCGATCGTGTGAATGTGCTCGATAAGCTGACACGGCGGGCATTTGGTATCGTGGGTATGCTCGATAAATCCGCAGTCGGCATCACCTGCAAGAGTCAATCCCGGCTGACGTAAAACCCAAAACACGTCCAGCGAAACCAAGAGGGACAGCACCAGCAGAAGTGCGATGATTCTATTTCTGCGATCTCTGGCTCGCCTTGATTTGTCCAGACTTTCGTTCAATATATCCTGCATGGTGCTCCCCCCTTTCTCTTGATTCTAAAAATTTCTTTAATATACGAATCCGAATCTGGGGAACGGCCAGACTCTTATAAACACCTTACCGATAATATCTTCCTGCGCTATTGTGCCTATCGCGGAATTCCTGCTGTCGACCGAATTGTTTCTGCGGTCCCCCAACACAAAATAGCTCGCGGCGGGAACCTTGTACGGAAATTCAAGATCGCAATTTCCGAGCTCCTTTTCGGTTATATAATTCTCTTCCAAAAGCTCGCCGTTAACGTACACGTTGCCGTCAGCGTCGATGGCAACCTCATCCTCAGGCAGAGCGATAACCCGCTTCAACAAAATCTTGCCTTGGTAATAAAAGCCGATTAGGTCGCCCCGTTCAAAATTTTTGGTTTTAAGAAGAACTACTATCTCGTCGTGCTCCAGCGTAGGGGACATACTGTCGCCGGATATCTGAAGTATGGGCAGAAACAGCGTCGCTATCAAAACCGCAACCGCCGCAACAACCACCAAAACCGCAACCGTACCCCAAAGGGCTTTGCGATAATAATCCTTCCTTCGTATCCGTTTTCGTTCCTGCTGTATTTGTTTTAAAGAAGGAATGGCTATATCCTTTTTGGACCTTTTGAACATATCGAATCATCTCGCTTAATCTGAATTTTTGTCTTCTTCCCGCGCTTCGATTTTCTTTGCTCTTTCTTTCGCTTCCTTGATAATTTCGGCACACTCTTTTGCTGCATCCTCTTTCATTGCGGTTATTTCCCGCAAATACAGGTCTGCGGTTGCCTGCGCCGCAGAAAAAACTTGGGTTATCTCTGCCGCAACATCGGCAATAGAGCCTGCTTTGGCAATTTTGATTCTTTTAATCTCAAGTGCCGCTTTAAGAGAAACTATCTTTTCCTGTAGCTTCTCTTCGTTTCTCTTCATTTGAAAAATTATATCCACAAGCTCTCGTCGGCTTAATCTTCTTAATTCTTTGTTAACCATAAAACTGTTCACTTTCAAAAAGGCAAATTTCCACTTATATAATGCAATATTATATTATAGCATCATAATATCTGCAATTCAATCATTATTCGACAACATTTTTTAAATTTCTTCAAAATTTTTGTTAATCAAAGCTATATTTTCTTTTATTTATTCTTTTCTATTTATATAAATGCGTTTTAGAAACGAAAAAAAGAAGCACTACGACTTCATATACTCAACACTTTAGGGTGTCTTAATATTTAATGAAAACTTTTTCGTTATGCGGTTCCACCGCACTCTCGCTTCCTCCGTTTCGCAAACCTGTGGTGCCAAAAACAGTCCTCCGCACTGTTTTTGCTCACCCTTCAAATCCCTTCCAATCAAAACAAAAAAAGCCGTGCTTTGCACGACCTCTTTGTTTTGGCTTCGATACGGGATTTAATTTTGCGGTACCCGCTTTTTTGTTCGGCTTCGCTGGTCGCTCCGCCGCAAAAAATCGACCGCTGCAACTCCGCCAACTCGCTGTATCCGCCCCCGGCGGCGCTCGTTGGCTTCCCCCG